>DATGMN010000053.1:0-3772 GCA_035293585.1 Bradyrhizobium sp. | reverse complement strand
GCGGGCGAGGTCGCCGATGTAGCCATGATAATTGCCGCCGGAATCGAGCGAGAGCACATCGCCCTGCTCCCAGCGCTGCTCCGAGGGCGCACGGTTGTGGCTCGCGCCCGCGGCCAACAGGCAGTATTCGAAGGTCAGCCCCCGCTTCACCTCCGCGACCTTCAGCGCATCGAACAGCTGCCGCTTGGTGTTCCCCGGGCCGTGATGGGCGATCACGTCGAGCATTGACTCGATCACGAGATCGGAAGCCGTGCGCAGCTTGGCCAATTCCGCCGGCGTCTTCACCGCGCGCAGCCGCTCCAGCACGAACAGCGCATCCTTGATCTCGCTGTGCGGAAACGCGTCGCGCAGCGCGTTGCCGGCATCCATCGGCAGGAAAGCCATCTCGACGCCGATCCGCTTGGCGGGGACGCCGCTCTTACGGATCATCTCAACGGCTGTTGCGATCGCATCGACGGAGCCGTTGCAGGAGATGCGCAGCTCCTTAAGCCATGGCCGCTCCAGCTGCCGCTGATAGCTCTCCATCCGATGGGCGACATAGCCGGCCTTGTCGGGCGCGCCCTTGGCATAGACGACGACCGGGAGATAGCGGCTGACGCCGAGCGCATCCATGTAGTCGAAAAAGATCGCGCGCTCGATATCGAGCAGATATTGCACATTGTGCTTGGAGGTGACGAGCAGCACGTCGAGGCCCGCCTGCTCCATCAGCCGGTCAAGCTTGCCGGTGTCGAACGGGATGGCTCGGGACGCCGTTCTGATGTCGACGCTGTGTTGCATCATGTGTTTCCTTGTTTTGTGCTGATGGCCCAATCGAAAGCTAGGTCGGGGTCGGCCGCGCCGCAACGCCCTCTGTCTTTCGGCCGAGGCCGACGACCACGGTTCCCGCCGTCTCACCGCCTTCCGGCGTCGCCAAAGCCAGCGGCCGGCCATGGGTTTCGACCCCGAGCAGCGTGAAGGCGAGCCCGATGGCGAGACCGCAGGCCGCCAGGAACAGGAACGCCGGCGTGACCGCGTCCATCGTGGCCTTGGGCGTGATCAGGTTGGAGGTGCCGGCGATCAGCGCCAGACACAACGGGCCTGCGATCTTGCCGACACCATTGGCCGCCTGCGCGAGGCCGACGCCGCGCGCGCTCAGGCGAACCGGGAAGATCTCGGCGGAATAGGGCGCGATGTTGGAGAAGCCGCCGTCGAAGAACAACGCCGCCGGGATCAACAGCACGATGAAGGCGGGATAGCCGAACAGCGTGCGATCGAACAACAGGCCGGCCGCGCCAAGCGAGATCGCGATGCCATAGCCCATGATCTCGCCGCAGCGTCGTCGCCCGATCCATTGCGGCAGCACCGAGAAGACGGCGCGCCCGATCATGCCGGTGAGCGAGACGATCACGAACAGATGAGCGACTTCAACCGGCGACACACCCATCAACAGCGCCACGATGGTCGGCCCCCACAGGAAAACGCCGTAATTTGCGGTGCTGGCGCCGAACCAGACGATGACGGTCAGCCAGAAGCGCCGCGGCTCCGCGAGCAACTCGGCAAAGCCGGCACTCTGTGGTCTGGCGACGGTCTCGAGCGCCGGCGGCGGCAAGGCATCGGGCGCCACATGCAAGGCGCGCGCGACGATGCGGCGTGCGTCCGCATCACGGCCGCGCGACACCAGCCAGCGCACCGACTCCGGCATGATCAGCGCAATCAGGAGCGCCGGCAACAGCGGCAGGAAACCTAATGCAGCCAGTCCGCGCCAGCCGATCTGGTGCAGAAGCGTTGCCGCCGAGAGCGATGCGGCGAGGATGCCGAGCGAAACCGGGATTACGGTGGCGCTGGTGACCACGGTGCGATGCCGCGTCGGCGTATATTCGACGATCAGGGGCACCGCGACGGAAGCGGCAGCGCCGACGCCGAAGCCGACGAAGAAGCGTAAGGCGGCGAAGGTGACCCAGGCGCCATCGGGTATGAACGAGACCGAGCCCGCGCTCAACGCACACAACGTGACGCCGGCCACCAGCAGCGCCTTACGCCCGAAACGGTCGGCGAGCGCGCCCCAGGCCAGCGAGCCCAGGATGGCGCCGACGCCTGCGGTGAGCAGGATCAGCGAGGTCTGCCCGAAGCTCAAGTGCCATTGCGGCGCCAGCACCGCGACCAGGAAGCCGACGACGTAGTAATCGAAATAGTCGAAGACGCTGGTAAAGATGCCGAGTGCAATGCTGATCCAGTAGCGCGTATCGAGACGCGCCCGGTCATAGGCTGAGACGAGATCCTCCCTGAATTCCGCCATCGTCGTTCTCCTCCACGATATCTTCTGGTTTTTTGCTCTGTAAAAAGGCGATCACCTCCGCCGCGACCGCGGCCGGATCCTGGATGGTGCCGACATGGCCGACGCCGTCGACCACGGCGGTGCGGGCCCCTGCGATCTCGCAGGCCAGCGACAGCGTGTGCGCCGGCGGGATCAGGCGATCCTCGCGGCCGGCGAGCACGAGGGTCGGCGCCTTGACCTCGGCAAGCGATATCGCGATCGGCTGCGCCGACACCGCACCGCGGCGCTCGCGTTGTCCGGCATCGCGCTGGTTGCCGGTGAAGATGGCGAGGGCATGCGGATGGCTCGCGATGAAGCTCGGCGGGAAGAAATATTCGGCAAAGGCCGGCAGCGACTCCGGCAGCTTAGCCCGCAGCTCGGCAAATCGCGGAAAGCCTTCCGGATTGATCGAGGCTACCGATACGCCGACGCGAAACGTCGAGGCGAGCACCAGGCGATCGATGCACGCGGGGTGCCGGACGGCCGCGACTTGCGCAATGGCACCACCGAACGACGTGCCGAACACATGGGCGCGCGAAATGCCGAGCACTCCGATCAGCGCGGCGAGATCGTCGGCGAGCTCGCCGAGGCCGTAACGCGCCGCCGGATTGCGCGTAGCACCGGAGTCGCGCTGGTCATAGGCGACGACGGTGAAATGCGGCGCAAGCTGCGCAGCGAACGCATCGAACATCGCATGGTCGGCTTCTGCGCCGTGCAGCAGCACCAGCGGCGGGCCTTCGCCAGTGCGCTTGTAGCTGATCGAGATGCCGTTGGCCTCTATTCTCTCCATGGCTAGTGCAGCACAGTCTGCAGCGCGCCGGCGAGTTCGCGCGTGGGGTTTTCCGGGATGTAGGGGATGCGCCAGGCGACATGGCCGTCGGGCCGCACCAGCACCGCGCCGCGCGGGCCCATCTGGATACCGTCCGACGAATGTGCATTCGGCAGCTTCTGCAGGTTGAGCCGGATGCCGGTTTTTTCGGAGACGGCGCGGCCGGCCTCCAGCCACTCGCCACCGAGCGGGCCGGTGACCACCGTGAACTCCTTGTCGAACCAATCGAGCGTGGAGCGCTTTCGCGCCATGTCGAGCCATAGATGCGGGAAGCGGCCGCCTGGACGGTCGGAAGGGAAATAGAACCGCGTCAGATGTCCGCCGCGCGGCGTGCCGTCGGGGATGACCGCGCCCTCCTCATAGGAGAAGCCGAGCGCCTGGCCAATCGAGTGCAGATGGTTGTCGAGGTCGTTGACCCAGAAGCGGATGCGGTCCTCATTGCCCGAGCGCACGGCATCGTCGAGGCGGCGGAAGCGAATCAGGTTGCCGTAGGAAAAATCGGCGTTGGATTGCGCCACCGGGCGGCGCTCGACATCGTAGGACTCGAGCAGCTTGTCGGAGGCGATCCCGCGCAGCACGTAAGCGAGCTTCCAGGCGAGGTTGTGCGCATCCTGCACGCCGGAGTTCAAGCCGAAGCCGCCGGTCGGCGG
>DATGMN010000052.1:0-29197 GCA_035293585.1 Bradyrhizobium sp. | reverse complement strand
CGCGAGAAGGTCGACACGATCTGGCTGATCATGCCGAAGCCCGGCAGGATCAGGATGTACACCTCGGGATGGCCGAAGAACCAGAACAGATGCTGGAACAGCACGGGATCGCCGCCCTGATCGGCCGAGAAGAAGGTGGTGCCGAAGTTACGGTCGGTGAGCAGCATGGTGATGGCGCCGGCGAGCACGGGCAGCGACAGCAGGAGCAGGAACACCGTCACCAGGATCGACCACACGAACAGCGGCATCTTGTGCAAGGTCATGCCGGGGGCGCGCATGTTGAAGATGGTGGTGATGAAGTTGATGGCGCCGAGGATCGAGGAGGCACCGGCCAGATGCAGCGACAGGATCGCAAAATCCACCGCCGGTCCCGGATGGCCGGAGGTCGACAGCGGCGCGTATATGGTCCAGCCCGCGCCGACGCCGTTGGCGCCCGGCTCGCCCTCGACGAAGGTCGAGCTGAGCAGGAGCGCGAAGGAGGCCGGCAAAAGCCAGAACGAGATGTTGTTCATGCGCGGGAACGCCATGTCGGGGGCGCCGATCATCAGCGGCACGAACCAGTTGCCGAAGCCGCCGATCATCGCCGGCATCACCATGAAGAAGATCATGATCAGGCCGTGCGAGGTCACGAACACGTTGTAGGTGTGGGTCTCGTGGAAGATCTGCACACCCGGATACATCAGCTCGGCGCGGATCGCGATCGACATCGCGGCGCCGATGACGCCGGCGATGATCGCGAACACCAGGTACATCGTGCCGATGTCCTTGTGGTTGGTCGAGAACAGCCAGCGCTTCATCCCGGTCGGGTGGTCGTGGGCATGATCGTCATGAGCGTCGTGCGTCGCTACGTTCGTTGCCATCTTTTCAAATCCTAGCCTTGAAGTCCCTCTCGGACCGCTTTTCGAGGTCCTGGTCGCCCTTTATTGGTTCAAGTCGCGGCACAGGGTTTACTGCGCCGCGTCCGCCGCCGAAGCGTAGGTATCGGTCTTGGCGGACGCGAACTTCTTCTTCGCGTCCTCGATCCAGGCCGTGAACTCCTGGTCGGTCACCACGCGCACCGCGATCGGCATGAAGGCATGGTCCTTGCCGCACAGTTCGGAGCACTGGCCGTAATACATGCCGGTCTTCTCGGCCTTGAACCAGGTCTCGTTCAGGCGGCCCGGAATGGCGTCGATCTTGATGCCGAAGGCGGGCACGGCGAAGGAGTGGATGACGTCGGCACCGGTGGTCTGCACCCGGATCACCTTGTTGACCGGCACCACCATCTCGTTGTCGACGCCGAGCAGGCGGGGCTGCTTGTCCTGCGCCATCAGCGAATCAAATTCGAACTTGCCGTTGTCGGGGTAGGCGTAGCTCCAATACCACTGCTTGCCGGTCGCCTTGATGGTGACGTCCGCCTTCGGAACGTCGAGCTCGAGGAACAGGAGGCGGAACGAGGGCACCGCGATGCCCACCAGGATCAGAACCGGGATCAGCGTCCACGCCACCTCGATCAGGGTATTGTGCGTGGTCCGCGACGGCACCGGGTTGGCGCGGGCGTTGAACTTGACCATCACGGTGATCAACAGCCCAAGCACGAACAGCGTGATCAGGGTGATGATGACGAGCAGCACGGTATGGAACCAGTGGATGTTGTCCATCACCGGCGAGCCCGATGGCTGCAGGGTGTATTCCCACGGCGAGGGCTGACCCAACTCCGCGAACGCCGCGCCGCTCGCAAAAACCGCAGCGCCGGCCACCGCCAGACCAAGCAAATGCCGGCCAACCCCGCCCTTCGACATGTTCATGTCGTTTCCGCTCCCTTTTATTTCATCCCCAGATCGCACCAGCTAGCCTGCCGGCACGAGGATCCGCCCCCAAACAAGCGGCCGCTTGGCGCATCCGCGAGGGATACCAGGGCCGGATCGCCAGAACGCAGAAATCAAGCTTCTCAAACCATAATTCTTGAGGCATCGCAATGCAGTCGTAGGGCGCATCTGCCGGGCGCGCCGGTTATTCCCCGAGACGAGCGGCCACGCGCGCCGGAGCGCCACATTTTACCGTGAAAATGCGGGCAAAAACGCCGTTCCGGGGCCTGGCGCGCTTGACAGGCGCATCCCCCGTTGTACGCACAATCGGCTGGCCGTGAGCTGCGACTGATTCGTGACAAGAGGCGCGGGGACGACCCGTGCGGCGTGCCTTGATCGCGCCGTCATTGCTCGATCAGTCGGCGACGCGGGGCGGCGACCATCAAGCCGAAACCGACTAAAGTGCTCAGGTTCAAGGAAAATTCCGAAGGGACTGACCCGGATGGGGCGTGCAAGACAGATTTTGAGAAGCCTCGTTGCCTGCGGGCTGATGGCCGCCGCCCTGTTCGGAGCCGGCGCTCCCGCCCATGCCCAGGGCGCGGTGCGCTCGGTCCATGGCGACTGGCAGATCCGCTGCGACACCCCGCCAGGTGCGCAGAACGAGCAGTGCGCCCTGATCCAGAGCGTGGTCGCCGAGGACCGCTCCAATGCCGGCCTGACCGTCATCGTGCTCAAGACCGCCGACCAGAAGAGCCGCCTGATGCGGGTGGTCGCGCCGCTCGGCGTGCTGCTGCCTTCGGGGCTCGGCCTGAAGCTCGACAATGTCGACGTCGGCCGCGCCGGCTTCGTCCGCTGCCTGCCCAATGGCTGCGTCGCCGAGGTCGTGATGGACGACAAGCTGCTCAATCAGCTGAAGACGGCAAAGACCGCCACCTTCATCATCTTCGAGACGCCGGAAGAAGGCATCGGGTTTCCCCTGAGCCTGAACGGGCTGTCGGAGGGATATGACAAATTGCCATAGCGAGGGCAGCAGGGCCCGGTTAGCTGCCGACCGCGGCTTCGGTCTTCACCTCTCCCCAGTGGGGAGAGGTTCGGATTGCGCAGCAATCCGGGTGAGGGGCCGCAGCTCACACGAGGGACCGTAACCCCTCACCCGATTTGCTGCGCAAATCGACCTCTCCCGACGGGAGAGGTGAACCTTCGCTGCGGTTAGGATTCGAAGCTCGTCGGCCCCTAGAACAGCAGCCCCATCAGGATCAGGTTCTCATATTCGCCGTCCACCTTGCAGGCGTTGCGCTGGAAGCCTTCGGTGACGAAACCGAACCGTTTGTAGAGGGCGATGGCATTTTCGTTGTTCTGGCGCACGGCGAGCTCGACCCGGGAGAAGCCGAAGGCGCGCGCGGCGTCCAGCGCCTGGCGCATCAGGCGGGTTCCGTGCCCCTGGTGCCGGAACTGCGGCAAAAGGCCCATTCCCAGGACGCCGGCATGTGCATAGATCGGACGCGATTTCGGTGTCACGTCGCACCAGCCGACCACGTCGCCCCTCTCGGTGACCGCGACGAATTGAGGGTAGCCGTGGCCGATCATGTCGAGCACGAAGGCGCGGGTGGTCTCGAGCGGCGGGGCCTCGAAAAACGCCAGATAGCGCCGTTCCCGCGCGACGACGTCGAGGGTTTGATGAAAGCTGTCGATATGACCCGCACTGATCGGAACGATGTCAATCATGTCGTTTCCGTAATGTACCGATCCTGCCTCTCGCCGAATGGCAAGGAAAGAACTATCTTGGATTCCATTCTCCGACAACGGACCGAGCGATGACCAGCCCTGCAGCAACCTCGTTGATCGACCGCGCCCAGCTCGACCGCGACGCCGTGCGCCATGAAGTGGCTCGCGGCCTGTCCGGCGCTGACGACGGCGAACTGTTCCTGGAATATAGCCAAACCGAAGCCCTGATGTTCGACAACGGGCGGCTGAAGCAGGCGACCTACGACACCTCGCAAGGGTTTGGTTTACGCGCGGTGAAGGACGATGCGGTCGGCTATGCCCATTCCTCCGATGTCTCCCAGGCGGCGCTGATCCGCGCGGCGGATGCGGTCGCGGCCGTCCGCGGCGGCTATTCCGGCAGCTTTGCGGCGGCGCCGGCCCACACCAATGTACGGCTCTATGGCGACGACAATCCGCTGGACGCCCCCGGCTTCGAAACCAAAGTGAAGCTGCTCGGCGAAATCGACGCCTATGTCCGTGACAAGGACCCGCGGGTGCGGCAGGTGACCGTCAGCCTGGCCGCCACTTGGCAGGTGGTGGAAATCCTGCGCCCCGACGGCGAGAGCTATCGCGACATCCGCCCCCTGGTGCGGGTGAATATTTCCGTGGTCGCCGGCGAAGGCGACCGGCAGGAGAGCGGCAGCAAGGGTTACGGCGGACGCGAGCCCTATGCGCGTTTCATCGAGACCAAGGCCTGGCGCGACGCCGCCGACGGCGCCTTGCGCGAGGCGCTGATCAACCTCGAATCGGTGCCGGCCCCCGCCGGCGAAATGGACGTCGTGCTCGGTGCCGGCTGGCCCGGCGTGATGCTGCATGAAGCGGTCGGCCACGGCCTCGAGGGCGACTTCAACCGCAAGAAGACCTCGGCCTTTGCCGGCCTGATGGGCCAGCAGGTGGCCGCCAAGGGCGTCACCGTGGTCGACGACGGCACCATGGCCTCGCGCCGCGGCTCGCTCTCCATCGACGACGAGGGCACGCCGACCAGCCGTACCGTGCTGATCGAGGACGGCATCCTGGTCGGCTACATGCAGGACCGACAGAACGCGCGGCTGATGAACATGAAGCCGACCGGCAACGGCCGGCGCCAGGGCTATGCCCATGTGCCGATGCCGCGCATGACCAACACCTACATGCTCGAAGGCGGCCGCGACCCCGGCGAGATCCTCGCTTCGGTGAAGAACGGCATCTATGCCGCCAATTTCGGCGGCGGTCAGGTCGATATCACCTCAGGCAAATACGTCTTCCAGTGCACCGAGGCCTACAGAATAGAAAACGGCAAGCTGGGCGCGCCCTTGAAGGGCGCGATGCTGATCGGCAACGGGCCGACCGACCTGCATAGAATTTCCATGATCGGCAACGATCTTGCGCTCGACACCGGCATCGGCACCTGCGGCAAGAACGGCCAGGGCGTGCCGGTTGGCGTCGGACAACCGACGCTGCGCATGGATCGTATCACTGTTGGAGGCACCGGCCGATGAGCGTTGAGAAGACGTCCGACCCGGCCGAGAGCAAGACCACCAGCACCAAGACCGCCAGCGGCTCCAGCTGGCGCAGCCAGGCGGTGCAGCTCGTCGGCATCGTGGCCGCTGTGTTCATCGCCAAGGGCGCGATTGCCGAGCCGTTTTACGTGCCCTCCGGCTCGATGGAGCCGACGCTGATGATCGGCGACGCGCTGCTCGCCTCCAAGTTCCCCTACGGCTACGGCACGGCTTCGCTGCCGATGCAGATCAATCTGCCGGAGAGCAGCCGCGTGTTCGGCGAGGCGCCCAAGCGCGGCGATGTCGTGGTGTTCCGCTGGCCGGGCGACACCTCGCAGGCCTGGGTCAAGCGGGTGGTGGGACTGCCCGGCGACCGCATCCAGATGCGGCAGGGCCAGCTCTTCATCAACGATCACCCGGCTTCGCTGAAGCCGGACGGGCTTGGCGAAGCCGAGGACGACGAGGGCGGCAAGGAGCCGGCCTATCGCTATGTCGAGACGCTGCCGAACGGCGTCAGCCACGAGATCCTCAAGCTGCACGACAACGGCCGGCTCGACAACACGCCCGAAGTCACCGTGCCGGCGGGACATCTGTTCGTGCTCGGCGACAACCGCGACAATTCCGCTGACAGCCGCGTGCCTGTCCGCGAAGGCGGCGTCGGGCTGCTGCCGATCGACAATCTGGTCGGCCGCGCCGATGCCGTGGTCGGCTCTTGGGATCTCGGCGTCCGCCACCAGCCGGTGTGGAATTGGCTCTCCGGCTTCCGCCTGGCGCGGTTTTTCACCTCGGTGCGCTGAGGGTACGCGGCTCGTCCGCGGCCCGACGAGGATCGGGTCTATAGCGACGTCGTCAGTTGTGTCAGCCATTGCGGCGACAAATCGACCAGCAATGCTTCGATTTGCTTGTCGACGCCGCTGACGATGGCGATGCCGACGACAACGAAGGCGGCGCCTAACAGGCCCTTGCCGAGCATGCCCGCCACCGCCAGGCGCGCGCGCAGGCGCATCAGGGTCGATTGCGACAGCAAGCCGAGCAACGCCAGCGGGATACCCGCGCCAATACCGAATGCAGCCATGGTCAGCGCAACCTCCGGCAGGTCGCGTCCCTGCGCGGCCAGAAGCGAGGCCGCACCGAGCGTGGGCCCGACGCAGGGCGACCACACTGCGCCGAGCAAGAGACCGATCCCGAACTGGCCAAGCCCGCCGGACGATGCAATGGAGGAGAAGCGCTGATCCATCCAGCCGGAAAGCGGCCCACCGGCAGCCGCGAGCCGCGCCTGCAACGACGGCGTCAACAGCACAAGACCAAGCAGGATCATGATCGCCGCTGCGATGGTCCGAAACAGGCCGGCATCGATGGTGGCACCGAAGCCGGCCAGCGCGAGCAACAGTCCAAGCCCGGTGAAGGAAACCGCGAGTCCCCCGGCAAGAGCGAGCGCCCCCCGCGGATGCGCGTTGACTGCGGCGCCGAGCACAATCGGTACCAATGGCAGCACGCAGGGCGACAGGATCGACAACAGCCCGGCCGCGAAGGCCAGCAACAGCGTGATCACGGGATATCAGAGGCTCTTGTCGAGCAGGGCCGCGATGGAAGCTTCCTTGGTGTCGCCGACCGAGCGCCCTTCCTCGGTCGTCCCCTTGAACACGATGAGGGTCGACTGCATGTTGGCGCCGAACTCATGGACCACCGGCTTCATGGAATCGAAATCGACGCGGAATATTTTCAGGTCCTTGAACTTGGGATCGGCGGTGAGCTTGTCGAGGATCGGCTTCTGGGCCTTGCAGGTGGGGCACCAAACAGCATGGATTTCGACCAGGATCGGGGCCCCGGCAGCCTGGGCGGCCTTGAACGCATCCGCCGTGTAGGGAACGGTCGTTTCGGCGGCGGCGACGCCGGACAGGCCAGCGATGGTCAGTACCGCGGCGGCGATGGCTCCATTGAGAAATCTGCGCGTCATCGTCATGGAAGAGCTCCCTTTTTGGCCCTGGCCCCGGCGCTTCACTGCACCGAGAGCGTGAAGACGTCGCAGGGCCATGCTCTTCTACGCTCCGATTCCGGGCCGCGTTACCTGACCACCCCCGAAATAAACCCCGCCCTGCGGTGGGGCGGCTTGATTTCCTTCTTCAGGAAACAATGGGGCTCCTTGCCGACATAGCCGGGTCGGGCATAGGTCCAGGCGCGGCATTTGTTGTCGGCGGTGCAGGCGGCGTGGCAGGCTTCGTCGCCTTCATCGCTCTTCAATTCGAATGAGCGGTAATCGCCGCCAGCGCGATCGATCGAGGTCTCCACGACCCGGTTGCGCGGCTCGACCACCCCGGCGCCGCGGACGCCGGAGACGCAGCAATCATCCTGCACCCGCGGCGGCACGGTGTTTTTCAGCCAGCAGACCGCGCCCGGCGTCGCGTCGTTGGGGTAGTTGAAGCTCCAGGCGTGGCAGCGGCGGTCACGCTCGCACAACAGCGCGCAATCGGCGGGGTCGCCGGAGGGGATCGGCGCGTTCAGGTAGTCGCCGCCCGGCCGATCGAAATTGGTCTGTGTCTTGGCCTGATTGGTCTGCGCCTCGGCCGGCCGCCCGAGGCCGAATCCTGCGACGGCGCCCCATGCCAAAGCAAGCCACACCACGGCTATGGCCGCCAAACCGGCGAGCGTCACCGACCACGCCCCGTTCCGACGGCATTTCCCCATTCGCGATGAGCTTCCGACTTATTGAGCACGCTGGCTTTTTGACAAGCCGCCATTTGATCGCCACGAACCTGTACGGCGCATGAACGGCGTGAAAAGGCGCAGGCAGGCGAAACCCGGCCAGGCCAACCGATCGAGCTTGAGACGGCGTTAGCCCGTTACCAATCGTTAATTATTGGCGCCGGGGGAGTCGTCCATCGCCTGGAAGGCCTCCTCGAGCTGGGGCGAGATCGCGACGTTGAGCCGCTCCCCGGTCGGCAGCCGCCGCATGAACCATTTGTCGTAGAGCGGGATCAGATCATGATTGGAGCCGAGCTTGCGGAAGGCGCGCTCCACGACGGCCGTAAATTCCGGCTCGCCCTTGCGGAACATGATGCCGTAGGGCTCGTAGGACAGATAGTCGCCGGTGACGCGGAATTTGTCCTGCGACTTGTGATGCGCGATCAGGCCGTAGAGCAGGATATCGTCGGTTGCGAAGGCGTCGGCCTTGCCGTCGGCGAGCATCTGGTACGACTGCTCGTGATCGCCCGCAGTGACGATGTTCAGCCCGAGCTGGAATTTGCGGTCGACATTATGCATCGCGATCTCGTTGGTGGTGCCCTTGGTCACCACCACGGTCTTGCCCCTGAGATCGGTCGCCGCCGCAATCGGCGAGGATTTCGTCACCATCAGCTTGGTGCCGGCGACGAAGATCAGAGGCGAGAACGCGACCTGCTTGGAGCGCTCGGCATTCGCCGTGGTCGAGCCGCATTCCAGATCGATCTTGTTCTGGACGACCGCCGGGATGCGGTCGTCCGACGTGACCTTGACGTAGTCGATCCTGAGATCGGGGGCGTCGACCTCGGCCGCGATCTCCTCGACAATGGCCTCGCAGAGCTCGAGGCTGTAGCCGATCGGCCGGTTGGCCTGGTCCAGGAAGGAGAATGGCGGCGAGCTTTCGCGATAGCCGACATGCACGACATTCGCGCCCTTGATACGGGCGAGCGTGGGGCTGAGCCCCTCGCCGCCTTGCGCGAACCCCGGTCCCGGCAGCAGCGCTGCCAGCAACAGGCCAATGGCCCCGATCGCCCGACTTGCCGCCCCGCGCATCGCCGCGTCCCCCGTCAGTGACCCGCCATGGCGGGCACTTCACCCGGGATCATGGTCGGCGGCACAACGTCATCAGGCCCGAGCGCATGCTCCGGCGCGAGCTCGCCCTCCCATTTCGCGACCACCGAGGTCGCAAGCGTGTTGCCGATCACATTGGTGGCGCTGCGCCCCATGTCGAGGAAGGTGTCGATGCCCATGATCATCAACAGCCCGGCCTCCGGGATTCCGAACTGCGACAGCGTCGCGGCGATCACCACCAGCGAGGCGCGCGGCACGCCGGCCACGCCCTTGGAGGTGAGCATCAATGTCGCGAGCATCGCAAGCTGCGTGCCGAGCGACATCTCGATCTTGTAGGTCTGCGCGATGAAGATCGACGCGAAGGTACAGTACATCATCGTGCCGTCGAGATTGAAGGAATAGCCGAGCGGCAGCACGAAGCTCGAGATCCGCGACGAGGCGCCGAAGCGGTTGAGCCCCTCCAGCGTCTTGGGGTAGGCGGCCTCCGAGCTTGCGGTCGAGAACGCGATCATCAGCGGCTCGCGGATCAGCTTCAACAGATGACTGTAGCGCGGCCCGATCACGACGAAGCCGACGATGACGAGCAGGCCCCAGAGAAGGAGCAGCGACAGGTAGAAGCCGCCCATGAACACCACGAGCTTCCACAGCACGAGGAGACCGTTCTTGGCGACGGTCGCGCTGATCGCCGCCCAGACCGCGGCCGGGGCGAACAGCATCACATAGCCCGTCACCTTGAGCATGATGTGGCCGATGTCATCGATCAGCGACAGCAGCTGCTTGGATCGCTCCGGAAGCGCGCCCATCGCGACCGAGAAGAACACGGCGAAGATCACGATCTGCAGGATCTCGTTCTGCGCCATCGCGTCCGCAATCGAGGTCGGGATCAGATGGGTCAGGAACTTTTCGAGCGAGAAGGCGGAGACCGGCAGGCCCGTCGATTGCGCCTTGTCTGGCAGCGTGCCGGGGAAGTTCGCGCCGGGCTGCAGCAGGTTCACCATCACGAGGCCGAGCAACAGCGACACGAACGAGGCGCTGATGAACCAGCCCATGGTCTTGGCAAAGATGCGCCCGAGCTTGGCGCCCGACCCCATATGCGCGATGCCGCCGACCAGCGTGGCGAACACCAAAGGCGCGATGATCATCTTGATCAGGCGCAGGAACAGCATCGCGATCAGGTTGATGCTGGCTGCAAGCTCCGCCCGCTGGTCGGGAAGGAAATTGAAGATCAGCGAGCCAGTGATGATGCCCAGCACCATCGCGCCCAGGATATACTGCGTAAACCTGTTCGACATTCGAGAACCCCCGTCACTCCGGCGCTCGGAGTTTGGCAGATTTTGTAAGCTGCGCAACTCGCTTCACGCCACCACAATGTTCCCGTTGTGAAACGCGCGCACTTTCTCTAGCTTATGCGCAATGCACAAAGCGCGCCTTTGCACGTTTCATGCGCGCGCTTTGCATCAATAATGATCAAGCCACGTGAGGGGAAATGCCATGAGCGAAACCGTCAATCGACAGATCCTGCTGGCGGAGAAGCCGAGCGGAAAGCTCGGCCCGGAACATTTCAAGCTGACGTCATCGCCACGCCCCGCACCCCGCGATGGCGAGGTGCTGCTGAAGGTCCGCTACATCTCGCTCGATGCCGCCAACCGCGCGTGGATGCACGGCGCGACCTATCGCTCGGCGGTCGAAGCCAACACCGTAATGGCCGGCGCCGGGATTGCCGAGGTCTTGGAGTCCAAGGCGCCGAACTTTGCCCCCGGCGACGTCGTATTCGCTGACACCGGTTGGCAGGACTATGCCGTCCTTCCCGCCAATCAGCTGACAAGGCTGCCGCGCATCGAGCCGCTGTCGCATCTGCTCAGCGTGTTCGGCATCGCAGGGCTGACCGCTTATTTCGGGCTGCTCGAAATCGGCAAGCCGAAGGCGGGCGAGACGGTGGCGGTGTCGGCCGCGGCGGGCTCGGTCGGCTCGATCGTCGGCCAGATCGCCAGGATCAAAGGCTGCCGCGTCGTCGGCATCGCCGGCGGCAAGGAGAAATGCAGTTGGCTGACCGGCGAGCTCGGCTTCGATGCCGCGGTCGATTACAAGGATGGCGCGGTGTTCAAGGCACTGCGCGCCGCGGCGCCTTCCGGCATCGACGTCTATTTCGACAATGTCGGCGGCGACATTCTCGAGGCTTGCCTGCCTCAGATGAATTTGCGCGGCCGCATCGTTTGCTGCGGTGCGGTCTCGCAATATGACGGCGTACCGTCCGCCCACGGGCCGCGCGGCGTGCCCGGCTTGATCGTGGTGAAGCGTTTGATCATGCAGGGCTTTATCGTGAGCGATTTCTGGGACCAGCGGGAGCGCGCAATCGCCGAACTGAAGGACTGGACAGCCTCCGGCCGGCTGAAGGTGCAGGAGGACATCATCGACGGCCTCGAGAATACGCCGCGCGCGCTGGTCGGGCTGCTTGCGGGCGAGAACCGCGGCAAGCGGATGGTCAAGCTCTCATAGGACAGCTGCGACAAAGTTGTTCATCGCCCCGGCTCCACATTCTACTTGAAGTGGAGCCGAAAGCAGCGAATGATACTTGTTGTCAGATTTTGAAGACCGAACTTATTCGAACGCTCTCGGCCTGGAATAGCGGCTCGAGTAATATTGATGGGGATTTGATCAAATGCGCAACACGTCGAGGCGTGCTGCAACGCTGACCGCGTTATGGTCGGCCGCCGTGATTGCAACTACAGCGAGCGTTTCGGCACAGGCGCCGACCGATGCCCAGCGCGCGGCAATCAAGTCGCAATGCCGTTCCGACTACATGGCGCATTGTTCCAGCATTGCCCCGGGCGGGGCGGCCTCGCTGCAATGTCTGCAGAAGAACATGGCAAGCCTCGCGCCCGGCTGCCAGGCGGCCGTACAGGCTGTCACCGGCTCGTCCGAGGCGAAGAGCGAGCCGAGATCCGACCCCAAGTCTGAGCCGAAGTCCGAGTCAGCGGCGGAGAGTAAGCCGCAGGCCGCACCCGCGGCTGAGACCAATCCTGGAACCAAGTCCGAGCCAGCGCCTGCGGCGGCCACGGCTGCTCCCACGGCTGCGCCCGCAGCGCCGGCTTCCAGATCTGCGGGCGGGAAAAAGCCGTCGAGCACACAGGTCGCCGCGATCCGCTCGGCCTGCCGCTCCGACTATCCAAAGGTTTGCGCCGGCGTACCGACCGGCGGCGCCCAGGCGCTGCAATGCCTGGAAAAGAACAAGGCCCGTGTTTCATTGGCCTGCCAGAACGCTGTCGCTGCGGTCGCCGGTGGCGCCGCAGCGCCGGCCGGCAGTGCGTCGGCGCAGGAAGCGGCTGCCAGCCCCGCCGCCCCTGCCGCCGCGCCTGCCGCACCGTCTTCTGCTGCCGCTCCTCCCGTCATCGTGCTGCGGCCGATGCGGCCGCGCGAGGTGCTGTTCGTGATGCGCTCGGCCTGCGGTGCCGACGTCCGCACGCTGTGTGCCGGCGTCGATCCCGGCGGCGGCCGCATCCTGCAATGCCTCGTCAGCAACGCCTCGTCGCTGTCGCCAGACTGCCGGTCGGTGCTGGGACAGTTTGCTGCGCAGTAACGGCCGGTGAGCGGGGAGAGCCAAATCGGCGGTGTCATCCTCCCTCGAGAAGCGCTTGCGTTGATGAACGCGAGCGAGGTGGGATGAAACCGTGAGAAATGGTGTCGCCGTAAAATCCCGACAGGCGCAATCCCGTCATTGATCCACCGACATCGCGGAGAGACCGTCACCCCACCACGATCGCGCATGGCATGCGATCGACCGGCCCCTCCAGGGGCGGATGGATGAGCGGTGTCGGCGTAAGGCAGGGTTCAGTCTAGGCCATGTCCCGGCGCGTTTTCGCTGGCGCCGCATATGCTGTAGGATTAGGGTGCCCACCAATTGGCAGTACACTGTCAAATCAGGAGGAAACGCCTTGCACATTGCCGTTCTCGGCGGCGGCCCCGGCGGACTCTATTTCGCCTATCTCTGGAAGACGCGCCATCCGGAGGATCAGATCGATCTGTTCGAGCAGAATGCCGCCGACGCCACCTGGGGCTTCGGCGTGGTGTTCTCCGAGCAGGCATTGGAGTTCCTCCGCTCCGACGACCCCGAGACGGTTGATGCGATCGCGCCGGAGATGGAGAGCTGGAACAACATCACGCTCAACCACCGCGGCGAAAGCATCGAGATCGACGGCGTCGGCTTCTCCTCCATCGGGCGGCTCAAACTCCTCTCCATCCTGCAGGCGCGCGCCATTGCCGCGGGCGTTGCCGCGCATTTCGGAACGCAGGTTCATTCGCTCGATCAGTTGAACGGCTATGACCTGATCGTCGCCGCCGACGGACTGAACTCACTGGTGCGCCGCAGCTTCGAGGGCGATTTCGGCTTCTCGATTTCCTACTCCTCCAACAAGTTCGCCTGGTACGGCACCCACAAACGTTTCGAGACGCTGTCGCAGACCTTCGTGAAGACCAACCGCGGCGCGTTCAACGCCCATCATTATCGCTATGCGCCCGACATGAGCACCTTCCTTGTGGAATGCGACCGCGCCACCTGGGAACATTACGGCTTTGCCTACAAGGACGCCGACCAGTCCAAGGCGATCTGCGAGGAGGTGTTCGCGGAGACGCTCGGCGGCGGCATGCTGATCTCCAACAAGAGCATGTGGCGCAATTTCCCCTGGGTGTGGAACGAGCACTGGCATCACAAGAACATGGTGCTGATCGGCGACGCGCTGCATTCGGCACATTTCTCGATCGGCTCCGGCACCCGGCTCGCGATCGAGGACGCGATCGCGCTGGTCAAGGCGCTGGAGGCGGAGGCGCATGTCGCGACCGCGCTGGCGCGCTACCAGGCCGATCGAAAGCCGGTTGTGAAAAAGCTCGTCACCGCCGCGCGCACCAGCGCCGATTGGTACGAAAAATTCCCCGACCACATGCGGCTCGATCCGCTTGATTTCGCCTACAGTTATATCACCCGCTCCGGCCGCATCGACGACGCGCGGCTGCGCGCGATGTCGCCGCAGTTCATGGCCGCGTACGAGGCCGCGGGCCGGGCTGCAGCGGAGAACGACGATTGAGGGCACGAGGCAATCACACCGTCGTCCCGGCGAAAGCCAGGCCTGCGCCGGGACGACGGCGGAGTTTGCGGCTGCGGAGTGCCTTCAACCCCGTCCCAGATGCGCCAGCGCCTCCTCGGCGCGCAGCGGGACCCGCGAGGCCTCGTTGTTGCGGTCGACGAGCTCGGCGAGCAGCGCCATCAGCGTCTTGCGGTCGGCGGCCTTCAGGGGCTCCAGCATCCGCGTTTGCGCCCGGTCGACGGCGGGCAGGATATCGCGCAACAGCTTTGCGCCCGACCGCGTCAGATGGAGCAGCTTGACGCGCTTGTCGTCGTCGGCGGGCTTGCGCTCGACAAGGGCCTTTGCTTCGAGCCGCTCGATCACGCTGCCGAGGGTGGAGCGGTCGAAGGCGATGACGGCGGAGAGCCTGGTCGCGTCGATGCCGGGATGGGTCTGGATTGCGACCAGCGCGGCATATTGCACCGGCGTGATGTCGAAATCCCTGCACTCCTCGACAAAGATCGCGACCGCGATCTGCTGCATCCGCCGAAACAAATAGCCCGGCTTGGTGTAGACCGCGTCCATCGTCAGCGACGGCTCCCTACTCGGCATCGATCTGGCGCTCCGGCGCCGCATCCGCAAACGCCGGCAGCATCTTTGCGGCGGCTTCGGCCTGCAACAGGTGCGGAAAGGCCGTCACGTCGACCCCGAAGCGCCGCGCATTGGCGAGCTGCGGCACCAGGCAGAGATCGGCCATGGTCGGCTCCGCACCGAAGCAGAACGGACCCGGCTCGGCGGCGATCAAGCTTTCGCAAGCGGTGAGGCCCTCGCGGTTGGCCCAGGCCGCCCACTCCTTCACCTGGTCCTCGGGCAGGCCGAGCTCGCGCAGCCGTGCCAGCACCTTCAGGTTCTGCACGGGGTGGGTGTCGCAGGCGAGCGCCATGGAAAACGCCCGCACCTTGGCGCGGCGCAGCGGATCCTTCGGCAGCAGCGGCGGATTGGGATGCGTCTCGTCCAGCCATTCGATGATGGCGAGCGACTGGGTGAGAATGTCGCCGCCGTCGCTCTCCAGCGTCGGCACAAGGCCTTGCGGGTTGATCGCGAGATAGGCCGGAGCGCATTGTTCGCCCTTGCGAAGATGATGCGGCAGATGCTCGGCCCGCAAGCCCTTCAGGTTCAGGGCTATTCTGACCCGATAGGACGCGCTGCTGCGGAAATAGCCATGAAGCTTCATCAGGACCTCCCGACGCACGATGATTGTTCTTGCGGTTGACGGTATCCATATTGTCAGTATGCTGTCAATCAATCCAGCAACACGATCGGGAGGCTCCCATGGAAGCCGTGGCAAAGACGCCGGAGCGCGAGGCGTTCTACAGGAAGATCGACGGCGAAAATCTCTCCGCGCTGTGGAACGTGATGGGCGACCTGATCACGCCGGAGCCGAGGAGCGCCTGCCGGCCTCACTTATGGAAGTTCGACGCCGTCCGCGCCTACATGATGGAAGCGGGCAAGCTGATCACGGCGAAGGAGGCCGAGCGCCGGGTGCTGATCCTGGAGAATCCCGGGCTGCGCGGACAGTCAAAGGTGACGACCTCGCTCTATGCCGGCATCCAGCTGGTGCTGCCCGGCGACGTCGCGCCGGCGCATCGGCACAGCCAGTCGGCGCTGCGCTTCATCCTCGAAGGCAAGGGCGCGTTCACCACCGTCGCCGGCGAGAAGACGATGATGGCGCCGGGCGATTTCGTCATCACGCCGTCGATGGCCTGGCACGACCACGGCAACGAGACCGGCGAGCCGATGTTCTGGCTCGACGGGCTCGACATTCCCGTGGTGCAGTTCTTCGATGCCTCGTTCGCGGAAGGCTCGAAGGACGACCGGCAGGCCATTACCAAACCGGCCGGCGACAGCTTTGCGCGCTACGGCCGCAACCTGCTGCCGATCGACGAGAAGCGCAGCGCGAAGACCTCGCCGATCTTCAATTACCCCTACAGCTACACGCGCGAGGCGCTGGAACAGGCCCGGCTGCGCGAGGAGTGGGACGCCTGCCACGGGCTGAAGCTGAAATTCTCCAACCCCGAGACCGGCGATTTCGCCATGCCGACCATCGGCACCTTCATCCAGCTGCTGCCCAAGGGTTTCAAGACCGCGCGCTACCGCTCGACGGACGCGACGGTTTTTACCGCGGTTGAAGGCAAGGGCCGCTCGCGGATCGGCGATGCCACCTTCGAATGGGGTCCGCGCGATCTGTTCGTGGTGCCCAGCTGGCAATGGGTGACGCACGAAGCCGACGACGACGCCGTGCTGTTCAGCTTCTCCGACCGCCCGGTGCAGCAGAAGCTCGACCTGTTCCGGGAGGATCGCGGGAACGCGTAAACGCGAAGCCCCTCTCCTCGGCCATCGCCGGGCTTGACCCGCCTGCGCGACCGAGGCCGCTTCGGCGAGGCGAAGGCCCGGCCATCCGCGGAGGAGTAAAGACGTGGATGCCCGGGACAAGCCCGGGCATGACGGCAAGCGTTGTTCACGAAGTCGACCCGGCGTCTTCCGCTGCCCGCGCTTGACCTGCGTCAACAAAGTCCTGGCCCGGCTCCGCCACTCTGGCGCGTGAGCAAGAAACGCAAGCAACCAATCGGCGCGGCTCCGCCTCCTCTCGCCTGACGTTGCGGCATGGCGCTCCATTTCGACAATCCCATCCTTGTGTTCGTCCTCGCGATGCTGGCGCAGGGCATTGCGGCCTTTGTCGGCGACGTGCTGCGCAAGCGCGCGCATGCCTTCAGGCAGGGCGAGCGTCACGATTTCAATACCGTCCAGGCCGCAACGCTGACGCTGCTCGCCCTCATCATCGGCTTCAGCTTCTCGATGGCCGTGAGCCGTTACGACCAGCGCAAGTCGCTGGAAGAGGCCGAAGCCAACGCCATCGGTACCGAATATCTCCGTGCCGCCCTGCTGCCCGGCGACAACGCCGCTCACACCCGAGAGTTGTTGCGCAAATATATCGACCTGCGGATCGCCTTCTATGAACGCAGCGACCCGCAAATTGATCGGCAGACGGCAAGCCTGCAGGGCGAACTGTGGTCCTCGGTCGCACAGACGGCCGCCGTCCAGCCGACGCCAACGATTGCGCTGGCCGCGGCCGGCATGAACGATGTCATCAACTCGCAAGGCTATACCCAGGCCGCGTGGTGGAACCGCATTCCCGCCGGTGCCTGGGCCATGATGGGATTGATGGCGGTCGCCTGCAACCTGCTGGTCGGCTATGGCGAGCGCCGCAAGGGCGAGCTGTTCCTGTTCATCCTGCCGGTCGTGGTGTCGATCGCATTCTTCCTGATCGCGGATCTCGATAGTCCGCGCGGCGGCATCATCCAGGTGCATCCGCAGAATCTTTTGACCGCGGCGCAGGACATGAAGCGGGAATAGACGCCAGCTCCTTAGCGCCAGTGCAATAGCCGCGTCTCCAGCAACCCGATCAACTTCCCGATCGCAAGCCCGAACAGCGACAGGATCACCACGCCTGCGAGCAGTTGATCCGTCTGCATCAGATTGCCCGCCTGTAGCACGAAGGCACCGATGCCGTATTCGGCGCCGATCATCTCGGCGCTCACGACCAGCAGCAACGCCACCGACGCCGTGATGCGAAAGCCGGCGAGAACCGAGGGCAGCGCGCCGGGCCAGACGACGCGGCGGACGATGGTTGCGAACGGCACGTTGAAGCTCTGCGCCATGCGGATCAGGTTGCGCGGCACGGCATCGACGCCGCTATAGACGGAGATGGCGGTGGAGAAGAACACGCCAAGCGCGATGGTCGCGATCTTCGGCTCCTCGCCGATCCCGAGCCAGAGGATCAGAAGCGGCAGCAGCGCGATCTTCGGAATCGGGAACAGCGCCGAGATGAAGGTGATTCCGATGCTGCGCGCCAGCGTCGACAGCCCGATGGCAAAGCCGACCGCGACACCAAAGGCCGTGCCGAGCAGCCAGCCGATGCCGATACGCATCAAGGAATAGGCCAGATGCTGCCACAGCGCACCCGACATCGCGAGCGCGTAGATCGCGCGGCAGATCGCCAGCGGCGCGGGCAAGAACAGCGGATTGACCAGGCCCGCGCTGCCTGCAAGCTGCCAGACCGCGATGACGACGAGAAGCGCGGTCCAGCCGCCGAGGCGGCTTGCGCCGGCCGCGAAGCCGCCTCCACGGAATTCGACCGGCCGAGCCTGCGTCGCAACGTCCGGCTTCGCCTGCTGCGACGCGCGGTCAAGCATCCTGAACCTCGCGTTCGGCGTCGATGGCCTCGTTGCGGATCAAAGACCAGATCTCGTCCTGCAGCGCAAGCAGCCTGCCGCGCAACTCGGCGGTGCCACGCTCGGCGCGCGCCATCGGCACCGCCACGACCTCGCGCACCTTGCCCGGGCGGCGCGACAGCACCACGATGCGGTCCGCGAGCCGCACGGCTTCTTCGAGATTATGCGTGACATAGACCGCGCCCATGGCGCCGTCCGCGAGCAGGCGGATGAAGTCTTCCATCAGCAGCTCGCGGGTCTGTGAATCCAGTGCCGATAGGGGCTCGTCCATCAGAAGGATCGCCGGCCGCACCGCGAGCGCACGGGCGATGCCGACCCGCTGGCGCATGCCGCCCGACAATTGCTTGGGATAGGTGGCGCGAAAATCGGACAGCCCGGTGCGGCGCAGCGCATCATCGACCAGCGCGCGGCGCTCGGTGGCGGACAGCGCCGTGTGCAGCAGCGGGAATTCGACATTCGCCTCGACCGTGGCCCAGGGCAGCAGCGCAAAGTCCTGGAACACAAAGGTCAGCGGATTGAGGCTGCCGGCCGGCGGCGCGCCGCGCAAGGCGGCCTGGCCGGCGGATGCTTGCAACAGCCCGCCGAGGATCGACAGCAGCGTGCTCTTGCCGCAGCCGGAGGGCCCGACGATCGCCACCACCTCGCCGGCGCGCACCGTGAACGAGACGTCCTGCAGCACCTCCAGCGCGCCGAAGCGATGCGAGATATGGTCGGCGATCAGGTCCATTCATGCATCTCTCTTTCGACCCGTCATGCTGAGGTGCGAGCGAAAGCGAGCCTCGAAGCATGCGCGGCCCCAATCGGGCCGTCGTCCTTCGAGACGGCCGCTGTACGGCCTCCTCAGGATGACGGTGATAGATCGGGTGCGCCGTCCCATGCCCATCAATCCGCCTTCACGAAATCCTTCGCGACAATCGCCTCCGCATCGAACCCCTTGTCGACGAAGCCCTGCGCCTGCAGCCATTTGATCTGGTTGTCGACGTTCTTCACATCGAGCTTGCCGTCGGGATCGATATAGGCGCAGTTGCCGACCACCTGCTCCAGCGGCAGGTTGGTGTATTTGGCGATGATCTCGAGCAGCGGTTTGGTCTGCTCGTTGATCGGGGCCACACCATCCTTCATCGCCGCGAGGATCACATCGTGATATTCGCGGTCGGCGCGCGTCAGCGCAGCGAGCAGCCTGGTGACCATCTCTTTGTTGGTCAGCGTCTTTGGCGAGGCGAACACGGCGCCCAACTGCCAGGGCGTCTCGTCGCCGACCCAGCCGAGCAGCTTGGCGCCGCCGTCATCCATCAGCTTGCGGGCGGTCGAGACCGGCAGCAGCGCGGCATCGACGGTCTCGCCCTTGAGCGCGGCCGCCGCATTCGACAGCGATTGCAGCGGCACGATCTTCACGTCCTGCAGCCTGAAGCCGTATTTGTCGGCGAGCAGCCCGAGCGAATAGTGGAAGCTGGAGCCGATCTGCGTCACCGCGATGCGTTTCCCCACGAGGTCCTTCGGCGTCTTGAGCCCGGCGGCATAGGCATTGTTGCTGGCGAAATAGCCGATCAGGGGATAGCCGGCCTTCTCGCGGCTCATGCCGCCGATCACCTTCAATGTGCCTTTGCCTGCAAGATTGTAGAGTCCCGCCGTAAAGGCCGTGATACCGACATCGACATCGCCCGCGGTGGTCGCGACCGCGATCGGCTGCGCCGCGTCGAAGAATTTCAGCTCGACATTCAGGCCGGCGTCGCGGAAATAGCCCTTGTCCTCCGCGATGAAGACTGGCGCGGACGAGGACAGGCGCAACACGCCGATCCGCGCCTTCAGCGCCTCGTCGCCCCTGGCGATGGCGCCGCTCGCAACCATCAAGACACAAGCGAGCGCTATCCGCGCAAATCCCCTCATCCGCTTCCTCCGTCCGATTCCTTCAGAGACCATCGGGCACGGCCTGGTCGCGCCCGATGAAGGCGCCCTGCCCTCTGAGCGCCTGCTGCAGCCTCTCTATAGCAATCTCGCGCGGAGTCGTATTGCCCGAAAGTGCCGTGGCTGCGGCCAGACCGGCGGCTTCGCCCATGGCAAAGCAGCCGCCGGAGACGCGGGCCGCCGACTGTCCCTCCTGGGTCATCGACGCGCAGCGCCCGGCGATCAGGAGGTTGTCGATCTTTTCCGTCACCAGCATGCGATAGGGCAGCTCATTATAGCCGCGCGACTCCGGGATCGGCGGGAACTTGAAGATCACATCACCGGCAACATGGGCCTCGATCGGCCAGCCATTGACGCCGATGGAATCGGCGAAGGATGCGCAGGTCAGCACGTCCTCGCCGGTCAGCTGGTAGCCGCCGACGACGCGGCGGGTCTCGCGGATGCCGAGCTGCGGCGGCAGGTCGATGATGTAGGAATTTTCGAAGCCCGGCACCGTGCGCAGAAATTCGAACGCCTCGACCGCCTGGCGGCGGCCGTCGATTTCGCCGCGGGTGAGATCACCGGGCTCGACGCCATTGATGGCGCTGCCGTCCGGCCGCGCGAGCTGGGTGAAATTCACCCGCCATTCCTGCGCATGGCGCTGCGGCCGCACGATCGCGCCCTTGCGGGGAAAGGTGTGCGTGCCCTTCCTGATCGCCTCGTCCATCAATTGCGGAATCGTGCGCCAGGCCTCACCGGCCTTGTCGGGATCGACGCCGTTGATGCGGAACATCATGGAGGGATAGAGCGTGTGGCCGGCGGCGTCGCCGAGCTCGAACGGCGCGCCGGCCCAGGCCGCGAGATCGCCGTCGCCGGAGCAGTCGATGAAGATCTCCGCGAGCACCGCCTGCCGGCCGCCCTTGGTCTCTACCATCAGCGCCCTGATGCGGCTCTCGCCATCCATCACGACGCCGGCGCCGAGCGCATGGAACAGCACATCCACCTTGTGGGCCGCGAGCAGATCGTCGGCCGCGATCTTGTAGGCCGCGGTGTCGTAAGCCTGCGCCAGGATCTTGCCGAGCACGAGATGCGGCGCGTTCAACCCGCCGAGGCGGTCGATGCGCGCGAGCAGCTCCGAGGCGATGCCCTGCACGACGCGGCGCATCTCGCCATGAACGTTGGCGTGGAGCCCGCAGAAATTGGTGACGCCGGCCGCCGTGCCCATGCCGCCGAGAAAGCCGTAGCGCTCGATCAAGAGCGTGCGGCGGCCGGCGCGGGCCGCGGCGACCGCGGCGGCTATGCCGGCCGGCCCGCCGCCCAGCACGGCCACTTCATATTCGCCATAGAGAGGCACGCGGCGGGCGGGTTCTTCGATGGTCTGGTTGGACACGCAGGAGTTCCCGGGCTGACTGGGGGGAGCAAAGCTATCTCGCCAAAGCAGGCCTCAATGTAAAGGGCGCTCTCGTCGAAGCCCCCTCGGCTCGCTAAAAAGCGAACGGACACTGAAAACGGGACATCCGATGCGGATATGCATTTTCGGCGCGGGCGCGGTGGGCAGTCATTTTGCGGTGAGGCTTGCGCTGGCTGGTCATGAGGTCGCCTGCGTGATGCGCGGGACGCATCTTCAGGCCGTGCAGGCAAACGGCCTCACGCTGCGCATCGGGGAGGCCGAATTCCACGCATCCGTGAAAGCCTCGGACGATCCCGCAGCGCTGGGGCAACAGGACCTCGTCATCTCGACGCTGAAGGCCACCAGCGTCGGCAGCCTTGCCGCCGGCCTGCAACCCCTGCTCGGCCCGGAGACGCCGGTCGTGCTGGCGCAGAACGGGATTCCCTGGTGGTACGACATCGGCCTGCCGGCGCATCATCGGCAGCCGCCCGATCTGTCCTTCCTGGATCCGGGCGGGCGGCTTCGAGCCGCGATCGGCAAGGAGCGGATCATCGGCGGGGTGATCTTTTCCTCCAACGAAGTCATCGCGCCGGGAGTCGTTGCGGGACTCTCGCCCGACCGCAATCGCCTGGTGATCGGCGAATGCGACGACCGCGTCAGCGAGCGCATTGTGCAGCTTCGCGCGCTGCTGGAGACGGCGAAACTGGAATCGCCTGAAATTGCCGATATCCGCGAGGCGATCTGGTCGAAGCTTCTCACCAACATGTCGCTGTCGGTGCTGTGCCTCCTCACCGGCCAGACGGCACGCGGCGTGCGCGACGATGCGGTGCTGCAGGACGTCATCCCGCGCCTGCTCGACGAAGCCAACCAGATCGCGCAAGCGTACATCCCCGCGGTCAAGCGCGTGACCCGCAATGCACCCGCGCCCAACCACAAGCCGTCGATCCTGCAGGACTACGAGCTCGGCCGTCCCATGGAGATCGACGTCCTGGTGCGCGCGCCGGCCGCATTTGCGCGCTCCGCGGGCTTGTCCACGCCGATGCTCGATCTGATCGCCGCGCTCGCGATGCAGAAGGCGCGGGACAAGGGCTTGTGGCAAGCTTAAGCCACATGCCGCTGAAGTCCCGGCGATCGGCTAAGCCGCGGTGGATCGACCGCGGAAAATTCTCACAGCGCCTTCAGCCCGAGCCGGCCGAACAGCTGGCGGTCCTTGTCGGCTTCGGGATTGGCCGTCGTCAGCAGCGTATCGCCGACGAAGATCGAGTTGACGCCGGCAAAGAAGCACAGCGCCTGCATCTCGTCGCTCATGGCGGTGCGACCTGCGGCCAGGCGCACATAGGACGTCGGCATCATGATGCGCGCAAGCGCGATGATGCGGACGAACGCGAGCGGATCGACCGGACCCGACTTCGAAAGCGGCGTGCCGGCGATCGGAATCAGCATGTTGATCGGCACGCTCTCCGGCGGCTCCGGCAGGTTGGCGAGCGTGACCAGCATGTCGACCCGATCCGTCTCGCTCTCGCCCAGGCCCAGGATGCCGCCGCAGCAGACTTTCATGCCGGATGACCGCACATTCTCCA
The DNA here is from genome assembly GCA_035293585.1 of Bradyrhizobium sp. Taxonomy (GTDB): domain Bacteria; phylum Pseudomonadota; class Alphaproteobacteria; order Rhizobiales; family Xanthobacteraceae; genus Bradyrhizobium. The sequence goes on along the minus strand of DATGMN010000052.1, from coordinate 6,176 downwards.
GCGTGTCCAGCCGGTCGGCGTAGGACCGCGTCGAGACGACGCTCGGATAATAGCTCTCGGACGTATCGACATTGTGGTTGTAATAGTCGAGCCCGGCCTCGGCGAGGCGATCGGCCTGTCCGCGGTCGAGCATGCCGAGCGTCATGCAGGTTTCCATGCCGAGGTCCTTGACCGCGCCGATGATTTCGACGACGGCGTCCATGTCGCGCGGCTTCGGGTTGCGCCAGGCGGCGCCCATGCAATAGCGCGTCGCGCCGCCCGCCTTGGCCTTGCGGGCCTCGGCGAGGATGGTCTCGACGTCCATCAGTTTGGAGGCGGCAAGCCCGGTCGCATGATGCGAGGACTGGCTGCAATAGCCGCAATCCTCGGGGCAACCGCCGGTCTTGATGTTGAGCAGCCGGCTGAGCTGAACGCGGTTGGGATCGAAATGCGCCCGGTGCACGGATTGCGCCCTGAACAGCAGATCGTTGAAGGGCATCTGGTAAAGCGCCAGCGCCGCGTCGCGGGTCCATTTCGGCGCACCGTCCGGCGGCGCAGCCTGCGCCGCCTCGTGGGATAATTCGAGCATTCCGTCACTCTCCGAGCCGTCAAGATGACGCCTTATGGCATCCGGGCGGTCTCGATGCCAGCGACGCGGACGACATTCTTGAAGAATTGATCGCCGATCAGTGATGCCTTGCGATCTAGGCAATCCACGCGACAAAGACGTCCAGCATCTCGTGCATCACGTCCGCATCCGTGCGGCCCGAGCGGGCCGGCACGTGAAAGGAGTGGTCGGCGCCCTCGACCAGGTGCAGCGTCGCTCGCGCGCCCAAGGCCTTGACGACGGGCTCGAGCAGCTCGAGCTCCGCAAGCTTGTCGCGCGTGCCCTGCAGAAACAGCATGGGGATCCCGATCTCGGAAAGATGCGCGGCGCGCTCGCTCGATGGCTTGCCGGCCGCGTGCAGCGGAAAGCCGAAAAAGGCGAGGCCGCGCACGCCAGGCAATGGCTGCTTCGCCTGCGCCTGCGAGGTCATGCGGCCGCCGAAGGATTTGCCGCCCGCGACCAGCGGCATGTCAGGCAGCAGACGCGCAGCCGTTTCGACCGCTGCGCGCACGGTCGCCTGCGCCAACGCCGGCGGGTCCGGCCGCCTGCCGGCCTTTTCCATATAGGGAAACTGGTAGCGCAGCGTCGCCACATTGCGCGCCGCAAGACCGGTCGCCACCGCCTCCATGTAGGAATGCGTCATGCCGGCGCCCGCGCCATGGGCAAAGACGAAGCAGGCCGTTGCGAGCGGGGGCCTTGTCAGCAGGGCGGAGACGGATGTCGTTTTGCCGACGCCGATGGTGAGCCGTTGGGTCATTCAGCTCAAGGTATCAGAACAGCAGGACCCCGTCGTCCTCTTCCACGACCGCCTTGACCGGCATTTTCGGCGCGATGCCGAAGCCGCGCAGGAAATCGCGGTGGACGTCGCGCTCGCGCTCCATGGTGTAGCGGGCGAAGAGGTCGTCGAGCACAGCCTGGTCGGCTGCCGTGAGCGAGGTGTTCGCCGCGGCGCCGGCGGCCTCCAGCCGGCGGGCCACATCGGGCAATGCGCCGGCACTGCCGCCGAGCGCGGTCATCGACTGCGAGGCCGAGCTCATCAGGCCTTCGAATTCGGCCCCTTCCTCGATCAGGCGGGTGATCAGCTTGCCGAGCCGCGCATTGCCGGCCTCGATCTCGTGCAACGCATGCAGCACCTGAGGCTCGAGCTGCGAAAGCTGGGCGGCATCGCCATGGACACGCAGCGCGCGCAAATCCTGGGCGGATTTCTCGATGCCGTCGAGCGTCGGCTTCAACCGCGCCGCGCCCGCCGACAGCTGGTCGGCCGTCGCCTTCAGCTCATTGGCGATCACGACAAAGGCATTGCCCTTGCTGCCGAGATGGCCGGCTTTCAGCGACGCATTCATGCCGATCAGGATGATGTCGACCACCGCTTCCGACAGGCCCGCAATCGCGTCGCGGAACTTGCCGAGCGTCTCCTCCACGAGGGTCAGCGCGTCGTCGACCGATTTGCCGGCGTTCTCGCAGGTTCCGATCAGGGTCGAGGCGTGCGACAATATCTGCCTGATCCGGGCGAGGAAGGACTGCGCGTCACTGCTCTCGCCGCCATAAAGCGATCGCCCCTGGCTGACGACGCCGCTGGCATCGCCGAGGATCGCCGACAGCGCATGCGCGATCTGGCCGATGTCATGCTGCAATTCGCGCCCGGCATCCTTGAGCTGCATGGCCTGCAGCCGACAGATCACGCCGGCATCGGTGTCGCGCGCCGGCGCAAGGCTCGGCGCCGAGCCGGTCGCCAGCGTCAGGGCGTGACAGATATGCTCCAGGCGCTGGCGCGTTGAATCGCCCGCCTGAAGCGAGATGATGGAGCGGCCGACGGACTCTGCGATCGTCCTGGTGCTGGAGCTGGCGAGTGCCGCAAGATGCACGCTCTTGCCGCGCTGCTCCTGCATGCCGCCATAGGCCGCGATCAGGTCGTGGCTCTCGGACAGCAATTTGCCGTGGTAGTGCTGCTCGAAATCGTTCTGCCGGTTCAGCGCCGTCTCGACCGCTTTGGCCAGCCTGTCCTGATCGCGCGCGCAGACTTCCAGCGACTGCTGCACCGCCTTGGCCAGATCATAGGCCTCCTGGGTGAAGGCAAGAAAACCCTCGCGGTCCTCGGCCAGCGAGGCCGCCTCGATCCGGGCGCTGCGCGCGATGATCGAGATCATCTGGATGTGCTTGAACAGAGGCTTCAGCAACTCCGAGGCTTCGGTTGCCGCCTTGCCGATGCGCCCGAGCAGCGCGGTCTCGGCCGGCAGCGCCTCCGCCAGGCCGTTCAGGCGGCCGGCGATGTCGTGCAGGGCCTGGGACGCGCCTTCGATCTGCGCGCCGGACAATTCGCCCGACAAGGCTGCGAGCGCCTGGTTCAGATCCTGAAAGATCGCATGCCCACGACCGAGCCGGTCGCCGGATTGGGCAAAGGTCTCCTCGATGCGCGACGAGACACCCTCGATCGCGGCGATCGCGGCATCGAGATGCTCGGCCTCGGCTGGCGTCGTCATCGCGCTCATACCGCCGTTGCGGCGTGCGCCGCCTGGTGCCACATCAGGATCTCGCGCGGGATCTGGCTCAAGGGGACCACTTTCTCCGCGGCTCCGAGCGCGATCGCCTCCTTGGGCATGCCGAAGACGACGCAGCTCTCCTCGTCCTGGGCCCGTGTCGCAGCCCCGAGCTTCCTCATCTCCAGCAGGCCACGCGCGCCGTCGTCGCCCATGCCGGTCATGATGACACCGAGCGCATTGGCCCCCGCGTGCTGCGCTGCCGAGCGGAACAGCACGTCGACGGACGGGCGATGTCGCGACACCGGCGGTCCGTCCTTGATGGCGATCTGATAGCGCAGGCCGGTGCGCTGCAGCAGCATGTGGCGCGCTCCCGGTGCGATATAGGCCCAGCCCGGCAGCACGGGTTCACCGTCCTCGGCCTCCTTGACGCGGATCTGGCACATGCCGTCCAGACGTCTGGCAAAGGCCGCCGTGAAGCCCGCGGGCATGTGCTGAACGATGACGATGCCCGGAGCATTCGCCGGCAGCGCCTCGAGAACGTCGGCCAAGGCCTCCGTTCCCCCGGTCGATGCGCCGATACATACGATCCGCTCCGTGGTGGGGCGCGCCTTGCCCTGAACCGGCGGCGGAATGATCACGTCGGCCGTCAGCTTCTTCTCGATCACCGGCCGGCGCGCCGCCCGCGGCCGCACCCGCGCGCGGGCCGCCGATTTCACCGCGTCGCGCAGGCGGCCGGAGCATTCGAGCAGCGCCTGGCGCGTGTCGATGCGCGGCTTGGGCACGATGTCGACCGCACCGGCTTCGAAGGCCTCGAACATCAGGTTCGAGCCTTCCACCGTGAGCGAGGAGCAGATGATCACCGGGATCGGATGCTGCGCCATGATCTTGCGCAGAAACGTGATGCCGTCCATGCGCGGCATCTCGATGTCGAGAATGATGACGTCGGGCAATTCGCTCTGCAGACGGCGCGCGGCCGCATAGGGATCTGCGGCCGTGCCCATGATCTCGATGCCGGGATCTTCGGACAGGATGGTCGAGAGGATTTGGCGCACCGACGCCGAATCGTCCACGATCAGGACGCGAACCGGTTGGCTCTCCATCGCCTTATCGCTCCCCCTCAACCCTGAAGATGGTCGGCTGGACCTGCTTCAGGCCGGACACTATGCTGTGCACCATCGATTCCGAATGCCCCACCATCAGATAGCCCCCCGGCCGCAAATGCGCGCAAAGCTGCTCCACGACCTTGCGCTGCGTTTCCTTCTCGAAATAGATCAGGACGTTGCGGCAGAAGATGATGTCGACGTCGCGATCCACCGGATAGCTCGTATCCATCAGGTTCATGCGCATGAAATTGGCGCGGCGGCGCAGCTCGGGCACCACCCGCACCTCGTCCGAGGAACGGTTGCGCGCGAACAGGAAATAGCGCTTGACGAATTCGGCCGGCACCGGAGCCAGCACGTCGCGGCTGTAGATCGCCGTCCTGGCGAGCCGCAGCACCGCGGTGGAAATATCGGTGCCGAGGATGCGGAATTTGAGGCGCGGGTCGTTCCGCGCCATGTCGTCGAGCACGATGGCCATGGTGTAGGCCTCCATGCCGGTCGAGCAGGCCGCGCTCCAGATCTTGAGATCGCCGCGGCCGCGATGCTTCAATAGCTCCGGAACGGCCACCGCGCGCATGAAGTCGAAATGGGAGGGCTCGCGGAAGAAATCGGTCTTGTTGGTGGTCACGACATCGATCAGATGCGTGAGCTCGTCGTCGAGCTCGCCGGCCTCGAACAGCGTCTCGACATATTCGTTGACGCTGGAATAGTTGAGGGCGCGGACACGCTTTTGCAGCCGGCCCTCCAGCATCAATCGCTTGCCGGCCGGCAGCTTGATGCCGACCTGGCCTTCGATCAGTTTGGCGATGGTGCGGAAGTGCCGGTCTGACAGATGTATCGCGGGATCGGGGACTGCAAGCGTCATGGTCGCATCAGGCCGCGACCGGCGCGTCGGCCGGCAGACCGGCCTGCGCATCGACCTGCGCGGTCTTTGCCGCGGGCATTCCCTCATGCGCCATCAGGCGCTTGAGATCGAAGATGATGACGAACTTGTCGCCCTTGCGCCCGATCCCCGCAATGTAGTCCGACTGCCAGCGGCCGCCGACGGCAGGCACAGGCTCCATCGAGCTCTCGTCGATGTCGGTGACCTCGTAGACGCAATCCGCCACGAAGCCGACGCCGATGACCCGATCCTCGATCGGCACGTCGAGGATGATGATACGCGTCGCATCGGTCGCCGGCACGCTCGGCAGATCGAGCTTGAGGCGGAGGTCGACGATCGGGTAGCCGCTGCCGCGGACGTCGATCATGCCGAGCAGGAAATGCGGCGCGTGGGGGAGGCGCGAGATCGGCCGCATGTCCAGGATCTCCCGGACATTGCGGATGGAGATGCCGAACGTCTCGCCTGCGAGACCAAGGGTCAGATATTGCGCCGTCTCGGCCATGATGAGGCTCCTCAAAATTCTTTTGTGAGCGCGCGGCCCGGTCGGGGCCGCGCAACCGGTTCAACGTTGAAAGTCGGCGTCGCGATCGTCCTCGCCGTCATCCATGGCAAAGGCAAAGCCGCCGCCACCCGCCACCTTGGTCGCGCGGGCCGGCTTTGCCGCCGCAACCTTCTTGCCACGGTCGGCCGGCGCCGTGCTCGCGGCCTTCATGCTTTGAGCCTTGGCGCGCAGCTGGCCGACGGCGCGGTCGATCGGTGCGGACGTCTCGGCCTTCCTGTTGGCTGCGCTCGATTCGATGCGGAAATAGGCGATGGTCGACTGCAGCTGCTCGGCCTGGGAGGCGAGCTCTTCCGAGGTCGAGGACACCTGTTCCGAGGCGCTGGCGTTCTGCTGGCCAACCTTGTCGAGCTGCTGAATCGCCTGGTTGATCTGCGCGGAGCCGACGTCCTGCTCGCGGCAGGCGGCCGTGATCTCGACCACGAGGTCTGCGGTCTTCTTGATGTCGGGCACGAGCTTCGCAAGCATCTGGCCGGCATCCTGCGCCACCTTGACGGTCTCCGACGACAGCGTGCCGATCTCGGCCGCGGCGGCCTGGCTGCGCTCGGCGAGCTTGCGCACTTCGGAC
>DATGMN010000051.1:0-2652 GCA_035293585.1 Bradyrhizobium sp. | reverse complement strand
GGAGCGGGCGATGCCGGCCTCCATGTCGACCCAGTCGGCGTCGGAGATCTTGCCGGCGCGCCGCTCGTCCCAGTATTTCCAGGCATCCGAGCCCGAGCCCAGCGTCTTGCCCTTCCAGTTGCCGCGCAGCATCGGGCCGGCCGGCAGGTAGATCGCGGGGATGTTCATGCTGGTGGCGCCTAACAGGAGCCCCGGCGTGGTCTTGTCGCAGCCGCCCATCAGCACCACGCCGTCGACCGGATGGCTGCGCAATAATTCCTCCGCATCCATCGCCAGCATGTTGCGGTAGAGCATTGTGGTTGGCTTCAAGAGCGATTCCGACAGCGACAATGCCGGCAGCTCGAGCGGCAGGCCGCCGGCCATCAACACGCCGCGCTTGACGTCGTCGACGCGGCTCTTGAAGTGCATGTGGCAGGGCTGCGCGTCCGACCAGGTGTTGAGGATGGCGATCACCGGCCGGTCCTTCCACTCCTCGGGCCCATATCCCATCTGCATCACCCGCGAGCGATGGCCGAACGAGCGCAGGTCGTCGGGCGCGAACCAGCGCGCGCTGCGGAGGTCGGCGGGGGATTTCTTTTTCTCGTTGGTCATGTTCTCACGTCGGGTTCTTGCTTGACCTGGATCGGTGCTTCGATCGCCATCATGCCGCCCGGCGGCGACTCCTTCTCGATCGACGGCAGCGGCTCGCCGTAGATCGTCGCCTCGAAGCCGCGCAGGCGCTTGTAGATCGAGATCAGGTCGACGATCGTGCTCCAGGAGTTGACGAGATACTGGAACGAGCTTCGCACTTGTTCAAAGGCCCGCAGGATCTGGTTCAACGGCCCCAGCGTGATCTTACCGGCCAAAATCGTGGGCGCGAGGACAGCGTAGGGGAAGATTACGTCCGCTTGGATATAGATGATCCGGCCGACGTTAAAATACACGTAGTTCAGATAAAGCCAGAAATAGTTCCGCCTAACGTTTTCGAAAAGTACTGCCAAGGTTGGCGGATCAGCGCGCCGTGGATCGTCTTCGCCGAGCACGAGCTCCTTGCGATACGCAGCTTCGACCCGCTGATTATGAAATTCGATCCCCGGCAGCTTGATGCCGATCAGCGCGAGCAGGCCGGTGCCCAACACCGACCAGATCACGGCCGCCCAGACTAGCGGATAAGGGATCGAACCGACCAGCGGCAGCTCGGTGACGGGGCCTGACAGTTTCATCAGGACCGGCAGAAAGGCGATCAGTGTTAGCACGGACCGGATGAGACTGGCACCGAGGCTTTCCAGCGTCTTTGCGAAGCTCATGGTGTCTTCCTGCACGCGCTGCGAGGCGCCTTCGATGCTGCGCAGCTGTGGCCAGTGTTCGACATAGAACGCGTTCATCGCCGTGCGCCAGCGGAAGATGTAGTGGCTGGTGAAAAAGCTCGTCAGCACGCTGACCGTCACGGCCACGAATGCCAAGCCGCCAAATATCCACCACAGGCCCCAAAATTCCTCGCTCGTGACTGGTCTCGATTTCGATACAGCGGCCTGGATGAAGTCGTAGAACGGCCCGAACCAGTCGTTGATGGCGACGCTGACTTGAACCTGGAAATAGGAGGTGAACAGGATCAGCGCCGAGCCGAGAATGGACCACCCTGCCCAGGGATGCGGGGCGAGGATCATCCAGGCGGCGGCGAAGATCGCGGTGCACAGGGTGAAATAGGCGTCAAACCACAACTCGGGCGGCGACAAGAACACCGACACGCCGACCGGCCGCGGGCCGTGAAAAAGGCCGCTCGCATAGCCGTACCAAACCGCCATCGACAGCGCGATCCAGAGGATCACCGACGGGAAGAACACGTTGGGGCGGGGGAAGAATGAAACGAACATGTTCTGGGTCTCAGCTTTGGTCGGAGAATGGGTGGGGGCGCTTATAGAACAGCCGGCAGGGTCGAAGGAACCCGTGGCCAGTGCGGGGATCAGAACATAACGTGATTGTCGGGGCTAGGGGCTGGAGGGCCGGACAGAGGCTAGCGCGGCCGGCGATGCAGTCCGATGAGCAGGAAGCACAGGGCGACGACGGTCACGATCGCCCACCAGGCGTGGTTCAGCTTGCTCAATATGCCGGTCAGAAGAACGGCAATGATCAGGAGCACGGCGCCGAGGTCCCATCGCTGCGCCCAATCCCGGCTGAACTTCCACCAATCCCCTTTCAGAACAATTCCCCTCGGAGCAACAGATCAAAATGAAATATGCGTAACTTTTCAGAGCTTGTGCCCCTTCTGGCGCAGGGCCTCGGTCAGCCGCGCGCGCAGCTCATCGGTCGCCTTGCGGCTGACGTCCTGGCCGATCTGGGCGGTCTGCTGCGCCAGGGCTTGCGATTTTCCGAGCAGCTTCTGTCCGACCGGCAGATGATAGAAGGAATCCAGCTGTCGCAGCTCGTCGAGCGTGAAATTCGTCGCGTACAGCGTCGCGGCCTGTTCGATCATCTGATTGTAGAAGGGCGTATAGGCATTGGCGATCATCGCCGCCATGGAATCATAGTCCTGCTCGATCTCGGGGCGGTCCTGCGTCACCACCGGCTTCAGGCTCATGAGGATCACCGGCAGCAGCGCCCGGTATTGATCGGCGAGCCCCATGGTGGTCACAAGACCCCGCGCCGTGGTCATGGCTTCAGGCGACGGCGTCT
>DATGMN010000050.1:0-100138 GCA_035293585.1 Bradyrhizobium sp. | reverse complement strand
GGTGACGGCGGTGCCGGTGGTCGGGCCCGTCGCGAAGTTCAACAGGTTGGTCGAGGTCGCACCGGTGGCCACGGTGGAGGTCACGGTGGACTTGGTGGAGTAGCCGACCGGGCTCTGCAGCACCTGGTTGGCGATCGACTTTGCGCTGTCGACGAGGCTCTGCAGCGAGGTGATGCCGGTATTGGCGGCCTGGAGGACCTGAACGCCGTTGCCGATGCTGTCGAGCAGGTTGCCGATGTCGCTGGCGCGGTTGTTCAGCGACTGGGCGGTGAAGAAGTTGGTCGGGTTGTCGAGAGCAGAGTTGACCTGATTGCCGGTGGCGAGGTCGTTCTGAGTGGTGGCGAGCAGCGAAGCTGTCGACTGCAGCGAAAGCAGGTTCTGGCGAACCGAGGCGGAAAGAACAATACCTGACATGATGTTTCCCTTCTGGATGAACACACAAGTGACGAGCCGCCGCGCACTTCTGCGGGCGGTGTCGGCAGACTGGGCTTGCTGCCCTACCCGTTGGTTAAATAGGCCGGTCGCGCCGAGGGAAACGCGCGGCCTCGCGTTGTTAATACTAACTCGGACTGAATCCGCAGCTGCGCATCATCGATAATGACCGCGCGGGGCGGCGCGCGCGAACCGCGGCAACGTCAGCGGCATCGCGGATATCAATTGATTCACGATGTTCGTTGGTCGCTCGCTAACCATCGACCGCAGCGCGGCTCTGGCTGATCGAGTTAACCATGCCCGGCTCGCGCCGACGCGCAGTCCGCTGTCGGGCCGGCGGCGACCTTCCGGAGCATCCGTCCGGGTGCGAAGGCGACGTCAATCCGACCGCCGGCGCGCTAGGGCAGCGGCGGCGCACCGGCGCGTGAACGGCTTTCCGACAGGCACTCCCGGATCACGGTCAGCAGCGCCACCGGCGTGAACGGCTTGCGCAGACAGCGCGATGCGCCGAGCTCGAGCGCCATGCGCAGAAAATCCGGCGCCGGTGAGTTGAGGTTGGCGAAGGCGTAACCGGACATCGCGACCAGGGGAATCGTCGGCGCGCGCTCGTGAAAGATCCTGATCGTCTCGAAGCCCCGCATATGCGGCATGAAGATATCGAGAACCATCAGATCGAAATGCTCGCCTTCAAGGGCGCGAAGGCCCGCTTCGCCGCCATCGGCGATGGCGACCTGAAAATTGTGCCGCTGCAGATAGACCTCGATGGCCATGCAGACCATCGGATCATCATCGACGATAAGGACGCGCGCTTCGCCGTCACCTCTCGGCTGCGCATTCGGCTTCAATTGCTTGACCAGCCCTGAGTCATGGTGCACGCGGTTGTCCTCCTCGAGTTCAGTTTCCCATCCGAACTTTCGATTGCGGTTCGCTCATCGCGTTCGCCACCGCGCTCATGGTGGCGGCATAGCGGCGATGCGGCTCCGCTTGCGACAGGCATTGGTCGACCAAAATCCGGCGCATCACGGCCTCCTCGCCGTCGCATTCTCCGCTTCTCGCCGCGCGACCGATGGAGGATGTGGAGCTTTCGGCGGCGAATCACTTTGTCAGTTCATATTTCTGCCGCAAATTCGAAAGCTGTCTGCCCTGCACCGTATATAAGGCGGCGGTACAACCTGTCTGGCTTGCGCTGGCCCGTCAGTTGACAAGGGTTGTCCACATTGGACTTGCGACATCGCGCGACCGGCACAGAAGCCGTGGCACCGCCTCGGCGCTCGAGGTCGGGATATTGAGGGCGGCCGCCGACCGCAGCAGCGCGCTTGCAGGTCCAGCAATCGTCGGCTTGCAATGCCTGTCATTCGGTCGAGGCGCGCTTGTCACGCCGGCTGTTGTATGCGCGCGACCTTCATGACGGCGACATTTTGCCCGCTGCCCCAGCAGACGCTGGCACGCGCGATCGGTGTGCAACGCAATGCGTCTCGATGGTCGCCCACGTGCTGCGAGAGGCCGGCGCCATCGGCTACAGCCGCGGTAAAATCGGAATCCAGAATCTGGAGGCTCTGCGTGCGACCTCTTGCGAATGCTACGATACCGTCAAGTCGGGCAGGAGCGGCTTATCAGAGCACCGCGAGTCTGCACGTTGACAAGCACAACGGTGCGACGTGACGCCATTCGCATCACCCGCGCAAATATTTTTCTTGTCAACGATCGCCGCATCCTGAATCAATACTCGATGGGCATTGTGGCTGGCGATCGCGGAAGGCCTGTGTTGTCCTTTCAGGCTGGAGACGGCTTTGGACTCGGTCTCTCGTCCACCAAATGGATTTTTGTCGGCGTTGACGGCGGATGATTTCGAGCGAATACGCCCGCATCTGCGCACCGTCGATCTGACCCAGGATCTTGTGCTGGTCGAAGTCGGGCAAGTGCTGAAGCGGGCCTACCTGCCGCATCGCGGCGTGATCTCGCTCGTTGTCGACCTGACACGCGGCGAACACGTTCAGGCCGCGCTGGTCGGACGCGACAGCGTCTTTGGCGCCTTCGCGACCCTCGGCGACCCGGTAGCGCTGAACCGCGCCGTGGTGGTGGTTCCGGGCGCGGCCTCCGCAATCGATCTCGACCGCCTTCGCGCGGCCGCGGACGCCAGCGCGAGCTTGCGCGCGTTGCTGCTTCGGCATGGCATGACCGTCTTTGCGCAGATGCAGCAGACCGCAGGCTGCAACGCCGCCCATACCGTCGAGGCCCGTCTCGCGCGCTGCCTGCTGCAAACCCACGACCTGTCCGGCGCCGGCGAGTTGATCCTGACCCAGGAGGCGCTTGCGCAGATGATCGGCGCCCGGCGCAACAGCGTGTCGCTGGTCGCCAATACGCTGCAGCAAGCCGGCTTCATCCATTACAGCCGCGGGCATATCCGCATCATCAATCTCGACGGGCTGCGCAAGACCGCGTGCGAGTGCTATGGAACGGTCAGGATGCACTTCGAGCGGCTGCTCGAGCCACATGCCTCGCCCTGGGCGCGACGATACCCGTAACCCGCGCCGGCAGCCCAGACGCGGCCTGAGATTGCAACCGTGTTTCTACGGCGTACGATCTTCATATCCAGCTAAGGATGAGAGGAGATAGTCCTGCCCGAGCACAGGAGAGCCTCATGTTCATCTTCGAGACGGCCGATGAGAAGGAAGTTCGGCGTTTCCGCATGGCGCAATTCAACGGCAGAACAGCCACGGTCAAATCCGGCAACGAGACGATCATCGGTCATGTCCGTTCGGTGCAGGAGCAGGAAGCGACCGTGCCGCCGCGCTGGACCATCACCATCATCCCGAGCCCTCCCAAGCCCGTGACCGCTCCGCTGCGGCCCGCCACCCGGCGGCTGCATTCGATGATCGAAGATCTTTATTGAGCCTCGAGCGGGCTTAGGCCCCGCGCCACAGTCCGACCGGCGGTGTCCCCAGCCGCGGCCTTCGTCATCAATCGAGATGTGAGGGACGCTGGATCGTCGGCCGGAGGGTGTCATCGAGCCGTGCCCGGCGTCCACAATTTTCCAGCCTGCGATACCTCGGTCGAGGACAAACGCGGCTCAGTCGAGCCGCTCGTCGATCCGCAGCAACAGCGCGGTGCGGACGAGCTCGGCTGTATTGCGCGCGCCGAGCTTGCGCATCGCTTCGGCGCGATGACTTTCGAACGTACGGGGGCTGATGCGCATGCGCAACGCGCCCTGCTTGTTGGAATAGCCTTCGCTGATGAGCTGCAGGACCTCACGCTCGCGCTTGGTCAGCGGGCGCTGGCCCCCCGTAGCGATCATAGCGGGCTGGCCGCGGCCCGCTTCGCCCGTCCGTCCGCTACGCTCCTCGACGTCCCGCCTTGCGCCCGCCATCAATGCCGGTTCGTCGACTGCGGCGATCTGCTTGACCAGGGCACAGACCCGCTCGGTCTGCTGCAGGGCATTGTCGACGATCTTCTGCAGATAGGCCCGATCGTCTGCACTTTGCGAAGGCCGGCGGCTGTGCTGCTTGATCTCGCCCATATAAAGCAGGAGGGCGGTCAGCGGCCCGTTGAGCTGGCGTGCGATGCCAATGCTCGCCTCGTCGGTCGACCGCGCGCGCGCCACCCAATGCCGGGCGGCTTCGAACTCGCCGAGCGGCGTGTCGATGTCAACCTGCTCGGCAAGGCCGGTTTCGCTGATGCGACTTTCCTGCTGTGACATATCCGTTGTTTAACGGATAGAGTGCGGTTCTACGGTTAATAATTTACACCGTAAGACTACGGTAATTTTGCTTCAAAATGGTACTCAAATCCCTCGTTTTGCACCTATTGCGAGTACAGGCCGCGGGCCATTTCCGTACAGGTTGCAGGCGCCGCACGAATCGGTGGCGCTCGGGCCTATAGCCCGCGCGTGCGCCGCAACGGCGGTTGGCGATTCGGAGCTCGGCTGCCCGAACGGTGTCTGGTCACCTTACGACTTAATTAACGATGACTTGCTTTGCTTGGTCTCCCAAGTGCGAGCGCGCGAATGCCTCCAGCCAACCGTTGGAACGGGGCAACGCCCCCGGGATCAGTCGCGGAAAACTGCGTGCCATGCTGCAAGCCGACCGGATCGCAGAGTACCTGAAGCGACTGACACCGCAGGCGCGCAGCAATCTGCTCAATGAACTGGAGCGGCTGCAGCTTTGCGGTGTCGAGGTGCCCGGCAGCGCCGCCTTGCTGGAGACCCTGCGCGCCGAATTTCGCAAGGACGGCCAGGCCCACAACCGGATGGGCAATCCGTCGCGTTATTTCTTTGCCCCGCTGGAGCCTTTTCTGATCGACGGCGATCCGGATCATCCCAATCCGGGGCGCATTTCGCGCGGCTCGCTGTCGCCGATCTGGGATTGGATTAGCCGCGATCTCCTGCCGACCATGGCGCGCGACTATGGCGAGCAGATGAGGAGCCTGATCGCGAGCGACAAGAAGCGCGAAGCGCAGCAGGCTGCCAGCACGTTCCAGACCAAGGTGGTCAAGTCGCTGGAAAACACCTTCGCCTCGGAGGACGCGACCGCGCAGGCTCGCGCCAAGCTCGCCACCTATACCTCCTCGCACGCCGTGTTCGGCGACCTCGCCAAGATGGTAACCGTGCTGCGCGCGCGCGACGCGCTGGCCAAATTTTCCGGCGCGCTGCCGGAGAAGATCTCGAATTTCGACGACGGCAAGGTCACCACCGTCACGGAGCTGTTGGACGGCTTCGTCAGGACCGGCAAGGACGCCGCCAGGGAGGCAGTGCCGTTCGCCCTGACATTGGTTGCCAACCGCCTCAAGACGTTCTGGCAGCTGACGCGCCTCGCCACCAAGGCGGCCGCCAGCAAGGCAGCATCCGATGTCGCCGCAACCCCTTACGCGATCGCGGTGACCATGGTGCTGGACCGCATCGATGACACCAAGCTCGCCTTGCGCGTTGCCCTGAAGAACGAGCGTGTGCTGGTCGCCAAGGAATTGTTGGTGCGCCTCTACGACACCGAATATGCGCTGCAGGTGCGCATCGACAATCTGGATCAATCCGAATGGGGCATCAGGCTGCACCGGCTGATGGAGGAGATTGCGGCGCTGGTCGAGGCCGAGGTCAGCCGGTTCCCGGACAATGTCGGCCATGTCCTGGGATCGCGCAACCTGAGGAGCCACCAGTCGCTCTCGGGACGCCTGACCTATCTCGCCTGGAAGGGCCGCGACGCCGTGCACGACGGCGCGGCGTTCTTCAAAGGGCTGATCGGCCAGAGCTAGATCCATCGGTCTGCCGGGCTGTCTCCCGCACCGACAGGAATCGCTGGAGGAAGCGTCCCGACAGGACGATTCTGAACCACCAAGACAACATCCGTCGCATGTTCATCGATCGCGCTTTCGCGTCCCGCGAGCCCGGCCCTCCCTCATAGCGCATCGCTGGCCCCGCCGATGTGAAGCGCTTCACAATCGACCGCCTGCTCGCCTCGGTGATCGCAGGCGGGCCGGCGCCGCTGATCGCGGCATGGCTGTATGGGACGTTTCATTCGGCGACCGCCATCGCCATCTACATCGCCGTTTGCGCTGTGATCACCCTGATCGCGACCGCGTTGATGACCGACTACACGGGCCGGGATATTTCCGGCGAATACAAGATGCGGTGATCTGGCCGGACCATCGGTCGCCTCGCAACCGCCCGCGGGCTAACATCCGGCCTGCGGGCGCTCGACCCGCCGACAACAGGGACATGGCAATGAGGCGGATGAAGATGGCGCTGACGGCGCTCGGCGTCGCGGCGGCGGCAGCACTGTTCAATGGAGACACGATGGCGCAGACGGTGCCGAGTAGCACCGCCGCGCCGACCGCCGACAATGCGGTCATGCTCACGATTTTCTTCAAGCACGACCAGACGCGCCCGCTCGGCGAGCTCAACGCGCAGCTGGAGAAGCAGGGTTTCTACAAGGCGTTTCCGCCTGCCGGCGTCGAGGTCGTGAGCTGGTATGTGATGATGGGCATCGGCCAGGTCGTCACCTTGCGCCTGCCGGCCTCGCGGCTGCGCGAGGTGAACCGCGTTCTCGAGGATACCGCCTGGGGCGCCTATCACACCGAATTCTACCCGACCTACGACTACAAGTCGGTCGGCATCGCCAACCATGAGAAGGCGCAGTAGCGACGCGGGCAGCCGTCGCCGCGGATCTCACACGACCCGTGAACCAAGACCGTCACCGGAGGTGCTCGCCGGGCCTGTCATCGGTCCGCGCTTCGCGCGGACCCGTTGGGGCGCGCCTCGGGATGACGGGTCGTGAACTTCACCGGCTCTTGCTGGAGCATTTCCGGTTCTGATTGAATCAGAACCGGAAACGCTCTAGGCGCTCGCGGCGACACGCCGCTGCCCGCCGAGCCGAATGCCTTCCTCCGCCAGATAGCCGGCCACCGCGTCAGCCGGCATGGGCCTCGCGAACAGATAGCCCTGGATCAGGTCGCAGCCGAGCTCGCGCAGGCTGTCGAGCTGCTCCTTGGTCTCGACGCCTTCGACCGTGCAGGTCAGGTCCATGTCCGCACAGAGGCCTGCGATCGACTTGACGATCTTGTGCGCGGCTCCGTTGTCGTTGATGTCGGCGACGAAGCTGCGGTCGACCTTGATCTTGTCGAGCGGCAACAGATGCACATGGCTGAGCGACGAATAGCCGGTGCCGAAATCATCGAGCGAAATGCCGCAGCCCATCGCCTTCAAGGTCGCGACCGAGGCTTGCGCGCGGGCGAAATCGAAGGTTACCGCGGTCTCGGTGATCTCGAAATCGATCCGGCGCGGCGACACGCCGCTCGCCTCGATGACCGCGATCAAGGGCAGGATGCCGTCGGACGAGCAGATGTCGTGCGCGGAGAGATTGAACGAGAGGCGGATATCATCGGGCCAGGTCCGGGCCGCAGCGAGCGCCTTGATCAGCAGCGCGCGGGTCAGCGAGCGGATCAGCCCGGTGCGCTCGGCAGCCGGAATGAAATCGGCCGGCGAGACCGCTCCAAGCCGCGGGCTTTGCCAGCGCGCCAGGACCTCGAACGCCGTGGTCCGCTCGCTCGTCGCATCGACGATCGGCTGAAAGGCGAGATCCATCTCGGTCGCGAAATCGGCGTGGCGCAGCAGGTGCTCGATCACGCCGCGGCTGCGGATTTCCGCCTCGAGCTCGCTGGAGAAGATCACGCTGCGGCCGCGCTGTTGGCGCTTGGCATGATAGAGCGCGTAATCGGCGCACTCGTAGAGCGCCTCGGCGCTCTCGACCGAGCTCGGATAGAGCGCAAAGCCGATCGAGCAGGACAGGCCCGCATGCGTCGTACCGAGCTGATAGGGAAGCTTGACCCGATCGCCGATATGGCTTCCGAGCGCCAGCAGATCCTCGTCGCGCGGATCGCCGCCCACGACGAGGCCGAACTCGTCGCCGCCGAGCCGTGCCAGATGCACCGGCCGCTCGGCGAAGCTTTCGCAGGCCTCGCGGATGCGCCGCGCCGCCTCGATCAGCACGCGGTCGCCGACGCTGTGGCCGAAGGTGTCGTTGACCGGCTTGAAGCCGTCGAGATCGATGATGCCGACGGCGAGCCGCGCGCCCTTGTCCCTGGCTTCGGCGAAGGCGCGCGCGAGCTCGGCGAAGAAGCGGCGGCGGTTCGGCAGCTCGCTCAGCGAATCCAGATTGGCGAGCCGGAAATTCTCGTCCGACAGCGCCTGCGTCGCGGCCTGCTGCGCGATCAGCGATTTGCGGCTGGCGACGAGATCGGCGAAGTCGCGATAGTAGATGAACAGCACCGTCACCATGGCGCCCGAGACCAGCAGCTGGTTGACGGCGATCGCCTTCAAGGTGTGCTCGCCGGTCAGGAAGAAGTACAGCACATAGGGAACGTTCACGACCACGGTCACGATCAGGGCCGACGAGCGCAGATGCATCAGACAAAAGATGCAACCGATCACCGTCACCGCCATGTAGAACGCGACCTGTCCCTGGGCGAAGGGATCACCATAAGGGAAGAGCATGAAGGACCAGCAGACGAACAGCGCCCCGATCAGCCCCGCGATCCGGTTGGTGAACCTCAGCTGGTTCAGCACCTCGGCGTCGCTCGGGACCCGGTGGCGCTGGTGCAGCCACCACACCGTCCTGAAGCCGGTGACTGCGCAAAGCAAAGCCGGCACGGCCATGGTCAGCCAGCCTGGCGCCACCGGCAGGAAAGTGTAGGCGACCGCGAGGCTGTTGGTGATGAGGATGAAATAGAGCAGCGGCACCTGCTTGGAGAGGGCCGCGAATTGCGCGCGCGTCAGCTCGGGGTTGTCGGTGGGGACGCGAAGCAGCCGCGCGACCGCAGCCCACCCAAGCTTCATGTCGACCATGCGCATTTCCAGTGCCACCCGCTCTTACAGGGGACCTGATGTGGCACAGGCCGGTAAAGGCCGGGTTAGGTGCAGCCGCCGACAGCCGCCCCCCAATGGTCGAGTCGTACCGCAATCTGGTCCGGCGACGGACAGTGCGCAAGATTGCATTAGGGATAACGGACGGAGATAAGAGGATGGCGCTTTGTGACGCCGCGCCGGCCGCATCGCGCCGCGAATACGGTCATGTTGCGGTGCCGCCCGCGGCATCGCCGAGATCCGCTTGCGCGAGAATGCCCTGTCGCAGCGCAAGCCGCACCAGCTCGATATCCGAGCCGACATTGAGCTTGTCCTTGATCAGGGAATGCAGATTGGCGACAGTCTTCGGACTGATGTGCAGGGCTTCCGCGATCTCCTGCGTGGTGCGCTCGGCGAGCAGCATCTGCAGCACCTCGAACTCGCGCGCGGTGAGGACATCGGCGGCGACCGTCTCGCCGGCGAGCCGGCCGAGCGCGAGCTGATGATCGATGTCGGGGCTGACGGCGATCTGGCCGGCGAGCACATCCAGCACCGCGCGCACCAGCGTTTCCGGCGGGCTGGTCTTGGTGACATAGCCCCTGGCGCCGGCGCGGATCGCCTGCACGGCAAAGCCCGGATTCTCATGCATGGTGAACACCAGGATCCGCGCATCGCGGTCCCATTGCCGGATGCGCCTGATCGCCTCGATGCCGCCGACGCCGGGCATGGCGAGATCCATGACCACGACATCGGGCCGCACCTCCTTGAACAGGCGATAGGCCTCGGCGCCGTCGGAGGCCTCGGCAATGACGCGCAATCCGGGCTGCTTCTGCAGCACGCTTCGGTAGCCCTCGCGGACCACGGCGTGATCGTCGACCAGCATGATGGTGCCGCCGGCAGCCTTCATGCCGCACGCTCCGTTTCGTCGATATCTTGCGCAACAGGCCGCGGCTCGGGGCGAGGCGTCAGTGCAGCAGCGAGGGGAATGACGACGCGCAACACGGCGCCAAGTCCGGCGCGGGCCTCGAATGCGAACCGCCCGCCGAGGCCGGCCACGCGCTCGCGCATGCCGAGCAGGCCCATGCCGGACTTCACCGCGCGTTCGCTGGCACGGCCGTCATCCTCGACGACGAGTTCGATCTCCTTGCCAAGCTCGCCGCCATCGCCATCATGCATGTCGCGCATGGCAAGGCGCAGCACGACCGTGGTCGCTTCGGCATGCTTGGCCGCGTTGGTGATGGCCTCCTGCGCGATGCGATAGAGGTTGTCGCCGATCGCGGCCGGCAGGCTATCGACGTCGCCGGCAAGCTTGAGCTCGAAGCGCGGCTGGCCGCGGGTGCGTCCGTTCCACCCCGCAATCAGCCCGTCGAGGCTTGCGGCGAGCCCGAGCTCCTCGACGTCGGGCGGCCGCAGGCGGAACAGCGCGCCGCGCAAGGTTTCCATCATGCCGCCCGCCGTACGCGCGATGCCCTCGCATTCGGACAACAAGGCAGGACAATCCTGCGCCGCGGTCTGCCGGGCGGAGGCGGCAAGCGCGCGAATCGCGGCGAGCGATTGCCCGAACTCGTCATGCAGCTCGCGGGCAAGATGCCGCCGCTCCTCGTCCTGCAGCGCGATCAGCCGCCGCGTCAGCTCGTTGCGCTCGGCCAGCGTCAGCTCGAGGCTTTCGGCCAGCTGATTGAAGACGTCGCGGATCGCCGACAGCTCGGCGAGATCAAACGGCGGCAGGCGCGCCGCGAGGTCGCCGGAGGCGATGCGCTCGAGACCAGCGCGGATCAGCTGCGTCGGCCGCAGCGCCCGCGAAAGCGCCGCATAGACCAGCGCGCAGAGCAGCGGCAGCGCGATCAGAAGCGCCGTCATCAGTCGTCCCGCGCCGTGCCAGGCTTCTGCCGTGCGCACCGCCGGATCGAGCCAGACCACGGCGTCGCCGATCCGCGTGTTGTCGGGGGTCAGCACCGGCCGCACGGCCTCGCGGCCGGGATCGAACAGGGTGCGATAGAAGGCGGCAAACAGCCAGGGCGGCTCGCTTTGTCCGCCCGGCAGGCCGACACAGGAGCGCTGCGCGACCTCGCCGTCGCTGCCGCGATAGGCAATGCACAGGCCCGGCGTCATGAGATAGGAGGTGACGAGATCGAGGTCCGGGAAATTGGCCCGGGCTCGGCTGTCCCACAGGACCCGGCTCTGCTGCAGCGACAGCGTCTTTGCGGTGATCTCGGCAATGCCGTCGATCCTGGCGTGCACGGAGCGGTCGGCATCGACAAGGAAATAGGCGGAGATCGCGGCGAAACAGAGCGCCGACACCGCGGCCACCCGCAACGTCAGGCGATATTTGAGATCGCTCCCGGCAAACGTCCACATCGCAATTGTGCCTTTTCCGGATGGCCTCGACCGACGTCCTTGCACCGACGTTCTCGCGCAGGTCGCATTAAACGGCAGAATGTCGGCGGTTGAAAGCAAAGCCGATGCTGCAGAGCCGCATCGGGAAGATTTCCCGGCCTTCCCTGCCGCAAGAGCCATAGGATCGCGTTCCCGCAGCGCAATTCGCCCGAGTTCTGCATCGTCCGTCACCCTCATCGGATACAGAGGGCGCAGGGAAGACCGGATGGCCGCATGCACCCGGTGTCCTCGCGCAGGAGAAAATTGCGCGAGCGCGAAAACCACAGGTACAGGCGGTGACAACCGGCCTTCCCTGCGCGATGGTTTGACGGCTTATACGCGCTCTCCCCGGTGAACCATCCTGTTTGCCACCGTTATCGGCGCGATGCGGCTTCGCATCGTCGCCGATGTAGCGCCAGATCCGTGGGGCGCCAGGACCACACGATTTCGCCGTACGCCTCCGTGCCGCTCGTCAGTCAGGCACATCCGCGTCCACCGCATCCCCGCCTCACGTTCGTGACGATCGCGAAACGCCCCTCTGCAACGAGGCGGGATGGCGTCAACTTACGCCAAATCCGAAATTCGGAAAACAGGAATATTTTTCCGTCGCGGCCTTGACAGGTCGGGCAAATCAGATGCACCGCGAGCAGAAAATTGGCGGCGACTTTGCATCGGTTACATCACGCCACGGGACATGATCCATGGATCCGTCGTGCCGTCCCTCAGCCGATCGATGGCCCGGTGAGCGGCGATGCAGTCGATCTCGGCGCGCGTCACGCCGATATCCTGGAGCTGCCTGTCGCTCAAGTGGTGCAGGCTCGCACGCAATCTCAGGCGCTGGCGCCGCTCCTGAAACGCACGCCAATATCGCTCGAGCAAGCCGAGGAGGCTCCGCGTCGATGCCGCCGTTGGTCGAGCAGCATCGGTTAGCGGCGAAACGTCATGCGTCGCGTCTTTCTTCAATGCGACGGCGAGGCCGAGGCCGCGCCCTGCGGCATCACCCCCGGTCTCGGATACGAGGTTCGTCTGTCGGGTTGGCATCGCATGCTCCTGCTGTCGCGCCGGCAGGGAGCGTGGCCAAACAAAAGGCCCCGTCCGATGCCGGCGGGGCCTGGTGAAAAGATATCGTCGTCGAATTCCTAGCGCGCGACTCCTTCCACGGCCCAGCCGAAGCGGGACATGTGTTTGCGGTTTACGTTGCGCACCATTGTCGTCATCACACACGAATACCACGCTCATCGCGCAAAATCAAGGGATGTTCCGGTGCGGCGCGCATCCTGGAGGCGAGCTCTCCCGACCAGACGCGAACTCTCCGGAGGCGGAAGATATCTTCGGCTTCGGGAGGCAGAGCGGCTACCGGGTTCGGTCCAGCATCTCGCGCCACGTCTCTTCGAAAGCGCGGCGCCGCTATCTGTAAAACTCCACCGGCGCCAGATAGCTGTCCTGGGCTTCGGGCTTGGCGGCGGGGAACGACGGAAACGGGCTGGCGCGTTGCAGGATCGCGAGCGCCGCGCGGTCCAGGATGGTGTTGCCCGACGATTTCTTCACCTCGCTGCCGATCACCGCGCCCTCGCGGTTCAATTCAAACCGCACCAGCACCGTACCCGACGCGCCACGCGCCTCCATGGGATAACGGATGAAGCGCTTGAGATGGCCCGCAACGCGCGCCAGATAGGCGTTCGATGCGGCTTCGGAGAACTGGCCGATGCGTTCGCCCTTCGGCATGGCGCGGGTCTCCGGCGCCGGCGGGGTCGCTTCCTGCCTCTGCTTCTGGATCTCCTTCTGCTCCTCGGCCCGCGGCAAGGTGACCTCGGCCTGCGGCTGCGCCGGCGGGTCGACCTTGGTCTCGACCGGCTTGTCCTCGGGTTTCGGCGGCACCTCGGGCGCGGCCTCGGCCTGCTGCATGTTCGGCCCGACCGGCAGGTCCTGGTCCTGCGTCTCGGGTGACGTGCTCTCGACCGGCGCCAGGCTCACCCTGATGGCCGGAATGAAATGCGGCTCGACCGGGGCTTGCTGATCCCAGAGCACGAGCGATGCGATGATCGCGACATGCGCCGCGACGATCGCCGTCCCCGCCAGCAGCCAGCGCGAGACGCCGTTTTGCTCCGGCAGATGCAACGTCAGCGCGGTCATGGCTTTGCGCCCTGATTTGGGCCTTGCGTTTCCAGCCCGACCAGCGCGAGCTTGAGATAGCCGGCATCGCGCAAGCTGTTCATCACCTCCATCAGGTCGCCATAGCTCAGCGCCTTGTCGCCGCGAATGAAGATCGTCTCGTCCTTGTGGTTGTTGGTCGCGCCATCGAGCGCGCTTCCGAGCGTGTCGCGCGGCACGATGCTCTCGCCGATCGCGATTGCACCGTCACCCTTGATGGTGACGAACACCGGCTTGTCGGGACGCGGCTGCTCGGGAGCGGTGCTCGCCGGCAGATTGACGCCGATGTCGACGGTCGCAAGCGGCGCCGCCACCATGAAGATGATCAGCAGCACCAGGATGACGTCGATGAAGGGCGTGACGTTGATCTCGTGCTGGATCTCGAGATCGTCGCCGCTCGATCGCGTGCCGAGACGCACTGCCATGGCCCTACTCCGCCGCCCGCAGCCGCGTCGCGCGATGGCCGCGGCTGATCATCAGCAGCAGCTGCGCCGAGGCATCGCCGAGCAGCGCCCTGTAGCCGGAGATCACCCGCGCCAGATGATTGTAGATCACGACCGCAGGAATCGCGGCGACGAGGCCAATCGCGGTGGTCAGCAGCGCCTCGGCAATGCCGGGCGCGACCACCGCAAGATTGGTGGTGTGGGATTCCGAGATGCCGATGAAGGCATTCATGATGCCCCAGACGGTGCCGAACAGGCCGACGAACGGCGCGGTCGCGCCGATCGTCGCCAGGATGCCGGTGCCGCGCGAAATCTGCCGCGTCATTGCCGCTTCGACCCGATCCAGGCGGAGCGCAACGCGCTCCTTGAAGCCGTCGTCGACGATGCCGTCGGACAGTTCGGCCTCCCGCGCGGTCGAGAGCACGAGCTGCGCCACCGCATCCCGGTCCTCCCCGCAGGCGCGGGCGGCTTCAGCGAGGTGCCCGCCGCTTTCCAGCATCGCAAGGCGCTGCCGCACCCGGCGCATCGCCATCCTGAGCTCGATGGTCTTGGCGAGCCAGATCGTCCAGGTCGCGAGCGAAGCGACGGCGAGGCCGATCATCACCGCCTTCACCACGATGTCGGCGTTGATGAACATGCCCCAGGGCGACAGGTTCTTCGGCAGCAACGGATTTTCGACATCGGCCAGCGCGGCATTGGCCGGCAGCAGCAGCATGAGCGAAATCGCGATCAGGCTCGCAAGCGCCCTGCTCCGCCGCGCGATCGTCCCGTTCCGGTCGATGCTGTTCTCGTTGCTCGGTGATCGATCATGTTGCATGGGACACCGTCGAGTGTTGTGTTTAAAAGGTTGCCTTCAGGCCTGCATAGAACGCACGCGGTAGCGCCGGACTGAGCGAATCCGGATTGACGAACGGCGCACCGTTGTTGGCGAGGTTCGGGATCGCATTGATGTCGAAGAACGTGCCGTAGGTCGCATAGTGATTGTCAAAGACGTTGTTGACGCGCGCATAGACCTGGAACGTCTTGTCGATCTGGTAGGAGGCGCGCAGATTGAACACCGTGTAGCCCTGCAGCTTCGGCGCCTGGTTGGACTCGTCGCCGACGAAATACTGGCTGGAGACATAGATCGCATCGCCGCCGACCTTGAACGCCTCCGTGACCGAATAATCGATGCTGGCCTTGATCCGGTGGCGCGGAATGGCGGGAATCTGGTTGCCAGGCAGGATTTGCACATTGCCATTGGCATCGGCAAACGGGCTGTTGGAGCCGACCAAGAGGGCGTCGAGGAAACGTGCATCGATGAAGGCGTAGCTGCCGCTGACCTGAAACTGGGAGGCCTTCAGACTGACCTCGGCCTCGATGCCCTGCCTGCGGGTGTCGCCGACGTTCTGGAAATAGCCGAACCCTTGCACGACGGGGCTCGGGATGGCCAGGATGTCGTCGGTGTTCTTGGTGCGGAAGCCGCCGAGCTTCCAGCTCAGCGTCCCCAGGTTGAGCTCCTTTGTGCCGCGAAGGCCCGCTTCGATGGTGTGCGAGACCACTTGCTTCAGCGGCGGATCGGAGACGAGAAAGTTCGAGATCAGGCATGGATGCGCGGGATCGGCGCAGCCGAGCTCCAGCGGCGTCGGCGCCCGGTTGGCTTCGGAATAGCCGGCATAGGCGGTCAGGCCCGGCGTGATCTTGTAGGTGCCGCCGATGATCGGATTGAAACGATCATAGGTGTCGTTGCCGTTGAGCAGGCCGCCCAGCTGGTCCTGCAGCGCGATGCGCGCATCGTTGTAGCGGCCGCCGGCGGTGACGGAGAATGCATTGGTGACGTCGAACGTATCGAGGGCGTAGAGCCCGGTATATTGATTGGTGGTGCGCAGCGACACCGGACCGATCGAAACCGGATTGCCGGACGGGCCCAGAAAGATGCCGCTGCCGGAGACCACGAAACCAGGACCGATGGTGCCAAGCTCGGCGCTGGCATTGAACCGCGTCGTCGAATAGTCGAAGCTGGAGCCGATCACGAAGCGATTGCCGTGGCCGAACAGCTCATCCGTGTTGGTCGCCTGGACGGACGCTCCGGTGGTGGTCGAGCGGGTCTGCGTCCGGTCGATCTCACCCAGCACCGCTCCCGGTGCGAAGGGATTGGCCAACTGGTTGCCGTCGAGGCCGTTGGCCGGCGTTGAGGCGTCGCCGAAGCAGAGCAGCGTCGGATCGGTGCAGGCCTGGGTCCCCGTCGTATTGGCGTCGGTCAGGTTCTGCTCATAGAAGCGGACATGCGCCGAGCTTTCCAAGGTCCAGGTCGGCGTCGCCTCGACCTTGCCGTTGAAATTCAGATAGCCGACGCGGTTCTCGGTGATCTGCGGCGTGGTGTAGGTCGCGCCCCAATATTGGTCGAGCAGCTCGACCGGGCTGGTCGCGGTGGCGCCGAACCTGTTGTCGGCCACCCCCATGTTGAGATGGAATTCATTGCCCTCGCTGCGATAGCCGACGTCGCCGTAGAAGCGCCTGATGTCGGAAGGCGAGTAGTTGCGGAAGCCGTCGTCATGCACGCCTTCCAGCGCGCCATAGACCGCGAAATTGGTGTCGACCTGCTTGCCCCATTGCGCGGAGCCCTGGATGCGGCCGAACGAGCCGCCCATGGTATCGATTTCCGCGCCGTGATAGAGGAAGCCGTTCTTCATCTGCACATCGACGGCTCCGCCCAGCGCGTTGAGGCCGAAGGCCGGATTGTTGGTGACCACCGTCACCGACTGGATCGCCGCAGTCGGGATCAGATCCCAGTTGACGGTATCGCCGAAGGCTTCGTTGATGCGCACGCCGTTCTGGTAGACCGCAAGACCCTGCGGCGTACCGGACACCGGCGAGGCCACAAAGCCGCGAAATTCGAGATTGGGCTGGAACGGGTTGCCGGCGACTTCGGTGATGTTGATGCTGGGGACGCTCTGCCGCAGCGCATCCGTGATGTTGGCCGATCCCGCCCTTTGGATGTCGGCGGGCCCGACGACGTTGAGACTCGCCGGCACCTTGTCGGGCGAGATGCCCCCGCCCAGCGGCGACGTCGGATAGAGCTCGGCCGTCGCCGGTGGCGGAGCCGGCGTTGGCGCCGGGCTGACCGCGGGCGCTGCGACGATTTTCGGCTTCGGACGCTTGGCATGCTGGGTCGGCATCCGCGCCCGCAGGGTCGGCAGCACGTGATCGCCGGTGCCCTCGCTCTGGGCGAGCGCCGCATCGCTCAAGATGATGAGCGCCGTCGACATCGACGCGATCCGCAAGCCCCTCGCACGCATTCATTCCATCCCATGTCGCCTCGGCTGCTTGATATCCGCCGGTTTGCGATTGCCAATGATACTAATGGGTCGGTCCGGGCGCGCTACATGCAAAAGGTCGCGTCGGGGGCGCGACCTTTTCCCGGGACAATCGGGAATAATTCCCGCCCCCCCCCACGCCGTCATGTCATTTCATTGGGCCGCGTTGGGGATGATCGCCTCGACGGTTACGCCGCCGTCGCTCGAGGCGACCGAGAGCGTGCCGCCCAGCGCCATGATCCGCTCGCGCATCCCCTGGAGGCCGCGACCGAGCTTGTGATCCGCGTCAAGCCCGTGGCCATTGTCGCGCACCCGCACCAGGGCGCAGCCGCGGTGACCCTGTGCTCCCGCCTGCTCTGCCGGCGCGACGGTGACATTGACCGAGGTCGCGCGGGCGTGGCGGAACGCGTTGGTCAGGGCCTCCTGCACCACCCGGTAGATCGTGAGCTCCGCGGTCTCGCCGGTTTCGCCGAGGGAACGCGAAATCGCGGTTTCGATTGCGACATCGGGACGGGATTCGCGCCACAGCCGCAGCAGGGCTTCGATCGCGCCGCTGAGGCCGAGTTCCGCGAGTCCCACCGGTCGCAGCTTTTCGAGGACGCGCCGGTTGACCTGCTGCAGCGCATTGACCTGCTCCAGGATGGCGCTGCCGTGCGTCTGCACCGCCTCCCGCGCCGGCGCGCCGCTCTCGGCTAGCCGCACCAGGGCGCTGGCATGCGCCCGCAGCGAAAACAGATAGGGGCCGAACTCGTCATGCAGCTCGCGCGCGATCTGCTTGCGCTCGAGATCCTGCAGCGAGACGGCGCGCGCGGCCAATTGCCGCTTCTCCTCCACCGCCGCACCAAGCGCCGCTGCGAGATGATTGAGCTTGCCGCAGATGGCGGCGAGTTCCGGCGCGCCGCCGGGCGCGACCCGGGCGTCATAGTCGCCCGCCTCTATTCTGTTCATCGCGGCCGACAGATCGCCGAGCGGCGTCAGCGCACGGCTGACCACCATCATCGTCACCAGGAACAGGACCAGCGCCGTGACCGAGCCGACCTCGAGCTGGGTGACGATGCCGTCCCAGATTTCCGCGATCTCGTCATTGGGATGCGAGGCGATCACCAGCTGCTGCGGCCTGCCATGCACGGACACCGGAACATCGACGGAGGTGGTCTCGGGATGAACCAGGTTGACGAACCAGGCCGGCGGCGCACGCGGCTCGTCGCTCTCGGGGCCCGGCGCGGGAGCAGCGGCATGCGGCGTGCCATCCTGCAGCGTGATGCTGACGTGACGAAGCCGGCTCAGATCGCTCGCGATCTGCTGCAATCGCGCGTCGGGATCCGGCGCCTCGTTCAGATCAGCAACGATCATGGCGATGAACTCGCGCGCCAGCCGGATGACGCTCTGGTCCTCGGCCTGAACCCGCGGCCCCGCCTCGACCACCAGCCGCGCAATATTGATGAAAAGACCGAAAGCGAGCACCAGCGCCAGCAACAGGTTGATCCGGGCCCGCAGGGAAAGATTCTGCCACATGATTTTCGTCTTCTGGTTTTCGTCCGCGATCGACAGCTCTCCATCCGACAACAAGGAGCGTTGACAGCACAACGGGGCCGGCTATCTAATCAAAACCTATAGCAACATCGTTTCAGATGCATGCCCGGGGGGACAGGCGTCGCGACGACAACGCGCCAAGTCACGCCTGTTGCGCTGCAACAACGGGCGGACGAGGCCGTATAGGACCGATGCATGCGCGTTCTGATCGTCGATGACCACCCCATTGTCGCCTCCGGCTGCCGGGCCCTGCTCGCCGGCCAACATGATATCGAAGGCGAGATCGTGCTGATGGACGCGCCCGATGCCGAAAGCGGCGAGCGCGTTTTTGCCGCAGAGCATCCCGATGTCTGTGTCGTCGACATCAACCTGCCGACCGTCTCCGGCTTCGAGCTGGCGCGGCGGATTCTCGTGCGCGATGCATCGGCCCGCATCATCATGTTCAGCATGAATGACGACCCGATCTTCGCCGCGCGCGCGATCGAGGTCGGCGCCAAGGGCTATGTCTCCAAGTCGGGCGATCCCAACGAGCTGGTCGAGGCCATCAGGCAGGTCGGCAAGGGTGGGACCTATCTGCCCACCGCGATGGCGCGCAGCATCGCCTTTGCGGGGCCCGCCGTCGCGCAAAATCCGCTGTCGAAACTGACGCCGAAGGAGATGGAGATCCTGCGCCTGCTCAGCGCCGGCAAGAGCCTGTCGGAAATCGCCTGGCTCGTGCACTCCTCCTACAAGACCGTCGCCAACACCTCTTCGATCATGCGCCAGAAACTCGGCGTGCGCAGCTCGGCCGAGCTGGTCCGGCTGGCGATCGACAGCGGCGTCGCCTGAGGCGATGGTCGAGTTCGGATCAGTCGGTTGCCGCGAGGGCACCTCTCCCCAGCGGGGAGAGG
Organism: Bradyrhizobium sp.; assembly: GCA_035293585.1. Lineage (GTDB taxonomy): Bacteria > Pseudomonadota > Alphaproteobacteria > Rhizobiales > Xanthobacteraceae > Bradyrhizobium. The sequence goes on along the minus strand of DATGMN010000050.1, from coordinate 80,688 downwards.
TCAGATTGCGGAGCAATCCGGGTCAGGGGCCGCAGCGGTTGCGAGAGACCGTAATCCCTCACCCGCCTCGCATCTTACGATGCGAGCCGGCCTCTCCCTACGGGAGAGGTAAGCCGAGCTCGTGGCTCGGATCGATTCAAACAACTCTCATCAGTCCCTAAGTCGCGCGAGCAATTTCACCCTCACACATCAATCTGTTCCATCACAGGAGCCCATCATGGCGGTCCAGACCGTTTCCCTCAACAAATCCCATGGCGGCGTGCAGGGCGTGTACAAGCACGCGAGCGAGCAGACCAAGACCGACATGACCTTCTCGGTCTATGTGCCGGAGCATCAGGCCGGCGCCAGGCTGCCGGTGGTGTACTATCTGTCGGGGCTGACCTGCACCCACGCCAATGTCACCGAGAAAGGCGAATACCGCAGCGCCTGCGCGGAGCTCGGCCTCGTCTTTGTCGCGCCCGACACCTCGCCGCGCGGGCCGGACGTGCCGGGCGATCCCGCCAACTCCTACGATTTCGGGCTAGGCGCGGGCTTCTATGTCGACGCCACCGAGCAGCCGTTCGCGCGCAATTACCGCATGTGGAGCTATGTCACCGAGGAATTGCCAAAGCTGGTCGCGGGACATTTTCCCGTTGATCCCAGCAAGCAATCGATCCTCGGCCATTCCATGGGCGGCCACGGCGCGCTGACGGTTGCGCTTCGCAACCCGAGCCGCTACCGCGCGGCGAGCGCGTTTGCGCCGATCGTGGCGCCGTCGCAGGTGCCCTGGGGCAACAAGGCGCTGTCGGGCTATCTCGGCCCCGACAAGCAGGCCTGGCGCAAGCATGACGCGGTGGCGCTGATCGAGGACGGCGCGCGCTTTGCGGAATTCCTGGTCGATTACGGCGATGCCGACCAGTTCCTGAGCGAGCAGCTTCGCCCCGAACTGCTCAAAGCCGCGTGCGAGAAGGCGAACATCCCCCTCGCCCTGCGCCGCCAGAGCGGTTACGACCACAGCTATTATTTCATCTCGAGCTTCATGAGCGATCATTTGCGCTGGCACGCCGCGCGGCTGAAGGCGTGAACTCTCACGATGGTGATCGGAGCGCTTGCGACCTAGCACAAAATGCGGGGTTGCAAGCTCAGGCATAATTCGGTCTTGTTCGAAGCCAAAGAGCATCAGGCCGAAGCCCATCGCCGGTTAAGGCGAGGGAGACGTGCCGAGGGAGGAAACATGTTCCGGTGGTTGGCGGGCGCGATTGGCGTGATTGCGCTGGGGCTGACGGCGCCCCTCACGCGCGCGGCCGAGCCGGTCGAGGTCAATATCGGCTATATCCACCACGCCGGCACCAGGGAGACATTGTCGCTGGTGATGCAGCCGGCGGAGAATGACGGCCTCGCCGGCGCGCGCCTTGCGATCGAGGACAACAACACCACTGGCAGGTTCCTCAACCAGCATTTCAATCTCGACGAGGCCAGGCTCAAGGCCGGCGACGATGTGGTGAAGGCCGCGCAAACGCTTGCCGGCCACGACGGCTTCCTCATCGCCGACCTGCCCGCTGACGAATTGCTCAAGGTCGCCGATGCACTGCGCGACAACGGCACGCTGCTGTTCAATGCCGGCGCCATCGACGACCGCCTGCGTGAGGAGGATTGTCGCGCCAACGTCATCCATGTGGCGCCGACACGGTCGATGCTCGCGGACGGGCTCGGCCAATATCTGGTGTGGAAGAAGTGGCCGCGCTGGCTGCTGGTGACAGGCTCCCACGACAGGGACAAGCTCTATGCCGATGCACTGCGCCGCGCGGCCACGCGCTTCGGCGCCAAGATCGTCGAGGAGCGCACCTTCCAGGACACCGGCGGCGCCCGGCGCACCGACAGCGGCATCAGCCTGATCCAGCGGCAGATCCCGGTGTTCACCCAGCAGGCCCCGGCTTACGACGTCCTCGTCGCCGCCGACGAAAGCGAGGTGTTCGCGTCCTACCTGCCCTACCGCACCTGGGATCCGCGCCCCGTCGCGGGATCGGCGGGGCTGATGCCGACGACATGGGATGCCGCGCATGACCAGTGGGGCGCCATCCAGCTGCAGAACCGGTTCGTGAAGCTCAATTCGCGGCACATGACCGCGCTCGACATGCAGGCCTGGACCGCAGCGCGCATGGTCGGCGAGGCCGCCGCGCGCACCAATTCGAACGATCCCAAGAAGCTCGTCGATTTCATCAAGGGGCCGGACTTCTCCGTCGCCGCCTTCAAGGGCCAGGCGCTGACGCTGCGGGACTGGAATCTGCAGCTGCGCCAGCCGATCCTGTTGTCCGACGGGCGCATGGTGGTCTCGGTGTCGCCGCAGGAAGGTTTCCTGCACCAGACCTCCGAGCTCGACACGCTGGGCGTCGACCGTCCGGAAACCAAATGCAAGCTGCATTGAGGCGAGTTGCATCGAGAATGGAGAGAGAGCGTATGTGGCGCACCTGCCTGCTTTCCGGACTGGCCGTTTGGCTTGCGGCGGCCGCGCCTGCGCACGCCTATGTCGCCTATGTCTCCAACGAGAAGGGCAACACGGTCACGGTGATCGATACCGATAGCTGGACCGTCACCAACACCATCAAGGTCGGCCAGCGGCCGCGCGGCATCGAGTTCTCCAGGGACGGCAAGTTCGTGATGGTCGCGGTCGGCGACGACGACACCATCCAGGTGATTGACGCCAAGACCCAAGCGATCACGGACACCCTGCCCTCCGGTCCCGACCCAGAATTGTTCACCCAGGACAAGAGCGGCAAGATTCTCTACGTCGCCAATGAGAACGACAACACGGTGACCGTGATCGACCTGCCGACGCGCAGCCGCATCGGCGACATCCAGGTCGGCGTCGAGCCCGAAGGCATGACCGTGAGCCCGGACGACAAGATCCTGATCAACACGTCCGAAACCACCAGCATGGCGCACTTCATCGACACGGCCAAGCGCGAGATCGTCGCCAACGTGCTGGTCGATACCAGGCCGCGCTTTGCCGCGTTCAAGAGCGACGGCTCGGAGCTGTGGGTGTCCTCGGAGATCGGCGGCACCGTGTCGATCATCGATCCCGTCAAGCACGCGGTGACCGGCAAGATCGAGTTCGCGATTCCGGGCCTGCGGCGCGAGGCGATCCAGCCGGTCGGCATCGGCATCACCAAGGACAACAAGACGGCGTTCGTGGCACTCGGCCCCGCCAACCGCATTGCGGTGGTCGATGCAACCACGCACAAGGTGGAAAAATATCTTCTGGTCGGACAGCGGGTCTGGCACATGGCCTTTACCCCGGACGAGAAATATCTTTTGACGACCAACGGCGTTTCCAACGACGTGTCGGTGATCGATGTCGCAAGCCAGAAGGTGATCAAGACAATCCAGGTCGGAGAGCTGCCATGGGGCATCACGATCACGCCGCAATGACCATGGCTGACGCAGCCGGCGGCGATCAGGCCGAGCCAGGCGCCGCGCCAAGCCCGGCCCGTGTGCCGGCGCTGTCGATCGACGGCATCAGCCATTCCTATGGCACGCGGCGCGCGCTCGCCGCCATCTCCTTCACGGTCGCGCCCGCGAGCTTCACCGCGCTGCTCGGGCTCAACGGCGCCGGCAAGAGCACCCTGTTCTCGCTGATCACGCGCCTGTTCGGCATCCAGAGCGGCCATATCAGCATCTTCGGCCACGATATCGGCCGCGAGCCGGGCGAGGCGCTGCGGCTGCTCGGCGTCGTGTTCCAGCCGCGCACGCTCGATCTCGACCTCTCGCTGAAACAGAACCTGTTGTACCACGCAGCGCTGCACGGCATCGGCCGGCGCGAAGCAGCCGAGCGCAGCGTCGAGCTGCTCGCGCGCATCGGGCTCGCGGATCGCAGCGCGAGCAAGGTGCGTGACCTCTCCGGCGGCCAGATGCGGCGGCTCGAGATCGCCCGGGCGCTGCTGCACCGGCCGCGGCTGTTGCTGCTCGACGAGCCGACGGTCGGCCTCGACGTCAAGGCGCGCGCCGATATCATCACCCATGTCCGGCAGCTCGTCACCGAGCAGGGCATCGGCGTGCTGTGGGCCACGCATCTGTTCGACGAGATCACGCCGGGCGACGATCTCGTCGTGCTGCATCAGGGCAGGATGCTTGCGCGTGGCCGTGTGCCCGATGTCATCGCAAAGGCCGGCGGACAGGATGTGCATTCCGCCTTCATGCGCCTGACGCAGGGCGCAGTGACCGGAGGATCGGACCAGTGACGTCGACGACCATCACCGATCGCCCGGTCACAGATCAGCCGAAGGGCTTTTCGCTGTCCGAATACGCCACCTGCCTCATCGGCATCGTCTGGCGCGAGGGCCTGCGCTTCCTGCATCAGCGCGAGCGATTCATCTCGGCGCTGGTGCGGCCTCTGGTGTGGCTGTTCATCTTCGCGGCCGGTTTCCGCCAGGTGCTTGGCATCTCGATCATCCCGCCCTACGAGACCTATATCCTCTACGAGGTCTATATCGCGCCGGGGCTGATGGCGATGATCCAGCTGTTCAACGGCATGCAATCCTCGCTCTCGATGGTCTACGACCGCGAGATGGGCAACATGCGCACGCTGCTGGTGAGCCCGCTGCCGCGCGGCTATCTGTTGTTCTGCAAGCTGCTCGCCGGAACGGCGGTGTCGCTGCTGCAGGTCTATGCGTTCCTGCTGATCGCCTGGTTCTGGGACATCACGCCGCCGACGACAGGCTATCTCACGGTGCTGCCGGCGCTCGCATTGTCCGGCCTGATGCTGGGCGCGCTCGGCATGCTGATCTCCTCCGGCATCAAGCAGCTGGAGAACTTCGCCGGGGTGATGAACTTCGTGATCTTTCCGATGTTCTTCGCGTCGTCCGCCCTCTACCCGCTGTGGCGGGTGCAGGAAGGCAGCCCATGGCTCTATTATGTCTGCGAGGCCAATCCGTTCACACATGCGGTGGAGCTCATACGGTTTGCGCTCTATGGAAAGATCAACTGGGTTTCGCTTGCCGTCGTGGCCGGCTGCACGGCCGTCTTCATGATCGGCGCGATCCTGGCCTATGATCCGTCGCGAGGGCTCGCGCGCCGCGGACCTGCCGGAGGTGAGACATGAGCTTGCGCATGAATTGGCGCGCCGTTTTTGGGGCGCTGGCGCTGTCGGCGGTATCGGGCACGGCCGGTCTCGCCGCCGATCCACGTTACCCCGACTGGCCCTGCGCACAGGCCAAGGTGCCCGAGATCTCGCTGCCCGCGGTGTGGGCCGGCCCGCCGCTCGACGACGTCAAGGACAAATGGAAGGACGATTCCAAGGTCGCCGCGCTGGTGACGAAGACGGCTGCGCGCCGGATGCCGCTCGATGAAGCGGAGAAGGAGATCAAGGCATTCCTCGACTCCGCCGGCAACGACAAGGCCGACGACAAGACCATGGCCGGCAAGCTGCTGTTCGCCGGCCTGTTCGACACCCTCAACACGGAGCGCTCGACCGTCATGAACGGCCTGGAGCGGGTCATGCGCAAGCAGCGCGCGGCCGCCGACAAGATCCGCGCCGACACCGTCGCGCTGCAGGCGCTGCAGAGCGAGGCCTCGCCCGATCAGCAGAAGGTCGATGAGCTCGGCAATCAGCTGCTGTGGGAAACGCGCATCTTCGAGGACCGGCGCAAGGTGGTCAAATATGTCTGCGAGGTGCCGACCACGATCGACCAGAGGCTGTTCGCGCTCGGGCGCGTGATCCAGCAGGAGATCGAATAGCGCTGTCGTTCGACAGTCCCGTGATGGCGTGAGGCAGCAAAAGGTCCGGTGTTCCGGACGGATCATGAAGAGGGACAAGAGAACGTGATACGATTTCTTCTAATCGTATCACGATCCAGACCACCATGGAGGCGGCGCAGAGGCGAAAGTCACCGGATTCGGATCAGTGGAATCCATAATTGAGCGTTACTGTTATGGATTGATTGGTGACCCGCTCCTGGGTGTTCAGGACCGCCGGACCGGAGATCCTGACCGTACCGACCTGGTTCTGAACGAAAACCGAATTTGCGATGTTGAAGCCCGCGGACCGCGCATAGGTATAGGCGAAATCCAAGAACCAGCCGCCGGTGAAAGCATAGGTGGTGCCGACCTGCGCCACGCCGCCCGCCACCCAATTGCTATTGAAAACGGTCATCGGCGCCCCCGCCGGGAACGTTCCACGCAATGACGTGGTGGCAAACGGCACCGTATTGATGAAGTTCGTCTGGACGCCGAACAGCGCCGGACCGGCACCGCCATACAAGGTGACATTGCCGAATGCATGGCCGACGGTCCCTATCAGCGACAGCTGATGCTGCAGGTTGATTTCCGCCGGGCTGCCCACCACGAAGCCGGTGATCGGCCCTTGAGTGCCGGCGCCGGGTCCGCTCAATATGGCGCCGGTCCCGTTCTGGGGAATGTTCACGTTCTGCTTCGAGTCGATGTTTGCGTATTTGTACGTGAGTTTGACCCCAGCCAGCCAGCCGCCGCTGGCAACCGGTGCGGTATAGCCGAGTTGAACATCCGGGGCGAAACCGGATTTGTTTCGATTGAAGTCGAAAAAGGGCCCACCCTCCTGCCCCTGGGCCAATGGCACCGACCCATCGAATACATTTACGACACCGGACACGCCCTGAAGCGATTGGTCGAAATGGGTCCAGTTGAAACTTCCGCCCACACCGACATAGAAACCCGACCCACCCCAAACAGCAGGCGGCGGAGCTTTGACGGGCATATCGGCAGCAAGAACAGCGCCGCTTGATGCGAGCATTACAAGACTACCGCAGACAGCCGAAAAGAGATGAGTATTCATTTGACCACCGGTGACGATGAGAAAGCCAATCCTTAGCGCGATTCGCCACGCTTGCAGCCTATCGGGGGAACTGCGCCCACCGAAATTTCCGGACCTGTTCGATGACGCGGAAAAGGCGATCAGGACGTTTGTTGCAGCCAGCAACGACGATCAACGGGCAGGCGCCCCCTCCTCGTCCGGCCGCGGCTCAGGCCGTGACTCCTGCGTCGGCAGGTCGAAGAACGTCCAGCCGTCTGTCCCTTCCGGATACCAGGCCACGTTGGAATAGCCGAAGCTGAGCGCCCGCTTGGCGGCGTTCCAGGACATCCAGCAATCGGCCTGGCAATAAATCACGAGCAGCGCGCTCTTGTTGCCTTCGGTGGCCCGCGCGAGGCCGTTGCGCAGATAGTCCTCGGTGGATGGCGCCAATCGTCCGTAGCCGGTGTCGGGCAGCCAGATGCTGCCGGGAATGTTGAGCCGCGGCTTGTCACGCCAGACCGTGCCTGCGGGAAGATTCTTCGGCTTCGGCGCGCGCGGCAGCACGTCGACGAAGACTCCGCTCTTGCTGCGCCAGATCCCCTCAGCCTCTTCGGTCGTCAGGACCCGTGCGCCGGCAAGTGTTGCCGGCACCGGCGCCCGGTAATTGTCGGTTCGGTAATCCAGCGGCTCCGGAACGCCTTGTTGCGCGAAGACCGCCGGCGCGAGCGCCAGCATCATCGCGCATGCAAGGACCGCTCTCATGTCGCCCTCATGTCACGCTCACGGCGATTTGGCGACCGTCTCGGCGCTGATCGGATGATCGTTCTCGTCGAGCAGCGGCACGCCGTAATCGAGCAGGATCTTGTTGATGGCCGGCTGGTTGTCCTGGATCAGGCGGTTGAGCTGGCGCTTCCAGTTCTGGTCGGCGGGACGCACGCCCATGCCGATGCGATAGACGAGCCGCGGGCCCGTCGTCTCCTTCACCAGCGGCGTGACATGAAGCGCCGGCGTCGACGTCCTGGCATAGAAGCCCGCCATCGGCCCCCACAGGATGCCGGCATCGATCGCGCCTGACTTGAGATCGTTGATCATGGCTTCCGCCGACGAATCGACGCGGGTATCGATCATCAGCGGATAGGGCTTGGCATCGGCCATCAGGCCGTCGACGGCCATATAGGTCGCCGGCGGCGTGCCGGCGATGATGCCGATATGCTTGCCCTTCAGCCGCGGGTCTTCGAGGCTGGTCACGTCCTCAAGGCCGCTGCCCGGCTTAGAGACCAGCGCATAGGTCGTCCGATAATAGGGATTGGTGCCCTGGACCAGGTCATTGCCTTGCGGAAAGCCCATGATGACGTCGCAGCGATGCGAGCCGAGGGTGACGCGGACAAAGCCGGTCGCCTGCGGAAAGAACGCGTAATCGAGCTTCTTCTGCAGCTTTTCTGCAAACAGCTCGGCGATCTTGTTCTCGAACCCCTCGCCCTTTTCGTTCGAGAACGGCATGTTGCGTGGATCGGCGCAGACCCTGAGCACCTTGGGATCGACCAGCTCGATGGAGAGATCACCGCTGTCGCTGGTCTGTGCGTGCAGGCGTTGCGCGCTGCCCAGCATGGCGAGAACGGCGATGAACGAAACAGGCAGCCAGCGCATCGTTGCAAACCTCCCGGAGATATCCGCGATCCCGTCGACCGAGTTCGACGACGGTTGCGATTTTTACAAAATGCTATGCTGGCGAGGTGAAGCGTGCAATGGCCAAGGCCTCGAACGATGTGAGGGGTTGCGTCCTGCGATGCGGCTGATTGTTCCACGGGAAAATTTCCCGGCGCTTTTCCGATACAGGCTCGATATAGGCTACGGTGTTGCAGTCGAGGCGGAATGATGTTTCGGCGTTTGCGGTCTCTTCTCACCCTCATCCTGCTCTGCGCGCCCGCTGGCGCGAACGCGCAACCGCCTCGCTTGCCTGAGAGCGAACCGGCATTGCCCGTGAGCGAAATCGCGCCCGCCGTTTTCGTCCATATCGGTGCGACCGCACTGATGACCCGCGAGAACGAGGGCGCGATCGCCAATGTCGGCTTCATTGTCGGCGACGATGCGGTTGCCGTCATCGACACCGGCGGCAGCATGCGCGAGGGGCGCGCGCTGCTCGCCGCCATCCGCAGCCACACCGACAAGCCCGTTCGCTATGTCATCAACACCCATGCCCATCCCGACCATGTATTCGGAAACGCGGCGTTTGCGGCCGACGGAACGATTTTTGTCGGCCACAAGAACCTGCCGCGGGCGCTCGCGACACACGGACCGTTCTATGTCGACAACTTCCGCCGCATCATGGGGAGCGAGCTGATCGACGAGGTCCGCCTCATTCTGCCCACGCTTCTGGTCGATGATACGCAACAGCTCGACCTCGGCGCGCGCACACTCACCTTGCGGGCATGGCCGGCGGCGCATAGCGACAGCGATCTCACGGTCATGGACGCAAAATCGGGAACCCTGTTCGCGGGTGATCTCGTCTTCCTCAGCCATATTCCAGTGCTTGACGGCAGCCTTCGCGGCTTCCTGGCGGCGCTCGACAAGCTCGCCGCGCTGCCCGCGCAGCGCGTGGTTCCCGGCCACGGCCCGGTGAGCCCGTGGCCCGGCGCACTGGCCGACGAGCGCCGCTATCTCGAGACGCTGGCTTCCGACATGCGCATTGCGGTGGCGCGCGGTGATACCATCACGGCGGCAGCCGCCACGGCGGCGGCTTCGGAGAGGTCGCGCTGGTTGCTGTTCGAGGACTACAATGCCCGCAACGCAACTGCAGCATTTTCGCAAATTGAATGGGAATGACGGCGGCGATCGCGTATAGTGCGCGCGATGCTGTCGTCGCGAGGATTACCCTGATGCCCGGACGCCGTTTCCTCACTTTCGCCATCGCCGGCCTCCTGAGCGCCATGCTTGGCGCGGCGCAGCTGCCAACGGCCGGCGCCGAAGGCTACGATCCGTGGCCGGGCCTGGTGCAGGACATCTTCAACAACCGTCCGATGAACGACGGCAGCGACATCATCGGCATCGAAATGCCCTACCGCGCCGAGGATGCGGCGATCGTGCCTGTCACCTTGCGGAACAAGCTGTCGGGCGATGACAGCCGGCACGTGGTTGCGATCACGCTGGTGATCGACCAGAACCCCGCGCCGATGGCCGCCAAATTCGCGCTCGGGTCCGACGCCCATGTGTCGGAGATTTCGACCCGCGTGCGCGTCAACAACTACACCGACGTTCATGCCGTCGCCGAGCTCAGCGACGGCCAGCTCTATGTGGTGAAGACCTTCGTCAAGGCCTCGGGCGGCTGCTCGGCGCCCGCCGCCAAGAATCCCGAGGAGGCCGACAATCATCTCGGCCAGATGAAGTTCCGGCAATTCGCGAGGGCCGAAGGCCGTGCGGACGGAGCGCGCGAGGCCCAGATCATGATCGGCCATCCCAACAATTCCGGCTTGCAGATGGACCAGGTGACGCAGCTCTACATCCCCGCCTTCTTCATCGATCAGCTCAAGCTGTGGCAGGACGACAGCCTGGTGCTGTCGATGGAAGGCGGCATCTCGATTTCCGAAGACCCCAATCTGCGCTTCACCTATGTCTCGAACGGCGCCAAGACCTTCCGTGCCGAGGCCAGGGACACCTCGGGCCACGTCTTCAAGAACGAATGGAAGATCGACGCGGGGATTTGAGCGCGCCTTTCTTCAAGCATGATTGCTTCGAGTGACATAAGCTCCCGACCATCACCGTCACCCTGAGGTGCCGTCGCGCAGCGGCGGCCTCGAAGGGCGACGGCCCGGCTGCCTGAGCGGGGGCGTGCATCCTTCGAGGCTCGCTGCGCTCGCGCCTCAGGATGACGGTCTGCGCCGGGTGGCCGTATCAACGCGAAGCAATCACGCACTAGAAGCATCTCACCTCGGCCTCGGCCTGGGCGCGGCGGAGATCGTTGAGCGCATTGGTCGCCTGCTCGGATGAGCGAAACTCGCCGCCGAGATTTCCCCGCACCTGCGACATGCTGAGCACGGTCTCGGCCGTGACATATCTGTCATAGGGCAGCAGCGATGCGATGACGTCGATCGAGCATGAGCATTGCTCGATCGCCTGCCGCGTTTCGCCATTGGCCTTCAGGCAGCCGAAGACATATTCGGACCGCGCCGTCGTCGGATAGTCGTTGGCCTCTTCCGCATATGCAAACGCAGCCGTTGTCATCACCATAGCCGTCGCGATAACGATGCGCGGCAGCCACCCACCATACGTCATTGGTCGCCCTCCGTTGACTTTGAGGCTATGCTATCACTCTGATACAGAAAAGCAGACTTTCGAGGAAATGGCCCTTTAGCACGATGAAAAGCCTCCTTCGCGCGTTGAACGTTGCCGCCGTCGCGGCCCTCACCATCGGCGCCGCCAATGCCGCCGACACCATTCGCATTGCGGCCCAGAAAACCGGCACGTTCGGCTGGGAACTGGCCGTCATCCGCGCGCATGGGCTGGACAAGGAGGCCGACCTCACCCTCGACGTGCGCGAGCTCGCCAGCCCCGAAGCCGGCAAGATCGCGCTGCGCTCGGGCGACGCCGACATCATGATCTCCGACTGGCTCTGGGTGTCGCGCGAGCGCTCGCTCGGGGCGAAGCTCTCTTTCTATCCCTATTCCAGCGCGCTGGGCGCGGTGATGGTTCCGAATGCGTCGCCGATCACGACGCTCGCCGACCTCAAGGGCCGCAGGCTCGCGGTGGCCGGAGGGCCGATCGACAAGAGCTGGCTGCTGCTGCAGGCCTCGCTGCAAAAGGACGGCATCAACCTGAAATCGGATTCGACGATCGTCTATGGCGCCGCGCCGCTGGTCGCGGCCCAGATGCTCAACGGCGACATGGACGCAACGGTCAATTACTGGAACTTCTGCGCGGCGCTGGAGGAAAAGGGCTTCCGTCGCGTCGCCTCGATCCAGGATATCGTCCAGCAGTTCGGCGCCAAGGGCCCCGTTGCCATGGTCGGCTATGTCTTCGACGAGGGATGGGCCGGTGCCAACCAGGACAGGCTCGCGCGCTTCATCGAGATGACGCGCAAGGCCAAGCAGATCCTTTCGAGCTCGGATAGTGCGTGGGACGACATCGCCAAGCTGACCGGTGCGCCCGACGCCGCCACCCTGCACGCCTATCGCGACCGCTACCGCGAGGGCATCCCGCACCGCCGCATCGAGGACGAGGAAAAGGATGCGCGCGTGCTCTATCACGTGCTGGCCGGCATCGGCGGCCACGACCTCGTCGGACCGGCCTCCGACCTCGACCCCGGCACCTATTATCACGCACTGCCGGGAGACTGAGGTGCTGCGCCTGCTGTCCTTCCTGATCTTCCTGGCGACGTGGTGGATCGCGGCGCTGTTTGCCGGAAGCAGCAAGCTTCCCGGGCCGCCCGCCGTGATGCAGGTGGCGATCACGGAAGCCGCATCGGGGGCATTGTTCTTCAACATCGGCGTGACGCTCGCTCGCGTCGCGCTGGCCTTTACGCTCGCCATCACCATCGGCATCGGCCTCGGCTATCTGATGGGGCGGGTGCGGCTCGCCAATCGCCTCGGCGATCCCTGGCTGATCCTGCTGCTCAATCTGCCGGCGCTCGTCGTGATCGTGCTGGCCTATATCTGGGCCGGCCTCACGGAGGTCGCGGCCATCGCGGCGATTGCGATCAACAAGGTGCCTGCGACCATCGTCACCTTGCGCGAGGGCACGCGTGCGCTGGATCGCTCGCTCGACGAGATGGCGCAGGTGTTCGCCATCCCGCGCTGGCGCGCGTTCCGGCACATCGTGCTGCCGCAGCTTGCGCCCTATATCGCCGCCGCTGCGCGCTCGGGCCTGTCGTTGGTCTGGAAGATCGTGCTGGTGGCCGAATTGCTCGGCCGCCCCAACGGGGTCGGCTTCGAGATCGGCGTGGCCTTCCAGCTGTTCGACACCCCCCGCCTGCTCGCCTATGCGCTGAGCTTCGCAGCCGTCGTGCTGGTGATCGAGACGGCGCTGGTGCAGCCATTCGAGGCGCGGCTAACCCGGTGGCGGCTCCGTGCGGCTTGAGGTCGATATCAGGAGCAAGGCGTTCGAGAGCGCATCCGGCAAGCAGCACGAGGTGCTCTCGGACGTCAGCTTCTCACTTGCCGCCGGAGAGGTCGCAGTGTTCGTCGGTCCATCCGGCTGCGGCAAGAGCACGCTGTTGCGCATTCTCGCCGGCCTCGACCATGATTTCAAGGGCACGGTGGCGCGGCCGCAACAGGCGAAGCTCGGCATGGTGTTTCAGGAACCCAGGCTGCTGCCGTGGCGCTCGGTCGACGACAATGTGCGGCTTGCCGCGCCGCTCGCCGACGAGGCCGTGCTCGCAAGGCTCTTCACCATTCTCGAGCTCTCGGCACACCGCACTCATTTCCCCGGCGAATTGTCGCTCGGCCTCGCCCGCCGTGTCGCGCTGGCGCGGGCCTTTGCGGTCGATCCGGATTTCCTCATCCTCGACGAGCCGTTCGCCTCGCTCGACAAGGCGCTGGCCGGGCGCCTGCGCGACCAGATCGCAACGCTCATCGCCAACCGCTCGGCGATGACGCTGCTGGTCACCCATGAGCTGGACGATGCGGTCCGATTGGGCGACCGGCTGTTCTTCCTGTCGGCGCGGCCGGCCCGCATCCTGCGTGTCGTGCCGATCGCCACGCCGCGCGCGGCGCGCAGCGAGGCCGAGATCGAGAAGATCAAGGCCGAACTCGCGCTATTGAACCTCGCCGCGGATTGAGCGAGGCTCGCGCCGAAAAATTTCGAGGAAATGGTCCATGCTGCGCGCCCTGACCGCAATCCTGATCCTGCTCGCCCTGCCCGGCACCGTGCTCGCACAATCCAAGGGCAAAGGCATCCGGCTGTGGAATCTGACCAGCACGACCATCTCGGGTTTCGAGCTGTCGCCGGCGGGCAAGAACGAATGGGGCCCCAACCAGACCCTGAACGACAAGGACAAGGAAGTCGATCACGACGAGCGGTTGCGCATCACGGGCGTGGAGCCCGGGCATTATGACGCCAAGGTCACCTATCCCGACGCGAGGCAGTGCTTCGTCCGCGATATCGAGATCAAAGCGGAGGCGGTGTTTTCGATTTCCGACAAGGACCTGAAGGACTGCAACAAATAGCTCAGCCGGCCGTATCGGCCGTGCCGGCATCGACCTTGTCGTTGCTGTGCGGATATTCGCAGCGCCACTTCACCGCGGTCCATTTGGGATGCTCGCCGATCCATTGCGCAATGTAGGGCGGCGCAGCCATCGCGCATTGCCGGAGCGAGATGTTGGAATCGAACACCAGCCGCGTTTCCTCGCAGGTGGTGGGCGACAGCACGGCGCAGACGGTGATGACCAAATCAATCGGGTTCATGCCTGAAATCCCTCAGGTGGCCTTGTCGAACGAATATCACATTCAAATACGCCGGTCGGCCGGCTTGGTTTCAAGACAGCGTGAAGGTTCCCGAAAATCCCCGCCCGCTTCGCTAAAAACTGATGCCGAACACCAGCCGGGCCTGGTGGCGCTCGAAATTGACGAGATCGACCGATGCCGCCGAGGCGGCCGGCCGCCCCCAAGCCTGGACGCTCCAGGTCGCCGTCAGCCGCGAGCGCTCCGAGAGCTGGAAGTAGGCAACCGGGCCGACGAAGAGCGCCTGCCCCGCAAAATCCTGCAGGCCGATGCCGTCATAATTCCGGAAATAGCGGGCTTCGCCGCCGAGCAGGATGTTCGGATGCACCTGCACCATGGTGCCGAACGCCGCGCCGATCGTGGCCTCCTGCACTGCAGCCCCCGTCGCTGCGAAGCGGGTCCATTCCGGCTGGTAGACGAGATTGAGCGCGGCAACCGCCACATTCGGCACCAGCTCACGCTCAAAGACAGCCGTGACATCCGCGCCGTAATTGCGCGCGGGCGCGCCCGTGATCTCATCCATGCGGGCGGCATGCGGATCCACGGACAGCGTGAAGCCGAACGGCGCGGTGTGCCGATCGAGAAATTTGTAGCGAAAATCGACCGACATGCCCTGCCAGCCGAGTTGACGGCGATCATCGATGTCGGGCACGCCGACGATGTCATGCGCCGCAAAGCTGCTGCCGAGCTCGACGCGGAAATTATCGACCGGCACCGTCTCCAGCTCGAGCTCCTGCTCCACCGCGCGGTAGCGGCCGGCGCTCTTGGTGAATCGTCCGGTGGTCTGGCTCTGGAATTCGAGCTCACCCGCCTCGCCGACATCGGCGCCGATCATGAAGCCGAAGATGTGCTCGGTGTCGATGCCGTCGGCCGCCACGCAACGCGGAACCATCGCGCAAGCGCACGCAAGCATTGCTCCGGCCTGTGCTGCACGACTGAATGACCCCACGCTGAACGTCTTGCCCGATCGTTTGCCCCGATGAAGTCAGGCTATCACATTGCGCGAGCCGCTGTCGCCGCATTCGACGCTGGCGGGCCTGACGATCGCGGCGAGGCCGGCTTGCGATGCGCGGGGAATGAGTGCGGGAGGTTTTCGCAATCGGAGTGAGGTGAACACCCCGGAAAGGCACGTCTGCCACGGCTCGCGAACGAGCCGGGCAGACCGCTATCAGATCACTTGCGCGCGGCGCAGGCGTACATGTTGATTTCCATGCCCACCGGCACTTCGACGATCTTCGGAGTCTTCCAAGTCATTCGGGGGTCCTCCCAACTTAGTTGGCCTACATTGGTCCAATGTTGGCGCTTGCTGGCGCCACCCTTTAGGGTAGGGCTGGCTCGAACTGAACGCAAGAGCCTGCCTCCTGCGCGAGCGGGGGACGGGAAATCTTCACGTTCGTGCCCGGCGGCATTTCGCCCTATTTCAACAGCCGCAGCAGCGCCCGCCCCGCTGGCGCGTGCAATTCCTTGGCGTCAAGCGTGCCGTCCGCATCGGGATTTGCGGCGTTAAAGCGTTGTTCTGCAACGGCAAGATATTCGTCCAGCGTCAGCGTGCCATCGTGATCCGGATCGGCTGCAGCAAACTCCTTGGCGCTCAGCCGCCCGGCCAGCTCGCGCTTGTCGAGGGTGCCGTCATGGTCGCGATCAAGCTTGGCAAACAGCGCCGAGGCCGCTTTCTTCACCTCCATGAGGTCGAGCGTTCCGTCATTGTCGGTGTCGAACATTGCAGCCGGATTGGCCGGCCGGGATGCTGCCAATGCCGGCCAATGGCCGAGCGCCAGCGCCGCCGCGAACGCGGCCATAAGCATGGATTTTCGTGATGTCATGATCGCAGTTTTCCTCCCTGTCAGCCGCCAGCGATGTCGCCTTGCTCGCAAGCATCGCGCTCGCCCCCGCCTTTTGCAACTGCGAACTGATCGAACGGGATGGATCGAAATCTCGTCGGATTTCGGGTGGCGGGGCTGATGTCGCCGCTGTTCAATCGGTCGCGAGGCGCTTCGTCGGGAGTTCGCCAGGAATTCGCCAAGAGCAGGTCAAGAGTTCTCCAAGAGTTCGCAAGAAGGAGTGGGCCATGAAAACATTCGTCCGCGCGCTGCTTGCCGCATCGCTTGGCGTCGGCTCTGCCATATCGGCGCTTGGCCAGGACGTAACGCAAGCGCCGGCGAAGCAGGAGCAAGCCAACGCGCCCAAAATCCTCACCGGCAAGGAACGGCTGGGCCCGAAATGGACCGACGAGCAGCGAATCGACAATTGCAACGTGCCCATCGAGAAGCGAGGCACCAGGCCGCGGCCGTCAGCCTGCAATCAGGCAGCAACTGATTTCTAACCATCAGCGCTGATTCGCGCGGCGTTTCCGCAAAGAACCGCCGGCTCGCTCCGGCCAACCATCAGATGCTCAGGCAACGGGCTCAGGCAAGCGACTCACGTTGGCTCGCGGAACTCGCGAGTTGCGCCTTGTGGATCGACGACGGCACGACCCCGAAATATTTGCGGAAGACGCGGCTGAAATGCGACGAGCTGGAGAAACCCCAGGAAAAAGCCACGTCGGTGATGGTCTTGCCGCCGCAGGCCTCGAGCTCCTGGCGGCAATGGTGCAGCCTCATCTGCCAGATGTAGTCGCTGACGGTCATCCCGCGCTCGCTGAACAGCATGTGCAGATAGCGCTTGGTGCAGCCGAGCGCGGCGGAAATCTGGTCGATGCACAGATCGGGATCGCGCAAGCGCTCGCGGATGAAGGCCTGCGCGCGGATGTACATCGCCTCGGGCCCGACCCGGCTGAAGGTCGTCTCCGCCTCGCGCAGCGGCAACAGCAACAGATCGATCAGCGTCTCGGCGACGCCGGCGGCGCTGTTGGGCGAGAGTTTCGTCGCCTCGTCGAACGCGGCGAGCACGAACTCATGAGCGATTCGACCGGTGCCGTTGCGTGCCGACAATTTGCAGGCCGTCATCCGCTCCGAATGGAAGCCGCGCTCGCGCAGCAGCTCCTTCGGCACGATCACGACCTCATGGCGGGTGAAAGCCGGGCTGACGATCGTATGCGGACAGGAGACGTCATAGGCCAGACAATCCCCCGGCATCACTTCGATGCGGCGGCCATCCTGCTCGAAATAGGATATGCCGTGGGTCTGGAAAATGATCTTGATATAGGGGTGCTCGCTCGACCGGACGCGCCAGTCGGCATGCGCGATGCGGTGCTGGCTGACCTCGATCTGGCAGAGTTTCAGCCGAGACACCGAGGTGTAATTGATCCGCGCCTCCAGCGAAGGCGCCTCCATCGGATCGACGTTGAACCGGCCGCACAGATCTGTCAGCGCATCTGACCAACGCTGGATCTGATTTTTCGGCGACAATCCGGACGTGGTGAGCGAGTGAACCGTATCGGACATTTCAGTCACCGATGTGAGAGCAAACCGTCTGAGAGCAAGGCGTGACGGCCGGAGCGGCAAGCTTCAGCCAATGATGATGCGACAGTGACTTCAATCCGCACCTCGACCTGAACGTGAGGCCACCGTTCCAGCCTGATCTGCGCCCGCCTGTTCGTCCCTTCGACAATCCTCCGACTTAGTTTCTGCTGCGTCAAGAAAAACCTAGCCCCGGCCCGGCAAGTCCTGGGCGAAGAGCAAGCCCGGCATACCGCTGTGCAGCATTGGCGATGTATCGGATCGGGACCAGTGATTGCGAAAAAATCTACACTGCTTCGCTTTCGAGCAAGCAGTTTTCGCTTCTGGGCAAGTTTCCCGGTTTCGAAGGGAATAGGGAAACCCGCGAGATGCCAAAAAGTGGGGCCGGCCCGACCGGAACCCAGGATTTCACAAGGGAGGATACGACATGCGCAAGGAGCTACTAGCCGCGTTACTTGCCTCGACTGCGGTGTTCGCCGCAAGCGGGGCATCGGCCAGTGACGAACTGGTCAAGATGTCGCAGGATGCGAAACAGTGGGTGATGCCGGCAGGCGACTACGCCAACACGCGTTATTCCAAGCTCAACCAGATCAACGCGTCCAACGTCGGCAAGCTGCAGGTGGCCTGGACGTTCTCGACGGGCGTGCTGCGCGGTCACGAAGGCGGCCCGCTCATCATCGGCAACATGATGTATGTGCACACGCCGTTCCCGAACAAGGTCTACGCTATTGACCTTTCCAACGACAACAAGATCGTCTGGAAGTACGAGCCCAAGCAGGATCCGAACGTCATCCCGGTGATGTGCTGCGACACGGTCAATCGCGGCCTCGCCTATTCGGACGGCAAGATCTTCCTGCATCAGGCCGACGACAAGCTGGTCGCGCTCGACGCCAAGACCGGCAACATGGTGTGGACGGCCGTCAACGGCGATCCGTCCAAGGGCCAGACCGGCACCTCGGCACCGCTGGTGGTCAAGGACAAGGTCCTGGTCGGCACCTCGGGCGGCGAGTTCGGCGTCCAGTGCAGCATGACCGCCTACGACGTCAAGAGCGGCAAGCAGGTCTGGAAGGCCTATTCCGAAGGGCCGGACGATCAGGTCCTGCTCGACCCGGAGAAGACCACGGCACTCGGCAAGCCGGTCGGCAAGGACTCCAGCCTGAAGACCTGGCAAGGCGATCAGTGGAAGATCGGCGGCGGCTGCACCTGGGGCTGGGTCGCCTACGATCCGCAGCTCGATCTCGTCTATTATGGATCGGGCAATCCCTCGACCTGGAATCCCAAGCAGCGTCCGGGCGACAACAAGTGGTCCATGACCATCTTCGCGCGCAATCCGGACAACGGCATGGCGAAATGGGTCTATCAGATGACGCCCCATGACGAGTGGGACTATGACGGCGTCAACGAGATGATCCTCACCGATCAGCAGATGGGTGGACAGGCGCGCAAGCTCCTGACCCATTTCGACCGCAACGGCCTCGGCTATACGCTCGACCGGACCAACGGCGAGTTGCTGGTGGCCGAGAAGTATGACCCGAAGGTCAACTGGACCTCCGGCGTGGACATGGACAAGAACTCGCCGACCTACGGCCGTCCGAAGGTGATCTCGCAATACTCGACGGAAGCCAACGGCGAAGACCACAACAGCAAGGGCATCTGCCCGGCCGCGCTCGGCTCCAAGGACGAGCAGCCGGCAGCCTACTCGCCGGACACTCAGCTGTTCTACGTCCCGACCAACCATGTCTGCATGGACTATGAGCCGTTCAAGGTGAGCTACACCGCTGGTCAGCCCTATGTGGGTGCGACGCTGTCGATGTATCCGCCTCCCGGTGACAGCAACATGGGCAACTTCATTGCCTGGGACGGCAAGACCGGCAAGATCGTCTGGTCGGACAAGGAGCAGTTCTCGGTCTGGTCGGGTGCGCTTGCGACCGCGGGCAACGTCGTGTTCTACGGCACGCTCGAGGGCTATCTCAAGGCGGTCGATGCCAAGACGGGCAAGGAGCTCTACAAGTTCAAGACTCCGTCCGGCATCATCGGCAACGTCACCACCTATGAGCACGGCGGCAAGCAATATATCGCAGTGCTCTCCGGTGTCGGCGGCTGGGCAGGCATCGGTCTCGCGGCCGGCCTGACCGATCCGACCGCAGGTCTCGGCGCGGTCGGCGGCTATGCCGCCCTGAGCAACTACACCTCCCTCGGTGGCTCGCTCACCGTGTTCGCTCTGCCATAAGGCAAGGCTCGCTTATCTCACTGCCGGCGCGTGGAATAGCTCCACGCGCCGGTCGCCTCTGATATGAGAGTCAAGGACAAGCTCTTGCGCATCATTTGTTTAGTGCTGGCAGCGACGATGCTCGTGGCTGCAGAAGGACTAGCCGTAGCCGACGGCTCCGGAGATCCGGCTGCCGTGAAGAAGTCCGACAACGGGGAGTATTACGACAAGGACGGAAATCCAACCTACAAGATCGGAGCTGACGGCACCGTGGACTGGTACACCTATTCCGGCTACCGCCGTTATCACTCGGAGTGCCACGTCTGCCATGGACCTGACGGCATGGGATCGACCTACGCACCGGCGCTGAAGGACTCGCTCAAGACCATGAGCTATGCCGATTTTCTCGGCACCGTCGCAAGCGGCCGCAGGAACGTCACCTCCTCGACGGAGAACGTGATGCCGGCATTCGGCACCAATCCCAACGTCGCCTGCTACATGGACGACCTCTATGTCTATCTGCGGGCCCGTGCCAATGATGCCGTGGGCCGCGTGCGTCCGGCCAATCACGAGGACAAGACGCAGGCCTATACCGATGCAGAAGATAGTTGCATGGGCAACAAACATTAAATATCCGGAAGCGCGAGTGACATCTATGTCTGACCGTCTTCAAGAAGGAATCAGGAGGCTACAATGAAGACACGCGCCGCCGTCGCTTTCGAGGCGAAGAAGCCGCTTGAAATCGTCGAAGTCGATCTCGAAGGCCCGAAGCCCGGCGAGGTGCTGGTCGAGATCAAGGCGACAGGCATCTGCCACACCGACGCCTACACGCTGGACGGCTTCGACAGCGAGGGCATCTTCCCCTCCATCCTCGGCCATGAGGGCGCGGGCATCGTCCGCGAGATCGGCGCGGGCGTGACCTCGGTGAAGCCCGGCGATCACGTGATCCCGCTTTACACGCCGGAATGCCGGCAATGCAAAAGCTGCCTCAGCCGCAAGACCAATCTCTGCACCGCGATCCGCGCCACCCAGGGCAAGGGCCTGATGCCCGACGGCACGTCCCGCTTCAGCTACAAGGGCAAGCCGATCTACCACTATATGGGATGCTCGACCTTCGCGAACCACACCGTGCTGCCCGAGATCGCGGTCGCCAAGATTCGCGAAGACGCCCCCTTCGACAAGAGCTGCTACATCGGTTGCGGCGTCACCACCGGCGTCGGCGCCGTGGTCAACACCGCGCAGGTCACCCCTGGCTCAAACGTCGTGGTGTTCGGCCTCGGCGGCATCGGACTGAACGTGATCCAGGGCGCCAAGATGGTGGGCGCCGACAAGATCATCGGCGTCGACGTCAACGACGGCAAGGAGGAATGGGGCCGCAGGTTCGGCATGACCCATTTCGTCAATCCGAAGAAGGTGACCGGCGACATCGTCCAGCATCTGGTCACGCTGACCGACGGCGGCGCCGACTACACCTTCGACTGCACCGGCAACACCACCGTGATGCGCCAGGCGCTGGAATGCTGCCATCGCGGCTGGGGCGTCTCCGTCATCATCGGCGTCGCCGAGGCCGGCAAGGAAATCGCCACCCGGCCCTTCCAACTGGTCACCGGTCGTGTCTGGAAAGGCACCGCGTTCGGCGGCGCGCGCGGTCGCACCGACGTTCCGAAGATCGTCGACTGGTACATGAACGGCAAGATCCAGATCGATCCGATGATTACCCACGTGCTGAAGCTCGAGGAGATCAACAAGGGCTTCGACCTGATGCATGAGGGCAAGTCGATACGCTCGGTCGTCGTGTTCTAAAGCAAGAATGTCGCACACAAGGAGGATTGACTATGACCGTCCACATCCACCCATCGGTTGATAACGGCGTGAAAAAAGGCTCCGGCACCTTCGCGGGAGGGACCCTGGTCTGCAAATGCACCGACCATCCGGTCAAGGTCGGCATCAAGGGCGACGTCGCCCATAACCATGCCTGCGGCTGCACCAAGTGCTGGAAGCCGCAGGGCGCGACCTTCTCCGTCGTCGCCGTCGTGCCGCGGCAGAACGTGACCGTGCTGGAGAATGGCGACAAGCTGCAGATCGTCGATCCCTCCGCGGTCATCCAGCGCCATGCCTGCAAGGCCTGCGGGACCCACATGTACGGTCGCATCGAGAACACCGGCCATCCGTTCTACGGGCTCGACTTCATTCACCCCGAACTGTTCCAGGAGAGCGGCTCGGCAGCGCCCGGATTTGCCGCCTTCGTGTCCTCCGTCATCGAATCGGGCGTCAAGCCCGAGCAGATGGACGGCATCCGCGCCCGTCTGAAGGAACTCGGGCTCGAGCCCTATGACTGCCTGTCGCCGCCGCTGATGGATGCGATCGCGACCCATGTGGCCAAGGCCAAGGCGGCCTGACCGGGACCAACCTGATCCGCTATCGGCCGGTGGCATAGTCGCCGCCGGCAGGATCCGCGAGCGACGCACGCGGCTCTCGGAGCAGCATCCGGGACAATAAATGCGTCGGGTCGACGGCCCGCTGGTTCCCATCTGGGGTCTCACTGGATTGCCAAATGGAGCGCCTGGGGCCGCGCCAACTTCTCTCCCCCCTGACTTGAGGTCTTGCCTCGCCCGGCTCAGCCGCGCGAGGCTTTTTTTGCATTGCGTTACCGATGGCGGCGTTACTGATGTCAGCGTTGCGAACATCGGCGGCCGCGCGCTTGCAAATTTCAAACGCAGGCAAAGCCCGCCCCGCTTTTGACAAACGGAATTGCCAAACAAGCTTCTGTGAAGTCTTTTTACTTGAATCTCTGTTAGCATCACGACCTTCTTCGTGAAGGTCCACCTGCATAAGAACCAACAACCGAACTCGGCAGGAGGCGTGCGCAAGGGACAACCACCCGAACAGATCGTGCATTGAAGTCTGTCAGGCCGACTGACGCGATCTTGATTTCGCGTCGCTGGCATTAGCGGTCGATGCAGGCAACTGGAAGCATGTTCCAGCCTGCGCCAGATCCAACATCGGCCGAACATCGACTCGACATCAGAGGCTTAAGAAGAGCGAGAAGCGATCATGATCAAATTGAAAATCAACGGCCAGGACCACGATTGGGACGGCGACCCGAACCTGTCGCTGCTCTGGTTTCTCCGCGATGAAGCCGGTCTGACCGGCACGAAATTCGGCTGCGGCCAGGCGCTTTGCGGGGCCTGCACCGTGATGGTCGACAAGGAGGCGGTGCGTTCCTGCGTCACCGCCGTCTCCGACGTGGCCGGCCGCGCGGTCACCACCATCGAGGGCCTCCACCCCACCGGCGATCATCCGGTGCAGAAGGCCTGGCGCCAGATGAACGTGCCGCAATGCGGCTTCTGCCAGGCCGGCCAGATCATGCAGGCGGCCGCGCTGCTCACCGACAATCCCAAACCTTCGCATGACCAGATCCGCGAGGCGATGGCGGGCAACATCTGCCGCTGCGGCTGCTATCAGCGCATCGAAAACGCCATTCATCTCGCCTCGACGGGGGTGTGATCATGAACATCATTGCCAACCCGAAGAAACTCCGCGGCTTTGAACGATCGGTCCAGCCGGCCGCAATCGAGAACGTCTCGCGCCGCAGCATGCTGAAGGCGCTCGGGATCGCGGGCGGCTTCGTGCTCGCCGCACCCATCATGAGCCGGCCGGCTTTCGCCGCCTACCAGACCGGCGCCGACAAGATGCCGCACGGCGTCGTGGTTGATCCGCGGGTGTTCGTGGCCATCGCCCCCGACGGCAGCGTCACCATCGTCGCACATCGTTCGGAGATGGGCACCGGCGTCCGCACCAGCCTGCCCCTGATCGTTGCCGAGGAACTGGACGCCGACTGGTCGCGCGTTCACGTCCAGCAGGCCCATGGCGACGAGGTCAAATACGGCAACCAGGACACCGACGGCTCGCGCAGCACGCGGCATTATCTGATGCCGATGCGGCAGATCGGCGCCTCCGCCCGCACCATGCTGGAACAGGCCGCGGCGAAACGCTGGGGCGTTCCGGTCGCCGAGGTGAAGGCGGTCAATCACGAGGTGGTCCATGACGCCACCGGACGGAAGCTCGGCTTCGGCGATCTGGCTGCGGACGCCGCCAAAGAGCCGGTGCCGGCAATCGACACGCTGAAGCTGAAGGACCCGAAAAATTTCCGTTATCTCGGCAAGGGCGAGGTCAGCATCGTCGACCTGCACGACATCACCACCGGCAAGGCCGGCTACGGCGCCGATATCCGCCTGCCCGGCATGAAGTACGCCGTGATCGCGCGTCCTCCGGTGACCGGCGGCAAGCTGGTCTCGTTCGACTCGACCGATGCCATGAAAGTCTCCGGTGTCGAGAAGGTCATGGAGGTCAAGGGTTGGCCGTGGCCGTCGAAATTCCAGCCGCTCGGCGGCGTGGCCGTGATCGGGCGCAACACCGGGGCCGCGATCAAGGGCCGCGACGCGCTGAAGATCACCTGGGACGACGGCGCCAATGCCAAATACGACTCGGTCGCCTACCGTGCCGAGCTCGAGGAAGCCGCGCGCAAGCCGGGGCTCGTCGTGCGCAAGGAAGGCGACGTGGACGCCGCCTTGAAGAGCGCCGACAAGGTGATCGTCGGCGAATATTACCTGCCGCATCTTGCCCATGTCAGCATGGAGCCGCCGGTTGCCGTGGCCAATGTCACCGGCGACAAGGCCGAGATCTGGGCGCCGGTACAAAGCCCGGGCGGCACGCGCGAGGACGTCGCCAAGACGCTCGGCATCCCCGAGGACAACGTCACCATCAACGTCACGCTGCTCGGCGGCGGCTTCGGCCGCAAGTCGAAATGCGATTACGCGCTGGAGGCGGCGCTGCTGTCGCAGGCGCTCAAGGCACCCGTGAAGGTGCAGTGGACGCGCGAGGACGATGTACGGCATGACTTCGTGCATACGGTCTCGGTTGAGCGGATCGAAGCCGGCCTCGACAAGAACGGCAAGGTGATCGCCTGGCGCCACCGCAGTGTCGCCCCCAGCATCGCCTCGACCTTCGCGGCCGGCACGGTCCATGAGGCGGCGTTCGAGCTCGGCATGGGCCTGATCGACAATCCCTTCGAGATCGCAAACCTGCAATGCGAGAATCCGGAAGCGGCGGCGCATACCCGCATCGGCTGGTTCCGCTCGGTGTCCAACATCCCACGCGCGTTTGCCGTGCAGTCCATGGTCGGCGAGCTCGCGCAGGCCACGGGCCGCGACCAGAAGGAGATGCTGCTCGAGCTGATCGGCTCGCCGCGGATTGTCGACCTGTCGTCGGTGAAGGATCCCTGGAACTATGGCGAGCCCTATTCCAGCTATCCGATCGACACCGCCCGGCTGCGGGCGGTGGTCGAACTGGTCGCCGACAAAGCCGGCTGGGGGCGCTCGGTGCCGAAGGGCCATGGGCTCGGAATCGCCGTCCATCGCAGCTTCGTCAGCTATATCGCCACCGTCGTCGAGGTGGCCGTCGACGACAAGGGCAAGCTGACGGTGCCGCGGGTCGACACCGCCATCGATTGCGGCACCTATGTCAATCCGGAGCGCATCCAGTCCCAGATCGAGGGCGCCGCCATCATGGGGCTGAGCCTCGCCAAATATGGCGAGATCACCTTCAAGGACGGCAAGGTGCAGCAGAAGAATTTCGACGACTTCCCGGTGGTCCGCATCGACGAGGCACCGTTGGTGACCAACGTCCATATCGTGCCGCCCGGCCCCGATACGCCGCCGAGCGGCGTGGGCGAGCCCGGCGTGCCGCCGTTCGCGCCGGCGCTGATCAATGCCATCTTTGCCGCGACCGGCAAGCGCATCCGTGCGCTGCCGATCGGCAAGCAACTGGAGACGTGAGGGAACGCGGAACACTGCGCCCCAACAATCGTTTTCATCGATCTGACAGGAGACGGATCGATGAAACTCACACATCGAGCGCTCGCCATGTCGCTGATGGCGGGCGCTTTCTTCTCAGCCACCCCTGCCCTGAGCGACGAGGCGAATTCCCCACCGCCCGCGACGGCAACGCGACCGGCCAAATCGCCGCCGGGCCAGACCTCCATTCCCAACACCAACGCTCCGCCTGCGACCACCACGCAGACGACCGGCGAGGCCAATCCTGATCCGACCGTCAAGCAGATGAACGACGAGGCAAAACGCAAGGTCGAGACCGAGGGAAAATAGCCGCAAAATGAAGGAGGCGGCGGAGCATGCTCCGCCGCCTCCCTGTCGGCTGCGTTTCGCTTCTGCTTTTCTACTTCTTCACAGCGAACACCCAGACGACGCCGCCTTGCGGAACATTGCTCTCGATGCCGACATTGTCGCCGGCGAGCGCATCCTGGATACGCTGCGCGTCGACGCCCCAGCCCGACTGGATTGCAATATATTCCGTGCCGTCGACCTCATAGGCCACCGGCATGCCCATGATGCCGGAGTTGGTCTTCTGCTCCCAGAGCAATTCCCCGGTCTTGGCATCGAAGGCGCGGAAGTTGCGGTCGTTGGTGCCGCCGGCAAAGACCAGACCACCGGCCGTCGTCGTGACCGAGCCGAACAGCTGCGACTTCGGGAAGTTGTGCGACCAGACCTTCTTGCCGGTGGCGGGATCCCAGGCCTGCAGCTCGCCGAAATGGTCAGCACCAGGACGCACCGTCAGCCCGATATCCTCAGGCTTGGTCCCGAGCCACAGCTCCCCGGGCTTCAGAGGCACCTTCTCGCCGGTAAAGCCGCCGCAGAAATTCTCGTTGGCGGGAACGTAGACCAGCTTGGTTTCCTGACTGTAGGACGCCGACGGCCAATCCTTGCCGCCCCACAGGGACGGGCAGAACTCGACCCGCTTGCCGAGCACGGGCTTGTGCGCGGGATCGACGATCGGGTTGCCGGTCTCCTTGTCGATGCTCTTCCAGACATTGTTGTAGACGAACGGCCAGCCGGCGACGTAGTTGATGTTGTCTCCCTTGGCCTCCAGGATCCAGAAGATCGAGTCACGCCCGGGATGGATCAGCGCCTTGAAGGGACGTCCGTCCCTCTGCAGGTTGACCAGCATCGGCGCGTCGACCTCGTCCCAGTCCCATGAATCGTTCTGGTGGTACTGGTGGTAGCCCTTGATCTTGCCGTTGTCCGGATTGAGCGCGAGCACCGAGCTCGTATAGAGATTGTTGCCCGGATGCGCATCGCCCGGCCAGGGCGCAGCATTGCCGACGCCCCAATAGATGGTCTTGGTGTCGTTGTCGTAGGTGCCGGTCATCCAGGCCGACCCGCCGCCGTTTTTCCAGTCGTCACCTTGCCAGGTGTCATGCCCGGGCTCGCCCTCGCCGGGAATGGTGAAGGTGCGCCAGAGCTCCTTGCCGCTGTCGGCATCGAACGCGGCGATGTAGCCGCGCACCCCGAGCTCGCCGCCGGAACCGCCCACCACGACCTTGCCGTCGACGACCAGCGGCATCAGGGTCATGTACTGGCCCTTCTTGTAGTCCTGCACCTTGGTGTCCCACACCACCTTGCCGGTCTTGGCATCGAGGGCGATGACATGATCGTCGGTGGTCGCAAGATAGAGCTTGTCCTGCCATAGCCCGACGCCGCGGCTGGTCGGATGCAGCTGGAACAGATCCTCGGGCAGCTGCCGCTTGTAGCGCCAGTACTCCTCGCCGGTCTTGGCGTTGAGCGCGATCACCTGCCCCATCGGCGTCGCAACAAACATCACGCCATTGTTGACGATCGGCGGCGCCTCGTGTCCCTCGACCACGCCGGTGGAGAAGGTCCAGACCGGCGTCAGGTTCTTGACATTGGAGGCGTTGATCTGGTCGAGCGGGCTATAGCCCTGCCCGTCATAGGTCCGGCGATAGAGCATCCAGTTGCCAGGCTCGGGATTTTGGAGCCGGGCGGATGTCACCGGACTGTAGTTTTCAATGGGGCCGGCGATGGCAGCAGTCGAGGCAATGCATGTAAATGCAACGAATCCAGACAATAACCATTGTTTCCTGGTCATGGACGCTATCTCCCTGTGATCGTTTTGTACGTCACCCGTCGGTGACGACGTTTTCGTTGGCTGAGGAATTGCGTTTTGCGGACGGCACGCGCGTCATCCTGTCTGCTGGGCACCTACCTTTCCGATGAAGGGTGCCGCGACGGTGAGTGAACCGTCGACCAACGCCAGTGGAAGCGCCGCAAGATGCCTCGGCGCCGGACCGAACACGACCCGTGCACCCTCCCGGGGGTCGTATTCGGAGTTATGGCAAGGGCATTTGAAGACGTTCTTGTCGAGTCCCTCGCCCTTGACCCAGTCGGTGACGGGACAGCCGGCATGGGCGCAAATCGCGGAGTAAGCGACGATACCGCCGGCGGCCCGTGCGCGGGTGTCCTCGTCAAGCTCGGCCGGATCGAGTTTGACGACCAGAATCTCGTTGAGGCGCGAACCGCTGCGAACGACCGACGTCTTTGGATCCTGCGGCCAGGCGTGCAGCGGCGGGCCGCCGAGTTTCAAATCATCCGGCCTGATGAGCTTGCCTTCCTGCTCCCCTTCGGAGTGAACCAGCAGGTCGCCCTTCTGCGGCCGCTCATCGCTGCCCGGCGGCTCCTCGTCGGCTGCAACGGCTTTCGACGCGATGCTTTCGGCTGCGAGGCCCGCGCCGGCCGCGAGCGCCGCAAGAAGTAACGATCGTCGTGTTTGGAAAGGGCACTGCATGTCCTCTCAAGCTCCCGGGCGAACTTGAATTCAGACGCGCAACCTGAGCGCTCAACTCTGCCAAAATGAAGGCGACGACGAAATTACTTCGTCTTTCTCTTCGCGCCGTTCGTTTGCGAGCGCTTGGTTTGCGCGGCGCGAAAAACTGATTCATGTGCAGTGGCATTTTGTATTTCCATATCTGCTGCATGCCCGATCGCGTGGGAATTCATCGTTCGCACATGCAAGATTGAAAAAGCAGCAAGCTCGCGTCCGCAACATTCGGCTGCCTGGCGCGCCGAGGGATCGTCGAAAAGGCCTTTCCTCCAAAAGGAATAAGCATTCCATTTTTGCTTATTTGCGCGAGATATTTTTTCTCCGCATAACACGCCACCCGCAAGTTCGTTCGCGGCGACGCTGCCGCGCCGGACCGCAGCAACCGCCGAGGAGGCCGGCCGCATGACACGTTCCGCAGCGCGACACGCCATCATCATCGGCGGGGGCGCCAGCGGCGTCCTGCTGGCCTATCAGCTGCTGCAGAAACAGGGCTCCGACTTCTGCGTCACCCTGGTCGAGAAACGACCGGACATCGGCCGCGGCCTTGCCTATCACACCGGCAACCCCGACCACCTCCTCAATGTGCGGGCGGCCAATATGAGCGCCCTGCCCGACGATCCCGATCATTTCTGGCGCTGGCTCTCCACCCGTGGTCCGGACCGGCAACATTGCCACGACCCGTTCTGCTTCGTGCCCCGCCGCCTCTATGGCGACTACATCGCGAGCCTGGTCGAGCCGCTGCTTGGCGGGGCATGCGCGCCGCGCAGCCTCAGCATCGTGCAGGGCGAATGCACCGATGTCGGGGAGAGCGCCGACGGCGTCGCGGTCATGCTCGCCGACGGCAGGCAGCTCGCCGGCGATATCGCCATTCTCGCCACCGGGCATGATCCGGCCGTGCTGCGGATGGCCTGCCAGGCCGATCCCTGGGCGCCGCCCTCCGCTGCAGGCATCGACAAGGATGCGACCATTCTCATTCTCGGAACCGGGCTGACCGCGATCGACTATGTCCTGACGCTGCTGGCCGACGGGCATCGCGGCCCCGTCATCGCGATGTCGCGGCGCGGGCTGATGGCGCGAGCGCATCGCCGTGTCGATCCGGTCCGCATCGATGAAGCCGAGGTTCCCTTCGGCGCCAGCGCCAGCCATCTCCTGCGCTGGTTTCGCCGGCGCGTCGATGCGCATGTCGCGCAAGGCGGCGACTGGCGCAGCGTGGTCGACGGCATCAGGCCCTTCACCCAGCGCATCTGGCGGGAGCTACCGCTTCCCTCCCGCCGCCGCTTTCTCGAGCATGTGCGCGCCTGGTGGGACGTGCATCGCCACCGCATGGCCCCGGAGGTCGAAATGCGCGTCACCCACGCGCTGTCCGAGGGACGCCTGACATCGGTCGCGGCGAAAGTCACGGCCATCGAGCCGAACGCGCGCGGCGCCTTCGTGCGCTACCGGCGACGCGGCCGTCCCGAGATCGAAAGCCTGCAGGTCGGCACCATCGTCGATTGTACCGGCATCGTGCGCGACGCCAGCGCGAGCCCCAATCCGGTGCTGCGCAGCCTGTTCGATCAGGGCCTGGCGCGTCCCGATCGCCTGCGGATCGGCCTCGACATCGCCACCGATTGCGCCATCATCAGCCGCGACGGCGTCCCGTCGCGGCGGCTATTCGCCATCGGGCCTCTCACGCGCGCAGCGTTCTGGGAGATCATGGCGATCCCCGACATCCGCAACCAGTGCGCGGATCTCGCCACGCAGCTCATTCGCAGCCGCAGAGCGGCCGGCGTTCCGAGCGACGATCAGGTGCCGGCGCTGTAGTCATAAAAGCCCTTGCCGGTCTTGCGGCCGAGCTGGCCGGCATCGACCATTTCCTTCAGGAGCGGCGCGGGGCGATATTTCGGATCGTTGAAGCCTTTATAGAAGACCTCCATCACCGACAGCATGGTGTCGAGCCCGATCAGGTCGGCGAGCGCGAGCGGGCCGATCGGATGATTGCAGCCGAGCTTCATGCCCTCGTCGATGTCGGCCGCGGTCGCGATCCCTTCCGAATAGGCGAAGATCGCTTCGTTGATCATCGGACAGAGAATGCGGTTGACCGCAAAGCCCGGGCTGTTCTTGGCCGTGATCGGCACCTTGCCGACGCGCTTGGCAAATGCGACCGCCTTGGCATGGGTGTCGTCGGAGGTCTGCAGGCCGCGGATCAATTCCAGCAGCGCCATCATCGGCACCGGGTTGAAGAAATGCATGCCGATGAAGCGGTCGGGACGGTCGGTCGCGGTCGCGAGCCGGGTGATGGAGATCGAGGAGGTGTTGGTCGCGATCAGCGCGTCCTTCTTCAGGCCCGCGCAGAGGTCCTTCAGGATCTTGACCTTCAGCTCCTCATTCTCGGTTGCAGCCTCGATGACGAGGTCGCACGCCGCCAAACTGGCCTTGTCGGTGGTGGCGGCAATGCGCGACAGCGCCGCGGCCTTGTCGGCAGCCGTCATCTTCTCCTTCTTGACCAGGCGGTCCAGGCTGGAGCCGACCGCCGCAAGCCCCCGCGCCACCGCGGCGTCCGATATGTCGACCATGGTGACATTGAGGCCCGCAGCCGCGCTGATCTGGGCGATGCCGTTGCCCATGGTGCCCGCCCCGATGATGCCGAGTGTTTCGATCATAGCCTTCTTCCCTTGAGGTAACTGCGCACGTCTGCCTGGCGCCGAAGTCGGCGTCACCTTGCCGCGGCACGGCGGCCACCGCAAGGGCGGTTTGTGGCCCACATATTGTCAATGGCCCTTGCCCAATGCCCGTCGGCCAAAGCTCCCGCGCCGCCGCCCCGTGCGGTCCTCAGGTCATCGAGAGTGCATAACAGGTTGCCGCAGACGCACGGAGAGATTGTATTGATCCTGCGCGCCACCACAGCGGCCAACAGGGAAACGATCCGGAGCCGCACGTGCGGCTCGAGTGTTTTGTCGTGGTTGCCGCTCGCAATGACGAAATCAGTTTTTGCACGAATATGATCGCATTTTCTCCACCATCCGTTTCGATTTGCGACATGAACGCAATTTAATGAATCTCGCACCAGCTAACCGGCAATGCGGATTGGTCGAGCTTCCGCGCGCGATACGCGTGGAGCGATGAGCACGTGTTGCCTCATTCATGTCGGGATTCCCGATTCCCGGCGCCTTTAGTATGATGAGTGTGTGGCAATGTGCGTAGCGTTTTCTGTTGCGGTTGCGTACCCGGACTTTTCTCAGGCGCGCTGGCGAACCCCGCTGGAGCGCTGGTTGGATGGAGTTGAAGAAGGCTGGGCCATTCCGCTTCTGCTGCTCGGCTTCGTCGCGATCTGGCAGGTCTATTTCGCGATCGCCTATGCCGACGGCGATCTGCATCCCGACGTGCTGGAGACTTGGACGCTCGGTCGCAGCCTGGCATGGGGCTATTCCAAGCACCCGCCCCTGATGGGATGGATGGCGCGGGCCTGGACCACATTTTTCCCGCTCACCAACTGGTCGTTCGACCTCCTGTCACTGACCAACTCGGCATTCGCGCTGTGGATCACGGACCTGATCACGCGGCGGTTCGTCAGGGGCGACAAGAGGCTGATCGCGCTTCTGCTGCTGATGCTGCTGCCGATCTATCAGTTTCACGCCCAGCGCTTCAACGCCAATGCGGTACTGCTCGCCACCTGGCCGCTTGCCACCTATTGCTTCCTGCGCTCGTTCGAAACGGGGTCGCTCGACTGGGCGATCGCGGCCGGCGCGAGCGCCGCTCTGGCGATGCTGGGGAAATATTTCTCGGTGTTCCTGATCGCAAGCTTTCTGGTTGCCGCGATCTGTCATCCGCAGCGCCGCGCCTATTTCGGTTCGCTCGCGCCCTGGGTGTCGTCGCTGGTCGGCCTGCTGATGCTGGCGCCTCACATTCATTGGCTGGCGACGACAGGCGCCAAACCGTTCGCCTATGCCCTGACAAAACATGCCGGCAAGGAGCTCGGGCCGTCGCTTGGCGAAGCGATCGGCTTCCTGCTGTGCGCCGGCCTCGTCGTGCTGCTGCCCGCGGCAACCTGGGTGTTGATGGCCGGCGACCGGATGAAACGGTTTTGCGATGATTTCCACGCCATGAATCCGGGGCTGCTGCTCCTGTTCATGATCAGCCTTGGGACCCTGTTCTTCCCGGCGATCACCTCTGCCGTGATGGGCACGGACATGCCCCCGGTCTGGTCGCTGCAGGGGCTGTTCCTGTTCGTCATCCTGATCGTCTGCGGCGCGAGCTATCAGATCGACCGCGTCCCTGCGGTCAATCTGGCGGCCGGCGTGATCGCGATCTCGATTGGCGCGGCGTTGGTGGTAGCGCCGGTGCACGCCTATTATCGCAACTTCCATCCGTTGAGCGAGGGACGGAATTTCTACCAGGCATCGGCCGACGAGCTGACGCGGCGCTGGCACGCCATCACCGATCTGCCGCTGCCGTCGATCGGCGGCGACGAGGACCTCGCCTTCTCCACCGCCTTCTACAGCCCCGATCATCCCTTCTATGAAGAACGACTGCTGGTCGGAAATGGCTGGCGGTTCGGCGAGGTGATCCGCCACGAGAATGGCTGGGCCGGCCTTTGCTTCGGCGATGACGAGAGCTGTATCGGCACGATGGAACGGATCGCGGCGCGCGCACCGCGCGTGATCCGATCCGACTTCGAACTCCAATCGAGCCTGCTGGGACAACCGGGCGCGATCGAGCGATTCACCGCGGTCATCGTGCCTCCGGCGTCGGACGCCCCTCCGAGCGTGCTGGCGAGCGGCCCTGGCGTCGTCATCGCGACGACACCATAACCGCGGACGGCACGCGCGCACCGGGCCAGCACCGGGGAGAGAATGGAGACGGTCGGGACTTCGGCCGGGCGCCGCAGCCATGCGGCCGGACCTACTTGATATTTCGAGCCAGACCGAAAATAACGTCCCCCACGATCAAGAACGATAGGCTCGATGGGGGACGCCATGACGTTGGAAGTGAGGGCCGGAGCTGCCGCGATCAATACCCAGATCGTCAGCGCCGATGAGAAGAAGGTGCTGGTCGCCACGCTCGTCGGGACGACGATCGAATGGTATGACTTCTTCGTCTATGCCCAGGCGGCGGGCCTCGTATTCGGGCCGCTGTTCTTCGGACCGATGGTGCAGAACAATCCGCTGCTGGCCCAGATCGTCTCCTTCGCCACCATCGGCCTGTCGTTCCTGTTCCGGCCATTGGGTGCGATCCTCTGCGGGCACATGGGCGACCGCTTCGGCCGCCGCGCCATGTTCGTGATGACGCTGATCCTGATGGGAACGGCCACCGCCGTGATCGGCCTCCTGCCGACCTACGCCCAGGCCGGCGCCTGGGCGCCGGCGCTCCTGATCCTGATGCGCGTCCTGCAGGGATTTTCGGCGGGCGGTGAATGGGGCGGCGCAGCGCTGATGGCGGTGGAGCACGCCCCGGTCGATCGGCGCAGCTTCTTCGGCTCCTTCCCGCAGATCGGCACGCCGATCGGCATGGTGATGGCAACCGGCGTGCTGTGGGTCCTGACCACCGCGCTCGGCAAGCCCGCCATGGCGGAATGGGGATGGCGCATCCCGTTCCTGTTCTCCATCGTGCTCATCATCATCGGCGCGATCATTCGCCGCTCGGTCGAGGAGTCGCCGGTGTTTGCCGAGATGATTCGTCGCCAGAAGGAATCCGCGGCCCCCTTGCGCGACCTCTTGCGCAACCATGCCGGCGAAATCCTGCGCGCGGCGCTGATCTTCATGGCCAACAATGCGGCGGGCTACATCTTCATCGCCTTCATGATCTCCTATGGGCTGGGCACGCTGAAGATGCCGGCCGACCAGATCCTGCTGGTCTCGACGCTTGGCGCAGGCAACTGGTTCATCTTCACGCTGGCCGGCGGCGTGCTCGGCGACAAATGGGGACGCGTGCGGACGTTCCAGGCCGGCTACGCCATCCTGGCGCTGTGGGCGATACCGATGTGGTTTCTGATCGACAGCAAGAACATCGTGCTGTTTTTCGTTGCCGCCGCCGGGCTGACCCTTGGCCTCGGGCTCTCCTATGGCCCGCAGGCGGCGCTCTATGCCGAGCTCTTTCCGGCCAAGGTCCGTTACTCCGGTGTGTCCGTCGGCTACGCGCTCGGCGCCATTCTCGGCGGTGCCTTTGCGCCGATGATCGCGCAATGGATCATCGGCGTTTACGGAAGCTCCTGGGCGATCGGCGTGTATATCAGCGTCCTTGCCGTGATATCGCTGCTCGCGGTCTCGACCGTGAAGGATCCCAAAGGCGTCGATCTCCGCGTCGAGGGCATCGTGCACTGAGAGCTCAGGACCTGAAGGCCGCGGCAAGCCGATCGTCGTCCGGATGCATGAACGGTGCGTGCAGCTGGCGCCGCCTTATGCCCATATTGCCGCCGCCGAACATCGGCAGCGCCAGCGCGTCCTGCAGCAGCCGTCCGAACGGCGCTTCGATGGCGGCCGAATTCTTGTCCGGGAGTGAACTGGCGGCGATTTGAACACTGTGTGATTTGATGAGCTGACATCTGACATGCCAAGGTCCGACGGCCCTCGCGCGGGCGGATGACGTCACGAAGGAACCTGGCCATGACAATTGATAGACGCGCTTTTTCCGCCGCCCTGCTCGCCGGCGCAGCCGGCTCGCTGATCGCGGCCCGCGGCGCCGCTGCAGCCGCGGCGCCAGCCAAGGCACGCAACGTCGTGCTGGTGCACGGGCTGTTCGCCGACGGCTCGTGCTGGAGCGAGGTGATCGCGCGCCTGCAGGCGGCCGGACTCAATTGCACCTCGGTGCAGAATCCGCTGACCACGCTGCCCGAGGCGGTCGCCGCGGCCGAGCGCGTACTGGCGCGGCAGGACGGCCCGACGGTGCTGGTCGGCCACTCTTTTTCCGGGATGATCGTCACCGAGGCCGGCGTGCATCCCAACGTCTCGGCGCTGGTCTATGTCGCGGCCCGCGCGCCCGATGCGGGCGAGGACTACACGGCGCTTGCCAAGACCTATCCGACGCCGCCGGCCAGTGCCGGCATCGTCTTCGACGGCGATGAAGGCCGGCTCAGCGAAGAGGCCTTCCTGCGCGATTTCGCCGGCGACCTCCCGGCAGCAAAGGCAAAAGTGCTCTATGCGGTGCAACAGCCGTTCCACAAGGCGCTGCTCTCGGGCAAGACCAGCAACGCGGCGTGGCGGTCGAAGCCGAGCTATTATGCGGTTTCAACCGAGGACCGCACCATCGATCCCGATCTCGAGCGCTTCATGGCCAAGCGCATGGGCGCCAAGACCATCGAGGTGAAAGCGAGTCACCTCGGATTGATCTCCCATCCGGACGAGATCGCGACGCTGATCCTGGAAGCCGCCGGACAGCAGGGCTGACCACGCGTCGGCCGATTGCAGCGTGAACTTCTGCATGCCGAACGACGCGAAGATGACGACCATCACCCAGCGCAGGATCGCAAGCCGACGATAGGATTCATCGCCGCTTTCGGCGACATCAAGCGATGTGTTCATGGGGGTTGGCTCCATCCAGGGTTGCGAATGTTGCAGGCGCGCGTGGGACGCGCCGCAAGAGTGAGTTCGCAGCAGGAATCGCGCGATTGCTCGCCCGGCCGATGTTCCCGTTTCACCATGGATCTTGAAAAGAGGACTCGTCCCTCGTGGCCTTGGGCCTAGTCGTCTTGCGCGGAATGCCCCTCGCGAGCTGCGCTGCACGCCGCAGCGAGTTCGACCAGCGCGGTGCGAACCCGCGCGACCACCTCGCCGTAACCGCCGCTGGCGCTTTGCCTGAACAGATGCACGCTCGGATACCAGGGGCTGTCGTCACGACCGAGCAGCCAGCGATAATCCGGTGTGTAGGGCAACAGGATCCAGGTCGGACGTCCCAGCGCCGCGGCCAGATGCGCGACGCTGGTATCGACCGAGATCACGAGATCGAGACAGGAGATCAGCGCCGCCGTCTCCGCGAAATCGGTGAGCTCGACCGTCCAATCGATGATGCGGGTCCCGGCCAGGGTCACCTTGTCGTCCGGCCGCGGGTCCTTCTGCAGGCTGACAAAGGTCGCGCCGATTTCAAGGAGGGGAAGCATCTCGCGCAGCCGCATCGACCGGTCGCGATCGTTGACGTGCCGCGGATTGCCGGACCAGACCAGACCAACCCGCAGCGTCTCATGCGGACCGAGCCGATCCTCCCACCGCCGCACGTGCTCCGGCGCCGGCGGCGGCAAATAGGATGCCGCCGCCGGGATCGTCTCCAATGTGGTGTTGAAGACCAGCGGCAGGCTCGAGATCGGGCAATGCAGATCGAAGCCCAGCAGCGTGTCCGATTTCGCGACGCATTGGGCGACATCGGGGACCGCCGCAAGCAGCGTGCACAGGACGTCATCGACCGCGAGAACGACGCGCGCGCCGCGTGCGGCGACCATCGGCGCATAGCGCACGAACTGGATGGAATCGCCCAGCCCCTCGTCGGCATAGAGCAGGATGGTCTTGCCCGAAATGTCCTGATCGCCGAACCAGCGGGGCTCGCGGAAATCGGGGTAAGGCGCCGGCGACGGCAGACGGAAGCGGGCCTCACGGCCCAGCCAGCCGGCATTGAAGCTTCCGGTCAGCATCTGCAGCAGCGCCACGTTGAAATCGGTCGCGGCATTGTCGGGCGAAGCCGCCTTCGAGCGTGCGTAGACGGCAAGGGCTTCGTCGAAGCGATGCAGCCTCGTCAGCGAGAAAGCCTTGTTGTTGAGCGTCTCGACACTGTCGGGCTTGATCTCGAGCGCGCGGTCGAACCAGTCGAGCGCCTCCTCATGCCGGCCGAGCAGCATGAAGCCGTGGCCGAGGTCGTTGCGAACCTTGGGGTTCTGCGGGTCGAGCTGATGGGCCCGCGCCAGGCAAAGCAGCGCATCGGAAACATGTCCGGCCTCGATCAGCGCATTTGCGAGATTGCTCCACAGGCCGGCATCGTCGGGCTTGAGCTGCACCGCGGCGTCGAACACCCTCACGGCATCGTCGCGCCGGCCGAGGTTGAGAAGCGCCGTGCCGAGCGTCGTCAGATAAGCGGGCTTGGCATCGATCCTGAGCGCCCGGGAGGCCCATTCGACTGCATGGTCGAACTGGCTCGCGTTGAAGCAGACGAGCGCCATCAGATGCAGGATTTCCGGATTATCGGGGCTCCGTTCCAGCAGCTGCCGGCAGAGCATCTGCGCATCGAGGTATTTTCCGGCGCGCATCTCGCCGAGCACGGCATTGAGGACCGCGGCGACGTCGTCGGCCGCAGGCGCAATCGAATCGAGTTTGCCCTGCTCGGCAGCCACCGGGTGCTCGCGGTCCATCAGCGGATTTTCGAAATGATCCCAGCCTTACCGGTATTCGATTCGCACCAAAGCGGCAAAAAAGCTGCGGGACCGGCGCCGACGCCTCGAGATGATTGATTTCGAGCGCGATCGACCTGAGTTTCTCCGGTCGCGCGAGCACATTCATCCAAGCTTCAACCAGACGTCAATCGCGGGCGCTATCGTCAACCCGACGCGGTCCGATTTTTTCGCCGTCGACAATCATTTTTCTGCAACGGCTACCCGGCCCGTCGCAAATCAATAGCAATCATTGATAGTTAGCAAGGAGACGCTTTGATGAGGTACCCTTTGATTACCGTCGTCCTGGGTCTTGTCGTTTCGACGCCTGCTCTCGCTGACGAGGAATGCCTGCTTCCCAATCAAGTTGTAAACGGCCTGCAGGCAAAGCTTGCGGCCGTCGTCAATCTGCCCGACGCCAATGGCGGCCTGTTCAAGCCGAATCGGATGTGGTCGGCCGTCGTCGATCGTCAGGGAACTCTCTGCTCCGTCATACGCAGCCATCCGGATGCCTGGCCTGGCAGTCGCGCGATTGCCATCGCCAAAGCCAGCACCGCCAACGATTTCAGCAACGACAAGACTGCGCTTTCGACCGCCAATCTCTACTCCTTTACCCAACCCGCCAATACTGCGGTCGCAACCACGTTCCCCGCCGGCTCGCTCTATGGGCTGAACAACTCCAACCCGTTCAATCCCGAACTCCAGCAGCAGGGATCCGGGATAGGCAAGGTTCCCGGCGGAATCATCACATTCGGGGGCGGCGTGCCGCTCTACATGGGAGGCCAGGTGATCGGAGGGCTCGGCGTGAGCGGTGACACCGCATGTGCAGATCACGCCATTGCATTCCGCATGCGCCGTCTCGCGGGTCTCGACGGCACACCGAGTGCCGACAACATCGTGTATCTCGGCGCGGGCGAGTTACCCCACGACGTCGGCCATCCGCACTGCTTCATCGGTCACGACATTACGCCTTGAGACGCAGACGCTAGTCCCGCGGTCACCGGCTGCCACAAAAAGGCAGCCGGTGGTCGCGGGCGCATGGCGGCAGCCCGATCGCTGTTTCAACCGAAGCAATCGCGCGCTTGCGCGCGGCTGCGGATCAGCGCGCGGCCTCGAAGCCGCCGAGCACGGCGGTGAGATTTTCGCCGAGAATATCCGACAAATATCCGCCCTCCTGGACGAACACGGTCGGCAGCCCCATCCGCGCGATTGCTTCACCCATGCGGCGGAAGCCCTCAGTGGTGACGGCGAGACCCTTGAGCGGATCATGTTCGGAGGCGTCCAGCCCGAGCGCCACCACGAGCGCGCCCGGCGCAAACGCCTTGATCGCCTTGGCGGCCTTGTCCAGCGCCTGCATGTAGCCGTCATCTGCCGTGCCGAGCGGCAGCGGAATGTTGAGATTGGTGCCGAGACCTGCACCCTCGCCACGCTCATGGGCATAGCCCCAGACGAAGGGATAGTAGGCGGTCGGATCGGCATGGATCGAGATGGTGTAGACGTCCGAGCGTTCGTAGAAGATGCCTTGCGTGCCGTTGCCGTGATGGACGTCGACATCGAGGACGACGATGCGCTCATGCGTCAGGCGCAGATGCGCAGCCGCGATCGCGCTGTTGTTGAGGAAGCAGAAACCGCCGGCCATATCGCGATAGGCATGATGCCCCGGCGGACGACATAGCGCATAGACTGCGTCCTCGCCGTCCATCACCATCTGCGCCGCCGTTACCGCAACATCGCTTGCCGCGCACGCGCCGGCCCAGGTGCCCGGGCCGATCGGGCATCCGGTATCCGCGGTGTGCCAGCCGAGGCGGCCGACGATGTGGGTCGGATAGGTCGCGGCGTGACGCACGGGATGGATGTTGGCGATCATCTCGGGGCCGGCGTCGCCGAGCGCCGACCAGGCGTCCCAGGCCTCGGCAAGGAAATTCAGATATTCGACGCTGTGCACGCGCAGCCGCGGGCCCTGTCCGAAGGCAACGGACTCGACCAGCCGGTGCTTGCCGGCCGCAAGGCCTTTCAGCAAGCGGTCGGCACGCTCGGGCTGCTCGGTGGTTTTCTTCACCACGCCGCGCACCAGGAAGAATTGCGGATCGTGGCTCCGATGCTTTTCAGTGTAGACGGCCTTCACAGCTTGCTCCTTTGCAAATCAGTTCGGTTTCCGGCCAAGCGGCGTTGCCCGCGCGGCACTCGGCTCAATCCTTCGTCGCTGCGTGCGGCGGAATCTCGCGCACGAGTCGCCCGACCTCCCGCCAGGCGTGCCCAATGTGATAGTCGACCCAGGCCACGATGCGCTCGGGATGGCCCTCCTCGATCGCGGCCAGCACCGGTTCATGGGTGCGCGCGATCTCGTGCGGATCGTCATAGAGGCGGCCGATCAGGCCGATCACCATGCGCAACTCGGAGGCGAGATCGTCGAACAGGCGAAGCAGGCGGCGGTTGCCGGCGATCTCGCAGATCAGGCGGTGAAAGCGGTAGTCCTCCTCGACCTGACGCGCGGGCTCGTCGAGATCGGCGGTCCGATGAAGCACATCGATCTGTCGTCGCAGCATGTCGCGGGTCTCCGGCGTCAGATTGCGCGCGGCGAGCACCGCGGCATGGCGCTCGACGCAAAGCCGCAGGTCGTAGATCTCGTCGATATCGTCGACCTCGAATTTGCGGACGAAGAAGCCGCGGCGCGGATGCGCCACCAACAGCCCCTGCCGTTCGAGCAGGCGCGCGGCTTCCCGCACCGGCGCGCGGCTCACCCCGAGCTCACGCGCAATCCCCGCTTCCACCACCTTCGCTCCCGGCGGCAGCCGTCCCTGCACAACCGCTTGCGTCAGGAGACGCGCGACCTGGCCGACCAGATCAGTGTCGGCAAGGGCAGGAAGTCCGACCGGTGGAGACATCGTGCGCATGAGGAGGAGTGTGCATTATTTAATCGTCGATTGTCGACAGTTTAGTCTTGCCACAGCTTTTGCACTGCAGCAAGTTGCGCATAACAAAACCGGGGAAGCGTAATGACCACACATGTGCGGCCGTCGGCCGTGAAAGATCCTGTTCAACAGGCGCGGATCGACCTCGCCGCCGCCTACCGGCTGATCCATCGGCTGGGGCTGGACGACAGCATCTACACCCACATCTCCGCCCGCGTTCCCGGCACCCATGACCGTTTTTTGATCAATCCCTACGGCATGCGCTTTGAGGAGGTCACCGCCTCCAACCTCGTCACCGTCGATATCGACGGCAACATTGTCGACGATCCGCTGAACCTCGGCATCAACCCCGCGGGCTTCACCATCCACAGCGCGGTGCATGCCGCGCGCCATGATGCGGCCTGCGTGCTGCACACCCACACGGTCGCAGGCGTCGCCGTGTCGTGCCAGGAGCAAGGCCTGCTGCCGCTCAATCAATGGTCGCTGCAATTCACCGACCGCCTCGCCTATCACGACTATGAGGGCATCGCGCTCGATCTCGATGAGCGGAGCCGGCTCGTCGCCGATCTCGGCGACAAATACGTGATGGTGCTGCGCAATCACGGCATGCTCACGTTGGGCCGCTCGGTCGCCGAGGCGTTCAAGCTGATGCACAATCTGGAGCGCTCCTGCCGCGCGCAGCTTGCGATCCAGTCCGCGGGCGCCGCGACCGCACCGCTGTCGCAAGGCGTGGCACGCAAGACCGCCGAGCAATACGCGACCTTCTACGACAAGATCGAGATCGACGGCATTCCCGACAGCGAATGGGCCGCGTTCAAGCGCATGCTGGAGCGCACCGATCCGGATTTTGTGAATTAGGCGATGAACGGACCGCCCCACTATCCCCGTCATCCTGAGGTGCGCGCGCATGCGCGCCTCGAAGGATGAACGGCCCCGCTGCGAGAGCCGGGCCGTCGCCCTTCGAGGCTCGCTTTCGCGAGCACCTCAGGGTGACGGATCGAAGTTGGTGTCGGTATCGAGACTTTAAGATCGAGCAAAGAAGAGAGAGTGCGATGTTGAAGCGAGTGATGCTTGGCCTGGTCCTGGCCTGCGGCGTCAGTGCCGCGGCGTTCGCGGAAGAGCCGAAGATGGGCGGCGTCGTCAACGCCGTCATCCAGCCGGAGCCGCCGAGCCTGATGGTCGGCCTTATACAGAACGGCCCGACCCAGATGGTCGCGGGCAACATCTATGAGGGCCTGCTGCGCTACAGCCCCAAGATGGAGCCGCAGCCGGGCCTGGCCGAAAGCTGGAACATCAGCGAAGACGGCAAGACCTACACCTTCCATCTGTATCACGGCGTCACCTGGCACGACGGCAAGCCGTTCACTTCCGCCGACGTGCTGTTCTCGCTGGAATTCCTCAAACAGACCCATCCCCGCGCCCGCGGCAACCTCGCCATGGTCGACAAGGTCGAGGCGCCCGACGACTACACCGTGGTGTTCACGCTGAAGCAGCCGTTCGGGCCCTTCATCGGCATTTTCGAGGTCGGCTCGCTGCCGATGATCCCGAAGCACATCTACGAAGGCACCGACTTCAAGACCAATCCGGCGAACAACACGCCTGTCGGCACCGGTCCCTTCATGTTCAAGGAATGGCAGAAGGGCGCCTTCATCCATCTGGTGAAGAATCCGAACTACTACATCAAGGGCAAGCCCTATCTCGACGAGATCTACTGGCACGTGATTCCCGACGCGGCGGCCCGCGCGGTGGCCTATGAGACCGGCAAGGTCGACGTGCTGCCGGGCGGCTCGGTGGAGAATTTCGACGTGCCGCGCCTCTCCAAGCTGCCCAACACCTGCATGACCGGCGCGGGCTGGGAGTTCTTCTCCCCGCATTCCTGGTTGTGGCTGAACAACCGCTCCGGCCCGACCGCCAACAAGAAATTCCGCCAGGCCCTCATGTATGCGATCGATCGCAACTTCGCGAAGGACGTGATCTGGAACGGCCTCGGCAAGGTCGCGACCGGACCGTCGGCCTCGACCATCAAGTTCTACACAGACAACGTCACCAAATATGACTACGACCCCGCCAAGGCGAAGGCGCTCTTGAAGGAGGCCGGCTACAAGGGCGAGACGGTTCGCCTGTTGCCGCTGCCTTATGGCGAGACCTGGCAGCGCTGGGCGGAAGCCGTGAAGCAGAACCTGGAAGACGTCGGTATCAAGGTCGAGATGGTCGCCACCGACGTGGCCGGCTGGAATTCCAAGGTCGCCGACTGGGACTACGATATCGCCTTCACCTATCTCTACCAGTATGGCGATCCCGCGCTCGGCGTCTCCCGCAACTATCTCACGAGCCAGATCGCCAAGGGCTTCGTCTTCAACAACGTCGAAGGCTATTCCAATCCGGAAGTCGACCAGCTGTTCGCCGATGGCGCGACCGCCTTCCCCGATTCCAAGCGCCAGGAGATCTACGACAAGGTGCAGAAGATCCTGGTCGACGACGTCCCCGTGGCCTGGCTGCTCGAATTGCAGTTCCCGACCATCACACGCTGCAACGTCAAGAACCTCATCACCACCGGCATCGGCGTCAATGACGGCTTCCGCGACGCCTGGATCGACAAGTAACGCGCTTTGAGAATCCCGCGGCGGGAGCCCTCTTCCGCCGCGGGACGCGCCATCTCGAACGCAACGGAAGAGACAATGCTCGCCTTCATTGCCCAGCGAATTGCCAAGGCCGTCGTGGTCCTGCTCGCGATCGTGGTGCTGAACTTCATGCTGATCCGCATGGCGCCGGGCGATCCCGCCATGGTGATGGCGGGCGAAGCCGGCGCCGGCGACAAGGCGTTCGTCGCGCAGCTGCGCGAAAAATTCGGCCTCGACCAGCCGCTGCCGGTGCAGCTCTATCGCTATATGAAGGGCGTCGTCACCCTCGACCTCGGCTACTCCTTCCGCCAGCAGATGCCGGTGTCGCAGCTGATCCTGGAGCGGCTGCCGGCGACGCTGCTATTGACCGGCGCCGCCTTCATCATCTCGCTCGCCTTCGGAATATTGTTCGGAACGCTGGCCGCGCGCTGGGCCGGCACCTGGGCCGACACGCTGATCACCATCATGGCGCTGCTGTTCTATGCCACGCCCCTGTTCTGGGTGGCGCTGATGGCGATCCTGCTGTTCTCGGTCGCCATGGATTGGCTGCCGAGCTTCGGCTACGAGACGGTCGGCGCCAACTACACGGGATTTGCCCATGTGCTCGACGTCGGCGCGCATCTGATCCTGCCTGCGATCACTATCGGCCTGTTCTTCATGGCGACCTACGCCCGCATGACGCGCGCATCGATGCTGGAAGTAAAGCGGCTCGATTTCGTCAAGACGGCGCGTGCGAAGGGCTTGCGCGATTCCGTGATCCAGCGCCGCCATGTGTTGCGCAATGCACTGCTGCCCGTCGTGACGCTCGCGGGGCTGCAGGCCGGCACGCTGGTCGGCGGCGCGGTGCTGACGGAAACCGTGTTCGCCTGGCCCGGCATCGGCCGCCTGATGTATGAGGCGCTGTTGCAGCGCGACTACAATCTCCTGCTCGGCGTCTTCGTGGTCTGCTCGGCCATGGTGCTCGTGTTCAACCTGATCACCGACCTGATCTACCGCTCGGTCGATCCCCGCATCGAGTTCGCATCATGAGACAGATCTCGCGAACGCTGTTGCGCCATCCCGGCGGGCTGATCGGTCTTGTGATTCTCGCGATCGCGATTGCGGTCGCGCTGTTCGGCCCCGAGCTGTTTCCGACCTCGCCCTGGCGCATGGTGCAGCGGCCATTCCTGCCGCCCTTCGCGGTCAAGGGCTTTCCGCTCGGCACCGACGCGCTCGGCCGCGACGTGCTCGCCGGCATCATCTATGGCGCGCGCGTCTCGCTCCTGGTGGGCCTGGTCTCGACGCTCGCGGCGCTCGCCGTCGGCATTCCCGTCGGCGCCGTCGCCGGCTATTTCGGCGGCCGGACCGGCGATGCCCTGATGCGCTTCACCGAGTTCTTCCAGACCGTGCCGAGCTTTGCGCTCGCCATCGTGCTGGTTGCGATCCTGCAGCCCTCGATCGTCTCCATCGTGCTCGCCATCGCCATCGTCAGCTGGCCGCCGGTTGCGCGGCTGGTGCGCGGCGAAGTGCTGTCGCTGCGGACGCGCGAATATGTCCAGGCCGCCATCGTCACCGGGCAGTCCCAC
This sequence comes from Bradyrhizobium sp., assembly GCA_035293585.1. GTDB lineage: Bacteria > Pseudomonadota > Alphaproteobacteria > Rhizobiales > Xanthobacteraceae > Bradyrhizobium. Next base: position 35,791 of record DATGMN010000050.1, on the reverse strand, counting down.
CGCTGGATCATCTGGCGCGAGATCCTGCCCAATGCGCTCTCGCCGGTGATCGTGCTGGCCTCGCTGATGGTGGCGACCGCGATCCTCCTGGAATCCTCGCTGTCGTTCCTGGGGCTCGGCGATCCCAACCTGATGTCCTGGGGCTACATGGTCGGCGCCGGCCGCACCGTGATCCGCCAGGCCTGGTGGATCACGGTATTTCCAGGCATCGCCATCCTGCTTTCGGTGCTGGCGCTCAACCTGATTGGCGAAGGCTTGAACGACGCGCTCAACCCGCGCCTCAACAAGGATGGGCGGTAGAGCCATGTCCCCGGATGCTGCAGTCACCATCAAGGAGCTGAAGATCGCCCTGCCCGCGGGCGCCGATCGCGCGCACGCGGTCGACGGCGTCTCCTTCGATCTCGTTCCCGGCAAGATCCTCTGCGTGGTCGGCGAATCCGGCTCGGGCAAGTCGATGTGCGCGCACGCGCTGATGGGCCTGCTGCCTGACAATGTGAAGCCCGTATCAGGCGAGATCCTGTTCGAGGGACAGGATCTGCTCAAGCTCGACGCCACAGGCTGGCTCGCACTGCGCGGCCGCCACATCGCCATGGTGTTCCAGGAGCCGATGACGGCGCTGAACCCGTTGATGCGGATCGGCGACCAGATTGCCGAGATGTTCGAGGCGCATGATCTGCTGTCGCCCAAGGGCCGCCGGCAGAAGGCGCTGGGCCTGCTGCGCGAGGTCGGGCTGCCGGACCCCGAAAGATCGATGCGCGCCTATCCGCATCAATTGTCGGGCGGGCAGCGTCAACGCGCCATGATCGCGATGGCGCTGGCGCTCGAGCCCGCCGTGCTGGTCGCGGACGAGCCCACCACCGCGCTCGACGTCACCACCCAGGCGCAGATCCTGAAACTGATCCGCGACCTGCAGCGCCGCCACAACATGGCGGTGATGTTCATCACCCATGATTTCGGCGTGGTCTCCGACATCGCCGACACGGTGGTGGTGCTGCAGCATGGCAAGGTGGTCGAACAGGGCGCGGCCGACGAGGTGCTGTCGCGGCCGCAAGCCGCCTACACCCGCGCGCTGCTCGCGGCCGTGCCGACCATGCAGCCGCCGCCGCGCGCCCCGCTCGGCAATCGCGCCAAGGCCGTCGAGGTGATCGGTCTCGACAAGACCTATGTCTCGAGCGGTGGCTGGTTCCAGCCGGAGCGCCGCGTACAGGCGGCAAAGGAAGTCAGCTTCACCGTCCTGCAGGGCGAGACGGTGGGGCTGGTCGGGGAATCCGGCTCGGGAAAATCCTCGGTGGCGCGGCTGATCATGCGCCTGATCGAGGCTGACAGGGGCACGGTGCGCATCAGTGACACCGACTTCACGGTGATGTCGGGCAAGGAGCTGCGGAGCGCGCGCAGCCGCATCCAGATGATCTTCCAGGATCCGTTCGCGTCGCTCAATCCGCGGCGCAAGGTCGGCAACATCATCACCGACGGGCCGATTGCGCACGGCACCGACCCGAAGACGGCGCGCGAGCGCGCGCGCGAGCTCCTGGAGTTGGTCGGGCTCAACGCCAACGCGCTCGACCGCTATCCGCACGAATTCTCCGGCGGCCAACGCCAGCGCATCGGCATCGCCCGTGCACTCGCGCTCGAGCCCGAAATCATCGTCGCCGACGAGGCGGTCTCCGCACTCGACGTCTCGGTGCAGGCCCAGGTGCTGAAGCTGCTCGAAGACCTGAAGGCGCGCCTTGGCCTGTCGATGCTGTTCATCACCCATGATCTGCGCGTGGCCGCCCAGATCTGCGACCGCATCGCGGTGATGCAGCGCGGCGCCATTGTCGAATTGAAGGCCACGGCCGCGCTGTTCTCGGCCCCCGAACACCCCTATACGCGCGAATTGCTGGCTGCCGTGCCGGGCCGCACCGCCTCCTCGCAAGCGGCCTGACCGATGCGCTGCGTTCTCGTCTCCAGCCGCCTCGACCTGAAATACTATCTCGGGCCCGAAATCTCCCGCATTGCGGACCGGATCGAGGTGGTCGAGCATGCCGCTGATGGCGCCGGCGATGACGTGCATCTCGCCATCGCCTGGCATCCGCCCGACGACGCCTTCACGCGCTATCCCAATCTGCGGGCGGTGTGCTCGATCGGCGCCGGTGTCGACAACATCATCACCTGCCCGAGCCTGAAACCGCATATCGACGTGATCCGCGTGGTCGATCCGGGCCAGGCCCAGATGATGTCGGGCTTTGTCGCCTGGCATGTGATCGGCCACCAGCGCGACTTTGCCGGCTATCGCAGGCAGCAGCGCGAGCACCTCTGGCAGCGGCGTCCGCAACGTAGCGCCGACGGCGTGCCGGTCGGCATTCTCGGCAATGGCGAAATCGGCCGCAAGGTCGCGGCCGACCTGGTCCAGCTCGGCTTTCCCGTGATGTGCTGGAGCCGCACCGCAAAGCCGGGCACCGGCCCCGTACGCGGCTTTCATGGCGCTGCGGGACTGGCCGCGATGCTCGAACGGACCGAGGTGCTGGTGAACCTGCTGCCGCTGACGCCGGAGACCCGCGGCATTCTCGACCGCGGCGTGTTCACGAAGATGCGGCGCGGCGGCTATCTCGTCCAGGTCGGCCGCGGCGAGCATCTGGTCGAAGCGGACCTGCTTGCCGCGATCGATAGCGGCCAGCTCGCAGGCGCCGCGCTCGACGTGTTCGCGACCGAGCCACTGCCATCGGCGCATCCATTCTGGGATCACCCCAACATCACGGTCACGCCGCACGATGCGAGCGATGTCAGCCTGCGCGCGGTCGCGACCACGCTGGTTGCGACCGCGGACGCCATCCGTGCCGGCGTCAGGCCGCCGCACGCCATCGACCGCACCCGCGGCTATTAGAGGCGAACGTTGCTCTCCTCAGCTCTCATCGACGACGCCCATCCGATCCAGGATCTTCGCGCGGCCTCGTCGATCACGGAACAGCAGGCCGAACAGCTCGCGGCCGAGCATTACGGCCTGAGGCCGATCGCGCGCCGGCTCTCGAGCGAGCGCGACCAGAATTTTCTGCTGCAGGCGAACGGCCGCGGCTTTGTGCTCAAGATCGCGAACCCCGCGGAGGATCGCGCGGTCACGCGGCTGCAGACCGACGCCCTGCTGCATCTGTCCGCGACCGAACCCGACCTGCCGATCCCGCGGGTGTTCCCGGCGCTGAGCGGCGCCCACGAGCTGGCGCTGGGTTTTGCCGACGGCTCGACCCGCGTGGTGCGGCTGTTGTCCTATTTGACGGGCACGCCGATGTCAGCGATTGCCGTGTCCGCGGCCTTGCGATCCGATATCGGCCGCAACGCCGGCCGGCTCGCGCGCGGCCTGGGCGGCCTGAACCATGGCGGCGTGAAACAGAGGCTGCTCTGGGACCTGCAGCATGCCGCCGAGCTGCGGCCGCTGCGCGATGCCGTGCCTGCCGATCTCTCCGACCTGGTCGGCCGCTTCCTCGACGGCTTTGAGACGCACGCCAAGCCGGCACTGCAACAACTGCCCCGGCAGCTCGTGCACAACGACCTCAATCCGCACAATATCGTCGTCGACCCCGATAGGAACGACCGCGTCGCCGGCATCATCGATTTCGGCGACCTCGCCTTCACCGCGCGCGTCAACGACCTTGCGATCGCCGCCGCCTACCAGGTCGGCGACAGCGACGATCCGCTCGCTCCCGCCTGCGAGCTGATTGCCGCCTATCATGCAGCAGCCCCGCTGGATGCGGCCGAGCTCGACGTGCTGTTCGACCTGATGGCGACGCGCATGGTGATGACCATCGTGATCTCGAGCTGGCGCGCCCTTCGCCATCCCGAGAACCGGGAGTATATACTGCGCAACCACAAGGGCGCGGCGGCGCGCCTGCGCCGGATCGCGGGCCTCTCCCGACATGCGGCACAGAGGCAAATCCGGCGCGCCTGCCATTTGGAGTGAAGCGATGTCGGCCGACGACGAGACCTCCGCGACCGAACGGCTGGTCGCGCGGCGCAAGCGCCTGCTCGGTCCGGCCTACCGGCTGTTCTATGATGAGCCGGTGCATCTCGTGCGCGGCGAAGGCGTCTTTCTGTACGATTCCGCGGGCCGCCGCTACCTCGACGCCTACAACAACGTAGCGTCCGTGGGACACTGCCATCCGCGCGTGGTCGAGGCCATCGCAAGGCAGGCCGGGATCCTCAACACCCACACCCGTTATCTGCACGAGACCGTGCTCGATCTTGCCGAACGCCTGCTTGCAACCTTCCCGGCCGGGATCGGCAACGTCATGTTCACCTGCACCGGCAGCGAGGCCAATGACCTCGCCCTGCGGATCGCGCGGACCACGACCGGGGGCAGCGGATTCATTGCGACAGAGACCGCCTATCACGGCGTCACCAGCGCGCTGGTCGATCTCTCGCCGTCGCTGGGCCTGCCGCCTGCGCAGGACAGCCCGGTCCGCCTGGTGCCGCCGCCGCGGCCCGCCGGCGATGCGACCGGTGCGGTGTTTGCGCGCCATGTCGCGACCGCCTTCGACGACATGAAAAAAAGCGGCATCCGCCCGGCCGGGCTGATCGTCGACACCATTTTCTCCAGCGACGGCGTGCTGCCCGATCCCGCCGGCTTCCTGAAGCCCGTGGTGGACGCCGTCCATGCGGCCGGTGCGCTGTTCATTGCCGACGAGGTACAGGCGGGCTTCGGCCGCTGCGGCCAGATGTGGGGCTTTGCCCGCCACGGCATCGTCCCCGACCTCGTCACCATGGGCAAGCCGATGGGCAATGGCCACCCCGTGGCGGCCGTTGCGGCACGGCCCGACCTGCTGGCGGAGTTCGGCGCGCGCTCGCGCTATTTCAACACGTTTGGCGGCAACCCGGTCTCGGCGGCGGCTGCGCTTGCGGTGCTCGACGTCATCGCCGCCGAAGGCCTGGTCGAGAATGCCGGCCGCACCGGCGCTTATCTGATGACAAGACTTCGCGCATTGCAGGCGAGCTGTCCACTCATCGCCGAGATCCGCGGCGCCGGCCTCTTCATCGGCGTGGAACTGCGCGACGGCGGCCTGGCGGGCAGCCCCGCACCGAAACAGGCCGGCCGCATCGTCAATCTGCTGCGCGACAACGGCGTCCTGATCAGTGCCTCCGGGCGCGAGGCCAACGTGCTGAAAATCCGCCCTCCGCTGGTATTTTCAACCGAACATGCCGATCTCCTGGTCGAAACGCTGGACCAGGCGCTGCAGACGATCGCGGCCGGCTGATCGCGGCCACCCTTTCCCGTTAATTTTCAGCCACGAAATTCATTGTCATAGAACTGTCATCGAATGTGCGCCACTGCTTGGCCGCCGCCATTTCGATGAGACAGCCATGGACTATTTCAAACGCTTCAACTTCCTGTTCGCCGCCCCGGTGTTCGAGGCCGACGATCTCGAGGGTATCCGCTTCAACCAGATCGTCAGCGAAATCGAACGCTCCGGCTTCGAGGTGGTGCGGGCGCGGAAGCTGGAGGATGCCGAGATCGCGGTGCAGACGGACGCGGCGATCGGCTGCATGGTGGTCGACTGGGGCAAGAAGGGCCTGGAGGGCAAGACCGCGTCGCTGATTAACCTGATGCGCCGGCGCGGCCTCGATTTCCCGATCATCCTGTTGATCCGCCGCAAGCGGTTCGAGGACGTGCCGGTCGAGGTGCTCGATTTCATCGATGGCTACGTGTTCCTGTCGGAGGAAACCCCGCCCTTCATCGCCAAGAATTTGATCAGCCGGCTCAAGCAATATGCCGAGAACCTCAAGACGCCGTTTTTCGGCGCGCTGGTCGATTACGCCGAGGTCGGCAACCAGCTCTGGACCTGCCCGGGCCATAATGGCGGCGTGTTCTACAGCAGGAGCCCGATCGGCCGGGTGTTCGTCGAGCATCTCGGCGAGGCGGTGTTCCGCGACGACCTCGACAATTCGGTGCTGGAACTCGGCGACCTCCTCACCCATGAGGGCCCGGCGCTGAAGGCGCAGAAGGAGGCGGCGCAGATCTTCGGCGCCGAGAAGACCTATTTCGTGCTCAACGGCACCTCGACCTCCAACAAGGTGGCGCTCGGCGCGCTGGTGACCGACGGCGACCTCGTGCTGTTCGACCGCAACAATCACAAGGCCGCGCACCATGGCGCCCTGATGATCAGCGGCGGCATTCCCGTCTACCTTCCGACCGTGCGCAACGCCTGGGGGCTGATCGGCCCGATGCGCTGGGATACGATGGATGAAACCGCGCTGCGCGAGCGCATCCGCACCCATCCGCTGGTCAAGGACAAGGAGGCCTGGCGCAAGCCGCGCCCGTTCCGCGTCGCCGTGCTCGAGCAATGTACCTATGACGGCACCATCCACAGCGCCGACATGATCCTCAAGCGCATCGGACATCTCTGCGATTACATCCTGTTCGACGAGGCCTGGGCCGGCTTCATGAAGTTCCATCCGCTCTATGCCGGCCGCTTCGCCATGGGACTGAACGGATTGTCGGCCGAGGCGCCCGGCATCATCGCGACGCAATCGACCCACAAGCAGCTCGCGAGCTTCTCGCAGGCCTCGCAAATCCACATCAAGGACCGTCACATCAAGGGGCAGAAGCGCCGCATCGAGCACCGGCGTTTCAACGAAAGCTTCATGCAGCACGCCTCGACCTCGCCCTTCTATCCGCTGTTTGCGTCCCTCGACGTCGGCGCACAGATGATGAAGGGCCGCTCCGGCGAAGTGCTGTGGGACGACACGATCCGGCTCGGCATCGAGCTGCGCAAGAAGATCCGTGCGGTGCGGCGCGAGTTCGAGGAAAAGGAAATCCGCCCCGAGCGGCGCTGGTTCTTCGAGCCCTTCGTGCCCGACCGGGTGGCGATTCGCGACGTCTCCCGCGAGGGCGGCGTGCACAATGTCGCCTGGGAAATGGTCGCCACCGATCTGCTCGCCACCGACCCGTCCTATTGGCAGCTCTCGCCGGATTCGGGCTGGCACGGCTTCCCCGGCATGACGGCGGGCTTTGCCATGACCGATCCCAACAAGCTCACTCTGCTCACGCCGGGCTTTGACCCCGCAACCGGCGCCTATGCCGAGCACGGCATCCCGGCGCCGGTGGTCGCGCAATATTTGCGCGAGAACCGCATCGTGCCGGAGAAGAACGACCTCAACTCGCTGCTGTTCCTGCTGACGCCCGGCGTCGAGGCCAGCAAGGCCGGCACGCTGATCTCCGGGCTCGTCGCCTTCAAGAAACTGCACGACGAGAATGCACTGCTGGAAGAGGCCATTCCCGAGTTCTTCCGGCGGCGCCCGGCGCGCTACGCCGGCACTCGCCTGCGCGATCTCTGCGCCGACATGCATCGCTTCTTCCGCGAGGCCGACGTCAGCGGGCTGCAGGCCAGGCAGTTCATGCCCGAGCACCTGCCGGAGATCGTGATGTCGCCGCACGACGCGGCGCGTCTCCTGATGCGCAATGACGTCGACTATCTGCCGATCGACGAAATCGCCGGCCGCATTGCCACCACGCCGTTCGTGGTCTATCCGCCCGGCATCGCCACCATCGTGCCCGGCGAGCGGCTCGACGAACGGGCGCAGCCCATGATCGATTACCTGAAGATGTTCGAGCGCTGCTTCAACACCTTCCCGGGCTTCGACGTCGAGATCCAGGGAGTCTATAAGGAGGTCGACGCGTCCGGTCGCGTCCGGCTCTACACTTACGTGGTCTCGGAATGAACGAATTGGCTGAGAAGCAGGCGGCGAATGGCTCGGCGCCGCCGGTGATGGTCCGTCCCTCCAGGGACAGCGATGTCGAGGCGATGCTGTCGATCTACCGCCGCCATATCAGGCGCGGCGTGGAGGACACGGTCGACGACAGCGGCACGCCGGAACCGGACGATCTGCGCGATCGCCGCAAGAATCTGCGCAACCACCGCCTGCCGCATCTCGTCGCCACCTCCGGCGGCGAGGTGATCGGCTATGCCTATGTTGTCCTGTTCCGCAAGCGCCCGGCCTATCGCTACACGGTCAAGCACTCGATCTACATCCATCACGACCATGTCGGTCGCGGCGTCGGACGAATCCTGATGCAGGAGTTGATCGACGCCTGCGCCGCGCAGGGTTTCCGGCAGATGATCGGCTATATCGATGCCGACAACGTCGCTTCGCTTGCGATCCACGAGAAGCTCGGCTTTGCCAGGGTCGGCCTGTTGCCGGGCGTAGCCTACCGCTATGGCCGCTGGTCGGACACCGTGATGGTGCAGCGCTCGCTGGGGGCCGGCACCACCGCAGCACCGCCTTCGCTCGGTTTCATCGGCAACGGACGCGGGCGATTCTAGACGGGACGTCCTGCTCGGGCAGCGCGGCTCAAACGACGGGACGGAACGACGCTTGCGACTCGACAGCCGCCCTGGGTCTTGAGCGCAAGCACCTCCGACGAATTTCAATTCGCCGCGAACTTCATCTTTTCCTGTACAATATTTCGACATTTTGCCCGACATGCGAGCAAATCTGCTCCGATCGGTTCCTATTGGCGATGCACGGCCGGCGAACGCTTGCCGATTCCGAAGGCGAAGGCTATTTTTTATTTATGCGCGGATGGGCGCGCAGCAGCCTGAGTGGTTTGCCGGTGAAATCGGCGGGAAAAAGGGCCGACGGGTCCAACGAATCGACGATCGTCTGGCTGGGCGGTTTGGCCGTTCGTACGGTCTTCATTGCCATGTTGATCATCATAACGGCCCGCGTCGCCAGCCCACAGATCGAGCGGCTGTGGACCCTGCTGGATACGCCCGGCGATCTGATCCGGGTCGCACTCGGTTTCGCGGTGTGCGTGTGGCTCGCCGTCCACCTCTTCATCCTGCCCAAGGACCCCGGCGGTTACCGCACATGGCTCTATCTCGGCCTTGTCCTGCTGCCGCTGTCGGTGCTGTGCGCCGTGGTGATCTGGTAGGCGACGCGCGCGGGGTCTCCCCGGCGCTTGTTTTCAGTTCTTTGCCAGGAATTTGCTCAAGGCTGCGATGACGGACGGCAGCCGCAGGCGCTCCGCAAACAGCTGCTCTTCTTCGTCCATGCGCTGCAGGAGCTCGGCGCTCGACCCCTTGAGGAGCCCGCGCGACAGGGCGACGGCATCGGGCGGCAGTTCGCCGACCTCTCGCGCCAGCCTGTGCGCCTCGCTGATGGCATGTCCGGGCGGCACGACGACATTGACCAGGCCAGCCTCGCGCGCCTGTTCGGCGCTCATGACGCGTCCCATCACCAGCATCGAGAAGGCGCGCTGGCGGCCGGCCATTCGCGGCAGCAGGCAGCTGCTTGCCCCTGCCGGCACGAGGCCGTACCTGATCAAGGGATAGGAAAGGGAAGCGGTCGTGCTTGCAATCACATAGTCGCAGTGCAGGACCATGGTCGCACCGGTGCCGATCGCCGCGCCGTCGACGGCAGCAACAAGGGGCTTCTTGTTGTTGATCAGCGATCGCAGAAAGCCAAGTCTCGACCGGCCCGGGTCAGGCGCGCCGCTGGCATCCTCGAGAATTTCGCCGAGATCGTCGCCGGCGCTGAACACCCCCGACCTGCCCGCCAGGATCAGACAGCGGATCGCCGGATCGGACTGCGCCGCATCGATCGCTTCGCTCATCGCGACAAACATCTCGCGCGTGAGCGCATTGCGCTTCTCGGGCCGCCGCATCGCGATGGTGCGGGTGAAGCCCTCGTTCGAAACGATGATGTGCTTCGACATGCCGTTCCTCACTGACCCGACGGCGTGCGCAAACCGTGCCATGCGTCGCGAACCTGGTGGTAGTGGACGTCGGGCAAATAGTCCGGCGTGTTCAGGTTGAGGGTCTTGACGTCGAGCCGCCCGACCGCACTCAGCAAGGTAAAGGATGCGATGACGCGATCGCGCTGCGACATGATCTGACGGGTCCTGGCGTTGGTCAGATCCTGCTCCGCGTTGAGAACGTCGATGGTCGTGCGTTGCCCGCCATCCGCTTCGCGACGGACGCCCTGCAACGCCACTTCCGCAGCTTTCACCTCCGACTCCGCCGCCTTCAAGGCAACCTTGGTTCCCTCATTCGCGACCCAGGCGCTGGCCACGGCCGTTCGCGTCTGGTTCCTGACCTGCTCGAGCACCAGCCGGCTCTGCGACGCCACTTCCTTGGCCTGACGCGTCTGCGAGGCGGCCGTGCCGCCGTCGTAGATCGGCACGTTGACCTGACCGATGACCGATGCCTGGTCGGTTCTCGTGGTCGTCAGGCTCGGATCGTTCTCGACGGCGTGGCTGGCGCTGGCCTGCACCGAGACGGTCGGCAACAGGCTGCTTTCGGCGAGCTTGATCGAGGTTGTCGCGACGTCCACGTCGTAACCCGCCCCGAGCACGGCCGGATGCTCGTGGTTGGCGATCTCGATCGCTGCCGGTTCCGTAGGCGGGATCAGCCGATCGACCGGACTTCCGGGCGCGAGCTGCGACGGCGCCTGGCCGATCACCTGGACATAGATTTCCTTGCTGATGGCAAGCTGCACTTCCGCGGCGTTGAGGTCGGCCAATCCGCGACTCAGTCGCGCTTCGGCCTGTGCCGTGTCGGTCGGGGTGACGTCGCCGGCATTGAGGCGGCGCTGGGTCGTCGCCTGGATCTCGCGCAGCACCTGGACGTTGGTCCGCTGTGCCTCGTAGAGTGCATAATTGGCCATGACGTTCATGTATGCCGTCACGGCGTCCAGCAGCACCCCCTGCCCGATATTGCGCAGGGCTTCGCGGCCCGAGAGCACCTGGAATTCCGCGGCACGCACGCTGTTGGCGGTCTTGTTGCCGTTGAAGAGCACCTGCGAGACCGTGACGCCGATCGTCCACGGCCTCAAGGTGGCGCTCTGGATGGTATTATCGGGCAGAAGATTGCGCACGGCCTGCAGTCCGGCGCCGAGACTCGCCACGATCTGCGGCCGATAGCCGGCCAGCGCCTGCGGCACGTTCTCATCGGTTCCACGCTGCCGTGCACGCTCGGCGTTCAGCTGCGGGTTGTTCTGGTAGGCCTTGCTCAGCGCCTCCACGAGCGTCTCGGCGACCGCGCATCTGGTGGCCGCAAGCATGACGAACGCGACAAGGCCAAGCGCACGACCGAGCCGCGCGCATGCCGGTGCCGGCCCGGCAGCGGGGACCCGACCTGAACATCTGTCAGCGGCTCTACTCACGACCTACCCTCGACCATGACCGGGTCCATCATTCCGCCGGCGCAACCGTATCTTCTGGACTGAGCCCCGCCCGCCGTCGCCGCGAGAACGTGGAGATCAGCGCGGGCAGCGTGATGAGAATGACGGCGGGCGCCACCATCATGCCCGCAACCACCACAATCGCCAGCGGTTTCTGCACCTGCGAGCCGATGCCGGTGGACAACGCCGCGGGCAAAAGGCCCACGCCCGCCACCACGCAGGTCATCAGCACCGGCCGCAGCTGGAGCTCGCCGGTGCGCAGAATGGCGCTTCCGCGCTCCATGCCCTGGTCGATCAGCTGGTTGTATTGCGACAGGATGATGATGCCGTCCATGACCGAAATGCCGAACAATGCAATGAAACCGATCGCGGCTGAGACGCTGAACGGGATCCCGGTCACCACCAGCCCGACAATACCGCCGAATACGGCCATCGGGATGACGCTCATGGTGAGCGCGGTGTCGATCACGGATCCGAAATTGAACCAGATCAGCATCGCTATCAGCGCCAGGCTGATCGGAACCACGATCGACAGGCGCCGGATCGCGTCCTGCAGATTGCCGAACTCGCCGACCCATTCCAGTCGCGAGCCGGGCGGCAGCTTCACCTGCTCCGCAATCTTCTGCTGCGCCTCCTGGATAGCGCTGCCGAGGTCGCGCTCGCGCACCGAGAATTTGATCGGCAGGTAGCGCTCCTGCTGTTCCCGATAGATATAGGCCGCGCCCGAGACCAGCTTGATGGTGGCGACCTCGCTCAGGGGAATCTGGGTGATGCCGTTCGGTCCCTGCGCCCCGATCCGCAAGTTCTGGATCGCTTCCGCGCTCTTGCGGTATTCCGGTGCGAGGCGGACGATGATCGGAAAATGCCGGTCGCTGCCCGGCTCGTAGAGGTCGCCCGCACTATCGCCGCCGATCGCGGTGCGAATCGTGGTGTTGATGTCGCCGGGCGCAAGCCCGTAGCGCGCAGCCCGCGCGCGGTCGATATCGATCTGGACGGTGGGCTGGCCGAGCGAGGTGAAGACCGCGAGGTCGGTGACGCCCTGCACCGTCGCCAGCACCGACTTGATCTTGTCGGCGGTCGTGGTCAGCGCCTGCAGGTCGTTGCCGAACAGCTTGATCGAGTTCTCGCCTTTCACGCCGGAGACCGCTTCGGACACGTTGTCCTGCAGGTATTGCGAGAAGTTGAACTCGACCCCGGGAAATTTCGCCTGCAGCCGATCGAGCAGCTTGGCCGTCAGGGAATCCTTGTCCTCCCCGGCCGGCCAATCCTTGGCGGGCCTGAGCGGGGCGAAGAATTCGGCATTGAAGAAGCCGGCGGCGTCGGTGCCGTCGTCGGGGCGGCCGTGCTGGGACACGCAGCTCTCCACCTCCGGCAGGCTCGCGATCAGCTTGCGCATCTCGTTGACGTAGGAATTGCCTTCCTGCAGCGAGATCGTCGGCGGCAGCGTGGCGCGGATCCACAGATTGCCCTCTTCGAGCTTGGGCAAGAACTCGAGCCCGAGCAGGCGGACTGCGACGACGCTCATGACGATGAGCGCCGCACCACCGACCAGCACGAGGCGGCGGTTCCGAAGCGAGCGCCCCAGCACCGGCACGTAGAGCCGATGCAGGAAGCGCATGATCAGCGTCTCGGTTTCCTCGACATGCGCCGGCAGGATGATGGCGCTCAACGCCGGTGTGACGGTGAAGGTCGCAAGCAGGCCGCCGGCCAGCGCATAGGCATAGGTCCGCGCCATCGGGCTGAAGATGTTGCCCTCGACGCCGCTCAGGGTGAACAGCGGCAGGAAGGCCGCGATGATGATGGCGGCGGCAAAGAAGATCGATCGCGACACGTCGGCGGCCGCCGTCAGGATGGCGTGATGCTTCATCGCCATCATGGTGCGCGAGGAGATCTCTGCCCGCTCGCTCTCGGTAAGCACCTCGGTGTGCGACAGGCGGCGGAAGATCGCCTCCACCATGATCACGGTGGCATCGACGATGAGACCGAAATCGATGGCGCCGACCGACAACAGGTTGGCGGATTCGCCCCGCAGCACCAGGATCGACACGGCAAAGAACAACGCGAACGGAATGGTCGCGCCGACGATCAGCGCGCTGCGCAGGTCGCCGAGAAAGAGCCACTGCAGGAACACGATCAGGAGGATGCCGAAGACCATGTTCTCCAGCACCGTCTTGGTGGTGGTCTCGATCAGGTCCTTGCGGTCGTAGATGCGCTCGATATGCACGCCGGGCGGCAGCACGCCCGAATTGTTGATCTGGTCGACGACCTTCTCGACCCGCGCGATGGTCGGCGAGCTCTGTTCGCCGCGGCGCATCAGCACGATGCCCTGGACGATGTCGTCGGCATCGTTCTGGCCGGCGATGCCGAGCCGCGGCTGGTAACCGACTTCCACATTGGCGACGTCCTTCACCAGCACCGGCGTCCCGTTGGCTGCCGAAATCATGGTGTTGGCAAGATCGTCGATCGAGCGGATCAGGCCCACGCCGCGCACGACCGCCGATTGCGAGCCGATGTTGACGGTATTGCCGCCGACATTGATGTTCGAATTGCTCACCGCCTGCAGAAGCTGCGGCAGCGTCAGCCCGTTGGCGACCAGCTTGTTGAAATCGACCTGCAGCTCATAGGTCTTGGTCTTGCCGCCCCACCCCGTGACGTCGATGACGCCGGGCACGGTGCGGAAACGACGCTGCAGCACCCAGTCCTGCAGCGTCTTCAGGTCGAGCACCGAGTAATTGGGCGGTCCGACCAGGCGATAGCGGTAGATTTCGCCGATCGGGCTCAGCGGAGAAATCTGCGGCTGGGCGTTGTTCGGCAGCGGCGACAGCTGCGAGAGCCGGTTCAACACCTGCTGCAGCGCCTGGTCGTAGGTATAATCGAAGGTGAACTGCAGCTTGACGTCGGACAGGCCGTAGAGCGAGATCGTGCGGATGACGTTGAGGTTCTTGATCCCGGAAAGCTGGGTCTCCAGGGGAATGGTGATGTAGCGCTCGATCTCCTCGGCCGACAGGCCCGGGCTCTGCGTCACCACGTCGACCATCGGCGGCGTGGGATCCGGATAGGCCTCGATGTTCAACTGCTGGAACGCAATGAGGCCGCCGATGATGACTGCGGCGAACAGCCCGACCATCAGGAAGCGGCGACTAACTGCGATGGAGACGAGCCGGTCCATTCAATCTGGATCTCTGAAAGAGGGGGGCCTTTGCCTGCGCGGGTTCAGGTGCCGGAAGCAGCCCGGTCGATGAACAGGCTGCCTTTTGTGATGACCTTTTCCCCTGGCTTCAGATTGCTGACGATCTCGACCATGTCGCCATTGATCAGGCCGGTCCGGACGTCGCGAAGCTCGATCGACCCGTCGTCGCGAGCCACCCAAAGCCGAACACGCTCGCCCTCGTAGATCAGCGCCTGCTTGGATACGCCGACCGACTTGCGGTCCTCGCCGGCGAAGATCGTGACGTCGGCGAACATCTCCGGCTTGAGGAGGTCTTCCTTGTTGTCGATGGTGGCGCGGACCAACAGCCTGCGGGTGGTCGGATCGATCGCCGCGGAGACGTAGTCGATCTTCGCGTTGAAGACCCGGCCCGGCAGCGCCAGCACCGTGAATGCGATGGGCTGGCCGAGCTTGACGTCGGCCGCCTCGCTCTCGCGCACGAAGGCGGTCAGCCAGACCGTGGAAAGATCGCCGATGACGAAGGCCGGATCGCTTGCACCGGCGCTGATGAACTGGCCGGGGCCAACCTTGCGCTGCACGACGGTGCCGCCGATCGGCGAGTTGATCGGCGTGTCGGCGGAAATCTGCCGGCTCTGCTCGAAAGTCGAGATCTGGTCCTCGGAGCGGCCGAGGATGCGCAGCCGGTTGTGCGCTGCCTGCAGCGCCGTTTCAGCCGATCGCATGTCGTTCTGCGCCGCGGTCAGGTCGGCCTCGGATTGCTGCCAGTCCTTCAGCGGCACCGCCTTGCCCGCATAGAGATCGTTCTGACGCTTCTCGACGATCTGCGCCAGATTGAGCTTCGAACGAGCGGTGTTGAGCGTCGAGAGCGCCGAGGCGAAATCATTCAGCGCCTGCACCGTATCGGTCGCCTCGATGACGAACAGTGGCTGGCCAGCCTTCACCACATCGCTCGGCTTCACCAGGAGCTTGACGACGCGCCCGGCATAGGGCGAAAAAATCGGCGTGGAGCTGTCCTCGTTGACGGCGATCTTGCCCTCGGTGATGTGCTCGCGCCGAAACACCTGCTCGTTCGCCGGCTCGACCGTCAGGTTCGCCCACTGCTCCGGGGTCGGCACGAAGCGCGCCGCTTCCTTGGCTGCAGGCGCGGCCCCGGATTGCTCGTGCTGGACGGCGGACTTGTTGGCCGCGACGACCGCAGCGCCAGCCGCAACGGCCAGTATCAACGCGATCGAGAGCGTTCGCCTGTTGAAGAGCGCGCCGATATTCATGCTGCGGACTTGTTCATGGACCTACCCCCGTCTCCCAATGCCCCAAGATGGGTGGCCCCGCAATACCGATCGGAGTCCTCCTCATATTGCCGATCAGGCGCCGCCGCAATAGCGTGCAGATGCTGGCGTATTAAGCTTCGAAGGAGCCACATGATCCGGATAGACCGGAAGACCCATGCCTTTTATGACGGGATATGCTTCGGGTGCGAACCTTACACCAGCCTTACGTCTGGGGCCTCGCCCGCGAATCTCCTTGACCGGGGGCGACCAAAAGGACCAATCGCTGATGCCGGACCGGCCTGGAAAGATGTATCATTCGAGCGGAGCGCGCAGGTAGATTTGCATGCGGCTTTTGATCGTCGAAGACAATGAGGAATTGGCGGCGCTCCTGGCCAAGGGCCTGCAGACCGCGGGTTATGAGTCGGACATCTTGTCAAGCGTCGAAGAGGCGCGCAGCGTGCTGGAGACCACCTTCTACGCCGCGCTCATTCTCGACCTCGGGCTGCCCGACGGCGACGGTCTCGAGCTGCTCCGCGAGCTCAGGCATCGCAACAATCCGATACCTGTCCTCGTGCTCACCGCCCGCGGCGGCCTGCATGATCGCGTCCACGGCTTGCGCAGCGGTGCCGACGATTATCTGGTGAAACCCTTCGCTTTGGAGGAATTGATCGCGCGGCTCGAGGCCCAGCTGCGCCGGCCCGGCCAACTGCTCGGCAGCTCGCTGCGCATCGCCAATCTCGAGTTCAATACCCAGAGCCGGCAGGCATCGATCGACGAGCAGCCCCAGGTGCTGTCGGCGCGCGAGACGGCGGTGCTCGAGCTCTTGATGCGCAGCAAGGGGCGCGTCGTCTCCAAGAAGCAGGTGGAGGACCACATCTACGGTCATTCCGGCGACGTCGGCTCCAACGCCATCGAGGTCTTTGTGCACCGCCTGCGCAAGCAGCTGTCGGACCGCGGCGCCAGGGTTCAGGTCCACACCATTCGCGGCGTCGGCTATCTGATCGCCGAGGACAAGTAGCGTGCCGAGATTTCAGTCGATTCTCTCGCGCATCGTCATCCTGCACATCGTCGCTGTCGTCATCACCTCGATCCTGATGTCGGTGGGACTGTCCTGGCTGCTCAGCTACGCGACCAACAACATCCACAACAAGGCGATGCAGGAGCAGGCCAATGCGGTCGCCGAGCATTTGAGCGTCGCTCCCGACGGGCATCTGCAATTGAACCTGCCGTCGGACCTGCTCGGGCTCTATTCGCCCGAATATGGCCGCTACTCCTATGCCGTGACCGACGAGCACGGCGCCGTGCTGTTTTCCTCCGCCAAGGATCATTCCGTGCTGTTTGCCCCGGATCAGAGCGGCAGCGAGGTCGAGTTCCTGCAGCAGCGGCATGGCGGCGCGACGGTGTCGGGCGCCAGCATCCGCAAGACGATCGGCGATCGGACCGTCCGGGTCCAGGCCGGCGAGGATCTCGCCAACCGCGACGTGCTCACCGACGACATCGTCGCCGATTTCTACAGGGATGTCGGCTGGATCACGCTGCCGATCCTGCTCGTGCTCTTGATCACGGACATCGCGATCTTCCGCCGCGCCCTGCGTCCATTGCGGGATGCTTCCGACATCGCCGCCGAGATCGGGCCGGCGCGGCCGGGATTGCGGCTGCCGACCAAGGAAATTCCGCGGGAGGTTCGCCCGCTGGTATTGGCGGTCAACCTGGCGCTCGACCGGCTGGAGGAAGGCTTCAAGGTCCAGCGCGATTTCACCGCCGACGCTGCCCATGAGCTGCGCACGCCCCTGAGCATCCTGCGGACGCGGATTGACGTCCTGGAGGATCCGGACATTCGCCAGGCGCTGCGCCATAATGTGGAGGGCATGGCGCATATCGTCGGCCAGCTCCTGGATATCGCCGAACTCGACGCCGTCGCCATCGACCCCTCGGAGACGGCCGACCTGCAATCGGTTGCAGCCGAAGTCGCCGAGTTCATGGCGCCGCTGGCGCTGGCGCAGGGCAAGGACGTCGCGCTGTCTGGCGCGACCGAGCCGGTCTGGGTCAGGGGGAATGCGGAAATGCTGAGCCGGGCCATCCGCAACCTCGCGGAAAACGCCATCAACCACACCGCACCCGGCTCGACCGTCGAGTTCATCGTGGAGGACAGCGGCAAGATCAGTGTTCTGGATCAGGGCCCCGGCATTGCCGAGCATGAACGCAAGCTGATCTTCCGCCGGTTCTGGCGGCGCGACCGCCGCAAGGCGGGCAGCACGGGCCTTGGCCTCTCCATCGTCCAGCGCATCGCCGAACTGCATTCGGCAACCGTCACCGTGGAAAATCGGCACCCCGGCGGGGCCTGCTTCTCACTGCAATTCGCGGCTGTGAAGTAACCTGGCAACGACCGGCTAGGACGGAAAATCCGCAGCCTTGACGTGGATGCGATCGGCATGCAGCGACCATTCGCACAGCCGCTCGGCCTTGCAGAACTTCTCCTTGGCGAGTTCCCTCGCCTCGCCTTCGCTCGGCGCGTCAATTTCGACGGTGCTCTGGCAGACTTCGATGTGCCGGCCGTTATCGCCCAGCACGTCCTTCATGAAGCTGACGACATAGCGCGACATGATCCCACTCCCTGGATCTTCTTGCGGTACCGGCAAGCGATACCTTAGGCCCATCTTGCGCGGGCCTTTTGACGGGGATCAAGCCCGAAGATTGCGCAAGAAATTTGGCGCCTCAGGCGCCGGCGGCCGGCAGGCTGGCGGCGGCAATCTCGGCGATCTGCGCAAGGCGCCGACGCAGCCGGGCGGGTGTGACGCGCAGGATTGAGGCTAGCGATCGCATCGGAGAACTTCCCTATACGTCCGGGCGAGAAAAATCCCGCAAAACCATGCTGTACAAGGGAAAATGGCCTCGGAGGGCCGGGCCGTCGAGGCCTCGCGGCAAATAACAACAGCACCGCCGCCGGAGCGGCGACGGCGGTGGATTTGTTGCCGCAGATTGCCCGCGCGCGGCGAAAATCTTCTCCGCCGCGTCCCCCTATTGCGGGGTGACGCCGAAGGCGGCCGCAAACCGCTCCCGGTAGCGCGGCCAGACCTCGGGATTGATGATGCGCGGCGGCCGCTTGCCGTCGAGCGTATCGAGCATCTGCTCGGCCGCGATCCGGCCCATGTTCTCCCTCGCCTCCCGGGTGACCCCTGCGGTATGGGGGCTCGCCAGCACGTTGTCGAACTGCAGCAAGGGATGCTCCGGCGGCGGCGGTTCCTTGGACCAAACGTCGAGGCCGGCGCCCGCGATGCGCTTGTCGCGCAACGCCTGCTCAAGCGCCGCCTCGTCATGGATGAAGCCGCGGGCCGTGGTGATGAAAAAGGCGTGGCTCTGCATCAGCGCGAATTGGCGGGCGCCGATCATGCCGCGGCTTTCTTTTGTCAGCGGACAGTTGATCGAGACAAAGTCGGAGCGGCGCAGGAGCTCTTCGAGTTCCACCTTCTCCGCGCCGCGCCCAGCGATCTCCTCGCGCGAAAGATAGGGATCGTAGGCCAGCACCTGCATGCCGAGCAGGCCCTTGCAGAGCTCGGCGATGCGCCGGCCGACATTGCCGATGCCGACGATGCCGATGGTGCGGCCCTGCACCTCGTTGCCGATCAGATCGTTACGGTTGACGTCGCGCTCGCGCCGCAACCTGCGGTCGGATTCGATGATTCGCTTGGACAGCGTCAGCATCATGCCAAGCGCATGCTCGGCGACCGAATGCGCATTGCCGCCGGACTGGTTGACCACGAGCACGCCGGCCGCCGTGCACGCCTCGACATCGACCGGATCGAAGCCGGCGCCGTTGGAGGAGACGATCAGAAGGTTCGGCGCGCGCCGCAGCAGATCGGCATGGACATGGAAGTGCGGCGCAAGCTCATCGCGCGCGGCCCCGATCTGATAGGCATGGGCCTCGCGCAGAATGGGCGCGAACACCTCCTCCGGAGTTTCGTTCTCCAGCCGGTCGAGCCGCACGTCAGGGCGGGCGCGCAGCGTCTCGGCATAAACGGGATGCGCGAGATATTTGACGTAGAACACACGCTTGTTGTTGACGGTCATCGCTCGGCGTAAGCCCCCTCCCGCGAGTTTTCTTGCTGTTATCGTCCTTATCGCACGCACTGGAGGCTTGCGACATTGTCGCAAACGTCAGATCGCGATGCAGCGGGAGCATGTTGACAATCCCGGACGGAGCGTCAAGCTCTGACCGCGCGGGGCGGCAATCGCCGGCGCGCCACAAAAAGGGAGGCAGGCATGGCGGTCGCGCCGGAGAAAACCTCGCCGCAAATGCTCGACAGAACCTGGCACGGCATCGTGCTGGACACGCTCAAGCGCAACGACATCCGCATCATCCCTTACGTCCCCGATCGCGTGCTGACCACGCTGATCAAGAGCCTGCATGCCGATCCTTTCTTCACGACGTTTGCGACCGCCCGCGAGGAGGAAGCGGTCGGCATCGTCTCCGGTGCCTGGATGGGCGGTGTGCGCGGCGCGGTCCTGATGCAGACCTCGGGCTTCGCGACGCTTGCAAACGTGCTGGCTTCGCTTGCCATCCCCTACCAGATCCCGCTGATCATGATCGTGTCGGAACGCGGCACGCTGGGCGAGTTCAACTACGGCCAGTCGCTGGTGTGCCGCACCATGCGCCCGGTGCTGGATTCGCTCGCCATGGAGCACCACACGATCACCCGCCTCGACGAGCTCGAGTTCATCGTCGACCGGTCCATCAAGCAGGCCGTCACCACCCAGGCGCCGGTGGCGCTGATTCTCTCGCCGCTTTTGACCGGCGGCAAGGTGTTCGACAAGTGAGCGGAGCCATGAGCACAGCGATGCGCAACACCAAGGTGATGAACCGCTTCGACCTCACCTCGCGGCTGGTGAGCAAGCTGAAACATGAAGAGGCCGTGATCGGCGGCATCGGCAACACCAATTTCGACCTCTGGGCCGCCGGCCACCGGCCGCAGAATTTCTACATGCTGGGCAGCATGGGGCTCGGCTTTCCGATCGCACTCGGGGTGGCGTTGGCGCAGCCGAATCGGCGGGTGTTCGCGCTCGAAGGCGACGGCTCGCTGCTGATGCAGCTCGGCTCGCTCACCACGATCGCGGCGCTTGCACCGAAAAACCTGACCATGGTGGTGATGGACAACGGCATCTATCAGATTACCGGCGCGCAGCCGACGCCGGCGGCGCAGGTCGCCGATATCGTGGCGATCGCGCTGGCGAGCGGCCTCGTCAACAGCGCCTGGGCCGCGGACGAGGAGGATTTCGAGCGCCTCGTCGATCAATCGCTCGCGGAGCCGGGGCCTGCCCTGATCGGCGTCCGCATAGACGACAAGCCAGGCGTTGGAACCACACGGCGCGATCCGGTGCAGATCCGCGAACGCTTCATGTTGGGGCTTAGCGTGCGGGAAGCGCTGTAAGCCAATTAACTACCCGGATATCTGCGGCCAACGTCAGGTGCGCGCATGGCTCTAATTGTGCTATGCAGCAGGGATGATCACCCTGCTCCGCCTGGGCGCCTGGCTTCTGGCCGCCGCCGTCACCTTTTTCACCCTCGGACCGCCGCGTTATCGGCCGCATGCCACGCTGGGCCAGGACGGCGACCACGGCCTCGCCTTCCTGCTGGTGGGGCTTGCGTTCGCTTTTGCCTATCCGCAGCACCGCCGGCTGGCGATGGCGATGTCCGTGGTGCTGATTGGTGCGCTCGAACTCCTGCAGTTCATGGTACCCGGCCGTCACGCCCGGCTGGAAGATTTTGTCGTCGATGCGCTCGCCGCGATCGCCGGCTTTGCACTGGCGGCGATCGTCGATTGGGCCAGGCAGCGCCGCTGGAAGGTCTCCTGACACGTTCCGAAACAAAAAATGCCGTCCGGAACCCGGACGGCATTTTGTCGATCAGTCAGGCTTTCGCCCTTACAGCAGGCCCGCGCCCCGCGCCCATTTGTACTTGGCGCCCAGCACCTCGACCGGCAGCTCCGTCGAATAGGCATAGGCCGGGATGCCGTGCTGATAGAGATATTCGGCGGCCTCCTCGACCTCGACGTCGCCGGCAAGCGAGGCGACCATCGGCTTGACGAAGCCCTTGGCCTCCATCTCCTGCTTCACCTCGACCATGTTGCGCGCGAACACCATCGGCGGCGTCACGATGGTGTGCCAATAGCCGAGGATCAGCGCGTGGATGCGCTCGTCCGACAGGCCAAGCTTGACCGTGTTGACATAGGTGATCGGCGGTTCGCCGCCGGTGATGTCCACGGGGTTGCCGGCCGCACCGAACGGCGGAATGAACTTGCGGAAGGCCGCATCGAGGTCCGGCGGCATCGCCATCAGCGACAGGCCGTTGTCGACCACCGAGTCCGACAGGAGCACGCCCGAGCCGCCGGCGCCGGTGATGATCAGGACGTTCTCGCCCTTCGGCGTCGGCAGCACCGGCACGCCGCGCGCGAACTCGAGCAGCTGCCGCAAGCTGCGGGCACGGATCACGCCGGATTGCTTGAACACGTCCTCATAGATCTTGTCGTTGCCGGCGAGCGCGCCGGTGTGCGAGGACGCAGCCTTCGCGCCGGCCGAGGTGCGGCCGGCCTTGAGCACGACCACCGGCTTCTTCTTGGAGACGCGCTTGGCGGCTTCGGCAAAGGCGCGGCCGTCCTTCAGGTCCTCGCAATGCTGGGCGATCAAATTGGTGTTGGGGTCCTGCTCGAAGAAGGCGAGCAGATCGTCCTCGTCGATATCGGACTTGTTGCCGAGGCCGACGATGGCGGAGACGCCCATCTTCGCCGAGCGCGAGAAGCCGATGATCGCCATGCCGATGCCGCCCGACTGCGACGACAGCGCCGCGTGGCCCTTGACGTCATAGGCGGTGCAGAACGTGGCGCAGAGATTGGCCGGCGTGTAGTAGAAGCCGTAGATGTTCGGCCCCATCAGGCGGATATTGTACTTCTTGCCGACTTCGACGATCTCGTCCTGCAGCTCTGGATGGCCCGCTTCGGCAAAGCCGGAGGGAATGAGAACCGCGCCGGGAATCTTCTTCTCGCCGCACTCGGCGAGCGCGCCGGCGACGAATTTTGCGGGGATCGCGAACACCGCGACGTCGATCACGCCGGGCACGTCGGTGACGCTCTTGTAGGCCTTGTAGCCGAGGATCTCGGGCGCCTTGGGGTGGATCGGATAGATCTCGCCCTTGTAACCGCCATTGATGAGGTTCTTCATCACGGAGTTGCCGATCTTGCCGTCCTCGGCGGAGGCGCCGATCACGGCGACCGCCTTCGGCTGCATGATGCGGTTCATGGCCGCGACGATCTCCGCGTTGGAGCGCGGCGCCGGGCGCGGCTTGTAGTCGAAATTGACGACGATACGCACGTCGGCGGCAATCGCGTTCTTGGCCGTGGCGAACACCGGATTGAGGTCGAGCTCGACGATTTCAGGGAAATCGCTGACGAGTTGCGACACCTTCACGATCACGTCCGAAAGCGCCTCGCGGTTGACGGCCTCGCCGCCGCGCACGCCCTTGAGCATCTCATGCGCCTGGATGCCGTCGAGCATCGACAGCGCGTCCTTCTTGGTCGCCGGCGCGAGGCGGAAGGTGACGTCCTTGAGCACCTCGACCAGCACGCCGCCGAGGCCGAAGGCGACCAGCTTGCCGAACGAGCCGTCCGTGATGGAGCCGACGATGACCTCGGTGCCACCGGCCAGCATCTGCTGCACCTGGATGCCCTCGATCTTGGCGTCCGCCTTGTACTTCTTCGCATTGGAGAGAATGGTTTCGTAGGCCTTCTCGGCCTCGGCGGCGGTCTTCACCCCGACCATGACCCCGCCGGCCTCCGTCTTGTGCAGAATGTCCGGCGAGACGATCTTCATCACCACCGGAAAGCCCATCTCGCCTGCGATCTTGGCGGCCTCGCCCGCAGACCTCGCCAGCCCCTCTTTCGGGACCGGGATGCCATAGGCATCGCAGACCAGCTTGCCCTCGGGGGCGGTCAGACTGTTCCGCCTGTCCGCCTTGACCTGATCGAGAACTTTGCGGACGGCTTCTTTGGCACTGGACATTGGTTTCCTCCTGCGGCACCCTTTATGGCATTTGGTATGCCAGAAGCGCGATTGTCAAGACAAGCCGTTGCGTGAAAACGCCGAAAAAGCCGGCAGCCTTGACAAACTGGCATCTGGCATGCCAAAAACATTCCGAGCAGATACCAGTAGACATCTGCCCCGGGAGAGGGCTTCTCGTGTCCATCAGGAAACTAACCAAGGTGGCGCCGACCATGGCGGACGCAGACATCGCAATCGTCAGGATTGCCCCGGAGACGAGTTTCAAGAACAAGGCCTATGAGGCGCTCAAGGAAGCGATCCTCAAGATGGACATCTACTCGACGCCGGAACCGGTGATGCTGGACGAGCGGGCGCTGTCGGAGCGGCTCGGCGTCAGCCGCACGCCGATTCGCGAGGCGATCGCGATGCTGGAACAGGACGGCTTCGTGAAGACCGTGCCGCGCCGCGGCATCATGGTAGTGCGCCGGACCAAGAACGAGATCGTCGACATGATCCGCGCCTGGGCGGCGCTGGAGAGCATGGCGGCCCGCCTGATCACCACCGCCGCCAGCAAGAAGGACATCTCGGCGCTGCGCGACTTCTTCAAGGACTTCGGCAAGGACCGCCTGCCCCAGGATCACATCGAGGAATATTCCAAGGCCAATATCGCCTTCCACCAGGCGCTGATCTCGCTCTCGGAATCGCCCTGTCTGGTCGACATGACCAACGACATCCTGCTGCACGTACGCGGCTACCGCCAGCTCACCATCAACCGCACTGAACGCATTGCGGCTTCGCTGCCCGAGCATCTGGGAATCATCGAGGCGCTGGAGGCGCGCGACACCGAGCTCGCCGAGAAGCGCGCACGCGATCACACGCTTGGCCTTGCCGCCTATGTCGAGGCGCATGGCCAGGAGCTCACCGTCTGACGCGACCGCGCGTTTTCGAAACACGATCAACACGTCGCCAGTCAAGCGACGAACAGGGAGACGAGCCCCATGCTCAACACCGCACACAAGACCGAGGCATCGGGCACTGACCAGGAAGCAACCCAAGAACTCACTGACGGCTTCCATCTCGTCATCGACGCGCTCAAGCTCAACGGCATCGAGACGATCTACAACGTGCCGGGGATTCCGATCACCGATCTCGGCCGCATGGCTCAGGCGGCCGGCATTCGCGTGCTCTCCTTCCGTCACGAGCAGAACGCGGGCTATGCGGCGGCGATCGCGGGCTTCCTGACCAAGAAGCCCGGCGTCTGCCTCACCGTCTCCGCGCCCGGCTTCCTCAACGGCCTCACGGCGCTGGCGCATGCCACCACCAACTGCTTCCCGATGATCCTGATCTCCGGCTCCTCCGAGCGCGAGATCGTCGACCTGCAGCAGGGCGACTACGAGGAAATGGATCAGCTTGCGATCGCAAAGCCGCTCTGCAAGGCGGCCTATCGCGTGCTGCATGCGCAGGACATCGGCATCGGCCTTGCGCGCGCCATCCGCGCCGCGGTGTCGGGCCGGCCCGGCGGCGTCTATCTGGATCTGCCGGCAAAGCTGTTCGCGCAGGTGATGAATGCGGATGCCGGCGCGAAATCGCTGGTCAAGGTGATCGATGCGGCCCCGGCACAGCTCCCCGCCCCCGCCGCCGTGAAGCGCGCGCTCGACGTGCTCAGGAGCGCCAAACGACCCCTCATCATTCTCGGCAAGGGCGCGGCCTACGCCCAGGCCGACGACGCCATCAAGACGCTGGTCGAGAGGAGCGGCATTCCCTTCCTGCCCATGAGCATGGCCAAGGGCCTGTTGCCCGACACCCATCCGCAATGCGCAGGTGCCGCGCGCTCCACAGTGCTGAAAGACTCCGACGTCGTCATGCTGATCGGCGCCCGCCTCAACTGGCTGCTGTCGCATGGCAAGGGCAAGAGCTGGGGCGAGGCGCCGAAGAAATTCATCCAGATCGACATCGAGCCCAGGGAAATGGACTCCAATGTCGAGATCGTGGCCCCTGTTGTCGGCGACATCGGCTCCTGCGTGACCGCGCTCGTCGATGCCATGGGCGGAAGCTTCCCCAGTGCGCCCGCCGACTGGGTCGGCGCGGTGAAGGCGAAGCGCGAGGAGAACGTCGCCAAGATGGCGCCGCGGCTGATGAACAACAAGTCGCCGATGGATTATCACGGCGCGCTCGGTGCGCTGCGCACCATCATCAAGGAACGGCCGGACGCCATCCTCGTCAATGAAGGCGCCAACACGCTCGACCTCGCTCGCGGCGTGATCGACATGTACCAGCCGCGCAAGCGGCTCGACGTCGGCACCTGGGGCGTGATGGGCATCGGCATGGGCTCGGCGATTGCCGCAGCCGTCGAGACCGGCAAGCCGGTGCTGGCGGTGGAAGGCGACAGCGCCTTCGGCTTCTCCGGCATGGAGGTCGAGACCATCTGCCGTTACAATCTGCCGATCTGCGTCGTCATCTTCAACAATGACGGCATCTACCGCGGCACCGACGTCAACTCGGCAGGCAGTGATCCCGCCACCACGGTGTTCGTCAGGGGCGCGCGCTACGACAAGATGATGGAAGCCTTCGGCGGCGTCGGCATCAATGCCACCACGCCGGACGAGCTCAAGCGCGCCGTGAACGCGGCGATGGATTCCGGCAAGCCCACGCTGATCAATGCGGTGATCGATCCGGCCGCCGGCAGCGAGAGCGGCCGCATCGGCAATCTCAATCCGCAGAGCGTATTGAAGAAGAAGTAGGCCACCACCCGTCATTCCCCGCGCAGGTGGAAGGACAGAACTGAAGTATTTTTGAGGAGAAACCATATCATGACCAAGGCGCTGACGGGCGTTCGCATTCTCGATTTCACCCACGTCCAGTCGGGACCGACCTGCACACAGCTGCTCGCCTGGTTCGGCGCCGACGTGATCAAGGTCGAACGTCCCGGCGTCGGCGACATTACCCGCGGGCAATTGCAGGACGTCCCGAACGTGGACAGCCTGTATTTCACCATGCTCAACCACAACAAGCGGTCGATCACGCTCGACACCAAGAACCCCAAGGGCAAGGAGGTCCTGACCGAGCTGATCAAGAAGTGCGACGTGCTGGTGGAGAATTTCGGTCCCGGCGTGCTCGATCGCATGGGCTTCCCGTGGGAGAAGATCCAGAGCATCAACCCGAAGATGATCGTCGCCTCGATCAAGGGCTTCGGGCCCGGGCCGTACGAGGACTGCAAGGTCTATGAGAATGTCGCGCAGTGCACCGGCGGCGCCGCCTCCACCACCGGCTTCCGCGACGGCGTGCCGCTGGTGACCGGTGCGCAGATCGGCGACAGCGGCACCGGTCTGCATCTTGCGCTCGGCATCGTCACCGCGCTTTATCAGCGCACCCACACCGGCAAGGGCCAGCGCGTCACCGCGGCGATGCAGGACGGCGTGCTCAACTTGTGCCGCGTCAAGCTGCGCGACCAGCAGCGCCTCTCTCACGGCCCGCTGAAGGAATACAGCCAGTTCGGCGAAGGCGTCCCGTTCGGCGACGCGGTGCCGCGCGCCGGCAATGATTCCGGCGGCGGCCAGCCGGGACGCATCCTCAAGTGCAAGGGCTGGGAGACTGATCCCAACGCCTACATCTATTTCATCACGCAGGCTCCGGTCTGGGAGAAGATCTGCGACGTCATCGGCGAGCCCGGCTGGAAGACCCATCCCGATTATGCCAAGCCGGCGGCGCGGTTGCCGCGGCTGAACGAGATCTTCGCCCGCATCGAGGCGTGGACCACGACCAAGACCAAGTTCGAGGCGATGGAGATCCTCAACCAGTACGACATTCCCTGCGGCCCGATCCTGTCGATGAAGGAGCTGGCCGAGGACCAATCGCTGCGCAAGACCGGCACGGTGGTCGAGGTCGATCATCCCACCCGCGGCAAATATCTGTCGGTCGGCAACCCGATCAAGCTGTCGGACAGCCCGAGCGAAGTGCTCCGCTCCCCGCTGCTCGGCGAGCACACCGACGAAATCCTGCGCCAGGTGCTTGGCCTCTCCGACCACCAGGTCGCCGAGATCCACGATTCCGGCGCCCTCGACCCGCCCCGCAAGGAAGCGGCGGAATAGCGCCGGTTCAGACCGTAAACGTGCAAAGGCCGCTCTCGGAGCGGCCTTTTTGCTATCCAGGCAATCCTGGGTATGCTGCGTTGCGTCATGGCGAATGCTGCTATGCAAACAAACGCGTTGTAGTGGCATCTGGTATACATTAATTTCCTTCTCAGAACTTGAAGCGGGGCCGTCAGCCGCTTCGAAGAACGAGAAGGGAACCTTCATGTCCAGGACTGCTACCGCTACCTTTCGTGCGCCCTCCACCGGCCTGTTCAACCGCCTGTTCGCGACCGTCGATCGGCTCCTGCTGGCCTATGCCGAGATGACGATCCGGAATGGAGATATTCCGCGCCACGGCGTCTGAGCCTCAGACACTCGCTTACGTCCAAATACCAATTTTCATGGCCCCGATTTCGGGGCCATTTGCGTTTGACCGCCGTGCCCGTCCGCCAATTGTCGCAGTCCGCAAAATCGGTCTTGCACCGTGGAATATAATATACCAGAATTGCACGACCAGCAGCGCTGACCCGCTCTATAGCGAGGTGAAAGAAGCGCGCATCGGGAGGGACATCATAATGTCGGCAACCGCAGCCAGTGCGCCGGGCCAAGGCATATCCAGTGGCTTTCGGTGGATGCAACTGATCATCGGCATCGTCTGCATGGCGATGATCGCCAATCTCCAATATGGCTGGACATTCTTCGTCGGCCCGATGGCTAAGGCGCATTCATGGGATGTCGCCAGCATCCAGGTCGCATTCAGCATCTTCGTCGCGCTTGAAACCTGGCTCACACCGCTCGAGGGATGGATCGTCGATTCCCTCGGCCAGAAGGGTCCCAAATTGATGGTGGCGGCGGGCGGCGTGTTCGTGGCGCTTGGCTGGCTGATCAACGCATGGGCCGGGTCGCTCGAGATGCTCTATCTCGGCGCGGTGGTATCGGGCATCGGCGCCGGCGGCATCTATGCCACATGCGTCGGCAACGCCGTGAAATGGTTTCCCGATCGCCGCGGGCTCGCCGTCGGCTGCACCGCCGCGGGCTTCGGCGCCGGCGCCGCCGTCACCGTCATTCCCATCCAGGTGATGATCGCCTCGATCGGCTATGCCGACACCTTCTTCTGGTTCGCGCTGGGCCAGGGCGGGGTCATCTTCGTGCTGGCCTGGCTGCTGCGCCCGCCGCTGCCGGGCGAAACTCCGGCGGCGACCGCCGTCAAGGTGCTGCAGTCCAAGACCAGCAGCACGCCGGGCCAGATGCTCGCGTCTCCGATCTTCTGGATTCTCTACGTCATGTTCGTCCTCGTCTCCGCGAGCGGACTGATGGTCGCGGCCCAGCTCGCGATCATCGCCAAGGATTATGGCGTGTCGCAAACCGTGCTTCTGTTCGGCGCCACCACGCTCACCGTGGCAGGCATCATCGACAATCTGGCCAACGGCGGTGCCCGCCCGTTCTTCGGCTGGGTGTCGGATCAGATCGGCCGCGAATACACCATGGCGATCGCCTTTGCGGCCGGCGGCCTCGCCTACTGGCTGCTCGGAACGGCGGGCACCACGCCGTGGACCTTCGTGTTCTGCGCCGCGATCGTCTTCTTTACATGGGGCGAGATTTTCAGCCTGTTCCCCTCGACCTGCACCGACATGTTCGGCCCGAAATACGCCACCACCAATACCAGCCTGCTGTACACGGCGAAGGGACTGTCGGCCTTCGTCGTCCCGCTGGCCAACGTGTTGAAGTCCTATTCGGGCAACTGGCATGCGGTATTTGCCGTCGCAGCGATCATGAACTTCATCGTGGTCGCGCTCGCCTTGTTCGTGGTGCGGCCGATGCGGCTGTCGATCAGTGCATCGGAAAAGAAGAACACAGTTGCGCACGTGCCGGCCGAGTGAACGCTGCAACCGGTCTATGCGTTGAGGACGAGGCGCAGTTGGTGCGCCTCGTTTGCGTCTCGAGCATTTCCGGTTCTGATCGAATCAGAACCGGGCTCCAGCTTTTTGTTTTGACGCGTTTTCTTCACGCGAACCGGTATCCACTTCGCTCGAAAACGCTCTAAGGTCCAGCTGCAACGGGACGACGAACCACCTGCTCGAGGAAGGCTTCCAGCGCGGCAATGCATTCCCGATCGCGGTAAACGCGGTGCTTGTTTGCTGCAATCCGAGACGAGAGCGACGCACGCTTCACCCGGTCCTGCCCGAGACGGCTGGCGATCGCGACATAGTCGTCCACCGTTTGCGCGATGGTCTCGCGCACGTCCATCATCGAAAGGATCGCCGCACTATGGCGGCCGCGCATCATCTCGCCGGCATAGCTGACGATGGGCAGATCATGCACCAGGCTTTCCAGGATGGAGTTGCAGCCGGACCAGCCGATCGAATCCAACACGATGTCGCATTGCCCCATCGCCGCGGCGAAATGGTCGGGCGATAGCCGCGGCAGGAACACGCAATGCTCGCTTGCCTTGCGACCGGCAGCGGCAAACGCGCGTTGCAGCCTTTCCTGGAAGCGGCGCGTCACGGCTTCGCCGGCGGCAAACGCGATGAACGTGAACTGGCATCCGGGAACCGCCGCCGCGATGCGTGCGAAGACCTCGTCGAATTGCGGCAGGTATTTCGGCAGCGATTGGCAGCACCAATAGACCACCGCATCCTCCCGCAAACCGAGCTGCGTACGGTCGAGAGCGGCTACGGGCTTGTCGGCGGGCTCGTAATAGATCGACAGGTTCGGCAGGCGCAACAGCCGTTCGGAATAGTGCGCATCAGCGTCTGCCGGCTCCATCAGGTCGCTGGAGAGGAAGTAATCCATGGTCGGAAAGCCTGAGGTGACCGGATGCCCCCAGGAGCAGCATTGCACGGGCGCAAGCCGCAGCGCCCCGAGCTGGGCCGAAACGGCATCCATGCCGATCTCCGGGTAGATTAGCACATGCGGCGCGTCGTGCAGGATGGCCTGTCGCCAGGCATCGAGCGATCTTGGTCCCGTCACAAAGCGGCTGCACAGCTCGGCCGCGACCTCGGTTTCGGCGTCGTGTTCGGACGAGGTATGATAGCCGAACAGGCGGAAGCGCTGGCGGTCGAGCATCTTGAGCCAGCCTTTGATCGGGATCTTCCAGTTCGAATGCTGCCTGAAGAAGGCGCTGACAATGCCGATGCGAATGGGCTCATCCGCCGTCTTCACCAGCGGCACTGCGGCATACCTTGTCCCCATCACGCTGCAGACAATCGCGCCATAGACCGACTGCAGTTCGCGATCGTTGCGGCCCTGGTAGGGAAGGTAGAAGGGCTGATGCGCGCCGATCTCGTCCGCAAGCCGCGCGGGCGTGCCGGCTCTCTCCACATCCAGCGCGAGCTGCGCCAGCCGCTCGGCATAGGCCGTGCGGCATTGGTCGATCTCGGCAGGCGTCTCGTAAAGCGGCGGAAGCTCGGCCATGCACAAGGCAAGCTCGGCTTCGAGCGCCTGCGGCTGCAGCGCGAACGCGCGGGCAAAATGCTCCCTCGCCTCCGCAATGCGCGCCTGGCTTCGTAGCACCAGGCCGCAATTGTAGTGCGCCATCACAAAATTCGGATCGATCCGCAGCGCGTCTGCGTATCGCGCGATCGCCTGCTCCGATCGCCCGAGTGCACGGAGCACATTGCCGAGATTGTTGAGTGCGCCGGCGCTGTCGGGCCGCAGCGCCGCGGCCCGTTCGGCGAACTCCAGCGCGTCGGCCGCGCGATGCTGCGTCTGCAGCAGACGTGCGAGATGCAGGCACGCTTCGAAGAAGCCCGGTTGCAGCGCCAATGCCTGCCGCAAATGCTGCTCGGCCTGCGCCGGATCGCCCGCAGCTTCCAGCGTGGCCGCGAGCTCGAGATGAACGGGAACTGCCTGCGGCGCTTCTCGCAGTACGGATTCGAACTGTCTCGCCGCTTCATCGAGGCGGCCGAGCGAGCGCAGGCTGCGGGCGAGATTCGCGCGCGCCTCGGGATAGCCGGATTTTAGCGCCAGCGCCTTCTCGAAGCAGGCGAGCGCTTCGGTAAGACGTCCATTGGCGGCAAGGATCACGCCGCGGTCATTGTGAATCTCGGCAATTTCGGGCCGCAGGGCGGCCGCGCGCGCCAACATGTCTGCCGCATCGGGCCGACCCAGCTGATGCATGGCGACGCCCAGCAGATGAAAGGCCCGTGCATTCTTCGGATCGGCCTCGCAGGCCGTGCGATAGAGCCGCTCGGCCTCCTGCAGGCGCCCCGCCTGGTGCTGGGCCATGGCAGCGGCGAGCGCGCGATCGGAGGGGTTGCCGGCGGTCATCATCGGGCCTCGAATGCCGAGTCGCCGGCAGCGTCAGTCGCAGGGCCGAGAGCGTCCAAGACCAAGATCGACTTCGCATGGGCTTCCATAAACCCAGACCGGCTGGTCGCAGGGCAGCGCACGCGTTGCCCGATAGCGGGTGTCGCAGGCGATGTTTGAGGCCGGATGATAGACCAGCCGTCCACCGAACTGGTTCACGGGACCGGTGTCCGGGGGCACCACGACATAATCATGATAGTGCCGGCGGACCTTTTGCGCGGTGGCACATGCATTTTCGGCCCCAAACAGAAGCAGCGCAGAAATGAGCAATGTCGTCCGTAACAGCATGACATCTGTCCTCCCTCACCGATCTGCCCACGTTGGCCAAAAACCTGTTGTAGGCAGTTTGCCTTGATTAGCACATCATCTCATTCACTTTCGAGCGCGAACGCGGCGGGCTTTTGCCCGAGCAGCCAGTTTTGCCACATCCGAATGTAAGCCGCTTCGATATGCAAGGTGAGCTTCGGCAGGTCGAACAGCGAACTGCTGTCGCGCGCCCTGTTCACCCTGGCGCGCAGCGCCGACAGGCGATCGGGATCCTGCGCCAAGGCAAGCGCCAGTTCCGCGTATTCCTCAAGCGATCGCGTGATCAGCTCCGGCATGCCGGCGGCGTTCAGAAGACTGCCGGCTACCCGGCCCGCAAACGTGTCGCCGCTGCAGGTCAGTACGGGGACGCCGGCCCATAACGCGTCGCTCGCGGTGGTGTGGGCGTTGCACGGCAGCGTATCGAGAAACAGGTCCGCGTGGGAAAAGCGCGCCAGATGCTCGGCGGGCGGCACGACGGGAGCGAACACCAGCCGGCGCGGGTCGACGCCACGCCGTCCGGCTTCCGCGCGCAAATTGTCTTCGACGAGATCATTCGAGCGCAATAACCACAACACGCTGTCGGACCGCACCCTAAGCAGGCTCATCCACATATCGAAAAGTCGCGGTGAAATCTTGTAGCTGTTGTTGAAGCTGCAAAACACAAAGCCACCAACAGGCAAACCGCAGGCCTGCCGCGATGGAGGCGGGTCGGCGATTTCGCGCTTGCGGTCGTTCACCTGGTAGCAGCCGGGAAGATGCACAAGCTGCTCGGAGAAAAATTGCTGCCGATCGGCCGGCGCAACGAACCGGTCGACCATGAGGTAATCGACGAAGTCCGCTCCCGTCGTGGCCGGGAAGCCGAGATAGCCGACCTGAACGGGCGCAGGCCGCAGTGCCGCTATCGCTGGCCGCGCCTGATGGGTATATCCCTTCAGATCGATGAGAATGTCGACTGCATCGTCATGGATGGCCGCCGCGGCCTGACGATGTGAGAAAGAGCGGACGTCGACAAAGCGATCGAATGCGTCAACAAGCCGCGCGCGCATCGCACTGCCGTCGTCAGGCCCGTAGGAATAGCCGATCACCTCGAAGCGGCCGCGGTCATGATGTTCGAAAAGCTCCGCCATCAGATGGGCGGTGGCGTGCTGGTGAAAATCGCCGGACAAGTAGCCGAGCTTGATCCGCCCGCCCCGCTCTGTCGCTGCGTGCTTGAACGCAGCCGGATGATCTCGCTTGACCGCGGCCGCCCAAGTCCGCGCGCAGGCAAGCTGATCGGCTGCGGAGGCACGCGTCGTGAGCAGAAAGAACGGCGGGACGCGTGCACCCTTGCGGACAAGATCGAGCATGCCGTCATCGTCTGTGTCGAACGTCTGCCACATGCAGGCTTGTCGACGATGATAGACGAGCTGGCAATATGCCTCGGCATAATCGGGCCGTAGCCGCAACGCATGCTCATATGCAACGATTGCGCCCGCGAGATCGCCAAGCTCACGCGCGGCATTGCCGAGATTGTAGTGGCCTTCGGGAAAGTCGTCCCTGAGCGTCAAGGCGTGCCGGAAGGCTTCGCTTGCTTCCGCCCCGCGACCTGCGGACAGCAATGCCGTTCCCATGTTATTGCAGAGGTCCGCGCGTGCCGGCGCTGACGAAATGAGCCTGCGATAAAGATCGACGGCCTCGCCCGCGCGTCCGAGTTCTTGAAGGATGACTCCGGCATTGTTGATCGCATCGGTAAAATCCGGCCGCAGCGCGACTGCGCGGCCATAGCAACCGAGAGCCTCTTCCAGCCGGCCCTGGTCCCGCAGAACGGCCGCAAGATTGTGAAAGGCCTCAGCATAGTCCGCCTGAAGGCTGATCGCCCGCTTCAGGCTGGCCGCGGCGGCGTCCAGCCGTCCCAGATCCTTCAAGACGATGCCGAGGTTATTGTGAACGACCGCAACCCGCGGATTGATGGCGATGGCCCGACTATAGGCAGCCTCCGCCGCTTCGAGCTGGCCCAACTGGTGCAGTGCGCCCGCCAGGTTGAACTCCGCCTCGGCATAACCCGGTCTCGCCGATATGGCCCTCGAATAGGCCGACGTCGCATCTTCGTACCTGCCTTGCGCCTGGAACAGCACACCGAGATTGTTGTGAGCTTCCGCATAGTCCGGCCTTATGGCGAGCGCCGCAAGGTAGGATTGCGCGGCGCGCTCATGCTCGTGCCGCTGTCGGAGCGCGTCGCCGAGTGCAACATGAGCTTCGGCGTAGTTCGGTCTCAGTTCGAGTGCCCGTTGATGACTGCTGATGGCCTCCGCCGGACGGCCCTGTTGCTGCAGCACCAGTCCAAGATTGTTGTAGCCCGCCGGATCGGTTGGTCTCAGCGCGACCGCTTGGCGAAACAGCCGCTCGGCGCCGGCGAGATCGCCCTGCTGCGCCGCGATAATGGCAAGATTGCCGATGGCTGCGGCGTTGGCAGGAGCAATGGCGAGAAGCGAAGTATAAAGTCGTTTGGCATCTTCGAGCGCGCCGCTGCGCTGCGCCACAAGCGCCTGTTCCAACAGCTTTTGCGGTGGCGCGGGTTCCAAGGGCTTGGTCGTTCTCAAGAACGCGGCGGTCAATAGGGCTGCCGATAATTCGTGTATTGGATATCGAAATTGGTCGCGCCGTAAAGCTTCACATAGATGATCGGACCGTCAAGCCTGACTTCCTCGATCGACCGCGCCCCCCTGAATACGGTCCCCTCTTTCTCGTGGCCGGCGGCATAGATGAGCGCCTGCCCCGTGGGAGGCGTCAGTGTGACGATCATGGTCACCGCCGTTGCGGACTCCGGAATGTATTTCGAGACGTCGACCTTGATCGGGGTCGGCTCGACCGGGGCCTCGGCGGGCGGCTCGGATTGCGCCAGCTGCACGATCGCCGGCGGCGGTTGCCAATCCATGGTTTTGACCTCCCTGTGATGAATGCAGGCCTGCCAATTCAATGGCGGCGAACTGGTGGCGGTCGCGTCCGTGCTCCCCGGCCGGTATCATAGCAAACGCGAAAAAGGGGGACTTGATAGTCCCCCTCTTCCAGCAAATAGCGACGATCAGAAATTGAACGTCATGCCGCTCGAGATGGCCTTGAGCGTCGCACCGCCGATCGTGTCGTTGGCTGCATCGCGCGAGCATATCTGATAGCCGTGGCCGCTCGCGCCGAGGCAGTAGTGCGCCCCTGCCCCCTGCGTGAGCTCGGTCGCCACGACGTACCAGCTCGCCCAGTTGTTGAAATAGTAACGCGCACCAATGGAATACTGGTTGGCGGAATCGCTGAACAGGTTGGCCTGGTACTGGCCAACGGGCACTGGAGCAGGAACCGTTCCACACGCGACACCTGCGTTAACGTTGTTGAAGCTCAGACAGGCCGGGTTGCCGGGCGTGTTGAAGGCGTGGGCATAGGCCGCACTGACGGACCATTGCTTGCCGATGTACTGCGTCAAGCTGGCATAGACGCCGTCACGTGAGCGTTCGTTGAACGGTTGC
>DATGMN010000049.1:0-48673 GCA_035293585.1 Bradyrhizobium sp. | reverse complement strand
GCGGATGTTGGTGAGCTGCTTGCCCTTGAGCACGTTGATCTCGAGATCATTGTCGCGGGTGTGCTCGCCGACGATCATGCCCTTGTAGACCTTCCAGCCCGGCTCGATCATCATCGGGCCGCGGTCTTCCAGCTTGAACATGGCATAGGCCACGGCCTCGCCCTGGTCGTTGGAGATCAGGACGCCGTTGCGGCGGCCCTGGATCTCGCCCTTGTAGGGGGCATAGCCATGGAATAGCCGGTTCATGACCGCGGTGCCGCGGGTGTCGGTGAGCAATTCGCCTTGATAGCCGATCAGGCCGCGGGTCGGTGCGTAGAACACCAGCCGCAGGCGGTTGCCGCCGGAGGGGCGCATCTCGATCATCTCGGCCTTGCGCTCGCTCATCTTCTGCACGACGACGCCGGAGTGTTCCTCGTCGACGTCGATCACGACCTCCTCGACCGGCTCCAGGGTCTGGCCTGTCGCCTCGTCCTTCTTGAAGACGACGCGCGGACGCGACACCGAGAGCTCGAAGCCCTCGCGGCGCATGGTCTCGATCAGGATCGCCAGCTGCAATTCGCCGCGCCCCGAAACCTCCATGGAATCCTTGTCGTCGGCCTCGCGGACGCGCAGCGCGACATTGCCCTCCGCCTCGCGCAGCAGGCGGTCGCGGATCATGCGGCTGGTCACCTTGTCGCCTTCTGTGCCTGCCAGCGGCGAGTTGT
The DNA here is from genome assembly GCA_035293585.1 of Bradyrhizobium sp. Classification (GTDB taxonomy): domain Bacteria; phylum Pseudomonadota; class Alphaproteobacteria; order Rhizobiales; family Xanthobacteraceae; genus Bradyrhizobium. The sequence goes on along the minus strand of DATGMN010000049.1, from coordinate 47,969 downwards.
TGACGATGAAGGACATCGACACGGTCGGCGGGTCGATCGGCTGCGCGGCCATCGGCGTCTCGACAGTCGGATCGCAGAAGGTGTCGGCGACCGTGCCCTTGGTCAGGCCTGCGATGGCGACGATGTCGCCGGCCTCGGCCTCCTCCAGCGGCGTGCGCTCGAGGCCGCGGAAGGCGAGAATCTTGGTGATGCGTCCCTGCTCGATCAGCTTGCCGTCGGCGGCGAGCACCTTCACCTGCTGGTTCGGCTTGACGACGCCGGACGTGATGCGCCCGGTGATCAGCCGCCCGAGATAGGGGTTGGCCTCGATGATGGTCCCGATCATGCGGAACGGCCCTTCCTCGATCTTGGGCGCCGGCACGTGGCGCAGGATCAGGTCGAACAGGGGCTCCATCCCGGCGTCCTTCGGACCCTCCGGGCTTGCCGCCATCCAGCCCTGCTTGGCCGAGCCGTACAGGATCGGGAAGTCGAGCTGCTCTTCGCTGGCGTCCAGCGCGGCAAACAGGTCGAACACCTCGTTGATGACCTCGGTCGGCCGCGCGTCGGGACGGTCGACCTTGTTGATCACCACGATGGGCCGCAGGCCGACCTTCAGCGCCTTGGAGACCACGAATTTGGTCTGCGGCAGCGGGCCTTCGGCGGCGTCGACCAGCACCAGCGCGCCGTCCACCATGTTGAGGATGCGCTCGACCTCGCCGCCGAAATCGGCGTGGCCGGGGGTGTCGACGATGTTGATGCGGGTATCCTTCCACTGCACCGAGGCGGCCTTGGCCAGGATGGTGATGCCGCGCTCGCGCTCCAGATCGTTGGAGTCCATGGCGCGGTCGGTCACCTTCTGGTTTTCACGGAAGGTGCCGGATTGCTGCAGCAGGCGATCGACCAGGGTGGTCTTGCCGTGGTCGACGTGGGCAATGATGGCAACGTTGCGGAGGTTCATGGCTCGCTTCTTTGGGTCGTGCAAATGGCTCTGGGCGCGATCTCGCGGGATAGCCGGGACCAGTGTTTGGCGTTAACGCTTTCAGAACCTGAAAAATCGGGGCGCGTGATCCCAAAAAGGAAGCCCGGCCAAGCGACCGGGCACCTTTACGCGTTTGCAGCGCAATATATTCAGAAAAGGCCAAAAAACAATGGGCTGTTTGATGATTGGTTAGCTGAATTTGGGCCGCAAAAGTCCGGGTCTAGGCCGCGTCTTCGTCGGTCGGGTACACCCCCCGCAAAACCTCCTCGAAATGGCCCTTGACCTGCTCGTTGCAGAGGCAGGCGCGGGAGGCCAGCCGGTCGCGGTCCCGCACCAGGATGGCGCCGCGCCTGGTCGCCAGGATGCCCTCGGCCTTGAAGGTCTGGATCACCCGGCTGACATAGGAGCGCCCGACGCCGAGCAGGGTCGCAAGCTGCTCATGCGTCAGCGGCACGACATCGGCCCCGTCGGTGCGTTCGATCGCCGAGATGATCCATTTGGCGGTGCGCTGCTCGATCGAATGGATGGCGTTGCAGGCGGTCGACTGGAAGATCTGCGCCAGCATGCAGTCGGCGTAGCGGGTGAAGACGTTGCGCAGGGTTCTCGATTGGGTCTTGGCGGCGTCGAGCTTGCTGACAGGCAGGCGCACGAACGGGCCGCCGAATTTGACGCTGATGCGGGTATAGGCCGGCAGGAATCCCTGGCTGACAATGCCGCCGACCGCGCCTTCGCGGCCGACCAGGATGGTCTCGACATCGCGGCCGTCCTCGTTGGTGACCAGGAAGGTCGCAAGACTCGGCCCGCAGGGAAAATGCACCACGCTGACATCGTCGCCGGGGTTGTAGAGCAGGTCGTTCGCCTCGGCCTCTTCAAAGGCGAGATGCGGCGCGACCAGCGCGTAATCGTCGGCGTTCAGCCGCCGCAGCAGGTTGTTGTAGGGCCGGTCCGTGACCTCGACCGCTTCATCAAGTCGTTTGAGCATGAGTAAATCCCACATTCCCCGCAGGATAACCGTCAACCTGGTTCCGTGGTTCCGTTTACTAGTGGACAGACATCCGGCCCCGGTTGTGGTGGTTTCGCCCACGGAACCCATCGATGTGCCGCCCGGGCGTCGACAGCGGGCCGTCCCTCGTAAATCCAAATACATGGCTCATGATGGAACCGCTGACTATGGCACCCGGCTCCCTTGGCGGTTCTCCCGCCCTGCCCAATGACGTGCTGATCGTCGAGGACGACCCGATCATCGCGCTCGATTTCGAGGACACGATTCTCGGTTTCGGGGTGAAGACGGTGCGCTCCGTCGGCAATGTCGCAATGGCGCTTGCGGCCATCGCCGCGCGGCCGCCGGATTTGGCGCTGCTCGACGTCGCGCTGGCGCGTGAGAAAAGCTTTGCGGTCGCCGAGCAACTCGACGCCCTGAACATTCCGTTCCTGTTCGTCACCGGCTATGGCGGCGATGCCAGCGTCCCGGCGGCCTTTGCAGGCAGGCCGCGGCTGGGCAAGCCGTGCACGTCGGACGCGCTGGAAGCTGCGCTGCGGCGGGCGATGGGGCAAAAATCGTAGGAGGTGCGCCGACGCGCGCATCCCAGCATGACGGGTCGCGCCGTTACAGCGTGCCGGTGGCCCGGAACTGGGCGCCGGCGCGCTGCAGGTTCTGCGTCATGGTCACCAGCAGCAGCTTGCGGTCGGCGGCCGCGCGATGGAATTGCTCCAGCGTGATGTTGAAGGCGGTCAGCGCGCCCTCCTGGATCGCGCCGTCCTCGAAACAATGCAGCGTGTTGCGCAGGATCTCGTCCGCCTCGCTCTGCAGGGTATCGAGCTCATCGGTCGATTGGCTGCGGCGCGCGAGCTCGATCATGTCCATGAGCCGCTCGCGCAGATGGGCGTTGTTGCTGCGCTCGTCGCGCTTCAGATAGCCCGCGAACCAGGCGCCGAGCGAGCCTGTCGCCGACAGCGCCATCAGGCCCCACCAGATGTAATCGCTGTATTTGTCGAGGAAGGTCTTCTCCTCGCCGTCGACGAAGGCAGCGGCGCCGGGATGCGCGGGGATCACGGCGTCCTTGTCGGTGTCGGGGGTTTCGATCTTCGCGGCCAGCGGAAACTCGTTGAGCAATTGCTGGCGGGCGGCGAACAGCTGCCGGGCCAGCGCCGCGACGGTTGCTTCCGACAGGCCCTTGCGGGCGACGATATGGTGATTGAAGCTGATGGTCTTCACCTCGTCGTCGGGCCGCTCCGGCGAGCCGCCGAACGCGCCGGAGGGAATCTCCGCGGACTCATAGACCGGGTGGTTCTGCGCAATCGCCTCCGCCGAATCGATGGCGAGGAAGGTCGGCTCGCCACCGTCCTTGGCCGAGGCGGCGATCGCCTCCGCGGTGATCTTGCTGTTGACGGGGCCGGCGGCGAGATAGACGTCCGCCTTCTGGCTGCGGATGGCTTCGGCCGCCTCGGCGGCGGGGAATTGCACGATGTCGACCTTGTTCAGATCGACGCCGGATTGATGCAGGATCACCTTGAGCAGGTTGACATTGGCCGGTGTCTTGCCGACCACGCCGATGCGATGGCCAACGAGCTGGGAGATCTTGGTGATCCTGGCGGCGGCTTTCTTCTTGCCCTTTGCCGGCGGCACCCAGATCACCACGACATTCTTGCGCAGCGTGGCCACGGCCTGGGCGTTCTTCGGGACTTCGAGGTCGCCGCGGATGATGGCGAGGTCGACCTTGCCCTGCGACAGCGCCTCGGCGCTCGCGACGGCGCCGTCGGTCTGGACCAGTTTGAGCCTGACATAGCCATGGGCCTGGGCAAAGGCCTGGGTTAGCGTCTGCACCACCTTGACGTCGTCGCTGTTGGCCGGGCCGACCGCGATCCGCAGGGTCTCCGGCCGCATGGCGAAATAATAACCGCCGGCGACCGCGCCGATCAGCGCCAGAATCAGCGCAATCGCCACCATCAGCGTCTGCCGCCCGGGCTGGCGCGGCGAAGACGGGGCCGGCGCAGCAGCCGAATCGAGGCCTCCGGTCATGGATCTCCCAAACGAGCGTTTCAGGCTTAGCTTCATATGGCCGGCATGGTCCGTGGGCAATCTAGCAAATTCCCAGCCGGGACGGGGTTACAACTCCGTCATGGTTACCGGATCCCGACGCCAGGCTGCGGTGTTGGGGTATGATGCAGAAAACACGGGAGGCGGTCATGGTGGAGCGGCTATCGGCGGAGGATCGGAAGGCGGCGCTGAAGACCCTGTCCGGCTGGACCGAGGTGGCCGGCCGGGACGCGATCGCGCGAACCTTCGTGTTCAAGGATTTCAACGAGGCCTTCGGCTTCATGTCGCGCGCAGCGCTGATGGCCGAGAAGCACGACCATCATCCGGAATGGCGCAACGTCTACAGGACGGTGGAGGTGGTGCTCGCCACCCACGACGCCGGCGGCGTCACCGAACGCGACATTGCGCTTGCCATCGCGATGAACGCGATCGCCGGCCAGCTCGGAGTGTAGTCTGCAAGACTTGCGGCAACGGTTCTTCATACCCAATTGCTGACGCAGATCTGGATATGATCGACGCGGGCTCCAAGGCTGGTCCCGTCACCTTCAGGTGCACGCGAGAGCGAGCCTCGAAGGGCGACGGCCCGGCTGTTGCAGCGGGGGGCGTTTCATCCTTCGAGGCTCGCCGTCGCAGGCACCTCGGGATGACGGGACGGAGCACGGATCAGAACGGACCGGCTCGAGGGGAATGGCAGCCATGGCAAGCGAATATTCAGTGGGTTTCGAGCCGGCCGACCGGCTCGCAGAAGACCGCGACAGCGTGCGCCGCAGGTTCTGGATCAAGTTCAAGCGCCTGGCGGCGAAGCTGCCGTTCGCGGAAGAACTGCTCGCCGCCTATTACTGCGCCTTCGACAGGCAGACGCCGCGCCATGTCCAGGCGGCGCTGCTGGGTGCCATCGCCTATTTCATCCTGCCGTTCGATTTCATTCCCGACATGCTGCCCGTGCTCGGCTTCACCGATGATGCCGCCGTGCTCGCGACCGCGATCCGCCTCGTCGCAAGCCACATCACGGACGAGCATTGCGAGGCTGCCCGTGCCGCGCTGAAGCGGGGCATCGACGGCGAAAGCTGAGTTCGAGAGATGTGTTGGCCGCGCTTTCGACCCGCCCGTTGCAAGGGGCGGGTCGAGAAGCTTGGGGGGTGGTGGCGACGCTACTGGCTCGTCCGCGCGCGGCGCACCGGCTTGGCTGGTTCGGCCGGCGCGGCCTGCGCCTGCGCATCCTCCTTGGCGGCCTGATCGGCCTGCCAGGCCTGGAACTGCTTGAACAGCGCTTCCTTGTCGGCCTCCGACTGCACGCCCTTTGCAGCAGCCGGGTTCTGGTGCAGGAAGTCGTCGAAACGATTGCGCGCGCCCTGCTCGAGGCCATGCTGATCCAGCCACTGCTTGGCGTAGGGCAGGCGCTGCCAGCCCTGCAGCGGCGCCGCGAGCGAGACTTCCTTCCACTTCGGATGGAAGGGCGGATTCTGGAATGCCGGGAATTTGGTGAAGAAGGCATCCACGAACACGGACAGCTTGCGATAACGGTCGGTGTTCTGCGCCCAATTATAGGCCGCAAGCACCGCCGGCACCGCGATAGTGTCGACCTGGCCCTCTTCCTTGCTGATCAGGTTCGGATAGTCCGCCGAGGTCAGGCGCGCCGGCAGATAGTCGGCCTGCAGCGGCTGGTCATAGTCCACGGTCACGAGATGGAAGCGGCCGTCATTGACGAAGGTGGAGACGGATTTATACGGCTTGCCGCCGACGACGATCACGGCATCCAGCTCGCCCTTCTTCAGTTTCTCCATCGCGATGCGCTGCTCGATATAGGCGAAATCCGCCTTCAGGCCGAGCCGCTCGAACACGGTGAGCGCGGTGACGAACGTGCCGCCATTGGGCAGGTCGACGCTGACCCGCTTGCCCGCGAGCTCCCTCAAATTATGCACCGTCCGCGGCGCGATGACCTGCATCTCCTCATTGTAGAGCTTGGTCACGTAGGTGAACTGCTTCTTGATGTCCTTGGCAAAGCCCTTGCGCTCGAGATAGTCGAGCGTATCGGCACGCACGATGCCGAGGTCGACGCCTTGCAGGAACAGGATGTCGGCGACACTCTGCACCGAGCCGCGGCCGACGATGGGGAGCACGCGCAGCTGGTTGCCATTGTCGAGCAGCGACGCAAGGTCGGCGCCGAACTGCACATAGGTGCCGCCGATGGTGCCGGTGATCAGCGTCACCGTGTTGGCATTCAGCGCCTGCTTGGTGTCCTTCGATCCGAATTGGAAGATCGCCCGGAGACTGTCGCTGACCTTGGCCGGGTCATACTCGGTCTCCTCGGCATAAGCCGCAAAGCCGCACGCCATCACGATGGCAGCGAGTGCCAGTCCGAAAATACGTCGCATGAGGTCCCCTTGGATGTCGCTTCCTGAAGTCGAAAGGTCTAGTTGGGCAATTGCGCCAGCACCCGTTGTGCTTCCGCGGAGCCGAGTTGCGCCGCGCGCTGGTACCAGGTCCGCGCCCGGTCCGGCTCGGGCGTGATGTTGCGGACATCGGAGGTGCCGAGCACGGCCGGGTCATAGGTCCGGGCCAGCATCAGTGCGGCGTTGGCGTCCTGGCCTTCGGCGGCGCGCTCAAGCAGAAGCCGTGCGGCCGGGATGTCGCCTGCGGCAAGCAAATCCTTGGCACGCTTCATCAGGATCGCGAGCTCCTGGGCATCGATGCGCTTGACACGAGGCATCGATGGTTGAGGCGAGACTGCCTGAGGCAAGGCTGCTTGAGGGAAGGCTGCCTGAGGCGCCGGGGCCTGGGGCATCACTGCGGGCGGCGGCACGGCCGCTTGCGGTGCCGCCGGCGGCGCGACGGCGACGGGCGCGCGCGCCTGCAAGGCGCTTTGATACGCCGTGGCGATGTCCTCGCGTGTGGGCGCGACGTTGGCCACCACCATGGGCGCCTGCCCGGGCGCTGCCGCCTGCGGCTGGACCTGCGACTGGATTTGGACTTGCGGCACGCCGCCGCGGGCCGAATCCGTCAGCTGCAGATCGCCGGGCGTGAGCTGCGCGGCGTCGGCCTGCGCGGTTGCGGACGGGGTCGGCAGGGCCGCTGCGATCGACGCCTTGGCGTTGACGATGATGTCGCGCGTGGCGTCGGAGGAGAACCATGCGAACAGCATGGCAACGCCCGACGCGGCAACGACCGCCATCAGGATTTTCGACGAGACCGAGGCCATGCCGCGCTTGCGCAGCGGTGCGACGAATTCCTCGGGCTCGGGCTCGCCATCAGGGTCCGAGAGGAACAGCGGAACGTTCGGCTCGGCCGGGTATTCGTCCCGCGCCGAGCGTCCGAACTTGTAGCGCGCCGGCTGGGGATTGGCGTCGGTGAAATCTTCGTCATACCCGTCCTGTTCGGGTGCGAACGAGCCAAACCGCGACTTGTGATCAACCATGGTGATGCTTCCCACAACTGTGACGCAACAATCGGGGCAGCCTCTCGGCTAAAAACGCGTCGGGTCCTTTTTCTTTATTGTCCAGAATGCCGCCCCGCTACTGGAGGCCCTAACTCGCCGCGGGAATCAGCCCAAAAGGAGGCCCACCTCGGCGCGAATCAGGAGATATTTTGGATTCATTGAGGCATATCCAAACAATTCGCGGTGAGGTTGCGGCGGCGTTTTATTCGAATCCGAAGCGGCGGACGGTGGTCGTGGGCCTCGGTTCGAGGTTCTGCATCATGCGGTGCACCGGGTGGGCTGGATTCGCAAAAACCCCTGCCGCATCGCAGTAACTTGCACATCCTGCACCGATCGGTGGCGACCGATTCACCGTGCGGTGCGATGGCGAGGAGGCCAGCGCACCTGCTCACGACGCCCCATTGCCGGGCCATTTTTGCCGATGGCTTTTTTGTGGCAGCTGGGTGCGAACGTGACAGTCTTGCGAAGACTTGCGCGCAATCTGTTGTCATGGTTAACGCGCCATTTTCGCAAACAGCTGAGCCAGGCCGGCACGCGAGGTTACGCAAGCGCCCGGGTTACGGGTGCAGGATCACCTTGCCCATGGCCTGCCGGCCCGCCAGCACTTTCAGCGCGTCCGCGGTTTGCGCGAGCGGGAAGGTGCGGTCGACATGGGAGGAGATCTTGCTTTCCGCGGTCCACCGGACGAGCTTCTCCAGGTTGGCGCGGTTCTTTGCCGGGTTGAGCCGCGCCCAGTTGCCCCAGAACACGCCGCGAATGTCGCAGCCTTTGAGCAGCGCCAGGTTGAGCGGCATCTTCGGAATGTCGCCGGCGGCAAAGCCGATCACCAGGAAGCGGCCTTCCCAGGCGATCGAGCGCAGCGCGGCTTCGGCGTAGGCGCCGCCGACGGGATCGAAAATGATGTCGACGCCCTTGCCGTCGGTCAGCCGCCGCAAGCCCTCCTTGAGATCCTCCTTGGCGTAATTCAGCGTCAGCTCGGCGCCATGGGCCTTAGCAAATTCCAGTTTCTCGTCCGACGAGGCGCAGGCGATCACCTTCAGCCCCATCAGTTTGCCGAGCTCGCAGGCCGCAAGGCCCGTGCCGCCGGCCGCACCCAGCACGGCGAGCGTCTCACCCGGCTTCGGACTTGCGCGATCTTCCAGCGCATGCAGCGCGGTGCCGTAGATGATGATGATGCCGGCGGCGCGATCGAAGTCGAGACCATCGGGGATTTTCACGATCGAGCTCGCCGGCAGCGCGATCTTCTCGCGGGCGCCGTTATGACCGCAGGAGGCGACCACGCGGTCGCCGACCTTGAGATCGGTGACGCCGCTGCCGACGCTCTCGATCACGCCGGCGATCTCCGCGCCCGGCGAGAACGGGAAGGGCGGCTTGATCTGATACTTGCCCTGGATCATCAGGATGTCGAAGAAATTCAGCGCGGCCGCCTTGATCGCGACCACGGCCTGGCCGGCCTCGGCTACCGGATCCGGGACATCCGCCAGCACGAGATCGTCAGGTTGGCAATATTGCGAGCAGAGAATGGCTTTCATGGATACACCCGGGTTTCGGTCGCGGAGTTGATGAGTCTAACTTGTCATTGCGAGCGCAGCGAAGCAATCCAGGGAGGGGTGGAACAATGTTTGAAAAAGGTCTGCTGAAGGACAAGCGCATCCTCATCACCGGCGGCGGCAGCGGGCTTGGCGCCGCGATGGGGCGCCGCTTCCTGGCGCTCGGCGCCGAGCTCATCATTTGCGGTCGCAGGCGTGAGCTGCTGGAGACGACCGCCGCCGGGATGCGGGCTGAGACGCAGGATTCGGGCGGCAAGGTGGCTGCGATCGCCTGCGACATCCGCGATGGCGCCGGCGTGGAGGCCATGATGGATCAGATCTGGCACGAGGCGCCGCTCGACGTCCTCGTCAACAATGCGGCCGCAACCTTCATCGCGCGGACCGAGCAGCTTTCATTCCGCGCGGCGGACGCCATCCTCGCACCCACGCTGCACGGCGCGATGTATTGCACGATCGCCGCGGGCCGACGCTGGATCGAAGCCGGGCACAAGGGCGTGGTGCTCTCGATCCTGTCGACCTCGACCATCACCGGCCGCGCCTTCACCGTGCCCTCGGCGATGGCGAAATCGGCCGTGCTGGCGATGACCAAAAGTCTCGCGGTGGAATGGGGGCCGAAAGGCATCCGCACGGTCGCGATCGCGCCGGGCTCGTTTCCAACACCCGGCGCATCCGGCCAGTTGCGTCCCGAGGGCCGCGATTCCGGCTGGGCCGCGCGCAATCCGCTCGGCCGCGTCGGCGAGCATCGCGAGCTTGCCGATCTCGCGAGCTTCCTGATCTCGGATGCGGCCGGCTATATCAATGGCGAGATGGTGGTGCAGGACGGCGGAGCGCATCTGCGCTCGTCCGGCGCCGAAGACCTGTTGCAATGGAGCGAGACGCAATGGAACGCGTTGCGCGCGTCGCGGGCCCGGACTTAGAGCAATTGCAGTTCCGATCGAAACGGAACCGAACCTCGGGTTCTTGCGTCGACGCGTCTTCTTGGTGCGAGCCGGTATCCACTTCGCCGGAATGCCGCTCGCCGGCAGGCTTGGTTATCGAGTGCTAAACGCGACGGGCCGACTCTATTGGCTAATTGTAAAGGCTGAACGAAAGTCGTCCGCAGCTCTGCTTCCCAGGCATCGCAATTGCGGCTATTGCTCGCCTCGGACGTACCAATCTCGGGCCATCTTCCAGTCACAATATTGGAGGAACCAACCGCACCATGTGGTTTCGGCGGGCGCTGACAATCTTTGCCATCAACGGGCTGGCATGCGGGGTAAGTGACCTTGCGCTGGCGCAGGCTGCGTCGTCCTCAAAGCCGGCGAAGACCGCAGCGAAGCCGGCCGCAACTCCTCCAGCGGCCCCGAAATCGCCGGCGGCAGCCGTAGCGGGCGGCGCCGAGCCGGTCCTGATCGGCCAGTTCGGCACCTGGGGCGCCTACACCGCGACACCGAACGGCAAGAAGGTGTGCTTCGCCTTGGCCAAGCCCACCTCGTCCAAGACCAATCCGCCGAACCGGCCGCGCGATCCGGCCTACGCCTTCGTCTCGACGCGACCGTCCGAGAAGGTCTTCAACGAGGTCTCGGTCATGATCGGCTATGCCCTGAAGCCGGGATCGGAATCGACGGTCGAGGTCGGCGGCGCGAGCTATGCGATGTACACCCAGGGCGACGGCCTCTGGATCAAGAACGCCGCCGAAGAGGAGCGGATGGTCGAGGCCATGCGCCGCGCGCCGGACGCCGTGGTCAAGGGCGTCTCGGCCAAGGGCACGGAGACCATCGATACCTTCTCGCTGAAGGGCCTGTCACAGGCGCTCGACCGCATCGCGCAGGACTGCAAGCGGTAACGCCGTCTTTTCGGGCACAATCCCGCCGATATTCAGCCTTTCCACCCACACAAGGAAGGCTTATTTGATGTGCCATGACCGACATGACATCCGCCATCGCCGCCGAGACGAGCGCGCTTCCTCCTTTGGAGAAGACGCCGCTCGAAACCTATGTGCCTCCGGCCAAGCCGTCGCTGATCGGCTTGTCGCGCACCGAGCTTGCCGATCGTCTCGGCGAGATCGGGATTGCGCCGTCCCAGCGCAAGATGCGGGTGCAGCAGATCTGGCACTGGATCTATTTCCGCGGCGCCAGGAGCTTCGACGAGATGACGTCGATCTCCAAGGACACCCGCGCCGAGCTGGCCAGGCATTTCACGGTCGACCGGCCCGAGGTGGTCGCCGAGCAGATCTCCAATGACGGCACCCGCAAATGGCTATTGCGGCTGCCATCGGGCCACCAGCTCGAAAAGCCGCATGAGGTCGAGTGCGTCTATATCCCCGAGACCGACCGCGGCACGCTCTGCGTCTCCTCGCAGGTCGGCTGCACGCTCAATTGCGCCTTCTGCCACACCGGCACGCAGCGGCTGGTGCGCAATCTCACCGCCGGCGAGATCGTCGGCCAGGTGATGGTCGCGCGCGATCGCCTGAACGATTGGGCGGACCGCGAGAGCGGCGGCCGGCTCGTCACCAATATCGTGATGATGGGCATGGGCGAGCCGCTCTACAATTTCGACGCGGTGCGCGATGCGCTGCTGATCGTCGCCGACAATGAAGGCATCGGCATCTCGCGCCGGCGCATCACGCTGTCGACCTCGGGCGTGGTGCCGAACATTATTCGCGCCGGCGAGGAGATCGGCGTGATGCTGGCGATCTCGCTGCATGCGGTGCGCGACGAATTGCGCAACGAGCTGGTGCCTCTCAACCGCAAATATCCGATTGCCGAACTGCTGCAGGCCTGCCGGGACTATCCCGGCGCGTCGAATGCGCGACGCATCACCTTCGAATATGTGATGCTCAAGGGCGTCAACGATTCGCTCGATGATGCGAAGCTGCTGGTGAAGCTGCTCAAGGGCATTCCCGCCAAGATCAACCTCATTCCGTTCAACCCGTGGCCCGGCACGGCCTATGCGTGCTCGGACTGGGACCAGATCGAGAGGTTCTCCGAATATATTTTCAACGCCGGCTATTCCTCGCCGGTGCGTACGCCGCGCGGCCGCGATATCCTCGCCGCCTGCGGGCAGTTGAAATCGGAGACCGAAAAACTCTCCGCGCGCGAACGCCAGGCGCTGCGCGCCATGGCTATGACGGATTGATAATCCATAGTGTCGTCCACTTCGTCATTGCGAGCGAAGCGAAGCAATCCAGAGTCGTTCGTGAGGCCCTGGATTGCTTCGTCGCTTCACTCCTCGCACTGACGGTATCGATGGTTCCCTTGCATGGCGCTGATCGGCCGGCTGCTCGTTATCTTCCTCGCCTTTCTTGCGGCCTGCATGGCGGCGGGGATCATTGTGGTCAGCGCGCTGTTGTTTCCGGAGTTCAGCGAGCTCGGCACCGGTCCGGTGGATGAAGGCGCGCTCGACGTGCTGCTCGGGTTCGGATTCATTATCGTATCCGGCCTGGCCTTGGTGCCGGCCATGCTGATCGCAGCGATCACCGAGGCGTTTCACATCCGCGCCGCGCTGATCTATGCGGTCGGCGGCGGGCTGATGGGACTTGCGTGCTATCTCGGCCTGGTTCCGTTCGATACCGAAACACTGCGCTTCGAGGGTATCGTGCGCCGGCACCTGGAGATCATGACCGGGGCCGGCATCGTCGCGGGCCTCGTCTATTGGCTGATCGCCGGCCGCAATGCCGGGGTCTGGCGCAAGCCGCCGCCCCGCATCGGCCCGCCGCCGCCGCTGCCCTCGGCGTCGCGGCCGCCGCCTCCATGAGGCCGATCGTCATCGAGGACGGTCGTCATTCCCGGACGATGCGCCAGCATCGAACCCGGAAGCTCGAGAGTCTCAGGTGCGCAATGGGGCAGTTCGGTTTGGTCGTCTTGCGAGCGCCCGGGAATGACGGCAGGGGTTTTCATGCACGGCCCGCTCCGCTAAACCGCGCCCCATGAACCGGACCGGACTTTTCATCGCGCTGTCGCTTGCGCTCGTCATCGGGCTTGTGTTCGGCATCTATCCCGAGCTCGATCTCAAGCTGGCGGCGCTGTTCTATGACCAGGAGGCGCGGACCTTCCCGCTGAAGCAGGATTGGCTTGCCTCCTTCGCACGCAATGGCGCGATGTGGATCGCCTGGGGGGTTGCTGCGCCCGCGATCGGCGCGCTCGTGATCAAATTGATCTGGCCGGACCGGCCGCTCCTGATGTCTGGCCGTGCGATCCTCTTTCTGCTGCTGACGCTGACGCTGTCGGCGGGCGTGCTGACCAACTTCACCTTCAAGACCTATTGGGGCCGGCCGCGCCCGGTGTTGGTGCAGGAGTTCAACGGCACGCTGCCCTTTGTGGCGTGGTGGGATCCGCGCGGCCGCTGTGGCCGCAACTGCTCCTTCTTCTCCGGCGAGGGCGCGACCGCGTTCTGGACCATCGCGCCGGCCGCGCTGACCCCGCCGGCCTGGCGGCCGCTGGCCTACGCGGCCGCAACGCTGTTCGGCCTGACCACCAGCGTGCTGCGCATGGCCTTCGGCGGCCATTTCTTCACCGACGTCGCCGCCGCCGGGCTGGTGTCGTTCCTGGTGATCTGGCTCGCCCACGGCTATATTTACCGCTGGCCGCGCACCCTTCTGTCGGACGAAGCCATCGATGCCGCGATCACCCGCTTTGCCCAGCCCGGCTACCGGTTGCGCCGGCGCCTGTTCGGCCGCAAGGCAGGGCCCGCGCCGTCGGTGTGAGGCTGCAATCGGCCTCCACAAGCGCGTGCCTTGAGCTCACTGCCCGAAAACGCGTGCCCATGCGGGCGAAATTTGTTATTCGCGGCCGCAAGTCACACACGACATCCCTACCTTCGACCGATTGGAAGCTCCATGACCACGATTCTGAAAAGCCTGCCCAAGGGGGAAAAAGTCGGCATCGCGTTTTCCGGCGGTCTCGACACCAGCGCGGCGCTTTTGTGGATGAAGCAGAAGGGTGCCCGCGTCTTTGCCTATACCGCCAATCTCGGGCAGCCCGACGAGGCCGACTACAACGAGATTCCCAAAAAGGCCTTGGACTTCGGCGCCGAGCTCGCCCGTCTCGTGGATTGCCGCACCCAGCTGGTCCATGAAGGGATCGCGGCCATCCAGTCCGGCGCCTTCCACATCGCGACGGGCGGCGCGACCTATTTCAACACCACCCCGCTTGGCCGCGCCGTCACCGGCACGATGCTGGTTGCCGCGATGAAAGAGGATGGCGTCAACATCTGGGGCGATGGCTCCACCTTCAAGGGCAACGACATCGAGCGGTTCTATCGCTACGGATTGCTGACCAACCCGAGCCTGAAGATCTACAAGCCCTGGCTGGATCAGCAGTTCATCGATGAATTGGGCGGCCGCGCCGAGATGTCGGCGTTCCTCACCGCGCATGGCTTCCAATACAAGATGAGCGCGGAGAAGGCCTATTCGACCGACAGCAATCTGCTCGGTGCGACCCACGAGGCCAAGGATCTCGAGAGCCTCGACACCGGCATCAACATCGTCAGTCCCATCATGGGCGTGCCGTTCTGGCGCGACGACTGTGCCGTCAAGGCGGAGAAGGTCGTGGTGCGCTTCGAGGAGGGCCAGCCCGTCGCGCTGAACGGCAAGACGTTCGCCGATCCGGTCGCGCTGTTCCTCGAGGCCAACGCCATCGGCGGCCGGCATGGCCTTGGCATGAGCGACCAGATCGAGAACCGCATCATCGAGGCCAAGAGCCGCGGCATCTACGAGGCGCCCGGCATGGCGCTTCTCTTCATTGCCTATGAGCGGCTGATCACCGGCATCCACAACCAGGACACCATCGAGCAGTACCGCATCAACGGCCTGCGCCTCGGCCGACTGCTCTACCAGGGCCGCTGGTTCGATTCCCAGGCCTTGATGCTGCGCGAAACCGCGCAGCGCTGGGTGGCGCGCGCCATCACCGGCGAGGTCACGCTCGAGCTGCGCCGCGGCAACGACTATTCGCTGCTCAACACCGAGAGTCCCAACCTGACCTATCAGCCGGAGCGGCTGAGCATGGAAAAGGTGGAGGACGCAGCCTTCACGCCGGCCGACCGCATCGGCCAGCTCACCATGCGCAACCTCGACATCGCCGACACCCGCGCCAAGCTGGATATCTATGCCGACACGGGCTTGATCTCGGTCGGCGAGGGCTCGCCGATTCTGAGGCTCGAGAGCGACAAGGATTGAGGCGAGGGCCCCGGCTGTAGATGGTAGGGTGGGCAAAGCGAAGCGTGCCCACCTTTGCTCCGCGAGCAAGAATGGTGGGCACGGCGCAAGCGCCTTTGCCCACACTACGCAACTGCAGTTTGCGCGCACTCCCGCTGTCTGCGATAGCGCCACGGGCAACCAGCCATCACCGTCACCCTGAGGTGCTCGCGTCAGCGAGCCTCGAAGGGCGACGGCCCCGCTGCAGCAGCCGGGCCGTTCATCCTTCGAGGCGCGCATTCGCGCGCACCTCAGGATGACGGGTCAAGAGCTCCGGCATGGTGAGGCAAAAACAAAAATGGCCGGGATTGCTCCCGGCCATCTGCATGTCCATCCTCGTCTGCCTCACCGCGGCGGCGCGATGCCGGGGGGCGGCGGGGGCAGTGAGGCGGTGCCGCCGTTGAGCAGCGGGGTGATGCGGCGGATGGTGACGCGCCGGTTGATCCGGCTCGGTCCATCGGTCTGCTCCTTCAGATATTGCGAGCCGTAACCCTGTGAGGTCAGGTTCTCGGCGGGCACACCGAATTGCTGGGTCAGCAATTCAGCCGCCGACTCGGCGCGGCGGTCCGACAGCGACAGATTGTCGGTGTCGTTGCCGGTCGCGTCGGTGTGACCCTCGATCAGGAACACCTCGCGCGGATTGCGCTGGATGGCGCGGTTGAGCCCGTCGGCGATCGCCTGCAGCTTCGCGTCCTGGTCGGGTGAAATCTCCCACGAGCCGATGTCGAAGTTGATGGTGTTGACGTCGATGCTCGGCATCAGCATGCGCACGTTCGGGCTGTAGCGGATCTCATCCAGCGAATAGCGGCGCTCGATGCGGTCGACCGGCGGCGCCTCCATGGTCTCGTAGATCAGGTCCGGTGGCGCATCCGAGGCATCGACGATGTAGCGATCATAGGGAATGCGGACCACCGGCGGCGGCAGGTCGACATAGAAGCCGCCGACCGCACGCGGATCGCGATAGGAGTTGTCGATGATGACGAACTCCTCGCCGCGCGGGTCGCGCCTGATACGCCGCAGCAGCGAGCCGTCGGGCCCGATCACGGTGATGACCTGGGAGCCGTCGGGGCGGATCATGATGGTGCGGGTGTCGGCGCCGACGCGCTGCGTCTCAATGTTGCGCGCCCCGTAGCGGAAGCGCTCGAGCTCGTCGTGGCGAACAAAGGACTCTCCGCTCGGGTCGCGGATGATGACGCGGCCGGGCTCGGTGATGACGGTGCGCCCGCCCTCTTGCACCTCGCGGCGCTCGGCGCGGAAGTCGTCGAGCCGGCGCGGCCCCTGCGCAGCCGCGCCTGCCGGCAGCGGCGTCAGGTTCTGCGGCGGCGCGGGTGGCGGCGGCAGCGGCGCAGTCACCTGCGGCGGCGCGCGACGCACCAGCATGGGCGCAGCACCGGTCGGCGGTGTCGCGGTCTGATTGCCGGGGGGAGGCGTGACGGGACGGCTCGGCGGCGCACCGACGCCCTGCGGCGGGGCCGGAGGGGTGGGAGGAGTCGTGCCCGGCCGACCGGCGGGCGCCGTGGCAGCGCCTGCAGGCGGCGCCGGCGGCGTGCCGGTGGGCGCCGGGCCCGGATGGCCTTGGGGAGGCGCACCGGCGCCCTGCTGCGCCGGTGGGGTTGTGGGCGTGCCGGTCGGTGTGGCGTTCGGACGCACGGTCCCTGGCGGCGGAGCCGGGGGAGATCCGGGCTGCGGGCGATTGGCGCCTGGCGTGGGTGTCTCCCTCGGAGGCTCCTTCTGCTCCCTTGGCAGCTCCTTCTGTTCTTTGGGCAGCTCCCTTGGCTGTTCTCTTGGCTGTTCTCTTAGCTGTTCTTTTGGCTGTTCTCTCGGCAGCTCCTTTGGCAACGCATGCGGCTGCTCGGGCGCCGCCTGCGGATGCGCAGCCGGCGGTGGCGGCGGAGCCGGCTGCTTTGGAGCGGCTGGTGGGGGCGGCGGCGGGGGAGGGGCGGGATGCGCCACGGGCGGTGGCGGCGGAGCCGTCGGTCGCGCAGGAGGCTGCGCGCTGGGCGGCGGGGGCGGCGCCGGATGCGGTGCGGCGGCGGGAGGCGGCGGGGGCGCGCCCTTGGCCGGCGGCTGCGGCGGCTTCGGCGCCTCCTTCGGCGGCTGCTTCGGCTTGCCGTCGGGACCGAGCTCTTCCTTTTGCGCCTGGGCCATGACGAGCGGCGCGCTCTCGGCGTGCGATGCGGAGCCTGCGAATTGCATCGCCGTTAGCGCAGTCGTGGCAAGCAGCAGGAGACGAAGTTTGGTCATGTGATATTGGTTCCCGGAATCAACGGAAGCGAAAGCGCGGCGATCAACAAATACGGGTTAGGCCGCAATGTGGCGGCGCTGGCGGATGGACCCCGATATATTTTCGAACAACGCGGGCCTGGGTGGGAACCCGTTCATGACGCATTCAGTGATTTGTTTCAAACCGAACCTCTCGCCTGCGACCGTCGGACGCGGCTTACTACCACACACACGCGCATCGTGATCTTTCGGGCGCGAGCTTGGCTGAGCAAAACGTCGGGCGATGACAGCGGAGAGACGACAGGCGGCAGATCATCGCCGCATCAATCCGTCGCGGGATTTGGCGTGGTCGGCCCGCTCGGTCCGCGGGTCGGAATTTCATCCGGCGTCTTTCCCGGCAGCTCGTCGGGCACCGGCGCTTCGCCAGGCTCGCGCATGGGCGGCGGCGCTTCCGGATTGGGATTGCCGGGCGGAGCTTCCGGCGGCGGCTCGGTCGGATGGCCCGGGGTCGGTGGCGGAATGTCGGGCGGGTCGACGCGCGGAGAATCAGGATTGCTCATGACGCGGCGCCGTCGCGCCGTTCGACACAGAGGCTGGCCATGATGGGCTCCTTCCGTTTCTCGCAGCGACAACGGCTCGCCGGGAGCGATGTTCCCTGCCGTGTCCAGCGGAATGACGGCGATCCTCGGGACGATCGCTCGCGTTCGGCGCCGCCTCACATGCGCAGCAACAGCGTGTTGCTTCTCGTTCTGCCGGTCTCGCGATAGCCGCACGCGATCATGTCGGCGATGCAGTCCTGCTGCCATTCCTCGCGGGACAGGTGCTCGATCACGACCGCACGCGGCCACAGCGCCTGCGGCGCCTGCGCGAAGAAGCCGGTCAGCACGCGATCCTCGAAGCCCTCGACGTCGATCTTCAGCGCATCGACCCTGTCGGCGCCGGCCTCGCCGAGAATGTGCTGCAAGGTCATGCACCGCACCTTGAAGGCACCGGCTGTGGCCTTGCCGGTCACGACATGGCTCGCGCCGAGATTGTCGGTGTCGGTTTCGATCATCACTTCGCCATCGGCTTCACCGGCGGCGACGGCGACCAGCCGCACCTGCGCAAGGCCCGAAGCCGCCCGATTGAAGGCGAGCCGCGCATGGATGACCGGATGCGGCTCGATCGCGACCACCATGCCGCGCGCGCCGACGTTGCGCGCGAGCGAGAGCGCATAGGTGCCGACATTGGCGCCGACGTCGACGAACACGCCGCCCGCGGGCAGGCTGGCACGCAGGAATTCGAGCTCGTCGCGATTGTAGTCGGGATTGAACAGCGCGCCGCGCTCGGTGGCGCTCGCCTGGTGATGGAAGCGGAACGAGCCGCCCTGGTATTGGACGTCGACGGGGCCTGTGCGCAAAAGAGTGGTGAGCCGCGACAGCCAGGGACGAAACGCTCCGCGCTTCAGTCCCGATCCGTGCGCCAGCCGAATCAACGACGCCTGCGCCGCAGTCGGCGCAAACGCACCAAACGGCGCCGGCGAGGGATCGTTGTCGGGCGTCAACCGTCGCATCCTCGTGAGATGCAAGAATGCTAGCTGGTTTCGGCCGTGTGTCCAAATGTTCAGTGATTGCGGCCGACCCGCGCGAATGATCATCGCAGGGCTGAAATGAGGCGGCCAGATGGCCGCCTCATGACGGACGCCAGAGGCGCGCCGCAACTGTTCGCTGGGTTATGGATCCTGGCTTTCGCCAGGGGTCATCTCAAACCTGGCGTTCGACCAGCTTCAGCTTGAGCTCCGCGATGGCTTCCGACGGGTTGAGGCCCTTCGGGCAGGCCTTGGCGCAGTTCATGATGGTGTGGCAGCGGTAGAGCCGGAACGGATCTTCCAGATTGTCGAGCCGCTCGCCGGTCGCTTCGTCACGGGAGTCCTTGACCCAGCGCGTCGCCTGCAGCAGTGCGGCCGGACCCAGGAAACGCTCGCTGTTCCACCAATAGCTCGGGCAGGAGGTCGAGCAGCAGGCGCACAGGATGCACTCGTAGAGACCGTCGAGCTTCTCGCGGTCCTCATGGCTCTGACGCCACTCCTTTTGCGGGGTCGGCGTCGAGGTCTTCAGCCACGGCTCGATCGAGGCATATTGCGCGTAGAAATTGGTGAGATCGGGCACCAGGTCCTTGACCACCGGCTGGTGCGGCAGCGGGTTGATCTTCACCGCGCCGTCCTTGACGTCGTGCATCGAGCGGGTGCAGGCGAGCGTGTTCTGGCCGTCGATGTTCATCGCGCAGGAGCCGCACACGCCCTCGCGGCAGGAGCGGCGGAAGGTGAGCGACGGATCGATGTGGTTCTTGATCCAGATCAGGCCGTCCAGCACCATCGGACCGCAATCCTTGGTGTTGACATAATAGGTGTCGATCTGCGGGTTCTTTCCGTCATCCGGATTCCAGCGATAGATCTTGAACTCGCGCAGCTGGGCGGCGCCGGCCGGCTTCGGCCAGGTCTTGCCGTTGGCGGTGATCCTCGAGTTCTTCGGAAGGGCAAATTCAACCATCTGTCTCGCCTTTATCCTTCGCTCGTCATTGCCGGACTTGATCCGGCGATCCATCGTTTTTGAAGATGGATGCGCGGGTCACGCCCGCGCATGACAGTGTGTTGGTAAGTCCGGCCTCAGTAAACGCGCGCCTTGGGCGGGATGTACTGCACGTCGTTGGTCATGGTGTAGTTGTGCACGGGCCGGTAATCGATGGTGGTGTTGCCCTTGTCATCGATCCAAGCCAGCGTGTGCTTCATCCAGTCCTTGTCGTCGCGCGCGGAGAAATCCTCGCGCGCATGCGCGCCGCGGCTTTCGGTGCGGTTGGCGGCCGAGTCCATGGTCACCACCGCCTGCACGATCAGATTGTCGAACTCCAGCGTCTCGATCAGGTCGGAGTTCCAGATCAGCGAGCGGTCGGAAACCGAGATGTCGCCGATGCCGCCATGGACCTTGTGGATCAGGTTCTGGCCTTCATGCAGCACCTCGCCGGTGCGGAACACCGCGCAATTGTTCTGCATCACGTGCTGCATGCTTTCGCGCAGCTTCGCCGTCGGCGTGCCGCCGGAGGCATGGCGGTAATGGTCGAGCCGGCCGAGCGCCTTGTCGGCGGAATCCTTCGGCAGGTCCGGCTGCTTGCCGTTGGGCGTGAGCTTCTCGGCGAGCCGCAGCGCCGCGGCGCGGCCGAACACCACGAGGTCGATCAGCGAGTTGGAGCCGAGCCGGTTGGCGCCGTGCACGGAGACGCAGGCGGCTTCGCCGATCGCCATTAGGCCGGGGACGATCGAATTGTCGTCGCCATTCGCCTTGGTCAGCACCTCCGCGTGATAATTGGTGGGGATGCCGCCCATGTTGTAGTGCACCGTCGGCACGATCGGAATCGGCTCGCGGGTGACGTCGACATTGGCGAAGATCCGCGCCGATTCGGAAATGCCGGGCAGGCGTTCGGCCAGCACCGCCGGATCGAGATGGTCGAGATGCAGGAAGATGTGGTCCTTCTTCTTGCCGACGCCGCGGCCTTCGCGGATCTCGATGGTCATGGCGCGGGACACCACGTCGCGCGAGGCGAGGTCCTTGGCCGAGGGCGCATAGCGCTCCATGAAGCGCTCGCCTTCGGAGTTGACGAGGTAGCCGCCTTCGCCGCGGGCGCCCTCGGTGACCAGGCAGCCCGAGCCGTAGATGCCGGTCGGATGGAACTGCACGAACTCCATGTCCTGCAGCGGCAGCCCTGCGCGCAGCGCCATGCCGCCGCCGTCGCCGGTGCAGGTATGCGCCGAGGTGCAGGAGGCGTAGGCGCGGCCATACCCGCCGGTGGCGAGGATCGTGGTCTGGGCGCGGAAGCGGTGCAGCGTGCCGTCGTCGAGCTTGAGCGCGATCACGCCGCGGCAGGTGCCCTGGTCGTCCATGATCAGGTCGATGGCGAAGAATTCGATGAAGAACTCTGCCGAATGGCGCAGGGCCTGGCCATACATCGTGTGCAGCATGGCGTGGCCGGTGCGGTCGGCAGCGGCGCAGGTGCGCTGCGCCTGGCTCTTGCCGAAATCGATGGTCATGCCGCCGAACGGGCGCTGGTAGATCTTGCCGTCCTCGGTGCGCGAGAACGGCACGCCCCAATGCTCGAGCTCGTAGACCGCTTCGGGCGCGTTGCGCACCATGTATTCGATGGCGTCCTGGTCGCCGAGCCAGTCCGACCCCTTGACGGTGTCGTACATGTGCCAGCGCCAGTCGTCCGGATGCATGTTGCCGAGCGAGGCCGAGATGCCGCCCTGCGCCGCCACGGTGTGCGAGCGGGTCGGAAACACCTTGGTGATGCAGGCGGTGCGCAGGCCCGCTTCGCTGCAGCCGACCACGGCGCGCAGGCCGGCGCCGCCGGCGCCGACCACGACGACGTCGTAGGTGTGGTCCTCGATCGGATAGGCTTTCCCGTTGGTGGCCGGCGCCCCGCCGTTGGTAGCCTTGCCGTTGCTAGCCTTGCCGTTGCCGTCAGCGGCCATTGCTCAAACTCCCGATGACAGTTTGAAGATCGCGTAGGTCGCCGATAGCGCCACCACGACCGTGAAGAAGTTGTTGGCCATGATGGCCGCGATCTTCAGCTTCTCATTGTGCACATAGTCCTCGATCACGACTTGCATGCCGATCTTCATGTGCCAGGTCGAGGCGAGGATGAAGAGCAGCAGGATCAGCCCGACCCAGGGCGAGCCGAGGATCTGTGCCGCGCCGGCCTGGTTGCGGCCGAGCACCATCATGACGACGACGATGGCGGGGATGGTCAGCAACGTCATGGCGACCGCGGTCAGGCGCTGGCGCCAGAAATCGCCGGTACCGGAATGGGCGGCGCCGAGGTTGCGGACGCGGCCGAGCGGGGTGCGCATCGAGCGCGAGGGCTGCGATTCGAGCGAGCTCATCGGCCGCCTCCGATTGCATAGGCGATGATCCAGAGCAGCACGGTCAGCGAGATGCCGCCGATCAGCGCGCCCCAGGTGAGCGCCTCGCGCTCATTGGCCTTGAAGCCGTAGCCGAGGTCCCAGACGAAATGCCTGATGCCCGAGAGCAGGTGATGCATGATCGCCCAGGTGTAGCCGAACACGATCAGCCGGCCGATGAGGCTGCCGGTGAAGGCCTGGACATTGGCATAGGCGGTCGGTCCGGAGGCCGCGGCGACCAGCCACCACACCAAGAGCAGCGTGCCGACATAGAGGGCGATGCCGGTGGCGCGATGGAGGATGGACATGATCATGGTCAGTGTCCATCGGTAGGTCTGGATATGCGGCGAAAGCGGTCGTTCGATCCTGGCGGTCATGTGTCTTGCTGCTTCTTGAGCGGCTGCAGGCGGGCTGCGATGTTGTGCGGGCCCGCGAAGGCGCGTCATTGGATCGCGGGAGAGACGCGCCTTATTTACGGAGTCGAATCAGTCAGTGCAACGACCAAATGGCGGCGGAGCGAATCCGTGTTCACCGCTAGGCCACAGCAAAACCGGCAGGTAAAACGGGCAGAATTTGCGCCTGGTATACCAGGCCGGCGACCGGCGATCGGAAAGGTCGAATCTCGATTTTACTCTTTGGCGGAAGCCAGGCCTCGGTCGCCGAATGGGTCTGACGCGCGCCACTGCGATATCAAATAATCCGCGAATATTCGCGTCTTTGGCGCTGCCAGCCGCGTCGCCTCGAACAACAGATGAAGCGGCGCCGGCGCCGGCTCATGGCTGGTCAGGATGCGTGTCAGGCGGCCGGCGGCGAGATCGGCGCGCACCTGCCACGACGGCACGCGGACGATGCCGGCACCGTCGCGCGCAGCCGCGACCAGCGCATCGAGGCCATTAATCCAGAGCTTGGCAGATATCGGAATTTTGCATTCCGCGCCGTTCTCCGTTCGAAAGCGCCAGCTCCCGGCGCCGGGCGTGTCGGAGAACAGCAGGCAATCATGTTCGTCGAGCTGTTCGGGCGTGCGAGGCCTGCCGCGCCGCTCGAGGTAGGCAGGTGCCGCGCAGACGATCATCTGGATGTCGGCGAGCTTGCGCGCCACGAGGTGCGAGTCCGGCAGCTGCCCGATGCGCAGCGCGAGGTGGATGTCCTCCTCGATCATGTCGACGGGGCGGTCGGCCAGCATGAGGTCGATCGAGAGTGCCGGATGGCGCTGCAAGAACTGGGGCAGGATGGGCGCGACCAGCAGCCGGCCGATCAGGCTTGGCGCGCTCAGTCGCAGCCGCCCGGTCGGCTCGGCGTGGCCGGCCGACAGCGCGCGCTCGATCTCGCCGAGCTCGGCGAGGATTGCTTTCGCGCGTCCATAGAGGATCCGTCCGTCTTCGGTGAGCGCGAGCCGGCGCGTGGTGCGCTTGACGAGCCGGGTGGCAAAGTGCCGCTCCAGCGCCGAGAGCTGGCGGCTGACCGAGGTCAGCGAGCTCGCCGTCGCGCGCGCCGCGCCGGAGAGGCTGCCGGCGTCGACAACCCGCACAAAGGTGGCGAGTGCCGCGAACTGGTCCATCCCGATCCTTCCGCTTTTCGCAAGGAAGTATCCCAATCAAGCCAATACTCCCGCAATCCGCGCTAGTCTATGTTCGGCGCCAAACGTGGAGCGTGGAATCGTGCCGGCCGGACTGAATCCATCCGAACTGATCGAGCTGGCGGCGCTTCTGATCGTGGTCGGGGCACTCGCCGGCTTTCTCGCCGGGGTGTTCGGCATCGGCGGCGGCGCGATCCTGGTCCCGGTGTTCTACGAATGTTTTCGCTTGGCCGGCGTGCCGCTGGAGGTGCGGATGCCGTTATGCGTGGGTACCTCGCTTGCCGTGATCATCCCGACCTCGATCCGCTCCTTCCGCGCCCACTACGCCCGCGGCGCCGTGGATACGGCGATCATCAGGCAGTGGGGGCTGACGATCCTGGTCGGTGTCGTCACCGGCAGTATTGTTGCGCGCCATGCGCCAGAGCGGCTGTTCAAGATCGTCTTTGTCGCGGTGGCTTTCTCCGCCGCCGTGCGGCTGTTGTTTGCCGCCGAGGCGTTCAAGCTCGGCGACGACCTGCCCAAGGGGCCGCTGATGAAGCTCTACGGCTTCCTGATCGGCATTCTCTCGACCCTGATGGGGATCGGCGGCGGACTGTTCTCCAATCTGCTGATGACCTTCTACGGTCGCCCGATCCATCAATCGGTCGCGACGTCCTCCGCGCTCGCGGTGCTGATCTCGATTCCCGGCGCGCTCGGCTATGTCTATGCGGGCTGGCCGGCGGCCGCGCGCTTTCCCGACGTGATGGCGCTGCAGCTGCCGTTCGCGCTCGGCTACATTTCGTTGATCGGCGCCATCCTGGTGATGCCGATGTCGCTCTTCACCGCTCCGCTCGGGGTGCGAGTGGCGCATGCATTGTCAAAACGCCAGCTGGAAATCGCCTTCGGCTGCTATCTCTTGATCGTCGGCGGGCGGTTCATGATAAGTCTCGCGACGGGGCAGTAGCGGCGCCGCTTCTCACGGGACGCAATCCATGACCGATTCCCACTTTCGCAGCGATCCGACGATCGTCCCTGCGGAAATCGATCGCTGGAATCGGGGCGCATTTCTGCTCAACTGGACATGGGGCGTCGGAAACAACACCTTCATTGCGCTGCTGACCCTCATTCCCTTCTTCGGCCTCGTAAGGGCGAAGGGGGGAGAGGAGACGCCAACGCGCCCCATTTCCTCGCGAAGATTTCTGTGTATTGATCACGAAAATATTTCTTTAGGCAATGACATTGCATGAAGCGGGGCATGAGGCGGCGCACATTCATCGCGCTCTTGGGCACGCTGCTGGCACGGCCGTATGCCGCGGCCGCGCAGCAGGCGAAGCCGGTGATAGGCTATCTCGGCAGCGGTTCGGCCGATGACCAGAAGAGCCTGGTCGCAGCAGCGCTGCAGGGCCTCAAAGAGGCCGGCTTCACCGTCGGCGAGAATGTGACGGTCGAATTCCGCTGGGCCGACGGCCGCTATGAGCGACTGCCCGGGCTCGCGGAGGACCTGGTGAAGCGCCCCGTGTCGCTGATCATCGCGGCCGGCGGCAGCGATCCCGGCCGCGCCGCCAAGGCGGCGACCTCGACCATCCCGATCGTCTTCATCACCGCCGCCGACCCCATCAAGGCGGGGCTGGTCGCCAGCCTCAACCGCGGCGAAGGCAACATCACCGGCATCAGCATGATCGGCTCGACGCTGGAGGCCAAGCGGCTGGAGCTTCTGCACGAGATGCTGCCGCAGGCAGCCGCCATCGGCGTGCTGATCAACCCGGGCTATCCGGCTGCGAAAGTGCAGGCGCAGGAGGTCGACGAGGCTGCGCGCCGGCTCGGCATCGCGGCCATTGTCATCAATGCCGGCACCCCGGCCGAGCTCGATGCCGCGTTTGCCAAATTCGCCGAGCAGAAAGTCGGCGCCGTGCTTGCCTGCAACGATCCCTTCTATGGCTCCGACCGGGAGCACATCGCCGCGCTGGCACTGCGTTACAAGCTGCCTGCCATGTCGTTCCGCCGCGAATTCGCCGATGTCGGCGGCCTCGCCAGCTATGGCGCGCATTTCGCCGAGGGCTATCGCCAGACCGGCATCTATGCCGGCAAGATCCTCGCCGGCGCGAGACCGGCCGATCTGCCGGTGATGCAGCCGACCAAATTCGAACTGGTGATCAATCTGAAGACGGCGAGAACGATCGGGCTCGCGGTGTCGGAGACGTTCCTGCTGCGGGCCGATGAGGTGATCGAGTGAGTCCCGTTGCCCCCGGGCGAAGGCCGGGACGACAACATCCTTCTCAATTCAGACCTTCAATCGGACCTCGCTGAAGCGCCACATGCGAAGGTCGCCATTGCCTTCGAGACGATCCGATTCGACCAGCGCCTGAATGCGCGCGGCCAACTCTTCCTTGCCGATCGTCAGCCGAGTTCTCGGCACTGCCCGATCGCCGCACCCGGCGCCATGGCTATTTTTGGCGGCCAGGGAGTCAGGACCGAAAATAGCATGCCACCCAGGTCCGTTTCCGATACCGACGCCGGAAGGCGAGCCTCGTCCCATCGAAGCTCGCTGTTGATTTAAGGAATTTCGCTCATTGCGACCATTAAGCGCCGGCGCGAACTACGCCTTGTTGTAAATGTCCTTGTACTGCTCGCGCAAAATGTTCTTCTGCACCTTGCCCATGGTGTTGCGCGGCAGCTCGTTCACGACGAAGACGCGCTTGGGCATCTTGAATTTTGCCAGCCGTCCTTCGAGGCCTTTCAGCACGCTCGCCTCGTCCACCTTGGCCTCTGGATGCTTCACCACGACCGCGGTAACGCCCTCGCCGAAATCGGCGTGGGGCACGCCGATCACGGCGGATTCCACCACGCCCGGCATCGCGTCGATCTCGCTCTCGATCTCCTTCGGATAGACATTGAAGCCGCCGGAAATCACGAGATCCTTGCCGCGGCCGACGATGTGGACATAGCCCTTGTCGTCGATCTTGCCGAGGTCGCCGGTGATGAAGAAGCCGTCGTCGCGGAATTCGGACTTGGTCTTTTCCGGCATCCGCCAATAGCCCTTGAACACGTTGGGGCCCTTCACCTCGATCATGCCGATGGTGTCGGGCGGCAGCACCTTGCCCGTTTCGGGGTCGGTGACGCGGGCGGAAACGCCGGGCAGCGGGAAGCCGACCGCGCCGGGCACGCGCTCGCCGTCGTAGGGATTCGACGTGTTCATGTTGGTCTCGGTCATGCCGTAGCGCTCGAGCACGGCATGACCGGTGCGCGCGAACCATTCGCGATGGGTGTCGGCGAGCAGCGGCGCCGAGCCGGAGACGAACAGGCGCATGTGCTTGGTGGTCTCGCGCGACAACGCCGGATTCTGCAAGAGGCGGGTGTAGAAGGTCGGCACGCCCATCAGCACGGTCGCGCGCGCCATCAGCTTGATGATGAGATCGGGATCGAGCTTCGGCAGGAAGATCATGGAGGCGCGGGCGAACAGCGTCACGTTGCTCGCCACGAACAGGCCGTGGGTGTGATAGATCGGCAGCGCGTGGATCAGCACGTCCTTGTCGGTGAAGCGCCAGTAGTCGACCAGGGTCAGCGAGTTCGATGCGAGATTGTCGTGGGAGAGCATCGCGCCCTTGGAGCGGCCGGTGGTCCCGGAGGTGTAGAGGATCGCGGCGAGATCGTCATTGCCGCGCGGCACGGTTTCGAAAGCGGGGCTCGCTTTCGAAGCCGCCTCGGTCAGCGAGCCCTTGCCATGGGAATCCAGCGTGTCGACCTTGGCGCCGACCTTGGCTGCGATGGTCCTGATGCCGTCGGCCTTGGCGGGATCGCAGACCACCAGCGACGGCTCGGCGTCGGTGATGAAGTAGTCGAGCTCGTTCAGCGTATAGGCGGTGTTGAGCGGCAGGTAGACCGCGCCGGCCCGCACCGTCGCCAGATACAGCACGAGGTTCGCGACCGACTTTTCGACCTGCACCGCGACCCGGTCGCCCGGTTTCACGCCGCGCTCGACCAGCACATTGGCGAATTGGCCGGCGCGCGCGATCAGGTCGCCATAGGTGATGCGCTCGCCGTCATGCGTTTCGATCGCAAGACGTTTGGGGTCGTCGAGGCGGTCGAACAGGCGGGAAAACAGGTTGGCGTTGGCGCTGGTGTTCATGCAACATTCCGTGGGGGCACGGCCTCTTTATGACAAGGCTGCTTAGCAAAAACGCCCTTCAAAAGGCAACGGAGACAGTTGGCATGACAAAAGGCGCAAAACGCGTGGCCTGGGTGACGGGCGGAGGCAGCGGCATCGGGGAGGCGGGCGCCGAGGCTCTGGCCGCGGAAGGCTGGATCGTCGTGGTTTCGGGCCGCCGCAAGGAGGCGCTGGATGCGGTGGTGGCGAAAATCACCGGGGCAGGCCGGCTCGCAGAGGCGATGGCCCTCGACGTCAGCGTCGCCGCCGATGTCGAGCGGGTGGCCGGCGCGATCGTGGCCAAACACGGCCGGATCGATCTGCTGGTCAACAGCGCCGGCATCAACGTCGCCAAACGGCGCTGGGACGACATGGAGCTCGACGGCTGGAACAAGCTGGTCGAGATCAACCTCAACGGCGTGCTCTATTGCATGCGCGCGGTGCTGCCCACCATGCGCAGGCAGCAGGACGGCATCATCATCAACGTCTCCTCCTGGGCCGGCCGCCATGTCTCGAAAATGCCGGGCCCCGCCTACACCACCACCAAGCACGCGGTGCTGGCGCTGACCCATTCCTTCAACATGGAGGAATGCGTCAACGGCCTGCGCGCCTGCTGCCTGATGCCGGGCGAGGTCGCGACGCCGATTCTGAAGCTGCGGCCGGTGGTGCCGAGCGAGGAGGAGCAGGCGAGGATGCTGCAGTCCGAAGATCTCGGCCGCACCATCGCCTTTGTCGCAAGCCTCCCGCCACGGGTGTGCGTGAACGAGATCCTGATCAGCCCGACCTGGAACAGGGGATTCATCCAGACACCGGCGAACAGGGACTAGCGCCCTCCGTCGCCCCGCCGAAAGCCGGGGCCCATGACCGCAGGAATTCGTTGCAGCAAAGAACGTCTGCCGCTCTGCCCTACCGAGGGATTCCGCGGTATGGCTCCCGGCTTTCGCCAGGACGGCTGAGTGGTGGACGGCAGCGACACACGAAAACCTCCGCCATTAGTTTCACCCATCACAAAGAAGTTTTTCCCGAAACCGGACCGCGAAACCTCCCGTAATTCGGCTCGACGACGCAACAGCCCATCAAGCGAAATGTCGCCGTCGACCTTTCACCGCCGGCCCATCGCCGGTCATACCATTCGGGAGATTCCTCATGTCCAAGCGTATTGCCCTTCTGTCTGCAGCCGCCTTCAGCCTGTTCGCGCTCACCTCTGCGATCGTCGCCCCCGTGCACGCCGAAGAGAAGACCGTGATGGTCGGCGGCGCAGCGATGTACCCGTCGAAGAACATCATCCAGAACGCCGTCAACTCCAAGGACCACACCACGCTGGTGGCTGCGGTGAAGGCCGCGGGGCTGGTCGACACGCTGGAAGGCAAGGGCCCGTTCACGGTGTTCGCGCCCACCAACACGGCCTTCGGCAAGCTGCCGGCCGGCACGGTGGACAGCCTGGTCAAGCCTGAGAACAAGGCGACCCTGACCAAGATCCTGACCTATCATGTGGTCCCCGGCAAGCTCGAGGCCTCCGATCTCACCGATGGCAAGACGCTCAAGACCGTCGAGGGCGAAACCCTCACCGTGAAGCGCGACGGCGGTAAAGTCATGATCGTCGACGCCAAGGGCGGCACCTCCATGGTCACGATCTCCAATGTCAACCAGTCCAACGGCGTCATCCATGTGGTCGACACCGTGCTGATGCCGGCGAGCTGATCGCGCCGGCTGCGCCACCGTCTCACCGTCATCCTGAGGCGCCGGAGCGTAGCGCAGGCCTCGAAGGATGAGCGGCCCCGCTGCGACCACCCGGGCCGTCGCCCTTCGAGACGGCTTCTGCGCAGCCTCCTCAGGGTGACGGGGAGAGGCAGGGTTCGCGTTAGTCAAGAAAGCCCATCCGTTCGTTCCAACCGGATCGGCGACAGCGAGCCGGGGAAACCCGGCTCGCTTTTTTGTGAACGCCATAGACCAAAGGCATCATTTTCATAGGCCGGGGTCTGGTAACGGAAGCCTGGTTCCTGGCGTATAAATGCCAACGACCGATGAGAGAACGGAGCCGCCATGTCGACCCTCACAGCCACTGATGACCACGCCACGCGTGCGCCCTCGAAGGTGGTCCAGCCGGCCTGGGTGCGGGCGATGCACTGGACCAATGCCGTGGCCATGATCCTGATGATCATGTCGGGGTGGCAGATCTATAACGCCTCGCCCCTGTTCAGCTTCACCTTCTCGCACAGCATCACGCTCGGCGGCTGGCTCGGCGGCGCGCTGCTCTGGCATTTCGCGGCGATGTGGCTTTTGATGCTCAACGGCCTTGCCTATCTGATCACGGGCTTTGCCACCGGCCGTTTCCGCCGCAAGCTGTATCCGATCACGCCGAGCGGCGTGTTTTCCGACCTGAAGGCGGCGCTGACCTTCAAGCTCGCGCATGACGATCTCACCGCCTACAATTACGTGCAGAAGCTGCTCTATGCCGGCATCATCGTCGTCGGTGTCGTCATCGTGCTGTCGGGCCTGTCGATCTGGAAGCCGGTGCAGCTGCAATATCTGACCGCGTTGTTCGGCGGCTATGACGTGGCGCGCGTCGTCCACTTCGTCTGCATGTCGCTGATCTGCCTGTTCCTGATCGTCCATGTCGCGCTGGCGCTTCTGGTGCCGAAAAGCCTGCGCGCGATGATCATCGGCCGCTAGGTTTGGGCCGCCAAGTTTCCCGGAGAGTCCGTCATGGCTAGCAAACGCAAATTCATCATTCCCGGCGTCGACAAGCGGCTCCTGATCAAGGATGCGATCAAGGTCATGCCCGATCTGACCCGCCGCCGCTTCATCACGGCCGGCGCCAGCATTGGCGCGCTGACGCTGCTCACCGGCTGCGACGTGCTCGATAGCGACAGCGCCGATGCGGTGCTGGCGCGGGTGTCGAAATTCAACGACGCCGTGCAGTCCTGGATGTTCAATCCGAATGCGCTGGCGCCGACCTTTCCGGCCAGCGCGATCACCAAGCCATTCCCGTTCAACGCCTATTACGAACTCGACGATGCGCCCGAGATCCGGGCCGAGGACTGGAAGCTCGAGGTGCGCGGCCTCGTCGACAACAAGAAGTCCTGGACGCTGGACGAGCTCTACAAGCTGCCGCAGGTCAACCAGATCACCCGCCACATCTGCGTCGAAGGCTGGAGCGCGATCGGCAGCTGGACCGGCACGCCGTTGCGCGATTTCCTCAAGCTGGTCGGCGCCGACACGCGCGCGAAATATGTCTGGTTCCAGTGCGCCGACAAGGACGGCTACAATTCGCCGCTGGACATGGCGACCGCGCTGCATCCGCAGACGCAGATGACATTCAAGTTCGGCGACGAAATCCTGCCCCGCGCCTACGGCTTCCCGATGAAGATCCGGGTGCCGACCAAGCTCGGCTTCAAGAACCCGAAATACGTGGTCTCGATGGAAGTCACCAACGAGTACAAGGGCGGCTACTGGGAAGACCAGGGGTATAATTCGTTCAGCGGGAGCTAGCCGTTCGCCCGCTCTGGCGAGCACCACTCTAAGACCCGTCATCCTGAGGCGCGAGCGGAGCGAGCCTCGAAGGATGAACGGCCCCGCTGTGACAGCGGGGCCGTCGCCCTTCGAGGCTCGCTGTCGCAAGCGCCTCAGGGTGACGGTGAAGCAGCGGTGTCGCGTTGGCTATGGCAATTCAGCCTCTCTTCAACTTCCTCTGGCACGCTGCCGCGAGCGCGCCGAGCGCCAGCGTCGCGGCCGATATGTTGAGCGCATAGCTCAGGCTCCCCAAGGCGTCGGTGATGGCGCCGACCACGATGGGGCCCAGCGTCTGGCCGATGCCGAAGGCGATGGTCATCGCGGCGATGCCGGCCGGCCAGGCCGCCGGCGGGGTGTTGAAGCGGATGAAGGCGGTGGTCGAACCGACGACGGCGAAGAAGGCGACGCCGAACACGACCGCCGAAACCGCGAGCCATGCGACCGAATGGCCGAAGATCGGCAGGCCCGCGCCGATCGCGTTGACGGCGAGAATGATCGCGGTGGACAGCCCGCCGCGGTCGAGCGCCAGCACGCCGCGCCAGACCCAGGGCGTGACAAAGGCGGATAGGCCGATCAGGCACCAGAATGCGGCCTGGGCGCTCGCGCCGCCGCCGAGATCGCGGACATAGGCGATCATGAAGGTCATATAGGCGATATAGCCCGCGCCGAACAGGAAGTAGCCGGCGAGATAGATCATGACGGGCGCGATCGCGAATTCTGCCTGCGCGCCGCCGGCGATGTTGGCCTTGCTGTCGAGCGGCATGATCAACAGCGGCGCCGCCATCACGGTGGACACGGCGGTCAGTGCCCACCATACGATCCACCATGAGCCGGCGCCGAACGCCTGCAGCATGAAGGGCGCGACCAGGCCCGAGGCGAGAATGCCGATGCCGGGCGCGGCATAATACAGGCTCAACAGGAAATCGGCGCGTTCGGGCCGGGATTGCGCGATCTGCGCCGCCAGCGCCCCGCCGGCGATGAAGCTCGCGGCGGCGCCGATTCCCGCGATCAGGCGCGCGAAAGACAGCACCGCGAAATTGCCGGTGACGGCGCAGAGCGCGAGCGAGGCCAGCGCCGCGAGCGTGCCGCCGCGGACCGTCGCCGACCAGCCGAAGCGGCGGATCATCCAGGAGGTGAGAAGCGCGCCCAGCAGATAGCCGGCGGCATTGATGGTATTGAGGAACCCGGCCGCCGAATATGACAGCCCGAGCGAGTCGCGCATGTCCGGCAGCACCAGCGCATAGGCGAAGCGGCCGATGCCGAGCCCGACGGTGGCGGCCAGCGACAGCGTGAGGATCAGCCGCGCGGCCTGCGCGGTCGTCGGCGGGTGAGGGGCGTGCAAGGGTTACTCCGGCAGGCCGCATTGTGGCAGGCGCAGGGGGCTTTGCACAGCGGGCCTTAAGGCAATGGTGTCTTGCCAATTGCGCAACGGCGCTTTAGCACTCCGGCCGGATTTTATGCTCTTCGTCGGGCCCCGGCTTGTCCCGGGCATCCACGTCTTCTTGCATGGTAGTGTGGCGGCAAAGACGTGGATGGCCGGGCCAAGCCCGGCCATGACGGACAAAGGGAGGACAACAACATGGCAACCCACAAGCTCCTGCTCCTGCCCGGCGACGGCATCGGCCCCGAGGTGATGGCGGAGGTGAAGCGCCTGATCGACTGGCTCAATGCGCGGGGCATTGCCAGCTTCGAGACCGAGCAGGGGCTGGTCGGCGGCGCGGCCTATGATGCGCACAAGGTGTCGATCTCCGAGGGCGACATGGCGAAAGCAAAGGAAGCCGACGCCGTGATCTTCGGCGCGGTCGGTGGCCCGAAATGGGACGCTGTCGCCTACGAGGTGCGCCCCGAAGCCGGGCTATTGCGGCTGCGCAAGGATCTCGGCCTGTTCGCCAACCTGCGCCCTGCGGTGTGCTATCCGGCGCTTGCGGAGGCCTCCAGCCTCAAGCGCGAGATCGTCGAAGGCCTCGACATCATGATCGTGCGCGAGCTCACCGGCGGCGTCTATTTCGGCGAGCCCAAGACCATCACCGATCTCGGCAACGGCCAGAAGCGCGCCGTCGACACCCAGGTCTACGACACCTATGAGATCGAGCGCATCGCCCGCGTCGCCTTCGACCTCGCCCGCAAGCGGCGCAACAAGGTGACATCGATGGAGAAGCGCAACGTCATGAAGTCGGGCGTGCTCTGGAACGAGGTGGTCACCCAGGTGCACGACCGCGAATACAAGGACGTCAAGCTGGAGCACCAGCTCGCCGATTCCGGCGGCATGAACCTCGTCAAGGCGCCGAAGCAGTTCGACGTCATCGTCACCGACAATCTGTTCGGCGACATGCTCTCGGACATCGCGGCGATGCTGACGGGATCGCTCGGCATGCTGCCGTCGGCCTCGCTCGGCGAGGTCGACGTCAAGAGCAGGAAGCGCAAGGCGCTGTACGAGCCGGTGCACGGCTCGGCGCCCGATATTGCCGGCCAGGGTCTCGCCAACCCGATCGCGATGCTGTCTTCCTTCGGCATGGCGCTGCGCTATTCCTTCGACATGGGCGCGCTCGCCGACAAGCTCGACGCGGCAATCGCCGCCGTGCTCGCCAGCGGCCTGCGCACCGCCGACATCAAGTCGCCCGGCACAACGCCGGCCTCGACGACCCAGATGGGCGAGGCGATCCTGAAGGAGCTGGAGAAGCTGCACGCGTAGTCGTCGCGCTTCCTCGGTCGTCCCGGCGAAGGCCGGGGCGACGACTTCCATCACAGCATGCTCGGCAGCACGCGGTCCGGGGGCTTGTGGTTGTCGAGGAAGGTGCGGATGTTGATGATCACCTTCTCGCCCATCTCGACGCGGCCCTCGATGGTGGCCGAGCCCATATGCGGCAGCAGCGTCACCTTGCCGGCTTTCGCCAGCCGCACCAGTTTCGGGCTGACCGCGGGCTCGTTCTCGAACACGTCGAGACCGGCGCCGGCGACGTCGCCCGCTTCGATCAGCTTGATCAGCGTGTCCTCGTCGATGATCTCGCCGCGCGCGGTGTTGACGACATAGGCATCCTTGCGGATCAGCTTGAGCCGCCGCGCCGACAGCAGGTGGAACGTCGCCGGCGTGTGCGGGCAGTTCACCGAGATGATGTCCATCCGCGCCAGCATCTGGTCGAGGCTTTCCCAGTAGGTGGCGCCGAGCTCCTCGGCGATCTGCGGCGCGACCGGGCGTCGGTTGTGATAATGGATCTGCAGGCCGAAGGCCCGCGCACGCCGCGCGACGGCCTGGCCAATGCGGCCCATGCCGACGATGCCGAGCCGCTTGCCGCCGATGCGATGGCCGAGCATCCAGGTCGGCGACCAGCCCGGCCAGCTCCGCCCCTCGGTCAGGATCAGCGAGCCCTCGATCAGTCGCCGCGGCACGGCGAGGATCAGCGCCATGGTCATGTCGGCGGTGTCCTCGGTCAGGACCTTCGGCGTGTTGGTGACGGTGATGCCGCGCGCATGCGCAGCCGTGACATCGATATTGTCGACGCCATTGCCGAAATTGGCGATCAGGCGGACCTTGCAGTCCTCGGCCTTGAGAATGGCTTCGCCGATGTGATCGGTCACCGTCGGCACCAGCACGTCGGCCGTGCGCATGGCGTCGGCGATCTGCTCAGCCGTCATCGGCGTATCGTCGAGATTGAGCCGTGCGTCGAACAACTCGCGCATGCGGGTCTCGATCGAATCCGGCAGCTTGCGGGTGACGACGACGAGAGGTTTTTTCTTCACCGACATGGCCTGCACTCATGCGGCCGTTCAGGCCTCATTAACCCGGTTGTTCGACACTGCCACGGCCGCTTGGTCCTGGCGTTTCCTTCAGGGGGGCCGATGTTCCCGCTGGGGTTGCCAGAGGGCCTCGGCCGCGTCTTGGTTCAGCGTCTTGTTCAGCGTCTTGGCTTCGAGCGTGTTCCGTCCTCTCTAGCAGAAGGGGACGCCAAGACAAGAAGCCAGACAAGAACCTCCGGACGGGTTCGAGGGCCCGCGCGCATCGGCCGCGGACCAAAGGGGCGGGACCCAAAGGGGAATCAGGCGAAGGTAACTTCAAAATTCAGCTCGAAGAAACGGGCTGAACTGTTCTCGGCAGGAGACGAGTGTAATGGCGTTGGGGCGTATCTGTGTGGTCGCCGTGCTGGTGGGTGGCTGGCTTGGGGCTTCGGTTACGACAGGATTTTCTGCAAAAGACGTCGCAGTGACCGCAAGCGGCCTGCCTGTTCCCCGTTATGTCAGCCTGAAGTCCGATCACGTGAACGTTCGCGCCGGTCCGACCAAGGACAATGATGTCGCCTGGGTCTATACCCGCTCCGGGCTGCCGGTCGAAATTACCGCCGAGTTCGAGAACTGGCGCCGCGTGCGCGATTCCGAGGGCGCCGAGGGCTGGGTCTACCACTCGCTGCTATCCGGCCGCCGCACTGCGGTGGTCACCATGAAGAACAAGGACGATCTCGCCACGCTGCACGAGAACGCCGACACCGACAGCGCAGTGACCGCCCGCCTGCAGGCCGGCGTCGTCGCCCAGGTCAAGAAGTGCGATCAGCACTGGTGCCACATCGAGGGCAAGGGCTTCGACGGCTGGATCGAGCAGCAGCGGCTGTGGGGCGTCTACGCCGACGAGCAGGTGAATTGATTTAGGCGTGAGGGGCGCAGACTGCTCTCGCAGCGGCCGCCGTCATTCCAGGATGGTCCGAAGGACCAGACCCGGAATCTCGAGATTCCGGGCTCGATGCTGCGCATCGCGCCGGAATGACGGTGCTCAAAACAAAACGGCCGGGACCAAGCCCGGCCATGACGACAACCACCAACAAGTTCGGAACCGGGCCTCAGCGCTTCTTGCGCAGGCGCACGACCATGTCGACGCGGGAGATCTCATAGCCCTCGGGCACCTCGGGCATCTTGGACAGCGCCAGATGCGGGTCGGGAATGTCGACCAGCTCGTGATTGTGCTCGAGATAGAAATGGTGGTGCGAGGTGACGTTGGTGTCGAAATAGGTCTTGGTGCCGTCGACGCTGACCTGGCGCAACAGGCCGGCATCGGTCAGCTGGTTCAGCGTGTTGTAGACCGTCGCGAGCGACACCGGCACCTTGGCGAGCGTCGCCTCCTCGTAGAGCATTTCCGCGGTCAGATGCCGGGCGCCCTTGCCGAACAGCAGCCAGCCCAAGGCC
Source organism: Bradyrhizobium sp. (assembly GCA_035293585.1). Lineage (GTDB taxonomy): Bacteria > Pseudomonadota > Alphaproteobacteria > Rhizobiales > Xanthobacteraceae > Bradyrhizobium. The sequence goes on along the minus strand of DATGMN010000049.1, from coordinate 11,282 downwards.
ATGCGCTGCCGGGTCGGGCGCAGGCCCGCCGACTGCAGCATTTCATTGGCATCATGCCAGGGACAGCCGGTCATGGACGGCTGCCGGCCCTTGTCGAGGGCCGCGGAGGGGGCGGTTTCGCCACTCGGACGGGCCGCCTTGTCATTCATTTCCACGTCAAACCACCGGCTGGCTATTAGCAACTAGGTTTCGAAATATATTGGGCTAATTACCCAGATGCAAGTTTTTCGCAACTGGAATGGCGCAGACCAGCCATCTGCGGAACTATAGGTCACTTGCGGCAATTTTATTCCCATTCCCGCGCTTTGACCGCCGCGGGGCCTGTGTTAGAGAGCGCGCGGACTCTGATCGCCGATATCGGCCCGGGCGCGCACTGGCGCGTCCTGACGGCCTGAGGTCGATCTGCCGCTCCGCGCCCCCGAAATACCGGTTGCGCTTGGTGAGTGGATCAGGGTCCTCTCGGTCAATGAGGGTTCAAGCGGAAATTGAAAGAGGCTGACTGTCACATGCTCAACCGGCGCTCCGGCTATGAATATGAAGATTTGCTGGCTTGCGCCCGCGGCGAGATGTTCGGCCCGGGCAATGCCCAATTGCCGCTGCCGCCGATGCTGATGTTCGACCGTATCACCGACATTTCCGAAACCGGCGGCGAGTTCGGCAAGGGTCTGGTGCGCGCCGAGCTCGACGTGAAGCCGGACCTCTGGTTCTTCGGCTGCCATTTCAAGAACGACCCGGTGATGCCGGGCTGCCTTGGGCTCGATGCGCTCTGGCAGATGGTCGGATTCTATCTCGGCTGGAGCGGCGGCGAGGGCCGCGGCCGCGCGCTGGGCTTGAGCGAGCTCAAGTTCGGCGGCCAGGTGCTGCCGGACGCGCGCAAGGTTGTGTACAACGTCGACATCAAGCGGGTGATGCGCTCAAAGCTGGTGCTCGGCATTGCCGACGGGTGGCTTTCCGTCGACGACGCGATTATCTATCGCGCCAAGGATCTGAAGGTCGGGCTGTTCAAGCAGGGCTCGGCGCCGGGTTGAACCGGAACGCGTTGAACAAGGACTTAAGGGACGTAACGGCAGGCGAGGCGGGACATGAGGCGGGTTGTCATCACGGGGATGGGGATTGTCTCGTCCATCGGAAACAACACTCAGGAAGTGCTTGCGAGTCTCCATGAGGCGAAGTCAGGCATCTCCCGCGCCGACACATATGCCGAGCTCGGCTTTCGTTCGCAGGTGCAGGGCGCGCCGACGCTCGATCCGGCCGGCGTGATCGATCGCCGCGCCATGCGCTTTCTCGGCCAGGGCGCGGCCTGGAATCACATCGCCATGGAGCAGGCGATCCAGGACGCCGGGCTCGACCCGCAGGACGTCTCCAACGAGCGCACCGGCATCATCATGGGCTCCGGCGGCCCGTCCGCACGCACCATCGTCGATGCCGCCGACATCACGCGCTCAAAGGGCCCGAAAAAGGTCGGGCCTTTTGCGGTGCCGAAGGCGATGTCCTCGACCGCATCCGCCACGCTCGCCACCTGGTTCAAGATCAAGGGCGTCAATTATTCGATCTCGTCGGCCTGCGCGACCTCCAATCACTGCATCGGCAATGCCTATGAGACCATCCAGTACGGCAAGCAGGACGTGATCTTTGCCGGCGGCTGCGAGGAGCTCGACTGGACGCTGTCGGTCTTGTTCGACGCCATGGGCGCGATGTCCTCGAAATACAACGACACGCCGGCCACGGCCTCGCGTCCCTATGACGTCAGCCGCGACGGTTTCGTCATCGCCGGGGGCGCCGGCGTGCTGGTGCTGGAAGAGCTCGAGCGTGCGAAGGCCCGCGGCGCCCGCATCTACGGGGAAATCGTCGGCTACGGCGCGACGTCGGACGGATACGACATGGTGGCGCCGTCGGGCGAGGGCGCCGAGCGCTGCATGAAGATGGCGCTCTCGACCGTGAAGACCAAGGTCGACTACATCAACCCGCACGCGACCTCGACGCCGGCCGGCGATCCGCCGGAGATCGAGGCGATCCGCAAGGTGTTCGGCACCGGCGAGAAGTGTCCGCCGATCTCGGCGACCAAGGCCCTGACCGGGCATTCGCTCGGTGCGACCGGGGTGCAGGAGGCGATCTATTGCCTGCTGATGATGAACAACGGCTTCATCTGCGAAAGCGCCCACATCACCGAGCTCGACCCGGTCTTTGCCGACATGCCGATCGTGCGCAAGCGCATCGACAATGCGAGGCTCGGCACCGTGCTGTCGAACTCCTTCGGCTTCGGCGGCACCAACGCCACGCTGGTGTTCAAGCGGCTGGATGCATAAGCTTCGTCGCGAAGACGACAGTCAGATTTGCCGTCATGGCCGGGCTCGTCCCGGCCATCCACGTCTTGAAACTCCACAAGTCCGGGCCTGGATGCCCGGGCCTTCGCCCCACCGAAGCGGCTTCGGCCGCGCAGGCGGGTCAAGCCCGGGCATGACGAGAGAGAAAGTGCAGAGACAATGCAGGGTTTGATGCAAGGCAAGCGCGGCCTGGTCATGGGCATCGCCAATGATCATTCGATCGCCTGGGGCATTGCCAGGACGCTCGGCGCCCACGGCGCCGAGATGGCCTTCACCTATCAGGGCGAGGCGCAGGCCAAGCGGCTCAAGCCGCTGGCGCGAGAGCTCGGCTCCGACATCGTGCTGCCCTGCGATGTCGAGGACATCGCAAGCGTTGATGCCGTGTTCGCGAGCCTGCGCGAGACATGGGGCCGCATGGACTTCCTGGTCCATGCCATCGGCTTCACCGACAAGAACGAGTTGCGCGGCCGCTATGCCGACACCACGCGCGACAATTTCTCGCGCACCATGCTGGTCTCGTGCTTTTCGTTCACGGAAGTCGCCAGGCGCGCGGCTGACTTGATGACGGGCGGCTCCGGGGCCATGATCACGCTCACCTACGGCGCCTCGCAGCGGGCGATGCCGAATTACAACGTGATGGGCGTTGCGAAGGCGGCGCTGGAGGCCTCCGTGCGCTACCTCGCCGCCGACTACGGAGACCGGGGCATTCGCGTCAACGCCATCTCGGCCGGTCCGGTGCGCACGCTGGCGGGCTCGGTGATCGGCGATTCGCGCGCCATGTTCGCGTTCCAGCAGAAGCATTCGCCGCTCGGCCGCGGCGTCACGCTGGACGAGCTCGGCGGCTCGGCGCTGTATCTGTTGTCGGATCTGTCGGGCGGCGTGACCGGCGAGACGCATTACGTCGACAGCGGCTTCAACATCATCCTGCAGCCCCGCCCGGACAGGCTCGAGGGGGAGTGATCTCGGCCCCTCATCCTGAGGTGCTCGCGAAAGCGAGCCTCGACGGATGAGTTTTGTAGGGTGGGCAAAGCGAAGCGTACCCACCGAGCCAATGGCTTTGTCAGAGTTTTTGCGCGAGATGGTGGGCACGGCGCGCATGCGCGCCTTCACCGACCCTACATCCCGGGGTGTCGTACTACCCCGCCGCGATCTTCTCCGCGCGCTGGAAGGCCGGTCGCGCGACGCAGCGGGCGATGTAGGCGTCGAACGTCGGCCGCGACGGCACCATCTTGAACAGCCGCACGCAGAAATTCAGCGCCGAGCCGATCGCGACGTCCGCGGCGGAGAAGTCGTCGCCGAGAATCCAGGGGCCCTTCTCCAGCGCGACATCGAGCACGTCGAACACCCGCTGCGCATCGCCCCAGCCGGCGGAGACCGGGTTCATCTCCAGCTTGGTTGCGATCTGCACCATCGCGGGCTCGATGCAGCCCGGCGCGAAGAACAGCCATTGCAGATATTTCGCGCGCAGGGGATCGCCGAGCGGCGGTGCAAGCTTGGCGTCGGGATAGCGTTCGGCGACATAGGCGCAGATCGCTGCCGATTCGGCGATCGTGGCCTCGCCATCCTTGAGTGCCGGCACCTTGCCCATCGGATTGATCGCAAGATATTCCGCACGCCGCTGCGCGCCCGTCGAGATGTCGGTCAGCACGCGCTCGTAGGGCTTGCCGGTCTCCTCCATCAGCCAGAGCGCCGAGAATGAGCGTGAGCGCGGCGACCAATAGAGCTGCATCATGGCGGGGCTCCTCCTGTTCTTTTCCGGCGACTAGTCAGCCTTGCGATTACCGGAGCAGCCCGGGCAGCGTTTTGTCAAGGCTGGTTGCGAGCAACGACTCGACGCTCGCACGGTAGGCGGGATTCTGCGCGGCCTGTTGTGGTGTAGCCGGAAGCGAGGCGATGTCGATCTGACGCGCCGGACCGCGGACAGGCTTGTAGTTCTTCGGGACCTCGAATGGACCAGGATCATCACCCATCGATGCCGGGGCGGCCTTGATCAGTTCGAAATTGCCGTCGTAGATCCGAACGGAAGTCAGAGCATGTAGATAGGCGGTTTCCTTGCCAAGCATGCTTCTGAGACGAATCAGGCCGAAACCTACAGCCACTGCCGGCCGCCCGTCGATCTGAGCGGTTCGTCGGTGGACGACAATGTAGCGCTCACAGTGCGTCTTAGCTGCGGTCTGGCGCGCAAAATCTCTTATTTCGTTTGCGAAGCTGCGAAACAGCCCGTGCTCCTGGGCCGCCCGGTGAAGTTCTTCCTTGTCGTAGGCGATGTTCTGCACATTGAGCCCGGGCGCGGCCGCGCGCACGCGAGCGAGTACGACATCATCGAGGCCCCAATCCGCCCGGCCGTGGCTGTACTTGACAGTAAATGCAAGATCGAACGGACCGATGTCCGTCATCTCGAACTTGTTGCCGACGATCGAAATCAGGCCGAGCTGACAGGCCTGTTGCGATCGCGCTGTAGGCCGCTTTTGGCCGACCGGGCCTGTCGATTGGATTCGATCGGCTGGTTTTGATGCCGCCGGCTGCTCGGTCTGAGCGAAGGCCGGTGCGCCCAAGTTCCAGAGCAGGAGGGCAGCAGCGAGGAGGCGAATCATGTGATGAGGACAGGTGTCGTCTGGGGTGGGCTGGAAGGAGCACACAGCGCGTGCAATGCCCGAATGCTAATCAGCGTCGCTTTCGGTTGCAATAGCACCTCACGCTGGAGATGCGTGGGCGTTCTTCTTCCACCTATAATGCTTCATCACAAAGCCGGTCATCGGCTCGACCTGCTCCTTTTCGCACACAAATCCCTCGCGCTCGTACCAGCGCCACGCCTTCTCGTTCTCGCGCACGCAGCGCAAGACGATCTCTTGAGGCAGTTGCGTGCGCGTGAAGGCGAGCAGCCGGCGGCCGAGCGAGCGGCCCTGCCAGGCGGGCGCGACGAACAGCTGATCGAGATAGAGCTTCGGCAGATGCAATGCCAGCATGGCTGCGAGCGCGCCATTGTCGTCTGCGACAAAAAGCGTCCAGCCATTCTCGATCTCCTGCTGCACCCGCGCGCGCAATTTGCCAGCAGGAAATTGCTCGCCTGATCGAGGCCGGTGGAGACCCAGCTCTCCATCCAGACGCGGGCCACTTCGCCATACTCGTCGGCACGGGCGGGTCGGATCGTCGCGTTCATCCATCAACTTTCCAGGCAGGGATGAAGATTAGATGTCAATTTGGCGCAATGCGAGCCGAAAACGCCGCGCCCATGCAGTATTTGTCGCAAAGCCGACAAACCACGCGTGGCGCTGGCGTGTCGCTTTGCAAGATTTGGCGATGCGAGTATACGAAACCGGCAGCGCGACATCGCATGACGAGCGAACGATCATGATCAGAATTCCTGATCGTGGCGATCACTAAAACCGATTTCACCTGATGGGGTGCGGTGCGTAAATTGCCGCCGCCCGGAGCAGGACTACCGGAGGAGAAAGACGATGGATGACAAAACCAAATGCCCGTTCACGGGTGGAACTCGCGGCCATTCGAACCGTGACTGGTGGCCGGAACAGCTCGACCTTCAGGTTCTGCACCAGCACTCGAAACTGTCCGATCCGATGGGCGAGGCGTTCGACTACGCCAAGGAGTTCAAGAGCCTCGACCTCAATGCCGTGATCAAGGACCTCACCGCCCTGATGACGGAGTCGCAGGACTGGTGGCCGGCCGATTTCGGTCACTATGGCGGTCTCATGATCCGCATGGCCTGGCACTCCGCTGGCACCTATCGCATCACCGACGGCCGCGGCGGCGCCGGTGCCGGTCAGCAGCGCTTCGCGCCGCTGAACAGCTGGCCCGACAACGCGAACCTCGACAAGGCGCGCCGGCTGCTGTGGCCGATCAAGCAGAAATACGGCAAGAAGATTTCCTGGGCCGACCTGATGGTGCTTGCCGGCAACGTCGCGCTGGAATCGATGGGCTTCAAGACCTTCGGATTCGCCGGCGGCCGCGTCGATGTCTGGGAGCCTGAGGAGCTGTACTGGGGGCCTGAGGGAACCTGGCTCGGTGACGAGCGCTACAGCGGCGAGCGCCAGCTGTCCGAGCCGCTGGGCGCGGTTCAGATGGGCCTCATCTACGTCAACCCCGAAGGACCGAACGGCAAGCCGGATCCCGTCGCCGCGGCCAAGGACATCCGCGAGACGTTCTTCCGCATGGCGATGAATGACGAGGAGACCGTCGCGCTGATCGCCGGCGGCCACACCTTCGGCAAGACCCACGGCGCGGGCGATCCGTCGCTGATCGGCCCCGAGCCGGAGGGCGGTGCGATCGAGGACCAGGGCCTCGGCTGGAAGAGCAAGTTCGGCACGGGCGTCGGCGCCGACGCGATCACCGGCGGGCCGGAGGTCATCTGGACCCAGACCCCGACCAAGTGGAGCAACTACTTCTTCGAGAACCTGTTCAAATACGAATGGGAGCTCACCAAGAGTCCGGCGGGTGCGCAGCAATGGCAGGCCAAGGGCGCGGAGGCATCGATCCCGGACCCGTTCGATCCGTCGAAGAAGCGTGTCCCGACCATGCTCACGACCGATCTCTCGCTGCGCTTCGATCCGGCCTATGAGAAGATCTTGCGGCGCTTCCTGGAGCATCCCGACCAGTTCGCGGACGCGTTTGCCCGCGCCTGGTTCAAGCTGACCCACCGCGACATGGGCCCGGTCGCGCGTTACCTCGGGCCGCTGGTGCCGAAGGAGAAGCTGATCTGGCAGGACCCGATCCCGCCGGTCGATCATCCCCTGGTCGACGAGCAGGATGTTGCCGCGCTGAAGGCCAAGATCCTGGCCTCGGGGCTTTCGGTGTCCGAGCTGGTCTCCACGGCCTGGGCGTCGGCCTCGACCTTCCGCGGCTCCGACAAGCGGGGCGGCGCCAATGGCGCGCGCATTCGGCTGGCTCCGCAGAAGGACTGGGAGGTCAACCAGCCGGCTCAGCTCTCCAAGGTGCTCGGCAAGCTCGAGGCGATCCAGAAGGAGTTCAACGCGGGCGGAAAGAAGGTCTCGCTCGCCGACCTGATCGTTCTCGCCGGCTGTGCCGGTGTCGAGAAGGCGGCCAAGGACGGCGGCGTCGACGTGAAGGTGCCGTTCACGCCGGGCCGCATGGACGCCTCGGCCGAGGAGACCGATGCGGCCTCGTTCGCGCCGCTGGAGCCGCGTGCCGACGCTTTCCGCAACTACATCAGCGGCAGGCACCAGTTCATGAAGCCGGAGGAGGCCATGGTCGATCGCGCCCAGCTGCTGACGCTCACCGCGCCGCAGATGACCGCGCTGATCGGCGGCCTGCGCGTGCTCGGCGCCAATGCCGGCAACTCCAAGCACGGCGTCTTCACCGACAAGCCGGGTACGCTGACCAACGACTTCTTCGTCAACCTGCTCGACATGCGCACCGAATGGCAGCCGACCGCCGACGGTGCCTATGAGGGCCGCGACCGCAAGACCAAGCAGGCCAAGTGGACCGGCACGCGCGTCGACCTTGTCTTCGGCTCGCACTCGCAGCTGCGTGCGTTTGCGGAGGTCTATGCCTGCGCCGACTCGAAGGAAAAGTTCGTGAAGGACTTCGTGGCGGCCTGGACCAAGGTGATGAACCTGGACCGGTTCGATCTGGCGGCGTGAATTGCGAGAGGGGCGCCCCCCACTCAGCTCGTCATCCCCCGCGAAAGCGGGGGATCCAGTAACCCGAGGCGTCTCAGTTTGAGCACTACCCTCTCTGGAACACTGGATCGCCCGGTCAAGCCGGGCGACGACAGCGGTGAGAGAGGCTCCGCCGAGCGCAACGACCGCAGCAACGGGCACAAACAAAAAGGGCGGCTTTTCAAGCCGCCCTTTCTTTTTTTCGCTGTGGTGAACCCTTACTCGCCGGCGGCTTCGCGCGGCGCGGGGGCTTCGGGCTTCTGCTTGGCCTCGAGGTCCTCGCCGGTGGTCTGGTCGACCGCCTTCATCGACAGCCGCGTCTTGCCGCGATCGTCGAAGCCGAGCAGCTTGACCTTGACCTTGTCGCCTTCCTTGACGACGTCGGACGTCTTCTGCACGCGGGCCGAGGCGAGCTGGCTGATATGAACCAGGCCGTCCTTGGAGCCGAAGAAGTTCACGAAGGCGCCGAACTCCATCACCTTGACCACGGTGCCGTCGTAGATCTGGCCGACCTCGGGCTCCGAGGTGATCGACTTGATCCACTTGATGGCGGCCTTCATGGCCTCGCCGTCGTTGGAGGCGACCTTCACGGTGCCGTCGTCCTCGATGTTGATCTTGGCGCCGGTCTTTTCCACGATCTCGCGGATCACCTTGCCGCCGGTGCCGATCACTTCGCGGATCTTGTCGGTCGGGATCTTGAAGGTCTCGATGCGCGGCGCGTATTCGCCGAGTTCGGCGCGTGCAGCGGTGAGCGCCTTGCTCATCTCGCCCAGGATGTGCAGGCGGCCGTCGCGGGCCTGGCCGAGCGCCACCTTCATGATCTCCTCGGTGATGCCCTCGATCTTGATGTCCATCTGCAGCGAGGTGATGCCGCTTTCGGTGCCGGCCACCTTGAAGTCCATGTCGCCGAGATGGTCCTCATCGCCGAGGATGTCCGACAGCACGGCGTAGCGGCTGCCTTCGAGGATCAGGCCCATGGCGATGCCCGCGGTCGGCCGCTTCAGCGGCACGCCGGCATCCATCAGCGCGAGCGAGGAGCCGCACACGGTGGCCATCGACGACGAGCCGTTGGACTCGGTGACCTCGGAGACCACGCGCGTGGTGTAGGGGAACTCGTGATGCGGGGGCAGCACGGGGTGGATGGCGCGCCAGGCGAGCTTGCCGTGGCCGATCTCGCGCCGCTTGGTGCCGCCGAGGCGGCCGGTCTCGCCGACCGAGTAGGGCGGGAAGTTGTAGTGCAGCAGGAACGTTTCCTTGTACGTCCCCGACAGCGCGTCGACATACTGCTCGTCCTCGCCGGTGCCGAGCGTGGTGACGACCAGCGCCTGGGTCTCGCCGCGGGTGAACAGCGCCGAGCCGTGGGCGCGCGGCAGCACGCCGACCTCGCAGGTGATGTTGCGAACCGTCTTGACGTCGCGGCCGTCGATGCGGCGGCCGGTGTCGAGGATGTTCCAGCGCACGATCTTGGCTTCGAGCGACTTGAAGACGTCGGCGACGCGCAGCTTATCGAACCGCGGCTCCTGCCCTTCCGGGAAGAAGTGCGCCATCACCTTTTCCTTGGCGGCGCCGACCGCGGCGTAACGCTCCTGCTTCACCGGGATCGCATAGGCCGAGCGCAGCTCCTGCTCGATCAGGCCGAGCATTTCCTTTTCGATGGCGCTGTCGTCGATGGCCGTCACTTCCAGCGGCTCCTTGGCCGCCTTCTCGGCGAGATCGATGATCGCGTTGATCACAGGCTGAAAGTGGCGATGACCGAACATCACCGCGCCCAGCATGATGTCCTCGTTGAGCTCCTTGGCTTCCGATTCCACCATCAGCACGGCATCGGCGGTGCCGGCGACGACGAGATCGAGCTGGGTCTCCGTCATCTCGTCCAGCGTCGGGTTGAGCACATATTCGTCGTTGACGAAGCCGACGCGGGCCGCGCCGATCGGGCCCTTGAACGGCACGCCGGACAGCGTCAGCGCGGCGGAGGCCGCGACCATCGCCACGATGTCGGGATCGTTCTCCATGTCATGGGAGAGCGTGGTGACGATCACCTGGGTCTCGTTGCGCCAGCCGTCGACGAACAGCGGGCGGACCGGGCGGTCGATCAGGCGGGAAACCAGGGTTTCCTTTTCGGTCGGACGACCTTCGCGCTTGAAATAGCCGCCGGGGATGCGGCCCGCGGCATAGGCCTTTTCCTGATAGTCGACGGTGAGGGGGAGGAAGTCGACGCCCTCGCGCGGGGCCTTGGCGGCGACGACGGTGGCGAGCACGACGGTCTCGCCATAGGTCGCGAGCACGGCACCATTGGCCTGGCGCGCGATCTTTCCAGTCTCAAGCTTGAGGGGACGCCCGCCCCAATCGATCTCTACGGTATGGATATTGAACATTGCGGTCTTCTTTCATGGTTCACAGAAGAACGGCCGCTCCAAAACACAAAAACCATGCGCAAGATTGCAGGACGCTGATCGATCGAGATCAGCGTCCTGCGATCCTGCCATGGTTGTCATCTTCCGGATGGCGACCATCCTTGTCGTTGTCACGGGCACTCGCCCGGTGCGTCCAGCGGCCGGATTGCTGCTGGGCGCTCTGTTTGGACATGCCGGAACCCTCAATCAGAGGCTTTCCGATCAGGCCCTGGCGCATGATGAACGCTTTGGGTGTCATTCCCGACGACCCGAAACATCATGCAAAAACGCGCGCAAACCTTGCGCGCGCACGTCAACAAAAGCTCAACGGCGAATGTTGTGCTTCTCGAGCAGCGCCTTGTAGCGCCCCTCGTCCGTCTTGCGGAGGTAGTCGAGGAGCGAGCGGCGCGTCGAAACGAGCTTCAACAGGCCCCGACGCGAATGATTGTCCTTCACGTGGGTCTTGAAATGTTCGGTCAGGTTGTTGATGCGCTCCGACAGGATCGCGACCTGAACCTCCGGCGAGCCCGTGTCGCCGGACTTGGTGGCACTCGTCTTGATGACTTCCGCTTTGCGTTCGGCGGTAATCGACATCGTCAAACTCTCTCGTTGCGACCGGAGCTGGCTGTCAGCCCGGTCAGGTTGAACACGCGCTTGGGGATGAGTTCGCCATTGCCAATTTCGGCAAGCGCCAGAAGCCGGCCTGCCACCGTGACATAGACTGTGCCGCTACTATTGGGCGCATCCCGTCCGCGCAACAAAACGGCCTGGCCTCGATGAAGCCTTGCCGCATCAGCCCGTGTGACGGCCAGTGCCGGGATGTCGTCCAGCGCGGTCTCAACGGGCAAAAGCGCGTCGGCGAGGCTTCCCTCGCCCGACGCGGCTCTATTGCATAAAGCCTCCAACTGTTCCAGCGGAATCATGTCGTT
>DATGMN010000048.1:0-254521 GCA_035293585.1 Bradyrhizobium sp. | reverse complement strand
GGCGTCTCCGCCGACGCCGGCAGCGCGAGGCACAGCAACAGGCCGGCGACCAACGACAGATGTCTCGACATGCCGCTCTCCCCTCACGCCTTCACGGCTTCGACCGCCGGCACCATCCCGACCGCGCCGACCGCGGGCTCGGGCTCCTCGTCCTCGATCACCTGCACGAACAGGTCGGGCACGTCGGCCGCGCGATCCAGGACCCAGGCGATGCCGATCATGATCACGATGCCGAGCAGGCTCACGGAGAGCTGCTCGAAGACGCCCTTGGTGTATTGCGTCAGGATCCAGTGGGCGCCGAACGACAGGAACACGCCGATGCAGAAGATCGGCAGCGAATGGCGGCCGCACAGGACGGCGGGATAGAGCCATTTCGTGTACAGCGGCTGCCAATGGCGCGAGACGATGGAGGTGACGATGACGGCGAGCGCGAAGAAATGGGTCAGGCGCAAGAGGTCGAGGTCGGTCTTGTCGATCGGATAGATCACCTTGATCATCCATTTCGGCACCAGCGCCCCGAGCGCAGGAACGTGCCAGGTCATCACGATCAGGAAGGCGAACAGCAGCCACAGCGCGGCGATGGTCATGCCGAGCTTCGACCAGATCAGGGAGGCGTATTTCTCGATCTGCCCCGAGCCGCACCAGGCGGCAAACACGAACAGCAGCTGCCAGCAGAACGGGTTGAAATACCAGGTCGTGCCCGGCGGATAGGAGGCGATGTTCCAGTCGAAGATGCGGGAGGGGATATAGAGCAGCACGGACGCGAGCAGCGTCAGATTGGGACGGCGCACCATGCCCCAGACGATGAAGGGCGCCGCCGCGATCAGCGTGAAGTAGAGCGGCAGCACGTCGAGATTGACCGGCTTGTAACGCAGCGTGAGGGCCTGTCCGATCAGGATGTCCGGATGCTGCAGGAAATTATGGACGTTGAACTCGTCCTCATACATCGGATTGTCGAATCGGCGCACCGTGCGCGCGATCTGCGCCGTGAAAAGCAGGAACAGCATGATGTGCGCGACGTAGAGCTGGGCGGCGCGCCGCCACAGCCGCTTCAGCGCGGCGAGGAACATGCCGTCCTTGACGATCGGCACGTAGATGAAGCCGACCAGGTAGCCGGATATGAAGACGAAGAATTCGGCCGCATCGCTGAAGCCGTAATTGCGCAAGGTGAGCCAGCCGATCACGTCGTGCGGAATGTGGTCCAGGAAGATCATCCACAGGCCGATACCGCGGAAGAAATCGAGCCGCACGTCGCGCTCGATCGGGCTGTACAAGCCTGCTGAAACACGCTTGGTCATGGCGCCCCATCCATTCTCAATGGCGCGCCAAGTCGCCGGCGCGCAAGTCACAATCAAATAAGATTATAACCGAAATTTCAAATCGTGATCCTAGCCGGATTGGCGGGACGATCCAAGTTCATTCGTTGAAGCGGCGTCGGATCCGCATCACGGTCGGCGCCGGTCAGGACGTCGCAACATGGTGCGTCGCAATCCGGCGTGTTGCAAGGATGTCATGATAGAGCTCGGCATAGCGGGTGGCGCGGTTCCGCCAGGAGACGTCGGTTGCCATGCCGTTGCGCTGCAGACGGTGCCAGGCGACCTTGTCATGGAAGGCGGCAACGGCCCGGCGCAGCGCGCCCGCGAGACCGTCGGCCGTCACCGGCGCGAATTTGAAGCCGGTCGCGCCGTCTTCGATCTGGCCCGCGTCGATCTGGCCGGCATCGACGACGGTGTCCGCGAGGCCGCCGACCCCTGCGACGATCGGCACGGCGCCGTATCGCAAGGCGCAGAGCTGGGTCAGGCCGCATGGCTCGAACCGCGAGGGCACCACGAGCATGTCGCTGCCGGCCTGGATCAGATGGGCGAGCGCCTCGTCATAGCCGATGACGACGCCGATCCGGCCCGGGTGCAGCCTGGCGGCCGCGAGATAGCCATCCTGGATATCGCGGTCGCCGCTGCCGAGCAGCGCGAGCTGCATGCCGTCCGAGAGGACCTTATCGAGGTTGGCGAGCAGCAGATCGAGGCCCTTCTGCGGGGAGAGCCGGCTGATGACGCCGAGCAGGGGCGCATCCGGCTTTGAGTCAAGTCCAAACCGCCGCTGCAGCGCGACCTTGTTCGCGGCGCGCTGTGACAATGCGTCACTGCTGTAACGCATGGCGATGTCGGGATCGGCCGCGGGATTCCAAACGGACGTGTCGATGCCGTTGAGGATTCCGCTCAGCACGGCGGATCGCTCGCGCAGCAGGCCGGCCAGCCCCATGCCGCCGTCCTCGGTCTGGATCTCCAGCGCATAGGTCGGCGAGACCGTGGTGATGCGGTCCGCGAATTGCAGCCCGCCCTTCAGATATCCGACCTGGCCGTAATATTCGAGGCCATGGACGGTAAACGAGGCGGGCGGCAGGCCGACGGCGGCGAGCGTCTCGTAGGGAAAGAGGCCCTGATAGGCGAGATTATGCACGGTCATCACCGTGCCCGGCCGCGGGCCCCAATGATAATGCAGGAAGACCGGCGCGAGCGCCGCCTGCCAGTCATGCGCATGCACGATGTCGGGTACGAGCGGCGCGATGGCACCGAGGCCGATATCCGCCGCCATCCGCGACAGCGCCGCGAAACGCACGGCATTGTCCGGCCAGTCCTTGCCGTCGGGTCCGAGATAGGGGTTGCCCGGCCGCGCAAACAGATGCGGTGCGTCGAGCACGAGGAGCTCGAGCCCCTGATGCGTGCCGCTCAACAGGCGCGCGGGCCCGCCGAAGAAGCTGCCGTGCTCCAGGAGCGTTTCGGCGGCCGGCATCGCGGCGAGGATGGCGGGATAGCCGGGCACCAGCGTTTTGACTGCGATGCCGCAATCGGCCAGCGCCGCCGGCAGGGCGCCCGCGACATCGGCGAGGCCGCCGGTCTTGATCAGGGGATAGATTTCGGAGGTGACCGAAAGGACGCGGAGCAGCGTCATGCATTCAGCCTGTCGATCATCGGCTGGGTAATGAGCGCGACGCCTTGCGGCGTGGTGCGGAAGCGCTTGGCATCCAGCTCGGGATCATCGCCGATGACGAGGCCCTCGGGAATGTTGACGCCGCGGTCGATCACGACGTTCTTGAGCCGCGCGTGCCGGTTGACGGTCACGTAGGGCATGATCACGGCGTTCTCGACGCTGGCATAGGAGTGCACATGCACGCCGGTGAACAGCAGCGAGCGGCGCAGCGCGGCACCGGAGATGATGCAGCCGCCCGATACCAGCGAGGCGACGGCCTGTCCCCGACGGCCCTCCTCGTCATGGACGAATTTGGCGGGCGGGGTGAGCTCGGAATAGGTCCAGATCGGCCATTCGCGGTCGTAAAGGTCGAGCTCCGGCACCACGTCGGTGAGGTCGAGGTTGGCCGACCAGTAGGCGTCCACCGTGCCGACATCGCGCCAATAGGCCTGCTGCTCCTGGCCGGATCTGACGCAGGACTGGCTGAATTGATGAGCGATCGCGCGGCCGTTTTTCACGATATAGGGGATTACATCCCTGCCGAAATCATGGTTCGAGTTGGGATCGCCGGCGTCGCGCCTCAACTCGTCGAACAGGAATTTGGTGTCGAAGACATAGATGCCCATGCTGGCCAGCGACCTGTCCGGCTTGCCCGGCATCGGCGGCGGATCGGCCGGCTTCTCGATGAAGGCTTTGACCAGGCCGTCCTCGTCGATATGCATGATGCCGAAGCCGCTCGACTCCGCGCGCGGCATCTCCAGGCAGCCGATGGTGACATCGGCGCCGCTCTCGACATGCTGCTTGAGCATCAGCTCATAGTCCATCTTGTAGATGTGATCGCCCGCGAGCAGCACGATGTATTTGGAGCTGTGGGCCTCGATGATGTCGATGTTCTGGTAGACCGCATCCGCCGTGCCGAGATACCAGTTCGCCTCGGAGACGCGCTGGCTCGCGGGCAGGATATCGAAGCTCTCGTTGCGCTCGGGGCGGAAGAAGTTCCAGCCCATCTGCAGGTGCCGGATCAGGCTGTGCGCCTTGTACTGGGTTGCCACGGCGATGCGGCGGATGCCGGAATTGACGGCATTGGACAGCGCGAAATCGATGATGCGCGTCTTGCCGCCAAAATAGACGGCGGGCTTGGCCCGCCGATCGGTCAATTCCAGCAGCCTGCTGCCCCGGCCGCCCGCCAGCACGAAGGCCAGGGCCTGGCGCGACAGCGGCTCGTTTCCGACGCTACGCATGTTGTCCTCCCACGAGCGTTTCCGGTTCTGATGGAATCGGAACCGGGCTCTAGATGCTTGTTTTGATGCGCCTTCTTCATGTGGACCGGTGTCCGTTCGTTCGAAAACGCGCCGTAGACGCTGACTCCCGAGATTGTCTCTTGTTCCGAATGAGTTGCGCCAGGAGCCATTGGAACCGATTGTAGCCATGGGATTGGCGGGTCGGGAAGGGGGAGCGAGGGTGTTCGTTCTCCCGATGCAGGTCGGTCTTGATGCGGGTGCGGAGGCGAATGCGGTCGGATCAACGCCTTTCCGAGTCAGCCCGGAGATTCCGGGGTATGGCGCCCGGTCTTCGCAGGGGCGACGCGCGGGGCGAGCTGGCGCCGATGCGGC
Source organism: Bradyrhizobium sp. (assembly GCA_035293585.1). Lineage (GTDB taxonomy): Bacteria > Pseudomonadota > Alphaproteobacteria > Rhizobiales > Xanthobacteraceae > Bradyrhizobium. The sequence goes on along the minus strand of DATGMN010000048.1, from coordinate 249,941 downwards.
TTCTGCCTGGTGCGGTCATCGCGAGCGTGACTTTTTCGCCCGGCTGCGCATTGGCCGACAGCGCGATCGACCGCGCCGTCAAGCCTTACTTCGTCGGCGGCGGCTGGCTTGCTGCGCTGGTGTTCCTGGGCATCGGATTTGTGCTGCTGTCCAGGGCGATGCGCTATCGCCGCGCGGCTGCGGCGGCGATGCAATGGCCGGTCGCGGACGGCGTGGTGCTTGCGACCGACATCGTCAAGCGCATCTCCAAGTCGGACGACGAGTTCGACAGCTACGTCCCGCGCGTGCGCTATGCCTACACAGTGGACGGGGTTCGCCGCGAAGGCGATGTCATCCGGATCGGGCTCGGGGATCTCGGCTATGTCAGGGAGCAGCAGGCCCGCGACCACCTGGCGCGCTATCCGGTCGGTGCCAGCATTGCCGTGCGCTACGACCCGCAACAGCCGCAGGCGGCGGTGCTGGAGATCGGGCAGTTGGGCGCTACCCGCTATCTGCTCGCGGGCGGCCTGCTCGGCGCTGTCGGGGTGGGGGCAGTCGTGTTTGCGATCTGGAGCGCCACCCTGCCGGTCCAATGAGGCGGCTTGCGCCGAAGCGAAGACCCGCTGACGTGCAGCGGTCAGGCTCCGGCGGTCAGCCCTGGTGCCCGCCGTTGCCGTGCCCGTTCGATGCGACGGCAATGCCGAGGCGGCGGCCGGTGGCGGTCGAGGCGGCGGCACGCCTGAAGAGCGACTTCACTTGTGCGATCCGGTCGCGGCACCAGCACCAGATTTCGGATGCCGTCACCCACTCATGAAACCGCATCCATTGGCGGTAGAGGAATGCGAACGCCGGTATCTGCATCAGGCGGTCGCGGGTCAGGTGAAACAGGCGCTCGACCAGCGTGATCTTCAGGATCTCGCCCGCCGCAATGGTCAGCACGCCTTCCGCGACGTGGCCGGCCGCGACCAGAAAGGCGCCGACCGGCTTGATGGGTTCAAGAATGACGACCGGGACTGAAAACAGCGCCAGCGCCGGATAGGGGCGTAGGCGCGCGATCCAGGCGTACAGCGGCTGCAACAGTCCGAGGCGTCCGAGCCACGCCGACAATGGACGTGCGACGGAGGCGAACAGGAGATCGGCGACGAAGTAGATGGTGACAAGGCCATAGCCCAGAACTTTCAGCAGGCGCTTCATGGCGGTTGCTCCTCATCACCAAACGCAGGCCGCGCGACCCGGTTCCGGTCGCGGCGGAACCGCCGGGGGCGGCAGGACATTTTCGCTATGAACGGCGCTTATGTCCGCCTGGAGGCCGCGCTGGCGCGGAATCAAGGCACCAATTGGGACGAGCGCGCCTGTCGCGCGCGCATCCGGCCGCTGCCGACGATGTCGAAGACCACCGCGCCCATCACCAGCGCGCCGCCGACAAAAGCCCGTGCCGTCGGCAATTCCGCAAACGCCAGCCAGATCCAGAACGGCATCAGCGGCGTCTCCAGCGTCCCGATCAGCGAGGCCTGGCCCGACGGCAAATGGCGGGAGCCGAGGGTGAAGAACGTCAGGCCGAGCGCGACCTGGCAGCAGCCGAACATCGCGAGGACGAGGACCTGATGGCCTGTGACGCCGACGATGTCGTGAGCAAACGGGATGCTGACGAGGCTGCCCAGGAAATTCGACATGGCCGCTGCTGCGACCATCGATGTTTTCCTGTACCGCCTGATCGCCACCGTCATGCCTGATACCGCCAGGATCATGATGCAGGCAAGCCCGATGCCGCTGATATCGGCAAACGACTGCGCGTCGCTGACGATGATCGCAACGCCCGTGAGCGCGACGAGGCTCGCGAGCAGGGTCTCCATCCTCGCTCGCTCGCGAAACCATAGCCAAGCGAGTGCCGCGGCAACGAAGGGCTGGGTGGCGATGATGACCGCGACATTGGCGACGTTGGTGGTCTGCAGCGCGGGAATGAAGGCCACCATGCCGAGCGTCGAGAGCGAGGCGACCAGCCAGCCGCCCCTGCCCAATCTCACCAGATCGCGCAGTCCGGCCCGGCCCTGCAGCAGCAGGTGAAACGCCGTGATCAGCCCGCCGCCGAACAGCCCGCGCCAGAACAATATGGTCCAGGCGTCCAAGGCAAGCAGGCGGGTGAAGAGCGCCGCGGTGCTCCAGGCGACGGCTGCCGCGATCACCAGGGCGGTGCCGATCCGGCGATCCGAGTCAGCTTCCGTCATGTGAAGGCAACCCCGGCGGCCGGCTTGGCGACGCCGGACTTGTCATGTGATCGGACGCTTCAATCGGGCATGATCGTTCGGAAAACCGCGACAGGCCTCTCCGGATCATGCTCCGATCATTCGGCGGCAGGCCGCCGCGGTCAAGCCGGATCGCACTCTCTCCGACAAGGTAGCTGTCAGCTCTTGCCATGTTCGCGCATGGCGCGCTCGGTCACGTCGCGCGCCATGGCGGCGGCGGCACCTACCCCGGATTCGCCTTCAACCCGGCAGCCTCGATGCCGGCGATGGCGCAGATCTCGTCATTGTCGGAGGTGTCGCCGCTGACGCCGACGGCGCCCAGCAGCGTGGTGCCGTCCTGGATCAGCACGCCGCCCGGCACCGGCACCATGCGGCCCTGCGCCAGCGTGTTCACGGCGTCGATGAAATAGGCCTGTTCCTGGGCGCGCTGGTAGAGCGCGCGGGAGCCCATGCCCATGGCGAGCGCGCCGAACGCCTTGCCGTGTGCGACCTCGGCGCGCAACAGGCTGGTGCCGTCCTGCGCGGCGGTGACTTTGACGGCCCCGCGTGCGTCCAGAATGGTGATCACGAGCGGCTTCAGCTTCTTCTCCACCGCCTTGGCGAGCGCGGCATCGAGGATCTTGCGGGCGATGTCGAGGGTCAGTTCAGCCATATTGTGTTCCTTGGGCAGGTTCCTGATGCAACGGGGACGTTGGGGATGATGGCGCACGATCGAGGCTCATCGCAAGCACCTGCGCGACATGCAGCGCGTTGCGCTGCGCGCCGTCGGCGATCTGGTGGCGGCAGGAGGTGCCGTCGGCGACGATGAATGTGGTGTGATCGGCGCGGCGCACGGCCGGCAACAATGACGCTTCGGCCATCCGGATCGAGGCGTCATAGGTCTCGGTGCCGTAGCCGAAGGCGCCGGCCATGCCGCAGCAGCTGGACTCGATGGTCTCGACCTTCAGGTCGGGCACCAGCCGCAGCACCTCGGTGACCGGCTTGAACGCATCGAAGGACTTCTGGTGGCAGTGGCCGTGCACCAGCGCGGTGGCGGCAAGCGGGCCGAGCGGCAGCTTCAAGCGGCCGGCTCTTGCCTCGCGCGCCAGGAACTCCTCGAACAACAGCGCATGCGCGCTGACGGTCTTTGCCGTATCGTCCTTGCGCAGCGACAACAGCTCGTCGCGCAGCGTCAAGAGGCAGCTCGGCTCGAGCCCGATGATCGGCACGCCGCGCGCGGCAAACGGCGCATAGGTCGCAACCAGCCGGTCGAGCTCGGCGCGCGCCTCCTCGATCAGACCCGCAGAGAGGAAGGTGCGGCCGCAGCAGGGCGGGCGGCTGCCTTGCGCCGGCTTCGGAATATGGACGCGATATCCGCCGGCGACGAGCAGGCGAAGTGCGGCGTCGAGATTTTCGCGCTCATAGATGCGATTGAAGGTGTCGGCGAACAGCACGACTTCACGGCCCTGCTGCGGACCGATCGCCTCGGAGTCCGGCCGGAACAGATCGCTGCGGAAGGCGGGCAAGGCGCGTCTGGCGCTGATGCCGGCGAACCTCTGAAACAGCGCGCGCAACAGGCCGCTGGAATTGCGCCAATTGGCGAGCGGCGCGAGGCGGGCGGCGAGGTCGGCATAGCGCGGGAGATAGCCGACCAGGCGGTCGCGCAGGGACAGCCCGTGCTTCTGCGCGCGCGCAGCCAGAACCTCGATCTTCATCTTGGCCATGTCGACGCCGACGGGACATTCGCGCCGGCAGGCCTTGCAGGAGACGCAGAGTTTCATCGTCTCCATCATCTCGTCGGAGGCGAGCGCATCGGCGCCGAGCTGGCCGGAGATCGCAAGCCGCAGCGTATTGGCGCGGCCGCGCGTGACGTGCATCTCGTCACGGGTCGTGCGGTAGGACGGGCACATCACGCCGCCCTCGAGCTTGCGGCAGGTGCCGTTGTTGTTGCACATCTCGACCGCGCCCTGGAAACCGCCGCCGGCGCCGGTATAGCCGGACCAGTCGAGCGCGGTCTTCAGCTCGCCGACGCGATAATCTGAGGGATAGCGAAACAGCGTGCGATCGTCCATTCTGGGCGCATCGACGATCTTGCCGGGATTGAGGGTGTTTGCGGGGTCGAAGCGCTGCTTGACCTCCTTGAAGTCGGCGACGATGCGCGTGCCGAACATCGGTTCGTGGAATTCCGAGCGCACGATGCCGTCGCCATGCTCGCCGGAATGCGAGCCCTTGTATTCGCGCACCATGGCGAACGTCTCTTCGGCGATGGCGCGCATCGCCTTGACGTCCTTGTCCAGCTTGAGGTTCAGAACCGGCCGCACATGCAGGCAGCCTTCGGAGGCGTGGGCATACATCGTGCCGCTGGTGCCGTGCTTGGCGAACACTTCGTTGAGCCGCGCGGTATAGTCGGCGAGATGCGGCAGCGGCACCGCGCAATCCTCGACGAAGGAGACCGGCTTGCCGGCCTCCTTCATCGACATCATCACGTTGAGGCCGGCGGCGCGGAAATCGGCGATGGCCGCCTGCAGCGCCGGCTCGGTGACCTCGACCACGCCGCCCCATTTGGCTTGCGGGTTGTTCCAGCCGAAGCCGAGATCGGCCATCAGCTCGGACAGCTGTTTCAGGCGCTGCAGATTGTCGGCCTGGTCCTCCTCGGCGAACTCGACCAGCAGCAGCGCCTCGGGATCGCCGCGCACCGCGGCCTCGATCACCGGCACGAACATCGCGATGTCGCGCCCCAGTCCGATCATGGTGCGGTCGACCAGCTCGACTGCGATCGGCTTGAGCTTGACCAAATGCTGGGTCGCGTCCATCGCCTCGTAGAAGCTGCCGAAATGGCAGACGCCGAGCACCTTGTTGCGGATCACCGGCCACAGCTTCAGCTCGACCTCTGTGGTGAAGGCGAGCGTGCCCTCGGAGCCGACCAGGAGATGCGCCATGTTGTTGGGCGCGTTGCGCGGGGTGAGCGCATCGAGATTGTAGCCGCCGACACGGCGCTGCACCTTGGGGAATTTGTCGGCGATCTCGGCGGCCTCGCGCTCGCCGAGCGCGAGCATGTCGCGGAACAAAGCGAGGCCTTCCTCCGGGGCATCGACGCCTGCGAGATCGCGCGGCACGTCGCCGAAATGCATCCGCGTGCCGTCGGCGAGCGCCGCCTGCATCGACAGCGTGTTGTCGCGCATGGTGCCATACCGCAATGAACGTCCGCCGCAGGAATTGTTGCCGGCCATGCCGCCGATGGTGGCGCGGGAGGCGGTGGAGACGTCGACCGGGAACCACAGCCCGTGCGTCTTCAGCTGCCGGTTGAGGTCGTCGAGCACGATGCCGGGCTCGACGATGCAAGAGCGGTTGTCGAGATCGAGCGAGACGATCCGGTTCAGATATTTCGAGACGTCGATGACGAGGCCGTCATTGACGGTCTGGCCGCATTGCGAGGTGCCGCCGCCGCGCGGGGTGACCTTCGCCCCGGCCTCGCGGCCGATCGCCAGCGCCCGCAAGGCCTCGTCCATGGTGCGCGGCACCACCACGCCGGCCGGCATGATCTGGTAGAAGGAGGCATCGGTCGCATAGCGGCCGCGGCTGAACGGGTCGAACAGGACCTCGCCGGACATTTCCGACCGCAGGCGGCGCTCGAGTGGGGAGGTGGTCATTGTCATTTCCGGGGACACTTGGACCTTGCGGCCCGCTCGGTGTTACCTCTCCCCAGCGGGGAGAGGTCGGATTGCGCATTTGCGCAATCCGGGTGAGGGGCCGCGGCTCCAAGAGGGAGCGTAACCCCTCACCCGGATTGCATCTGTCGATGCAATCCGACCTCTCCCTACGGGAGAGGTGAGGCACCTGCGGAGACGGCTCAAATCAATCTCACACATCTCAGGGAGTAGATGCAATTTTGTCGCGAGGGGAGCAAGTTATGAATTCACCTCTGGCTGACGCCGCGATCGATTTCCTGAGCCTGTACGCCGTCTCCGGCCTCGTCCAGGTGCTCCAGCGCGGCGGTGCGCTTGGCGCGGAGGTGGTGAAACAGGATGTCGCTGAGCTCGCTGCCGGCGCGTCGGCGCAGCGCGTCGAGGATCGCCTCATGCTCGCGCATGGCCTCGCCCCAGCGCTGCCGCTTGCGGGCGAAATTGGCGGAATAGCGCACGCGGCGGATGCGGCCGGCGAAATTGGCGTAGGTGGCGCTTAGCGTCTCGTTGCGGGCAGCCGCCACGATCTTCTCATGGATGCGCTGGTTGGCCTGGAAGTAATTGTGCATGTGGCGGTGCAGGTAATAGCCGTACATCTCGTAATGCAGCCGCTCGATCTTGGCGATCTCCTCGTCCGTGATGGTCTCGCAGGCGAGGCGTCCGGCCAGGCTCTCCAGCCCGCCCATCATCTCGAACAATTCCTCGATGTCACGCCGCGACAGCTGCCGCACCCGCGCGCCGCGGTTGGGCAACAGTTCGATCAGCCCTTCGGCTGCCAGCACCTTCAGCGCCTCGCGCAGCGGCGTGCGCGAAATGCCGAACAATTCGCAGAGCTGCCGCTCGGGAACGCGCGCGCCTTCGGCAATGTTGCCCTCGACCACATAGTCGCGCAGCCGCGACAGGATCTCGCCATGGAGCGAGGGCTCGGTCCGCTCGGCGCCGCCATTGCCGGCCGGCCGGGTCAGGGGCACGCCGTTCTCGGGAATCGTCGATTTCATGCACGTCACGATAGGTCAGGGGAACTGCCGCCGTCGATGGCGCGGTTTGTATCTGAAAAATGGTTGCATGTCCAGAAAATGAATGCAAAAATCCCCGCACGCAATATCCCGATACCGAAAGTTGGAGGTCGCCGTGGCTCAAGGACGCCATTTTCTGCAGATTCCGGGGCCGAGCCCGGTGCCCGACCGCGTCCTGCGCGCCATGGACATGCCCGTCATCGACCATCGCAGTGCCGAATTCGGCGAGCTCGGGCGGGTGGTGCTGGAGGGGACGAAGAAGGTGTTCCAGACCTCCGGCCCGGTCGTGATCTTCCCCTCCTCGGGGACCGGCGCCTGGGAAGCCGCCATCGTCAACACGCTCTCGCCCGGCGACAAGGTGCTGATGGTCGAGACCGGCCACTTCGCCACGCTGTGGCACAACATGGCCAAGCGCTGGGGCATCGAGGTCGACTTCATCCCCGGCGACTGGCGCCGCGGCGCCGATCCCGCGGAGGTCGAGGCCAAGCTCGCCGCGGACAAGGTGCACGCCGTCAAGGCGGTGATGGTCGTGCACAACGAGACCTCGACCGGCGCGACCAGCCGCATCGCCGAGATCCGCGCCGCCATGGACCGCGCCAAGCATCCGGCGCTCCTGATGGTCGACACCATCTCCTCGCTCGGCTCGGTCGACTACCGCCATGAGGAATGGAAGGTCGACGTTTCCGTCAGCTGCTCGCAGAAGGGCTTCATGCTGCCGCCGGGGCTCGGCTTCAACGCGATCTCGCAAAAGGCGCTCGCCGCATCCAGGACCAACAAGATGCCGCGCTCCTATTGGGATTGGGAGGAGATGCTCAAGCCCAACACGAAGGGCTTCTTCCCCTACACGCCCGCGACCAATCTGCTCTACGGCCTGCGCGAGGCGATCGCGATGCTGCTGGAGGAGGGGCTCGACAAGGTGTTCGCGCGGCATCAGCGGCTCGCGGCCGCGACGCGCGCCGCGGTCAATCACTGGGGCCTCGAGGTGCTGTGCCAGGAGCCGAAGGATTTCTCGCCGGTGCTGACCGCGGTCATGATGCCGCCGGGCTATGACGCCGACGAATTCCGCCAGGTGGTGCTCGACAATTACAACATGTCGCTCGGAAGCGGCCTGTCCAAGGTCGCGGGCAAGGTGTTCCGCATCGGCCATCTCGGCGAGTGCAACGAGCTCACGCTGCTTGCGGCGCTCACCGGCGTCGAGATGGGGCTGGCGATTGCCGGCGTCCCGCACCGCGCCGGCGGCGTCGATGCCGCGATGACATTCCTTGAGCAGCGGCCTGCGGGCAATGCCAGCCATCTCAAGGTCGTGGGCAGCTAGGACTGCGGGGGTCGCTTACCTCTCCCATAGGGAGAGGTCGGATGGCTCCCGGCGATGCGCAGCATCGTCCGGCGCAATCCGGGTGAGGGGCTGCGCTCTCACGAGGGACCTTAACCCCTCACCCGGATCGCATCTTGCGATGCGATCCGACCTCTCCCTTCGGGAGAGGTGATGTCGCGGCGAGAGCTGCGATCAAAAACAACAGACAGCAAACAACAGACAGTCGATTAGCGGGAGTGAAGATGCGATTTCGGTTCAAGGCCACGCACGTCGTGCTCGCGATGCTGTGCGCGATGTACTTCATCACCTATATCGACCGGGTGAACATCGGCACGGCCGCGAGCGAGATCCAGAAGGAGCTGCAGCTTTCCAACACCGAACTCGGCTTCGTGTTCTCCGCCTTCGCCTATCCCTATCTCCTGTTCCAGGTGATCGGCGGCTGGGTCGGCGACCGTTTCGGGCCGCGGCATACGCTGTTCTGGTGCGGCATGATCTGGGCGCTCTCGACCATCATGACCGGCTTTGTCTACAGCCTGCCGGCGCTGTTTCTGGCGCGCTTTGCGCTGGGTTTCGGCGAGGGCGCGACCTTTCCGACCGCAACCCGCGCCATGCAATACTGGACACCCGCGACCAGCCGCGGCTTCGCCCAAGGCCTGACGCACGCCTTCGCGCGGCTCGGCAATGCCATAACGCCGCCGATGGTCGCGCTGCTGATCGCCTATTTCACCTGGCGCGGCTCCTTCATTGCGCTCGGCCTCGTCAGCCTGGTCTGGGGCATTGCCTGGGTCTCGTACTTCCGCAACGAGCCGCGCGAGCATGGCGCGATCACCGAGGCCGAGCTCGCGACACTGCCGCCGCGGCCGAGCGCCGAGCGGGCGCGCGTGCCCTGGGGGCCGTTGTTGCGCCGGATGTGGCCGGTGACGCTGACCTATTTCTGCTACGGCTGGAGCCTGTGGCTCTACCTCAACTGGCTGCCGCTGTTCTTCAAGAACAGTTATCACCTCGACCTGAAGAACTCGGCGCTGTTCGCCTCGGGCGTGTTCTTTGCCGGGGTGGTCGGCGACAGCATCGGCGGCGTGCTGTCCGACGGCATTCTCAGGCGGACCGGCAATGTGCGGCTGGCGCGGCTGTCCATCGTCGTGCTCGGCTTCGTCGGCGCGCTTGCCTCGCTGTTCCCGATCCTGTTCGTCCACGACATGACCGTGGTTGCGCTCTGCCTCTCCTCGGGCTTCTTCTTCGCCGAGATCACCATCGGCCCGATGTGGTCGATCCCGATGGACATCGCGGCCAAATATTCCGGCACCGCCTCCGGCATCATGAACTCCGGCTCGGCGCTGGCGGCGATCGTCTCGCCCCTGGTTGCGGGCTTCGTCATCGATCTCACCGGCAACTGGTACCTGCCGTTCCTGATGTCGATGGGGCTTCTGGCGCTCGGCGGCGGCTGCGCCTTCCTGATGCGGCCCGAGCGGCCCTTCGAGGCGGCCGATCCGGCCATGACGCTGGGCAAGGCGGTGGCGGCGGAATGAGGCGATGCAATTCCGGGAGGCCTTTCCGCCGTCTTGCGGATTGACGGCGGCGGCCGGGCGCGGGACAAGCCGGGCGAATGGTGCTATTCGAGCCCCTCGCCAAACCAAGGCCAAACCAAGCCAAGGCCAATCCAAGCCAACAAAGCCCGGGAAAACGCCAATGACCCTGCATACTGGACGGCATTTCTTGCAGATTCCAGGACCCACCAACATCCCCGACCGGGTGCTGCGGGCCATGGACATGCCGGGCCTGGACCATCGCGGTGCGGAATTTGCCGAGCTCGGTTTTGCCGTCATGGCCGGCATGCAGCGGATGTTCCGCACCACCCAGCCCGTGATCATCTATCCCTCGTCCGGGACCGGCGCCTGGGAGGCGGCGATCGTCAACACCCTGCAGCCGGGCGACAAGGTGATCATGGCCGAGACCGGCCAGTTCGCCGTGCTGTGGCGCGGCATCGCCGACAAGTTCAAGCTCGATGTCGACTTCGTCCCCGGCGACTGGCGCCGCGGCGCCGACCTCGCCGGCATCGAGCAGCGGCTCGCCGCCGACAAGGCGCACAAGGTCAAGGCCGTGATGGTCGTGCACAACGAGACCTCGACCGGCTGCGTCACCTATCCGCTCGACGTCCGCAGGATTCTGGACCGCCTCAAGCATCCGGCGCTGCTGATGGTCGACACCATCTCCGGCCTCGGCTCGCTGGACTATGAGCACGATGCCTGGGGCATCGACGTCTCGGTCGCGGGCTCGCAGAAAGGCCTGATGCTGCCGCCCGGGCTCGGCTTCAATGCCGTCTCGGAGAAGGCGCTTGCCGTGGCCAAAGCCAATCCGGGCCTGCGTTCCTATTGGGAATGGCAGGACATGCTCGCCTTCAACAAGGCCGGCACCTTCCCCTATACGCCCGCGATCAACCTGCTGATGGGTCTGCGCGAGGCGATCCGCATGCTGGAGGAGGAGGGGCTAGAGAACGTCTTCGCCCGCCACAAGCGCCACGGCGCCGCCACCCGCGCCGCCATGAAAGTGTGGGGGCTCGAGACCCAGTGCCAGGACCCGCAGGCGCATTCGCCCGCGCTGACCGGCGTGGTGATGCCCGATGGCCATGACAGCGACAATTTCCGCAAGGTGGTGCTGGATAATTTCGACATGTCGCTCGGCACCGGGCTGAACAAGATCAAGGGCAAGGTGTTCCGGATCGGTCACATCGGCCATTTCAACGACCTGATGCTGATGGGCACGCTGTCCGGCGTCGAGATGGGGCTGGAGCTTGCCAAGGTGCCGCACCGCAAGGGCGGCGTGCTGGCGGCGATGGAGGTGCTCACCAGCCGCGAGACAGTGCCGATGCCGAAGGCGGCGGTCGCCTGACGTTTCGTATTCAAGCCAAGAAGGAAAAGCGCGATGAACGCACCGGTCAATGCCTCTGAAGACCTGCTCTACTCCGTCGAGGACGGCATTGCCCGGCTCACCTTCAACCGGCCGCAGGCGCGCAACGCGCTGACCTTTGCCATGTACGAGCAGCTCGCCTCGACCTGCGAGAGCATCAACGGCGATGAATCGATCAAGGCGCTGATCCTGACCGGGGCCGGCGACAAGGCGTTCGCGTCGGGCACCGACATCTCGCAGTTCCGCGCCTTCAAATCCGCGCAGGATGCGCTGGACTATGAAGCGCGGATCGACCGCGTGCTCGGCACGCTGGAGCAGTGCCGCGTGCCCGTGATTGCCGCCATCGCCGGCGCCTGCACCGGCGGCGGCGCCGGCATCGCCGCCTGCTGCGATATCAGGATCGGCACCGAAGCGACGCGGATCGGCTTTCCGATCGCGCGCACGCTCGGCAACTGCCTGTCGATGTCCAACATCTCCCGCCTGGTCTCGCTGATCGGGCCGGCGCGCACCAAGGACCTGATCTTCAAGGCCCGCCTGGTCGAGGCGCCGGAGGCGCTGGCGCTCGGGCTGCTCAACGAGGTGGTGCCGGACGTCGCGACGCTGCAGCGCCGCGCCGACGAGACCGCGAGGCTCGTGGCTTCGCACGCCCCGATCACGCTTGCCGTCACCAAGGAGGCGGTGCGCCGCATCCGCCGCACGCTGTCGCGCGACGAGGGCGAGGACCTCATCCTGCGCGCCTATATGAGCGAGGATTTCCGCGAGGGCATGGATGCCTTCCTCAACAAGCGCGCGCCGAACTGGAAGGGCAAGTGATGCCCGCGCTCTGATGCGAAAGTCATAATCGGCGCGTGCAGGTGCCGGCTTGAACTGACCGGCAATCCTTCGCACAATGCCGGCTGGCCATCCTCCAAAGCCGTGCTAAACCCCCGACAAAGAATCCATAAGGATCAAGGGAAGAGACTCGTGCGCAAGACTGTCCAAGCCGCTGCCCTGCTGGCAGCCCTATTGATGGCGACGCCCGGCCATGCCGGCTGGGAGCCGACCAAGCCCGTCGAGATCGTGGTGGCCGCGGGGGCCGGCGGCGCCTCCGACCAGATGGCGCGGATGATGCAGGCCGCGATTCAGAAGAACAATCTGATGAAGCAGCCGATGGTGGTGTCGCTCAAGGGCGGCGCTTCCGGTGCCGAAGCGCTGATGTACATGAAGGCGAGCGAAGGCGACCCCAACAAGATCCTGATCGCCTATTCGCTGATCTACATGCTGCCGCTGTCGGCAAAGATTCCCTTCGACTGGCACGATCTGACGCCGGTCTCGGTGATCGCGCTCGACCAGTTCGTGCTGTGGGACAATGTCGAGGGCCCCAAGACGGTGAAGGAGTTCATCGACGCCGCGAAGGCCGCAAGCTTTCCTTTCAAGATGGGCGGCACGGGCTCCAGGCGCGAGGACCATGTGCTGACCGTGTTCGTCGAGCAGAAGACGGGCGCGAAATTCTCCTATCTGCCCTACAAGTCCGGCGGCGAAGCAGCGACCCAGCTCGTCGGCGGCCACATCGAATCCAACGTCAACAACCCCTCGGAGAATCTCGAGGTCTGGCGGGCGGGTCAGGTGCGCCCGCTCTGCGTGTTCGACAAGGAGCGCATCTCCTATACCTTGAAGGTGACGGCGACCCAGTCCTGGCACGACATACCGACCTGCAAGGAGGAGGGGCTCGACGTGCAATATCTGATGTTGCGCGCGATCTTCCTGCCCGGCAAAGTGACGCCCGAGCAGCAGGCTTTCTACGTCGATCTGTTCGGCAAGGTGGTCCAGACGCCTGAATACAAGGAATACATGGAGAAGCAGGCGTTGAAGCCGATTTTCCTCACCGGCAAGGACATGCTGCAATTTCTCGAAGACGACGACGCACTCAACAGACAGTTGATGACGCAGGCGGGGTTTGTTGCGAAGTGAGCCTTTCGTCCTGCCGTGTCCCGCTGATCCGGGGCACCCCATCTTGCAAAGAAGACCGGGAAGACCGGCGCCAGTCCCGGGGTTATTGGATCAACGGTTGGAATGTCGCAGCGGGCAGCGTCGCTGACCGCTGATGATGATGTTTTCCTCGGGCCAATAGCCAAATTGAGAGTCATGTCTGACACTGATCTGGAAATCATCGTCGACGATCCCACCGCGCCGGAGGCCGATTCTCCGGCAGTGACCAGCAACCGCACCGTCGATGCTGTCGTTTCGCTGCTGCTGCTGGCGCTGGCCGCAACGCTCGGCTACGACAATTGGCGCACCGGTGTCGGCTGGGACGAAACCGGACCGCAGGCAGGCTATTTCCCGTTCTACCTTTCGGTGATTCTCGGCGCCGCGAGCCTCTACGGCCTCGGCAGCTCGCTCGCCTCGCGCAAGGAGAAGCGGGAAGCGTTCGTGACCCGCGCGCAGCTGCGCCGGGTGATGACGGTGTTCGTGCCGACCTTCCTGTTCTGCCTGGTGATGCAAACTCTCGGACTTTACGTCGCGAGCTTTCTCCTGATCGGCGGCTTCATGCGCCTGGTCGGCAAGATCGCGTGGTGGAAGTCGCTGCTGACGGCGTTTCTCTTCACGGCGATCATGTTCGTGACCTTCGATATCGTGTTCGACGTCATCATGCCGAAAGGGCCGCTGGAAGCGGCCTTCGGGTATTAGCGGGGCAAAATGACGCCATCTGTCATTGCGAGCGACAGCGAAGCAATCCAGGGCCGCGCGCGGGGCTCTGGATTGCTTTTGCCGTCGCTAGGGCGCTTCGGCGGACGCGGTCGTCGCTTCGCTGCTCGCAATGACGGGCGGGGGGCGCAGTAATGGAAGCCTTCGGCCTGCTGCTGCATGGCTTTGCCGTCCTGCTCACCTGGAAAACGCTGGCGCTGATGATGGTCGGGCTCGTGCTCGGCGTCTTCGTCGGCGTATTACCGGGGCTCGGCGGCCCCAACGGCGTGGCGATCCTGCTGCCGCTCACCTTCACGATGGACCCGACCTCGGCCATCGTGATGCTGTCCTGCATCTATTGGGGTGCGCTGTTCGGCGGCGCCATCACCTCCATCCTGTTCAACATTCCCGGCGAGGCCTGGTCGGTGGCGACCACCTTCGACGGCTATCCGATGGCGCAGCAGGGCCGGGCGGCCGAGGCGCTGACGGCAGCCTTCACGTCCTCGTTCATCGGCTCGCTGGTCGCGGTGCTGCTCATCACTTTCCTCGCGCCGTTGATCTCGTCCTTCGCGCTGAAGTTCGGGCCGCCGGAATTTTTCGCGGTGTATCTGTTGACCTTCTGCTCCTTTGTCGGCCTGGGGCGCGAGGCCAAGCACAAGACGGTCATCTCGATGTCGCTCGGGCTGCTGCTGGCCGGCATCGGCATGGACACTGTGTCGGGTCAGCTGCGCATGACCTTCGGCTCCGCCGAGCTCCTGCGTGGCATCAACTTCCTGGTCGCGGTGATCGGCCTGTTCGGCATCAGCGAGATCCTGCTCACCATGGAGGAGCGGCTGGCGCTGCGCGGGCACGCAGCCAGCATCAGCCTGCGCGTGGTGCTGTCGGTGTGGAAGGATCTGCCGAAATACTGGGTGACGCTGCTGCGCTCCTCGGTGATCGGTTGCTGGCTCGGCATCACGCCGGGCGGCGCGATCGCCGCGTCCTTCATGGGCTACAATCTCGCCAAGCGCTTTGCCAAGGATCCCGAAAGCTTCGGCAAGGGCCGCATCGAGGGCGTGTTCGCGCCGGAAACCGCGGCGCATGCGTCGGGCACCTCGGCGCTGCTGCCGATGCTGGCGCTCGGCATTCCCGGCTCCGGCACGGCCGCGATCCTGCTCGGCGGCCTGATGGTCTGGGGCCTCAATCCGGGGCCGCTGTTGTTCGTCGAGCACAAGGATTTCGTCTGGGGCCTGATCGCCTCGATGTATCTCGGCAATGTCGTCGGCCTCGTGCTCGTGCTCACCACGGTGCCGATCTTCGCATCCATCCTGCGCGTGCCGTTCGCGGCGGTGGCGCCGATGATCGTGGTGTCCTGCGCCATCGGCGCCTATGCGATCCAGAACGCCATGTTCGACATCTGGCTGATGCTCGTGTTCGGCGTGGTCGGCTATGTCTTCAAGAAGATCGGCATTCCCTTGGCGCCGCTGACGCTCGCGCTCGTGCTCGGCAGCCGCGCCGAGGACGCGTTTCGCCTGTCGATGATCGGCTCCGGCGGCGACGTCAAGGTGTTCTGGTCGAACTATCTGGTCGGCTCGATCACGACGCTGGCGATTGTGCTGTTGTTCTGGCCCGTGATCGACCGGGCGTTTGTGCGGTTGCGTGGGGCTTGGCATCCCGCCAAGATCGGCATCCCACCAAGAGCTCAAGCGGCTGAACCGAGCCATGGACGCACAGATCGGTCGCGTGAAAATTGAGCAGCATGATCGAGGTCTTACCGATTGCGGTAACCCTCAGTTCAGATATGGTTCGGCCGTTGGCCAATTGCGGTTCGGAGTTCCTTTTTCCAAACGCGAATTCATGACGGAGATATCATGGGTCATCGATATCAAAGCATTCTTGAAACGGTCGGCCGGACACCCGTGGTGCGGATCAACCGTCTCGCTCCGGCGGGCGTGAATCTGTTTGTGAAGGTCGAGGCCTTCAACCCGCTGGGATCGATCAAGGATCGATTGGCTCTCGGCGTTATCGAAGCCGCAGAGAAATCGGGTGAGCTCAAGCCCGGTCAGACCATCATCGAGGCGACGAGCGGCAACACGGGAATCGGCCTTGCGATGGTTTGCGCCGCCAAGGGATATCCGTTGGTGGTCACGATGGCCGAGACCTTCAGCATCGAGCGGCGGAAGCTCATGCGGTTTCTGGGCGCGAAGGTTGTGGTGACACCCGCGGCGGAGCGGGGCTTCGGAATGATCAACAAGGCCATCGAGCTTGCCAGGACCCACGGCTGGTTCATGACGCGGCAATTCGAGAACGAAGCCAACCCGGATTATCACTCGCGAACCACGGCGCGCGAGATACTGGACGACTTCGCAGGAGAGCGGCTGGATTACTGGGTCACGGGTTATGGGACCGGCGGCACGCTGAAGGGGGTTTCGCGGGTGCTCGCCAAGGAGCGCCCCGAGACCAGGATCGTCGTTTGCGAGCCGGAGGACGCGCAACTGCTGGGCAGCGGCATCGAGCAAAATCGCAATCCGGACGGCACGCCGGCATCACCTCATCCGAATTTCAAGCCGCATCCAATGCAGGGCTGGACGCCCGATTTCATCCCGAAGCTGACCGGCGATGCCGTCATGATGAAGGTGATCGACCAGATCCTGCCCATTCCCGGCCCCGAGGCGATCCGGTGCAGCAAGGAGCTTGCGACCAAGGAAGGCATATTCGTCGGCATCACCTCCGGCGCGACGATGGCGGGAGCGCTCAAGGTCGCCGCACGAGCGGAGAAGGGCTCGAACATTCTGTGCATGCTGCCTGACACCGGCGAGCGCTATCTCAGCACACCGTTGTTCGCCGATGTCGGCGCGGACATGAACGAGGAGGAGCTCGCGATGTCCCGCTCCACGCCGTCCGCTCAGTTCAAGGCGCAGTGACTGCCGCCTGTCGTCGCGAGGTCCTGAGTCTCGCATCGGCATCAAAAAAGCCCAGCTGCCGCCGGGCTTTTGCTCGCCCCCTTGCTACCTGAACCGCCTCACACCACCTTGCGCTCTTTCAGCTCGGCGATTTCGCCCGCACTGAAGCCAAACTCGGTGAGCACCTCATCGGTCTGCTCGCCGAATTCCGGCGGACGCGCATCCATGTGGCTCGGCGTGCGCGACAGTTTGAACGGCTGGCCGACCAGGCGGATGTGGCGTCCCTCGGCATTCGGTACGTCCTGCGCCATGCCGAGATGCTGCACCTGTGCATCGGCAAACACCTGGTCGATCGAATAGATGGGACCACAGGGCACGCCGGCGGCGTTGAGCGCCTCGACCCAATGCTCGGTCGATTTGGTCACCGTGCGCTGCTCGATTTCGGCGTTCAATGCGTCGCGGTTCTTCGAGCGTGCCGGTGCGGTCGCATAGTCGGGATTGCCCGGCAATTCCGGGGCGCCGATGGCTTGCGCCAGGCGCTCCCAGATGCGGCCGCTGGCGGTCGCGATATTGATATAGCCGTCGGAGGTCTTGAACACGCCGGTGGGAATCGAGGTCGGATGGTTGTTACCGGCCTGCTTGGCGACCTCGTGTTCCATCAGCCAGCGCGCGGCCTGGAAATCCAGCATGAAGATCTGCGCCTGCAGGAGCGAGGTCTGCACCCACTGGCCCTCGCCGGACACCTCGCGCTCGAGCAACGCGGTGAGGATGCCCATGGCGCAGAACAGGCCGGAGGCAAGATCGGCGACGGGAATGCCGACCCGCATCGGCCCTTCGCCCGGCGCGCCGGTGATCGACATCAGCCCGCCCATGCCCTGCGCGATCTGATCGAAGCCGGGGCGCTTGTAATAGGGGCCGTCCTGGCCGAATCCGGAGATGCTGCCATAGACGATGCGCGGATTGACCTTGCGCACGGCCTCGTAGTCGACGCCGAGCTTGGTCTTGACGTCCGGCCGGTAGTTCTCGACCACGACGTCGGCCTTGGCGGCCAGCCGCATGAAGGTCTCGACGCCCTTCGGGTCCTTGAGGTTGAGCGTCATCGCCCGCTTGTTGCGGTGCAGGTTCTGGAAGTCGGCCCCGTGACGCGGACCGCCCAGGGACTCGCCGCCGGCGTCCTCGAGCAGGGCATCGATCTTGATGACATTGGCGCCCCAGTCGGCGAGCTGCCGCACGCAGGTCGGGCCGGCACGCACGCGGGTCAGGTCAAGCACGGTGAAGCGGGACAGGGCTTGCGAGGCGCGCGGGATGGCCATTGCGAGGGGACTCCGAACGACGTGGGTAGGGGACGGGTATAGGGGAAGGCGCCAGTATCGGCAATTCCGCCAGTCTCGGCTAGTCGTGGCCAAAGAAGGAAGCCCTGCACATTTTGCACACGCCGCTCTTTCACCGTCATCCTGAGGTGCCGTCGCGCAGCGGCGGCCTCGAAGGGCGACGGCCCCGCTGCGAGAGCCGGGCCGTGCATCCTTCGAGGCCTCCGCTTCGCTGCGGCGCCTCAGGATGACGGGATCGACATGTTAGCTGCGTCGGGAAAGTGCGCGTCGCCTACCGCTCGTCGGCGATCACCTTGCCATCGTTCGGCAGCGAGCCGCTGCCGACCAGCTCGACCGCGCCGCCAAGCTTCGTCACCGCGCGCAGCGTCGCGGCGAGATCGTTCTGCAGGGCATCGTCGGCTCCGGCGCATTCGGCTTTCAGCGTCATCGCATCCGTCTCGCCGGCACGGGTGACCACGAGGCGCAGGCGGCCGAGCGCGGGGTGACGCCTGGCGATCTCGGCGATCTGCTCGGGGCGCACGAACATGCCCTTGATCTTGGTGGTCTGGTCGGCGCGGCCCATCCAGCCCTTGATGCGCATATTGGTGCGGCCGCAGGGACTGATGCCTGGCAGGCTGGCGGTGAGGTCTCCGAGCGCAAGGCGGATCCAGGGATGCTCAGGGTCGAGCGAGGTGACGACGATCTCGCCGACGTCACCGTCCGCAACCGGCTCGCCAGTGCCGGGCTTGACGATCTCCAGGATCAAGTCCTCGTTGACCACCATGCCGTCGCGCGCCTGCGTCTCGAAGGCGACCATGCCGAGATCGGCGGTGCCGAAGGCCTGATAGGCCTCGATGCCGTGCGCCTTGATCTCCTTCTGCAGCGACGGCGGAAATGCCGCGCCCGACACCAGTGCGCGCTTGATCGAGGCGATGTCGCGGCCGGCGGCGATGGCCGCGTCGATCAGGATCTTCAAAAAGTCCGGCGTGCCGCTATAGCCGTTCGGCCGGTACGCCTCGATCAGCTCGAACTGCTGCTCGGTATTGCCGGGGCCGGCCGGGATCACCGCGCAGCCGAGCGCGCGCGCCGAGGAATCCATGATGAAGCCGCCGGGCGTGAGGTGATAGCTGAACGTATTGAGCACGATGTCGCCGCGGCGGACGCCCGCCGCAAACAGCGCCCGCGCGCCGCGCCAGGGATCGGCATGCGCGGCTTCCGGCTCGAAGATCGGGCCGGGCGAGGTGAAGAGGCGCGCGAACGCGCCCGATGAGGTCGGCACGAAACCGCCGAACGGTGGGTTGGCCTTGTGGAGTGCAGGCAGCTCGGATTTGCGCAGCACCGGCAATTGCGCCAGCGCCGCGCGGCTGGTGATGGCGGCCGGATCGACGCCGCGAAAGCGCGATGCATAGGCCGGCGCTTCCATCGCCTTGCGCAGGACGGCGGGCAGGCGCGCGAACAGCTCGGCTTCCCGTTGTTGCGGGTCGCGGGTTTCTTTGGTGTCGTAGTGATCGGTCATTTTTCTCGTTGCCTCGTTTCTTACCTCGCCCCGCTTGCGGGGAGAGGTCGGATCGCATCGCAGATGCGGTCCGGGTGAGGGGGACTCTCGAAGCACCGAGCTTGCGGAGAAAGCCCCTCACCTCGACCCTCTCCCCGCGAAGGGCGGGGCGAGGGAGAATTCACAGCCATCGCTTGCGCCGCTTGAAGCTCTTGAGGTTCTTGAAACTCTTGCGCTGGTCGCCGGCGCCGCCGAGGTAGAATTCCTTGACGTCCTCGTTGTCGCGCAGTTCATCGGCGGTGCCGTCGAGCACGACCTTGCCTTGCTCCATGATGTAGCCGTGGCTCGCCACGGACAGCGCGGCGCGCGCGTTCTGCTCGACCAGCAGGATGGTGACGCCGAGGTCGCGGTTGATCTGCTTGATGATGGCGAACACCTCCTTCACCAATAGCGGCGACAAGCCCATCGACGGCTCGTCCATCAGGATCATCTTGGGCCGCGCCATCAGCGCGCGGCCGATCGCGAGCATCTGCTGCTCGCCGCCGGAGAGGTAGCCGGCGAGCCCCATGCGCTCCTTCAGCCGCGGGAAATAGTTGAACACCATCTCGATGTCGGCATCGACCCCGCGGTCGCTGCGGGTGAAGGCCCCCAACCGCAGATTCTCCAGCGACGTCATGTCGGCGACGATGCGCCGTCCCTCCATCACCTGGAAGATGCCACGGCGCACGATCTTGTCGGGATCGATGCCGTCGATGCGCTCGCCGTCGAACACGATCTCGCCGCGCGTGACCTCGCCGTCCTCGGTCTTGAGCAGCCCCGAGATCGCCTTCAGCGTGGTCGACTTGCCGGCGCCGTTGGCCCCGAGCAGCGCGACGATCGCGCCCCTGGGGACTTCCAGGCTGAGGCCGCGCAGGACCAGGATGACGTCGTCGTAGACCACCTCGATGTTGCGCACGGCGAGGAGGGGCGCGGTGGTGGCGGCGGTCGCGGGTGCAGGACGCGTGATGTCGAGGGTTTGAGTCATGGGTCGATACGATCGTTGTGGGCCTCGTTCTTACCTCGCCCCGCTTGCGGGGAGAGGTCGGATCACATCGAAGATGTGATCCGGGTGAGGGGGACTCTCCGCGTATTGAGCTTGTGGAGAGAGCCCCTCACCCCGACCCTCTCCCCGTGAAGAACGGGGAGAGGGAGGGCTGGCGTCGCGAGCGGGGCTGCTCACCATCCGAACCATTCAGCCTTGCGCGGCAGCTCGACGGTCTTCACCTTCTCGAGCTTGATCGCGCCCTTGGCCATGAGATCGTTGAGATCGCCGTCGGTCGCCGCCGTGACGCGCGCGCGATAGAGGTCGACCTTCATGGTGCCGCGATGGTCCTTGTCGGTCCAGGTCGAGGGGCTGCAGACGCCCTCCATGCCCGCGGGCACCCAGTCCTTCTTCTGGTAGAAGCCCTTGGCGACGTTCTCGCCGGTGGCGCCGCCGTTCTTGGCGGCCCAGTCCAGCGCTTCCTTCATGTACATCGCGGAGCAGACGCCGGCGATGTAGTGCACCGGACGATAGGCCTTGCCGGTCGGGTCGGACATCCTGGAGATTTCCATCACCGTCTTCATGCCCGGCGCATCGCCGCCCCAGGCCACCGAGGTGCGCAAGGGGAAGACGATGCCGTCGGCGGCATCGCCCGCGGTCTTGGCGCCGTTCTCATCCATGCCCCAGACATTGCCGAGGAACTGCACGTCGACGCCGGCGGCCTTGCAGGCCTTCATCACCGAGATGTTCGACGCCGCGGTGTTGCCGAGATAGGCGTAGTTGGCGCCAGAGCTCTTCAGGCTGAGGCACTGCGCGGAGTAGTCGCCGGGCGCGAGCGCAAACACCAGCGGCGGCAGCACCTCGAAGCCGAGCTCGGTGGCGAGCGCTTCGCCGGCGGCCTTCGGCGCGTTGGGATAGGGATGGTTGGCGCCCATGTGGACGAATTTCGGCTTGCCTGGCTTGCCCTTGGCTTTCCAGTCGTCGGCCGCCCACATCAGCATCGCGCGCAGCGCGTCCGAATAGGTCGGTCCGTAGAAGAAATTGTACGGCGCGGGTTTTGCCTTGCCGCTGGTGCCCTCGGGATCGGTGAGCGCGGCGGCGTAGGAGCCGGAGAGATCGGGGATCTTGTCCTGCGCGAGGAAGCCGGTCAGCGCCTCGGTGTCCGCGGTGCCCCAGCCCATGATCGCGGCGACCTTGTTGTCCGGCGCCGACCATTTCTTGTACAGCGCAATCGCGCGCGGCACCTGGTAGCCGTAATCGGTGCTGTCGACCGACAGCTGCTTGCCGCCGATGCCGCCGTTCTTGTTGATCCAGGCAAAGGTGTCGGCGACCGCCTGGCCGTAGGGCGTGCCGACGTCGGACGTGCCGCCCGAGAGATCTTCGAGATGGCCGATCGAAATCTGCTGCGCGCCCGCGGACGCCGTGCCGAGCAGGAGCGCCAGCGAAACCGTGCCGAAAAGGGATTTGAACGTCATTTGTTTTCCTCCGGTCTTTTGTTTGAACGTATTTGAGAGGCTGTTTTCCAAACCTCAATGAGAGAACGGGTAGAGCTTCCAATACATCTTGATCTGGCGCCAGCGATGCGCGAGCCCGTCGGGCTCGAACATCAGGAAGGCGATGATGATCAGCCCGATCGCGATCTCGCGCAGGAACGTGATGTTGTTGTTGAGCGACAGCGCGTGATCGATCGCGCTGCCCTTCAATGATGTGCTGATCCACTCCATCGATTCCGGCAGCAGCACCACGAAGGCGGTACCCATCAGCGTGCCCATGATCGAGCCGGTGCCGCCGATGATGATCATGGCGAGGAACAGGATGGAGCGCTCGATGCCGAAGCCCTCCTGCGAGATCACGAGCTGGTAATGCGCATAGAGGGCGCCGGCGATGCCGGCGAAGAAGGCGGCGAGGCCAAACGACAGCGTGCGGTATTTGGTGAGGTTGATGCCCATGATCTCCGCGGAGAGATAATGGTCGCGGATCGCCACCAGCGCGCGGCCGTCGCGCGTGCGCATCAGGTTGGTGACGAGGAGATAGCAGACGACGAGATAGCCGAGCACCACGTAGAAATATTGCTTATCGCCGCGCAGCGTGTAGCCGAAGATCGAGAACGGATTGGCGCTTGCCGGCACCGAGCCGCCGGAGAACCATTCGGCGCGGGAGAAGAAGTCGAGCAGGATGTATTGCGCGGCCAGGGTGGCGATGACGAGATAGAGCCCCTTCAGCCGGGCCGCCGGCACGCCGAACACGAGGCCCACCAGCGCAGTGACGACGCCGGCAAGCGGGATCGCGAAGAACACCGGAACGGGAAAGTTGTTGTTGATATAGGCCGAGGTGAAGGCGCCGAGCAGGAAGAAGGCGGCGTGGCCGATCGAGATCTGGCCGGTGAAGCCGACCAGGATGTTGAGGCCCAGCGCCGCGATGGCGAAGATGCCGATCTGGATCGAGATGGCGAGCCAGTATTCGCTGAACAGCAGCGGCGCGAAGCAGAGCAGGAGGACGCCGACGATCGCGAAATTGCGGCTGGTCCGGGTCGGGAAGATCGTGGTGTCGGCCGCATAGGAGCTGCGGAAATCGCCGGCCGGGATGAGCGTGGAGCTTGCCATGATCAGATCCGCTCGATGTCCTTGGTGCCGAACAGCCCGTAGGGCTTGATCATCAGGATGATGATCAGAACGTAGAACGGCGCGATCTCGTAGAGATTGCCCCAGTGCAGGAACTGGCTGTCGACATATTGCGCGATGTTCTCGAGGAGTCCGATGATGATGCCGCCCAGCACGGCGCCGCCGATGGAGTCGAGCCCGCCGAGGATCGCCGCCGGGAACACCTTGATGCCATAGGCCGACAGTCCCGAGGAGACGCCGTTGACCACGGCGACGACGACGCCGGCGACCGCGGAGACGGTGGCCGAGATCGCCCAGGCCATCGCGAACACGCTTTTCACGGAGATGCCGAGCGACTGCGCCACCTGCTGGTTGAACGCGGTCGCGCGCATCGCCAGCCCGTATTTGGAGGCGCGGAAGAACCACGCCATGCCGACCATCATGGCGAGCGACACCACGAGGCTCATGAGATAGACGGTCTGAATCTGCAGGCCGAACAGATCGACCGACTGGCTCTGGAACACCCGCGGGAAGGGCTGCGGGTTGACGCCGAAGATCCATTTCAGCGCCGCCTGGAACACCGTGGAGAGGCCGATGGTCACCATGATCACCGAGATGATCGGCTCGCCGATCATCGGCCGCAAGATCACGACCTGGATCGCGATGCCGAACACGAACATGAAGACGAGCGTCATGGGCATGCCGACCCAGAACGGCACCTGGAATTTGGTGAGCAGCGCCCAGCACACCCAGGCGCCGATCAAAAGCAGCTCGCCTTGCGCGAAGTTGACGACCTGGGTCGCCTTGTAGATCAGCACGAACGACATCGCGACCACGCCGTAGAGCGTGCCGACCACGAGCCCGTTGACCAGGAGCTGGATGAGGAAGGCGAAGTTCATGCTTTTGCACGCGATGCTAACCTCTCCCCGCTTGCGGGGAGAGGTCGGATCGCATCGAAGATGCGATCCGGGTGAGGGGGAGCTGCCACATGCGGCCTGCTGATGAGACCAAGACGGTACGCGCCAGGGCCTTGCGAAAGGTCGCCACGGATGCGGAAAATGCTCTTTGGTTCAGATTGCGTGCACGACGGTTGAACGGACATAAGTTCGTTCGGCAGGAGCCGATCGGTCCCTACACGGTGGATTTTGTCTGCAGGGAAAGTCGTTTGGTCATCGAGGTTGATGGCGGGCAGCATGCGGACCGTGCCAGCGACGCAGTCCGCGACAAATGGCTTGCCGCTCATAACTATCGAGTGCTTCGCTTCTGGAACAACGAGGTACTCGGCAATTCGGCGGGCGTCCTTGAAGCGATTGCCAGCGCCCTCGCGGAGACTCCCCCTCACCCGGATCGCTGACGCGCTCCGGCCTCTCCCCGCAAGCGGGGCGAGGCAAGGAAGACTGCGTGCCTTCTGAAGGTTAAGAACTATCACTCCGCAGCCTCCGCGAATTGCGGCGCGCTTGCCAGATCCACCACGCGCAAGGACGTTCGCACGCGCTGGGTCGAGCCGTCCTGGAAGCGGATCACGGTGTCGACGGGGATATTGGCGTCGCCGCGATAGATGGCGTCGATGATGCCGGCGTATTTTTCATTGATGACGGCGCGGCGGACTTTTCGGGTGCGGGTCAATTCGCCGTCGTCGGCGTCGAGCTCCTTGTAGAGCAGCAGAAATTTCGCGATGCGCTGCGCGGGCGGCAGCGTGGCGTTGACCGCCTCGACCTCCTTCTGCAGCAGCGCGTAGACCTCGGGGCGCGAGGCGAGGTCGGTGTAGGTGGTGAAGGAGATGCGGTTCTTCTCCGCCCATTTGGAGATGATGGAGTAGCGGATGCAGATCATGGCCGCCAGCGTCTCGCGGCCGGCGCCCAGCACCACGGCTTCCGCGATGTAGGTCGAGAACTTCAGCTTGTTCTCGATATATTGCGGCGAGAAGCGCTCGCCGCGCGCGGTCTCCGCGAGATCCTTGATGCGGTCGATGACGACGAGCTGTTTTGCTTCGTTGAAATAGCCGGCGTCGCCGGAGTGCATCCAGCCGTCCTTCATGTCGGCCGCCGACGTCTCCGGGTTCTTGTAGTACCCTAAGAACATGTTGGGATGGCGCACCACGATCTCGCCGACGCCGTGGATATCCGGCTGCTCGATCCTGATCTCGATATCGTCGGCCATCGCAACGCCCGTGGTGTCGGGGTCGACCTTGTCGATCGGGTGCAGCGTGTAGGCACCCAATAGCTCGGTCTGGCCGTAGAGCGTGCGCAGGGGCACGCCCATGGCGCGGAAGAACTTGAACGTGTCGGGCCCGAGCGCGGCCCCTCCCGTCGCGGCCGAGCGCAGCCGACTGAAGCCGAGCCGGTCGCGCAGCGCCCGGAACAGCAAGAGGTCGGCGACCGCCGAATGGTGGCCCTTCTCCAGCGCGGCGAGCCCGGTCCTCATGCCGAGCTCGTAGAGGCCCTGCTTGAACGGCGACGCATCCATTACCCGCGCACGGACGTCGGCGGCGATCGATTCCCAGACCCGCGGCGCGAACAGCACGAAGGTCGGCGCGATCTCGCGGAAATCGTTCATCATGGTGTCGGGCTCTTCGACGAAGTTGACTTTCATCCGGCACAACAGCCCTTTGCCGAGCACATAGACCTGCTCCATGATCCAGGGCAGCGGCAGCACCGAGACGTATTCGTCCTCGGGACCCTTGGGATCGAAGGAGAGATATGACGCGCAATGCCTGAGCACCCGCCCCGCCGCGAGCATCGCGAGCTTCGGATGAGAGGTGGTGCCCGAGGTGGTGCAGAGGATCGCGCAGTCCTCGCCTTTGGTCGCATCGACCAGCTGATCGTAGAGGCTCGGCTCGCGCGCGGCGCGGGCGCGGCCCATCTCCGCGAGCTTGTCGGCCGGCATCAGGCGGGGGTCGTCATATTTCCGCATGCCGCGCGGGTCGGAATAGACGATGTGCTTGAGCTTGGGCGCGCGCTCGGCAAGCGTGAGCAGCTTGTCCACCTGCTCCTCGTCCTCGGCAAAGACCAGTTTTGCCTCGCCGTAGTTCAGGAGATAGGCGGCCTCCTCGTCCAGAACGTCGCGATAGAGGCCGAGGCTCATGGCCCCAAGCGCATGGGTGGCGATCTCGGCCGCGACCCAGTCGGGGCGGTTGTCGCCGATGATGCCGACGACGTCGCCCCTGACGATACCGAGCTCGACCATGCCGAGCGCGAAATCATGCACGCGGCGCTGGTAATCGTTCCAGGTGAACAGGCGCCACAGGCCGAGGTCCTTTTCCCGCAGCGCGATCTCGTTTGGATGCTCGCGCGCGTTGAGGCGGAGCAGCTTGGGATAGGTATCGGCCTCCCGCACGCGGCCCGCATAATCCATCATGCCGCGTTCTCCGTCCGGACCGGTGCCGGCTGCTCGTCGGGGTCGACCAGCAGCTCGTCCTCCTCGCCGAGATAGGCGCGTTTGACATGGGGATCGGCGAGCACGGACGCGGGGTCGCCCTCGGCGATCTTGCGGCCGAAATCCAGCACCATGACGCGGTGGGAGATGTCCATGACCACGCCCATGTCGTGCTCGATCATGACGACCGTCATCCCGAACTCCTCGTTCAGGTCGACGATGTAGCGGGCCATGTCCTCCTTTTCCTCGAAGTTCATGCCGGCCATCGGCTCGTCGAGCAGGATCAGCTTCGGCTCCAGCGCCATGGCGCGGGCGAGTTCGACCCGCTTGCGCAAACCGTAAGGAAGCGTCCCGGCAGTCGCCTTGCGTACCGACTGCAGATCAAGGAAATCGATGATCTCCTCGACCTTGTGCCGGTGCTCCAGCTCCTCGCGCCGCGCGCCGGTGAGCCAGTACAGCGCGCCGGTGATGAAATTGTTCTTCAGGAGGTGATGGCGGCCGACCATGATGTTGTCGAGCACGCTCATATGGTGGAACAGCGCGAGGTTCTGGAAGGTGCGGCCGATGCCGAGCGAAGCGCGGGCGTTGGGATTGAGCGGGGTGATGTCGCGGCCGCGATAGATCAGCTGGCCTTCGCTCGGCCGGTAGCGGCCGGAGATGCAATTGACCATGGAGGTCTTGCCGGCGCCGTTGGGGCCGATGATGGAGAACAGCTCGCCGTCACGGACGGCGAAATTGACCTCGGTCAACGCGCGCACGCCGCCGAACCGCAAGGACACTCCGCGCGCAGCAAGAATATCGTCCACCCAAAACCCCTCCCGGACAGGCGCCTTGGAGGCGCTCTTCATCCTGTGTCGATCCTCGAGGACCGATCCTATATCGGCCGTTTTGTCCAAGCCATGCGACCATTTATGTTTTTGGCTGCCGCACGACTCCCTCCACGTTGGTCCTCAATAGGGTAAAGCGATAGTCTGGAATGTCTTGTGTTTGACAATTCGCCGGCAAATTTCGATAGCATTGTTGCGGTGCAATATGATGGTGCCGGGTTGGGGATCCCTTCGGTTCGAGCATGATCGCTGAAGATTACCTGCGGCGGATCGCGATCTGGTCGCGCGAGCTCGATGCCCGCGAGATCGAGGTGGCGCGCGCAGGCGTTGCCGAACGGTCCTATGCGGCGGGCGAGTCGATCTTCGTCCGGGGCGATCATTTCGACTATTGGACCGGGGTGGTCACCGGGCTTGCCCGGATGGGCATCGTGTCGCGCGAGGGCAAGACCACGAGCTTCACCGGTCTCACCGCAGGCGCCTGGTTCGGCGAGGGCACCATGCTCAAGAAGGAAGCCCGGCGCTACGATGTGGTGGCGCTGCGCGACACAAGGCTTGCGCTGATGGACCGCGCCACCTTCTTCTGGCTGTACGAGAACTCGGCCGCCTTCAACCGCTTCCTGGTGGTCCAGCTCAACGAGCGTCTCGGCCAGTTCATCGGCCTCGTCGAATATGGCCGCACGCTCGATGCCACCGCGCGGCTGGCGCGCTCCATCGCCTGGCTGTTCAACCCAATCCTCTACCCCGATCTCAACATGCACCTGGAGATCACCCAGGAGGAAATCGGCGCGCTGTCGGGGATCTCGCGCCAGAACGCCAACCAGTGCCTGAAGCGCCTGGAGCGGGAAGGGTTGCTGCGGCTCGAATATGGCGGGGTGACGATCGTCGAGCTGGAGCGGCTGCGCAGTTACGGCGATGAGTGAGCGGGCTGAAGGCGCGCGCCAAATATCGGGTCTAACCGACTGATTTGAATCGGCTTTCGAAAGTAGGTGCGGTCATTCCCGGGCGGTCCGCAGGACCGAACCCGGACTCGCGAGATTCCGGGTTCGATGCTTCGCATCGCCCCGGAATGACCGTCACGTCTGTGCGCTCGCTGCCCGCGGCGGCTTCTTCGCCAGCTCCACTGCCATCGCCGAAATCAGCGGCTTCATGAAGAAGGCATCATTCGCCGGCGTGATGTCGGCGGAAAGGCCGTGCGCCTGGAGCTCGCCCGAGACGGCCGGCCCGACGGAGGCGATCGCGGTGCGCGCCAGACCCTCGCGCAAGGCGGCCTCGCAATCGTGGGCGCGGGCGGCTTCGACCAGGCGGCGGATCTGGCCCAGATTGGTCAGCGCGATGGCGTCGATCCTGCCCGCGGCCATCTCCTCGATTGCGCCGACGATCTTGCCGTCGGCGGCCTTGGGGTCATAGACGTAAGGCAGCACGGTCTCGACGTCGGCCCCTTGCGCCTTGATGGCGCCGATCAGGGCCGAATGGTCCTTGTCGGGATAGAGCTGCAACGCCAGGCGATGGCCCCTCAAATCGACGCGGGAGAGCATCTCGGCGACGCCTTCGGAGGTCGGCTTTTCCGTGGTCGCTTGCGGCTCGAGCCCGATCTCGCGCAAGGCCCGTCCCGGCTTGGGCCCGCGGGCGAATTTGCGTGCCTTGGCCAGTCCAGCGACAAAATCCGCATCATTGCCGAGGCGCCGCGCCACTTTCATCAGCCGCCGCAGGCCTTCGCCGGTCAGGAGCACCAGGTCGTCGTAGGGCTTTTCGATGCAGCCGATGATGAAGGCCTCGACCGGGGCGGGATCGGGGGCGTCATGGATCTCGAACATCGGGCATTGCACGACATCGGCGCCCTGTTCGGCGAGCAGGCGGGAGAACTGCGCCTCCTCGCGCGTCTCCAGGATCAGGATGCGGTAACCGTTCAGTCTGTCAGCCATGGCCGGTTCTCTTGATGTCCCATCTCAACGATGTCGGGCCATCTTTTGTTCATCCTGACTCTCAAGGTGAGCTTGGCGCAAGGCCGAATGCTCTGATAGAGCAGGGCGCAAATGAAGCCCCTGCTCAAGAGTTAATCAGGCCGTTCCATGCCCGATCATCAATATGTGCTGACGCTGTCCTGCCCGGATCGTCCGGGCATCGTCTCCGCGGTCTCGACCTTCCTTGCCAATAGCGGTCAGAACATCCTGGACGCGCAGCAATTCGACGACGTCGAGACCAACAAGTTCTTCATGCGGGTGGTGTTCACGGCCGCCGATCTCGCGGTGGAATTGCCGGCGCTCAAGACCGGCTTTGCCGCCATCGCCGAGCGCTTTGCCATGGACTGGCAGATGCGCGACCGCGCGAGCCTGAGGCGGGTGATGCTCCTGGTGTCCAAATCCGACCACTGCCTTGCCGATATTCTCTATCGCTGGCGCACCGGCGAGCTTGCGATGATCCCGACGGCGATCGTCTCCAACCATCCCCGCGACACCTATGCCGGGCTGGATTTCTCCAGCGTCCCCTTCCACCATCTGCCGGTCACCAAGGAGACCAAGCGCGCGCAGGAGGAGGCGATCTTCAACCTGGTGCAGGAGACCGGGACCGATCTCGTGGTGCTCGCCCGCTACATGCAGATTCTCTCCGACGAGCTCTCCGCCCGGCTCGCGGGACGCTGCATCAACATCCACCACTCGTTCCTGCCGGGCTTCAAGGGCGCAAAACCCTATCACCAGGCGCATGAGCGCGGCGTCAAGCTGATCGGCGCCACCGCGCATTACGTCACCAGCGATCTCGACGAGGGGCCGATCATCGACCAGGACGTCGAGCGCATCAGCCACCGCGATACGCCCGAGGATCTCGTGCGCAAGGGCCGCGACATCGAGCGGCGCGTGCTGGCGCGCGCCATCCGCTATCACCTCGAGGACCGTGTCATCCTCAACGGCCGCAAGACGGTCGTGTTCATGGATTGACGCTGCTTCTCACCTCTCCCCAGCGGGGAGAGGTCGATTTGCGCAGCAAATCGAGTGAGGGGCCGCAGCTCTAAGGAGAGACCTTAACCCCTCACCCGGCGCGACGCGCCGACCTCTCCCGATGGGAGAGGTGAAGAACCGCGCTCGCTGACGCGCCGGGGCCACTCAATATCATCTCGCCTCAGTGCACCGGGGCCACGCTCGACGGCGTTGATCCGCTCGACGTCGGGCACTTCGTCGACGTCGTGGAGCCGTTGGACGCGGGCTTTGCGGGCGCGGACGATCGGCGGGCAGCTGCCGCAGCCGTTCGCGCTCCTTCATCCATTCATCGTATTTGGCGGTTCCGGGCCGCGGCGGCGCGTCAGCCGGCAGGCCGCCGGCCCATTGCGGGATGTAGTCGCCCATCGCAGCCGACGCCCTCTCGTTCATGCCGGCACAGCCGGCAAGCCCGGATGCGGGCAGCAGCAGGGTGAGGGCGGTCAGAAGCTGGCGGAGGCGAAAGGTCATGTCGAAGTCAGCGTCGAGCCCATTTGTGTCGGCCGGCAAGGCATACACCGCCGGAAAGCCCAGGAGGCTAGCCGCTAACAGGAAAAATTGGCTTATTCTGGTTGGATAGGTATTAAGGTATTTTCGTGTCGGCAAAAATCAAATACCCGGCCAGTTCGACCGCGGATTTGACGTGATGGCCGAGGCAACGCTTCGTGTTGCGTTTCATTCCGTCATTCCGGGGCGCCCGAAGGGCGAACCCGGAATCTCGCGCCCCAATCTCCATATTCCGGGTTCGCCGCTGACGCGGCGCCCCGGAATGACGCCGGGCGAATCGTTTGTCGGAGGCACGACAGTGACAGCGCTCACGGCGCGCAGACGAAGCTCGCGGCGGCCTCGGCCGGGCCCGATTTGTAGTGCGGCCAGGCCGGCCACTGGCACAGCGGCAGCGCGCGCGTGGTCGCAAACGAAGGCTGCTCGATCTTCTGCTCGACCACCTCGAGATCGCCGGGCGCCTTGCCGTTCTCGACCCAGTCGACCAGCACGCTCAGCATGTCGACATTGGCCGGCGCGCCCGATCCGACATGGTCGACGCCGGGCGCGGTGTAGAGACGCGCAAACGCCGCGGTCTCCTCCTTGCCCAGCGTGAACTGCATGTTCTCGAAATAGCGGATGCCGGCGAACGGGCTCTGGGCGTAATCCGACATGTGCTCGAGGATGATCAGCTTGCCGCCATGGTCGCTGAAGGCGGTCAGGTTCGGGTTGGTGGAGTCCATCAGCTGCGACACTTCGAGCACGCGCTGCTTGTGCTCTTCGGGCTTGTATGTGGTGACATCGAGCTTGGGATCGCGCGCGAAGACATATTGCATGCCGCCGGCGCCAAAAATCCAGGCAATGCCGTTGCTCTGGCTCGGCGGCTGCGCGGGCGGCGTCGTGCCGAGCCACCAGGAGATCCAGCCGCCGGCCGAGCCAAACGGTGGATTGTTTTCGCCCGACACGCCCCAGCCCGGATAATCATCGACGCCGTTCGCTAGCGGGAAGGGGAAGGCGTAGCGGGCATGCAGCGTGTCGATCGCCTTGATCTGGGCGTCGGTCAGGCACTGGTCGCCGCTCTTGCCTTCGGTGCAGCGGAGCGTATCGGGCCGGAATGTCGCCCGGCAGCCGACCGGGTTTTCGATGATGGCATCCTCGATGCCGTCGGCCTTGTCGCAGGCCTTCAACACGGCATCCGCGACGAGCTTGATCTGCGCCGGATTGATCCAGCCGTCGCCCATGGTGACGAGGCCGGAGCGCGTGCCGGCATGCTGCAGGCCGACCCAGTTGATGACGGGCACGCGTGCAAGGATGCCGTCGAAATCCTCGGGGTAGCGCTGCGCCATGGTCAGTGCCTCGCGGCCACCTTCCGACGACCCCATGAAGTACATCTTGTCCGGCTTCCTGCCATAGGCGCGCACGATCAATGCGACCGCGGCATCGCGCACCTTCTTGTAGGCCTTATGGGCGAAATTCTCGAAGGCCTCGTCGTTGAGGGCAAAGGCCTGCGGCGGCTCGCCGGGCTTGGCCTCGTGGCCGGAATCGGTGCCGTAGGTGACGAAGCCGCGCGCCAGCGGCGAAGGCTTGTCGAAGGGATAGGCCGGCGGCAGCGCAAGCCCGGTGATCAGGACGCCGTTGAAGCCGCCGCCGCCATATTGCAGCGAGCGGCCGTTCCAGTCGGTCGGCAGGTTCACCTCGAACTTGATCGGCGGCGCCTTCGGATCGGTCGGCTCGATATGGCCGAGCAGCTTGCAGAAGGCGGGATTGGCCGGCGAGATACGCGCGGCCGGATTCCCGGCCCGCTCGGCGATGGCGAGCTGCGACGGCGCCTGCAGCGTCGCGGAATCGATCCGGACCGCATCAGGGGCGGGGCCGGCGAGGTCGGCGCAGGTCTTGGCCGCATCGCCCTGCAGCGGCGCCGCTGCTGCCGAACCCGCTGTCGCCAGCATCACCGCCGTGGCCGTCGCCAACAGCCGACCGTTGATCCGCAATCGCGTCATCGTTTCCGCCCATCATGTCTTGTGTTTCTTCTCTGGTTCGTGGGCCGCATTTCAGACGACGCGCGATCGCAGTCAAGTCCCCCTTGCGCAGCCCGCCATGCTGCGCCGACGCGGCTCAGAACGGCAGGCCGACATAGTTCTCCGCAAGCTGCCGCATCGCGCTTTCCGACGAGAACAGGTAGCCGAGCTCGGTCTGCTGCAATTGGTCGTCATAGGCGAGGCGATCGGGGAAGCGGTGCAGCAGCATTGTCATCCACCAGGAGAAGCGCTGCGCCTTCCAGATCCGCGCCAGCGCGCGCTTCGAATAGCCCTCAAGGGCGGCATCGTCGCCCTTTTTGTAGTGCGCGAGCAGCGCATGATAGAGGTAGTAGATGTCGGAGGCGGCGCTGTTGAGCCCGCGCGCGCCGGTCGGCGGCACGATATGGGCGGCATCGCCGGCGAGGAACATCCGGCCATATTGCATCGGCTCGGCGACGAAGCTGCGCAAGGGCGCAATGCTCTTCTCGATCGAGGGGCCGGTGATGAGCTTTGCCGCCACCTGCTCCGGCAGGCGGCGCTTGAGCTCGGCCCAGAACGCGTCATCCGGCCAGTCCTCGACCTTGTCGGTGAGCGGCACCTGGATGTAGTAGCGGCTCAGGACCTGCGAGCGCAGCGAACACAGCGCAAAGCCGCGCTCGTGCTTCACATAGATCAGCTCGGGCGAGACTGGCCTCGTGCGCGAGAGCACGCCGAGCCAGCCGAACGGATAGACCTTCTCATATTCGCGCAGCACGTCCTTCGGGATGGACTTGCGGCTGACGCCATGGAAGCCGTCGGCGCCCACCACATAGTCGCAGTCGACCCGCAGCGTCTCGTCGCCCATGCGATAGGTCACGTAAGGCTTGTCGGATTTCAGCTCATGCAGCGCGACGTCCTCGGCATTGTGCACGACCTTGCCGCCGACGCGGTCGCGCGCCTCGTAGAGATCGCGCGTCAGCTCGGTCTGGCCGTAGACGATCACCGAATTGCCGCCGGAATATTTGTGGAGGTCGACGTGGTCGAGCACGCCGTCATGGGCGATGTGGAAGCCCTTGTGGATCTCGCCCTCGCGGTCCATGCGCTCGCCGCACTGCGCCTCGCGCATCAGCTTGGCAAAGCCGTGCTCGAGCACGCCGGCGCGGATGCGGGAGAGCACGTGCTCGCGGCTGTATTTCTCGAGCAGGATGGTGTCGATGCCCTGCAAATGCAAAAGCTGCGAGAGCAGAAGCCCGGACGGGCCGCCGCCGATGATACAGACCTGAACTTTCATTTTCGCGTCCTCCCTTGCGCGGCACATTCGGCGAATCCATTGCAGAAACCGATGGAGGGAACGGCCTTTGTCTTGTACAATTCGAACATGCGCGCGAGCCAGTCCAAACCGGCCATCCAGGTCTATAATCTGTTCGGCGAGCAGGGCGATCTGCCCGATGTCGTGCATTGCGAGACCATCGTCTCGCGTGCGGCGCTGCATGACTGGAAGCTTTCGGTGCATCGCCATGCGCGGCTGCACCAGGTGCTGCTGATCGAGACAGGCGGCGGAGAGGCGACGCTCGACGGCCGCGCCCATCCGCTCAGGCCCAAATCCATGGTCAATGTGCCCGTCGGCGAGGTGCACGGCTTCAGCTTCCTGCCGGGCACGCAGGGCTGGGTGCTCACCATCGCCGCCGAGGTGCTGGATGAAACCCTGCTGGCGACGGAGGGCTTGCGCGCTGCGCTGTCGCACGCGGCCGTGGTGCGCGGAACCCGCGAAATACGGGCGTTGATGCAGCAGATCTTTGCCGAGCACGCGGCACGGCGGTTCGCCCGGGCGCATGTGCTGCGCGCGCTTTCGGCGGCGCTGATCGGGCTCGTCGCGCGCGAGCTCGCCGGCGAGAGTGCGGCTTCGGGCGCGGCGGATTCAGAATTGTTCCGCCGCTTCGAGGCCTTGCTCGAGGCGTATCATCTCAAGCGCTGGAGCGTCGCGGACTATGCCAAGGCGCTGTCGGTCACGCCGACGCATCTCAACCGCGTGACGCGCGCGGCGACCGGCGACACCGCCTCGCATCTGATTCTCAATCGCATGATCCGCGAGGCGCGGCGCAATCTGGTCTATACCAACCTGCCGGTCTCGACGATTGCCTATGCGCTCGGCTTCGACGACCCCGCCTATTTCAGCCGCGTCTATGCCGCCGCCACCGGCCTGTCCCCGCGCGCCTTCCGCGCGCAGGTGCATGGCGGCGAGGGGTGATAATGTCTCGGGGTTTAGCCGAACCTGCCTTTCCGCCTGGAAAGCTTGTTTTCGACAACGCCGGCAAGGTTTGCCGCTAGAGTCTCCATCAGAATGTCCTTCAACCGATCGGCGGCTGGTGCGAGTTCTCGCCGGGCATCATGCAGGCACAAAGAGATGGTTGGCACAGGTGGCAGCCCGTTGCGTTCATCGAGGACGGCAAGCGACGATGGAAGCCCCAGCGCCGTACGCACCGTAACGCCCAAGCCCGCATCGATAGCGGCCCAAAGTCCGTGAAGGCTTGGGCTTGTGAACGCGGTGCGCCAGGGGATGCGGGCTTTGCCGAGCGCATCGATGCCAGCCTGACGAAAGAAGCATGGCGGCCCATACATCACGAGAGGCAAGGGTTCTCCAGCGGCGAAAGAGATTTGATGCGAAGCCGGTCCGATCCATCTCATCGGTAAGTTTGCCAGACGAAGCGCGTCACTGCGCTCCTCGCCGCCGAATGCAAGGACAAGGTCGAGCTTTCCCTTGTCGAGTTGCTCGAGCAATACTGCGTTTCGCTCGACGACCGCTTCGATCAGGACCGTCGGGTGTGCCCGTTTGAAGCGGCCCAGGGTCGTCGAAAGCCAGGTTTCCGCAAGGTCGCTCGGCAAGCCGAACCGCACTGTTCCCTCGACAGCCACGCCGCGAATAGCGGCCACCGCCTCGTCGTTCAGCTCAAGGATTTTCCGCGCATAGGCCAGCATGACGTCGCCGGCTTCCGTCAACGCAACGCCCCGTCCGTTCTTGCGATAAAGCGCTTGGCCGAGCTGCTCCTCGAGACGGCGAACTTGTTGACTGACTGCCGACTGCGTGCGGCCGATTTGATCGGCGGCACGATTGAAGCCGCCGAGCTCCTGGGCGGTAACGAG
Organism: Bradyrhizobium sp.; assembly: GCA_035293585.1. GTDB lineage: Bacteria > Pseudomonadota > Alphaproteobacteria > Rhizobiales > Xanthobacteraceae > Bradyrhizobium. Next base: position 214,058 of record DATGMN010000048.1, on the reverse strand, counting down.
TGTTCGCAACACATCAAGGTCCAGATTGAGGCGCGCCATTGTTTAATCCAGCTAAAGTGTCGAATAATAATTATTAATTTTTCTTACGGGATTGCAAGTCCTAGCTTCCTTGGTGCCGTTCACCCGTTGGGAAGTTGCCGATATGGACCCTGCTCACCTGACCGCCATCCAGGCCTCGCGTCTGATTCAATCCGGCAAACTTCTACCCGCCGAGTTCCTGGAAGCGTGCCTTGCACGCGTTGCCGAGCGTGAGCCCCAGGTTCACGCTTTTGCCTTCATCGATCCGGCGCAGGCGCGCGCTGCAAAACCACTTCCCGGGCCGCTCCATGGCATCCCGATCGGCGTGAAGGATGTCTTTGACACCGCGGACATGCCGACCGAACACGGTTCACCGATCTGGAAAGGCTGGCGTCCGAAGGCAGATGCTGCCGCGGTGAACCGCGCGCGCGGCGCAGGTGCCGTTGTTGTCGGCAAGACCGTCACCGCCGAGTTCGCCATCCGAACCCCGGGTCCGACGGCTCACCCGCACACACTTCGGCATACGCCAGGCGGCTCCAGCAGCGGCTCCGCCGCAGGCGTCGCTGATTGGTTTTTCCCAATCGCCTACGGTACGCAAGCGATGGGCAGCCTGATCAAACCGGCCGCCTATTGCGGCGTGGTCGGATTCAAGCCCAGTTTCGGGCTGATCAATCGGGCCGGCGTCAAGCTGGTCTCCGAAACGCTCGACACGATTGGCGTGATCGCGCGAAGCGTGGCGGACTGCGCGCTGTTTGTCGGCGTGGTGTCGGGACAGGATCTTGGCGATCCGGACATCAGGCCTGGGTACGCACCGCGTATCGGTGTGTGTCGTTCACCCGCGTGGAGCAAGGCGCAACCCGAGACCCGGCGCTTGCTGACGGATGTCGCAGCGGCGTTGTCGCGCGCAGGTGCACGGATCACGGAGCAAGAACTCCCATCGGAGTTTGATGCCGCGTGTCAGGCGTTTCCGCACGTCTTGAACCGCGAAGCCGCACACGGGCTGGGCTGGGAACTATCTCACGCGCGCAAACAGATCAGCCCGCCACTTCGCGAGCAACTGGATGCCGGTCTTGCGGTGACGGGGGACCAATATTCCAGGGCCGTCGCAGCCCTTGTCCAAGCACGTCAACGTTTTACTGCGACGCTCGGAGATCTCGACATTCTCGTGACACCGGCGGCGACCGGAGAGGCGCCCGAAGGCCTCGCTTCAACCGGCGACTCCTCCTTCAACTCTCTCTGGACTGCGTTGCACGTGCCGTGCGTGACGGTACCGGCCGGCAAGGGACCGCAGGGACTGCCGCTCGGCATCCAGATCGTGGCGCGGCGCGGCGACGACCGTGCGGCACTCGTTTGGGCGCAATGGGTCGCTTCGGCGCTGTCCTGATCGACGCGGCCTTCATTCAATCTCGAAACGGTGCTCCATGAACAAGATTCTCTACACGATGATCCGTGTTGGCGACCTCGATCGCAGCATTGCCTTCTACAAGCGGCTTGGAATGCACGAGACCCGGCGTCGCGATGTGCCCGAAGGGAAATATGCGCTGGCGTTTCTCGGTTTCGATGATGAAAACGGCTCGGGCATCGAGCTGACATATAACTACGACGTCGCAGCTTATGAGCATGGAAGCGCATTCGGCAATCTCGTCATCGGCGTCGGCGATATCTACGGCCTTTGCGAGGAGCTCCGCGCGGCGGGCGTCAAGATCAGGCGCGAACCGGGCCCGGTCAAATTCGGCGCCTCCATCATTGCGTTCATCGAAGATCCGGACGGCTACAAGGTCGAGCTAATCCAGCATTCGGCTTCAGCGTGAATCGCATCAGCCATACCGGCGTTTTCGCGGATGTTTCGGCCAGGGCCGATTGAGGACCGATCATTGTGATTATCGACGCTTCCGCTTCGGTGGCACGCCGAGAGGGAGCACAACCCTAGAACTGGAGTTGCCCATGAAAAGAACCTGCCTTTCCGTCCTGACCGCGTCTTGGTTCGCGTTGCTCTCATCAAGCGCCGGCGCACAGCCGCAAGAGTCCGTCAGCATGCCGACCGACCAGCTCAAATATGGATCGACCGGCGTCAGTGACAACGTTCATGGCGAGGTCAAGGCAGCCGCCGCTTACGGCGATAATGCCCGCGGCGCTCACGGCACGTTCCTCAAGATGCCTGGTAAATTCGTGAGCCCACTTCATACGCACAGCAGCGACGAATGGGGTGTCATCGTCGCCGGCGTCTTCGCCAACGGGAAGCCCGGCAACCCGGATGTCCTGCTCCCTGCCGGCTCCTATTTTTTCCAGAAGGCGGGTGAGGCTCACATCTCCAAATGCGTCTCGGAGAATGAATGCATCATTTTTCTGAGCCAAAGCGGCAAGTACGATTTTCTTCCGTCCAAATAGCAATCGCCGCGTGCAATCACCAACGTTGGCGCGACGCATGTTTTGAGCAACAGCGTCGGGCCGTATTCCAGAGGGCAAGATGTGGTTTGAGACCGAAGCAAGCCGGCGGCTCCGAATCCGTTATCCCATTATTCAGGGGCCATTCGGGGGCGGCGCGTCCTCGGCAAGCCTGACGGCGACGGTCTCGAATGCCGGAGGCCTCGGCTCTTTCGGTGTGCACACCTTTACGTCACCGCAGATCGCACAGACCGCCGGCGCCATTCGGAAACTGACGGACAAGCCTTTCGCGCTCAATCTCTGGGTCCCGAAGGTGCCCTTGCCCGCGCCGAGCGAAGCACAATTCGAACAGAGTCTTGCGCTGCTTGATCCGTATTACCGTGAACTCGGCATGGCGAGGCCACCGCGGCCTGCAAGCTTCGGACAGGATTTTGCCGCCCAGGTCAGAGCCGTAATGGAAGCCCGGCCTGCCGTCTTCAGCTTTGTCTTCGGCATTCCGGATCGTTCTATTCTTCAGGAGTGCCGCAAAAGCGGCATTGTCACTTTGGGGACGGCGACGACACCTGACGAAGCCGCGGCGCTGGACGATGCTGGAATCGACTGCATTGTCGCGTCCGGGTTTGAAGCCGGCGGTCATCGGGGCGCGTTTTTGCGGCCGGCGGAAGAGTCCCTCATCGGGACCTTCGCGCTGATCCCGCAGGTTGTCGATCGTGTGAAGGCGCCTGTGATCGCCGCCGGAGGGATCGCCGATGCTCGCGGGATCAAGGCGGCGCTGGCGCTCGGCGCAAAGGGTGTTCAGATTGGCACGGCCTTTCTCGCCTGCGAGGAGTCCAATGCGACAGCTGCGCACCGAGAACTTCTGCTTGATCGACGCGCCAGCGATACCGTGCTCACAAAAGCCTATACGGGACGTCTGGCGCGGAGCATTCGAAATCGCTTCGCCGATGAAATGAAGGCTCACGAAGCCAAATTGCTGCCATTCCCCTTCCAACTTTGGCTTGCCGGCACACTCAGGGATGCCTCGGTCACGCGAGGTCGCACGGATCTGGTATCCCTCTCGGCGGGTCAGGCCGCAGCCCTGCTGCGCCGGAAGAACGCAAAAGCCCTGTTCGACGAACTGGTTTTCGAGATGTCCGAGGGATGCGCTTGATCACACGTCGAAAAATACGGTCTCTTCCGGCCCCTGCAAATTGATCGTGAAGCCGTAGACCACCTTGCCGCCGCGCTCGCCACGCTTGGCAATCAGCGTGGCGCGGCGCACCGGCTGCTCGATCAGGTTGAGCACGGGGTCGGCTGAGTTGGCAGCGTCCTCGTCGGAGAAATAGAGCCGCGTGTTCAGCCCGATATTGATGCCGCGCGCGACGATCCAGACATTGATGTGGGGCGCGCAGCGCCGGCCCGTCTTGTCCAGGGTCGCGCCGGGCTTGATGGTCTCGAAGCTGATCAGCCCGCCGTCGAAATCCGAGCCTGCGCGGCCCCAGCCGCGGAAATTCTCGTCGAGCTCGCCGGACGAGCGGTCGGCGGGATGATTGTAGCGGCCGGCGGCATTGGCCTGCCAGATTTCCAGCAGCACGTCGCGCAGCGGCGTGCCGGTGCCGTCGAGCACGCGGCCCTCCAGCGTAATGCGCTCGCCCTTGGTGTCGGGGCCGGCCAGGACATGCGAGAAGTTCTTCTCGAAGATATCGAAGCCGGCCATGTCGGGGATCAGGCCGATATGCACATAGGGCCCGGCGGTCTGCGAGGCGGTTTCCTTCAGATAGGTGAGCGGCTGCACCATGGCTCAATTTCCCTCGGGACGGTTCTCGAAATAGGTGGAGCGGCTGCCGCGCAGCACGATGTCGAAGCGGTAGGCGAGCGAGTCGAGCGGCAGGCTGGCATTGAGATCCAGCGGGGCGACGAGCCGGCTCAGCGCGTCCTTGTCGGGCACGGTCGCGAGAATCGGGCACACCGGGATCAGCGGGTCGCCCTCGAAATACATCTGTGTGATCAGCCGCTGCGCGAAGCCGGAGCCGAACACGGAGAAGTGGATGTGCGCCGGGCGCCAGCTGTTGACGTAATTGCGCCAGGGATAGGGGCCGGGCTTCACGGTGCGGAAATAGTAATAGCCGGTGGCATCCGTCAGCGCGCGGCCGCAGCCGCCGAAATTGGGATCGATCGGCGCCAGATACGTGTCCTTCTTGTGCCGGTAGCGCCCGCCGGCATTGGCCTGCCAGAACTCGACCAGCGTGTTCGGGACGCCGCGGCCGGTCTCGTCGAGCACGCGGCCGTGCACGATGATGCGCTCGCCGACGGGATCGCCGTCCTTGGCGTAGTTCTTGATCAGGTCGTTGTCGAGCGGGCCGATGTCGTTGTGGCCGAACACCGGGCCCGTGATCTCCGAGACCGAGCCTTCCAGCGACAGCAGCGCCTGCCGCGGCGAGCGCAGCACGGAGGATTTGTAGCCGGGGGCATGCAGCGGCGGATGAAGCGAGCGGTCGCGCTGGAAGAAGCCGCCGTCGCCGAATGGCGGGGACAGCGGGGCGGGGCGGTTGGTGCTGATCGCATCGAGGCCTGTGGCCGGGGCGTCCATGAAGCGTTGTCTCCCTCTGGCACTTGCGTTGCAGTCGCAAATTGATCGGGCGAGGGTGCGCCGGGCCATTCTAAAAATAAACAGATGGATTATAATCAATCATATGAAGGAAATCGATCATTTGGCGCTCGACGGCCATGCGCTGGCGCTGTTCCTCGCCGTCCTGGAGGAGGGCTCGGTGACGGCGGCCGCGACCCGGCTGGGGCTGACCCAGTCGGCCGTCAGCCACGGCCTGCAGAAGCTGCGCCGCATCGTCGGCGATCCGCTGTTTGCCAAATCCGGGCGCGGCATCATCGCGACCGCGCACGCGCAGGCGCTCGCGGCCAAGGCGCGCAGCCTGATCGACGAGATGCGCCAGTTTGCCGGCGGGGCGACCTTCGATCCCGCGACCGCGCGGCTGTCGCTCACCGTCGCCGCCAATGATTTCCAGCGCGACCTGCTGCTGCCGGCCTTCTACCGCCGCGTTGCAGCCAAGGTCAAAAGCCTCAACCTGCGCGTCATTCCGTCGCAATCGCCGACGCCGGCGATGTTGCGCGAAAACCGCTGCGACCTGCTGGTCACGCCGCTGCCGCCCTCCGGCATCGACATCGTGCAGAAGCGCCTGCTGCAGGATCATTACGTCTGCTACTATGATCCCAGGCTGCGCGCGGCACCGTCCACGCACGCCCAATATCTCGCCGCGCGCCATATTACCGTGGTCTACACCGACAATGAGCGGCTCGATTTCGACCGAAGGCTGGAGGCGTCCGGGATCGGCCGCGACATCGCGATCTCCGTGCCGAGCTTCTCCGGGGTGCCCGCTTTCCTGCGCGGCTCGGACATGCTGGCGAGCATGCCGAGCCTGCTTGCACCGGACCTGGTGCGCGGCTTCGCCAGCGCCCGCATTCCGCTGCCCTCGCGTGCGGGCGCGCTGGCGAAACTGCCGATGTTCATGGTCTGGCACCAGCGCTATCAGAAGGACCCGGCCCATCTGTGGCTGCGCGGGCAGCTCGAACAGACCTGCCGCCTGGTTGCGGCTGCGTCAAAAGCGCAGGCTTGAGCAGGCACAGGTTTGAATCGTGCAAAAGTTGGGCTGGATTATCCATCCCGGGCGGGCTGAGGATGCCTCTACTAAGGCCGTAGACAAGACAGCCGCCGGTTTGGACCAAGCGCTCTTGCTTTCCTTGTACAAATGTACAAAGGAATCGGTCGCAAGATGGTGGACTCGAAGGCGCGGTTCGGCGAGGCTGCATAGGGTATAAAAATACCCCAGACGTTGAGGGAGGAAGGGTAGATGTTCGTTGCTCACAGGAAGCTCGTGTGGCCCTGGCTCGCTGCCGCGGCCATCGGCGCCTTAGCGCTTGCGCCGGCGCGCGCCGAGGACACGTTCAAGATCGGCCTGATCGTGCCGATGACGGGCGGCCAAGCCTCGACCGGCAAGCAGATCGACAACGCGATCAAGCTCTACATGAAGCAGCATGGCGACACCGTCGCCGGCAGGAAGATCGAGGTCATCCTCAAGGACGACGGCGCGCTGCCGGACAAGACCAAGACCGCCGCGCAGGAGCTGATGGTCAACGAGAAGGTCAACGTCATCGCGGGCTTCGGCGTCACGCCGGCTGCGCTTGCCGCTGCGCCCCTTGCGACCCAGGGCAAGATTCCGGAGGTCGTGATGGCGGCGGGCACCTCCATCATCACCGAGAAGTCGCCCTATATCGTGCGTACCTCGTTCACGCTGCCGCAATCCTCCACCATCATCGGCGACTGGGCGGTGAAGAACGGCATCAAGAAGGTGGCGACGCTCACCTCCGACTACGCGCCCGGCAATGACGCGCTGGCCTCGTTCAAGGAGCATTTCACCGCCGGCGGCGGCGAGATCGTCGAGGAGGTGAAGGTGCCGCTCGCCAACCCCGACTTCGCGCCGTTCCTGCAGCGCATGAAGGATGCCAAGCCCGACGCCGTGTTCGTGTTCGTGCCGGCGGGGCAGGGCGGCAACTTCATGAAGCAATATGCCGAGCGCGGCCTCGACAAGGCCGGCATCAAGGTGATCGGGCCGGGCGACGTCATGGACGACGACCTGTTGAACGGCATGGGCGACGCCGCGCTCGGTGCCGTCACCGCGCACATCTATTCCGCGGCGCATCCCTCGCAGGCCAACAAGGATTTCGTGGCCGCCTACAAGAAGGAATTCAGCCAGCGCCCGGGCTTCATGGCGGTCGGCGGCTATGACGGCATCAACCTGATCTATGAGGCGCTGAAGAAGACCGGCGGCAACGCCGACGGCGACAAGCTTGTCGAGGCGATGAAGGGGATGGCATGGGAAAGCCCGCGCGGGCCGATCTCGATCGATCCCGACACCCGCGACATCGTGCAGAATGTCTACATCCGCAAGGTCGAGAAGGTCGACGGCGAGCTCTACAATGTCGAGTTCGAGACCTTCAAGGACGTGAAGGATCCGGGCAAGATGAAGAAGTGACGCGAAGCGTCATCCCGGGGCGACGCGCAGCGTCGAACCCGGGATCTCGAGATTGTTGAGAGAGAGAGTCCGGGTTCAGCGCTGGCGCGCTGCCCCGGAATGACGAACTCTGGCTGAGGCTCCCGCACCCCCGCATGACCGCCGTTCTCACCAACCTGTTCGATGGCATCGCCTACGGCATGCTCTTGTTCGTGCTGGCCTGCGGGCTCGCCGTCACGCTCGGGCTGATGAATTTCGTCAACCTCGCGCATGGCGCCTTCGCCATGGCGGGAGGCTATGTCTGCGCGGTGCTGGTCAATCAGATCGGCTGGCCGTTCTTCGCCGGCCTGCCGCTTGCGTTCGTCTCGGCCGCGGCGATCGGCATCGTGCTGGAGCGGCTGCTCTACCGGCATCTCTATGCGCGCAGCCATCTCGACCAGGTGCTGTTCTCGATCGGCCTCGTCTTCATGTCGGTGGCCGGCGTCGACTACATCATGGGATCGCAGCGCATCTTCATCAACCTGCCGTCGGTGCTCGAGGGACAGTTCGACGTGTACGGCGTCGGCATCGGCCGCTACCGGCTGATGATCGTCGTGATCTGCGGCCTGCTCACCGCCGCGCTGCAATTGGTGCTGGCGCGGACCCGCTTCGGCAGCCGGCTGCGCGCCGCGGTCGATGATCCCCGCGTCGCGAGCGGGCTCGGCATCAACGTGCCGCAGGTGTTCGCCTTCACCTTTGCCTTCGGCTGCGGCCTCGCCGGCCTCGGCGGTGCGCTGAGTGCGGAAGTGCTCGGGCTCGATCCGTATTTCCCGCTGAAGTTCATGATCTACTTCCTGATCGTGGTCACCGTCGGCGGCTCCTCATCGATAACGGGGCCGTTCCTCGCTTCGCTGCTGCTCGGGATCGGCGACGTCGCCGGCAAATATTACGTGCCCAGGATGGGGCCGTTCGTGATCTATACGCTGATGATCGTGATCCTGATCTGGCGTCCCAACGGCCTGTTCGGCCGCCAGGCAGCGCGGTGAGACGACGATGACTGCACAGCAAGACGTCGGATATCACGCAAGGCGGCATGGGCGCTGGCATGTCGGCGAGATCGTGTTCTGGCTGCTCGCGCTCGCTTGCGCCTTCCTGTTTCCCTCGCGCTACCTCGTCATGACCGACATCGTTCGGCTCGCGCTGTTTGCGATGTCGATCGATTTGATCCTCGGCTATGCCGGCATCGTCTCGCTCGGCCACGCCGCCTTCTTCGGCGTCGGGGCCTACTCGGCCGGCCTGATGGCGCTGCACGGCCTTGTCACCGAGCCGCTGCTGGCGCTGATCCTTGCAGGCTGTGCCGCCATGCTGCTCGGCTTTGCCACCAGCTTTCTCGTCATCCGCGGCGTCGACCTGACCCGGCTGATGGTGACGCTCGGCATCGCAATGCTGCTCGAGGCGCTGGCGGAGAGCTTCTCGAACATCACGGGCGGCACCGACGGGCTGCAGGGCATCGAGATGCAGCCGATCCTCGGCGTGTTTTCCTTCGACATGTTCGGCCGGACCGGCTTCGTCTATTCGCTCATCGTGCTGTTCGTGCTGTTCCTGCTGGCGCGACGGATCGTGCATTCGCCGTTCGGACTGTCGCTGCGCGCGATCAAGAACAATCCGCTGCGGGCGGCCGCGATCGGCATTCCCGTCAACCGCAGGCTGATTGCGATCTACACGGTGGCGGCTTTCTATGCCGGTATCGCGGGCGCGCTGTTCACCCAGACCACCGCGCTCGCGTCGCTCGACGTGTTCGCCTTCGAGCGCTCCGCCGATCTCCTGCTGGTGCTGATCATCGGCGGCACCGGCTATCTCTATGGCGGCCTGATCGGCGCCGTGGTGTTCAGCTTGCTTGAGGAGGTATTCAAGTCGATCACCGCGGAATACTGGCAGTTCTGGATCGGTCTGGTCCTGGTCGTGATCGTGATGGTCGGCCGCGCCCGCCTGCACCGCTGGGTGCTGTTTCTGCCGAACCTTCTGATCGCACAGGTCGCGGGTCGCAAATCCGCGGTCGCACTCCCCGAGGGGGAGGGCCAATGACGATCGCATTGGAAACAATCGGGCTGGAAAAGCATTTCGGCGGCCTGCGCGTCACCCGCGACCTCTCGCTCAGGATCGAAAAAGGCGCCCGCCACGCACTGATCGGCCCCAACGACGCCGGCAAGACCACCGTCATCAACCAGCTCACCGGCGTGCTCAAGCCCAATGCCGGGCGCATCCTGCTCGAAGGGCAGGACATCACGGATCTTGCCGTGCACAGCCGGGTGCTGCGGGGGCTATCGCGAACCTTCCAGATCAACCAGCTCTATGCCGACCTGACGCCGCTGGAGACCATCGGGCTCGCGGTCTCCGAGCGGCTCGGCCGCGGCGGCGATTGGTGGCGGGTGATGGGCACGCGCGACGACGTCAATGCCGAGATCGCCGATATCCTGTCGCGTTTTCATCTGCTCGACGTCATGAACGAGCAGACCGCGACGCTGCCCTATGGCAAGCAGCGGCTGCTGGAGATCGCGGTGGCGATCGCGGCAAAGCCGCGGGTGCTGCTGCTCGACGAGCCCGCGGCCGGCGTGCCCGAGAGCGAGCGTCACGATATTCTCGCCGTGGTCGCGAGCCTGCCGCGCGACGTCACGGTGCTGCTGATCGAGCACGACATGGATCTCGTCTTCTCTTTCGCCGACCGCATCTCCGTGCTCGTCAGCGGTGCCCTCCTCACCGAAGGTGCGCCGGACGAGGTCGCAAGAGACCCGCAGGTGAAGGCGGTCTATCTCGGCGAGGCCGCCGATGCCTGACTTGCTCGCCATCGAGAAGCTGCGCGCCGGCTATGGCGAGGCCATCGTGTTGCCGAACATGTCGCTCTCCATGCCGGAAGGGCAGGTGCTGGCGGTGCTGGGCCGCAACGGCACCGGCAAGACCACGCTAATGAACTCCATCGTCGGCGTGGTCAGGCGCTTTGGCGGCAGCATCACGCTCGGCGGGCGCGACATCACCGCCATGCGCCCCGACGAGCGGGCCCGCGCCGGCATCGGCTGGGTGCCGCAGGAGCGCAACATCTTCCGCTCGCTCACGGTGGAGGAGAACATGACCGCGGTGGCCCAGCCCGGGCCCTGGACGGTGGACAGGATCTACGAGATGTTTCCCCGGCTCAAGGAGCGGCGCGGCAATTTCGGCAACCAGCTCTCCGGCGGCGAGCAGCAGATGCTGGCGATCGGCCGCGCGCTCACCCTCAATCCCAAGGTGCTGCTCCTGGACGAGCCGACCGAGGGGCTCGCCCCGATCATTGTCGAGGAGCTCTTGAAGGCGATCGGCAGCATTACCCGCGGCACGGGAATCTGCTCCATCATCGTCGAGCAGAACGCGCAAAAGATTCTGGGGCTCGCCGACCGCGTTGTGATATTGGAACGCGGCACCATCGTGCACGACGCGCCAAGCCAGGCGCTGAAAGCCGATCCGACCGTGCTGGAGCGCCATCTCGGCGTCGCCGGCGCTGCCACACATTGAGATGCGCACATCGAGATATCGGGAGTGAGATCATGCAGAGAACAAGACCCCCCTTCCGTGCCGACGAGGTCGGCAGCCTGCTCCGGCCGCAGAAGATCAAGGAGGCCCGCGCCAGGCGGGAAAAGGGCGAGATCTCGGCCGACGACCTGCGCAAGGTCGAGGACATGGAGATCGAGAAGGTCGTGCACAAGCAGGCCTCGATCGGCCTGAGGCTCGCGACCGACGGCGAATTTCGCCGCTCCTGGTGGCATTTCGACTTCCTCGCCAAGCTCACCGGCTGCGAGCTGTTTCATCCCGAGACCGGCATCCAGTTCGCCGGCGTCGAGACCCGCCATGACGCGGTGCGCGTGATCGGCAAGCTCGACTTCCCGGCCGACCACCCGATGCTCGACCATTTCCGCTTCCTGAAGAAGCACGCCGACACGGCGCATGTGGTGCCGAAGATGACGATCCCGTCCCCGGCGGTGCTGCACTTCCGCGGCGGCCGCAAGGCGATCTCGAAAGACGTCTATCCCGATCTCGACGCCTTCTACGAGGACCTCGCCAAGACCTACCGCAAGGCCGTGAAGGCGTTCTACGACGCCGGCTGCCGCTATCTGCAGTTCGACGACACGGTGTGGGCCTATCTGTGCTCGCAGGAGGAGTTGCAGAAGTCGCGCGAGCGCGGCGACGATCCCGACAACCTGCAGAAGATCTATTCCCGCATCATCAACTACGCGATTGCCGAGCGGCCGGCGGACATGGCGATCACCACCCATGTCTGCCGCGGCAATTTCCGCTCGACCTGGATCTCCTCCGGGGGCTACGAGCCGGTGGCGGAGACGATGTTGGCCGAGACCAATTACGACGGCTACTTCCTGGAATACGACTCCGACCGCGCCGGCGGCTTCGAGCCGCTGCGCTTTTTGCCGAGGGGCAACAAGGTCGTGGTGGTCGGGCTGATCACCTCGAAGTTCGGTGAGCTCGAGAAGCGCGACGACATCAAGCGCCGCCTGGAAGAGGCCGCGAAATTCGCGCCGCTGGAGCAGCTCGCGCTCTCGCCGCAATGCGGCTTTGCCTCGACTGAAGAAGGCAACATCCTCTCCGAGGACGAGCAGTGGGCCAAGCTGCGGCTCGCGGTGGAGCTGGCGGACGAGGTGTGGGGGAAGTAACCGGTCGCGCCTTTGCGGGGGCAACAGGTTGTGGATGTCACATACCGGGCAATCTGGGAAGATCGAAGCTGGGCCGGACCGACCGGCTCAGCTCCGCTTCCGGTCGCCGCAACAGGCGGCTGCGGATGAACGCCTGGGCGGGCGCCTCGAAATGGCGATAGGTCAAGTGCGCGGCGAGCAGGGTGACGATCACGAAAGCCGCGCAGAACCAGTCGTCATGGTAGGGAATTGGCCGTCGCGCGATCGAGTAGGCGAGGGCTGTCGCCAGCTGAATCGGAAAATGCAGCAGATAGGCTGAATATGTCATGTTGCCGGCCGCAGTCAGCAGACTTTCGATCGGCCGCGGGAGTCCCATGCGAGCGGAAAGACAGAACAGCAGGATCGGCGTGTAGCCAACCAGGAACAGAAGAACGGCAGGTGAAAAGCGCATGCCGAAGACCGCAACTGGACACACGCTGAAAACTGCAATTGGAAGCGCGATGGCCGCGCACCATGCGAGAAGCTCCACTGCGAACCGTCTCTGCGAATGCTGCATCGTCTGGCGGCCCATGGCCGCGAGCCCGCCGGCATAAAACAGCGCAAGACAGGTGCATGCCTGCAAAGGCACATTCAAGCAGACAGCAATGACGGCCAGGTTGAACAGCGGCGATTTTTTCGCATGGCGCAGGGTGAGAAAGAAGAACGCATAGACCAGCACTTCCACCGACACCGACCAGATCGGTCCGTTGAAGCTCTCGCCCTGCGTCGGCAGCCAATTGCTGGCCATGACCAGCTGCGGGATGAAGTGCTGGATGTCGTTGTACTGGTAAACGAAAAAAGAGCCGTTCCGGGCGAAATAAATCGGCTGCAGCAACGCCACCAGCAGCAGCGTCATGAAATGAAGGGGGTAGAGGCGCGACAAGCGAAAAACAAAGAACGTCCACCCCGATAGCGATCGCTCGGCAACTGCGTCACCGTACTTCCAGAAAAAAATGAAGCCGCTGATGCCCCAGAATATCCAGACGGCGTACTCGCCCGCCTCATAGAACGGAAACAGCAAGCCGGCATACGGCAGCTCGTTCCTGACAAGACCAGCCGGGCTGGCGCCGACGAAGGCGAAATGCTGATAATGCCAGAACAGGACGGAAATGGTCGCGAGCCAACGCAGCCCCTCCATTGCCGGGAGCTTATCACTCCCTCCGGAATCCGAAGTTTTGATCATCGTCGGAAACTTCTTCTTAACCGTCCCGCGGCGTGCGCCACCCGAACCTAGCCGGTTGCGATGAACGTTTCCTTAGACCGATCGCCGACGCGTCGTGGCCGCCTCATTGATCGCAGGCCTGCGCAACGCCCTGCATGATCGCGGCGTCCCACGCGCGGTAGCCTTCGGTGCCGAGGTGGACGCCGTCGATCGTGAATGGCGCCGCCATCTCGGGCAGGGGCAGAAAGCTCGCCCGGTTGCGCGCGGCGAGCTCAGGCAGGACGGATCCGTAATCGCGGATCGTCGCCATGATCCGCTGCTGCATGTCCGGCGAGAACCGACCGCGCGCTTCGACCGGAGGGATGTCGAGCACGAAAAGGCGCGTCGTCAATCTCGACAGCTCGCGAAGCTGCGAATCGTAGTTTTGCTGGAAGATTTGCTTCGCGACCGGTGCGGAGGCCAAGGCATCATTGGTGCCCAGGGCAACGATGATCGCAAAAGCCGGCTTGTTCGCCAGCGCAGGCGCAAGCCAACCGGGAAGCTCGCTCGCCAGCGATGCGCCGCTGAGGCCGGCATTGACGATCGGGTGACCGCAGGCGCTGCGCGGCAGCGTCGAGGCCTCCGCGTTGCTATCGCCGAGCACGATGATCGGATCGGTGACCCGCTGCAAGGTGAGGTAAACCATAAATTGCCGCATTGTCCGATGATCGTCTTCGGGGGCGGGCGCGTAATAGCTTCGGCCCAGCAGGAAGCCTGTGCCCGCGGCAATCACGGCGGCAAGGATTGCGAGGCCCGTGTGCTTCATCTGTCCTGATCTGCTGCGTGCGATGCGGGTGTTTCGCGCATCGGACCCCGGGGGGCGCCACATCTGGATAATCCCAAATGCTTTCCAAGGCATTGCGGCTTCATTCCGCGGCGCGCGTCGCAGAAGCCCCGATCGGGTCCGGGCATCACGGGCTGGACCTATTTCTCCGCCAGATAAACCTCGCCCAGCAGCGACGAGTTCGACCATGGCACCTGCTGGTTCCTGGTCACGCTCACCACTTCGGCGCGCACCCGCGTCAGCATCTGCTGCACGTCCAGCCCCGGCGTGCCGATGTGGCGCGACAGCGCCGCGGAGAACGGGCTGTTGGCGCCTTCGCCGTCGAGCGCGACCTTGCCGGGCGCAGTGGCAAACGCGATCAGCGTGCCGGCACCCAAGGTCGAGCCGGCGCCCAGCGCGGTCGGAGCCGCCAGTCCCGGTCCCGCCTCGATGCCGCGGCTCGGCTCGTTTGCGGCCGCCTGCTCCAGCGGATTGTTGCGGCAGGCATCGAAGATCAGAATGTTGGTGCGGACCTGGTCGTCGAGGCCGGCGAGGATCGTATCCATGTCGATCATGGTCTCGGTTGCGCTCTTGCCCTGGTCGAGGCGAACGTCGACCGGAATGAGATAGTTGCGCCCGGCAATCTGCACGCCATGGCCGGCGTAATAGACCAGCGCGATTTGCGCGCGTGCCGCATCGCGCAGGAAGTCGCGGGTCATCGTCTGCATGGCGGCGCGGTCGAGATCGGTGCCCTCGGACACCGTGAAGCCGATGTCGCGCAGGCTCCTTGCAATCGCGCGCGCATCGTTCGGCGGATTGGGCAGCGCCTTGACATGGGCATAGGCGCCGTTGCCGATCACGAGCGCCACGCGGCGTCCGCCGACCGTTGCCGGTGGTTGCGATGGTGCACCGGCCTGTTGCGCCGGCGGGGACGAGCCGGCCGCATCTCGCGGTGAGCCCGCAGCAGTATCCGACAACAGCGACAGCCGCACCTTTGCGGTGGCCTGGTTGGCCTTGCTCGCGGCGTCGGCCGCTGTGACGTCGAGCGTCGCCTTGTAGTCCTCCTTGGCGCGCTCATAGTCCCCCTTGGCCTCATAGGCGAGACCGCGCTGGATATGGGCCGAGATCTTGACGCTGTTCGGCGGCGTCATGATGTTGGACGGTGGGTTTTGCGCAAGCCGGACCGCCTCGGCGCCGTCCGCGATGGCGTGGTCGTAATCGCCCTTGGCGCGCCAGATCACCATGCGGTTGATCAGAGGCGAGGGCAGCGCGGGATTGAGCCGGATCGCCTCGTTGATGTCGGCGAGCGCGGCATCGAGATCGCCCAGCGCCTGCCTGCACGCGCCGCGGTTCTGCCAGGAATAGGCTTCTTTGGGATCGGACTTGATGGCCTGGTCGTAATCGGCGATCGCCTTGGCGTAGTCGCCCTTGGCGCGCCAGGAATTACCGCGATTGTGGTAGATGGTGCCGCTCGGCGGGCCGCTTTTCAGCGCATCATTGAAGTCGGCGATCGCGATGTCGTACTCGCCTTTGTCGTAGTAGGCCGAGCCGCGCAGATTGTAGAGCGCCTGGTCGGGCTTCAGCCGGATCGCTTCGGTGGTGTCCGCGATCACATGGGCGTAGTCGACGGCAGTTACCTGTTGGTTTCCGGTGGGCATGCGCGGGTTCACCGCCACTGCCCAACCGTGCCGCTTGGTATTGTTGGGCAAAGATGGTAGGGAATGTGGGACGCTTCCTCCTGCCCACTCCCTTGTCCCAACATGAATTCATGAAGAACGACGCGATTCTGGCCCAGATCTCCGACTTCTGCCGGCAGGCGGATATGGCGGAGTCGACCTTTGGGCGCCGGGCGGTGAACGATGGCAAGCTGGTGCACCGGCTGCGCGAGGGCAAGCGCATCACAATCGATACGCTGGAGCGCATCCAGGCCTATATCGCGGCCTCGACCGGCGGTCCGCCGCCGCCGCGCGGCCTGCAGGTGCCGCCGGAAAAGCGCGACCCCCGCAGCAATTTCCGCTTTTTCGAGAACCGGCAGAAATACCTGTTGTTCGTGCACACCTGCAGCGAAAAGCGGGTGATCGCCGACCGCATCGCGCTGGAATTGTCCTCGATCCATCCCCAGCCACCGGCTCTGCGCGTGTTCGATGCCGGCATGGGCGACGGCACGGTGCTGGCGCGGGTGCTGCGCGCCATGCACAGCCGCTTCCCCCATATGCCGTTTTACGTGGCCGGCAAAGAACTCAGCCTCGAGGATGTACGGCTGACGCTGGACAAGGTGCCGGACCGGCTGTTGGAGCATCCGGCCAGCATCTTCGTCCTCACCAACATGAACTACGCCGAGGCGCCGTGGCTCACACCGGCGTCGCCCGCAGCGGCCGCCGGCATGATCTGGCAAGAGGTGCCGCTGCGGGGCGCAGCTTCGGGCGAATTCGAGGCCCAGATCGCCGATTTGCGCTCGTTTCTGGATGCGAACTGGCGCGCCAGCGTCAGCCCCCGCACCGGCATGCCGGTCTATGAACGGCCGGTCGCGCTGGTGCTGTACCGGGAGGACCACCGCTTCCTGCTCGACGCCATCATCCCCCGGGCCGGCCGCACCGAGGCCAATTTCGACCTGATCATCGCCTCCCAGCCTTATCGGGCCAAATCTTCGGTGAATTTCCGGGCCAAGCGGATCATCGCACCGCTGGCGCGGGCGCTTCGCCCCGGCGGCCGGCTGATTGGGATCCACTCCCACGGCCAGGATCCCGGCATGGAAATCATCCAAAACGTGTGGCCCGGAGAGAATCCGTTCGCCGTGAGCCGCCACGAGCTGCTGCAGGCGGTCAAATACGAGCTGGGTTCCGTTGGGCGAATGCTCAATTTTAATGCATATTCCGATAACCGTTCCGTGTTTCGATATGATATGGAAGCGCTGCCCACCGAGGTGACGGGTCCGATCGGAACGTCGACGGCCTTTGCAGCCTGGAATGCGGCGGTGTATGTCGCCCAGATTGAAGAGGACCGCCTGACGGACACGGCACATTCGAGCCAGGCCCTCGATGCCGCCAGAGACGTTTTGCGCAAGTACAACGGGCTCTGGTTCTACGATGAATCCTACGTCATCTCGCGCCGGCGGGACTGACGCTTCCGGACAGTTTTGCAACAACCGCCGCAAGGGGCGGGTCATAGGGGATGCTTGATGCGCGCGTCTTATTTGTTCACCAGCGAATCGGTGTCCGAGGGGCACCCGGACAAGGTCTGCGACCGGATTTCCGACGAGATCGTCGACCTGTTCTATCGCGAGGGCCCCAAGGCGGGCATCGATCCCTGGGCGATCCGCGCCGCCTGCGAAACGCTGGCCACCACCAACAAGGTGGTGATCGCCGGTGAAACCCGCGGGCCGAAGTCCGTCACCAACGACCAGATCGAGAGCGTGGTGCGCGGAGCCATCAAGGACATCGGCTACGAGCAGGAAGGCTTCCACTGGAAGACCTGCGACATCGAGATCCTCCTGCATCCGCAGTCGGCCGACATCGCGCAGGGCGTCGACGCCCTGCAGCCGGGCGTGGCCAAGGAAGAGGGGGCAGGCGACCAGGGCATCATGTTCGGTTATGCCTGCAACGAGACGCCCGACCTGATGCCGGCGCCGATCTTCTACGCCCACAAGATTCTGCGCCTGATCTCCGAGGCTCGCCACTCCGGGCGCGAGAAGGTGCTGGGTCCGGACTCCAAGAGCCAGGTCACCGTGCAGTATGAGAACGGCAAGCCGGTCGGCGTGCGCGAGATCGTGGTGTCGCACCAACATCTGGTGGAAGACCTGAGCTCGGCGCAGGTGCGCGAGATCGTCGAGCCTTACGTGCGCGAGGCGCTGCCGAAGGACTGGATCAACGGCAAGACCATCTGGCACATCAACCCGACCGGCAAGTTCTTCATCGGCGGTCCCGACGGCGACACCGGCCTCACCGGCCGCAAGATCATCGTCGACACCTATGGCGGCGCGGCCCCGCATGGCGGCGGCGCGTTCTCCGGCAAGGACCCGACCAAGGTCGACCGCTCGGCCGCCTACGCTGCGCGCTACATGGCGAAGAACATCGTCGCCGCCGGCCTTGCCGACCGCTGCACGCTGCAGCTCGCCTACGCCATCGGCGTGGCGCGGCCGCTGTCGATCTATATCGACACCCACGGCACTGGCAAGGTGTCGGAGGACAGGCTGGAGAAGGCCGCAGCCGAGGTGATGGACCTCACCCCGCGCGGCATCCGCAGCCATCTCGACCTCAACCGTCCGATCTATGCGCGCACCGCGGCCTACGGCCATTTCGGCCGCACGCCCGACAATGAAGGCGGCTTCTCCTGGGAGAAGACCGATCTCGTCGAGCCGCTCAAGCGGGCGGTCTGATTCACCTCGCCCCGCTTGCGGGGAGAGGTCGGATCGCATCGCAAGATGCGATCCGGGTGAGGGGGAGCTTCCGCATAAGTCGCTTTTCGAGATTCGCGGAGAGAAGCCCCTCACCCCGACCCTCTCCCCGTGAAGAACGGGTAGAGGGAGTAGACCGTGCCACAAAGCTTTCAGCTCGCTTTGCTACCGACACGCCAAATTCACCGATTCAGGAAAACCCCATGACCGCCGTCGCCAAGAAGCCCGACTTCAAAGACTACATCGTCAAGGACATTTCGCTGGCCGAGTTCGGCCGCAAGGAAATCTCGCTGGCTGAAACCGAGATGCCCGGCCTGATGGCGACACGCGAGGAGTTCGGGCCGAAGCAGCCGCTGAAGGGCGCGCGCATCGCGGGCTCGCTGCACATGACGATCCAGACCGCCGTCTTGATCGAGACGCTGGCGGCGCTCGGGGCCGACATCCGCTGGGTCTCCTGCAACATCTATTCGACCCAGGATCATGCCGCTGCGGCGATTGCCGCAGCGGGCATTCCGGTGTTCGCGGTGAAGGGCGAGACGCTCACCGAATATTGGGACTACACCGCCAAGCTGTTCGACTGGCACGGCGGCGGCACGCCGAACATGATCCTCGATGACGGCGGCGACGCCACCATGCTGGTGCATGCCGGCTTCCGCGCCGAGAAGGGCGACACCGCCTTCCTCGACAAGCCGACCTCGGAGGAAGAGGAAATCTTCTATGCGCTGATCAAGCGGCTCCTGAAGGAGAAGCCGAAGGGGTACTTCGCGGAGATCGCCAAGAACATCAAGGGCGTCTCGGAAGAGACCACCACGGGCGTGCATCGTCTCTATGAGATGGCGAACAAGGGCACGCTGCTGTTCCCGGCGATCAACGTCAACGACAGCGTCACCAAGTCGAAGTTCGACAACCTCTATGGCTGCCGCGAATCGCTGGTCGACGGCATCCGGCGCGGCACCGACGTGATGCTGTCGGGCAAGGTCGCGATGGTCGCGGGCTTCGGCGATGTCGGCAAGGGGTCGGCGGCCTCGCTGCGCCAGGCCGGCTGCCGCGTGATGGTCTCCGAGGTCGATCCGATCTGCGCGCTGCAGGCGGCGATGGAAGGCTATGAGGTCGTGACCATGGAAGACGCGGCGCCCCGCGCCGACATCTTCGTCACCGCGACCGGAAACAAGGACATCATCACCATCGACCACATGCGCGCGATGAAGGACCGCGCCATCGTCTGCAACATCGGTCACTTCGACAACGAGATCCAGATCGCATCCTTGCGCAATCTGAAGTGGACCAACATCAAGCCGCAGGTCGACGAGATCGAATTCCCCGACAAGCACCGCATCATCCTCTTGTCGGAAGGCCGTCTCGTGAACCTCGGCAACGCCATGGGCCATCCGTCCTTCGTGATGTCGGCCTCCTTCACCAACCAGACGCTGGCGCAGATCGAGCTGTTCGCCAACAACAAGGACGGCAAGTACGACAAGAAGGTCTACGTGCTGCCGAAGACGCTGGACGAGAAGGTCGCCCGCCTGCACCTCGCCAAGATCGGCGTCAAGCTCACCGAGCTGCGCAAGGACCAGGCCGACTATATCGGCGTCAAGCCGGAAGGCCCGTACAAGTCGGACCACTACCGCTACTGAGTGGCGCGCTCTGTTGCTTCTCTCACGATGGCCGGGCGAAAGCCCGGCCATTTGTGTTTCCGGGATCGTCACAACCCTCGTCGACGCGACGAACGCCGGACCCGGGGCGATGCGGAACTCCACGGGCTCGTTCTTGCTGCGACTCGCGACTTGCGGTAGTTGCTTGCGGTGCAGGTCAATTCGATTGTTCCGATGACTTCGCGTTCTGCGTCGTTGTCATCTTTTAGGAAGCGCAGGACATGTACGTCCTTGCTTTGGTCACGCAGAAGGGCGGGAGCGGCAAGAGCACGCTGGCCGTCGGTCTCGCTGTTGCGGCGATGGGAAACGGCGAGCGCGTGGCGCTGATCGAGGCGGATCCGCAGGGAACCATATCGCGATGGAAGGAACGGCGCACCGCAGCCTATCCGCGCGTGGATCGGGTGACTGATCCCGCCTATCTCGATCCGGCGCTGGCGCGGCTGGAGGCTGAAGGGGTCTGGCTCACCATCGTGGATACCGCCGCCACCAACAATGCGGCAGCCCAGCGCGCCATGGCAAGAAGCGATCTTTGCCTGATCCCGGCTCGTCCGAGCCCGGCCGATATCGAGGCGTCCATACCGACGCTGATCGCGATCCGCCGGCTCAATCGGCGATTTGCGTTCATCCTCAATCAGACGCCGGCGCGCGGCGGGCGGTTGAGCGAAGCCGCAACCTCGCTCAACTCGCTCGGGCACCTGGCGCTGCCCTATATCGTCCAGCGCAACGACCACCAGGATGCGCTGGGCGCCGGCCTGGGCGTGACCGAGTATGCGCGAGACAGCAAAGCCGCGGAGGAAGTCGCCGCGTTGTGGCGCTGGGTTTACAACAGGCTTGTCGAGGGGACCGTTGGTCATGAGCAAGACGCGAAGCAGGCGGCCGGCTAGCGATATGCGCGGCCAGCGGCGCTCGCTGGTGGAACTCACGCAGGCGATGAGCCGCGCGGTCGATGATGCCGTACTGGTCGCGCCCGCCGGCCTGGCGACGGCTGCGACGGATCGGTTGCCGCGGTCGGAACCTGCGGTCGAAAAGCCTGGGCGCGTGGAACGTGCCAGCTCCGACAGCGCGGCCGAGATGCTGGTGAAGATCGCCAAGGACTATCAGAACAGGCTGCTGGACAACGTCAGGGACGGCTTGAATGCGGCGTTGGACCAGGCGAGGGATTTCGCGGAGGCCGGGCGCGCGAGCGAGCGGGACGGCGATACGGAGCCGACCAGCGACTTGATGGCCGCAGTCGGAGCCGCCACGGCGGTCTATCGCGCCGAGGCGCTCGAATTGATGCAGGCGAATGTCGCCGGCGCGCTCAACTTTGCCCGGGAGCTGGCCGGTGCGCGATCGGCCGCGGAGTTCATCGAGCTGTCGGGCGCGCATGCGCGAAAGAGTTGCGAGCTGATGCTGAAGCAGGCGGACGCGATGAAGTCGGTCGCGGAGGCGGTCGCAAAGCAGCGCGATCGCAATTGAGCCTTGCTTCGCAAAGACGACGGGCGTTGTGCCGCGCCTTGACCTCGATCAACGCCGCCCTCCGTCGTTTCGCGTATTCGTCTCTCGTTCCGAATCCTCCACCGTCTCAGCACGGTTAACGGCGAATTAACCGGCACGCTTTATGCTTCGAGGGCCGGGGCGGCTGCTCGAGAGGGAAGGGAGCCCCATGGAAGCCCAGAGAATTGCGGTCGACGCGCTGGTCGCGCTGACCGATTGCGACCGCGAGGCTGCGGCCGCCTTCATACGCAAGCTCTACCTTGCCGGCGTCAAGGATCCCAAGCGGCTGACCTTCAAGGGCCTGCAGGCGCTGGCGCGGAGCTAGAGGCGCCGTTCACATCTGGTTTATCCGGATAATCATGCCGAAACGGGCCGGTATTGGCGTGCTTTGCCGCCTGTATGGCATGTTTCCATCTATGGTCATCCGTCCGGCCCCTGTGATATTGGAGAGCGACGTAAGCCGTCGCCTTGGGGTGCTGCTTGCGGGACATGATCGGGCCGAGAAAGGGGCCGCGATCGCAGGGACGGACCAATGCTAAGACAGCTTTTCGCGCCGCAGCTTGTCGGCCTCTACATTCTCGTCGCCTCGACGCTCTATGTGCATTTCCGCGGCAAGGAGCGGCTTCGCTTCGCCCGCCAGCTCGGCGATCACTCGACCTATCTCGCGCCCTACAACGTGCTGATGTATGCGGGCTCGGCGGTGCCGAACCAGCCGGTGATCCCGGTCGAGAGCTTCCCTGAGCTCAACAAGCTCAGCGAAAACTGGCAGATGATCCGCGAGGAGGCGGTGCGCCTGTTTGACGAGGGCTTTATCCGCGCCGCCGCCAAGAACAACGACTGGGGCTTCTATTCCTTCTTCAAGAGCGGCTGGAAGCGCTTTTACCTGAAGTGGTACGACGACTTCCTCCCCTCGGCGCGCACGCTGTGCCCGAAGACGGTGGAGCTGCTCGATTCGATCCCGAGCGTGCATGGCGCGATGTTCGCGATGCTGCCGCCCGGCGGCAAGCTCGGCGCGCATCGCGATCCCTTCGCGGGGTCGCTGCGCTATCATTTGGGCCTCGTCACGCCCAACTCCGACAAATGCCGCATCCTGGTCGACGGCGTGCCGTGCGTCTGGCGCGACGGCGAGGCCTTCATGTTCGACGAGACCTTCATCCATCACGCCGAGAACGCGACCGATGTGAATCGCATCATCCTGTTCTGCGACGTCGAGCGTCCGATGAAATATGGCCTGTTGACCCGCATCAACCGCTGGGTCAGCCATCACATCGTCAAGGCGTCCGCGACCCAGAACGTCGAGGGCGAGCATGTCGGTGTGCTGAACAAGGTGTTCGGCGGCCTCTACGAGATCCATCTGCAAAGCCGCAAGCTGAAGCAGTGGAACCGCAAGGTCTACTACACGCTGAAATGGACGCTGACGGCTGCGATCGTCGGGCTGATCGTGGTCTCGGCATTCAGGTAATCGTCGCTCGAGACGTCGAACCGCGTCGATTGAGCGGGCGCGATTTGACCAGAGCGCGCGCGATCACGAATGATCGCCCATTCGCGCCGCTCGGAATTTTGCAAACAGCCGGGCCATGAGCGGTCGAACCGGCAAGAAGATCCGATAGCCGGCTTCGATCAATGTCAGCATGCCCGGCAGGTCGGCCAATTTTGCCGCAAATCGCCAGCGCGGCAGCAGACGCCAGATGCTGACAAAGGCCTCGGCACCGGAAACGAGCCGCCCGTCGCTCGCCCGGACATGAAACCGCGCCATCGCGCGCTCCCTCGAAAGATCGGACGGGAGCCGCGCCGCGGGCTCGGAGACATCGGTGAACTGGAGCCGGTCCGCCCCGTCCTGCCTTTGATAGTGCGCGATTTCCGCCCGACAAAGCGGGCATGAACCATCGAAATAGACGGTCAGCGACGATGGTTCAGCGCTGCTCGAAGTGGCAGGTCGCCTGAACGCCATCAGGTAATTCACCGAAATATCGGTGCTGAGCGACCAGCGCCATCGCAGCGGATCAAAGGCGACGCCTTGGCGGCGCGTCTCGGCGAGGCCGTGGCAAGCCAGCAGGGCGGCAAGCTCGGACGGCTTCACGAAGCGTCGCCACGCATGCGTACCCCTGGGCAGCCAGCCAAGAACATACTCCGCGCCGATGATGGCCAGGGCGTAGGACTTTGCGGTGCGGTTCAACGTGCCGATCACCATCAGGCCGCCGGGCGCGACAAGGGCGGCCGTTTGGGCCAAGAACGCCGGCAGGTCGGCGACATGTTCGACGACCTCGAGACACAGCACGGCATCGAAGCGCTCGCCGGCCTCGACCAGCCGGTCCGGCGTCGAACACCGGTAGTCGACGACGATCCCGGACTGCGCGGCGTGTCGTCGCGCCATGGCGATATTGTTACCGGCCGCATCGATGGCGACGACCGATGCCCCTCGAGCGGCGAGGGGCTCGGCGATCAGCCCCGCCCCGCAGCCGATGTCTGCGATCCTCAACCCCGAAAGCGGCCCTTCGCCGCTCGGCGGGGCGCTGACCGATGGGGCGAGAATGTCCCCGATGGCTCCAAGGCGCGCCGCATTGAAGGCGTGAACGGTCTTGAATTTGCCGCCCGGCTTCCACCATTCATCGGCGAGCGCTTCGAAGCGTTCGATTTCGATGGGATCGACGGTTCCATCCACGATGGCTGGTCGCACGATATCCTTACGCAGCATGGGTCAGGCTTCCGGCGGTTGAAGCGACAGGGCGGCATCGGATCGGAAGATCCACGAGGCGCTGACGATCGTTTAACGGTGGTATCAAACAGACAGATCAACAATCCCCGGACGGCGCCAGCATGACAGGCCTGCATCGACGGATTCCGGTTTCCGCGCTGGTCCTTGGATGGCTTGGCGTGCTGCCTTTCGCCGGCCTGTGTGGCGCGGCCCTGACCGGAGCGGTGCTGCCCAAGCCTCAGGCGCTGGACGCACTCGCCGTCTATGCCATGATCATCCTGGCGTTCATGGGCGGCGTGCGCTGGGGGCTCGCCATGATCTCTGACCCCCAACGTCCGTCGCCTGACGGCACTGCCCTGACGGTCAGCGTCGTGCCGGCCCTGATCGGTTGTGCGTGCTGGTTCCTGCCGAGGCCCATCGGCCTCGTGGGTCTGATGGTCGGCTTTGCTGGCCTGCTGGCCTACGATCTGCTCACTGGCCAAAGCTTCCATGCGCCGGCCTGGTATCCGCGGCTTCGGATTCAGCTCACGGCGGCCGTCCTGACGTTCCTTGGCGTTGCGGCGGCCTGTCAATGACCGTGCGAGGACCTGTGACGAAAAAGCGGATCGCCAAGGCCGACTTGCCACAGAAAATCTGTGTCGCGTGCGGCCGACCCTTCGTCTCGCGCAAGGCATGGGCGAGGGATTGGGAGCGCGTGCGCTATTGCTCGGAGCGCTGTCGGCGCAATCGGCCCAAATCGGCCGGATCTACGGCGTAGGGGACCCGTAACCACATGGCGCAACTCTCTGCCATCCTCTCAGCCATGTCGCTCGGCGCCATGCTGTTCTTCTCCGCCGTCGTGGCGCCCACTTTGTTCAAGGTATTGCCTGCCGATGGCGCGGGCTCGTTCTTGCGGGCGCTTTTCCCGAAATACTTCATTGTCAACGGCGTCCTGGCGGGCGTCGCAGCGTTGCTCGCCTACCGTTGGGCGGCGTCCCTGATTCTGATCGCCTGTGCCGCGGCTATGCTGGGTGTCGCCGTCTGGATGATCCCGATCATCAATGCGGCGCGCGATCGCATGATTTCGGGGCGCGCCGGCGCGAAAACGGAATTCGATAAGTGGCATCGCGCCTCGGTCCTCATCAATATGCTCGAGATGGTCGGACTGGCGTGTGCGATCGTGCAGCTGCTGCGCGGCGCCTAGGTCCGTGATCGCCTGACTGCAGAGCACACCGCACCCGGAGGGTGAGAGATCGCCAGCCGGATTGGCCCGCATCGAAGGTGATCTGCCGCCCGGCCTGCGACGTTTTCCGTGGGTGATTTGAGTTCAGGATATGACAGCCCGCAATTTCCCGGGATTGGATGATGAAAGCAGCGAGCGGATGGCATCCGACGTCATCCGTGACGAACGGGACTTGATCGGCTCGCTCGCGCAACTTCGCCAGGTGAACGGAATAAGCCTGGAAACGCTGGCGTTCATGCTTGGTACGGCCGGCGGGCACCTGTCCCGATATCTCAAGGGCGGTGGGAGCATTACGCTGACAAACTATCTGCGTATCGCGCGAGCTCTGGGATACCGGTGCAAGGTGATGTTCGAAAGGATTGACGATGGCGGCTCGCCGCCAATGAACAACGTCGCCCACCGCGTCTCCAAATCTCGCTGAGCGCGATAGCGAGATCTGGGTCTTTTAGCGGCGTATCCGCCCGCCGGCATTCGGTGCAGCGTCGATTCGAATTACACCGCTTCGCCGATCGAAACCTTCAGCGTGCCGACGCCATCCACCCCGCACTCGATCTTGTCGCCGGGCTTGAGCGCGGCGACGCCGGCCGGCGTGCCGGTCATGATGATGTCGCCGGCCGCCAGCTCGACCTGCTGCGACAGCTTCCAGATGATCTCCGGCACGCTCCAGATCAGCTCGGTGAGGTCGCCCTTCTGCCGCTCGGTGCCGTTGACCGACAGCCAGATCCTGCCCTTGGCGGGATGGCCGATCTTCGCGGCCGGCACGATCGCGGAAGCGGGCGCCGAATGGTCGAACGACTTGCCGATCTCCCAGGGGCGCTCCTTCTTGCGCGAGGCCTGCTGCAGGTCGCGCCGGGTGAGGTCGATGCCGACGGCATAGCCGTAGACGTGATCGAGCGCCTTCTCCGGGGCAATGTTCGCGCCGCCGCTCTTCATCGCCACGATCAGCTCGACCTCGTGATGCAGGTCCTTGGTCAGCGGCGGGTAGGGGATGGTGGCGCCGTCGCCGACCAGCATGTCGGCGTGCTTGGCAAAGAAGAACGGCGGATCGCGCTCGTCATTGCCCATCTCGCGGATGTGCTCGAGATAGTTGCGGCCGACGCACCAGATGCGGCGCACGGGGAAGGCTTTCCCTTCGCCCGCGACGGGAATGGAGGCCTGCGGCGGGGCCGGGATGACGAAGGCTGTGGCGTTCATGGAAAGCTCTCGGGCTGTTCTATTGTAAGACGCCTTTCTTACGCGGTTGCGCCTGAACGCGCCAGAGGCATGCCATCCCGCTTTACGCCCGAGATAATTGCCCGATGGGGCAAGATGGACTGTCATGACGTTGAGGGCGCTGGAGCGGAATATCGCCCTGGAGTAGTACATAGCCTGCCCGAGTACCTGAGCGTCTGTCGCGTGATCGAGAGGCACTGGCCGTGAAAAAATGGATATGGATTGGTGCGGCGCTCATGGCCGCCGTTTTCACCGTCTGTGCGGCCGCTTCTGACCCCGCCGCCGACATCGAGCGCGGCCAGGACCGGGTCGTGCCGGTTCCGCTCAACATCACGCCCGCCGCTGAAGCTCTGCAGAAGACGCTCGACGTCGCCGACATGCATGCCGACAGCCTGCTCTGGAAGCGCGACCTGCTCACGCGCTCGGACCGCGGCCATGTCGACCTGCCGCGGCTGATCGAGGGCCATTATGCGCTGCAGGTGTTCTCCTCGGTGACCAAGTCGCCGGCCGGGCAGAACTTCAATTCCAACAGCGCGGATACCGACACCGTCACGGGGCTGGTCAAGGTCCAGCGGCAGCCGATGCGGACCTGGGATTCGCTGCTGCAGCGTTCGCTCTACCATGCGGAAAAGCTGCACGGCTTTGCCGAGGCATCCGAGGGCAAGCTGCGTGTGATCACGACGCCGGAGGACATCGACCGCCTGCTCGCCGATCGGAAGCAGGGCGAGACGGTGGTCGGCGGCCTGCTCTCGATCGAGGGCCTGCACGACCTCGAGGGCAAAATCGAAAATATCGACGTGCTCCATGACGCGGGCTTCCGCATGGCCGGGCTCACGCATTTCTTCGACAATGACATCGCGGGCTCCATGCACGGCGTGAACAAAGGCGGGCTGACGCCGCTCGGCCGGCAGGCGGTGGCCCGCATGGAGGCACTGGGGATGATCGTCGATCTCGCCCACTCCAGCCACGCAACCATCGCCGATGTGCTGGCGATGGCCAAACGGCCGGTGATCTCCAGCCATGGCGGCGTGCTCGGCACCTGCAACGTCAACCGCAACCTCTCCGACGACGAGATCAGGGGCATTGCGAAGACCGGCGGCGTGATCGGGATCGGCTATTTCAAGGGCGCGATCTGTTCGACGGAGCCGAAGGACGTCGCGCGCGCCATTGCCCATGTCCGCGATGTCGTCGGCATCGACTATGTCGGGCTTGGCTCCGACTTCGACGGCGGAACGACGGTGTCCTTCGATGCGAGCCAGGTGGTCGCGGTGACGCAGTCACTTCTGGATGCGGGCTTTTCGGAGGACGACATCCGCAAGGTCATGGGCGGCAACGTGCTCCGCGTGCTGCGGGCAGGCATCGCGCCTGCGGCCCCTTGAGCCGTTGGATGACGATGTCGCAGCGGCATCGTATCGGAACCTCCGCGCCGCTTGACGCCCATGGCAGTCGGACCTACCTTGAGCGTGCGTCGGCAGGGCGCACCGCGTCCGCGGAAAGGGATTCTCCCGCCTGCTCGTCACGTCGGCCTCCATTGACGAACCTCTTTTGCCCCACACATCGCGGACCGGGGCGTCTTCCTTGAAGGAGGATTCGTCGTGTTCCATCCCGTTCTATCGAATCGCTCGCTCGCGCGAGGCGTAACGCCATGACGCGGTTCACCGTGGAGCCGCTCCCGCCTCGCCCCAGTCTGGAGCATCAGCAGAAGCTCGCCAAACGCCTGTTGCGCAATTGCTGGGCCGGCGATGCAGATGCCATTGCGCGCGTGCGTGCATTCCTGCCCGGCTCGGCAAATTCCGACGCGCTGAAACTGCACGATGCGCAGGCCGTCATCGCGCGCGGCTACGGCTTCGCCTCCTGGGCTGCAATGAAGCGCAAAATCGAGTCGCTCAGCCAGTCTCCGCTTGAACGATTCGATATCGCCGTTCGCGAAGGCGACGTCGAACTGGCGCGCGAGCTGCTCGAGAGGCATTCCGACGTTCGCGCGCGCATCAACGAGCCGCGCTTCGACTTCGATTCGCCCGCCATCCACCAGGCGAAAATGAATCTCGCACTCGTCGACGTGCTGCTCGAACATGGCGCTGATATCAATGCGCGCTCGACATGGTGGGCGGGTGGCTTCGGAATCCTGGAGTCGGGCTTGACGCTGGCGCAGGCCGAGCCGCTGATCAGTCGCGGCGCGCGGATGACGCCCTGGGCGGCGGCCGGCCTCGGATTATATGACGAGCTCAAGTCGATCCTTCGCGCCCGACCGGATTTGGTCCATGCGCGCGGAGGCGACGGCAAGACGGTGTTGCATTGTGCCGCCACCTCCGCCATCGCGGAGCTGATCCTCGACAGCGGGGCGGATATGGAGGCGCGCGACGTCGACCACGGCGCGACGGCGCTTCAGTACCTGATCGCCGACGAGGCGATCGCGCGCCTGCTGGTGGCGCGAGGGGCCGAGGTCGACATTCTCGCCGCCGCGCGGCTGGGCGACCGCAGTCTGGTTGAGCGCTGCCTGCGCGGCGATGCAGGCTGCGCCGGGGCACGGGTGAACAGCGCGCCGTTCACGGCACCCGGCGGGCACATTTATGGCTGGACGCTCGGCTTCGATCTCACGCCTGCCGACGTGGCACGCAAGTTCGGGCATGCCGACGTCGCTGACCTGATCGTGGCAGCGCTGTCGCCGAGGGCGCGGCTGATCGACGCCCTCTGGTGCGGCGACGGCGAGCGGGTGCATCGCGAGCTTGAGCGTCACCCAGCCGCATTGCAGGGTTTGGAGGCTGACGAGCACAGCCTTCTGGCGGCAGCAGCCTGGTGGTATCGACCGGACAGCGTGCGATTGATGCTGGAGGCCGGCTTCGATCCCCACGCGGTGGGTGTCCATCGCTCGACGCCGCTCGACCGCGCCAGCTTCCACGGTTACGCCGACATCGTCCGGATGTTGCTGTCACACGATCCCGATCCGCCTCT
Source organism: Bradyrhizobium sp. (assembly GCA_035293585.1). Classification (GTDB taxonomy): domain Bacteria; phylum Pseudomonadota; class Alphaproteobacteria; order Rhizobiales; family Xanthobacteraceae; genus Bradyrhizobium. Next base: position 184,395 of record DATGMN010000048.1, on the reverse strand, counting down.
TCGGCACGAAAACGAGTTTGGTGGCATACCGCTCGGCGCATGCATCTATGGATCGCTGCATGGCTGGAGGACCGGCCATCCGCAGGATCACGTCCGCACGTTGACGCTGCTGCTCGAGGCAGGCTCGCCGCTGGACCCGACCATCCTGCCGACTGGAAACGATGAGCTCGACGCCGTCATGCGAGCCTGGCTGACGCGCGCTGACCTTCGATCAGAGTAGAACGCGAACAGCGGTGCGAGGGAGCGCGCCGTCCATCTTCGCGCGATCTCAATCCGTCATCCTGAGGGGCGAGCGGAGCGAGCCTCGAAGGATGCACGGCCCCGCTGCCGCCATCCGGGCCGTCGCCCTTCGAGGCTCGCGTTCCGCGAGCGCCTCAGGGTGACGGAGCTGGCTTCGGAGTTCGTTGGAGCGGTGTCGCTGGGTTAAGACGTCGCCGCATGCGCCAGCTTCGGCCCCTCGGCGCTGGTGTCGCGCTGCTGCAGGCGGAAGAAGGAGGCGTAGCGGCCGCCGCGGCGCAGCAGATCGTCGTGACGGCCGCGCTCGACGATCTCGCCGGCTTCCACCACCAGGATGGTGTCGGCGTGCATGATCGTATGCAGGCGATGCGCGATCACGATGGTGGTGCGGTTCTGGCAGAGATGCTCGATCGCCTCCTGCACCTGTCTTTCGGATTCGGAATCCAGCGCGGCGGTCGCCTCGTCCAGCAGGATGATCGGCGCGTTCTTCAGAAGCGCGCGGGCGACCGCGATGCGCTGGCGCTGGCCGCCGGACAGCTGCGTGCCGTGCTCGCCGACGGGCGTGTCGTAGCCGAGCGGGAAGCCCATGATGAAATCATGCGCGCAGGCCGCCTTTGCCGCATCGACGATCTCGCCCTCGCTCGCGCCTTCGCGGCCGAAGGCGATGTTGGCGCGGATGGTGTCGCGAAACAGATAGACGTCCTGGCCGACATAGGCGGTCTGGGAACGCAGCGAGCGGCGCGACACTTTCGAGATCGACTGGCCGTCGATGACGATGTCGCCTTCATTGGCCTCGTAGAAGCGGAGCAGCAGCGCCAGCACCGTCGACTTGCCGCCGCCGGAGGGGCCGACCAGGGCGGTGACCTTGCCCGGCTCGGCCACGAAGCTCATGCGGTTGAGCACCACCTCGTTCGAACGGTAGGCGAAGCTGACATCGCGCAATTCGATGCGGGCGTCGGTTAGCGTCAACGCCGGCTTGTCGTCGTCGGAAAGCTCGGTGGCGGGGCTGTCGACGACCTCCAGCAGCATGCGCGCGCCGACCAGCTGGCTGTTCAGGTCGATGTTGAGCCGCGCCAGGCGTTTCGCCGGCTCGGTCGCCATCAGGAAGGCGGTCATGAAGGAGAAGAACTGGCCGGGAGTGGCGCCGAGCGCAACCACGCTGTAGCCGCCATAGAGCAGGCAGCCGGCGACCGCGAAGCCGCCGAGCATTTCCATCAGCGGATTGGAGCGGTTGGAGACCCGCGCCATTTTGTTGGCATTTTGCTCGACGATCGCGATGTTGGCGTCGATGCGCTTCTGCATGGCGTCTTCGAGCGTGAACGCCTTCACGGTGCGGATGCCCTGCAGCGATTCCTGCATCGTCTCCAGGATGTCGGCGGTGCCGGTGAACTGGTGGTAGGCGAGGCCCTTGATGCGCTTCACCAGCTTGCGCAGCACCAGCATCGCCGGCGGCACCGCGACGATGCCGATCAGGGACAGGATCGGATCCTGGAATATCATCACGCCGAGCATGGCGATCAGCGTCAAGAGATCGCGTCCGATCGCGTTGATCAGCATGTTCAGGACGTCGGTGATGGATTTGGCGCCGGCCGTCAGCCGCGCCAGGAATTCCGACGAATGCCGCTCGGAGAAGAACGCGATGTTCTCGCTCATCAGCTTGGCGAACAGCCGCCGCTGGTTGCCGGCGAGAATGGCATTCGAGATCTTCGAGAGAATCACGGCATGGCCGTAGGTCGCCACGCCCTTGATGAACAGGAGGATCACGGTCACGCCGGAGAGGATGGCGATGCCGCGCACGTTCTTGTCGACATAGGCCTGGTTGATGACCTGGCCCAGCACGTAGGTGGCGGCGGCGGTGGCGCCGGCCGCGACCGCCATCAGCGCGAACGCCGTCAGATAGCGCCGCCAGTGGTTGACGCCCTGTTCCATCACGAGGCGGCGAATCAGGATCGCTGCGCCATAGGGATCGTCGGTGATTTTCTTCGGAAACTCGGCCATCCAGCTCTCGGTCGGCGGCGGGCTGGCCCTGGTCGGCCCAGGCGCCTCGCGGACCAAGCTTCCTTGCCCGCAAGATGCGGGTTTTTCAAGCCCCAATAAGGGCTTGTGTTTTCAATCGTTTCAAGCAGTTGCGGCAACCAATGCGCCGCTGGTGCGCTCGCGCAACAGTTTTTCCTCCAGGCGAGCGCATGGGCCGCGATCGTATCGAGATTGTCGTAGGCCGGCGTCCAGTCGAAGGTGGCGCGGATGCGGTTCGCATCCGCCACCATGGTCATGACGTCGCCGGGCCGGCGCGGCGCATGCGAGACCGCGAAATGGCTGCCCGAGACGCGACGTACCGCTTCGATGGTTTCCAGCACCGAATAGCCCCGGCCATAGCCGCAATTGAGCGTGATCGAGGCGCCGCCGCCGCGCAGGTAAGACAGCGCCGCGCGATGGGCTTCGGCGAGATCGCTGACATGGACGAAATCGCGGATGCAGCTGCCATCCGGCGTGGGGTAATCCATGCCGTAAACGTCGACCTTGGCGCGCTGGCCGGTGGCGGCTTCCACCGCGACCTTCAGCAGATGCGTGGCGCCGACGGTGGCAAGCCCGATGCGCGCCATGGGGTCGGCACCGGCGACGTTGAAATAGCGCAGCACGACATAGGTCACGCGGCCGTGGCGACGTCGTGCAGCATGATCTCGGTCATCAGCTTCGACGAGCCGTAAGGCGACAGCGGCCGCGTGCGCGCGTGCTCGGGCACCGGCACCTGGTCCGGTTCGCCATAGACGGCGGCGCTGGACGAGAAGATGAAGCGGTTGACGCCGCGCCTGACCGCGGCCTTGAGCAGGCTCTGCGTGGTCATGGTGTTGTTGCGATAATAGAGCAGGGGATCGCGGATCGACTCCGGCACCACGATCGAGCCTGCAAAATGGATGATGGCCTCGACGCCGTGCTGTTCGATCACGCCCTCGACCAGGTTCTCGTCGCCGGCGTCGCCGATGAAAAGAGGAACGCCGTCGGGAATGAAGGCCGAAAAGCCGGTGGAGAGATTGTCGATCACGACCACGCTCTCATTGGCTTCATGGAGCGCGCGAACAGTGTGGCTTCCGATATAGCCGGCGCCGCCGGTCACAAGTACGGTCATGATCAATCCGTCCCGAAACAATCGGGCGATATTAGCGTCTTCGCCCTGAAGAGGGTGTTTCGGGAGGTCGCGAACTGGTCTCCATGCTTAATGTTGCGTATAGGGAATGCGGAACTGGAGCCTGAAATTGCCGACCGGGGACAATTTGGCCGATCTCGACCTCATCGTGCCGAACCTGCACCGCCGCTATTCCGGCGTGACCGCCACCAACCGGATGGTGGCGCCGAAGCTTGCAAAGCGCCTCTCCGCGGCGTGGTTCGGCTCGAATGCGCCGGAGGGCATTGCCCGGCTTGGCGTTGTTGATCTTTTCAAATTGTGGCGGCGGCCGCGCCCGTTGATCTGGCACGCAAGGCGCAACAACGAGATGATGGCGGGCGTGATGTTGCGCGCGCTCGGCTGGCCGTTGAAGCTTGTGTTCACCTCCGCGGCGCAACGCCATCACAGCTGGACCACGCGCTTCCTGATCCGGCGAATGGATGCGATCATCGCAACCAGCGATGTCTCCGCCTCCTATCTGAAGCGCAGCGCGACCGTGATTCCGCATGGCGTCGACACCGATCTCTACGCGCCGCCGCCGGATCGCGCCGCCGCCTTTGCGGAAAGCGGCCTGCCCGGACGCCATGCCGTCGGCTGCTTCGGACGGGTGCGGGCGCAGAAGGGCAGCGACGTGTTCGTCGAGGCGATGTGCCGCCTGCTGCCGCGCTATCCCGATTTCACGGCCGTCATGGTCGGCGCCATCGTGCCGGAGCAGATGGTGTTTGCAAACGATCTGAAACGCCGGATCGAGGCGGCGGGCCTCAGCCAGCGCATCGTGATTTTAGGCGAGCTCGAGATCGCCGAGGTGCAGCGCTGGTACCAGCGCCTGACCATCTATGCTTTCACCTCGCGCAATGAAGGCTTTGGGCTGACATTGATCGAGGCGATGGCGGCTGGTGCCGCACTGGTTGCCGCGCGCGCGGGCGCAGCCGAGCTTGTGGTCGAGGATGGCGTGACCGGCACGCTCGTGCCGCCGGGCGATGCCGATGCGCTGGTCGCGGCGCTCGAGCCGTTGATGCGGGATCCGCAGGCGGCCGCCGCGATGGGCGCGCGGGGACGGGCGCGGGTGGTGGAGACATTCAGCCTCGATGCCGAAGCCGACAGGATCGTGGCCGTCTACCGTCGGCTCGTCTGAGCGATCACGTCGGCAACGAAGGCATCGAGATCGCCGCCCGCGAACAGGAATCCCGGCAGCCCGGCGGCGCGGCCGGCTTCGATGTCGGACTCGCGGTCGCCGATGACGAAGCTGCCCTGCTGCCGCACCGGCCAGTGCTGCATCAGGTCATGGATCATCCCCGGCAGCGGCTTGCGCCAATGATGATCTTCCAGATAGCCCTCGACCGTGCCGTCGGGATGGTGTGGGCAGTAGCGGATGTCGTCGATATGCGCGCCCTGGGCCTTGAGCTCGTCGCGCATCCAGCCGTGCAGCACTTGCACGTCGTCCTCGGTGAAGAAGCCGCGCGCGACGCCGGACTGGTTGGTGAAGAAGAACACGAAATAGCCGGCGTCGTTGAGCCGCTTGATCGCCCTGGCCGCATTCGGCATCCAGCGGATGCGCTCCTTCGTGCCCATATAGCCGTCGTCATGATTGATGACGCCGTCACGGTCGAGAAAGGCGGCGGGTCTTGGCGATTTGTCCTGGGCGTTGTCCTGGGCGCTGGTCATGGGCTGCTTCGTACTGATCGTCTTGTCCTCGCGCAAGCGCTGCCATCACTGGCCGGAATGGCTCGCTTGCGCCTTCGCCAGCACCTTTTCGGCAATCGCCACCACGTCGGCAGCCGGAATGTCGCGCATGCAGCGGTGATGCTTGAGGCGGCACACCGGCCGGTGGCAGGGCTGGCAGGGCACCTGGGTCTTGGTCTGGATGGTTGCGGCGAGCCCGTTCAGCGGCGCCCAATGGTAGGGACTGGTGGGGCCGAAAATGCCCATGGTCGGCGTGCCCAGGGCCGCCGCGACATGCATCAGTCCGGAATCGTTGGAAACCGCAACACTTGCCGCCGCCATCGCCAGAATGCCGTTGCGCAGGTCGTTGCCGGTGAGGTCCTTCACCGTAGGGCCGCCGGCGGCGACGATCTCGGCGGCCTGCGCCTTTTCGCCCGGCCCGCCGACCACCCAGACGTCCAGCCCGTGCAGGGCCAGAAGCCGGGCGGCCTCCGGGTAATAGGTCCAGCGCTTGCCCGAGCCGACCGAGCCAGGGGCCAGCGCAATGGCCGGTCCTTTGCCAAGGCCGTTCGCCTGCCGCCAGCGTGCGACCTCATCGGCGGCAACGCGAAGCTGCGGCACCGGCCATTCCGGCGGCAGAGGAGCGCCATCGGGCAGCGCCAGCGCGGCGTTCTTGTCGATGAAGCGGGGCAGCCGCTTTTCGCCCCAGCGCCAGTGGTTGATCAGCCCGAACCGGAGCTCCCCGACAAAACCGACCCGCTCGGGAATGCCGGCCAGCGTCGGTGCAATGGCCGATTTCCAGGTCCGCGGCATCACCAGCGCGGTCTTGTAGCCGCGGGCCTTCAGCAGGGCCGCGAGGCCCCACTGCTTGACCAGAGCGAGCCGGCTGCGCGGCAGGTCCCAGACCAGCCCCTCCCGCACCCCCGGCATGTAGTCGACCAGCGGCGCGCACAGCGAGGTGGTCAGGAGATCGACCGGCCGATTGGGCCAGCGCTCTTTCAGGACGCGCACGACCGTGTGGCCGCGAACGAAGTCGCCGATCCACATATAGGGGACGATCAGGATCGGGCTGGTGTCGTCCAGGTCCTCGGTCGATGCGCTATGGATTGAATTAACGTTCATTTTATGGTCGATCTGCTGTCCCAGTCGGTAGCCCCTCATGGCCGGCTGGTCAAAGCCGAAGCTCACGACATCATGCCGCCTTCACAGGGAACTTGACGGAGCCAAGTTGCCTGCGCTCCCAGACTGGGGCAAAGCTGGCGCCGCACAAATCGGGCAGAGAGGGACAATGTTTCGCATGGGTGGCGGGTTGCAGGTCTCATCGGTCCCGGCTGCTGCCGGCCGCCTCGGCCGCGAGGCCCAGGCCCAAACCAGGAACTGACGGGACACATGTTCGATTTTGACGCCTTGTCACAGGCGATCGCGCGCCAGACCGTGCTCTGCGTCGGCGACCTCATGCTGGACGAATTCGTCTATGGCGAGGTCTCGCGCATCTCGCCGGAGGCGCCGGCCCCGGTCATCGCGGTCCAGCGCAGCGAGAGCAATATCGGCGGCGCCGGCAATGTGGCGCGCAATATCGCCAGCCTGGGGGCGACCTGCATTTTCGTCGGCCTGGTCGGCGAGGACGCGGCTGGCGCGCAGCTGAAGGCCGAGCTGGCGCGCGAGCCGCGCATCGAAAGCGTGCTGGTGAGCGATCCGGCCCGCCCGACCACGCGCAAGGCGCGCTTTGTCTCCGAGCATTTTTCCACCCATATGCTGCGCGCCGACTGGGAGCTGGCGGCGCCCGCCGGCAGCGAGACCGAGCAGAAGCTGATCGACGCCGCGCTTCCGCTGGTCTCGCGCGCCGATATCGTGCTGCTGTCCGACTACGCCAAGGGGGTGCTCACCGCCCGCGTGATACGCAACATCATCGATGCCGCGCGCATTTTGCGAAAGCGCGTGATCGTCGATCCCAAGAGCCTGAATTTCGCGGTCTATCGCGGCGCGACCCTGCTCACGCCCAACCGCAAGGAATTTTCCGAGGCCACCCGCAGCCGTGCCGACACGACCGAGAGCATCGCGCGGGCCGCGCAGGACGCGATGCAGCTGGCCGATTGCGAGGCGATCCTGGTGACGCAGAGCGAGCAGGGCATGACCCTTGTGCCGCGCGAGGGCGAGGCCATCCATGTGCCGGCATTGCCGGTGAAGGTGCGCGACGTTTCAGGTGCCGGCGACACTGTCGCTGCCGTGCTCGCGGCGACGCTTGCCGCGGGCGCCGACTGGGACACCGGCCTGCGCATGGCCTCCGCTGCGGCGGCGGTCGCGGTCGGCAAGAAGGGCACCGCGAGCGTCACGCGCGAGGAGCTGCGGCGCAAGATCCTGCCGCATGCCTATCTGGCCGCCGAAGAGAAGATCGTCAGCTCCGATGCCGGGCTGAAGTCACAGGTCGAGGAATGGCGCAAGCAGGGTCTTCGGGTCGGCTTCACCAATGGCTGTTTCGACATCCTCCATCCCGGCCATGTCAAAGTGCTGACCGCGGCGCGCGCGGCGTGCGACCGGTTGATCGTCGGGCTGAACGGCGACGCGTCCGTCCGGCGGCTGAAGGGCGAGGGCCGTCCGGTGCAGAACGAGCGCGCCCGTGCCGAAGTGCTGGCGGCGCTGGAAGCCGTCGATCTGGTCGCGATCTTTGACGAGGACACGCCGCTGCAGCTCATCACGCTGATCAAGCCGAGCGTGCTGGTCAAGGGCGGCGATTATACGCGCGAGACCGTGGTCGGCCATGAGATCGTCGAGCAGGCGGGCGGCACCGTGCTGCTGGTCGACACGCTGCCGGGCCATTCCACGACCTCGCTGGTCGCGCGCGCCAAAGGAGACAATAGGAAAGATGCAGGGGGAGTGACGGCGTGACGGCGATCGCAGAGCATCGCCGATCGTCCCTCGCGGCGCATCTGCGCGATCCGGCCCGCTGGATGATGACCGTCGACGTCGTCGCCGTGCTGCTTGCGCTGGCGCTGCCCTGGTCGACCTCGCTGGTCGGGATCTTCGGCGTCGTGATGGTACTGGCGATGCTGCCTTTTTTCGATGCGGGCGGCTTCGTTCGCCTGCTCAGGCAACCGATCGCTGCGGCTCCCGTCGCCTTGTTCCTGCTGGCGCTGGCGGGAACGCTGTGGTCGGACGCGGCCTGGGGGGCAAGGCTCTATGCGGTAGGGCCGACCGCCAAGCTCCTGGTGCTGCCGTTCCTGTTCCAGCATTTTTCGCGCTCGGAGCGTGGATTGTGGGTGTTCGTCGCCTTCCTCATGTCCTGCGCCTTGATGGTGGCGGTGTCCTGGACGGTCGCCTTCTTCCCCGACCTGACCTTGAAGGCCAAGGACGTCGCCTCGCACGGCATCTTCGTGAAGAACTACATCGACCAGAGCCAGGAGTTCGCGCTGTGCGCGGTGGCGCTGGCTTATCCGATCGTCATGCTCGCGCGTGCAGGACGAGTTGCGCTTGCCGTCCTGTTCGGTCTGCTCGCGCTCGCCTTCGTGAGCAACATGGCCTTCGTCATCGTGTCGCGCACCGCGCTCGTGACCATGCCGATCATGCTTGCCGTGTTCGGGATTTTGCACCTGCGCTGGCACACCACGCTGCTGATTTTTTGCGCGGCTGCGATTGCAGCGGCTGTCGCCTGGACCGCCTCACCGCAATTGCAGGCGACCGTCGACAAATTCAGGGTCGAATATCAGGCCTATATAGAGCAGGGCGCCGACACCTCGATCGGCGAGCGGCTGGAGTTCTACAAGAAGTCGCTGCACTTTTTCGCCGAAGCGCCGCTCAAGGGGCACGGTACCGGCTCGACCCGCGGGCTGTTCGAGCAGGCCGCAGCCGGCGCGCCGGCGGGCTCCGCCGCGGCCGACGTCGTCGGCAATCCCCACAACCAGACCTTGAACGTCGCGGTGCAATGGGGCGCTATCGGCGTCGTGCTGCTCTATGCGATGTGGCTCTCGCATCTTCTCCTGTTTCGCGGGGACGGGCTTGCCAACTGGATCGGGTTGTTGGTGGTGGTGCAGAACATCTTCACCTCGCTGTTCAACTCGCACATCTTCGATTTCCACGAGGGGTGGATGTACGTGCTGGGCGTCGGCGTCGCGGGCGGCATGGTGCTGAATGCGGGCGCGGCGAAACCAAGGGACACGGTCGGTGCGTCCTGAACGCGCGTGCCGCGCTTTCCAGCGCCGCCGAGATGAGCTATCAGCAGCACGGGGGCGTTGTCGCAAAGCTCGGGATTGTCGCTCGCCATCGGTCAACGAATGACGCGTCTTACGCATCTCACTTTGCGCAACTATCTGATCGCCATCCACGACCTGGTGGCGACCGCGGCCGCTTTTTTCGCCGCCTTCTATCTCCGTTTTGACGGCGGCGAGGCGTTTTTCGAGCGCCTGCCGCTGCTGTTCCGGATTTTGCCATATTTCCTCGCGCTCGGCCTCGCCGTTTGTTACCTCTTCAATCTCACCACCACCAAATGGCGCTTCATTTCGCTGCCGGATGCGCTCAACATCTTGCGCGTCGCGAGCGTGCTGGCGCTGGCGCTTTTGGTGCTCGACTACATCCTGGTCGCGCCCAACGTGCACGGCACGTTCTTTTTCGGCAAGGTGACCATCGTCCTCTTCTGGTTCCTCGAGGTCTCCTTCCTCAGCGCCCTGCGCTTTGCCTATCGCTATTTCCGCTACACGCGGGTGCTGCATCACGCCAGGGTCGAGGACGCCTCGCCAAGCCTGTTGGTCGGGCGCGCAGCCGATGCGGAGGTGGTGCTGCGTGGCGTGGAGAGCGGCGCTGTGAAGCGGATGTGGCCGATCGGCATCCTCTCGCCCTCGGCCGCCGATCGCGGCCAGCTCATCCGCAACGTGCCGGTGCTGGGCGGCATCGAGGATATCGAGGAGATCGCGGCCGACTTCGCCCGCCGCGAGAAGCCGATCGCCCGCGCGGTGATGCTGCCGTCCGCCTTCGAGGCCGAGGCGCGGCCGGAGACCTTCCTGATGCGCGCCAAGCGGCTGCGGCTGATCGTGAGCCGCCTGCCGTCGCTGGAGAGCGGCGACGCGCCGCGCTTGGCGCCCGTTGCCGTCGAGGATCTGCTGCTCCGCCCGAGCTCGGTGATCGACCATGCGCGGCTGGAGGCGCTGGTGAGGGGCAAGTCGGTGATCGTCACCGGCGGCGGCGGCTCGATCGGCGCCGAGGTCTGCCACCGCGTCGTGACTTTCGGCGCCGCGCGGCTGCTCGTCATCGAGAATTCCGAGCCCGCGCTCTACGCCATCACCGAGGCGCTCGCCGCGGAACAATGCGCGGCCGAGGTCGACGGGCGCATCGCCGATATCCGCGATCGCGACCGCATCCTGCGGCTGATGACGGAGTTCAAGCCGGACCTGGTGTTTCATGCCGCCGCCTTGAAGCATGTCCCGATCCTGGAGCGCGACTGGAGCGAGGGGGTCAAGACCAATATTTTCGGCTCGATCAACGTCGCGGACGCAGCGCTTGCGGCCGGCGCCGAAGCGATGGTCATGATCTCGACCGACAAGGCGATCGAGCCGGTCTCGATGCTGGGGCTCACGAAGCGTTTCGCCGAGATGTATTGCCAGGCGCTGGATCACGATCTGGCCGCGCAAGCCGGGCAACGGCGCATGCGGCTGATCTCGGTCAGGTTCGGCAATGTGCTGGCGTCCAACGGCTCGGTGGTGCCGAAATTCAAGGCCCAGATCGAGGCGGGCGGGCCGGTCACGGTGACCCATCCCGAGATGGTGCGCTATTTCATGACCATCCGCGAGGCCTGCGATCTCGTGATCACGGCAGCAACCCATGCGCTTGCGGCGCAGCGGCCGACAGTCTCGGTCTATGTGCTCAACATGGGCCAGCCGGTGAAGATCGTCGATCTCGCCGAGCGCATGATCCGCCTTTCCGGCCTGCAGCCGGGCTACGACGTCGAGATCGTCTTCACCGGCATGCGGCCCGGCGAGCGGCTGAACGAGATCCTGTTCGCGAGCGAGGAGCCGCCGGTCGACATCGGGGTCGCCGGCATCATGGCGGCCAAGCCCAACGAGCCGCCGATGCAGGCGCTGAAGAAATGGATCGCAGCCCTGGAGCAGGCCATCGAGCGCGACGACCCCGCCACCATCAAGGCCGTGCTGAAGGACGCCGTGCCGGAGTTCGGCTCAAACGCGGCGTGAGGCCTCGCCCCGCGAAGGGCGGCGCGAGGGCGGTCCTCGATCATGCCTTGGGACGAATTCGTCTCTGCGAGAAGCGGTAGAGCAGAAGCGCGACGGCTGCCGATCCGGCCGACAGCAGAACGACATCTGCAAGCACCGAGTTCAACCGGACCGACGCCAGTGCGAGTCCTGCAAGCACAATATTGAGCGCAAACACTTGCGTCACGACCTCGCGCACCGAAAAACCGTTGTCGGTCGCGCGCTGATAGAAATGCGTGCGATGCGCGGCCCAGAAGGGCTCGCGGCGCGCGACGCGCCGCAGCAGGGTCAGCGTCGCGTCTGCCAGGTAATAGAGCGGCAAGAGCAGCGCCGCGGCGACGTGCTGCTGCCAAGCGAGCTGCAGCAGGCACCAGCCGAGCAGGAGCCCGACGGGTAAGCTGCCGACATCGCCGAGAAACACCCTTGCCACCGGCCGGTTGAACGGCGCGAAGCCGAGCATGGCACCGCACAGCGCTGCGGCAATGATGGTCGGGGCGAGCGCGACATCGTCGAGCCATCCCAACAGGATGATCACGGCGGTGACGGGCACGACCTCGGCCGCCGTCATCAGGTCCAGCCCGTCCATGAAGTTCACGAGATTGACGAACCAGAGTCCGGCGAACAGGAGTCCGGCGCGCTCGAGCGCGAGTGGAATCGCCGGCACGATGCGCAGGTCCGGTGTGGCAAGCAGCACGGCCGCGACGGCCGCCGCCTGCAGCAACAGGCGCGGCAGCACGGGAATGGTCCTGACGTCGTCGACAAAGCCGACACATGCGACAAAGACGGTCGCGCCGAACAGCAGGAGCGGGACTGGCTCGCCGACCGCAACCACGTAGACGCACGCGACCAGGAGCGTTGCCGCGATCACGGCAATGCCTGCGCCTTGCGGGGTCGGCACGACATGCGAGGAGCGGGCGTTAGGACGCGCCAGCGCGTAGCGCCGCAGCAGGGGACGCAGCAGCACGATCAGCCCCGCGCAAATCAGGGACGCTGCGAGCGCGGCGAGCACGAGCGACGGGGCGTGGGTCTGCAGCTTCATGGCTCTCGTATCTCAGCGGGCGGATCGAGAGAGGCCGGCCGACAGCGCGGCGGTCTGCTCGCGCGCGAGCTCGTCGTAGAGCTCGACGATGGAGCGGCCGATAATGCGCGCCGAGAGCTTGTCCTCGACGAGTTTTCGCGCAGCCGCGCCGAACCGGGCGCGCAGCTCCGGCGACTGCGCAAGCTTCAGGACCGCGGCGGCCAGCGCCGGCGGATCCTCGATCGGGACGAGCAAGCCGGTCTGATCGGCGATGCAGATCTCGCGGCAGCCGGGGGCGTCGGTCGCGACCAGCGGCCGGCCGCAGGCGGCCGCCTCCATCAGCGCTCCCGGCAGGCCCTCGCGATGCGACGGCAAGGTCGCGATATGCGCGGCGCGCCACAGCGTGGCGATATCGTCGATATGGCCGAGCCAGGTGATGCCGGGACGCCGCGTCCAGGACTCCACCTCCTCGCGCGACACCGAGGCGGGATTGGCCGGGTCCGGGTTGCCCGCGATGACGAGATTGAAATTGTGGCCCTGGGCGCGAAGCAGATCGTGGGCTGCGACCAGCGCCCGGATGCCCTTGTCGACCAGAAGCCGTCCCGCGAAACCGACGGTGATCGGCCCAGCCGGCTCGGGCAGCGGCCTCAGCCGGTCGGCATCGACGCCGGAGCCGGGGATCAGGGTCATGCGCGCCGCGCTGGCACCGAGCCGGAGCAGCGCGTCGCGGTCGTCGGGGTTCTGTACCAGGATGTGGCTGCATCTGCGGTTGAGCAGCCTGGGCAACAGCCAGGCCACCCCCCGTTTCAACAGGCGGGACAGCAGGCTCGGCGAGGTGAAGACGTAGCCGAGCCCGGTGATGGCGTTGACGGTCGGAAAGTCGCGGTCGAGCGCGGCGAGCGAGCCGAACACGCAGCATTGCAGGCCGGAGTGATGCACGATCGCCGGATTGATCGCAGTCTCGAGCGTGCGGATCGCAAGCATCGCCGCACCGCCTGCGAACGGCGATAGGCCGCCGCGCTTGAAGGGAATCGGGTGAAGCACAAAACCCTCGGCCTCGATCGCCGCCCTGCCGTTGTTGACATTGGTCGCGACATGAACCTCGAAGCCGGCGTCGCGGGCGGCGCGCGCCATCGGCAGGCGGTTGAGCAGGAAGGCGTAATCCTCGTTCACCACATAGAGAAGGCGCAGCCGCCCGGTGCGGCCGCCGGAGGTCATCGGGGAGGGCCCGTCGGTCACTCCGCCGCCTGCTTGCTCTCGGTGAGAAAGGCGCGGTAGGCGAGCGCAAGGCCGTCTTCCAGCGAAATGCGGGCGCGCCAGCCGAGCGCGTGGAGCCGGCTGACGTCGAGCAGCTTCTGGGGCGTGCCGTCGGGGCGCGCGGTGTCGTAGCTGATCGTACCGGTATAGCCGACGGTGCGCGCGACGGCTTGCGCGAACTCCGCGATCGAGATGTCCGCGCCGGTGCCGATATTGACCATGTCGCTTCCCGAATGCACCTTCATCAGGTGCACGCAGGCGTCCGCCATGTCGTCGACATAGAGAAATTCCCGCCGCGGCGCGCCGGTGCCCCAGACCACGACGGTCGGGGCGCCCGAAAGCTTCGCCTCATGAAAGCGGCGGATCAGCGCGGCCACGACGTGACTGTATTCGGGATGATAATTGTCGCCGGGCCCATACAGGTTGGTCGGCATCACGCTGATGAAGTCGCAGCCATACTGGCTGCGATAGGCTTCCGCCATCTTGATGCCGGCGATCTTTGCGATCGCGTAGGGCTCGTTGGTGATTTCCAGCGGTCCCGTGAGCATGGTGTCCTCGCGCAGGGGCTGCGGCGCCAGCCTTGGATAGATGCAGGAGGAGCCGAGGAACATCAGCTTCTCGGTCTGGTTCAGATAGGCCGCGTGGATGACGTTGGTCGCGATCGCGAGATTGTCGTAGAGGAATTCCGCGCGCAGCGTGTTGTTGGCAACGATGCCGCCGACCTTGGCGGCTGCCAGGAACACGGCTTGCGGCTTCTTCCTGGCAAACCAGTCGAACACGGCGGCCTGGTTGCGCAGGTCGAGCTCGGCGCGGTTCGCGGTCAGGAGCTCGACATTCTCGGCCGCCAGCCGGCGCGCGATCGCCGAGCCGGCCATGCCGCGATGTCCCGCGACAAAGACGGTCTTGCCCTTCAGCTCAAACGGCGTGCTTGCCATTGGCGACCTCCAGCCGGGCCTCCGCAAGGTCGCCGGCCACCATTTCCTTGACCAGCTGCGCAAAGCTCGTCTTCGGCTTCCAGCCGAGCTTCTGCCGCGCCTTGCTGGAATCGCCGATCAGGAGATCGACCTCGGTGGGGCGGAAATAGACGGGATCGATCCGCACCACGGTCTTGCCGGTCTTCTTGTCGATGCCGGTCTCCTCGATGCCCTGGCCGCGCCATTCGACGCCGCGGCCGACCTCGGCAAAGGCGAGCTCGACGAACTCGCGCACCGAGCGCGTCTCGCCGGTGGCGAGCACGAAGTCGTCGGGCGCGTCCGCCTGCAGGATGGCGTGCATGCCCTCGACGTAGTCGCGGGCATGGCCCCAGTCGCGCTTGGCTTCGAGGTTGCCGAGATAGAGCGTCTCCTCCAGCCCCGTCTCGATGCGGGCGACGCCGCGGGTGATCTTGCGGGTGACGAAGGTCTCGCCGCGGATCGGGCTCTCATGGTTGAACAGGATGCCGTTACTGGCAAACATGCCGTAGGCCTCGCGGTAGTTCACCGTGATCCAGTAGCCGTAGAGCTTGGCGACGCCGTAAGGCGAGCGCGGATAGAACGGCGTGGTCTCCTTCTGCGGGATCTCCTGCACCAGGCCGTAGAGCTCAGAGGTAGAGGCCTGGTAGAAGCGCGTCTCCTTCTCCATGCCGAGGATGCGGATGGCCTCCAGCAGGCGCAGCACGCCGATGGCATCGGCGTTGGCGGTATATTCCGGGCTTTCGAAGCTGACGCCGACATGGCTCTGGGCCGCGAGATTGTAGATCTCGGTCGGCCGGATCTGCTGCACCAGGCGGATCAGGTTGGTCGAATCCGTCATGTCGCCATAGTGCATCAGGAACGGCACGTTGCCGACATGTGGGTCCTGGTAGAGATGGTCGACGCGGGCGGTGTTGAAGGAGGACGAGCGCCGCTTGATGCCGTGCACGGTGTAGCCGAGGCCGAGCAGATATTCGGCCAGATACGCGCCATCCTGCCCGGTCACGCCGGTAATCAGCGCCACGCGCCGCTTCGTGTCTTGTGCCTGCATCTCTTCTCCACCAAACGCGCGCCGCCGCTGCTCTCGGGCGGCTTGCCGATATCACGTCGGCCGGGCCGCGCCGACCAAGCCCGCCGACGGCCCGGCCGCGGCCTGAAAGCCTGTATTCGTTGACACCGGAAGTGACGATCGCAAGCAGTCGGTTCGACGGCGCAAGGCCTTAGCATCTGCGCTTTTCAAAGTCTAATGGCAAGGCGGCCCGAAAACGGGGCGAAATGCGCCCCGGAGAGGGCCGTTCCCAGGGCCTCAGCATGGGTGCGTCGCCTAGCCTTGCAACCTAAAGTAGCGATGAGATGATCGCCATCGGGCCTCAGGCATGGGCGAGCCAACCATTGGGTTCGTTCTGTCAAAACCTCCATTGTCGGGTGCCCTATCTTTTGCGCAAGGAAGAAAAGCAACGCTGCGCATAGCGGTCAAGTGCGGACAGGCGGCGCAGACGACGTGCAAGCTGCTGGACCTCCCCTTGCTCCAAACCGCCCTCGATTTCCTGGCAAAGCTTTGCTCTCTCGGCTTCGATCTGCATCATTCGACTCGACAACGCTTCCAGGTCAAGAAACCCCTCCGGCGATGCTCCTTCAAGCTGCGCAGCGAGTCCGTGGCGGAGCGCATTCATTCTGGAACGAGCCTTGCCAGCGGCTGTGCGTGGGCCGGTGCTGGATGCTGCATTTCGACGGTTGGCTGCAATCTGCTTTTCGGTCGCCATCAGTTCTTTGCTCCGTTCTCAGATCCCGCTGCCCTGGTTCGGGATACCGCGTTGCGGGCCACCTTGCGAAATTCCTCAGCGCGCCTTGCGTTTCGCCGCTCAATTTCCTTGAGGAAGGCCATCAATTGCCTCTGCGCGGCTGCGATTTGTCGCTGGATGATCGCGATCTGCGGCAGCGCCTGTTGGAACGCTTCGGTTTCGATCGCATCCCGCCCATAACCCGCCTCGTCGAACTTTTGATGCCACCGCTCCTTCAGCTCTTCAGATGTAAAATAATCACGGGCGTCCGCATCGGCCGCTTTGTACGCCACCGAGCCGGGCTCAGCGTCGCCATAGCCGCTGACCCGCCGGAGCAGGGCGGCGACCGCGGCAGGATGAAAATGCCGGACGATCTTCACGAGCATGCGTTCATTGCGCTGAAGATTCCAAATCAAGATTGTAGCCTGATAAATCATCTCATAATCGGCAGCGGTCTTTGCTCCTTCGTCAGGGGAATACTCGAGCTCGCGGAACAAAGTGTTGAAGTCCCTTGCACTTTCACCGGGATGAAGCGGAGGGTTCTCGAGTTTCTTCTTGATGAAATAAGGGATGTGCGACCGATCCTCGGATCCGTCTTCGGGCATAGGCTTTGTCCTCGTCCAAGCGCAGGCGGGATTGCATGCAGTTTCGGACAAGAAGCCAGAATCACGTGCGAGAGCACCCCCGAATTTATGGGTGAAAATGGGCGCGGGGATCACGCGTTCCCGCGAACCGCTCCGTTGCAATTCGCTCGATTGTCTCGATAGTTACGGGCGGAAGCCCATGTTGTTGAAGGTGCTCCTGAAGTGGACCAATCACCTTCTCAAGAAATTTGTAGAACGGGCCGCCGTCCACATACTGAAAACCCCCTCCCTCCAAGTCGATCGGAACCTGACGCCGCACGATGCGTCCCCCAAAGTCGCGGAAGGCTTTCGCAAGGTATTCCGCCAAAAGTTCATTTGCGATTTTTTGGGGACGGCCGCGGGGCCGCCGCAGAGAGGTCACAGCCAGGCTGGCCGACCTTGCGATATTCCGGTCGGTCGCGCGGTAAGGTTTGGCTTCAAAGCGGACTCGCCGTCGTCCCCAGACATCCTGCAGATGCATCCCCGGCCGCTCGTCGGCGCGGCGATATGACGATGTGATCGCCCAATGCACTTCAGGCGGCAACTGTCTGGACCGGAATAGTGCGGGGTTTTTGACAACTTCTTGCAGCCAAGCCGCGACGACCCCAGGAGCGGTCTGGTGGGCCGCATCTGCAGCGATGGTTAAGGCTGTAGCAATGCGCCCGATGGCCGCGCTCTCCTCCTGGCTAAGCTCGCGAGCTATGAGCGCATCGGGCACATCGATGTCGTTGGTGTCGTAGAAGCCGGACTCAAGCAGGATCTCGACGGCTCGCAGTTCGAGCTCCCGATACACTGTGTTCCAGGTGGTGAGCCAGCGCGGCGCTGGCCTATAGGCTTCTGTGGAGTAGCGAGTGGGCACTGGAATTCCTCCGAATGGCTGCCGCAATGGAGCTTGAGACAATATTGATCAAAACCCAAGTGAAGATGGCCCAGAGCATGGGGCGGGCGCAGGCTCGAGGATCGAGTCCTGAAAATGGCTGCTGTGGGATTGAGCAGCACAACGTCAATGCAGCGCGGACGTCCCGTTCATATAGCGGCGTTTGCCGACCGGCAAAAAAGGAACGAAGCGATTCGCCAGCAAATTATATAAGGCTAGCCAAACTGTGCAATTCCATCGTTTGTCTGGCGGGCGCTCGCGTAATAAGATGGAATTGTCAGGCGTTGATCAACGCCCAAATTGAATACGCATTCGCTCAGCCCGAGGGCAGGCCATGTTTGAAGTATGGGAACGCTTCGACGCAAGAGGGGCGAGGTCGCTGATTAACCGGCACCGCAAGGCGCTTCGCCAGGAACATGCAGCCTTGCGTAAGCTTTTGCATAGCAATGGCAATGATACCATGGCCACCGAGGTGACCGAGCGTATCGACGCTCTCCGGCAAGCTTGGCTGCTAGCGGCCAAGGACCTAATTCAGGTTTGCGCGGCCTTGGTCGACGGATTCTACGTGATCAAGCTTGCCAATCTTTTGGATGTGTTCGTAGCGCAGTCCCGTCTATCAGCGACATGCCATGAAGTCTCGCAAACGATACAGCGGTTGGGTGCAACTGCACGAGACGAATGCAAGTCTGGGTCACCGGCCTCAATGACGCGTACTGCTGCAATGCCAGAAACCGCTTAATATCACTTGAGACTACTCAAGCGTTTGCTTGGTTCGGATCATATTCAGACGGCCAATGGCCGCGTGGTGTTCCTGCGGAGCGCAGCTGCAGTTGGGCCGATGGCGTCGCGATGCCGCTCCCAGTCGGCGATCTTACTCACGGCATAGCGGCCCGAAGCAATCGCCCAACGCGGCAGATCGAGCACGCGCATATCCGCGTCGGCCACAACGCGGGCACGATAAGCGCCGTCGATGACCGCGCCTTAGAACCTCTTCTGCTTCAGCATCGGCAACCTTTCTTACGGAAGATCAAACCGGGCCGGCGCCTACTCTGAGGTCGGCCGGCCGCGCTCAATAATGACGTAAACGACCTCGAAGCCACCGAATTCGACTATCCAATTTTTGTTTGACGATTGGTCGGGCATCGATTGGCTCGCGATCTGTCGGCTTGGACTCGGGCCGGAGTCGCCATGGAGAACCCAAAGGGCAGCCGTATAGATTTGGCTCGGGAATCGCGCGACGCTATGCAATCCAATCCGCCGCTACTCGGCAGCCCGCCTGCGCTTGCAGGAACCGCCGAGCCCAGGCACTGGCCCCGGCCCTATATCATCGCTCTGGATTTCGGCGTCGCCTCTTGGCAGAACCCCCAAAGGGGGGGCGCGGCGAGCCGCGCAACTTGGTAGCTGCGGCGAATCCGTCGGATGTGGCTTCTTTAGCATAATTCCCTAAGTGCCGGCCTTGCCTTCAAAGAAGTATCAGAGCATTTTGCAGAGCGATCAACTGGCGAGGTTCGCCTGCGCACAATAAGAAAGCATTGCTGACTATACTTGCTCCGAGTTGGAACTTAGCCTCCAGTGGCATCGGCTCGTGTTATGGCGAATGCCCTCATTGTCTCCAAATCACGGCTGCCAACGCGGTGTGACTCATCGCGCGCGGCGCAGTACGTCCGCATGTCAACCGACAAGCAAAGATACTCAATACAGAACCAGGCCGCCGTGATCGCTGCCTACGCGAACGCGCACGGGCTGCATCTAATCCGTGAGTATGTGGACGCCGGAGAGAGCGGGCTTGGCATCAAAAAGAGAGCCGGATTGCAGAAGCTCATTGCCGACGTGACCAGCGGACAGGCGAATTTTTCTTACGTCCTGGTTTATGACGTGAGCCGTTGGGGTCGATTTCAAGACACAGATGAGAGCGCGCATTACGAATTTATTTGCAAGCAGGCTGGCGTAAAGGTCGCATATTGTGCCGAGCAGTTTGATAACGACGGAAGTATGTTGTCCAGCATCATGAAAAATCTGAAGAGAGTGATGGCTGCGGAATACAGCAGAGAACTCGGGATTAAAATCCATGCCGGCGCTTGCCGGTCGGTCAAGTTGGGATTTCGCCACGGCGGTAGGCCTGGTTACGGCTTACGCCGAGAGCTGATTGACGAGAACGGCCGCTCAAAAGGCCTGATGAAGGACGGCGAACGAAAGTACCTGCAAACGGACCGCGTCCGGCTTCGAGCCGGGCCCCTAAACGAGCTTGAGGTAGTCAGAAGCATTTTCTCGCAGTTCGTATTGGAGAAGAAATCTCAGGCAAGCATTGCACGCGAACTCAACCGGAATGGGATTGCATATGCCGATGGAAAGCGGTGGGGAGAGTGTACAGTTCATTACATTCTGAAAAACGAGAACTATATTGGAAACCTGCTATACAATCGTACGTCAGAGCGACTGCAACGGGGCCGACATCGTAATTCACCTGATCTTTGGATAAGAGCCGAAGGCGCCGTCGAGGCAGTTGTCGAGCCAACTCTTTTTCGTCAGGCACAGCTGAGATTACAGACCCTTTACCAGCATCTATCCGACGAAGAGATGCTCAAGCGTTTGAGGATACTCCTCAAACGTCGAGGACGACTTAGTGCCGGAATAATGATCGAGACACGTGGCATATCCAGCCCGGCCCTCTACCAGTTGCGATTTGGGAGCCTTAGGAAGGCTTACCGACTGATCGGCTTCACACCTAAACGAAATTATCACGATATTGACACTCGAGTCCAACGCAGGGCTATGGTGGGCGAACTCGCGTCCAGGATAGCCAAAAAATTCGAGGCCGGGGGCGGAGCGAGCCGCTTCGATAACGATACCGACACACTATTGATCAACGGCAATTTCAAGGTCTCGCTCAGGATTGCTAGATGTTCGCGCGGAAAACGCGCGTTTCTCTATTGGTCCATCGTTCGCCAAGTTTACCTGCCGGCGGGTTGGATCTTCGTTGCCAGGATGACCGAGTCCAACGATGCAATTCTCGACTATGTCCTCTTGCCTGCCGCTGAAATGCCAACAAAGAGACTTAGGATTTCGGAGCACATGCTCCGCGAAGGAAGCTATCACCTTTGCCATTTTAAGAGTTTTGAAGCGGCTATGCGGTCACTTGCTCGAGAGGCCAACAAGTTTCGCCGCGCAAACAGGCGCAAACGACCGCGCGGAAGATCGGCCGCATTGTGAGAACGCGGGGGGAATCTCGTCAGTTGAAATGCCGCAATGGATGATGGCGCGGCGCGCTACACAATTTGTAGCCCTTTTGAACCCAGTTAGGGGTTCAGGGCCGTGCTTTCACCGGCTTGATAAGCCGAAACCCGTTGCGCACAAACCGGCTTTTCAGTAGCCCATCCCGATCAATTTTATACGCTTCTTAGCAGCGTTCCAGCGGTGCAGGCGCGCTTCCTCTTGCCGATGATGCTGTTCTATGCAAGCTTTCCGTTCGTCTGCTTGAGACACCGTGAAGGTCATTCAAAGCTGCTTTTGGGGAGGCAGCCTTGGGTGTGATGGATCGTTTGGTTTTAAGCGACGCGGCGTGGGAGCGGATGGCGCCCCTCATTATTGGCCGTCCTGACCAGAAATGCTCCACCGGGCGCGACAACCGCATGTTCGTGGAGGGCGTGCTTTGGATCGTGCGTAGGGGCTCCCCTTGGCCCGATCTTCCGGAAGCGTTTGGCGACTGGAACAGTGTGTTGCGGCGCTTTAGACGTTGGAGCATCAAGGGCGTCTGGTATCGGATCTTTGAGGCGATCTCCGATGATCCGGACTTCGAATATCTGATCATCGATTCCACCATTGTCCGAGCCCATCAGCATGCTGCCGGGGCTAAAAAAGGGGGTCTGAAGATCAAGCGATCGGCCGCTCGCGCGGCGGCCTGAGCACCAAAATACATAGGCTTGGGTTGTCCGGTGCGCTTCACTCTGACGGCAGGTCAGAAGGGCGATGCACCGCAAGCCGCCGCGTTGATCGAAGGGTTTGCTGCCGAGGTCGTCATGGCCGATACAGCCTATGACGCTGATCATCTGCGCCAAGCCATCGCCGCCAAGGGCGCGCTCGCCGTCGTTCCCAACAACCCATCACGGGCGCTGAAATATCCGCTCGACAAACAACTCTATGCCCAGCGCCACCTCGTGGAGTGTTGCTTCTCAAGCTTAAGCAGTTCAGGCGCGTCGCAAGCCGCTTCGAGAAAACGGCTCGGAACTATCAGGCCGTGGTCACCCTGGCCGCGATCATTCTATGCATGTGATAAGTGTCCACAGGAGGACCTAGCACCCAGCAGCAAAAACGGTAACGCGGCGAGCGGGATCTATTTCCAGCGTTCCGGGATCTATTTCGAGCGTTTGCTTCGCTTCGCGAGCCGCACACCCACACCACCGCCGTTCTCGGGAATGAACTCGACGCCGGCCCTTTCAAGCGCGTTTTGGACGGCAAGCTTCACTTCATCCGAGACGTTCGGCCCTCTTTTGTCATCCCTCTCAAGCCGTTTGATGGTCGGCAAAGACCGACCCGCGGCTTCAGCTAGCTGCGTTTGGGACCAACCGAGCAAACCGCGTGCTGCCCGTATCTGTTCGACAGAAATCATTGTTGAAGAGGCTTGACACTTTTTGGATCATGAGCGATGATCCGTTTTGTATCATCAACTGTAGTATAAAGGCAATACGGACATGTCAAATAACACCTTTCCGGTGAAGAGCGGAGCTATGCTCAATTCGATGGCAAAAGTTCACGTGCGCACAGATCGGCGGACGTTTATCGGCGGCTCCGATGCCCGCATCATCACGGGCCACGATGAAGCGAAGCTCATCCGGCTCTGGCAGGAAAAGAGGGGGGAAACCTCACCCGATGACCTGAGTCTGGACCTGCTAGTCCAGCTCGGCACCATTACCGAAGACCTGAACCGGACTTGGTACGAGCGCTGCACCGGCAACGCGGTTGAGCATGTACAGCGCCGTGTTCAGCATCCGATCCACAAATGGATGGCCGCCACACTCGACGGTCAGGTGAAGCAAAGCGGAGCCGTTTTTGAAGCGAAGTTCATGTTGCCCTGGAATTTTTCTGAGGAAGCAGCTGCCGAGAAGCACATGGCCCAGCTGCAACACAACATGTGGGTGACTCACGCCAGAACTGCCGTTCTGTCCATCATCACAGGCGGTGGAAAGTGGGTCGAAATCAAAGTAAATGCCGATCCGCTCTATCAGCACCTCTTGCTAACGGCCGAAAAGAAGTTTTGGCGTTGCGTTCAAACCGGCGAGCTTCCCCGTCTGTTCGGAATTGAGCCGCCAAGAGCACGGCTGGAGGCAGTCCGCGTCGTGGATATGAGCTCGTCGAACAGCTGGGCGGAGTTTGCCGCGATCTACCGGCGGACGCGGTCGGCATACGAGGAGCATGAGGCCGCCAAATCGGATCTAAAGAAGCTTGTGCCGGAAGACGCCAAGGAAGTTGTCGGGCACGGGCTGCGAGCCAAGCGCTCCAAATCCGGGGCGATCAGCTTCGAGCTTCTGGAGGCCGCAGATGCACCGCACCAGTGAAGCGATTGGCGCCATTGCGACGGCGTTGGCCAAAGCGCAGCTCGAGCTGAGCAATCCTGAGAAGACACTCACTGCGACGGTCGGCTCGAAGAGCGGCGAGCGGACTTTCCGATATGCGTCGCTCGCGAGTGGTCTCGACATAGTGCGGAAGTGTCTCGGTCGACACGAGATAGCGGTCATGCAAACAACCTCGGTCGACGAAGGGCAGATTGCGCTTACCACACTTCTAGTCCATGCCTCGGGAGAATGGGTTTCGTCAGTTTGGCCGGTCTGCCCGGTCGGCGAAATATCAGCGCAAGTGAAGGGCGCAGCCCTGACTTACGCACGACGATACGCGCTGTTCACGTTGGTAGGCATTGCCGGCGAGGACGATTTGGATGCACCTGAGCTCCTTATTGATCCGCAGCCGCAACCCAGTTTTGAAGCTACGCAGTCGCAATCACGCGCAAATGGGAAGCTCCATTCACGGCCTCGCGCAGCACTTGATGCAAGCAAATCCGCTGAGCTGCGTGAGGGTCTGCTGCGGGAGCTCTCGACCTACGAGACGGATGAAGCCTTGGCCGTTTGGGCCTACCGGTCGTTGCCCCTGAAGAACAGCCTTCTGCAAGAGGACGCGGAAGCGATTGAAGTGGCGTATCTCGCAAAACTGCGATCTCTCGACCATCAAGCGACCACTGAGCTGCAGCCGGGCGCGCCAACGCAAGAGCATCCGCAAGATTTTTCGGGCGCTCCGGCCGACAATGATTCGATCGAACCGCTGGAAAAGCCCATCCGGAGGCGAAGCAAAGCACACCTCGCATTCGTAGCTTCCCAACCGTGCCTGATCTGCGGGGCGGTACCCTGCGACGCCCACCATCTCAAGGTGGCGCGGCCGAAATCTTTAGGACGAAAGGTCAGCGACGAATTTACTGTGCCTCTTTGCCGTAGACACCATCAAGAATTGCATCATCATGGGAATGAAGCCAATTGGTGGGCAGATATGCAAGTCAGTCCGCTCAGT
Source organism: Bradyrhizobium sp. (assembly GCA_035293585.1). Lineage (GTDB taxonomy): Bacteria > Pseudomonadota > Alphaproteobacteria > Rhizobiales > Xanthobacteraceae > Bradyrhizobium. Next base: position 160,081 of record DATGMN010000048.1, on the reverse strand, counting down.
CTTGCAGCTGAGCTTTGGGCAGCCGGCCCAACGCAGAAGGGCATCAACTCAGCGTGACGCCACAACGTGATGCCACTCGATTGGCGATCTCTCGACTTCGTGCTCCAGCCGAATGGAAGTCGGTCTGATGTCGAACAGCTAGACGGTCGCTACGTGCCGCAGGGTTTTGGAGGTCTCGCGCGGCCGTAATGACGGCATTGCCTGAACGTCATTGTGGGAGAGCGCGCGGACGCCAATGCGTGCAGCGAGATTGTAGTGAGATTTGAGATAATGAGAGTTCGGGGGCTCCAAAAGCGGCGATGGCGCAAAAGCTCGCTGGGTTTTGATGCTTGTTGGGGCGCTCGCAGCCGGCCTTGGTTTGGATGGCCTAGCGGCAGCGGTTCGCTTGTATCGCACGCAGCCTGATTTTATAAGATCCCATCCAATCCCTTCTCAATGGTGTCCGCTTGAACCTCTCTCGAATCGCTGCTCACTTCCAAAGTTCGCAAGCAGCCCTGACTGACGCCGCGCGGGATGAGGCACTCCTCAAAGTGATCGAGGAAGTGGCGCGGATAACCACGGCTGCGCTGCAGGCCGGACACAAATTGCTCTTGGCTGGAAACGGTGGCAGCGCTGCCGACGCTCAACACCTCGCAGCCGAATTCGTTGGTCGTTACAAGATTGAGCGTCCGAGCTTTGCGGCAATCGCGCTCACCACTGACAATTCGGCGCTTACCGCAATAGGCAACGACTACAGCTTTGCCCAGGTCTTCGCGCGACAATTGCAGGGGCTGGGCAGCAGCGGGGACGTGTTTTGGGGATTCTCCACCTCCGGCACGTCGCCCAACGTGGTGGCTGCTCTGCAGATCGCGCGCCAGCGCGGGCTGAGCACCGTGGGATTCACAGGCACCAGGGGCCGCTCCATGGCCGAACATTGCGACCTTCTGTTCGTCGCCCCGAGCGAGGACACGGCCGTGATCCAGCAAATCCATATGGTGGCAGGCCACGCGATTTGTGATGCCGTTTAATTCGCGTTGACGCAGCCGGGAGGGCACATAGGCTGATGTTCGTGAAATGCTCCGCGTGCGAGCCGCAGCGCTTTCAGTGGCAGCGCGGCCTCAAGCGGGCTTTCTTGCTACGCGGGATGCGCTGCTGTTCGGCCCACATCGCGTCAGCCGAACCGGGCCGACATGGTCCGGCAGCAGGCGTGAGAGCCCCTGTCCATTGGGCTGGCCCTGACGAGCAATGAGCCGTTTTGACGGCGCTTGGCCTTAGCATCTGCCCTGTTCAAAGTCTAATGGCAAGCCGGCCTGGAAGGGTCGGGGAAATGGCCCTGGGGCGGGGCGGGCGTCGCGAAAATACCTGTGCGATTCACCATGCGAGAGCTCGATTTGTTCCGAATTTGAAACCGCAAATTAACGGCGAAAGAAGCATTGTGCCGGTGTATTCGCCATGCGTTGGTCGCAAGAAAGCGACCGGCAGCTTTGACGACTAAGGACCAAGCCGTGAGATCACGTCCCGTTTTTGATCCGCAGGACCTGAATGGCGATTTCGACAGCGACGCCAATCTTGGCTCCTTCTTCGTGGATCCCCTCAACAGCCACCCTGTCGTAAGTCCGACCGGTGCCAGTACCGCGTCGGCGGCTCCAGCTCCTGTGGCGCCCATCCTGCCGGACGAGTCCGTGCAGGCCATGGCCGCCGTGAGCGGCTCCGGCAGCGGCGGGACGGGTTCGGTCGTAGCTGAGACGTCGAGCAGCGGATTTACCATCAATCTGATCTTTGATGCCGCCGCCATGGCCGCGCCGGCGAGCTTTCGCGCCGGCATCGAGCAGGCGGCATCGATTCTGTCCGCGACGATCACCAACAAGATCACCGTCAACGTCAACATCGACTACAGCGGCACCGGGGGCGGCGCGGCGGCTGGCCCCGATAACGGGCAGTATGTCAATTATTCGACGGTCAGGACCGATCTGATCGCCAATGCCGCGCCCGGCGATACCAGCTTCAATGCCTTGCCGACGGGGTCGACGATCCAGGGGCAATCGCAGGTTGCGGTTTGGAACGCGCAGCTGAAGCTGTTCGGGCTGATCAGTCCAAACAGCACCACCAGCGACGACGGCAGCGCCACCTTCGCCACCGACATCAACCCGAACCTTCTGGTCGGCGTCGCGCTGCACGAATTGACACATGCGATGGGACGCGTGCCCTATGGCCAGCCGAGCGGTCCGCAGCCCGACATTTTTGATTTCTATCGCTTCACGAGCCCGGGCGCGCAGCTGTTCACCGACAACATACCCGCTTCGTCTGCGTATTTTTCCCTGAACGGAGGCTATACCAAGCTGGCCGATTTCGGCGTCAGCTCGGATCCGAGCGACTTCCTCAACACCGGCGTGCAGGGCAGCAACGATCCGTTCAACGAATATTACTCGAGTTACACGCTCCAGAGTCTGACACCGGTCGATCTGAAACTCCTCGATGCGCTGGGGTTCAATACCAATCCGGCGGGCCTCGCTGTCGTCGCCAGCACGGCCGAGGCAATGCAGGGTGGCGCCGCGGTCTCGCTGCTGAGCAGTGCGCCGAACATCAATGATCCAGGCAGTACGACGCTATCCAGCGCAATAATCAGGACTGCAAATGCCAGCGGCGTTGCAGTTGCGGGCGACAAGCTGTTTGTCAACGGCATCGAAAGCGGCGCCCTCGGTAATGGCATCAACGCAAGCTGGAACGCGACCACCGACACTTTGACCCTGAGCGGAACCGCTGCAACGGCAGTCTACGATACGCTGCTCAGCGCGATCACTTTCCAGGATGGCGGCACCGACCTCTCCAGCGGCAGCCACCCGGTCCGGACCGTCACCTGGACCATCAACGACGGCACCAGCTCCTACAACGCGACCTCGCAGATCGTGGTGGACCGAGCGCCGGTTGCAACCAACAGCGGCGCGACGGATGTCGTAGGCACCACCTTGGCGACCTCAGCGAGCAACGCCGTGCTGACGAGCGCCTCCGATCTAGATGGCGATAGCCTGACGGTCGTCGCCATCAGCGATACCGCGCATGGCGCCGGGACCGTCGGCACGTCGCTTGCGGGCACCTACGGGCATCTGACGCTTAACGCCAATGGCTCCTACGCATACGTTGCCGACAATGCGGCGGCGATCAGCGGCGCACCGACCGGGAGCCATCTCCAGGACATCTTCAGCTACACAGTGAGTGATGGCCACGGTGGTACGAGCAATGCGTCGCTGACGATCACGCTGGATCGTTTGCCCGTGGTGACGGCAGCCAACGTAACAGTGGATTCATCCCAGGCAGTTGCAGCCTCTTCACTATTTGCCGTCGCCGATCTCGACGGCAACGCGATCGCGACCTACGCGTTAGAAAACACGGGCTCCGGGCACTTTGTGCTCAATGGTGTCGTTGAGCCAAGCAATGCGGAAATCGACGTTTCCCAGGCCCAGCTTTCCCAGCTCACTTATCAGGCCGTACCAGGATCGACGGCGGATACGGTTGAGGTGCGTGTGAACGATGGAACGGCCTGGAGCAGCTGGACCACTTTCACGGCAACCCCCAGGCTGGTCGTGGAAACGGCCGGCGTCACCAGTTTGGTCGAACTTGGAAACGACTACTACCTGAACCCGGTTGCTGGCGGGACCGGCCCCGAGCTGAAGTACAATGGTCCGGCCGTTGTGCCCGGTCAGTTTGCGGGCTGGGCGCTGATCGGCGCGGAGGCGACATCGAGCGGCTACGAGGTCGCCTGGAAGGACGCGGCCGACGGTCTCTATACGGTCTGGAACGTCGATAGCAGCGGCAATTTTATCAACAACCCGATCGGTTCGGTGTCACCGACCAGCCCGGCTCTTGAATCTTTGGAGACAAGCTTTCATCAGGATCTAAACGGCGATGGCGTCATCGGCCTCAACGTTCCGACCACCGTGATCGAAGCCGTTGGTTCGACCAGCTTGGTCGAAGTCGGCAACAACTATTTCCTGGATCCGGTTGCTGGCGGGACCGGCCCTGAGCTGAAGTACAATGGTGCGGCCGTTGTGCCCGGTCAGTTTGCGGGCTGGGCGCTGATCGGCGCGGAGGCGACATCGAGCGGCTATGAGGTCGCCTGGAAGGACGCGGCTGACAATCTCTATACGGTCTGGAATGTTGATAGCAGTGGCAACTTCGTCAACAATCCGATTGGTTCGGTGTCGCCGACAAGCCCGGCTCTTCAATCTTTGGAGACGAGCTTCCACCAGGACCTGAACGGCGATGGCGTTATAGGCCTCAACGTCCCGACGATTGTGATCGAAGCCCTTGGCTCGACCAGCTTGGTCGAAGTCGGCAACAACTATTTCCTGGATCCGGTTGCTGGCGGGACCGGCCCCGAGCTGAAGTACAGTGGTGCGGCCGTTGTGCCCGGCCAGTTTACGAGTTGGGCGCTGATCGGCGCGGAGGCGACATCGAGCGGCTACGAGGTCGCCTGGAAGGACGCGGCCGACAATCTCTATACGGTCTGGAATACCGACAGCAACGGCAACTTCGTCAACAATCCGATCGGTTCAGTGTCGCCGACGAACCCGGCTTTGGAATCCCTGGAGCCAAGCTTCCACCAGGATCTCAATAGCGACGGCGTGATCGGCGTTCCCGCGACCACGCAAGTGTCAGGTACAACAAGCAATATTGCGATCGCGAATCTAGGGTCCGTCGGAGACGCTTCGACGGTGCTGTCGGCGAGCGCGCCCGCCGCTGAGAAGGTGACGCTTTCTACTGGCGAACCCGTCCCAGACAATTTCGTCTTCAAAGCGAACTTTGGCGACGCCATCATCACCAACTTCAACCCTGCATCCGATACGATACAAGTCGACCATACGATGTTTGCAAATGTGAGTGCCCTCTTGGCGGCGGCCCACGATGACATGAACGGGAACTTCGTGATCTCCGATGCCTATCACGACACGATCAACCTAAAAAATGTCGGCACGGCCCAAATGCTGGCGCACCAGTCAGACTTTCATTTTGTATAGAGCGGTCGCCAGCCTTGGGCGCTGGTTCAGTCGTGCCTGCCGGGTTTGGGACTTCTGAGTGGATCAATCTGCCGGATTGCGGCCAGCTCTGATTGAAAGGTGCGCGTGGGCGCGGATAGACCACTCCGCCTGACTTTCAGCCAGGATCGGAGTTGCTTCCAGTTCACGCCTGGATGTTAGGTCTTTATCTTGGATAAGAGCTTATTGGACGGGCGGCGGAACCGCATCTCGACACAAGCAAAGCTGAGAAGGATCGGCGGAAAGATGGCCGCGGCCGTCAGAAGTGTCATCGCGATCAATGAAAATGGGCCCGTCACCCAGTGATCCAAGCCAATCTGAGCGATCACAATGTACGAAAGCGGCTTGTGCAGAAGGTATATCGAGTAGCTCATCACTCCAGCGAGTTCAAACCAGCGCAGCGGTCCGCGCGCGAGATGAAGCTGCCGAATAGACTTGGGAATTGGCGACTGGAAATCAGCGTTAGCCTTCACAACCAACAAAGAAAATCCAGGCAGAGCTGCGATGGGCAGCAGCGCCAAAGCAAGATTAAGGTTATAAGCCGTTACATATTGAGTGCCCACGATCAGCAGAACAACAACTAATATCGGCCATCTCCAACTAACCTTGTAAGGCCGTAACTTCGTAAGGGCAATGGCGCAGCCAGCCAGCATGAATCCACAGTTATAAAGATGCTCCTGATAGATCATTGGAAAGATATCCGGCGATCTATGGACGGCTACTCTGAAAGCCAACCCAGCGATCCCGATCATCCAGATTCCGACAAGTAGCAGCATCGTTCGGCTGGACATTCTCGTGAGCCATAGGATGACCGGCAAAAGTAGAAAATAATGTATTTCCAGTACGGCGCTCCACACTGGGCTATTGACCGAGGCAACTGGATTGCCCTGCTGAATGTAAGGCACCCAAGGAAGGGCCAGGGCAACCTGCAACTCCGCGCTTGGTGAGAAAGCAGGTAGATGGGGCGACCAGATGTGCAATCCATAGAGAAAGCCGAGGAGCAACGGCACGAACCAAAGCATCGGTAACAGACGTCGCGAGCGGCGCTCATAGAAGTTCAAGATTCCGGTCAGATTAAGCTCCATCCTACCATCGACGAACTGCTTGGTGAGAAGGAATCCAGAGAGGATGAGGAATAACCAAACCCACGGAAATCCCAACGGAACAATCAACGGATCGTACCAGTACCCTTTTGTGTCGATCCTCCCGCTGAGCAAGCCGACCACATGGTTCAAAAAAACCATCAGACATGCAATTCCGCGCATGATCTGGAAATAGTCGTAGCGTCGGTCGGCTTCGACCTTCGATGAGGGCGTCTCAGTGATCAGTTGCAACGCCATCCCTCGCAGAAAATAACAGATCAAGCTCGATGCGGGGGAATTCGTCGAGTTCACCTCCGTGGGTGGCGTTGAATATCTCGATATCGTTCTTGGCTGCGATGCTCTTGAGATCGCGGTACTGTGACCACAGGCCAGCGAGCGCGGAGAATTCCGCAAACCATCCTCCGCGCAGCTTGCCCTTCTCGTCAACGAACATGTCCTTGCCCTTGAGCACGGTCGGCTCGTAGAAATATTTGTATTCACCCGAGCGGAAATGGTCGTGGTCGGTGCCCAGCAGATAGAGCTTGTTGCCGCCCATATACATCGCGAGCATGAGTGCGAGGATCGGTACGGATTGCACGCTCGGAATGCTGGTGGTCAGATCGGGGATCGTCCCGGGTGGAAGGTCAGAGAAGGACCCGCTCAGTTGGACATAGCGGACGTCGCGGCCGGGAAAGAGACCTTCTTCGCGCACCAGAGCTTCTTCGGTCTTGCTCAGGATCAGCGTTGCCGCTCCCAGGTGGTCGTGCATCTCGCGGAACCAGGCGATCACATCCTCACGCGTCATCATGCCGTAGGTGATCTGCGGGACGCAGTGGTATCTCGGCGCGATCTCGGCATAATCGGGATGAAGGTAGCCGCTGGACACCGAGATGACGAGTTCATCCTTCAATGGCCGTATGTTCTGCTGCTTGACGCTTGGACCGTTGCAAAGAATGAAGACGCGCGAACCACGGTGCCTGTCCTGCAAATCCGCGTTGCGAGAGAGAAGGGCGCAAATGGGCCTCATTCGCGCTTCTTGCTGGCCCTGGCGCTGTTGCTCCCGCCGCATGATGTAGAGGCGCTTGTAGAGGTAGAAGGGCAGTGCGTTTCGGAACGCGCGCGCGAGGAGGTTCATCCGATCGCCCTTAATCGATCCACTTCAAGACCTGGAACACCTCGGCGTAGCGGCAGCCGATCCGCTGACCCGCATTTTCCGCCTCGTTCTCGAAGAACGATATCCACTTGCGACCGGTCCGATTGACCTCCGAGGCGTGCGCCATGATCGCGTCGCGCTTCTTCAGCCATGTCTCGGTGATGTCAATGTAGTAGTTGCCTTGGAAATCGATCGGCGAGTGGTACCAATTGCTGCGATACATAAGGAGGCGCGGCACGTGGCGGCTGGCATGCAATGATGCTCGTCCGACCGCCTGGTGGTCGTGATGGATGTCGCCGATCCAATGTGTGTAGACCAGCTCTATCTTCTGGTCATCGATGATGCGAAGGATTTCGATGTTGAGTGCGTCGACGAACTCGACCTCCAGGGTCTTGAAGGCTCCGCACAGCAGCCGCTTGACTCCGAGGGTCTTCATGGCTGCCTCGCCTTCAGCCTGCGCGAGGCTGTTCGACCGGACCTCCTGGTTGCGATGGTTGGCATATCCGGAGGCGGTTGCGACATAGACGGTGACGTCGTCCCCCTTGCTCACGTGCTTCGCCAGGGCGCCTCCGCAGCCAAGCTCGACGTCGTCGAAATGCGCTCCTATCGCAAGCACGTTCATCTATTTTGCCCTCAAGATCTCTCTGGATTGGTCGATGCCGCAATTCAATAGCAGATCAATTGAACTCAAATAAGGGACAAACTCGCCATGGAGCTGGGAATATACGGGATGGCGGAAATCCTGCCATGTTACCTCGATCCCGGCTGCAGCAAACGGCTCGGGCCGAAAATAGTCCCGCGCTCCGACCCCTGAGAGATAGCGATCTGCGCCGATTTTCCTGAGGATGTCGACGAGCAGTTCGTTGCTTTTGCCCTGCGGCGACAGGCTGGTCGCGGCGATCATTTCGATCTGGATGTCGAAAAGCCGCATCAGCAGCTCGATCGAGGCTCGGTTGAACTCCGACAGCTTGCTGCAAGGGAGCGCGTACAGCTGCTCGATCTCGGGAAATATCTCGGCGAAATAGGGAGCCTTGCGATAGTTCTCGCGGAAAAGATTGATGTGGTTCGACCGCCAATCGACCGTGTCTGAGAGCTCGATTTCGCAGATCGGGGTATCCCGCGGCGCACTCTTGACGCTGAGCGATATCCACTGAGCGCCCCTGGGCGTCTTGATCTTGTCCCTATGGGTCCAGCTGCGGCTTGTTGAATCGACGTATTGGGCGCTGTCCAAAAGGACGAGAACATCCGCATGCAGCAGGCGATCGAAGAAGCCGAGATGGGGCAGGAAATCCGGCTGATGGATGACAGCGGTGCGGCTCATGCGAGTTCTTGAATGAGCTGGAAGACTCTCTCGACGCCGTTGAGCGGTATCTTGTTCAGACCGGCTTGGCTCATAGCGGCCATGTCCTCGGGAATAGCGAAAGCGGCCTCGTCGAGCGCGGAATGATGGCCCGCATAGCGTGCTACGCCAAGGCTGGCAAGATAGCGGGCGACCGGGATTTCGAAATCTTCGTTCGCAACAATGATGGCCGGAAGCCCTGATGCGGCAGCTTCGAAGGCGGTGATGCCTCCCCCCACGATCGCGAGATCGTGCCGGCTCATCTCGTCGATCAGCGATGGTACGGTCGTCTTGAGCTCAAACTGGGGGCCCATTTCCGCGTCAAGCGCCGCGCGATGCTGGAAGCCGGGACCGATAACAAGGGTCGCGCCCAGCCCCTTCCGGTGCAGCAATCCGGCCACCTTCACCGTTACGCCATACGTATCGGAGCCGCCCATCGAGACCAGGATTCGTTCGACTTTCGACCGTTGACGACGACGGGAAGCGATCTCCGGATTGAGAATGAGATATTCGTGGCCCCTGACGACGCGCCTGCCTTGCAGCGCCTGATCCGCTACAAAGGCCAACGCGGCAATATGCAGATCCGCCAGCGCAGCACCGGCGCCGCGATCATCGAACGTCGCAAGCTGGATCCCGGTCTGCTTCACGGCCTCCGCCTGGACCAGGCTGGTGTCGAGGCGGTCGTTGATCCAGAGCCGCGCTCTTGTTTGCTGGATCGCAGTTGGCGCCCAGTGTTCGACCGATCCGAGGTCGACAATCTCGAACGGCAGCGCGTCCTGCCGCAACAGTTGAAGCGAAGGCTCATGATCGTTGACAAAGAAGAAGAAGGGCAGATCGTGGCAACGCAGTTCGCGCGCGAGATGGCGCATTCGGAACAGGTGGCCCATACCTCTCGCGTGCGAGCTCTCTAGGCAAATTGCGAACATAGCGAGATAGCCTGTTCCGTTGTCACCTCTCCGCCGGCCTGCTCGGCGATATAGCATGCGCGGCGATAATCAGTTTCGTCGTCGACGGTGAGGCGCACCTGTGGAAATCGCTTCGCGGCGATCGCGTCCAATTGCACGGTCTTGAATCGCTCGGGATGCTCAATCATGTACTCGTCGACATGCTCGAAATGGTGCGGTTCGGTCGAGCGCCTCGCCGATTCTTCCAAGGCTTCGAGACGGAAAATCTCCGCGCCGACCCCGATCGGCAAGACGGCAAATGAGTGACTGAAGTCTGCCCCTAGAGTGAGGTGAAGGTCGATCAGACGGTCGAGCTCGGCGATATCAGTGAACGGGTTGTCTGCGGTCAGCCGAACGATGTGATCGAAACCGTAAATCGTCGCGCAGCGGTGGTAGCGATCCAGCACGTTGGCCTCGCTGCCGCGGAAAACCTCCACTGGTCTTTCCTTGCAATACTGGACAATAAGATCGTCGCGTAAATCGACGCTGGTCGCCACGACCGTTGTGGCCGGATGATGGAGGGCTGCGGCACGGTCCAGGACATGGCCCAGCAACGGCTTGCCGTTGATCGGGCGCAGCACCTTGCCGGGCAGGCGGGTCGACCCCATGCGGGCCTGGATGATGATGCCAAGTTTTATTGCAGCGCTTCCCATGTCAGCACGTCGTCTGCCTGAAGCGCCTGGCGCGGACGCCTGCCGATCACCTCTTCGAGGTGTTTCGGGGCAATTCCGTAACCCGGACGCTTGATTGCAAGGTGATCTGCGGTCAGTGGCTCGCCGGCCTCGGCCGCACGTGCCATCACGATGCTCTTGCGATTGTTGATGAGAGTCTTGGCCTCGCTGACCGCAGGGTGCTTGGTCCCGTCGCCGCGCATCAGCTCGAAGCTGCGAATCGCATCGACAATAGCTTTCATTTCGTGCGGGTCGGCCGAAAGCACGTGATCTGGCCCCGGCGCGTTCTTGTCCAAGGTGAAATGCTTCTCGATGACGCGCGCTCCCATAGCGGCAGCGCAAACGCAGGCGGTGGTGCCAAGTGTGTGATCGGAGTAGCCGACCGCCAGATCGGGGAACTCGCGCATCATCGCCTGCATCGCACCGAGGTTAACATGCTCGGGGTGGGTCGGATAGCTTGTGACCGCATGCAGGAGAACGAGCTGGGCGCTTTCATCTCGAATGGCGGCGACGGACTCCCGGACCTCCTCCATGGTGCACATGCCCGTGGAGAGAAAGATCGGTTTGCCGGTGCGCGCCACATAGCGCAGGAAAGGAATGTTGACAGCGTCGTCTGAGCCGATCTTGTAGGCCTCGACACCCAGGGTCTCGAGCACGACCACGTCGGACTGATGCGATGGCGTCGAGAACCAGTCGATCCCGCGACGGTCGGCATAGTCGAAGACAGCCTTGTGCAGATCGAGGTCGATCTCGTATTTCTTGAACAGGTCGTGTTGCGAGATCAATCCGGTATTCTCCATGTCGAATACCGCTTTTCGACTGGCCACGCTGTCGGCCGTATAGGTCTGCAGCTTGACCGCGTCGGCGCCGACGTCGGCCGCGGCATCGATCAGCGCGCGCGCCTCGTCGAACCGGGTGAAGTTGCCGCCAATCTCGGCGATGATATAGCAGCGATCGGCTCTGAATTTACGGAACATTTGCGTTCAAGCCTATTTGCCGATGAGCTGGGTGCGGCGCGTGTAGTTGCGCACGATGAAGGTGCGGTCGGCGATCTGGCCGAGGTCGTCCTGCGTCTTGCGGGGCAGGTAGCATCGACGACAGACCGGGCTGTTCATGAAGCCGCGCGCTTGCAGATGCATGCTGCGCACGGCGGTCATCTTCTCTCCGTGCCAGATCTCGCGCACGCTCTGGGTCCGGGCGTCCCCGATCACCTCGCGGTTCTCCTCGTCGTTCGAACACTTCATGACCAGGCCGTCGGCGCCGATCACTAGCCGCTGGTATTGCTGCGGACAGGTAAACTCAGCGAGATATTCAATGTCGGTATCGTTGCCGAGATAATCGATCAGCGGGTTGAAAGCGACTAGATCGGACAGCGGAGCAAATGTGTCATAGTAGCCCTGCGGATCCGGTTGAATTGCCGGCCATATCCCCTGGACCTTGATCACCGGCTTCCTCAGGCCGTGTTGCGCCTTGTAGTCTTTGATGGCCGCGAGCTTCTCGAGGAGATCGTCGAATTTCAGGGGCTTGCGAATACGTTCATAGGTCTCCTTGAGGCCGTCAATGGAAATCGTAATCCAGTCGATGCCGGCCTCCTGGATCTCCTTGAAGAAATCCAGGGTCAGCCGGCCGCCATGGGTCAGGCTGGAGACTTCCTTGATACCCCGCTGCTTGGCATAGCGGATGGCCTCCACGAATTTCGGATGCACCGTTGCTTCGCCGCGCAACGAGAGGCGCAGGGCAGGGACCTTGCCGCCGATCTCATCGATGATGCGCTTGAACATGTCGAAATCCATGATCTTCGCATTCACGTGCTTTCGAAATTCGGCTGAGATAGTGTAGCACATCGGGCAACGGAGGTTGCACACCGAGGCGAGTTCGAGATCGACCAGCAGCGGATACTCCGAGATGGTCTGGGTCTCCGCGTTCTTCGCCCAGTCGTTCCGGTATTTCGCATAACCTTCCGGCCAGCCGAGCGCCAAGGATTCGTGGAATGACGCCTCCCGCTCGGGCGTGTCCATCGAATAGTTTCCCTTGTTGATTGGGACGTTCCGCTCTTTCATGTCTTTGTCTCGCTTCCTCGCGATGATCGCCCGGACTCCGCCGCGAAATTCGTGGTTCGGAGGCCATCCAAGCTCGTTGCGAGCTTCTCCACGGTGGGCGCGTGTATAGTCATCCCAGTTCCAGCATCATTGTCGAAGGCGATGGACTTTCGCCGGCGTTCCAAAGCTGACTGACCGATCAGGCAAGTCGCCGCGGACCAGCGACCTTGCCCCGACCACGGCATGATCGCCGACGTGTGATCCCATCATTATCATGACCCCGCTTCCGAGCCAGACGTTGTTGCCGATCCTGACCGGCTTCGCTGCGATGGGGGCATGCTTGGTCGCAATCGAGAGATCGTCGATGCCGTGTGTTGCGTCCGTTATGGCGACGTAAGCGGCAAAAATGCAATGATCTCCAATGCTGACTGCCTCCATTGCGCCGATGACCGTGAAGCTGTTGATGTAAGTATCGATCCCAACGTCCAGCATGCCCGCGGATGCCGTGGAAAGAATTGTGAATGAGCCTACGACGCAATCGTTGCCAATCGAGATGTTGCCAGTCATTTCGACCTGCCGGCAGATGAATGCGTTCGAGCCGATGGAAATATCGCCGGTGAGCCGGCAGCCATCTTCGATCGTCACCTTATGCCCCAAAACCAAACGGCCCGAAACCGTCACATGCCGTCCGATCTTGCAGTCGCTGGGCACTTTCACTCCGAACAGGCAGCGCAACCGCAGCCGGCGCCATGGCTGCGTCCAGATTTCTGCCACCGCCCCCAGAAGAGTCATGCTGCGCGCCCCGCCTCTTACACGGCTTCAGCGTCTGGATGAACGCTAAGGCGAGACTCCTTTTCCACCCTCCACGGCAGTTGAAGCGAGAGCAGCGATCCTTTTCGCGCATAGCCGATGTACATCATGATTCCCACCGAATCGATGATGCGGAAATTCAGGCCTTCCACGACATGGAAAATGTCTTGTTTTGCCTTGGAGAGGCCCGCGCGCAGAGAATAGGTTCCGGTGTTCAAAAGCCGGGCAGGAACGCGGATGTAGGCGACATAGTCGCCGGCTGCGCGTGTCTCCAGCCGGGATTGATCGAGCTCTGAGTCCGTCAGCGAAATCAGCGTTTCGTTATTCTCCTCCGAGATGATCTGCAATCCCACCGTGAGGCCCCGCAGCGGTTCTGTCAGCCGATAGCGCAAGCCGATCTGCAAATCCTGCGTCAGCTCATAAGCCTCGCGACTTTCGTTGTTGGCGTCCAGAATGAATGCCTCGCGAAAATAGGCGCCCTTGCTGCCGTCCGACGGAGGGTTGAAGGTCCAGTGCGACCGCGTGCTCATTGACGCCATTCCGAAGTAAGCCCGGGTGACGTCGCCGCTAGGCCCATCGGCCAAAATCTTCCCCTTCTCCAGCAGAATGGAGCGAGCACAGAGATTATTCACGGCAGTCATGTTGTGGCTGACAAACAGGACCGTTCGGCCTTCGGTCCTGACGTCCTTCATTTTCCCGAGGCACTTTCGCTGAAATTCGTAATCGCCAACGGCCAGCACTTCATCCACGATGAGAATTTCCGGCTCAAGGTGAGCAGCCACTGCAAATGCAAGACGGACATACATGCCGGAAGAATAGCGTTTCACCGGTGTATCGATGAATTCGTCGATCTCCGCGAATGCGACGATCTCATCGAATTTCCGCCGGATCTCATTTTTCGTCATCCCGAGGATGGCGCCGTTGAGGTAGACGTTTTCGCGGCCGGTAAGCTCCGGGTGAAAACCTGTGCCAACCTCCAGCAGGCTGGAAACATGGCCACGGATGCGCACGCGCCCCTTGTTCGGGGCAGCGACGCGCGAAAGAATCTTCAAAAGAGTGGATTTGCCGGCGCCATTCTTACCGATGAATCCCACGGTCTCGCCAGCCCGCACCTCGAATGTGATATCGTCGAGCGCGTTGAACCTGCTGCCGTTCACGACGGAGCTCTTGCCAATCTTGAGATTCGGGTCCGGGGCGCCGAGCTTGCGTGACCACCATGATTGAATCTCTCCGCGTAACGTGGAGTGATTGATGACACCAAGCCGATAGCTCTTGGTGACCGACTCAACGGATATGACCGGTCGGCTCATGTTACACGATGTCCATGAAGGTGCGCTCGACCTTGGTGAAAAGCGCCAGGCCGACGCTGATCACCAACACGCTGACGGCTATGCTGTAGCTCATCATCCCCATGCTCGGTGCGGCGCTGCCAAGCAGCAAATGGCGAAACATCTGGACGACGGCAGTCATCGGGTTGAGATAGAGGAGCCACAGCCATTTTTCCGACACTTGGGACAGCGGATAAACGATCGGAGTGGCGTACATCCAAAGCTGCATCAGGTATCCGAGCATATAGTTCAGGTCACGATAGCGCGTCGTCAGCGTCGAAATGATGAGGCCTGCTCCAAGTCCGCATGCAGCGATCTGCAGAAGCAGCAAAGGAAGCAGGACGACGGCCATATCCGGGCGAACCGGAGCGCCGCGGATGATAAAGAGACAGAGGACCGCGACAAAAACGGCGAACTGAACGCCGAATATGATCAGGTTGCCGATCACGACGGACACCGGTGTAACCAGGCGCGGAAAATAAACCTTGCTGTACAGGCCGGCATTGACCGTCAGCGTGTCAGAGGTACGGGTGAGGTTTGTCGCGAAGTATTGCCAGCACAAGGTTCCCGCAAAATAGAACAGGAATGGCGAGAGACCATCGGTTGGAATCGAGAGAACTCCACCGAACACGATCGCAAATACCACCGTAGTCATCAGCGGCTGGGCGACGAACCATAGCGGACCAAGCAGGGATTGCTTGTAGTTTGCAACCGTATCACGACGCACAAAGAGCATCACCAGATCGCGATAGCGCCATACTCCGCGCAAATCCGGCAGATATCGCCCATCGCTGGCGTCGATCACCGTGGTCCAGTCATCGGCTTCATTGGCATTCACAGATGTGGCCTCACAAAGCTTGCGGCACTTGGTATCGCTGGCTGACCGGTTTCCCGGGCCAAAAGGAAAGAATCTTTGCGAGCATTGCCTTCAAGGTCTCCAGTGGACGCTCCTATTTGAAGGCTTCAAACCCGAAGCTTGGGGTTACCGCCGCGCTGGGACAGCCCTGATGCAACATGTGCATCTTGTCCAAGCCAGGTTGACGTTCACGGCCTGAACAGTATACTTGTTCATGATATGAACGGAATTGGCAAGCCCTAATTTTCATGATGGCCGGCGGCGGTGACCACGACATGCAGGAGGCGCGCATCATGCTCGGCCTGCTGGAGTCAGTGGAGCGGGATGGCGAGCAGACGCAACGCCGATTGGCGTCGGAGCTCGGTGTCGCGCTCGGGCTGATCAACGCCTACATGAAGCGTTGCGTGACCAAGGGCTTGATGAAGGTCTCAGAGGCGCCCGCGCGGCGTTATGCTTACTACCTGACGCCTCAGGGCTTTGCGGAAAAGGCGCGTCTGACTGTCGAGTATTTCTCGTACTCGTTGTCGCTGTTTCGCCGGGCGCGTGGCGAGTACAGTCAATTGTTCAACGAAGCGGCGGGCAGGGGTTTTTCCCGCATTGTTCTGGCCGGAGTGTCTGACCTTGCGGAGATCGCAACGATCTGCGCGCTTGAAGTCTCGGTCGAGGTCGTGGCTGTCGTGGATGCCGCGTGCACCAAGCCAAAGTTTGTCGGCGTTCCGGTGCTGGCGTCATTTGACGAGTTGCGAGCACCAGCCGACGCCGTGATCATCACCGCATTCCCGAATGCGGGAGACGCCTGGCGCGAAGCCTGTGGGCGTTTCGGTGCCGATCGGGTATTTGTGCCACAGTTGCTCGGCCTGTCGGAGCAGGTCAACTCGTAGAGACGCGGAGTTTCGATCCGCTGAACGGAATTTTGCCGGCTGGCGTTGACCTGGCGCATCTGCACTCGTCTTGAGCATCGCGGATTCAGGGTGACGAGATCGATGAAGGCGAGCCCTCCGACTTCGCAGGAGATTGCTTCATTGTGGGGTGTGAACAGCGCATCGCTGGTGTATTGACTAGGGTAGTTCGTGCAGGTGGGGGCGGGGATGAAGACCTACTACAAGCAACTGGATGGCTTGCGCGCTGTTGCGGTCACTACGGTCATGATAGGTCACTTCTGTCCGTACCCCATGATCAGCAAGCTGGTCGGGTACGGCGACACAGGGGTGGTGATCTTCTTCTGTCTGAGCGGATTTCTGATCACGGGCATATTGCTCGACATCAAGGAACTACCGCAGAGTCGGCTCTCTTTGTTGGGGACCTTCTATGCCAGGAGAGCTTTGAGGATATTCCCAATCTACTATCTCGTCATCGCTGTGGCAGTCGCTCTCGGCTCCGCGTCCGTCATCGCCAGTTTGCCCAGACTGCTGACTTACACCGCAAACTACGTTCCCGGCCTTCCTATAATTACGAACCTTGGGCCTTTCCCGCATTTGTGGTCCCTTAGCGTGGAGGAACAATTCTATCTCGTGTGGCCTGTGCTCATCTTTCTCATGCCGAGGAAATTCATGCCTGCCTCCCTTCTTGTGGTTATTTGTTCGTCTGTCGCCTTCAAGGCGTACGGAGTCGTGTCGGGGGCGAGCTATACCGTTATCTACAAATCAGTGTTTTCCTGCATGGATTCACTCGCATCCGGGAGCGCGTTGGCGCTTGCCAGACCGCAGCTTCCATACCTCTTTGCCAGAGTTGGAAATCGAATAGTATTTCTGTCGATCGCGCTTGTCGGCCTTATCACTGTAATCAGGTTTTGGGTTGATGCAGACGCCTGGTATCGTGGCCACGAGATTCTCGGAGTTATCTATTTTCAATCTATCATTTTGCTTTCATGCTCAGCCATCGCGGCATCGGTCTCCGGCGAACGTTGGTTGTTCTCGTCATTCCTTGAAGCCCCGCCATTGGTTTCGACAGGGCGGATTTCCTACGGGCTTTACGTCTACCATTTCTGTATGCCCTATGTCGCCGCGGTCATCGTTCCTCATATCTATTCGCGATTTCCGGCATCGGCCACGGTGGCAGTCAGTTTCGCAACTGCCGCCCTATCCTGGTTTGCAATCGAAAGGCCGCTCCTCTCCCTGAAGCCTTCATTTTCGCATCAGCAAAGAGCGACGGAAGAGCCGCTGGTAGCCACAGCTGCCGTAGACCTTGACCAGCTCCCTCGCCGTATTTCTGCTGGAATATCTGATTGAACTCTCTCGAACAACTTTGGGCCACGCCCATCCGCTTGATTGTTCTGCCGCCGACCTTTCTCGGCTTTGCCATAAAACATATCAAATTCAATGAGTTGAAATTGTTCGGTTCATGAACATTCGCCTTGACGTTCATGGCTTGAACGCTGTAATAGCTAGGCAGGGTGAAGCAAGTTTTCGACGCGTTCATTGTCACTAATGCTGCGCGAGCAAGACCATCTTGCCCAGCGTCGGCGGAGCGCGGAATGGGCCGCTTGCTCGCGGTCGCATTGTCCCGTTGGCGCGACGGGAATGTAACGGCGGAGGGGGCGCTATGACTCAGACGGCCGCGCGCTGGTATGTCGTTCAGACTCAGGTGAACAGCGAGACAAAGGCTGCGCTGAACCTGATTCGCCAAGGCTACGAGGTTTACCTGCCCCGCTACCTCAAGCGCCGCCGCCATGCGCGCAAGGTCGATGTGGTCGCAAAGCCGCTGTTTCCGCGCTATCTCTTCGTGGCGGCGGATATGGCTGCGCAGCGGTGGCGCTCCATCCAGTCTACATTCGGCGTCTCGCATCTCGTGACCAACGGTAGCGATCCCGCAGTTGTGCCCCAGGGCATCGTCGCTGCACTGAAGGCCCGCGAGGATGCAAAGGGCTTCGTCGAAATCGATGTGAGCCCCAAATTTGCGCCCGGCGACAAGGTGCGGGTGCTCGCAGGCGTGTTCATGGATGGCGCCGGCATTTTCGACGGAGTGATGGACCGTGACCGGGTCACCATTCTGCTTGAGATGCTGGGCGCCAAGGTTCGCGTTCATCTCGACGCGGATCTTGTTACGGCAGCCTGAGCGGCCGATCGCGTGGTCTCCTAGTTCGCCACGCGGGTTTTGTTCCTGATTGGAAGCGCCGGGTGAAATCCGTTTCACCCGGCGTGCGGTAGCATGGAAAATTTTGGCGGGCGTTCAGCGAAGATCGCCCTGAAGTCGAAGGTCGTCGACCTTGCCCAACCGGATTACTGAACGTCGCCGAGGGATCGACACTCTTGAACCCCTTTAGGGACCGGCTGGTGCGCCTTGATAGGCGAGTACTGCGATCGAGCCGAGGCTGGACCGAAGCTGTCGATTGCACGGAGATGGTAGGAATGCATGCTGGCAACGTCGACGAACTGAAGCTGCTCACCGGGCGCCTGCTCGCTAATCAGGTGCGCGCATCCGCGCGGAATTTTCGCGAGGCAGAGTTCAAGGTGTTCTCGCAATTCGGCGATGACGGCATCATTCAGTATTTGGTCGCCCGTCTCGAGATTCCGCAGGAGCTTACGAGCTTTGTCGAGTTCGGCGTGCAGGACTATTCCGAATCGAACACGCGCTTTCTGCTTTTGAACGACAATTGGCGCGGTCTCGTGATGGACGGGGACAAGGCCAATATCGAGAGCATCACGGCGCGGGACATGTACTGGCGCCACGATCTCACGGCACTGTGCCGATGGATCGATCGCGACAATATCGACGGCATCCTCAAGGAGAGCGGCCTTGCCGGGCGGATCGGCATCCTCAGCATCGATATCGATGGTAACGATTATTGGGTGTGGCAGCGGATCGAGGCCGTCCAGCCTGTGATCGTGATTGCCGAATACAACAGCGTGTTCGGCGCTACGGACGCGGTCACCGTCCCCTATGATCCCGCCTTCCACCGAACCAAGGCGCACTTTTCGAATCTCTATTGGGGCGCTTCGCTGCCCGCGCTCGTGCGCCTTGGGCAGAGCAAGGGGTACGCCTTCGTCGGCTCGAACCTGGCCGGAAACAACGCCTATTTCGTTGCCGAGAGGTACATCGGACGAGGGGGCATCGTTGCGATGACCGCGCAGCAGGGCTATGTCGAATCCCGCTTCCGGGAGTCCCGCGATGAGCGGGGGCAATTGACCTATGTGGGCGGCGCGGCGCGCCGGCGGATGATTGCGGGAATGCCGGTTTATGACGTCGAGCGGGATGCCGTCGTGGCACTCAGCGCAGAGTCATGACAAATAAGCATCGCGAGAGCGGAGCAGGAGGACCGATGGGACTAGAGGTCATCACGCATGGCGGTATCCGCTATGCGGAAATCATCCGCGCGGACGTCAAGGTCGACAAGACCACGTTCTTTTCGCCGGCTGAATCGTCCTTTCAATTCGGGCTTCTGGCGCATGAAGCAGGGTTCGTCGAACCGCCGCACTACCATCGGGAGTTCGAGCGTTCGATCCGCGACCTGCAGCAGATGTTCGTGGTGCAGCGGGGCGTCGTTGCGGTGCAGCTCTTCACCGACGATGGTGAGTTGCTGCGCGAGGTCGAGCTGAGGGCCGGGGACGCGATCGTCCTGATTCACGGCGTCCACGCCATCCGCGTGATCGAAAACATGCAGTGCATCAGCGTGAAACAGGGCCCGTTTCTCGGCGACCAGTACGACAAGGTGTTTGTGAGTGCCAAATCATGATTCCGGTGTTTGAACCCGACTTCGGCGAGGAAGAGATCGCCTCGGTGGTAGCGGCACTGCGCCGCGGGGAGATTTCGGGATCGTTCGGCAGCGCAATCAAGGAGTTCGAGGAGGGTTTTGCCGCTTTCAGCGGCTGCCGTTACGGCGTCGCGGTGACCAGCGGAACGACGGCCTTGCATCTTGCGATCGCCGCGCTTGACCTGAAGCCGGGCGACGAGGTTCTCTTGAGCTCGAGCACCAATATCGCAACCGCGCTCGCGGTCATCTACGCCAATGCGGTGCCGGTGCCGGTCGATTCCGAGCGGGAGACCTGGAATCTCGATCTCGATTTGATCGAAGGCCTGATCACGCCGCGCTCGCGGGCGATCATCCCGGTGCATCTTTTCGGTCATCCCGTCGACATGGACCGGCTGAATGCGATCGCGAGGAAGCATAATCTCGTCGTCATCGAGGATTGCGCGGAGGCGCACGGCGCCAAGGTCCGCGGCCGCGTGGTCGGCAGCTTCGGCGACATGGCCTGCTTCAGCTTCTATGCCAACAAGGTCATCACCACGGGCGAGGGTGGCATGGTGACGACCAACGATGCTGCGCTGGCCGAGCGCCTGCGGCTACTGCGCAATCTCGCCTTCACGACCCCGCGCTACTGGCATGAGCGCGCCGGCTTCAATTTCCGCATGACCGGCTTCCAGGCCGCGTTCGGCGTCGCCCAGCTCAAGAAGATCGATGCAATCATCGAGAAGAAGCGCAGCGTCGCGCAACGCTATTCGCGCGCGCTCGCGGGAGTGCCAGGATTGCAGTTGCCTGCTGAGAAGGACTGGGCATTCAACGTCTACTGGATGTACGCGCTCACGGTTGGGCCGGAATACGGCCTGTCGCGCAACGAACTGGCCGCCCATCTGAAGGCGCGCGGCATCGATACCCGCACGTTCTTCTGTCCGATGAACCAGCAGCCCTGCCTGCAGGAGAGGCCCGGGTATCGCGCGATTGCGTGTCCGGTCGCAGACGAGATCTGGGAAACCGGCCTCTATCTGCCGTCCAGCATCAATTTGACCGACGCCGAGATCGCGACGGTGTGCGAGGAGATCGCACGCGCCGCAACGGCTGCGAACGTCTGATCGGAGCTCGCTGGCACATGGGGATCTATGACGGCCGCCACGCCGAGCTCTACGATCTCTTCTATGGCGGAAAGCCCTATGCGGCCGAGGCCAGACGTGTGCATGACCTGCTACAGGGCTTCTCGCAGCAGCCGGTGCGGCGCGTCCTGGACATCGCCTGCGGGACCGGCAGTCACGTCATCGAGCTGGAGAAGCTCGGCTACCAGGTCGTCGCCAGCGATATCTCTGAGGACATGCTGGCCCGCGCGAGGGAGAAAGCGCGTGCGGCAGGTTCGGCGATCCGCTTCGAACATCAGGACATGCGTACCCTCGATGTCGGCTCGCGCCCGTTCGACGCCGTGTTGTGCCTGTTCGATGCGATCGGTCATGTGCAGACGACGGCAGCGATCAAGCAGACATTCGCGGCCGTGCATCGCCATCTCCAGAATGACGGACTGCTTGTCCTGGAGTTCTGGCATGCCGCGGCAATGGCCGGGCACCATGATCCCTTGCGCGTGCGCCGATGGACGACGGAGCACGGTGAAATTCTGCGGCTTTCCGAGACCACCGTCGATCTTGCGCTACAATGCGCCACCGTGCAGCACGCGATCTACGATCTGCGCCGCGACGGCAGCTACCAGACGGCGGTCGAGCGGCAGGTCAACAGATTCTTCTCGCTGCCGGAAATGACCACGCTGCTGGATTGTTGCCGGTTCGACCTGCTCAAGTCCTATTCCGGCTATTCTGCCGACGAGAACCTCACGCCGGACACCTGGCACATCGTGCTGGTCGCCCGCCGGAGAGCATAGACATGCGCGTCGGCGTCTTGTTGGGCAACAGCGATCCTACCGCGGGGGGCGGCTACACCTTCCAAAAGGAGGTGTTCGACGCGCTGCTCGCGATTGGCGCGCAGTCCCGGCATTCCTTCGTGTTCCTGTGCCATCCGGATGCGGCGGCAAAGCTTCCGCCAAAGCCGCTGCCGAATGCGGAGGTCGTCGCGCTCGACGTCGCGATCACCGCACAGCGCAGCGCCCTGTTCGGCCGCAGCCGGCCAGCGCCGGCGGTGCGATCGCTGGACGAGCAGCTTCAGGCCGCCCGTGTCGATTTCGCCTGGCAGCTCGGCGCGCCCGGGCAGGTGCTGGACGTACCCTACATGGTCGTGGTGTGGGACCTGCAGCACCGCCTGCAGCCCTGGTTTCCGGAAGTCTCCGCCAATGGCAACTGGCAGCATCGCGAGAACCTCTACGCTGCGGTGCTGGGCCGCGCGGCGGCGGTTATCGTCGGCACGGAGGTGGGCAAGCGCGAGGTCGAACGTTTTTTCCGCGTCGATCCATCGCGCATCCTGATCATGCCGCATCCGACCCCGCGCATCGCCACGGCAGGTCCGACAGCGCAGTCGGTGCGGCAGACCTACGGGATAACCGGAGACTACCTGTTCTACCCGGCGCAGTTCTGGGCCCACAAAAATCACGTCAATCTTCTCTTGGCGCTCGATCTCCTGAAAAGTCGTTTCGACAGGCCGCTCAGCGCCGTGTTCGTGGGGGCCGATCATGGCAATCTGGCGCATGTGAAGGCGACCGCGGCGCGGCTTGGCCTGACGGACCGCGTGCATTTTCCGGGGTTCATCCAGCGGGAGCACCTAATCGAGCTTTATCGGCAGGCATTCGCACTGTCCTACGTCACCTTCTTCGGTCCGGAAAATCTGCCGCCGCTCGAGGCCTTCGCGCTTCGTTGTCCGGTGATTGCGTCGGAGGTTTCCGGTGCGCGCGAGCAGCTGCAGGATGCGGCGTTGTTCGTCGATCCGACCTCGCCCGAGCAGATCGCCGACTCAGTGCTGCGTCTCGCGCGCGAACAAGGACTCCGGCAAAATCTGATTGACGCTGGGGCAAAGATCGCAGAAGGCAGAACGCCCGAGGGCTTTGTTAACGAGGCGCTGGCGTTTCTTGATCGATTTGAGGCGGTTCGCCGCTGTTGGGCGTGATGACGCAGACTGTTCCGGCGCAAATTTCCGTTGTTTTGGGCACCTACAACCGGCTGCCTTTTCTCAAGGCGACCATCGAAAGCGTGCGCGCCAGCCAGATCGATGTTCCCTACGAGATCATCGTGGTGGATGGCGGCTCCGCCGACGGCACCGTCGCGTGGCTCACCGAGCAACGCGACATCATCTCGATCGTTCAGCACAATCGTGAGATCGTGGACGGCAAGGCGCGGCGCAAGCGGAGCTGGGGCTATTTCATGAATCTCGGCTTCAAGTGCGCCGAGGGCCGCTACGTCTGCCTGATCAGCGACGATTCCGTGGTTCATCCCGATACGCTTGCCAATGGCATGCGTCATTTCGAACGCGAGGTCGCGGCCGGGCGACGTCTGGGGGCGCTGGCCTTCTACTGGCGGTCATGGCCCGACGAGAAAACGTACCGGGTATGTCTGACGCTCGGCAGCAAGCTGATGGTCAACCATGGCTTGTTCCTGCGCGAAGCTCTCGAGCAAGTGCGCTGGATCGATGATGCACATTACGGCTTCTATTGCGCCGACGGCGACCTGTCCTTGAAAATATGGCAGGCCGGATACGAAATTGACGCCGGCCAGGATGCGCTGCTGGAGCATTATGAGCGGGCAGATCCGGCAATACGCCAGCAGAATCTCAGCGGCCTGGATTCGGACTGGAAGACCTATCTGGAACGCTGGACCAATATTTTTTACGACCCGTCCAATCCCGATATTGGCGTCTGGACACACCTGGATGGTGTGACCGTGCGCGATGCCGATCACCTTTTTCCAAAAGAGGCGTTTGTCACCAAGGCCGAGGGTAGCTGGCTTGAGCCGGTTCGCAAGCCTCTCGTCCGGGTGCGATCATTGCTGTCGCGTTCTGCCGGGTGGCTTCGATGAGCAGTGATCGTCCTTCCGTTGACCACGTCACGACCGACATTCCGAAGACGTATAATCCCGTGCTTGAGCAAAGCATGGCCGGCGCGACAGCATCGAGACATGCGACCGCCTTCCTGAGCAACATTCAAGTTCTGAGAGGTCTCGCGGCGCTCGCGGTCGTGATTTATCACACGGGCACCGTTTTTGGCGTGCGAACGCAATTTCAGGCGGTCCCCGTTTTCTTCGTCATCAGCGGCTTCATCATGTCGTATATTGCGGGTGAAAGCAGCGTTGAATTCGCAGCGCACCGCATCATGCGAATCGTGCCGCTGTATTGGCTCGCGACCATCCTGTTCCTGGTGCTGAATAATCAGGGTCTTCTGAACCCGGTTTATTCGCTCTCCGTGTGGGCTCACTGGATCATCGGTGAACCCTGGCGGATCGCCGGTTGGGTTTGGCAGCATCGCGGAATGGACACCATAGCCGCCTGGTCAATGCTTTTGCGCAGTCTGCTCTTTATTCCTTATCCCAGTGCGGGCGGAGAATTCTATCCGCTGCTCGCAGTGGGCTGGTCCATCAACATGGAGATGTTCTTCTACCTGCTGTTCACCGTGGCGCTAGCAGTAAACTCGAAGATCGCCCCGTTTCTGGTCGCGGTTGCCCTCACTGCGCTGATTGCGATCAGAACAGCGTATGGGTTTCCGTTTGCTGCCTTGAATTTCCTCGCCGACCTTCCGGGCGTGTTCTTTGTCCTTGGTATCGCAATATTCTATCTCTGGCGCTGGACTTCGGCGGACTGGCTGCGACGCCACAAGCGCGTCCTCATTGCCCTGTCTGCCAGCGGAGTTTGCGCTTACGTCTGGCTGCAGCTAGCGCTGCCAGGGTCCTTTGGAGAACGCCCGGCGATTATCGGTTATATCTTGCCGCCGGTCTTGATTTTCGGCGCGTTGTTGCTCGAAAAATCGGAGCTTGCCTTCCCTTGGCGTCCATTGATCGTGCTCGGCAACATTTCGTATGCGCTTTATCTGACCCACCCGATCTTTGCTGAGATTGTACGTGCTTCCGGAGGGCAATTGGCATTGCTGAACGCCAACTCGGGTTATCTTGCCTATCCCGCAGTGATCGTCCCGAGCATTCTCGCTGCGGCGCTCGTGCATTACCGTCTGGAGGTGCCGATGACGCGACGCTTGCGCAGGGGGTATGAAGATATGCGGCAGTCAACCGGCTTTCTTGTTCGGCGAGCAAGCGCTGGATAGAGTCGCCCAAGTAGATGCGACCAACCATGATCGAACAGCTTCTCAAGCGCTCCAACGACAAGCTCGCGAAGATCCGGGCGCGCGGCGCGCTCGCCGGCAAGGCGCTCGCCGAGCCTTCGCTGTTCATGGAGATGTTGCGCCTTGAGCCCTATTTGAGGCGCGTGCTTGCCGAGCGCTACTGGCTGGAGGATGCGCTCGAGCACAGGGATGCGGTGGTGGCATTCCTCAACCAGCAGCGCAACGATGAGGCGCTGAGGGCGTTTCGTGGGGAGTTCGATCGGTTTGCAACGCTTGCCGGCAGCGCACCGCGTCTTCAGGTGAGCCTCGATGACATCAATCCGCAGCTGTCAGACCGGGCCAGCGTCACGCCCATCGATCGGCACTACACTTACCATCCGGCCTGGGCCGCGCGTGTGCTGGCGAAGAGGAGGCCGGACAAACACGTGGATATCTCATCCATCCTGAGCTTCGCCGCCATGGTCTCGGCTTTCGTGCCGGTCGAGTTCTACGACTTCCGGCCTGCGCCGCTCCAGCTCGACGGGCTCCATACGGGTGCGGCCGACCTGACGAAGCTGCAATTTCCAAGCGACAGCATCGCTTCGCTGTCCTGCATGCATGTGCTCGAACATATCGGTCTCGGCCGCTATGGCGACCCTCTCGATCCCGACGGTGATCTGAAGGCAATCGGCGAACTCGTCCGTGTTCTGGCGCCCGGCGGGGATCTGCTGGTCGCCACTCCAGTGGGGCGTCCGCGTGTGGCATTCAATGCGCACAGGGTTTACGACCACGAGGCATTCGCGAGCTACTTCGCGCCGCTCGAACTCGTCGAGTTCGCGCTCATCGAGGAGCGCGGCGAGGGAGGCCTGATCCTAGCGCCGCCGCCGGAGCGGGTGCGGGCGGAATCCTATGGTTGCGGATGCTTCTGGTTCCGCAAGACCAAGCTGGCCGCCGATCTCGCTGCGGGGTAAGGGGTCCTTCATGATTGATTGTCACGAATGGTGCTGGACATGACGGTGTTGGTGACGGGAGGCGCGGGCTATATCGGTAGCCACATTGCCTACGAGCTCGTCGATCGTGGAGAAGCGGTGGTCGTGCTCGACAATCTCGCAACGGGATTTCGCGACGCGGTCCCCGCCGCAGCGGAGCTCGTGGTTGGGGATATCGGTGACGGGCCGCTGGTCGCAAGGCTGCTGTCGGAGCATCGGATACGGGCCATCGTGCACCTGGCGGCCTCGTCGGTGGTGCCGGAATCGGTCGCCAACCCCCTAGGCTATTACAGTAACAACACGGCCGGCTCGCTGGCGCTTCTGAAGGCGGCCGTCCAGGCCGGCGTCCGCCATTTTGTCTTCTCCTCGACCGCCGCGGTCTATGGCAATCCGGAGACGCCGCTGGTGAGCGAAGACACTCTCCCCAGACCGATGTCGCCATACGGCGCCTCGAAATTGATGACGGAGATGATGCTCAAGGATGCCGCCTCCGCGAGCGAGCTGAAATACGTCGTGTTGCGCTATTTCAACGTCGCCGGCGCCGACCCAAAGCTCCGCACCGGCCAGTCCACCCGCGCGGCGACCCATCTGATCAAGGCCGCCGTGCAGGCCGCGCTCGGCGTGCGCGACCGGCTGGCGATCTTCGGAACCGACTACCCGACCCCCGACGGCACCTGCGTTCGCGACTACATTCATGTCAGCGATCTCGTCAGCGCCCATGTCGGCGCACTCGGCTATTTGCGGGACGGCGGTTCCAATGTGCTGATGAACTGCGGCTACGGACACGGCTACTCGGTTCGCGAGGTGGTCGACGCGGTGAAGCGCGTCTCGGGCGTCGACTTCGCAGTCGAAATGCAGCCGCGGCGGCCCGGCGATCCGGCCCGGATCGTCGCGGACGTGCAGGCGATCAGACGCATCCTGTCGTGGACGCCGGCCTATGACGATCTCGAGACCATTGTGCGCCATGCGCTGGCATGGGAGCGGACGCTGTCGGCGCGGAAGCATTGAAACCTGAGCAGGTGATAGTGTGAAAGTCGTTATTCTGGCCGGAGGCATGGGCACCCGCATTGCAGAAGAGAGCGCGGTGCGGCCCAAGCCCATGATCGAGATCGGCGGTCGTCCGATCCTGTGGCACATCATGAAGATCTACGCCCATCACGGGCTCAAGGATTTCGTGATCTGCCTCGGCTACAAGGGCTACATGATCAAAGAATATTTCATGAATTTCGTGCTGCATCACTCCGACGTCACCATCGACGCGGCCAGGAACAGCATCACCTATCACCAAAGTTATGCGGAGCCATGGTCGATCACGCTGGTCGACACCGGGGAGGCGACGCTGACTGGCGGCCGGCTCAAGCGCGTGCGCAACTATCTCGATCCGAAGGAGCCATTCTGCTTCACGTACGGCGACGGCGTTTCGGATATCGACATTACCGCCTCGGTCGCGTTCCATCGCAATCACGGCAAGCAGGCGACCATTTCCGCGGTACGTCCGCCGGGCCGCTATGGCGCGCTTGAACTCGACGGATCATTGGTGACGTCGTTTGTCGAGAAGCCCCCCGGCGACAATGCGCTGATCAACGGCGGCTTCTTCGTGCTCAACCCGCAGGTGATTGATCGCATCGAAGGCGACAATACGTCCTGGGAGGCTGCGCCGCTGGAAGCGCTGGCACGCGATGCCCAACTCGCCGCCTACCGCCATGACGGCTTTTGGCAGCCGATGGATACGCTGCGCGACAAGATGAATCTGGAGAGCCTCTGGCAGTCGGGTCGTGCGCCATGGCGGGTCTGGGCCTGACTTTGCGGACGCAGAAATGACATCGACGCCCGAGGTCAGTGTCGTCCTGTCGGTCCGCAATGGCGGGGCCGATCTGCCGAAGGCTATCGGCAGTATCCTTGCGCAGTCCTTTTCGAATTTCGAGCTGATTGCGATCAACAATGGATCGAGGGACGGGACGCGCGCCTATCTCGACAGCATTTCCGATCCGCGGGTTCGCGTGTTCCATCAGGAGGACGCGGGGCTTGCGGCTGCGCTCAACCGCGGCATCTCGCTGGCGCGTGGGCGTTATGTCGCCCGGCAGGATCACGATGATCTCGCCGATCCCAGCCGCGTTGCCAAGCAGGTTGACTTCCTGGATAGGCACCCCGATTACGCACTGGTCGGCACCCGCGCCGAGATATGGGTCGGCGACAAGCCGACCGGCCGATTCCACGATCACCCGACGGCGGATGCCGAACTCCGATTTGCACTTCTGTTCAACAATTATTTCGTTCATTCATCGGTGATGATACGCAAGGCTGCGCTCGACGAGGTGGGGCCCTACAGCACCGACCGCGCGCGCCAGCCACCGGAGGACTACGAGCTGTGGTCGAGAATCGCGCGTCGATTCCGGGTCGCCAATTTGTCCGAGCGGCTGACCATCTATCGCGAAGTCCCCACCAGCATGTCGCGCGAGGGCGTTGATCCCTTCAAGGAAAAGCTGATCTTGATCTCGGCGGAAAACCTGGCGGCAGCCGCTCTCGGAGCACCGGAGCCCCAGCGCGTTCACCTGGATATTGCGAGCCTCGTTCATGGCGCTCCGGAAAAGCTATCCCAGGGGGCCGACATCAAAGCCATGTGCGCTGCGATTGCCCAGGCTGGCAGATCGATCTTTGGCGAGCGCAGCTTTAAAGCCGAAGACGACCCCGTCGCCTTCCAGTGCCGGAATCTGCGGCATCATTTCACCATTCATCGACATGGCTTGCGTCGTGTGCGAAACGTTGCGCGCGGCGTGAAAAAGGCGTTGCTGCGTTTCGGCCTGCCGATCTGACGCAGACGAATCGCGACACGGATTGACGATGAATTGGAACACGGCGAAGGAACATTGATGCGGCTGTTGCTGTGTTGCGAATCCTATCCACCGCATCGCGGTGGCGTGCAGGAGGTGATGCGCCAAATCGCCGAGCGCATGGCCGCGCGCGGCCATAACGTGACCGTTGCCACAAGCCGACATCCCCGAAGAAAATCGGAGGTGGTCAACGGGGTCAAGATTCGCGCGTTCAAGGCCGGCGGAAAGATGGTCTATGGCCTCAGAGGCCAAATAGACGCCTATCGTGACTTCGTCAGGACATGTGGGGCGGATGCTATCCTCGTCATGGCCGCCCAGCAATGGAGCTTTGATGCGCTGTGGCCTGTTCTGGATGGCATCAAGGCGCGCAAGGTGTTCATTCCCTGCGGCTTTTCTGGTCTGTATGACCCGGATTTTGCTGACTATTTCAAGGCTCTTCCCGATATTCTGAAGAAGTTCGATCATCTCGTTTTCAATGCCGAGAAATATCGCGACATCGATTTCGCAAGAAGCATCGGGCTAAGCAATTTCACGGTACTGCCCAACGGCATCAGCGAGACTGATTTCGATTGCGAGCCCGACCGTCAGTTCAGGCAGCGACTCGAGATCCCCGAGGATGCGTTCCTGTTCCTGACAGTCGGTAACCCGATCGAGGCCAAAGGACATCGCGAAGTCGTCGATGCATTCTCGCGGCTGGATACGGGCGGCAACTCCGCAGTCTTGCTCTCGGTGGCGGGCTGGCCGACCAGCAGCGCAAGAGTTGGCAGCCAGGGGCGGTTCGCGAATACGGCCGCCGGTCGCGTGATTGAAACCGTCCTGCTCGAGGGCTTTCTTGGTCTCTATAACAAGGTGTACAACTCGCGCGTGGGTGCGGCTGCGCGATTTGCAGACGCCGCAGCGCGTCGCCTCTTGCACATCGCCCGGACCGAGGGCTGGGACGGCCTCA
The DNA here is from genome assembly GCA_035293585.1 of Bradyrhizobium sp. Lineage (GTDB taxonomy): Bacteria > Pseudomonadota > Alphaproteobacteria > Rhizobiales > Xanthobacteraceae > Bradyrhizobium. Next base: position 130,197 of record DATGMN010000048.1, on the reverse strand, counting down.
GCCAACTGGTTCGTCGCAAGCTGGCAGGACGCGGAGCGCCACAGCTTGAGAGCATCGAGAGCATGGCGGCGAAAGCCTCCGCTCAGCCGTTCAAGCGCGTGATCTTGACCGATCTGCCCCGGCCCGAGCTCGTCCAGGCCTTCATGGCCGCCGATCTGTTCGTCTTTGCCTCGCGGATCGAATATTCGCCGCTGGTGTTGTACGAGGCGGCGGCGGCAGGGACACCGTTCTTGACGGCTCCCGTCGGCAACGCCGACGAAATCGTGCGCTGGACCGGTGGCGGACGCCTGTGTGACGCCTCGAAGGACAGCATCGGTTACACGCGCGTCGATCCGCAGCACCTTGCGGAGGAGATGGCCCGCTGCATGCGCGACCGCGCTTTGCTTGCTCGCCAAGGAGCCACCGCCCGAGAAAGGTGGCGGAAGTACTTCACCTGGCAGGTCGTTGCCGGGTATTATGAGGACATTCTCTCAGGCAAGACGCCTGAAGTTCGAATAACCGACCTCCAGGCCCTGGATCAGCCGCCGGTTGATCAGAATGGGCCGGCAATCTCGAGTGTAGCATGAAACACGCAGTTATCCTGGCCGGCGGCCGGGGCACACGGCTTCGGCCGTATACCCTGACACTCCCGAAGCCGCTGGTCCCGCTGGTCGACACGCCGATCGTGGAGATCGTGATCCGCAAGCTCGCAAATGCGGGTTACGGCTCCGCGACGCTGGCGATCAATCACATGGGCGAGCTGATCCAGGCCTATTTCGGTGCCGGAGAGCGCTGGGGATTGCAGCTTCGATACTCGCTTGAGAACGAGCCGCTGGGCACGATCGCGCCGCTTCGGCTGATCAGTGACCTCCCGGAGAATTTTCTGGTCATCAACGCGGACGTCCTAAGCGACCTCGATCTTTCGCGATTTCTGGCCGATCACATTGCCTCCGGTGCGATCTTCACCATCGGTGCGACCAGCCGCGACCAGGTGCTGGACTATGGCGTCCTCGGCGTCGACGGCGAGCGCCTTGTCGAGTTTCGGGAGAAGCCGAAGCTTCCGCAGCTTGTCAGCATGGGCATTTATGCGGTCAACAGGCGTGTGCTTTCCTTCATTCCGCCAACCGGCCCATTCGGGTTTGACCAGCTGATGCTCAAGCTCATCGAGGTGGGCGAGTCCGTCAATGTCAAACGGCACGACGGATACTGGCTGGATATCGGCCGGCCCGATGACTACGAGCGAGCCACCATCGAGTTCGAGAAGGACCGGAAGCGTTTCCTGTGACCGACCGCGTGCTTGTGACAGGTGGCAACGGCTTCGTCGGGCGCAGGCTGGTTAAGGTCTTGAGAAACCAGGGCACGGAGGTCTATGCGCCGCAGCGAAACGCCCTTGACGTATCTGCCGGATCGTTTCCCGACCTTTCGGTTGACTGGGTCATTCACCTCGCGGGTCGAACCTTTGTGCCCGCGTCATGGAGCGAACCGGCCGATTTTTATCGGGTCAATACGCTGGGCGCGGTCAATGTTCTCGACTACTGCCGACGAACACAGGCCAGGCTGATCTATGTGAGCGGCTATTGCTATGGAATTCCGGAAAGCTTGCCGATCGCCGAAACCGCGCCGCGCAAGCCGAACAATCCATATGCCTTTTCGAAAAGCGCCGCCGAAGACGCCTGCCGCTTCTTCTTCGAGGCGCTTCAGACCTCGGTGATGATCGTGCGTCCTTTCAACATCTACGGTCCGGGACAACAGTCAAATTTCCTGATCCCGCACATCGTCGAGCAGGCGATCGATCCGGCCACCAGCGCCATCGTGGTCGAGGACGACACGCCCCGGCGCGATTACGTCCACCTCGATGATGTCATCGGCGCGATCGAAAGCCTGCGACGAAATCCCACGTCCGGCGCCACGTTCAATGTCGGCTCGGGAGAATCTCATTCCGTTCGGGAAGTCGCGCAGATGGCTTGCAGCGCCGCTGATGTGGACAAAGCCATCGTCAGCCGCGGCAAGAAACGCGTCAACGACATACCGGACGTGATCGCCGATATTTCCGCGATCCGGGCGGCGACCGGCTGGGCGCCTTGCATCGCCCTGCAGGACGGGCTCAGCGACATGGTTCTCCATGCCCGAAATCGCGACGGCTTAGGTGCGGTCGTCTAGGCTGCGGCCGGTCTCGACATGCCTGAAGCCCGGAACGACGGATGCGACATGGCGCGCGATGTCGGATTTCTCCAGCTTCATGCTTGCGTCGGAGACGATCTCGTCAAGGAAGGCCAGGGCCGGCTCCAGCAGGATCGGCGGCGGCACATATCGGAGCGCACTCAGCGCTGCGAAATTGGTCGGCACGGGCGTCTCGTCGGCAGCGACGAACTCTTCATACGGTTTTTCGCCGCTGGTATCGAGTGGTGTCAGCAGCACGGGATAGGAACCGCGCTTGAGCTCGACCTCCGTTGCCGCGCAGGCCTTCTCTTCATCCTCGTAGAACGACGCCTTGAGCCCGAGCTCCTGCAACAGGGAGGTGGCGATGTCGACCAGCGGCCGCAGATGCTCATTGGGATCGAGGCGCGGAAAGCTGATGTGCCCAGGCGCGGCGGCGCCCGCGGTCAACAGGCAGATTTCCGCCGCTTCCCTTGGGCTGACAAAGTAGCGGCGCACCTCGCGCGGCACGGCCATCGGCTGTCGGCGAGCGAGCCGGTACAGAAAACCCTGCAGCAGGCTGCCGTTGGAAAAGGCGACATTGGCAAACCGCGTCGAGGTCACCGCAGAGCTGCTGCTGCCGATCGAAAACAGCACATGCTCCATCAGCCGCTTGCTCGCGCCCATGAGGCTGGTCGGATTGGCCGCCTTGTCGGTGGATACCGCGAAATAGCGCTTCCCGTGCCCGTAGGTCTGCAGCCATTTGGTGAAGCGATGCATCTTGACCACGTTGGTGTCGAGCATCTGGATGACGGAAGGGACGTCCTTTTCGGAACGGACGTGCTTGTGTGCGGCAAAATGCAGAACCAGATCGTAGGGCCGCTCCGATTGCAGCAAGCGCTCGGTGGCAGCGCTGCCATAGTCGATCGGCAGCAGCCGGAACTCACCACGGACCAATGGCTCTGGACGCGAGCGGAAGTCGCGGACCAGTTCGACAAGGCCGTTCTCGGCGAGATCAATGACATGAACGGCGGCAGGGGCGTAGGGAAAGAGCAGCTCGAGCGTGGCGCTGCCGATGCTCCCGGCTCCGCCGGTCACCAGGATGCGCCGCCCGGCGAAGGCCGACCTGAGGGCCGCATCCTGCGCTTTGATGTCTTGAGCGAACAGCGAGGTGGTCCGACCCGTCGTCAGACGGCTCAATTCGGGATCAAAGAACAACGACCCGGTGTCCATCAAACCGTCGCCTGAGAAGGCTTTCATAGCATGTCCCATCCTTGCTAAAGGGGGCAGGTCGGAGTGCTGGCTCGAGGGACCTCGGCCGGGCTCCCCTTCGCAACGCTTCCGTCGGCTCCGGCCCTCTTTAAGGTGATCATTGTCCATTCTGCAAGGTCGTAAATCAGCCCCATGAGTTCTGAATCTCTCCTGCTCGATTTCGAGCTCGCATTGCGGGGCGCGCGCGTGTTCGTGACAGGGCACACCGGCTTTACGGGCGGCTGGCTCGTGAGCTGGCTCCAGCGCATCGGCTGTGACGTGGCCGGCCTTGCGCTCGCGCCCGCAACCGAACCGAGCCTGTTCGTCGCGGCAGGTATCTCAGACGGCATCGTCTCCACGATCGGCGACATCCGGGATTTCGCAACCGTCCGCGACGCGATCGCGCACCATCGGCCACAGGTGATCATTCACCTCGCCGCCCAGCCGCTGGTCTCGAAATCCTTTGCCGATCCGCTCGAGACCTTTGCCACCAACGCGCTCGGCACCGCGCACGTGCTGGAGGCGGCCCGGCTCACGCCCGATGTCAAGTGTGTCGTCTGCATCACCACCGACAAGGTCTACCGTGACCAGGACTGGGTCTGGGGCTATCGCGAGCAGGATCCGCTGGGCGGCAAGGATCCCTACAGCGCCTCAAAGGCATGCGCAGAGCTGGTCGCGGCCTCGTATCGCGCGACTTTGGCCGAGCGCGGCAACGGCGTGCTGATCGCCAACGCCCGCGGCGGCAACATCATTGGCGGCGGGGACTGGTCCGCCGACCGTATCGTTCCGGACTTCGTCCGTGCTGTGACGGCCGGCTTGCCGATCTCGCTGCGCAACCCGGGCGCCGTGCGCCCGTGGCAGCATGTGATGGCGCTGGTCCATGGCTACCTGGTGCTCGCCGCGCGGCTTGCACAGGGCGATGGCGCGGCGGCTGATAACTGGAATTTCGGTCCCAGCGACGATGCGGCGCGCACGGTCCAGGATCTGGTCGAGCGGCTCAGCGCAAGCTGGACCAGGCCGGAGATCGCCTATGCGCCCGGAAGCTTCCCGGAGACGCGGTTCCTGCATCTCGACAGCACCAAGGCGCGATCGCTCTTGAGCTGGACGCCGCCGTTGTCGTTTACCGAGACCGTGGACCTGACCGCCGGCTGGTATCGGGACTTCGCCGCCAATCCGGCTGATGCCGCGCAGATCACGCTGCGGCAGATCGAGCATTACCGCGACGCCGTGAGGTCGCATGGCGCCCGCTAGCGCGCTCGTCACTGGCGCGTCCGGCTTTGTCGGCGCGCATATCGTCACTCGTCTGCTCAACGAGGGCAGTCGCGTCATCGTGCTGGTGCGATCGTCCAGCCTACTTCCGCCCGAATGGCTAGATCGCGTCAGCATCATTGCCTGCGACGATGTCAGCGAAGGCAGTCTGCGGCAGGCGTTGCGGGCCGATGTGGAGACCGTGTTTCATTTGGCCGCGTATGGTGTGATGCCTGGCCATCGTGACAGCGCCGAGATGCTGCGCATCAATGTGATGCTCCCCGCTGTGCTGGCGCGCTTGTGCGCCGATCGGGGCGCGCGGATGATCATGGCCGGCAGCTCGGCGGAATACCGGCGGCCGCTGACCAATGATCCGATCAATGAAACCGCACCGCTTGAATCCGCCAAGCTCTATGGATCATCAAAAGCCGCCGGCGGTTTGATGGCAAGCGCGATCGCCAGCGAACATGGTGCGGGTTTCCGGCTGCTGCGCCTGTTCAAAGCCTATGGCCCCGGCGAAGCGCCCCACCGCCTGCTGCCGGCGCTGGTCAAGGATCTGAGCCGAGGCGAGCGCGTGGCGTTGTCGGCCGGCACGCAGGTGCTGGATTTCGTCTACATCGACGACATCATCGAAGCCTTGATCCGTGCCGACCGGCATTGCCGCGACAAGGGCGGCGCGGCCACGTGGAACGTCGCAACGGGCCGGGGCCACACGGTGCGCGAATTTGCTGAAAGCACCGCGCGCGCCATGCATGCGGACTGCTCGCTGCTGGATTTCGGGGCAATCGGCATGCGCAAGGATGACGAGCCCTGGCTCGTCGGCGCGACCGAGCTGTTGCATGCTGAATTGGCTTGGCATCCCTCGACCGGCCTGGACGCCGGCGTTCGCGCATCCGTTGCGGCGCTGTCGGCGCATAGGGCTGCTGGAGTGCGTGTCACGTGATCACGGTGTCGCTGATCGGTGGGCTGGGCAACCAGATGTTTCAGTACGCGGCGGGGAAAGCCCTTGCAGAGCGTCATGGCGTCGAGCTTGCGCTCGATCTCTCCGGCTTCCGCAATTATGCACTGCGCTCCTTCCTGCTGGATCGCCTGCGGGTGCCCGAGGCGGCCAGTGCGATTGCTGCCGAGGCCGGAGCCGCTAAGCCGGTTAATCATTATGCCCGCTCGTTGTGGAAGCAGCGCATCGATCGCGTGTTCGGCCGAGCGGCCCTGCGCAAGCTGGCGCCGTCCGCCAAGGAATATCGCGAACCACACTTCCACTACGACCCGGCCTTCGAGACGCTCGGGCCGGAGACCTCGCTGTTCGGCTACTTCCAGAGCGAGCGGTATTTTTCCTCGATCGCAGAGCCGCTGCGCGACTGGTTTTCACCGCGGCTGCCGTTCGCTGACGCCGCCGCCAGGGTGCTTGCTCGGATCGAGCGCAGTCGGCTACCTGTCTCGGTCCATGTGCGCCGGGGCGATTACCTCAACCCCGGCACCGCCGAATTCCACGGCATTGTCGGCGGCCCATATTACCGCCAGGCGCTAGGTCGCCTTGAGGATCGGATCGGCCGGGACGCCGAGCTGTTCATCTTCTCGGACGATCCCGGGGCCGCGGAGGAGTTGCTGACATTCGTGCCAAAGTCGCGGCTCGTTCATGTCTGCGGCGATCCAGAACGGCCCTGGGAAGACATGGCTCTCATGGCGCGCTGCCGGCATCACGTGATCGCCAACAGCTCCTTCAGCTGGTGGGGGGCGTGGCTCAATCGTGCTGCCGACAAGGTCGTCATCGCGCCGCGGGCGTGGTTTGCGCCGAGTGAGTTGGCCAAGCGAAATACCGCCGATCTTTATCCGGCGGGATGGCTTTTGGTTTGATACGCCGATGCGAACCGGTCCGCGTTCATGCGTTGCCGACAATGATCTGAGGCTCAGCGCGATCAGCCGCGGGTGACGCTCGCGCACAGGAAGGTCCCCACGGTTCAGCTCCGCACGAAGGCGCTCGTCATCGCGCCATGCGCGTTGTGGTATCAGGGGATAGGCTGAGGTTCGCAATCGAGCCGCGATTCCAGATCGACATTTCAAGCCGGGGAGTGCGTGCTATAGTGCGGCGAAATGGATGGCGGCAAGGCGAACCATGCATGTTGCAGGCCGCACGAAAGCTCAGGCATTTTGTCTCGATAGCGAAGAAGGGGGTCACCAGCTTCTCCGATGTCGTTACACATGGGAGTTTCTCCTACTCCGCCGCCGGTGAAGATCGGCTCGTTCTGGCGTGGCTTGACGTCGGCTATCACCTGGGCGACGCGTCGAAGATCAGATATTGCGATATCGGAGCGGCCGACCCCAAGCGGCTGAGCAACACCTATCTTCTCTATGAGAGGGGCGCCTCGGGCGTGCTCGTCGAACCCGACCCCGAGCAGGCTGAGATGCTCAGGAAGGCGCGGCCGAGAGATACGGTTCTGAACGTCGGGGTCGCGTTCGACGAGCGTCGGCGGGCGACGCTGAAGAGATTTTCGGCACGTGTGTTCAATACATTCTCGGCTGAGCAGGCGAATGCGGTGCTGGAGAGCTCCAAGACCTGGGGCAGTGACCAGCGGCAGCAGATCGTCGACGAGGTCGAGGTCTCGCTGGTGCCCATCAACGACATCTTGGCACAGCATTTCGCGGGCGGCATTCACTTCGTGTCGATCGATGCGGAAGGCGTCGATTTTCTGATACTGAAGTCGATCGACTTCGATCGCTTTCGACCGAAAATGATCTGCATCGAGCGGTCGCGCCCGACCGCAGAACTCGATTCCGTCCTCAACCCCCACGGGTATCAGCTTGTTTCGGTGACCCCGGACAATGCGGTATACAGGCTCGTTCAGGACGAGATATAAGCTGGTCCGGAACTGCCGTTGTTGGGGACCGGCCTTGCGAGACATTCAGTGACGTCGCAGCGTTTTGCGTATATCGACGCCTTGCGGGGCTAAGCAATCCTGCTCGTTGTTGCCGTCCATTCCTCGCAATATTTTGGCGAATTGCCCGATGCCGTTCGCACGCTGGCCCATCAGGGCGCGCGGGGTGTTCAGCTGTTCTTTGTCGCCAGCGCGATGACGCTTTGCATGTCCTGGCAAGCGCGCCATGATGGCGCCATCCCGTTCTACGTCAGACGCTTCTTTCGCATCGCGCCGATGTATTATCTCGCGATCCTGCTGTTCCTGTGGTCCCGCGGTTTCGGGCCAAGCATCTATGCGCCTGACGGAATCGGCTGGCGCCATGTTGCGATGGCCGCGACGTTCACGCATGGCTTGATGCCAGATACCATCACGAGTGTGGTGCCCGGTTCGTGGTCCATTGCCGACGAGATGATGTTCTACGCGATTTTTCCCTTGCTGATGCTTGGCTTTGCCCGCCTCCGTTTTGCCGCGGCGGCCGTTGTCGTGGTCGTCGCGACATGGGTGTGCTTGCGCATTCAACACAGCGCCGATGCCTACGTGGCGCACATGGTAGATCCGGTCTGGCGGGGGAGATTGGCGATATTCGTCTATTTGTGGTTTGTGCAACAGCTTCCCTGCTTTCTGTTCGGCATCCTCGCATTCAAGTGGATGGCAGAAGGCCGATCCGTGCGCTGGCCCTGGGCGCTCGTAGTGGTTTCGCTTGTCGCCATGGCACTTGTCGCCTTCCACCCGGACCTGCCATATGTTGGCCGGCTGGGGCTGCCGATCCAATATGGCGCCATATTCGCTGTTTTGCCTTGGGGCTCGCGCACTGGCAGCCATGGTTCTTGGTCAATCCGGTGATCGGCTGGATCGGCAAAGTGAGCTTTTCCGGCTAGCTGGTCCACCTGTGGTTGATCTCGGCTTTCTCGATTCCGCATTCGAATTACGCGGAGGCCTTCCTTGTCCTGAGCCGGGCCACGATCGCGATCTCATTGATCACCAGTCTCGTCATCGAAGAGCCATGCAACCGGCTGGGGCGGCATTTGGCAAGACGCGTGAAGGAGGCAGGCCCAGAGAATCTGTCCGCAAGCGAGCTCGGCCCAGCTCACATAGTTCAGCATGCTCTCATCCAACCTCCACGTGTCCAAGAGATTGTGGCCGGGCAGAAATGATGGGGGTCCGAAGCTCAAGGCTGGTCGATCCGCCGGGATGGCGTCTGCTTGCAAGGCACTGACGTGACAAGCGACCGGCCACCACTCGTTTCGGTCATCATGTCGATGCGCAACAGCGCATCGACCGTGGAGGCCGCAGTGCGCTCGGTGCTGCAGCAGACGCTTGCAGATTTCGAGCTGATCGTCATCGACAACGGCTCCTCCGACCGGAGTGGTGCCATCGTCGCGGGCTTGGATGATCCGCGCATTCGGCTGGTCCGCGAGGCAAGCACCTCGTTCCTTGGGACCCGGCTGAAACAGGCGGTCGGGCTTTGCCGCGGCGAGTTCATCGCGCGGATGGACGCCGACGATATCTGCTTTCCGGAGCGGCTTGCCCGGCAGGTCGCGCGATTGCGCGAGCGGCCGGAGCTCGATCTGATCGGCTGCGGCGCCGTGGTCTTCACCAGCGAGGGTGATCTCGTCGGTGAGCTGCCGGTGCCTTGCGAGCATCAGGACATCGTGGCGCGGCCGTATGCCGGGTTTCCGCTTCCGCATCCCACCTGGTGCGGGCGCGCGAGCTGGTTCAGGGACAATCCTTACGATGCTGATATCAGCTACGCGGAAGACCAGGATCTGTTGCTGCGCAGCTTCCGCCACACCCGGTTTGGGGCCATCGATGCCGTGTTGCTGGCCTATCGGCAGGATCAGCTGGCACTCAACAAGCTGCTGCAGGGCCGGCTGACCTTCATGGGCTCGTTGTGGCGCAACGGACTGGCCACGGGCGAGGTCCTGCCGGTTGTTGCCGGCATCACCAATCATGCCATCAAGGCGCTGATCGATGTTGCAACGGTCGGCTCCGGCTTGAACCGGGTGATGCAGCGCCAGCGGCTGAGGCCGGTTTCGCCGGAGATTGTGCCGCAGTGGCGCGAGCTGAGACAGGTGCTGCTGGCTTCGAACCGCAGCGGCAATGCCCCGCGCGCGGCGTAGCAGGCCGGCTACGATCACTCCTCCGTGGCGTGAGCCACCTTGATTTGGCCTGAGCCCTTCTCGGCGGAAAAGATCCAGACCAGCCCGCCGATCGCGCCGACGATGAAGTAGACGGCCCCGAACAGGATCGACACCACGGTGCCGTCGGTCTGTGCCAGGCCTGCATAGCCGAATGCGACCATCATGGTCGCCTCGCGCACGCCCCAGCCCGCGATCGATATCGGCATCATCGTGATCAGCATGATCGGCGGGGTCAGCATGAACAGCTGCTCGAAATCGCCCCCGGCCGCGATCGCGCGCACGCAGCACCAGGCGATCACCACGGCGAGCACGTGAATGGTCAGCGACAGCACGGCAATCTTGGGTCCGCTTTTTCGCGAGAAGATCACCTGGTTTGCGATTACCGAACAGGCATGGACATGCTTGGTCGGCCACCAGCTCTTCAGCCAGCCCCAGTGCAGGCGGCCGAGCAGGAGAAAGCCCAGCCCGCCGGCGAGCGCTGCAAAATCGACAAACACCAGCGCAAGCCGGCCCTTGGCATCCGAGATCATGCCGTAGCTCCAGGGCAGGCTCGCCACGATGATCAGGGCCAGCGCAATCAGGCCGACGGCGCGATCGGTCAGAATGGAGTAGGTCGCTGCGCGCCACCCTGCGCCGCTTCGATTGACAAGCCAAAGCCGCACCGCATCGCCACCGATCGAGGACGGCAGCGTCTGGTTGAAGAAGCTGCCGATCATGTTGTAGCGGAAGGCCGTGAGGTCGCTCAACGGCGCATGGCAAAGATCGGAAATCTCACGCCAGCGCAGCGCGCCGAGGAAGATCTGGAAGATGGTCACGAGCACCGCGAGCACGATCCAGAGCAGGTTGATCTGGCTGAGCCGCGACTGGATGGCGGCAAAGTTGATGCCACGCAGCGCGAGGTACAATAGCCCCAGCGATACCACCACCCGGGTCGTAAAGATCAGAAATCCGCGCATGGCAGGCCGGGTTCACTCACCGTTCGTTTGACCCGGCGAGGGGACGTGCGACTGCCCCAGCCCGGATAGGCTTCGATAGGACACGCTGAAGTAACCCTAACAACAGCCGGGTCGGCACCCCTTGCGGTCCTTAGCATACGGTGGCTAAACAGTCGCCGGAGTGGCGTCAATGGCGTCCGGAACAGCCTGGAAGATTATTTTATGTCGCACGGCCGGAAGATCGCCGTTATCGGTTTGGGCTATGTCGGCCTGCCTGTTGCCGCCGCATTTGCCCGCGCCGGCAGCCGCGTGATCGGCTTTGACATCGACGCCGACAGGGTCAGGGAACTCCGGGCAGGGCAGGACCGGACCCGCGAGGTCGAGGCCGCCGACCTGCGGCGGGAGACCCTGGAGCTGACCTCCGACAAGGCCGCGCTCGAGGTCGCCGATTTTTTCATCGTCACGGTGCCGACCCCGATTGATGCCGCCAACAGGCCCGATTTGAGTGCCATGCTCGAGGCCTCGCGCATGGTCGGATCGGTGCTCAAGCGCGGCGACATGGTGGTCTACGAATCGACGGTCTATCCCGGCGCCGTCGAGGAGGATTGCGTGCCGATCCTGGAGCGCGCCTCTGCTCTCAAGGCGGGCACCGATTTCAATGTCGGCTATTCGCCCGAGCGCATCAATCCTGGCGACAGGAAGCATCGTTTCGAAACCATCACCAAGGTCGTCTCCGCCCAGAATGCGCGGGCGCTCGATATCGTGGCCGATGTCTACGGCTCCGTCGTCACCGCCGGCATTCACCGCGCGCCCTCGATCAAGGTCGCTGAAGCGGCCAAGGTGATCGAGAACACCCAGCGCGATCTCAACATCGCCTTCATGAACGAGCTCTCGCTGATCTTTCAGGTGCTCGGTGTCGACACCGGCGACGTGCTGGCGGCCGCCGCCACCAAGTGGAACTTTCTTCACTTCCAGCCCGGCCTCGTCGGCGGCCACTGCATCGGCGTCGACCCCTATTATCTGACCTACCGGGCTGAAAAGGCGGGCTATCATCCCGAGGTGATTCTGGCGGGGCGCCGCATTAACGACGAAATGGGGCGGGAGATCGCGCGCGAATGCATTCGCGGCCTGCTGCGCCGGACGGGGCGCGCCGGCGTGGTCACCATCCTCGGCGTCACGTTCAAGGAGAACGTGCCCGACATCCGCAACTCTCGGGTCATCGACGTGGTGCGCGAGCTGAAATCATTCGGCGTCAAGGTGCAGATCGCAGATCCGCTGGCCGATCCGCATGCGGTCAACGAGGAATACGGCGTCGCCTTGAGCGACATCGAGACGCTCGAGCCTGCCGATGCCGTGATCCTGGCGGTCGCCCACGATGTATACGTCGAGGGCGGCTGGCGCCTGGTACAGCGGCTGTTGGAGGATGGTGCAGGTTTCGTGCTGGACGTGAAAATGAAGCTCGATCGCGGCGCCAGGCCGCCTGCAATCGAGCTGTGGCGATTGTGAGAGGCGAACACGTGATGCCGACACAAGCGGTCCTGGTCACTGGCGCAGCCGGCTTCATCGGATTTCATGTCGCGCAGCGGCTGCTCGCGCAGGGGCGCGAGGTGGTCGGTGTCGACAGTATCAACGACTATTACGATCCCGCGCTGAAGCAAGCGCGGCTTGCGCTGCTGTCTCGCGAGGCGAAGTTCACCTTCGTCAAGCTCGATTTGGCCGATCGCGCGGCAACGGCTGCGCTGTTCGCCCAGCACGGCTTCGCCGAGGTGGTGCATCTCGCGGCGCAAGCGGGCGTGCGCTACTCGCTGCAGAATCCGCACGCCTATGTCGATGCCAACCTGCAGGGCTTCATCAACGTGCTGGAAGGCTGCCGCCACAACCGCTGCAGGCACCTGTTGTTCGCGTCCTCATCATCGGTCTATGGCGCGAATAAAAAATTGCCGTTCTCGGTGCACGACAATGTCGACCATCCCGTGAGCCTTTATGCCGCCTCGAAAAAGGCCAACGAGCTGATGGCGCATTCCTACAGCCATCTGTTCCGGCTGCCGACGACGGGCCTGCGCTTCTTCACCGTTTATGGCCCGTGGGGCCGGCCCGACATGGCGATGTTCATCTTCGCCAAGGCTATCCTCGCCGGTGAGCCGATCAAGCTGTTCAACCACGGCCGGATGCGGCGCGACTTCACCTTTGTCGACGACGTCGCGGAGGCTGTTGTGCGCCTGATCGCCCGCCCCCCGCAAGGCGAGGCGGACTGGAATGGCGACAAGCCGGATCCTGCGACCAGCAAGGCGCCGTGGAAGGTCTTCAACATCGGCAACAACAACCCCGAAGAGCTGACCCATGTGGTCGCACTTCTCGAGAAGGAATTCGGCAGGGCGGCAAAAAAGGACATGCTGCCAATGCAGCCGGGCGACGTCGAAGCGACCTATGCCGACATCACAGCGCTCGAGCGCGAGATCGGCTTCAGGCCGGCAACACCGATCGAAGACGGTATCGCGCGTTTTGCGACCTGGTATCGTGAATTTCACAAGCTGTAGGCGAGACGCCCGATGAGCAGACGAATCATCCCCTTGATCATGTGCGGCGGCGCCGGGACGCGGCTGTGGCCGGCCTCGCGCGAAGGGCGGCCGAAGCAGTTTCTGCCGCTGTTCGGGGCGCGCTCCACCTTCCAGGATACCCTGCTGCGGGTCTCGGATCCCACGCTGTTCGAGCGCCCGATCGTCATCACCAATGCCGCCTACCGTTTCATGGTGGTGGAGCAGCTGGCCGAGATCGGCATCGAGGCCGACGTGCTGCTCGAGCCGGCGCGGCGGGATTCGGGGCCGGCGATTGCCGCGGGCGCCGCGTTCGCGCAGGCGCGCGACGGCGAGGCCGTGGTGCTCGCGCTTGCCGCCGATCACGTCGTCCGCGACACGGCCGCGTTTCTTGCCGCCTGCCGCCAGGGGCTTGCGTCGGCGATCAGCGGGCGGATCACGACCTTCGGCGTCCAGCCCGAGCGGGCAGCCACCGAATACGGCTATATCAATCCGGGCGAGGCGGTGGCGGGCGAGGTCCGCGCGGTGCAAAAATTCGTCGAGAAGCCGGACCAGCCGACCGCCGAGCAGTACATCAAGTCGGGCTATCTCTGGAACAGCGGCAACTTCATGTTCCGCGCCGCAGTGCTGCTCGACGAATACCGCAAGGTCGACGCCGCAAGCGTGGACGCCGTCGCCGACGCTGTCGGCAAAGCGGGCCGCGACCTTTCCTTCGTCACCCTCGATCCGGATGCCTTCGGCGCGGCCAAGGCGATCTCGATCGACTATGCGGTGATGGAGAAGACCGCGCATGCCGCTGTCGTGCCGGTCGCCTGCGGCTGGTCCGACGTCGGCTCCTGGCACGCGGTGTGGGAGCTGTCGGACAAGGACGCCGACGGCAATGCCGCGCAGGGCGCTGCGGTATTCGAGGATTCCCGCAACTGCAATGTCGCGACCGACAAGGCGCTGGTGGCGCTGGAAGGCGTCGACGATCTCGTCGTGGTGGCGACCCAGGATGCCGTGCTGGTCTCGCGGCAGAAGGACGCCAACGGGCTGAAGCGGCTGGTGGCAAAACTCAAGAAGGTGGCACCGCAGGTCACCGAGGATCATCTCAAGGTGCACCGGCCCTGGGGCAGCTACCAGTCGGTCGACAATGGCGAGCGCCACCAGGTCAAGCGCATCATCGTCAAGCCCGGCCAGCGGCTGTCGCTGCAGAAGCACTATCATCGCTCCGAGCACTGGATCGTGGTGCGGGGAACGGCGCGCGTCACCGTCAACGACCTGGTCAAGACCGTGCATGAGAACGAGTCGATCTACATCCCGATGGGCGCGGTGCACCGGATGGAAAATCCCGGCAAGATCATGCTGGAGCTGATCGAGGTGCAGACCGGCAGCTATCTCGGCGAGGACGACATCATCCGCATCGAGGACGACTACCGCCGCTCATGACGCAGATGTCCGAATCGCCATCCCGGAAAAAAGATGCCATCTTCCTTCGGGGCCGGTCGGCTTAGCAGGGGCTGGTGTTCTGATTTTTCCTGATAAGGGGGCGCATGGCTGAGAAAGAGTTGCCGAAATCCGGCGCCCGCGACGGCTTTCTTGACTGCCTGAAGGGATTTGCGATCCTGACCGTCGTGGCGGGTCACACGTTCCAGGCGGCGACGCCCGACTTTGACCATTACTGGCCATTCAGATTCGTCTATGCCTTCCATATGCCGCTGTTCATGTTCGTCTCGGGCATGACCGCGGCGTTCTTCTTCGAGCGGCACCTCTTCCAGCATCAGCCGACCGCGCTGCTCGACATCGCCGTCTTTCGCGATGATCTTTGGAAAAAGGCGCAGCGGCTTCTCATTCCGTTCTTGACCTGGGCAGCTGTCAGCTCGGTCCTGAATCCGTCGGGTGACTTGCTGCGTGACATGACCCGGGTCATCCAAAATCCAGACAATGGATTATGGTTCCTGCCCGTGCTGTTCCTGTGCAGCATTGGCGTGACGGCCTCCGGTCTGCTCGTTGCCGCGTTCTTTCGACTTGGTCCGCAAGGCTGGTCAATGTCCTTCGAGGATCGCAGGAGGCAACTCGCTGCCTTTGCCCTCGCAAGCTTGATCGTGAGCTTGGCCAGTCGTTGCATTCCCAGCGGGCTTGGCCTCTATGAGGCACGGCAGTTCTTTCCCTATGTGGTCGCGGGCCTCGTCTACCAGATCGCCCTTTCGCGCGGTTTGCCCACTGTCCTTCGCCCGCTGCCCTATGCGATCTTCCTGGCACTTGTTCCGTTCTGGTATCGTACCGACATATCGCCGCTTGTGGCCCACCTCCCGGCCTTGCTGGGGCGTCCGCATTCGATCAATTCCATCTACATGATGATTGTCGCGGCAGCCGGCACGCTGGCGTTTGTCGATCTCGCGGGAATGATCTATCGCCGCCTGCCGGCCTTCCTGGAGCGATCACTCGCGTTGCTCGGCCAACGCTCGCTGGACGTCTATGCCATCCACTTCCATTTCCTTGGAACATGGCCTCCGATCATTGCACCCACATTGTATAGCCTGGCGGTCTCGACCCTGTTGAGACTGAACGCATGGACGGCCTGGATATTCTTTGGCCAGCGGCGAAGTGTGGTGGCGAAACGGGCGCGTTTCGCCGATCACGCTCCCGCCCTGAACGTGGAGAGCTCGGTCGGACCGGCCGCACCGTAACCGCCTCGCCGGAAGGCAGGGCGCTTACCACCAGCGGCAAGGCTCCCAAAGCGGCCGCGCGCGTGCTAGGCTTTGAGTCCAGGATGGACGCTTGCGCCGGCGGCCAACGCAGCAGAGGCGAGGAAGAGACAAGCGATGCTGATCAATCTGTTTCGCCGTTCGGGGTCGGACGGGCCATTCCGGACCCGCGCGCCTGGCCGGGATCAGGAGCTCGACAACGAGCTCGTCGGCCAAGTCGCATCGGCGATCGACGAGGCGCTGCAGAAGGTCGAGGCGCAACGAGACGGGCTGAAACGCCGGCTCGACGACGTCATCGCGCGAGCGGCCATCGTCGGCGGCAATGACCTCGACGATTATCTGAGCCGGGACGAGGCGCGCTCGAGCTTGCTTGCCGCCTCGGATGGCGAGATCGCGCGTGGCCAGGCGCGGTTGAAGACGCTGGACGAGCAGCTTGCGCATTTCAAATTTCTGAAGACCGCGCTGCAAACGCGCTTTCCGGATTTCAGGGCGGGGGCTGAGAAGGTCGCAGGGTGAGGGTGCCCTCGCGGGAAGGGCATCATCAGTCTTGTCGATCTCCAAGGGCCAAGATTTGTCGGTCCGTTGGGCCTTACTTGTTGGACAGGATCGAGATATCTAGTTCTAATGCGTCATAAGCACGCTCCACCCTGATCCTGAGGAGCCCGCGAGACGCGGGCGTCTCGAAGGATGGCCGCGGGCGAGATTCGGGGCCTTCATGGTTCTCCCGGCGATGCGACGCATCGTCCGGAGACGCGCTTCGCGCTCCTCACCATGAGGGTCTTGTGACGCAGTAGAACCAGAGCACGATCCGGAAAGCTATGCAGCGGTTTTCCGAAAAGATCTTGCTCGATCGAAGAGCCAAAGCGCGATGACGATTCACCCCGATCGCATCGCGCCTTGGTCCGCCGGGAACGACAGGAGTCAAAGCGCTGGTGCCAGAGCAAAACAACCGCGTCTCGACCTATTTCGACGAGATTTCGCGCGGGTATTCCGAGCGCTATGGAGACCGGAATCCGTTTCACAGCTATTTCTTTCGCCAGCGTCTGAAGGCGGCAACGGATCGCTTTGTATTTGACGGCAAACGCGTCCTCGACATCGGCGCGGGCACGGGCGCGCTCTATGACGAGCTGATCCGGCGATGCCCGACGGTGGATTACTTCGCCTGCGACATATCTCCGCAGATGTTGGCGCAGAGCGCAATTCCACCCGATCGCGCCTTCGTGGGCCGCGTATCCGAGATCTCGTTTCCCCGCGACAGCTTCGATTTCATCTATTCGCTCGGCGTCACCACCTATCAGGACCCGGCGGAGCTCGCCGCCAATTGGCGCTTCATTGCCGATCGCCTGGCGCCCGGCGGGACCGCAATCGTCAGCTTCACCAACCGCGCCGCGATCGATCACGTCGTCAGGAGCGTGTTGAGAATAGCAAAGCCCATCATCAAGCGCGGCGTGTTCGGCCAGAGCTTCGCGACCTTCGCCTATCGCCCGGCCGAGATTGCCGACATGGCGCGCGCGGTCGGACTGCGGATCGGGCAGGTGACGTTCCTCAACCAGACGGTGTCGCCGTTCAACACGCTGATGCCAAAGCCGTCCGTGGTGCTGGCACGCGCAATCGAACGGGGCGCGCCGGCGGCAATGTTGCCGTTCCTCAGCGCTGATTTTGTCGTCTTCGCCGCGCGGGCCTGAGCTCCATTCCAACGCAACGCGGACCCCGCTCATTCGAAGTAGATGAACTCGTGGTCGCCGGTGTAGCCGGCGCGCTTGAAGTCGAAGGCCCATTCTTCCGGCGTATGGAAGATGCGGCAGGTCAGCTGCCAATACATCAGGTTCACCTTCTCACGCTCGTTGCGGTAGGCCTCGACGCAGAGATATTTGGCGCCGCGGCCGACCCGCTCGATCTCGCGCAACGCGGCGTCGAGCTCGTAATTGTAGAGATTGTGCAGCGTGTTGATCGAGATCACGAGATCGAAATGCTTGTCGGGCCAGGGCAGCTTCGTCGCCGAGCCGACCTGGCAGAACGGCTTCACGTCCTCCATGGTGTGCGCAACGCCGTAAGCGGAAATGTCGATGCCGGCGACCTCGATGCCGGGCAGGGCCTCGCGGAAGTCGTGCAGGATGAAGCCCTTGCCGGAGCCGACGTCGAGCACGCGCATGCCCGGCTCGAGGCCGTAGGCTGAGATCATCGCGTCGGCGACCTTGCGCCAGCGGCCGTCATATTTGTAGCCGCCATAGCCGGTCTCGCGGCTGCCGTCCCAATAATCATAATCGAATTGGATCGCGAGCTCGGCGACCTCGGCCTTGTCGCGCTGGGTGACGCGCGCGACATAGTCGCGCTTGGTCGATTTGTGGATCAGGCTGACGAATTCGCGGTAGGCCATCAAAAATTGCTCCGGGTAGGCTTGTTGTTCGTCGCCGGCCGCTCAAGCGAGCAGGCCGGATAGCTCGGCTTCCGCCTTGGCAAGCTGGGCGGCGCAGCGTGCGGCGCGATCGCCGTTGTCGGCAAAGGCGCGGCGTGCGTCGCCGAGCGGCAGGAAATCGTTGAGGATGATGCAAGCCCATTTGATGCGGTAGGCATCGAGCAGCAGGTGGCAGCGCGCGCGGCCTTTCCCGTCGAGCATCAGGCCGTCGGCGAGCCGCGCGATAAAGGAAGCATGGCAATCCAGCGGCACCGCAACCTCCGGCTGGCAGAAGAAGTCGCAGACCAGCTTGGCCGGATCGTCGCGCCCGGCATATTCGAAATCGAGGAAGGTGAGGCGGCCGGCGTCGTCGACCAGCGCATTGTGAAAGCCGAAATCCGACGGCGACAGGCAGCAATCGGCTGGCGGGATCTCATCGTCCATCCCAAGCCCCGCTTCGCCCGCGTCTGCGACGAGGCGCGATTTCACCGCGTCCCATGCCGGCCTGAGTCGGGTCGAAACGAAGCATCGGGCTTCGCTCACATGCGGCACGTCCGGATCGAGCGCGGCAAGCCTGGCGAGACGGCGCTCCACGGTCGCGACATGCTCGGACAGCGAGAAGCAGGCTTCGGAGGCCGGCGCAAGCTCGGCGCGCGGGCGCGCGTTGACCGCAAGCACGAAATCGATGGCCGCATCGATATGGCCGGCCGTCAGCTCGGCGGCGCGCAGCTTGCGTCCCGCGACAAAGCCGTAGAGCGCGGCATGTGCCGTCGCATCGCATGCGAGCGGCTCGGGCACGCAACGAATGCCGCGCGACCAGGCGGCTGTCAGAAAATTCCATTCGGCGGCCAGCCGGTCCCGCTGGTCGCGCGGGTCGCTGAAGTAGCGCTTCAAGACCAGCGGCGATTTGGCTTCGGTGTCAACGCGATAGACCTGGTTGTTCTTGCCGCCGGCGAGCCGCGAGAGCGCGCGCGGCTGGCCCATGCCAGCCCTCGCCGCGAGGTCGCGCGTCAGCGCGAGCAGGCTTTCGCCGGTCACCTCAAGCCGGCTCACGGACAAAATCCGCTGATATCGCCGCCCATGAGGCGCGGCGGTCGAACCCGCGCGCGTCGCTGCGGCAGGCGAACTGCCCGTCCGGATCGAACAGGACCTTGCGCATGCCTTCGGGAAAGCCGGGTTGCCCGAGAATCTCCGGCAGGTCGTCGATGAACATGTTGCAGCCAAGCTGCGCCGCGCGTGCGACCTTCGCCTCCTTGGTCAGCTCGAAATGCACGTGCGCCGGATCGATCCTGGTGACGCCGTGGCCGATCAGGCCGTGCGTGACGAGAAAGCCGCGCGCGGCGGCATGCATGTCGTGCTGCGGCCCGCGCAAGGGATGGCGGGTCTTATGGCTGACGATGAAGAGCGCATGTCCCGCAGCTTGCGCCAAGGCGATGAAGTCGGCGAAGCCCGGATAGGGCGACACCATGTCCATGCGGGCGCCGTAGACATAGCCCTGCAGCTCGGTGAATTCGTCCTTGCGGCCGCTGCCGTTGAGATGATCGCGCACGCTGTTCTTGTCGCGCGCGAGGTCGGACGGGATCAGCCCACGCTCGAGCGCCGCGGCATGGAACACGCCGTCATAGCAGGCGATCGTGTTGTCGAAGTCGATCCCGATCCGCATCAGACCTCTCTAGCGCAGCGACATGTCGATCAGGGGACGGCCGACCTTGCCCGCGGCGAGATCGGCCAGCGCCTGATCGGCGTCAGTGAGGCGATAAGGCTTGGACAGGAGATCGCGCACCGGAAAGCGGCCCGAGGCGAGCAGCCGGCCGTAGCGGCCGTAGTCGCGGTCAGGCACGCTGTCGCCGCCCCAGGTGCCGAGCAGGCTCTTGCCCTGGTTGAAGACGGTGGGATTGAGCGAGAGCATGGTGCCGTGCCTGGCATTGCCGATGACGACGGCACGCCCGCCCTGCTGGCGCGTGGCGTTGATCGCCTGATCCATCACGCTCGGCAGGCCGGAGGATTCCACCGCGAGGTCAACGCCTTGCGGCACGATCTTCCTGATCTCCGCGAGCACGTCGGCTTCCGACGCGTCGATCACATGGCTGGCGCCATAAATCTTGGCGAGCGCCCGGCGCGTCGGATTGGGGTCGATCCCGATCACCGGCATGGCGCCGGCGAGCGCCGCCGCCATCAGCGCATTGAGCCCGATGCCGCCGGTGCCGAACACGGCGACCGCATCGCCCGGCTGCACCTTCAGCACGTTGTAGACCGCGCCCATGCCGGTCGGCGCGGCGCAGCCGAGCAGCACCGCGACATCCATCGGCAAACCTGCAGGCAGCAGCGTCAGACGGTTCTCGCTCACCACCGCATGGCGCTGAAAGGTGGTGACGCCGCCGGCATTGACCTTGCGCCCGTCCCATTCATAGACGGCGCCGCCGGCCTCGATGCCATGGCCCTTGATCCAGGACAGCACGACCTTGTCGCCCGCCTTTACCTTGGTCACGGCGCTGCCGGTCTCCAGCACCGTGCCGGTGCCCTCATGGCCCAGGCAATGCGGTACCCATTTGTCCTCGCCCTTGTCGCCGCGCCATTCCATCACCTGCGTGCCGCAGGCGCCGGAATAGGCGATCTCGACCAGCACCTGGCCGGGCTTGAGGGCGGGAATGTCGATCTCCGCCAGAACCAGGGGCTTTCCGGTCTGGACGAGCAGCGCGGCTTCGGTTTTCATTTTGGTCTCAGGTCAGAGCGTGACGAATTTTGTCGGCGATCTGGTGCGCGGCAAGACCCAGCACCTCGCGGGCATACTCCTGCTCGCCGGCTTTCTTGAAGAACGCATCGGGCGTGCCGAAGCGGAGGAATTTTTTCGGCTGCGTCTCGGTGTCGGCGAGCCATTCGGAGACGGCGGCGCCGAAGCCGCCGATTAGCGAATGCTCCTCGATGGTGGCGACCAGCCGGAATTTTGCGAAGGCGTTGCGCAGGCAGTCCTCGTCCAGCGGCTTCACGGTGTGGAAGCTGACGACCTCGGCCGAGATGCCATGCTCTTTCAGCCTGTGCCCGGCTTCGACCGCCTCGGGTAGCATGTTGCCGGTCGAGAGCAGGCAGACGTCGCTGCCGTGCTCGAGCGTGATGGCCTTGCCGATCGCAAAATCGGCAATCGGGCCGGCATGCACCAGCGGCTCGCCCTTCTTGCCCATGCGGATATAGACCGGGCGATCCTGCTGCATCGAGGCGCGCAGCGCGGCGCGCACCTCGTGCGCATCGCCCGGGCAGATCACAATCATGTTGGGCAGCGACCGCAGGAAGGAGATATCCTCGCAGGCATGATGCGTCGGGCCGAGGCCGGAATAGGCGAGCCCGCCGCCGACCGAGACGATGGTGACCGGCGCCTCGTGATAGCAGACATCGGTGCGGATCTGCTCCAGGCAGCGCGTGGTGACGAACGGCGTGATGGTGTAGGCGACCGGCCGCAGGCCGTTCATGGCCATGCCGGCCGCAACCCCCATCATGTTGGCTTCCGCCACGCCGCAGTTGAAGAAGCGGGCAGGGTGCCGGTCCTTGAACTTGTCGAACAGGCGGTTGCCGATGTCGCCGGAGAGCATGACGACGCGGGTGTCCTCATTGCCGAGCCTGGTCAGCTCGTCTGCGAAGGCGTTTCTCATGTGAGGCCGAGCTCCTTCTTCGCCTTGACGACCTCCTCAGTCGTCGGCGCGCGATAGTGCCAGTTGTTGTCGTCCTCCATGAACGACACGCCCTTGCCCTTGACCGTATGTGCGATCAGCGCGACCGGCTTGCCGCTGCCGTTGGGGATGTGCTGCATGGCTGCCGCCAGCGCCCCGACGTCGTGGCCGTCGATCTCATGGGCATCCCAGCCGAACGCGGCCCATTTCTCGCGCAAGGGCGCCAGCATCAGCGTCTCGTTGGAGCGGCCGGTCGCCTGCCATTTGTTGTAGTCGACGATGACGCAGACATTCTCGAGCTTCTGGGCGGCGGCGAACATCGCGGCCTCCCACACCGAGCCCTCGTTGTTCTCGCCGTCGGAGAGCAGCGCATAGACGCGGAACCGCTCGCCCTTGATGCGCCCCGAGAGCGCCATGCCGCAGCCGAGCGGCAGGCCGTGGCCGAGCGAGCCGGTGGCGGCCTCGACACCCGGCAGCAGATTGGCCGGCGGATGCTCGGCGAGCCGTCCGCCATCCTGGCAATAGGTGTCGAGCTCCGCGAGCGGGAAGTAACCCTTCATCGCGAGCGTCGCATAGAGCGCGGCGGCCGCGTGTCCCTTGGAAAGGATGAAGCGGTCGCGCAGCGGATCCTTGGGCCGTGCGGAATCGACGTTGAGCACGTGCCAATAGGCTGCGGTCACAATGTCGGCGCAGGACAGCGAGGAGGCGAGATGGGCGGCCTGCGCCGCATGCGACATCTCGATCACTCTGCCGCGCAACAGCGCCGCCTGGGCCTTCAGGGCTCCGGCGTCGATCGGCGGAGCGGTGTTGCGGACTGCAACGTTCATCGTGCTCTCCAGTTGCGCCGCGTGCACTTGGCGACAGGCGCGGTGCTTTAAGGCTTGTGGTGGTATTTCGTCGGTAGCTTCGGAATGGCGTCGCGGAAACGTTCGGCCCAGGCGATGACGTCGTCGATGCCCTGTTCAAGCGAAATGGTGTCGCGCCAGCCGAGCGCCGTGCGCAGCTTGAAGCTGTCGAGCGTATAGGCGGTGTCCTTGCCGGGCCGTTCGGGGCCGATCTCGACGCAGTCGTCGAACGACTTGCCGAGGCGCGCCAGGATCATCTCGACCAGCGCGCGGATCGAAACCAGCTCATAGCCGGAGATGTGATAGGCCTCGCCGAGCTGTCCGCTCTGCGCGATCCTCAGCGTTGCGTCGGCGACGTCGGTCATGTGAATGAACACGCGGATCGACTTGCCGCCGCCATCGAGTCTGAGTTTTTGCCCGCCGATCGCCGCCAGAATGGTGCGCGGCACGATGCGGTAGAGCTGCTGGCCGGGGCCGTAGACATTGGCGGCGCGGGTGAAGGCGACCGGAAAGCCGTAATTCGCGAAATAGGTGCGCAGGCTCATGTCGCCGGCCGCGCGCGACACCGCATAGGGCGTCGACGGATTGAACGGCGCGTCCTCGCGCACCCAGCCCTCCGTCGAGCCGTAGACCTCCGGCGTCGTCACATGGACGTAGCGGACGAGCCCGTCATAGTTGCGCAGGAGCTCGTGCAGCCGCACCGCGGAGACCACATTGGTCATCATCCAGTGATCGGGATGAAGCCAGCTTTCGCCGACCATGCTTTGCGCGGCGAAGTTGACCACATGGGTCGGCCGCTCGCGCTTGAGCAGCGCGTTCAGCGCGTCGAGATCGGCGTTGAGGTCGATCCTGGCAAAGCGCACCGTGCCGGGGCGCTTCTGCCATTTGTAGGGCAACAGCGCCTCATGCGCCTCCTCGGACCGGCTGGTCGCCAGCACGTCGTAGCCCTTCGCCGCGAGGTGATCGGCAAAGGTCGCGCCCGAAAACGAGTTCGAGCCGAGGATCAGGAATTTGTCTTGTCCCGTCATCGGACCCTCATCGACAGGCGCATCAGCCCGGCCCCTGCAGCGAGACCTCTTCGCCGCGCTGCGACTGCAGCCACTGCATCAGCATGTGGCCGATGATCATCTGGGCGTCCTCGGCAATCTGCATGTCGTCGAGGGCGAGATGGATCGGCACGTCGCAGAGGGCCTTGGCCTCGCCGCCGGAAAAGCCGAGCACGGCATAGCTCGTCATGCCCCTCAGCCTCGCTTCCTGCAGCGCCCGCAGGATGTTCGGGGAATTTCCCGAGCCCGAGAATGCGATCAGCACGTCGCCCGGGCGCGCCAGCACCGCAAGCTGCAGCGAGAACACCTGCTCATAGCCTTCGTCATTGGCGAGACAGGTGATGACGGAAGGATTGGCGGCAAGCGAATGCACGCGAATCCCCGATCCCGGCGTCTTGGTGAAGGCGTAGAGGAAATCGTTGGCGAGGTGGTTGGCGTTGCCGCCGCTGCCGCCATTGCCGCAGAAGAACACCTGCCGGCCTGTCTGCCAGCAGTCGAGCAGCTCGTAGGCGAGGCGCTCGACCGGGGTCCAGTCGAAGCGTTCGAGGGCGGCCGACAAGCGCTTGCTGTAGTCGCTGAACAGCCGGGAGGGAGGGGCGAAGACGGGCGCGTTCATGCCACGACCTCCTTCTCCATCCATTTCAGATTGTACCAGCGGTCGTCGTTCCTGAGCACGCCCTGCGAATGCATCCCGATCAGCTCCTTGATCGCGTCCTCGACCGTCTTCTTGGGCCGGAAGCCGGTGGCGAGCAGGCGGTCGGAATTGATGCGGTAGCTGCGCGGGTCGTTGGACGGCGTCACCACGATCTCGGCCGGCACGTACTTGGTCACGAGCCTCGCGATATCCAGGATCGAGATGTTCTCGAAGCCGGCATTGTAGACGCCGGTGTGCTCGGGGTGGTCGAGCAGGAACAGATAGAGGTCGGTGATGTCGTCGATATGGATGTTGGGACGGGTCTGGTCGCCGCCGAACACGGTGATGCGGCCGTTCATCAGCGCCTGCATGGTCAGCATGTTGACGGACACGTCGAGCCGCTGCCGGGGCGAATAGCCGCAGACGGTCGCAGGCCGCACGATCTGCACGACCATGTCGTCCTTGTAGGACAGCACGATGCGCTCGCCGCACATCTTGGTCTTGTTGTATTCGGAGATCGGCAACAGCTCGAGGTCCTCGGTTACCTGCGCTTCCTCCTTGACGCCATAGACGCTGCCGGAGGAGGCATAGATGAAGCGCCCGATGCCGTGGCGCCTGGCGCGGTCGGCGAGCTGCATGGTGGCGAGGCAGGAGATCTCCCAGGTCAGCTTGGGATCGAGATCGCCGCAGGGGTCGTTGGCGACGCTCGACAAATGAATGATCGCATCAACGCCTGAAAGTTCGATCTCATCCGTATTACGTACGTCGCCCTTGACGACGGTGAGATCGGGATGCGGATCGAGGAAATTGCCGAACCACATGGCATCGAAGGCCACCACCTGGTGGCCGGCCCGGAGCAGCTTGGGCACGAGCACGCTGCCCTTGTAGCCGCACGCTCCCGTCATAAAGATTTTCATCGTCTTGTCGTTCCCAAAAGTTCAGCGCGTGGTTTTGCGCGAGCTTCTGCTCGCTTGTGCTCCCGGTCTTTGCGGGAGCCGTGCGGAAATTCGATATGCGCGCGCAAGAGGCTTGCGGGCGTGCCGATGTCGCGGTGATAGCCATGCGTTTCCACGCAGAGGATGCGGCCGAGATAGTTCGGGATGACTTCCGTCGAGAGGTCGACCGCGTCCTTGCCGAGGCTTGCGATGTCGGCAATCACCTCCGGCTCGAAAATATAGACCGCGCCATTGGCAAGGTTGCCGGGCGGCTCTGCGACCTTCTCGTGGAAGGCGATGACGGTGCCATGCCGGTTCAGCTCGAGAATGCCGCAGGACGAGGGATCGTCGGTGCGGAAGCCGAGCATGGTCATGACATGGCCCGCGGGGCGATTGCCGTGAGCCTCGATCAGTCCCGGCACGTCGAAATCGGTGAGATTGTCGGCATGCGCGACCAGGAAGGCGCTGTCGCCGAACCAGGCCCGGTTCGCGAGTATCGTGCCGCCGGTGCCGCGCAGCTCGTGCTCGTGGACGAGGTCGATCCGGGAGCGCCACGGCGAGAGCGCAAGGTGCGCCTCGACCTGCTCGGACAGCCAGTGGGTGTTGACCAGCGCGCGCTCGATGCCGCCCTCGAACACGAGGTCGAGCCAATAGTCGAGCAGCGGACGGCCGTGGATCGGCACCAGGCATTTCGGCGTGGTGTCGGTCAGCGGCCGCAGCCGGCTTCCCATTCCCGCAGCAAGCAGCAGTGCGCGCATCGATCGCCCCATCACTCGTCGCTGTACCTGCGATCGTCGATCTCGGTGATGAGCTCGCGCGTCGTCAGCGGCAGATTGCCGACGCGGGAGACCTGCAGCGCGGCGGCGAGCGAGCCGAGATAGGTCGCCTGCCAGATGTCGGCGCCCGCCCGCAGCGCCATGGACGAGGCCATGAACAGGCTGTCGCCGGCGCCGGAGACGTCCTTGGGCGAGGGATTGAAGGCGGGCAGGCGGTCCGCCTGCTGCTTGCCGTCGATCATGGCATTGACCAGCACGCCTTCGGCGCCGAGCGTGACGACGAGATTCTGCGTGCGCGCCTTCCTGATCAGCCGCTCGCTGATGACGGCAAGGCCGGAGGCGAAATCGTTGAGCGCGACGCGCGCCTCGCGCTCGGTCGGCGTCAGCAGCGCCATGCCGCGGAAGCGCGAGACGTCGCCGGTCTGCGAGGAAACCTGGCTGTCGGCCGCCATCATCACGCCCTTCGCCCGCGCGCGGTCGGCGATGGCATCGACCAGGTCCTGCGGCAGGCAGCCATAATTGAAGCAGGAGAACAGCAGGAGGTCGCACGCCTTCAGCGCGCGCTCCACGGTCGCCAGCATCCTGCGCTGGATCTCGGCGTCGGCCGGATGTTCGCGCATGTGATTGACCCGCAGCATGGTCTTGTTGAGCGCCCGGAAGCGCTGCTTGCGCGTGGTGGGGCGGGTCTCGTCGACGAAATGCTCGCACGTGACCCCATGCTGTTCGAGCGTGTCGCGGGCGAAGCGCGCCGCCTCGTCATTGCCGACCAGGGTGAAGAAGTTGACCTCGCCGCCGAGCCCGTGCGCGTGCGCGGCGACCGCGCCGGCCCCGCCGACGAAGCTGCGCGTCATCAGCGGCGTGACGACGATGGTCGGGTCCTCCTGCGACATGCCCACGGCATCGCAGGTGACATATTCGTCGACGATGAGGTCGCCGATGACGGCGACCCGCATCCCTGCGAGCTTGCCCAGCAACTGCTTCAGGCCCGAGATGTCGAAGCCGTGCCGCTTCGGGAATTCCAGCGGCTTGCGCACCGTGGAGATGTCGACCTTGGCGTCGCGCTCGAGCAGCGACAGCGAGGCGAACCGTAATTCTCCGGAGGAGAATATCAGTCGGCCGCCATAGGCATCGACCGCCTGCTGTTCGGGATTGAGCCTGTCCTCGAACTCCTTGCCCTTGACGACGACGGTGGGCTCCAGCCGCGCGATGAAGTCGGAAGCGGAGGTCTCGAGCCGCACCACGTGATGGACGAGCGAGATCGAGCGGACATTGTCCAGCCGCATCTCCTGCGCCAGCGTCACGCCGGGCGTGTCGTCCGGGTTGACGCCGACGACGAGAATGTCGGCCTGCTCGGCGGCGAACTTCAGCAGCCGTAAATGTCCGGGATGGACGACGTTGAAGTTGCCGGAAACGAAGGCAATGGTCTGCTCCGCGTCGGTCGAGGCGCGAATCACCCGGCAGACATGGTCGCCGTCGGTGGTGTCGATCAGTTGGTCCAAGGATCGGGCCTCCGCCAAATCGAAGCGGTGCTGCCGGCCACCGAAAGCAGCGTCGTCCTGAATCACCGAGTCCCCAGATCGCCGCTGCTTCGCGGATGCCGCGAATCACCTGAACTTTGCTAATATCGCAGAAATTGTGGAATCATGGTTAATTGAATTTGCAAAATGCGAGACGCCGTCGGAACAAGAGTCCGAATCACGCGCCGGGGCATCGCGGGCGGCGCCATCGGCGTCCATGACGTCATCTCCCTCGGATGAGCGCGACCGGCCCGGCCGCCGGGGCAAAGCGGGAACGACGTCGTTGCGCTGCCTGATCATCGGTGGGGACGGGACCTTTGGCGCAGAGCTGGCGGGCGCGCTGCGCTCGCACGGACATGAGGTTATTGCGACGACGCGGCGTCGCGCTCTGCCGGCAGTCGACGGCTCTTTATATCTCGATCTTGCCGAGACGCTGGCGATACTGCCCGAGGTCGACGTCGCGATCATCTGTGCCGCGATGGCGCGATTTGAGGATTGTCGGCGGCATCCCGACCTCGCGCACCGGGTCAATGTCGCGGCACCGCTCGAACTCGGGCGCACCCTGACGCGCGCCGGCAGCCGCGTGATCCTGCTTTCGACCAGTGCGGTGTTCGACTGCCGCACACCGCAGGTGAGCGAGTGCGAGCCGCCGCGGCCGCGCAGCATCTATGGGCGGCTCAAGGCCGAAGCCGAAGCCGGTCTATTGGCGCTCGGCCCGCGCGTGTCGGTGCTGCGCCTGACCAAGGTGGTGAGGCCGAACCTGGGTCTGCTGTCGGACTGGATACGGACGCTCGGCGCGGGTGGCGGCATTCGTGCCTTCGACGATCATCGCTTCGCGCCGCTCACGGTGGCGCATGTGGTCGATGCGCTGGTTGCGCTGGCGGAACGCGGCGATGGCGGCATCTACCATGTCTCGGGCGCACGGGATGTCAGCTACGCCGAGGCCGGGCGCTTCCTCGCGCGGCAAATCGGCCTCTCCGATCGTCTGGTCCAAGCTTTGCGTGGCGTCGAAAACGGGCTTCTCGAAGATGACCTCACCCCGTTCACCGCATTGGCGACCACGCGGCTCAGTCGTTTGACGGGTTTCGTTGCGCCTGACCCGCTCGACGTGCTGCAAGCGGTCTATGGACCGGAGATCGAGCAGGCCAGGAAAATGTCGGCTCCAAGGTTGGCTCAAATG
The DNA here is from genome assembly GCA_035293585.1 of Bradyrhizobium sp. Lineage (GTDB taxonomy): Bacteria > Pseudomonadota > Alphaproteobacteria > Rhizobiales > Xanthobacteraceae > Bradyrhizobium. Next base: position 101,381 of record DATGMN010000048.1, on the reverse strand, counting down.
TCGGACTCGAAGGGTAGCTCCTGATGGCAATCGATGAATTCAAGTGCAAGGTCTGCGCGGAGGGGCGCCTCGAGACGATCGGGAGCTTTGCGGAATTGCCGCGCGTCACCTCCGACTGCAAGCCCTGGCCGGCCGGCGGCGCATTGTCCTGCTGCGAGGCGTGCGGCGCGGTGCAGAAGCTCGCCGACGCCGCATGGTTCGAGGATATCGCGCGGATCTACAAGGCCTACCAGATCTACGAGCTCTCCGCCGGCGCCGAGCAGGTGATCTTCTCCGAGGCTGGCGTGGCTCAACCGCGCTCGGGCGCGCTGGTCGATTTCATCGTGCAGAATGCCGGCGCCGCCGAGGCCGGCAAGCTCATCGATATCGGCTGCGGAAACGGCTCGGCGCTGAAAAATCTCTCCCGCGCCATGCCGCGCTGGCGGCTTTACGGCAGCGAGCTGTCCGATGCGGCGAAGCCGGCCTTGCAGAAGCTTCCGAACTTCGTCGAGCTCTACACCACGCCGGCACGGGAGATACCCGAGCGCTTCGACATTCTCACCATGATCCACGCGCTGGAGCACATGCCGGATCCGCTCGGATCGCTGCACGATGCGGCTCATCTGTTGAACGACGACGGCAGGTTGTTCGTCGAGATCCCCAATGTGCTGACATCGCCCTTCGATCTCTTGATCGCGGATCACCTGCTGCACTTCTCGCCGGCGCATCTGGCCCATCTCGCAAGCCGGGCGGGTTTTGCAGTCGCTATCCTGCGCGACGATCTGCTGCCGAAGGAGATCACGATGCTGGCGCGGCGAGGCGGGGCGCTGCGCGAGCGTCCCTCCCCGGAGCGGACGCGGGCCGCGGTTCAGGCCAATCTTGCCTGGCTCGTCGCGGTGCTGGCCGCGGCACGTCGGGTTGCGGCCTCCGCCGAGACATTCGGCATATTCGGCACGTCCATCTCCGGCATGTGGCTCTATGGCGCCTTGCGGGAGCGCGTCTCCTTCTTCGTCGACGAGGACGCAAGCCGGGTCGGCGGCTCATTCGAGGGCGTGCCGATCCTTTCTCCCGAGCAGGCTCCCGCGGGAGCCACGGTGTTCGTGCCGCTCCATCCCGACGTCGCCCGGCGGGTGGCAGGCCGGCACGCCGGTTCGCCGGCGATTTACGTCGAGCCGCCGCGTTTCGACGTAGCATCAGTGGCTTGACGAAACTCCGGGCTCTCCGGAAAACGTGGTTAACAATGTCTTAACCAATCTCGTCGAGGGTTGCGACGCAGTCGACCGATGCGCCAACAGGCCCGAATCGCTTCTGGCGATTCAGACCGGGCGCATGCGACTGGCGAACGTGTCTCACCTTGTACGAAGTGGCGAGGCAAACCAGGCGCGTTGCGTTGGCCGGGCTTGCGAGAATCTCAATCGGAGAACGGCCTTTGCAAAGTACCGTCGGCTCGCGCGCATTCCAGGCCGCGCGGCTCCAGAAAAAGTTCAGGAAGCAGGCCGGCGCGCTGTTGCAGACGGCCTATGGCGCCCTGCGCGAGCGCCGGCACGGCGATGCCCAGGCGATTTGCGTCCAGATACTGCGCGAGCTGCCCGACCATTTCGACGCCCTGCATCTGCTTGGGGTGTCGCTGCTGGAAAGCGGGCGCATCGATGAGGCGCGGCAGATTCTGGAGCATGCGATCGCCGCCGACCCGCGTTCGGCGGAGGCCCATTCCAATCTCGGCTTTGCACTGTTCAGGCTGAAGCGTTACGCCGAGGCTCGCCTGATGCAGGAAAAGGCTTTGGCGCTGCAGCCGCAGTTTCCGACGGCGCTGACCAATCTCGGCAACACGATGCTGCGGCTCGGCCATCTCGAAGAAGCCCTCGCGCTGCATGAGCGCGCCATCGGCCTGAAGCCGGACTATGCCGACGCCTATTGCAACCGCGGCATGGTCGAGGTGATGCTCAAACAATACCAGAAGGCGGTGCAGAGCTTCGATCGCGCTTTGTCGCTTTCGCCGCGCCACCTCGAGGCCATCGTCGGCAAGGGAATGGCGAGCATCGAGCTGCGCCATTTCGAGGAAGCGACCCAGCTGCTGACCGCCGCGCTCGCAATCGGACCGAACATGGCCGAGGTGCTGGCGCATCGCGCGCGGCTGCATCTGCACCTCGCCCGGTTGACGGAATCGGAGGCCGATTTCGATGCCGCGCTTGCGGTCTCGCCCGACCTCGAGCTGGCGCTGCGCGGCAAGGCGCAGGTGTCCCTGCATCTCGGCAAGCTCGCGTCCGCACTGGCGGCCTGCAATCGGATGCTCGAGCTCAATCCGAATTGCGAGATGGGCGTGACGCTGCTGGGCGAATGTTTTGCCAAGCAGGGCGATGCCGTCGCTGCGCTTGCGCAGTTCGACCGGGCCATCGCGCTCAAGGCGGACCATGAAGAGGCCATCACCAAGAAGATCTTCGCCATGGCCTTCTGGGAGAATACCAACTTCGCAGCCGAGCAGGCGGCCCGGCGCGAATGGTGGGAGCGGATCGGCAGCCGGATCCCGCGGCGGCAGCTGGCGCCGCGCTCGCTCGATCCGGAGCGGCGCCTGGTGGTCGGCTATGTTTCGTCCGACTTCAGGAACCATTCGGCGGCGCTGTGTTTCCTGCCGGTGTACCGGCATCACGACCACAAGAATTTCCAGATCGTCTCCTACTCCTGCTCGCCATTGACAAATCCCGTCACCGACACCTTCCGCGCGCTGTCCGACGTCTGGGTCGACGCGGTGAACCTGTCGGACGAGGAGCTGACGGCGCGCATCGAGGCGGACAAGGTCGATATTCTCGTCGATCTCTCCGGGCACACCGCGGGCAACCGGCTCAGGGTGTTCGCGAGCAAGCCGGCTCCGCTCCAGGTCACCGCCTGGGGGCATGCGACAGGGACGGGCCTGCCGACCATCGATTGCCTGTTCGCCGATCCCGTGACCGTCCCGCACAGCGCGCACGCGCTTTTCGCCGAGCGGGTGATCTACGATCTGCCCTGCGCCATCACGATCGAGCCGGAGACGGATAGTCCGGTTGCGGATGCGCCGGTGCTGCGCAACGGCTACGTGACCTTCGGCGTGTTCAACCGGATCGAGAAGATCTCCGACGGCGCGCTCGCGGTGTGGGCGAAGATCATGCAGGCGCTGCCAGACTCGAAGATCGTGATCAAGCATGGAGCGCTCGACGATGCCATGCTGCGCGACCAGCTGACCGCCAGGTGTGTCAGCCACGGAATCGCGGCGGACCGGATCACCTGTCTCGGGTCGACGTCGCGGCCCGACCATCTGCGCGCCTTCGAGACCATCGACATCTCTTTCGACCCGTTTCCGCAGAACGGCGGCATCAGCACCTGGGAGTCCCTGGAGATGGGGGTTCCGGTCGTGGCCAAGCTCGGCAGCTTCAACTCCGCCCGGGTGGGCGGCGCAGTCCTGAAATCGCTCGGGCTCGACGACTGGGTCGGCGAGGACGATGAGAGCTACATCAGGATCGCGCTGGAAAAGGCCGCCAATCCGTCCGAGCTCCAGGCGGTGCGGCGGGGCATGCGGGCCAGAATTGCGCAGTCGGCCTCGGGCAACAGCGCGACCTACACCGCGAAGGTCGAGGAAGCCTACCGCACCTTGTGGCGCGACCATTGCAGCCGCGCGTCGGGCGCCGAGTAGGGCGATGCGCGCGCGTTTGAACCGGACCAATTGAACCCAAAGGACAGCCTCAACATGACCGCTCAGCCTGCTGCTCCCGCCACGTTTGAAAGCCTGGTCGGTCAGATCAGAGATCTGGCCTACAAATATATCCAGGACAAGGACTTCACCAGCGCGCAGCTGGCCTTCAAGAAACTGCTCGAGCTGGATGGCAAGGACATCAATGCGCGCTTCATCCTCGCCCAGCTGATCGACGACGGCTCGCACAAGAAGCGCGCCGAGGCCCGCGACATGATGCTGGCGATCCTGGACGAGCATCCGGAACTCTTCGATACGCCGAGCGAAGGCAATCTGCACCTGATCAGAAGCGCTGCAATCCGGTGCAGCCATGTCGGGCCGTTTGCCAAGTCGATCGAGCTGTTCCGCAAGCTGGCCCACGCGTCGAATCTGGCCGGTGACTATTTTCAGCTCAGCGAAATCCTCACCCAGGGCTCTTTTTTCGAAGAGTCGATTGCCAGCCTGCAAAAGGCGATGACGCTTGATCCGGCCAATTTCGACACGCCGGTCAACAGGGAGACTCTGGAGCTCGCGAAATCACGCGCGAGCGAGACGAATTCGAAGGCAGCGAACGACAGGAAGAAGATCGGGCGCTATCCGGAGACGCAGGTTTTCCTGGGCGATTTCCAGAAGCTGGTGAAGGATCACATCGCGGTCAATCTGAAGAGCGAGGAGAAGTTCATCACCAAGAGCACCCGGTTCTTCACGATGGGCTCCTGCTTCGCCAGGAACCTGTCGCGCAACCTGGTCAACAGCGGCTATGCCAGCCATCACATGGAAATTTCCGAATATATCAATACGACATTCGCAAACCGGGTGTTTGTCGACTGGCTGAGCGACCGCGACATCAGCGATGCAATCCGTGAGCGGATCGTCAGCCTGCTGCCGCCGGGCTGGAGCAAGGAGAACACCCTGCAGGTCATCAGGAGCAGCAATGTCTTCATCCTGACCCTCGGCGTTGCGCCGGCATTCTTCGACCGGGCGACCGGAGAGTTCGTCCTGCCGCGGTCCACCGCCTTGAATTCGCGGGTGCTGGCGGAGAAGTATCGTTTCCGGACCACGAGCGTGCAGGAGAACGTCGACAATGTTCGCTACGTGCTCGACTTCATCAGAAAGATTTCGCCCGACATCAGGTTCATCGTCACCGTGTCTCCGGTGCCGCTGGTGGCCTCGTTCGAATATGAATCGGCCGTGCAGGCGGACTGTCTCTCCAAGAGCACGATGCGGCTCGTCGCGCATGAGGTGGTGAACAACTCCGGCATCCCGAACATCCTATACTGGCCGTCGTTCGAGGTGTTCAGATGGGCAGGCTCGCATGCGAGCAATTATTATGCTGCCGACGATGGCGCGGCCTGGCATGTCTCCGAGGAGAAGGTCGCCGGCACGATCAACGCATTCATCGAAATGTTCTCTGCCGCCTGAGCGGGGCTTGACGGAGTAAGGCCGTTGCAGAGCAGCGTCGGGGCCCGCGCCTTCCAGAACGCGAGGCAGCAGAAGAAACTGAAGAAGCAGGCGGAGACGTTTCTGCCGGCCGCGCTCGCCGCCTACCGCGCCGGCAGGCATGCGGAAGTGCAGTCGCTGTGCTGGCGTGCGCTGCTGGAGCTGCCCGATTATTTCGACGCCATGTATCTGTGGGGCGTCTCCGTGCTCGAATGCGGCAGGTTCGACGAAGCGCGGCAGCTGCTCGAACGCGCGGTTGTGCTCGACCCGCGCTCGGCGGACGCGCAGTCCAATCTCGGTTATGCGCTGTTCCGCCTCGGACGCCATGACGAAGCCCGCGCCTGCCTGGAAAAGGCCGTCGGCTTGAGGCCGAATTTTCCGGCCGCGCACAAAAATCTCGGCAATGCCTTGCTGCGGCTGGGATTGGCCGAGCCGGCCATCGCGGCCTTCAATCGCGCCATCGAGCAGAAGCCGGATGATGCCGACGCCTATTGCAATCGCGGCGTCGCGGAAATGCAGCTGCGGCGCCACGAAGCGGCAGCCCGGAGCGCCGAGCGGGCGCTGGCGTTGCGGCCGGACCATTTCGAAGCGATGGTCGGCAGGGGCTTGGCTCACCTCGAACTCCGCCACTACGACCTGGCGGAGGCGGCGCTCAATGCGGCGCTCGCGATCCAGCCTGGCCACGCTGAACTGCTGGCCCATCGTGGCCGTCTCAACCTCTTGTGGGGACGGCGGGGGCAGGCGGAAGCCGATTTCGATGCGGCGGTGGCGCTCGAGCCGACGCTCGAACTCGCCTGGCGGGGCAAGGCGCAGGTCTGCATGCTCACGGGCCATGTGCAGCAGGCGATCATCGCCTGCAAGAAGGTGCTCGAGCGCAATCCGACCTCCGAAATCGGGCTCACGCTGCTCGGCGCCTGCCTCGGAAGGCTTGGAGAGACCGCGGCCGCAATCCGGCATCTCGACCGGGCGATCGAGATCAAGCCCGATTGCGAGGAGGCGATTTCGAAGAAGATCTTCTATCTGGACTTTCTTCCCGGCGCGGATTTCGCCGCCCAGCAGGCCGCGCGCAAACAGTGGTGGGACACGGTCGGCTCGAAATTCCCGCGACGTCAGCTCGCGGCCCGCTCGCTTGATCCGGACAAGCGCATCGTCGTCGGATATGTATCGTCCGACTTCAAGACGCATTCGGCGGCATTCGCTTTCTTCCCGGTGCTGCGATCCCATGACAAGACGAAGTTCCAGATCAACTGCTACTCCGGCTCGCCGGTGCAGGATGGGCTGACCGCCGATTTCCGGTCGCTGGCCGATGTCTGGGTCGACGCCGTGGCTCTGTCCGATGACGAGCTGGCCGACCGCATCCAGGCCGATGGCGTCGATATCCTGGTCGACCTCTCCGGCCACACGACCGGCAACCGCCTCGGCGTGTTCGCGCGCAAGCCGGCGCCGGTCCAGGTCACGGCCTGGGGCAGCGGTACCGGCACGGGCCTGCAAACCATGGACTATTTGTTCGCGGACCCCGTGATCATCCCGGAGCAGGTCAGGCCGATGTTTGCCGAGCGCATCCATGACCTGCCGGCGGTGATCACATTGGATCCGATCTCCGTGGCGCAGCCCTCGGCACTGCCGATGCTGCGCAACGGCTTTGTCACTTTCGGCGTCTTCAACCGGATCGACAAGATATCCGACGAGGCGCTGGCGGTCTGGTCAAGACTGCTGCGGGCGGTCGAGGGATCGAAGATCGTCGTCAAGCATTTTGCCCTCGACGAGGCGTTTCTGCGCGACAATCTCGTCGGCCGTTTCGTGGCCCATGGCGTGCCGCAGGACAGGGTGATCTGCACGGGTTCGAGCGGGCGACGGGAGCATCTCCTGGCGTTCGAGAACATCGACATCTCGCTCGATCCGTTTCCGCAGAACGGCGGCGTCAGCACCTGGGAGTCGCTCTATATGGGCGTGCCGGTCATTGCCAGGCTCGGCAATGGCGCCTCGTCACGCGCCGCCGGCGCCATCATCAAAGCCATCGGCCTCGACGACTGGGTCGCCGACGATGATGACGGCTATGTCGAGATTGCCCGGAAATTCGCCTCGATGCCCGCGCATCTGGAAAAGTTGCGGGCGGATTTGCCGGCCAGGATCGCAAGCGCGCCGGCCGGAAATGTCACGGTCTACACGCGAGAGGTCGAGGCGGGCTATCGGCAGTTCTGGCGCGACTATTGCGCCTCGCAACAGCAGGGCGCCGGCACATAGGAGACTACGCTTGCCGGTCACACTCGGTGCGTCCGCCGTCCGGAATGGGACGCAACAGAAGATACAAAGGCCGCAGGCCGACGCGTGGTTTCCGACCGCCGTGGCGGCCTACCGGGAGGGCAGGCACGCCGATGCCCAGGCGCTCTGCCGCCGCATCCTGCAGGATCTGCCCGACTATTTTCACGGCTTGCATCTGCTTGGGGTGTCCGAGCTCGATTGCGCGCATCTCGAGGAGGCGCGCCAGGCCCTCGAGCGCGCGATCGCCGTCGATCCGCAATCGGCCGAAGCCCATTCCAACCTCGGCTTCGCCTACTTCAAGCTGCGGCGCTATGACGATGCGCGCCGCGTCCAGGAAAGGGCGCTTGCGCTCAACCCGCATTTTGCGACTGCGCAGACCAATCTGGGAAATACGTTGATGCGGCTCGGCCTCTGCGAGCAGGCCATCGAAGCCCATGATCGCGCGATCCGGATGAAGCCCGATTATGCCGACGCCTACTGCAACCGCGGCATGGTCGAGCTGATGCTCAATCGATTCCGGCAGGCGGCGCAGAGCTACGGCCGCGCGCTGTCGTTGCAGCCGCGTCACCTGGAAGCGCTGGCCGGCATGGGGCTCGCCTGCATCGAGCTGCAGCAGTTCGAACAGGCCGATGCGTTCCTGAGCGCGGCGCTCGCGATCAAGCCGGATTTCCCGCAGGTCCTGGCCTATCGCGGCCGCATCCATTTTCAGTTCGCACGCTTTGCCGAGGCACAGGCCGATTTCGATGCCGCCCTCGCACGATCTCCCAACCTCGAAGTGGCCTGGCGCTGGAAAGCCCAGGCCGCGATGCTGTCGAGCAACCAGGCTCAGGCGCTCCTGGCCTGCAAGCGCCTGCTCGATCTGGATCCGCGTTCCCCGATTGCGCATACGCTGCTCGGCGCCAGCCTCACATTGCAGGGCGAGATCGCCGCGGGCATCGCGCATTTCGACCGAGCGATCGAGCTGGTGCCGGACCACGAGGACGCCATCACGAAGAAGATTTTCGCGCTGGATTTTCTCGGCCGAACGGACTTCGCCGCGCAGCAGGCGGCGCGCAAATACTGGTGGGATGCGATCGGGTCCAGGCTCGCCATGCGCAAGCCCGCAGCGCGGTCGCTTGATCCGGGCAGGCGTCTCGTGATCGGCTATGTGTCGTCGGACTTCCGCGGTCACTCGGTCGCATTCTGCGTCCTGCCCGTGCTGCGCCACCACGATCACGCGAGATTCGAGGTGATCTGCTATTCCTGCTCGCTTCTGCAGGACGCCTTCACGGATGTTTTTCGTTCCCACGCCGATCGGTGGGTCGATGCGTCAAGGCTGTCCGATGATGAACTGGCCGATCGGATCGAGGCCGATGGCGTCGATATCCTGATCGACCTGTCCGGCCACACCGCAGGCAACCGGCTCACCGTCTTCGCCAGGAAGCCGGCGCCGATCCAGGTGACGGCCTGGGGCAGCGGCTCCGCCACGGGTCTGCCGACCATCGATTATTTCTTCGCCGATCCGGTCGCGATTCCCGAGGCGGCGCGTTCGATGTTCGCGGAAAAAGTCTACGATTTGCCGGCGGTGATCACCATGGAGCCGATCACCGGGCTCTCCCCGGCGCCGCCTCCGATGCTTCGCAACGGCTGCGTCACCTTCGGCGTGTTCAACCGGATCGACAAGATCTCCGATGAGGCGCTCACATTGTGGTCCGCGCTGATGCGCGCGGTTCCGGGCGCGAAGATCATCGTCAAGAACGGCGCCCTCGACGATCCGCTCCTGCGCGACGCGCTTGCCGCTCGCTTCAGGGCGCACGGCATTGCTGCAGGCGATACCAGTTTCATGGGCGGGAGCGCGCGCCACACGCATCTGAAGGCGTTCGAACAGGTCGACATCTCGCTCGATCCGTTCCCGCAAAACGGCGGTATCAGCACCTGGGAATCGCTCTATATGGGTGTGCCGGTCGTGGCCAAGCTTGGAAACAGCGCTTCCTCGCGCGTCGCGGGCGCGCTGCTTGCGGCCATCGGCCTCTCTGACTGGGTCGCCGGCGACGACGACGGCTACATCGCGATCGCGCAAAAATTCGCAGGCATGCCGTCGCACCTGCAGCAGCTGCGGGCAGAATTGCCGACCATGATCGCGCGCTGGGCCGCCGGCAATGTCGAGGTCTACACGCGCAAGGTGGAGGAGGGCTATCGGCAATTCTGGCGCGATTATTGTGCCGCCGCGGGTTCAGAGTCTAATCCGTCATCCTGAGGTGCCGGAGCGCAGCGGAGGCCTCGAAGGATGCACGGCCCGCGCTGATGCAGCCGGGCCGTCGCCCTTCGAGGCTCGCGCTCCGCGAGCGCCTCAGGGTGACGGGTCCCATGGCCTCTGCGCGTCATACGCGTTCAACTGCCTGACAGCCTCGCCGCGCCGACGATGCGGCCATCGGGCGCTTCCAGGATGACGGCGACGTCCTCGCCTTCGGGGAATTTTTCGCGCAAGCTGAGCGGCGATCCCTGCCAGTCGCCGATGCTGCGGACCGAGCGGACCACATTGGCCTCCTCGAGCGTGCGACCGCCGTTCTCGCCGCGCCGGATCGGGGTGGTGTGGTCGTGATCGAAGCCGATCAGCAGCAGCCTGCCGCGGCCCTGGCCGGCGCCGACGTCGATCGACAGTCCGTCCGTTCCCTTCGCAACATGCACCCTTGCCGCGGTGGTGCTTTGCTGCTTTGCAGCATCGATCGCCGACCCGACATCCTCGCGGCGCGAGCCGACGTGGCTGGATGCGCCGTCGACCACGATCTCCGGCGTGTAGGAGCCGTCGCCGAAGCGATGGCCGTAGCGGTCCTGGCGCGAGGTCGCCTCGGCAAGCGAGAACGGGTCCTTCCAGCCCAGCCGGTCCCAATAGGTGACGTGGAAGGCGAGCGGCAGCACGTCGGCGCGGCCGCGCGCCAGCTCGTTGAGATAGGCGTTGGCGGGCGGGCAGGACGAGCAGCCCTGCGAGGTGAAGAGCTCGACCACGACGGGACGCTCGGCCGCGCTGGCGGTGGAGACGGTCAGGCCGAGCAAGCCCAATGCGACGAGGTGACGATAGACCATGATGCCCTCCGGGCCCTTTGTTGGGATGAATCTTCCCTGTGTCCGGTCTTCGGGGGCCCCGGGCTGCCGTTACGCCGAGGCGGAAACACAAGGCCGTGAGGCAGCGGGGCCCTCCCGGCCTCCCGCCTTGCCCGGACCGCAGGGCGGTTTGCCCGGTCGAACATTGCAGTGCCCGTTCATCTCACCTAGAGTCCGTTTGCTTCTGACCGGGGTCATCAGGGGGGCGCCAGGGTCCGGACCTTTGGTCCGGGCGGTTCCGTCCGCATGGCGAACCTCGTTCGAGGCGGCAGGGGAATATCGGGATCAGTTCGTTGAGCGCCTATCCATGAGCCAGGCCACGCCAACGGATCCATTGTCCGATAACCGCGAGCGAACCATCCTCACCACCGACATCGTCGGCTCGACGGCGCTGACGCGCCGCTATCCCAATGACATGATGGCGGCCATGGATCTGCACGACCAGATCCTGACCAGCGCGATCCGGCGCCATTCCGGCAATCCCTTCAGAAGCACCGGCGACGGCGTGCTGGCCTCGTTCGACCGTCCGCTCGATGCGGTGCTCGCCGCCATCGAGGCGCAGCGCGAGATGCGGCACGTCCAATGGGGGCCGACCGGGCGGTTGCAGGTCCGCTTCGGCATTCACACCGGGCTCACCCGCCTGCGCGGCGAGACCGACTTCTTCGGCCCGGCGCTGCCGACCGCCACACGGCTGCAAAGCGCCGCCAACGCCGACCAGATCCTGATTTCCGACGCCACGGTGCAGCGGCTGGCGAGCGACCTGTTGCAGACGCCGTTCCAGCTCTCCGATCTCGGCGAGCACCATTTCAAGGGCATCGAGCCGATCCGCGTCCACCAGGTCACCGCCGCCGACCTGCCCAACACATTTCCGCCGATCGGCGGAAAGCGCGAGACCGCGAGCGGCAATCTGCCGGCCAATCTCTCCTCCTTCCTGGGGCGCGAGCGCGAGCTCGACGAGCTCGCCGCGCTTGCGCTGGACTCGCGGCTGCTGACGCTGGTCGGGCCGGGCGGCATCGGCAAGACGCGGCTTGCCATCGAGTTTGCCCGTTCGCTCGAACCGTCCTTCTCGAGCGGCGCCTGGCTTGTCGATCTGACCGCGCTCGAGCGTGACGGCGACGTTTGGCCCGCGATTGCCGAGGCGCTGCTGATCCCGCCATCGCCCGGCGTGCAGCCGCGCATCCAGGTGCTGGAGCGCCTGCACGATGCGCGGGCGGTCCTGGTGATGGACAATTGCGAGCATGTGCTGGACCCGATCGCGGATGCGGTCACCGAGCTCGGCTCGGCCTGTGGCGAGGTGTTCCTGATCAACACCAGCCGCGGCACGCTCGGGATCGAGGGCGAGGCGGTCTACGAGGTGAACTCGCTCGATTCCCGCGCCCAGGATCGCTTCGGCCAGTCGGCGCCGGTGCGACTGTTTGTCGAGCGCGGCCGGCTTGCCAATCACCGCTTCCAGCCTGACAGCTCCGACCTCGCCAGGATCGCGCGCATCTGCGCCGGCGTCGATTGCATTCCGCTGGCGATCGAGATCGCGGCGGCGCAGCTGCGCCAGCGCAACCTCGAGAGCATCGAGAGCGGCATCACCAAGCCGCTCGATCTTTCCTCCGGCGGCTTCCGCCGGCGCGTCGGCCGCCACCGCACGCTGCGCAATACGCTCGAATGGTCCTACGATCTGCTCGATCCCAACAGCCGGAGAGTGTTGCAGCGCATGTCGGTGCTGTCAGGCTCGTTCCACGAGGAGCAGCTGCTTGCGATCTGCGCGGGCGACATGGGAAGCGAGTTCGACGTGCTGCGCGGCATCGACGAGCTGATCGAGACCTCGCTGCTCGGCCGCGACCCCGCCAATCCGCAGCGGCTGCGCATGCTGCAGACGGTGCAGGCCTTCGGCCGCGAGAAGCTTGACGAGACCGGGCTCATGGAGACGGTCGAGATGCGGCATGCCGAGGTCTATGCCGCGCGTGCAAAGAAGCTCGGCGAGCAGATCGCGACCATGCATGAGAGCAAGGCGGCGAATGCGATCTATGACGACATGCCGAATTTGCGCGCCGCCTTCGACCGCGCCATCGCGCGCGACCTGAAGCTTGCCGCCGAGCTCGCAGCACCCCTGTTCCTGTTCAACTATTGGCATCGCGGCGCGGAGACCGGCAATTGGTATGACCGCATCATGGCGCGGCCCGGCGCCGACAAGCTTGCGCAGGCGCCGATCCTGCTCGCCGCCGCGGCCGGGCATGCCTTTCACGACGAGGGGAATCAGGCCAAGGCGAGCGCCTTCATTGCGCGCGGCCAGCAGGCGGAAGCCGCCGGCATGGAATCGGCCAGGGGATGGCTGTCCCATGTGCTGGGACAAATGGCGCAATGGTCCGGCGATCCCAAGGCCTGCGGCAAGCACCTTGCGGCCGCGATCGAGCAGGCGCACGCGGCCGCCAACGTCCCTTGCGAGGTGATGTCGCTCTGCATGATCGCCAATCTCAAGGCCCGGACCAGCGACCCGCAAGGCGCCGCGGAGGCGGTGCGTCGGGTCAGCGAGATCGGGCAGGGGCAGGCGGCGCTGCCGCCGACCTTGATGGGTTACATCCATTATGCCCGCGGCGGCATCGCCGAGGACCCCGCCGTGGCGATCGACGAGTTCCAGATCACGGCCGAATGGGCCAAGATGGCGGGCAACCATCTGGGCGCGCAGCGGGTCAGGCAGCTGATCGCCGATCTCAAAGCGACGCATGCGCCGCCGGAGGAGGCCTTCGACATCCACATCCAATCCCTGATGGAGCTGCCGAGCCACGGCACCACGTTCTACACCTGGCTCACCATCCGCTCCCTGGTCCTGCCGCTGGCGGCGCTTGGCGCCTACGAGGAATTGGCCGTCCTGGCCGGGGCGCTGAAGGCCTCGCCGCTGAAACTCGACCGCGCTGCGCGCGAAGCCGTCACAAAAGCAAGGGACAACCTGGGAGATGTTACATTTGAAACTGCAGCCGAACGTGGATCAACCTTTGACCCGGCGGAAGCGCGCAGGTACATCATAGAGGCGTGGCGGCGCATGACCGCCGACCGCACGAAGACGGACGCGGCCAACCCTTGAGGGCGCTCGTCCGTCCCGAGGAGGGGGCATGGACGACACAGCTTCTGCGCAAAAGCCGGCGGCCCCAAACCCCGAATCCCGCGATAGCACGGCGGATCCCTCGCCGAGCCAACTCGTCCAGGCCATCATCGCCGATTTTCCCGATCACAAGCCGGGCACGCGGCCGATCCACACCATCGGGGTCGGCGTTGAAGGTTATTTTGAAGCTTCAGATATCGCGGCAAGCTTTTGCCGGGCCGAGCATTTCGGGGGCCAGCGGGTGCCGGTTTCGGTGCGCTTCTCCAACGGCTCGGGCAGTCCCGAACAGCACGACGGTTGGAAAGACGTGCGCGGCATGGCGACGCGCTTTCATCTGAAGGAACAGGCAACCGACCTGATCGCGATGACGCTGAACGGCTTCTTCGTGCGGACCACGAAGGAGTTCATCGACTTCACCACCGCGGCGCGACAGCAGCCGGTCAGGAAGGAGACGCCGTGGCAGAAGATCTGCGACATGCTCCAGCTCAAGCAGCCGCTGCCCGACCCCTATCCGGGGCAGACGGCGAGCGCTGATGCCGGCACGCTCGCATATGCCAATGCGCATCCCTTCGCTCAACTCGCCGTGTTTCAAGCGGGCGTGATCGGCGCCCCCGTCAGCTACGCCCGGGCCGCCTATCACGCCGTCCATACCTTCATCGTGACCGGCCAGGGCGGCGTGCGACGCCCCGTCCGCTTCGCCTGGAAGCCGGTCGCGGGCGTGCGCAACACAAATCCCGATCTGCCGCCGGTCGACAATTATCTGCAAGGCGAGCTGCGCGAGCGCCTCAAGCAATGGCCGGCGCGGTTTCTCCTGATGATGACCATCGGCGAAAGCGGCGACGCGCTCGAGGATCCCACCGTGCCGTGGCCGGCCAAGCGCGTCCGCGTGATCATGGGCACGCTGACCCTGACCAAGGTCGCCGAGGACCAGGAGGCGGCGGCCGAGCGCATCAGCTTCAATCCCTGGCGCCTCGTGGACGGCATCGAGCCGTCCAACGATCCCATCCTGCTGGCCCGCCGTGACGCCTATGAGGAGTCGCGCAAGCTGCGCGGCGGCACGGCATGTCCTTTTCACCGGAGTGAAGATTGATGGCCGGACTTGCCGATTGGTTTGAGCGATTTGTCGACGAGTTGCCGAAATGGGGCCCGATGCAGGTCTTCACGAACTGGATCCTGGTGCCCTATTGGGCCTGGCGCACGCCGGTCAAGCCGCAGCCCGGCGGCCCGCATTATTCGGTGCAGCCAGGCGACAATGTGCAGCACATGATGAACCTGGTCATGCCGCTCAAGAACAAGTCCGCGGCAGGCCGCGCCGAGGCCGCGCTGGCGATCGCCCTGAACAAGGACGAGATCTATGCCGGGCTCGACAATGTCGGCACCGTGCATTTCGCCCGCTTCGTCATCGTCGGCGACAATATCTGCATGTTCTCCGTCTATGACGGCGACTTCACCAATTACATCCGCGATTTCATCGCCACCATCGGCAGCGTGTTCGATGCGGTGGTGAACCTGGTCGAAGGCGGCGAGCACGTCATTCCCTCCGAGACCAATGTCGAGAAGTTCATCGACTGGGTGCACGCCCACGACCTCTACCAGGTCTCCGACCAGGCGACCGACCTGTTCCGTGACATCGAAGCGGTCGACGGCCAAACCGATATCACCAGAGATCTCAGGCTGTTGCCGCGGGATCTGGTCCTGCAGCTTCACGTCAACCGCAATGTCTCGCTTGGCAGCGGGTACCGCGCCTATCCCGGCTATTCGGTGGCCGAGGTCCGCAGGCAATTCGGAATCGGATGGTGAGCGCCATGTTCGACGTCACAGACGTGCAGGGAAACATCCTGCGGGGCTATCGCCAGCCGCATGTGCGCCATCTCATTCTTGCCGTCGCTGACGCCGCGGAAGCGCGCGCCTGGCTCGGCGCCACGGTGTCGAATGCAGGCGGCGTGCCGCAGGTGACGTCGCAGGCGCCCTGGGATGAAAAGCCGGCGACCTGTTTCAACGTCGGGGTGACGTTCGAGGGCTTGCGGGCGCTGGGGGCGTCAGGCACGTCGCTTGCGAGCTTTCCGACCGAGTTCGTCGAGGGCATGACCGCCCGTGCGCAGAAGCTCGGCGATGTCGGCGACAGCGCCCCGGAGCATTGGCCGGCGCCGTTCGACAAGCCGCGCGACATTCACCTGATCGTCTCGATCCATGCCGCGCAGGCTGCCGACCTCGACCGCGTGCAGGGCCAGGCGCTGCAGAATACGCACACCTTCCGCCTGCTCGGCGTGCGCGACGGCTTCAACTTCCACGACAACTATGTGCATTTCGGCTACCGTGACAACATCTCCCAGCCTCGCTTTGCCGACATCCATGATCCCGCCGATTATCCGGATCCGCAGCCGATGGCGCCGCTCGGCACGGTGCTGCTCGGCTATGCCAACAATTTCGAGGGCCTGTGGTGGCGCGTGCCCGATCCGGTCGCGCTCGGCCGCAACGGCACCTTCAACGCCTTCCGCGTGCTGGCGCAGGATGTCGTTGGTTTCGAGACCTATTTGACCGAGGCGGCGAGATATCTGTTGACGCAGAAGGAGGTCGACGAGTTGCTGCCGCCCGGCGACGAAGGCAAAATCGGCCCCGGCCTGTCGCGCGAGGCGGCGCTGCGCGAGATCGTCGCGGCGCAGATGTGCGGCCGCTGGCGCAACGGCGTGCCGCTGGCGTTGTCGCCGGACACGCCCAATCCGCAGCCGCCGCTGCCCGACAAGCAGCTCAACAATTTCGATTACCCGGCTGCTTCCAGCTGTCCCTACAGCTCGCATATCCGCCGCTGCAACCCGCGCGACGCGCAGATCGTGCAGCGGGTCGCCAACAACAGCCGCCGCCTGGTCCGGCGCGGCATGCCCTATGGACCGCCCTACGATCCCGCCAGGCCCGATGCGGCCGATGGCCAGGAACGCGGGCTGCTCGGCAATTTCATCGGCGCCAGCCTCGGGGCCCAGTTCGAGGCCATGTGCACCGACTGGGTCAATGTCGGCCTGCAGGATCCGCGCGTGACCGGCTCCAACGATCCCCTGATCGGCGCCAATGCGCCGGAGACCGGCTGGTTCGATCTCGTGCTCAAATCGGGCACCACCTTCCGCCTGCGCACGCTGCCGCGCTTCGTCCGCGCCAGGGGCGGGGCCTACACCTTCCTGCCGAGCATCACCGCAATCCGCTATCTCGGCTCGCTGGGCAAATAAGTCCGCCGTTCCGAGGCCGGGCGCCTGAAAACGAAGGTAACGGAATCGGGCAGAAACTGCCTTCCGCTTGCGCAAGAGGGAGGCCTTTTGCCCAAATTCCGCGCCAATTCGCGGAGAACGCAGGCTATTCGAATCGCAGGAGAATTCGTGATTCGGGCCTGTAATCGTTTGAATCAAATCGTGTCCGGTTAAAGCTTTCTGCATTCGCCACATGTGTGACGCCCGTGCTAGGAAGCCGTCGGGGTTGGTTCGGGCGATGCGACCAATGGGGATTGACGTATGGGTGCCAGGGGGACCGGATCAGAGATGAAGATTGCAGCGAAGCGGCCGCTTCGCGTCGGCGTCGTCGGCGCCGGCGTGATGGGCACCAATCATGCCCGCGTGCTCGCGGGGCTGCCCGACACCAGCCTCGTCGGCGTGGTCGATCCGCTGCCGGCGCATCGCTCGCGCGCCACCGATCTCACCAATTGCCGCACCTTCACTGCGCTTGACGAGCTGCTTGCCGAGGGCGTCGACGCCGTCACCATCGCAGCGCCCACGCATCTGCATCACCAGATCGCGCTTGCCTGCATCAACCAGAAGATCCACGTGATGGTGGAGAAGCCGATCGCCTCGACCGTCGAGGAGGGCCGCGACATCGTCGCCGCCGCCGACGCCGCTGGCGTCACCCTGATGGTCGGCCATGTCGAGCGCTTCAACCCGGCGGTCGCCGCGATCAAGCAGGCGATCTCGGGCGAGGACATTCTCTCCATCGGCATCACCCGGGTCGGGCCGTTCCCGCCGCGCATGTCCAATGTCGGCGTGGTCATCGACCTTGCCGTCCATGACATCGATCTGATTCGCTGGTTCACCGAATCGGACATCGTCGAGGTGCAGCCGCAGCTCTCCAGCGCCGTGGCCGAGCGCGAGGACATCGCGCTGCTGCAGTTCCGCACCGCCAGCGGCGTGCTCGCCCACATCAACACCAACTGGCTGACGCCGTTCAAGGCGCGCAACGTCACGGTCGCGACCCGCGGCAAATATGTGATGGGCGACCTCCTGACCCGGCAGGTCACCGAATGCTTCGGCTTCAAGCCCGACGGCAGCTATTCGATGCGGCATCTGCCGGTCGGCCATGACGAGCCGCTGCGCGCCGAGCTGATCGCCTTCCTGCAGGCGGTGCGCACCGGCGGGGTGCCGGCGGTCAGCGGCGACGAGGGCGTCGCCAGCCTCGAAATCGCCACGCGCTGCCTCGAAAGCTCCGCCAGGCCGACGGCCGCGCCGACCGCCCGCAAGGGGCCGCGCCGCGCCGCCTTCTAGCTCACCGCAACATCCAATGTCCGTCTCTCAATCGTCGCAAGGCTCCATGAACCAGCATCTGCGTCCGCAACCCATTCCCTTCATCGATGTCGGCGCCCAGCGCGCCAGGCTTGGCAAGGCGATCGACGACGCGGTCTCCCGCGTGCTCACGCATTGCCAGTTTCTCGGTGGCCCCGAGATCACCGAGCTCGAGAAGCAGCTCGCCGCCTTCTCCGGCGCCAAGCATGTCGTGAGCTGCTCCAGCGGCACCGATGCGCTGCTGATGGTGCTGATGGCCAAGAACATCGGCCCCGGCGATGCCGTGCTGTGTCCGTCCTTCACCTTCTGCGCCACCGGCGAAGCCGTGGCGCTCACCGGTGCCACGCCGGTGCTCGTCGATGTCGACGAGGAAACCTTCAACATGGATGCGGCTTCGCTCGCGCGCGGCATTGCGGTTGCGCGGCGCCGCGGACTGAATCCGAAGGCGGTGATCCCGGTCGACCTGTTCGGGCAGAGCGCCGACCATGATGCGATCGCCGAGGTCGCATCCGCCGAGGGCCTGTTCGTGCTCGACGATGCCGCCCAGGGCTTTGGCGCGAGCTACAAGGGCCGCAGGCTCGGCTCGATCGGACATGCGACCGCAACCAGCTTCTTCCCGGCCAAGCCGCTCGGCTGCTTCGGCGACGGCGGCGCCATCTTCACCGACGACGACGAGCTGGCCGCCGCACTCCGCAGCGTGCGCGTGCATGGGCAGGGCTCCGACAAATACGACAATGTGCGGCTCGGCCTGACCGCGCGGCTCGACACCATGCAGGCGGCGATCCTGATCGAGAAGCTGAAGATTTTCGAGGACGAAATCGCCGCCCGCAACGCGGTCGCGGAGCGCTATGCGCGCGGGCTCGGCAACCTCGTCAAGGTGCCGCGACTCAAGCCCGGCTGCACCTCGGTCTGGGCGCAATACACCATCCGCCTGCCCAAGGGGACCAATCGCGACGCGTTCGCCGCCGCCTTGAAGGCGCAGGGCGTGCCGACCGCGATCTATTATCCGAAGTCGATCCACCAGCAGACCGCCTACCGCCATTTCCCGGTCGCCGACGGCGGCCTGCCGGTCAGCGAGGCGCTGTCGGCGGACGTCATCAGCCTGCCGATGCACGCCTATCTCGACGAAGCGACCCAGGAACGGATCATCGCCGCCGTCCGCAGCGCGCTGGCTGGGTGATTTCGGTATCTCCTTCGCCTCGCCCCGCTTGCGGGGAGAGGCCGGATTGCATCGCAGATGCAATCCGGGTGAGGGGGAGCTTCCGCGCACTCCTCCACTTCCGAATACGCGGAAGCGGCCCCTCACCCTAACCCTCTCCCCGCAAGGGCGGGGCGAGGGAACGTTCTTCGATTCTTCTTCGCTTCAAACTGCATCTCACTTCGTCTAGAAGCGGCGCATGCTTGGGCGCATTTTCACGGTCGGCGGCTATACCCTGCTTTCGCGGCTGACAGGGTTCGCGCGCGACATCATGCTGGCGGCGATCCTGGGCGCAGGCCCGGTGGCGGACGCGTTCTTCGTCGCGTTCCGCCTGCCCAATCACTTCCGTGCGATCTTTGCCGAAGGCGCCTTCAACGCGGCCTTCGTCCCGGCCTATGCCCATGTCCATGGCGGGAAGGGCGAGGCATCGGCCAAGCTGTTCTCCGACCGCGTGTTCACGCTGCTGTTCCTGTCACAGGTGATCCTGCTGGTCCTGGCCTGGCTGTTCATGCCGCAGGCCATGACCCTGCTGGCGCCGGGTTTCACCCATGACGATGCGCAGCGCAATCTCGCCATCGAGCTGACGCGTATCACCTTTCCCTATCTGCTCCTGATCACGCTGGTGACGCTCTACGGCGGCATGCTCAACGTGATGCATCGCTATGCCAGCGCCGCCGCCGCGTCGATCTTCCTCAATCTCTCGATGATGGCGACGCTGGCGATCGCGGCGTCCTTCCCGACCGTCGGCCACGCGGCGGCCTGGGGCGTGCTGATCTCCGGCTTCCTGCAATATTTTCTCCTGGCCGGCGATCTCGCGAGCCATGGCGGCCTGCCGCGGTTCGCCCCCTTGAAGCTGGATGAGGACATCCGCGCCTTCTTCCGCGCGCTGGGCCCGGCGACCCTGGGCTCGATGGGCACGCAGGTCGCGATGTTCGCCGATACCATCATCGCGACCTTCTTGCCCGCGGGCGCGCTGTCGGCGCTGTATTATGCCGACCGGCTCAACCAGCTGCCGATCGGCGTGATCGGCATCGCGGTCGGCACCGTGCTGTTGCCGGAGATGTCGCGGCGGATCACCGCCCACGACCATGAAGGCGCCATGCAGGCGCAGCGCCGCGCCTTCGATTTCACGCTACTGTCCGCCGTGCCGTTCGTCGCCGCCTTCCTCGCCGTGCCCGACGTCATCACCCGCGCGATGTTCGCCCGCGGCGCCTTCACCAGGGGAGACGCTGCCGCCGCTGGAGCGACGCTCGCAGCCTACGCCGTCGGCCTCATTCCCTTCGTGCTGATCAGGAGCGCGGTTGCGACCTTCTACGCGCGCAAGGACACGGCAACGCCAGTGAAGGCCTCCCTCACGGGGATTGGCGTCAACGTCGTGCTGAAGCTGCTGCTGATGGGCCCGCTCGCCCAGATCGGCCTCGCGCTCGCCACCGCCATCGGTGCCTGGATCAATCTCCTGCTGGTGCTCGGCTTTGCCGTGCGGGCCGGCTATCTCGAAGCGAACCGCGCGCTGGTGCAGTCGCTCCTCAAATTTGCAGTGACCGGAATCCTGCTCGCTGCCGTGCTGTGGCTGACGGCCAGATTTGCTGCAGCGCATCTTTCCGGCCTCAGCGCCTTTCGCGATGAGATCGTGCTGCTGATCTTGGTCGTTGTCGGGGCCGTGATCTATGCGGGATCGATCCTGCTGCTGTTCGGCCCGAGATGGCTGCGTTCATTGGTGCGCTGACGGCCGCTCAAAGGCGTTTGCGCTATGGCGCAATCCGCTGCAATATGCCCGGCAAGTCACAATAAGAAATTGGAGATGAGATGGCTGCTCCCATCAAGTTCGGCGTCGGTCAAAGTGTCCTGCGCAAGGAGGATGACGCACTGATCCGCGGCAAGGGCCGCTACACCGACGACACCGCGCCCCAGGCCTCGCTGCATGCGCTGGTTTTGCGCTCGCCGCATGCGCATGCGAAATTCACCATCGATGCGAGCAAGGCCAGGACGCTGCCCGGGGTGGCGCTGATCCTCACGGCAGACGACGTCGCCGATCTCGGCGGCCTGCCGTGCCTGTTCAATTTCGAGGTCGATCCCTTCACCGGTCCGCCATACCCGATCCTCGCCAAGGACGAGGTGCGGCATGTCGGCGACGCCGTCGCGTTCGTGGTGGCCGATACGATCGATCACGCGCGCGATGCGATCGAGGCGATCGACGTCAAGTGGACGCCGCTGCCGGCGGTGTCGGGCGTTGCCCATGCCGTGAAGCCCGGCGCGCCGCTGGTCTGGCCGGACAAGCCGGGCAATGTGCTGTTCGACGTGCCGATCGGCGACAAGAAGGCGACGGATGCTGCCTTTGCCAAGGCGCATGCGATCGCGGAAATCTCCATCGTCAATCCGCGCGTGGTGGCGAGCTTCATGGAAACGCGCGCCGCGGTCTGCGAATATGACGCCAGGCGCGATCATCTGACGCTGACCGCGGGCAGCCAGGGCAGCCATCGGCTGCGCGACATCCTGTGCCAGAACGTCCTCAAGATTGCGACCGACAAGATGCGGGTGATCTGTCCCGATGTCGGCGGCGGCTTCGGCACAAAACTGTTTCCCTACCGCGAATATGCGCTGCTCGCAGTCGCCGCGCGCAAGCTGAAGAAGACGGTGCGCTGGGCGGCCGATCGCTCCGAGCATTTCATGGGCGATGCGCAGGGCCGCGACAACGTCACGACGGCGAAGATGGCGCTGGCCGAGGACGGCAAGTTCCTCGCCATGGACGTCGACCTGATGGGCGACATGGGCGCCTATCTCTCGACCTTCGCGCCCTATATCCCCCATGGCGGCGCCGGAATGCTGCCGGGCCTCTACGACATCCAGACCTTCCATTGCCGCGTCCGCACCGTGTTCACCCACACCGTGCCGGTCGATGCCTATCGCGGCGCCGGGCGGCCGGAAGCGGCGTACGTCATCGAACGCCTGGTGGACGCCTGCGCGCGCAAACTCGGCATGACGCCGGATGCGATCCGCAAGAAGAACTTCATTCAGCCGAAGCAGCTGCCCTACAAGACCGTCACCGGCAAGGTCTACGATTCCGGCGATTTCGCCGCCCACATGAAGCGGGCGATGGACGTTGCGAACTGGAAGGAGTTTCCCAAGCGCGCCAAGGCCGCCAAGAAGGACGGTCTGGTGCGCGGCATCGGCATGTCCAGCTATGTCGAGATCTGCGGCACCATGGGCGACGAGACCGCCAATGTGCGGCTCGATCCGAACGGCGACATCACCGTCCTGATCGGCACGCAGTCGAGCGGGCAGGGCCATCAGACCGCCTATGCGCAGATCGTGGCGGAGCAGTTCGGTGTGCCGCCGGAGCGCGTGCATGTCCATCAGGGCGACACCGACGAGATCGCAACCGGCCTCGGCACCGGCGGCTCGGCATCGATCCCGACCGGCGGCGTCTCGGTGCAGCGCGCGACCCAGGAGCTCGGAAAGCAGTTGAAGGTGCTCACCGCCGAAGCGCTGGAGACCAGCGCTGCCGACCTCGAGATCTCAGGCGGCGTGGTACGGATCGCCGGCACCGACCGCTCCATCAGCTTTGCCGATCTCGCCAAGCGTGCGGGCGCCGACAAGCTCAACGGCGCCGCGACCTTCAACAGCGCCGACGGCACCTATCCCAACGGCACCCATGTCGCGGAGGTCGAGATCGACCCCGCGACCGGCATCGTCAAAATAGTCAATTATGTCATCGTCGACGATTTCGGCGTGACCCTCAATCCGCTGCTGCTCGCAGGGCAAGTGCATGGCGGAGTGATGCAGGGGATCGGGCAGGCCCTGATGGAGCGGGTGGTCTACAGCCCGACCGATGGGCAACTGATCACCGGCACCTACATGGACTATGCGCTGCCGCGCGCCGCCGACGGCGTCGCCTTCCATTTCGAGACCCACAACATTCCCTGCAAGACCAATCCGTTGGGGGTGAAGGGCGCAGGCGAGGCCGGCGCGATCGGCTCATGTCCTGCCGTCATGAACGCCATCATCGACGGGTTGTGGCGCGAGTACAGGATCGACCATGTCGATATGCCGGCGACCCCGGAGCGGATCTGGATCGCCATTCGCGAGCACCAGCGCCAGCACAGTTTGTGACGCGGGAATGAAGCCTCCTGCATGGGGTTTCAGTCTTTGTTTGAGCATGATTTTTCCGGAAAGCTGCTGCACAGTTTTCCGGATCATGCTCTAGGGAAGCCGCGCCATCAAAATGGCGAGGTTGAAAGTGAGGGGAATAGGATGAAGCGAACTATTGTGGTTGCGGGTGCGCTCGTGATCGGTGTCGTTGCAGGCGTTGGCGCCGTGATGGCCCAGCAGGACCAGGTCAAGGACACCCAGACGATGATGAAGGGCAATGGCAGGAATGCCGGTGCGCTGGCCGCGATGATCAAGGGCGAGAAGCCTTATGACCAGGCGACAGTGGACGCGGCGCTCACCCAGTTCGCCGACACCGCAGCCAAGCTGCCGACGCTGTTCCCCGAGAGCATCAAGGGTAAGCCGTTCGACGGCGACTACAGCCCCTCGTCCAAGATCTGGGACGACAAGGCGGGTTTTGCCGATCACATCGCGAGCTTCGCCAAGACCGTGGGCGACGCCAAGGGCAAGATCAAGGATGTCGACACGCTGAAGGCAGAGCTTTCCATCATAGGCAAGCAATGCGGCGGTTGCCACGAGACCTACCGCATCAAGAAGACCTGAGATTTGTGGGGCGCGCGAGCGACGTGAGGGGCGGATGCCGATGCATCCGCCCCTTTTTCTGTCTCCGATTGCCGCAACACACGCCGTTATTGCCGCGCGCAAACGTCCCGGCTTCGTCGCGCATCATTCCGCGGCTCGCGGCAGGACGGCCGGAAGATGCGGCGCCTCCGCAGTTCGCTCCTCCTCGCGATTGGAGGCGGAATGATCGGCCGCCAGCAAGATGTAGAATGCGGGGACCACGAACAGCGTAAACAGCGTTCCGATCGAGAGCCCCGAGGCGATCACCAGTCCCATGTTGAAGCGCGAGGCGGCGCCGGCGCCGGACGCGGTGATCAGCGGCAGGACGCCGATCACCATGGCTGCCGTGGTCATCAGGATCGGCCGCAAGCGGATCGCGGTCGCCTCGATCACGGCGTCACGCTTGGAGCGGCCGGCGTGCTGCAACTCGTTGGCGAATTCGACGATCAGGATGCCATGCTTGCTGATCAGCCCCATCAGCGTGACGAGGCCGACCTCGGTGTAGATGTTGAGGCTCGCGCCCTTGAGGCCGAGCATGATGAAGATCAGGGCGCCCGCGATCGACATCGGCACCGAGACCAGGATGATCAACGGATCGCGGAAGCTCTCGAACTGCGCTGACAGCGCCAGAAAAATGATGATCAGCGCGAAACCGAAGGTGGCGGCGAAGCCGGACGACTCCTGGATGAATTGCCGCGACTGCCCGCCATAGTCGATGGTGTAGCCCTTGGGCAAGGTCCGGCCGGCGATGTCCTTCAGCGTCGCCAGCGCCTCGCCGGTGATGACGCCGGGCGCAGCGACGCCGGAAATGGTGGCGGCATTGACCTGCTGGAAATGGTTCAACGATTCCGGGGCCGTCGTGGTTTTCAGTGACGCCACGGTCGACAGCGGAATGGCCGTGCCGTCGGAGGTCTTGATGTAATAGTCGAGCACCTGATCCGCATTGAGTCGATAACGCTGCTCGGCCTGGGGAATGACCTTGTAGGAGCGGCCATCGAGGCTGAAATAGTTGACATATCCGCCCCCCAGCATGTTGCTGAGGGCGCCGCCGACGTCACTGAGCTTCAAGCCGAGCTGCGCGGTTTTCTCGCGATCGATCACGACGGTGGACTGCGGCTGGTCGATCTTGAGGTCGTTGTCGAGGAAGATGAACTTGCCGCTCTTGAGCGCCTCGGCGGTGAACGCCTTGGCGACGCCGTCGAGCCGCTCGAACGGGT
The DNA here is from genome assembly GCA_035293585.1 of Bradyrhizobium sp. Classification (GTDB taxonomy): domain Bacteria; phylum Pseudomonadota; class Alphaproteobacteria; order Rhizobiales; family Xanthobacteraceae; genus Bradyrhizobium. The sequence continues at coordinate 76,150 of DATGMN010000048.1, read as the reverse complement.
CCGTGGTCTGGATCACGAACTGGATCGGCAGACCGCTCGCACCGGGCAGCGGCGGCTGCTGGAACGCCACGATCCTGGCGCCCGTGACGCCCGACATCTCCTGCTGAATGACGGGTTGCAGCTCGGTCGAGGTCTTGTCGCGCTGGTCCCATGGTTTCAGCACCCAGCCCGCGATCGAGTTTCCGACGATGTCGAGCTGGAACACGCCCGCGGTTTCCGGATGCGCGGCGAAGCGGCGATAGACTTCGGCGGAATACAGCAGCTTTTGCTGCAGCGTCGCGTTCGGCGCCAGCGTCGATTGGGTCAGGATGACGCCTTGATCCTCCTCCGGCGCGAGCTCGTTCTTGGAATTCGAATAGAGCCAGTAGATGCTGGCGAGCATCAGTGCGGCGAAAGTGATGGTGACGGGTATCGTCGTCAGGCTGCTCGCCAGCAGCCGCTGATAGCCCTCCCGCAACGCCTCCATCCGCGCGTCGATAAAGGCCGTGATGCGATCGTCCAGCGTCGGCTTGCCCTGGGTCGGAGGCTTGAGGATGAAGGCGCAGCACATCGGCGTCAGCGTCAGCGCGATCACGGCCGAGACCGTGACGGCGCCCGCAAGCGTGAAGGCGAATTCGGTGAACAGCGCGCCGGTGAGGCCGCCCTGGAAACCGATCGGCACATAGACGGCGATCAGCACGATGGTCATCGCGATGATCGGACCGGCGAGCTCGCGGGCGGCGGCGATCGCCGCCTGCAGCGGCGTGGCGCCCTCAGCGAGATGGCGGTTGACGTTCTCGACCACGATGATGGCGTCGTCCACCACGAGGCCGATCGCCAGCACCAGGGCGAGCAGGGTCAGGAGGTTGATCGAGAAGCCGAGCGCCAGCAGCATCGTGAAGGTACCGACCAGCGACAATGGAATGGCGATCACCGGGATCAGCACCGATCGCCACGATCCCAGGAACAGGAACACCACCACCGTGACGATCAACAGCGCCTCGCCGAGCGATCGGATCACCTCGTCGATCGAGCTATTCACGAAGGCAGTGGAATCGTAGATGATCTCCGAGTTCAGCCCGTCCGGCTGCTGCGCCTTGATGTCGGGGTACACGGCGCGCACGCCCTTGATGACGTCGAGAAGGTTGGCGTTCGGCGCGACCTGAATGCCGATATAGACCGCCCGCTTGCCGTTGAAGGCGACCGACGAATCGTAGTCCTCCGAACCGAGCGTGACGTTGGCGACGTCGGACAGCTTGATGTTGGAGGAGCCGACCTGCTTGACCACGAGGTCGCGGAACTCCTGCAGCGACTTCAGATTGGTCGCCGCGGTGAGGTTGACCTGGACCATTTGGCCCTTGGTGGTCCCGAGCCCGGCGATATAGTCGTTGCTCGAAAGCGCCGTCGAGACGTCGGCCGCGGTCAGCCCGTAGGCCGCGAGCTTGGTCGGATCGAGCCAGACCCTGAGCGCGAAGGTCTTGTTGCCGAGCAGCTCCGCCGTCTGCACGCCGGACACCGCCTGCAGTTTCGGCTGCACGACGCGGATCAGGTAGTCGGTGATCTGGTTGGGCGCCAAGACGTCGCTGCTGAAGCCGAGATACATGGCGTCGATGGTTTGCCCGATCTTGACCGTCAGCACCGGTTGCTGGGCGCCGCTCGGCAGCTGATTGAGGACCGAGTTGGCCTTGGTGTTGATCTCGGTCAGCGCCTTGCCGGAATCATAGTTGAGCCGCAGGTAGACCGTGATCGTGCTCGTTCCGGACTGGCTGGTCGACGTCATGTAGTCGATGCCATTGGCCTGCGCGATGGCGTTCTCGAGCGGCGTGGTGATGAAGCCGGCGATGATCGCCGGGTCCGCGCCGTAATAGGTCGTCGTCACGGTCACGACCGCGTTCTGCGTGCGCGGATATTGCAGAATGGGGAGCGAGGTCATCGACTTCAGGCCGAGGACCAGGATCATCAGGCTGACGACGATGGCCAGCACCGGGCGCCGAATGAAGATATCGGTAAACGACATGCTCGCCTCCGCTCACTGATCGACCGGCGTCGGATCGGGATCGTTCGCCACCGGAATCGTGTTGTCGATTTTCAGCGTGGTTCCGTTGTGCAGCTTGATCTGCCCAGCGGTGACGACGGTCGCGCCCGGCTCGAGGCCCGAAAGCACCGCAACCTGGTCGCCGCGGGTGGCGCCGGTCTTGACGAAGGATTGTCGTGCGACCAGGTCATCCTTGCCCGGCGTCTGGCTTCTGACGGCCAGGAAAACCGAATCCCCGTAGGGGTTGTAGACGATGGCCGTCTGCGGCAGCGTCACGTAGCTGGCCGGCTGGCCGACATCGACGTCGATGCGTGCGAACATGCCGGGCAGCAGTTTGTGCTCCGGATTGTCGAAGATGGCACGGATCTGCACGTTTCGGCTGGACTGGTCGACCTTGGAGTTGAAGGCCTGTACGACGCCCTTGAAGGTCTGCCCTGGAAAGGCATCGATCCGGGCACTGACCTCCTGGCCGACCTTCACGTCGTCAACCGCCTGCTGCGGCAAGGTGAAGTCGACAAACAGCCGGTCGAGCGCTTGCAGCGTCACGATCGTGGTCCCGGCGGTGAGATACTGGCCGACGTCGACCTGGCGCACGCCGAGGCGGCCGGCGAACGGCGCCCGCAGCGTCTTCTGATCCACCAGCGCCTGTTGCTGCGCGACGAGCGCCAGCCCGTTGCGCAGGTTGACCTCGTCATTGTCGACGGTAGCCTGGCTGACCGCATTGATCTTCAGCTGGCCCTGATCGCGGCGCAGCGTGATTCCCGACCCGTCGGCGGTCGCCTGCAGCGACTGTAGCTTGGCGATATCGTCTTCCTTGTGCAGATCGAGCAGGACCTCGCCGGCGGCGACGTCCTTGCCGGATTCGAAATGAATGGCGTCGACGATGCCGGATTGTTGCAGCGACAGATCGGCGCCGTTGACCGCGCGAAACGTGCCGATCGCGGTCATCCTCGGCTGCCAGTCGCTGCGCCCTGCGACCGTGGTCGACACCGTCTGCGGCGGATCGGCGAGCGTCGCCATCACCTTCTTGATGATGCCGGCGCGGAAATCGACGAACCAGGCGAGCCCCGCGAACACCGCACCGACACCACACAGCATGATGATCATGCGTTTCAACATGCGCTTGAACTCCATCTCTGGCGTCAATTGGCCGGCTGGTCCGTTGCCGGCAGGGCGCCTGCCGGAACGAAAATGCCCGCGATCCCTGCGGGCTTTGCTTGCGACGCGGGCGCCTCGTCGACGCGATTCCACCAGCCGCCGCCGAGCGACTGGAACAGCGCGACTGTATCGGCATAGCGCGAGGCCTGCGCCTTCACCCGATTGACGCGCGCATTGAGCAGGGTCTGCTCGGCGTTGAGCACGGTCAGGAACGTCGTGGAGCCGCCCTTGAATTGGGCCTGCGAGATCTTCAGGCTTTCGTCGGCGACGTTTTCCGCCTCGGACTGAGCCTTGAGCAGCGCGGCATCGGATTGAATGGCGCGCAGCGAATCCGCGACGTTCTGGAACGCCGTGATCACGGTCGAGCGATATTGGGATCTTGCCTGTTCGAGTGCGGCGACCTTGGATTCCTTGGTGTGGAACAGCGCGCCGGCGTCGAAGATCGGTCCGGTCACGTTGGCAGCAACGCTCCATGCCGCTGCCCCCGGCCCGAACAGCGCCGATGCAGCCAGCGCCTCGCTGCCGGCGGACGCCGACAGCGTCGCGTTCGGCAGCATGTTGGCCGTGGCGACGCCGACATTGGCGCTGGCCTGGTGCATTTGAGCTTCCGCGGCGCGGATGTCGGGCCGTTGCTGCACCAATAGCGCCGGCACGCTCAGCGGCAGCTTGCGCGGCAGCACCAGCTCTTCCAGCCGGACGGCTTCACCCTTGTCCTGGCTCGGCAGCCGGCCGAGATAGGCCATCAACTGGTTGCGTCCCTGCGCGCGCGATTTCTGCAGCGGCGGAAGCTCCGCCAGCGTCTGGGCCAGCTGCGCCTTCTGCGACAGTACGTCGGCGCTCGAGACCGCGCCGAGAGCGAACTGCTTCTCGAGCGTCGACACCCATTCGCGCTGGCCCTTGATCAGATCCTCGGTCACGCGGATCTGCGCCGCATAGGAGGCGTCGTTGATCGCGGCGGTCACGACGTTCGCGGTCAACGACTGGTAGGTTGCCTCGAGTTCGAAGCGCTCATAGTCGACATTGGCGAGGTCGGCCTCGATGCCGCGCCGCTTGCCGCCGAAGATGTCGGGCGTGAACGAGACCGGCACGGAGGCATTGTAGAGCGTATAGAGCGACGCCGTCCCCGCCTGGCCGCTCGCTGCCGCGGGGACCTGTTCACGCGTGACGCCGCCGCTTCCGCTGGCGGAGGGCAGCAATGCGCTGGTCTCGGAGGCTGCGGTCTCGCGCGCCTGCCGCAACGCGGCCTGGGCCGAGGCGAGGTCGGGATGGTTTGCGAGCGCTTCCCGAACGAAGGCGTCGATCTGCTTCGAGCGGAAGCTGCGCCACCATGTGCCGGGCAGGTCGGCCCCGGTCGCGAACTGCTGTGCCGATCCGCCTTCGACCTTTGCCGACGCTGTCGCGGCAAGCGGATGCGCCGTATAGCCCCCGACCTCGGGGGCCGGCGGCGGCATGAAGTCGGGTCCTACGGCGCAGCCCCCCAGACTCAGGGCGCATTGAACCATAATTGGTATTATGGGACCGTTTGATCGTTTGGTGACGTGAGCTTCGGATGCCATTGTTTGGCCGGAACTGAACTGTACAGTTCAGTACTTGCCAATCGATGGCGAGTCGAGTCAAGAGGTACTGAACCGTTCAGTACTCAAGAAATTGTGCTGGCTTGTGGATCATGGACTTGTTGTGCTCGACCGGAGTTGTTCTAGAGGGTTGTCGCGCGGGTCAGCCGCCCGTTGAAGGCGCGGCAGGAAAGGGAACGCTAGTGATCGCGGAGACCGAACTCGCAAAGCAGCCTCCGGCGGCATCGGCTGGACGAAAGATCGAGCCCGTCGCCCGCGCCGCCCGGCAATTGTTCATCGAGCAGGGCTACTCCGCCACCAGCATGGAGGCGATCGCCCGTGCAGCAGGGGTGTCGAAGGCGACGCTCTATGCGTATTTCCCGAGCAAGGAAGCGCTGTTTGCGTCCCTGATCATGACGTCCTGCGAGGACATGACACGGGCTTTGCCCATCCCCGATCTGTCGAACGGGCTGACCGAGGCGCTGCGCACCTTTGCCCGCCAATACATGCAGACGTTCATGGAGCAGAAGGAGGTCGCGCTGGTGCGGACGATCGCCAACGAGAGCGGGCGCTTTCCCGAACTCGGCCGGCTGTTCTACGAGAGCGGGCCGCTCGCCACGATCCGCCGCCTGGCCCGGTTCCTGGAAGAAGCCAGGGCGCAGCGCCTGCTCGAATTCGACGATGCGGTGGTGTCCGCGACCCAATTTCTCAGCCTGGTCCGCGGCGAGCGGCCTCTGCTCACGGTTCTTGGCATTGTGGACCGCAGCTCTGAGGCCATCGATCAGGAGATCGAAGCCGGAGTGCAGCTGTTTCTCAGGGCCTGCCGGCCGACCGGTCCCGCCGAAGGCGAGACCGGATAAAGGTGATTGGCGTTTGCCTCTTTTTCGTTTGTCTATTTCGTCACGCGTTATTTGGTGACTTGCCCGCGGATTTCCCCGCCCGGGTTGGCTGCTGTGTGGACGTTGACATAGTACTTGCCGGCTTCGAGGTCGCTGGCCTGGGCATCGGTCAGGGTGGCGCTGCCCTCGGCGGGACTGGTGCCGGCGTTGGGAATCGCAACCGCGACGCCGGCATTCTTGCCGGGCTCCGCCGGGCCATGGAAATGCGCCGCGGTCGCGGGCCCGCTCAGGCCTGAGTAGGTCAGCTTCCAGGACAGCTTCTTGGTGGCGGGGTCGTAATCGATGTCGGCCGTGCCGGTCGCTGCGCTCGCATTCGGCGGTACCTCGCTCTTGCCATCCAGCGTCGCCTTCATCTTTTCCGCAAACACCGGGCCGGTCAGCAGCGCCGCTGCTCCCAACGCAAACACGGCAAACATGGTCTTGGTCATGGCTCTCTCCCTGTTTTTCGCCAGATCAGATTTCACAACAATGGACTTTGCGGGTTTATTCCCGAAAAAGTGCCAATCCCGCCACAAAGGATGGCACAATTTGCTGACTGGAGTAACGGCGGCACGAGCCATAAGGTTGCGACCGGACATCGCGGGACGTTGAATGCTGCGCCGGATCTTGCTTGCCGCCCTGTTTGCCGCCGCGGCGGCGTTCGGCCTGTACTGGTGGCTGACGGCCGTGCCGCTTGCGGGAGCGGTCACGGTGGCCGCCTTCACCCCCGACCTCGCCAATGGCGAAGTCGTCTTCAATGCCGGCGGCTGCGCCTCCTGCCATGCCGTACCCAACCAGCCCGACCGTTTGAAGCTTGGCGGCGGACTTGCCATTGCCTCGCCCTTCGGCACCTTCTATGCGCCGAACATCTCGCCTGATCCGACCGATGGCATCGGCCGCTGGCGCGAGGAGGATTTCGTCAACGCCGTGATGCGCGGCGTCTCGCCTGAGGGCTCGCATTATTTTCCGGCTTTTCCCTACACATCCTACGCGCATGCGCGGCCGAAAGACGTGCGCGACCTGTTCGCTTATCTGAAGACCCTTCCGCCTGTCGCAGGCAAGGTGCGCGATCACGATCTGCCGTTCCCGTTCGACATCCGCCGCAACGTCGGCATCTGGAAGCTGCTGTTCTTCGACAGCAGGCCCTTCGCGCCGGATCTGTCGCGCTCCGCGGCCTGGAATCGCGGCGCCTATCTTGCCAACAGCTTCGGCCATTGCGCCGAGTGTCACAGCCCGCGTAATTTTCTCGGCGGCATCATCGCCTCTCAGCGCTTCGCCGGCGGGCCCAATCCGGAGGGCGAGGGCTGGGTGCCGAACATCACCCAAAAGGGCCTTTCCGACTGGAGCGAAAAGGACATCGCCTATTTTCTCGACACCGGCCAGACGCCGGACGGCGACAGCGCCGGCGGCGCGATGACCCGCGTGATCAAGAATACGTCGCAGCTGCCGGAGGCCGATCGCAACGCGATTGCCGACTACGTCAAGTCGCTGCCACCGGTCGACGGCCCGCCGCGGCCGAAGAAGAAGGCGGAGGGCAGCTAGCGAGTGCGGGATGTGACTGTGTTCGACCAGCTCTGAACCTGCACCGTCAGTCCTGAGCTGCTCGCGGAGCCGTCATCGGGCCGCGCGGACCCGGCGCCGCGGGGTGACGGTTGAGAGAGCACGATTGAGCGGCTTTGAGGATCAGAGCTTGTTCACGGGCCTGAAGCTTCCGTCGGGCTGGATCACCGTCAGGAACACGCTCGCCGGCTGCTCGCGTGCCTTGTTGCCGAACGCGATGATGTCGCCGCCGATGTCGAACCTGCCGACCTCGTTGATGATGCGCAGCAGCTCCGCACGCGTCGGATTGGGTCCGGCCATGTCGAGCGCCTTGGCGGCGAGGCGTCCCGCGAGATAGCCTTCGAGCGAAATGAAATCCGGCGTCAGGCTCGGATCGAGCGCCTTTTCCGCGGCCTGGTAATCGGCGACCAGCTTCAGGCGCGTATCCCACGGAAACGGTACGACCTCGGAGACGATCACGCCGTTGCCGTCGGGTCCGAGCTCCTTGGCAAGCGCGGTCGCTCCGACAAAGGAGATCGCGACGAAGGTCGGGTTGAAGCCGCGGCGATGGGCGAGCTTGATGAACTCGGCGCAGGGGCCATAGGTCCCGATCATCACCACCGCTTCCGGCCGGGCGCGCCGGATCGCCTTGAAGGCTGCGCCGACCGAGCGCGTGTTGCGCTCGAACGTGCCTTCCGACGCGAGCTCCATGCCGCGCCGCGCCAGCGCCGCCTTGACGCCGGCGAGGCCGTCATGGCCGAACGCATCGTCCTGATACAAGATCCCGATGCTCTTCAGGTGCCGGTCTTCGGTCAGATGCTTGATCCAGGCCTCGGCCTCGGCGCCGTAGCTGGCGCGAATATTGACGACGTTCTGGAATTCGGATGCGCGCAGGAACTCCGCGCCGCTGAACGGACCGATGAACGGCACGTTCTTGGCCGCGGCGATCGGCACGGTCGCCATCGACGTCGGCGTGCCGACGGCGCCGATCAGCGCAAACACCTTGTCCTCCTCGATCAGTTTCACGGTCGCGACAACAGCGCGATCCGGATCATAGCCGTCGTCGCGGCTGAGCAGTTCGAGCCGGCGGCCGTGCACGCCGCCCCTGGCATTGACCTCGGCAAAGGCCGCGAGAATGCCCTGACGCATGCCTTGCCCCAGCGCCGAGGATGGGCCGCCGAGAGCCGCGGTCTGGCCGAACAGGATGGTGTCGGCGGAGACGCCGACCTCGCCTGCCGCAGCCGGCCGTGGCCGGCTCGCGCCGCAGGCCAGCGCAAGAGCGACAAGGATCGAGAATGTTGATGGCCGCATGAAGGGCACTTGTAGAATGAAATTCTCTCGTCAGCGCGCTGCAGGGTACGCGCATCGGATGAAAACCTTGCTAATCAAGGCGTTTTTCTCCCACCGTACGAATGCGGAGACGGACGGAGGATTGTCGCCCCACGACCGTAGATCGTTAACTACGCCGCCTGCCGCGCGACGGTATTTGCCCTGATTTTTGCGAGTTCTTAACTGCGCTGCATGTCCGATCACCCCGGACAGGTTTGCAAGCCGTCTGGGGGCGTCATTTTGCCGGCGGGAGTGGACAGCGGAAGTGGTGGACGGACCGAAGGAGGGCGCGCAAGCGCCTTCATCGAGCGCCGCCGCGCGCCGGTGTCGCGCCTGGAGCTGTATCGTCCCGCGCTGATCGCCGCATGCATCGGGTTCGTGCTGTCGCTGGCCTGCGCGTTTGCGGTCGGGCAGTGGGAGAACAGGCTCGCGCGCGCGGAGTTCGTGGGCCTCGCCGAGAACCAGGCCATCACCATCCAGAACGGCATCAACGAGTATGTGGGACGGCTGAGCACGTTGCGCACGCTGTTCGAATCCGCCAACGAGGACATCACCCGCAGCGAATACGAGACCTTCAGCCAGCGCCTGTTCCAGGGCCATCCCGGCCTGTTGCGCGTGGCCTGGGTGCCCCGCGTCAGCCAGGCGGAGCGCGCCGAATACGAGGCCGCTGCGGTTGCGGACGGCATCTCCGGCTATCAGATCAAGTCGTTCGGCGACGGCGCCGCGGTGCCGCTCGCCGACGAATATTTCCCGGTCTACTACTCGACCGAGCCGAAGACCTCGGTGGTCTATGGGCTGGATTACTGGACCTTCCCGGAACGGCGCGCCGCGCTCGAAATCGCGCGCGACAATGATGCGGTCGCGGTGTTGCGCACAAAGCTCCACGAAACCCGCAACGGCTCCGTTCGGTACGGGGTGATGGTCGGAGTGCCGGTCTATGCCAAGGGCACCTCGCGCAGCACCGTCGCCGACCGCCGACGCAACCTCAACGGCTTTGTCGTCGGCATTTTCGACCTGCCGCGTCTGTTGCAGGCGATCCGCGCCAACAGTCAGGCCCCTGCGGCCATCGCCATCAGCGTCTATCCGCCGCAGGCGGCGGACGGCGCGAGCGTCGAGCCCGACTTCTCCAGCATGCCGCAAGCGGCGATCGCCAAACAGCAGAAGGCGTCCACCTGGTCGACCACATTGAAGATCGGCGACACCTCGTGGCAGCTGTGGGCCGCGTCCGCATCCGACGGCCTGCGCATGGACCAGCACACCCGCGCGCTGGCGCTGTTCGCGGCAGGCGTCGTCACCACGATCTTCCTTGCGATCTATCTCGGACTTGCAAGCCGCAACTCGCTGCAGCTGTCGCTTGCCAATCGCCGCGTGCTGGAGCTTGCACAGACCGATCAGCTGACCGGCCTGCCGAACCGCGGCTTCTTCCTGGAGCAGCTGCGCGAGCTGTCGGTCGGCGCCGGCAATGCCGGCTACGCCATCCTGCTGCTCGATCTCGACCGCTTCAAGAACGTCAACGATTCGCTCGGCCATGCCGCCGGCGACATGCTGCTACGGCTGGTCGCATTGCGGTTGCGCTCGACGCTGCGCGCGGACGACGTGCTGGCGCGGCTTGGCGGCGACGAATTCGCGGTGATCCTGGCCGGCGACGCCGACATGCGCATGCTGTCGCTCGATCTGGCGCGGCGGATCGCCAAGTTGATCGCCGAACCGTTCCAGCTGCTCGGCCATCGCGTCGAGATCGGCACCAGCATCGGCATCGCGCTGGCGCCCGAGCACGGGCTCAACCAGGAGCAGCTGCTGAAGAAGGCCGACCTTGCGCTCTATCGCTCCAAATCGGCGGGCCGCAACTGCTACACGGTCTATGACCACGCGATGTCGGCCGAGCTCGAGGCGCGCAACACGCTGGAGAGCGACCTGCGCACGGCCATCGAGCTCTGCCAGTTCGAGGTGCATTACCAGCCGTTCTACAACGTCGAGACCGGCCGCCGTCGCGGCGTCGAGGCGCTGGTGCGCTGGCGCCATCCGGACAGGGGCCTGATCCCGCCCGACCAGTTCATTCCGCTCGCGGAATCCACCGGCCTGATCGTCCCGCTCGGGGAATGGGTGATCGCTCGCGCCTGCAGCGATGCGGCCACCTGGCCCGACGACATCAAGGTCGCGGTGAACCTGTCACCGGTGCAGTTCAAGCAGGCCGAATTGTTCGATGTGATCCAGGAAGCCCTGAGGAAATCCGGCCTCAAGCCGCAGCGGCTCGAGATCGAGATCACGGAATCGGTGCTGCTGGAGCAGGCCGTCGAGAACCGCAGCTTCATCGACAGGCTCAAGAGCATCGGCATTTCGCTCGCGCTCGACGATTTCGGCACCGGCTATTCGTCGCTGCGCTCGCTGACCGCGTTCCCGTTCAACAAGATCAAGATCGACAAGTCCTTCATCGCCAATCTGAGCAAGCGCCAGGATTCGTCGGCGATCATCGCCTCGGTGGTGACGCTCGCCCGCGGGCTCGACATGTCGATCACCGCCGAAGGGGTGGAGACCACCGAGCAGTTCAATTACCTGCGCTCGCTGGGGGTCAATTTCGCCCAAGGCTATCTCTTGGGCCGGCCGATGCCGGCGAGCCAGCTCGCGGCGCATTTCCAGGCCGACTACGCCCGGCGGAATGCGGCGTAGCGGCGCCGCGAGCCTAACCCGTCCCGAACGCCTTGAACGTGATGATGGTATGGGTGTCCTGGATGCCGGGAAGCGTCTGCACCTTCTCGTTCACGAAATGGCCGATGTCGGTGTCCTTGTCGACATAGAACTTGACCAGGAGGTCGTAATTGCCCGCGGTGGAATAGATCTCGGAGGCGATCTCGGCCTCGGCAAGCGCGTTGGCCACCGTGTAGGACTGGCCGAGCTTGCACTTGATCTGGACGAAGAAGGGAACCATCGCGCGCATCTCCTTGGGGCAAAGTAGGTCCCATTATAGCGCGTTCTCCGACGCGGGAGGGACCCTTTCGCGTGGTCCGCAAAGGGCCAGATTTCAGGCGGCCTGGCAAGCCGGCTTGCTGCAATTGGGCGGCCGCGCTATCAGACATCATGACCACGCCTGTCGCGCTCACCATTGCCGGCTCGGATTCGAGCGGCGGCGCCGGCATCCAGGCCGACCTCAAGACCTTTGCCGCGCTCGAAGTCTACGGCGCCTGCGCCATCACCGCGCTGACCGCGCAGAACACGCGCGCGGTGAGCGCCGTCCATCCCGTGCCGCCCGAGTTCGTCACCGCCCAGCTGGATGCGGTGTTCGGCGATCTCACGGTGGGCGCGGTCAAGACCGGGATGCTGGGCGGACGCGCCACCATCGATGCGATCGCGGCTGCCTTCAGGCGCTGGTCGCCGCCCTTCGTCGTGATCGACCCGGTGATGGTGGCAACCTCGGGGGACCGGCTGCTGCCGGCCGACGCGGTCGATGCGCTGCGCACCAAGCTCATTCCGCTTGCGGCCATCATCACCCCGAACCTGCCGGAGGCGGCCGTGCTGCTCGGCGAGCCGCTGGCCACAACCGATGCCGCGATCCAGAGTCAGGGGCGGCGGCTGCTCTCGCTCGGCTGCAGCCACGTGCTGATCAAGGGCGGCCATGGCCACGGCAGCGAGAGCATCGATTACCTGATCAGCGCAAACAGCACCGTGCCGCTCGCCGCCCCGCGCCTTGCCACCCGGAATACCCACGGCACCGGCTGCTCGCTGTCCGCGGCGATCGCCGCGGGGCTTGCCAGGGGCGAGGACGTCGAAGCGGCCGTCCGCAATGCCAAGGCCTTCATCAGCGCCGCGATTGCCGCCGCGGACCGCTTTGCGGTCGGTCATGGCCACGGCCCGGTGCATCATTTCCACCGCCATTATTGAGGCTCGAAACGGCAGGCCGGGGTCCTAGCCGTGCACGGCCTCCAGCAGTTCGGATATCCGGTAGGGCTTCGCAAAGAAGCGGATGCCGGACGGCAGCGCGGCAGGATCGGCGCCGGAGACGACGATGATCGGCAAGTCGGGGCAGCACCGCCGCGCGAAGGCCGCAAGCTCGATGCCGTTGCCCGGGCCGGCAAGTTCGACATCGGTCACCATGACGCGGAGCTCGACGCCGAAACGGGCGACGACGAGCTCCGCCGCTTCGGCGCTTTCGCACTGAATGACGTCCAGATTCTCTCGCTTCAACGCGTCGCTCAAGACCTCGCGCTGCAGTGGATCATCCTCCACGACCAGCGCCAGCAACGGCACGGCAAGGTTCATCACGGCCTCCGCTATTCGCGTAGGTTAATGCGGTGAGGCCGGAGCGGTTCGCGAATGATACGCGCGGAATGTCGTATTCTGGATTGTTCAGAACTGGACGGAGGCGCGCGGCGCAGCTATCGTCAAGCGTCGCTGCCTGTCCCACCTGACGGATTGCCGTCTTTCGTGGCCGCTTCCTTGGCGGCGATCAAGGCCTCGACGTCGGCGGCCATATCGAGGAGCTGCCGCGACAGGCGCGCGAACAGCTCGCGCTTGGCAAAGTCGGTCGCGAGCTTGCTGATGAGGTCGCAATCCGCTGCGTCGATGCGCAGCTTTTCCAGTTTGGCCTTCAGGTCCTTCATCGAAGCAGTAAAGCATGTGGGAGTCGGGGCGGAGTGTTCAGAAGTGTACGCTCGCTGCGTTGCGCCGGCCGTTTTCGACGGCGACGCGTGCCGTCGCCAAACTTGCGACGGCGGGAACATTTGCCCGGCTCGGGCGTCATCCAATTCACGAGCAAGAACCCACTCGGAGGAGGACATCATGGGCTTTGGACGAGGTGCATTGCTGTGGCTGCTTGGCGTGCCGCTGCCGATCGTTCTGCTGCTGGCGCTGTTCTGGCACCACTGAATCGATCGAACATTTTTGAGCGCCGCGAGAGCGGCGCTTCTCTGATGCGGGAACATTACCCCCCGTTAAACATTCTACTCGCGCAATCGATCCGGAGGAGAGGAACAGATGCGAAAGTACTTGTTTGCTGCAGCGATGATCGGCGCGCTCGCGACGCCGGCACTTGCCGACGAGGTCGGCGTGCATGTGGGTCCGGTCGGCGCCGGCGTGACGGTTGGTGAAGCGCCGCCACCCGACCGCGAGCACACCACCACCGTCATCAAGGAGCGCGAGCCGCGCGAGGATCGGACGACGGTGATCAAGAAGGAAGACGAGTTCGGCAATCGCAGCAAGACCGTCATCCATCACGACAACGACTAGGCGGGCGAGAGGCTCCGGTCTGATCGAGGATCGGAGCCTCCGGTCTGCGTGTTACGTTTCTGTCCATTACTTTTTCAATAGCGTGGAGCACGGTCATGATCGCGCGGATGAATGACAGGTCGTCTGCATCGGCAGCCATCCGACGGGCGATGCAGACCTTCGAGCTGCTGCGGGCGCGCAAGCCGGCAGAGGTTGCGCATGCGCGTGGCGCGCTGACGCAGCATATCGAACAACTCGTCGCCTCGGGCGAGACCGACGAAGAGCGTCTTGCCGTCGCCGGCATCATCTATCTCAAGTCCCGGCCGACCGCCGAGCCGGCGTGAGCCGGGGCAGGGACCGCAGGATCGGAGAGCGCTGCGCAACCCATCCTGTCTGCAGCACTCGGTCATTCCGCGGCGCGCTGAAAGCGCGAACCCGGAATTTCGAGATGCCTGGTTCGATGCTTCCGCAATGACGTCGCGCGAGGAGCGCGATGGGTCTTGCTGCGCGCTCCCCATCCTGCCATTGCTGTCCGACGAGACTGACTGAGCAAGAATTAGGATACTCGATCTCCACGTCGTCCCGGCGGAGGCCGGGATCCGTACCGCGGAGTCCATCGGTGGTACTCAGTGGGAGAGACATTCTTTGCAAAATCAAATTCTGTGGACATGGGTCCCGGCCTTCGCCGGGACGACGGCGGTGCCTTAGACGGCGGACTGCAAGTCATTGCCCGACGGGCAAATCACTTCTGTTTTTCGGATTCGACATTGTTCGGTCTGTCCAGTCCTCCAGTGAAAAATATTTTGCTTTCGTTTTTCCGAATTTTGTGATTTAACTCTCTCGTTCCGCTGCCGGCAAGAGGGGCGTACGCGTCGTCACGAACGTGGTGCGGAATGCGGTGGACGGGTTGGTGCCGATAGACGTACGGCATCGGCGCGGACGGCGAAATCGTGTGGTCCGGGCGCGCCCATGCCGCGCCAAGTTGGCAACGATGCTAACGCGTCGTGCTGATGACGGTGGCAAACGCTGGTTCACCGGGGAGATCGCGTATAAGCCGTAAACCATCGCGCAGGAAAGGCCGGTGTGATCACCGCCTGTACCTGTGGTTTTCGCGCTCGCGCAAATCTCTTTTGCGCGGGAGCCCCGGGTGCAGCGGCCACCCGGCCTTTCCTGCGCCCTCCGTTTTCCTGGCGGGACAGGTTCATGCAAAACTCGGGCGAAACGCGCCGCGAGAACGAAGCCGTATGACCTCGGCAGGGCGTCTCCCCGCCATTCCACTGGAACAGCACCGCCTGTCGCCTGATTGTCGCAAGCCACTGGTATCGCCGTCTAACGACGTGGGACACCCGATTCGAACATGCGACGAACGAGGGTTGTGGGGGTAACACGCCGGGCAGGTGCTGCTCGTCATCGCATTGTCATCGGAATCTGTTAGGGGCGCGTGCATGGGAAGTGAGACTACAGGTGAAGAGGGCGCAGAGCGGCGCTTTCGCACTTTATTCATCTCCGATGTTCATCTCGGAGCCCGCGGCTCGCAGGCCGACAAGCTGCTCGACTTTCTCCGCAGCCATGACGCCGACACCATTTACCTGGTGGGCGACATCGTCGACGGCTGGGCCCTGAAGTCGAGCTGGCACTGGCCGCAATCGCATAACGACTTCGTGCAGAAGATGCTGCGCAAGGCGCGCAAGGGCGCCAAGGTCATCTACATCCCGGGCAATCACGACGAGTTCCTGCGCCGATATTACGGCACGCATTTCGGCGGCATCGACGTGGTCGAGAATGCGGTCCACACCGGCGTCGACGGCAAGCGCTATCTGGTGATCCACGGCGACATCTTCGATCTCGTGGTGCAGAACGCGCGCTGGCTCGCCCATCTCGGCGACAAGGCCTACGATTTCGCCATCCAGATGAACCGCCTGGTCAACTTCTTCCGCAAGATGTTCGGCGTGCCCTATTGGTCGCTGTCGCAATGGGCGAAGCAGAAGGTCAAGAAGGCGGTGAACTATATCGGCGCGTTCGAGACGGCGCTGGTCGCCGAGGCGCGCCGCTACAATGCCGAGGGCGTGATCTGCGGCCATATCCATTATGCCGTGATCCGTGACGAGCAGGGCATCCGCTACATGAATTGCGGCGACTGGGTCGAGAGCTGCACCGCGCTTGCCGAGCACGAGGACGGACGGTTCGAGATCATCACCTGGACCGATCCGGCCCATCGCGTGGCGCCGGTGCCGCGCATCGCCGCGCGGGCCGCGTAGACGGATCAAGGAGAGAGATGCGCATCCTGGTCGCGACCGATGCGTGGCACCCGCAAGTCAACGGGGTGGTACGGACGCTGACCATGATGGCGGAAGCGGTCGAGGCGCTGGGGGCGGAGGTTTCGTTCCTCACCCCCGAATCCTTCCGCACCGTGGGCCTGCCGAGCTACCGCGATTTGCGCGTGGCCCTGCCGCGTCCGGCGCGGATCGCCGCGCTGATCGAGGCGCGGGCGCCCGATACCATCCATATCGCGACCGAAGGGCCGATCGGGCTTCTGGTGCGGCGCTATTGCCGCAAGCACGACCTGCCGTTCACGACGAGCTTCCACACCCGCTTCCCCGATTACGTCTCGGCGCGCGCGCCGGTGCCGGAATCCTGGGTCTGGAGCACGCTGCGCTGGTTCCACGGTCCAAGCGAAGCCGTGATGGCGGCGACGCCTGCGCTTGCGACGGAGTTGCGCGAGCGCGGCTTTCGCAATGTCGTGCTGTGGCCGCGCGGGGTGGATACCAAGCTGTTTCATCCGCGCGATGTCGATCTCTGCCAGCCGCGACCGGTGTTCCTCTGCGTCGGCCGGGTCGCGGTGGAGAAAAATCTCGAGGCGTTCCTGCAGCTCGATCTGCCCGGCACCAAAGTGATCGTCGGCGACGGCCCGGCGCGGCTCGCGCTGCAGCAGAGCTATCCCGACGCGGTGTTCCTGGGGGCGCTGCAGGGCGAACGGCTGGCGGCGGTCTATGCCTCGGCCGACGTGTTCGTGTTCCCGTCGCGGACCGATACGTTCGGGCTGGTGCTTCTGGAGGCGCTCGCCAGCGGCCTGCCGATTGCCGCTTTTCCGGTCAGCGGTCCCATGGATGTGATCGGCGACGCGCCGGTCGGGGTTTTGAGCGAGGATTTGCGCACCGCCTGCCTGCGGGCGCTCGATATTCCCCGCGCGGCTTGTGTCGAATTCGCCGCGAAACACACCTGGGAAGCCTCGGGCCGTGCCTTTCTTGCCAATATGGCCCTGATCCGGCAGGCCGGCATGGCCGACGAGCCGGTTGACCTTGCAACCGGCCATCCGCGCTTTGTGGCCTGACGGCGCAGCTTGCGGGGAGTGCGCGCATCGCGGTAATAAAGTGCGCATGACCCACATGCCCTCGACCCTTCCGGTCAGCGCCGCCGACGTCGATGCGGCCGCTGCCGTCGTTGCGCCCTTTGCGGTGCGTACGCCCCTCCTGTCCGCTCCCGTGCTCAACGAGCGGATCGGAACACGCGTGTTTCTCAAGCCGGAGATGCTGCAGCGGACCGGCTCCTTCAAGTTCCGCGGCGCCTTCAACAAGCTGTCGTCGATCCCGCAGGACAAGCGCAGCGGCGGCGTGGTCGCGTTCTCCTCCGGCAACCATGCGCAAGGGGTCGCGGCGGCGGCGAAGATCCTGCACATGCAGGCGACCATCGTGATGCCGACGGATGCGCCGCTGTCAAAGCGCGAGCGCACCAAATCCTATGGTGCCGAAGTCGTGCTGTATGACCGCGACCGCGAGGACCGTGAGGCGATCGCGCGCGAGATCGCCGAGCGGCGCGGTGCGACGCTGGTCAAGCCCTATGACGATCCGCTGGTGATCGCAGGGCAGGGCACCGCGGGCCGCGAGATCGCCGAGGACATGGCGGCGCTGGGGCTTGTGCCCGACGTGGTGATCGCGCCGGCCTCCGGCGGCGGGCTGATCGCGGGCGTTGCGACCGCGGTGAAGTCACGCTTCCCGTCCACCGATGTCATCGTCGCGGAGCCCGAGGCGTTCGACGACCACTCGCTGTCATTGCGCGCGGGCAAGCGCGAGCGGCACCACGGTTCGGGCCGCACCATCTGCGACGCGCTGATGGCGGCGATCCCGGGCGAGTTGACCTTTGCCATCAACAGCCGGCTGCTGTCGCGTGGCGTCGTCGCCTCCGATGCCGAGGTCAGCGCGGCCGTGGCGTTCGCGTTCAACGAGTTGAAGCTGGTGGTCGAGCCGGGCGGCGCCGTTGGCCTTGCCGCGCTGCTTGCGGGACGCATCGACACCAAGGACAAGACCATCGTCGTCGTGCTCTCCGGCGGCAATGTCGACGCCGACATGTTTGCCAAGCTCGTCGCCTGAAGGCGGGTACCAAGAAAAAGGGGCAGAGCTCTCGCTCTGCCCCGCATGTCTGAGGGGACGGCCTCTAGCGCATGAAGCCGCGGTGGCCGCCGCCCATTGCACCGCCGCCGCCGAACGCTGCGATGTGCGGGATGTTGCCGATCGGCCTCGTCGGCTGCATGTTGCCGTTGAAACGGTTGACCGTGACGGGCTCGGACTTGAATTTCACCACCGAGTCCTCATGTCGCACAGGGTGGAACTCGGGCTTGGTGTGCGACAGCTCGACGGTGTGGTTGATCGTGCCGTTGTTCTTGATCACGTCCAGCCTGTCCTTCGGCAGGTCGTGATTGACGTTGTCGATCGTCTTTACCGGCAGCGTCACGATCTTGCCGCCCGTCGTGCCGTTGCTCGGAGACGTGCCGTTGTTTGGCGTGGGCAGTGTGAGGATCTTGCCGTTCTGCTGATGCACGTCGCCCTCGACCTTGTTGCTCAGCGGCATGACGGGCGAGACCGGATGCGGCGGCAGGATCAGATGCGAGGCTTGCGTCAGCGGCAGCATCTTCGGCTGGCTCTGCAGATGCAGCGCGGCCAGTGCATAGGGGCTGTTGACGTGGCTGTCGTAGAAGGCCTTGTAGGCGAGCGGCGAGTTCAGCATCACCGCTTGATGCCACGCCGCCGCGTCAACGAGATTGGCGAGCAGCCAGCGGATACGGAC
The DNA here is from genome assembly GCA_035293585.1 of Bradyrhizobium sp. GTDB lineage: Bacteria > Pseudomonadota > Alphaproteobacteria > Rhizobiales > Xanthobacteraceae > Bradyrhizobium. Next base: position 57,419 of record DATGMN010000048.1, on the reverse strand, counting down.
GCACAGCGGATCGTCCGGAAACAGCTGGATGAACTCCTGATAGTATTGCGGCGAACCTTCCGAGATCACGAAGTCATAGGCCTGCCTGACCGACCGCGTCGGCAGATTGGAGGCCATCTGCACCACCGGCCCACGCACCGGCGGGTGCGTGGCGGCCACCGCCGTGTCGCCGAAGAAATAGAAGTCGCTGGTGAGGGACGAGCTCTCCCACGGCGTCTGCGCGCCGTCGGTGGCGTGAGCGACGTCGAGGCGGATGCGTTTGAACAGCTGCTCGATCGGCACGTTGGGCTCGCGCGCCAGATTCAGGAAGGCGGCGGTATAGGGGCTGTGGCCGCCATTGCCATCGAGCGCTTCGCTGCCCGGTGCCGTCGAGTAGCCGACGATCGAGCCGTTCGGCGCATCGACGATCGCAAGACCGCGGCCGGCATCGTTGATGGTCGGGAAGGGGTTGTTGCGGCAGGCGTCGAGAATGACGATGCGCATCCGGCTCGGGATCGCCTCCAGGGTCGCCATCACGTCGACCAGGCGGACCGAGTCGCCGACGAGATCGCCCGCGCTCGACACCTTGGCGTCGACCGGCACGAGATAATTCTCGCCGGCAAGCTGCACGCCATGGCCGGCGTAATAGACCATCGCCACCGTGTTGGGGCCGTGGGCTTGGACGCGTGCGGAAAAGTCCTGCACCACCTTGATCATGTCGTTCTGCGTCAGGTCGGTCGCCTCGACGACCTCGAAGCCCGCAGAGTTGAGAAACTGCGCCATCGATTGCGCGTCATTGTCGGGATTGGCGAGCTGCGGCGCGTTGCGATAGTTGGAATTGCCGATCACCAGCGCCACCCGCTGCTCGGGCCCGCTCAGCGCGCTCGGTGCGCTGGGGGCAGGCGGTTGTTGGGTCTCGATCAGCGCCCGCGGCGGGGGAGGCTGGACAATATTGGCGATGTCGGAATTGGAGCCTTCCGCAAACGCCGCGCCATGCCCAAAGCTCACGAGACCGGTGAGCAGGGTGGCGCGCAACAGCAACGAAGTGATCCGGGACAGTTTGAAGCGGGACATCATGTCCTCCTCGACGAATCTCGATGCGAGATTTGTGAGGTCCACGCTAAAGCAGGTTCACACCGACACCGTGATTCTCGTCACGATGGAACCGGCGCCGTTCAATCCGTACTTGAGTCAGGGGAAGCTGCGCACAACCTCGATCGGGCCGACGATGGCTGCGTTGAACGCGTCGAGATCCTCAGCCGGGATCCAATATTCCAAGTGCGCTTTGCCGCCAGCCTCCTGGACTTCGTAGCGGTCGATGAAGGCTCGCCTGATCTGAAAGCGCGTGACGAAGCCTGCGCCACTGGCGGGGACGTTCCAATCGCGGGCAATCTTCACCGCATAATCTTCCGTCAGTACCGGATAGAAAATCGGCTGGTCGGGCAGGCGCGGCGGAAAGGCGCGCATGCCGGTTTGCCCGATCAATTCAAGCTCTTTGGGACCGACCGGCCGCCAGAGCGTGAGCGTCTCTTCGTTAGTCGACATTCGGAAAAATCCGAGCGGACGATGCGCAGGGCCGGAGAGTGCCGGGTAGCCCCGGCGCCATCAAGAGAAGAAGGCGATCTTCTCGGCCTGCGTCATGCGGCGGATCGGGGCCAGTGGATCGGACGGCGGCTTCGGCCGCTGCAGGATGCCGCTGGCGAGGAGGCTCGCACCGAGCGAGGGCTCGGGCGCAACCGGAGGCGCGCGCTCCGGCAGGAATTGCGGCGGCGGGGGTGGCGGAACGATTTCGAGCCGCGGGGGCGGTGGTGCGACCTCGAGTCGCGGAGCCGGCGCCGGCGCCCTTGCCGCCACGGGCGCGACGACGGGCGGGAGCGGGGTGTGGATTTCGACGACGTCCTCGGAGAGAAAATCGTCGACCGAATCGTCCGGCGCGGCCATCTCGATGGCGACCATCTCAAGCACCGCCTCGTCCTGGGCGAGGTCATCGGCAAGGTCCGGAGCAAAGCCGCCAGGGCTAGGCTCGTCTTGAGCAAGCTCGTCTTGAACAAGCTGGTCTGGAGCGAGTTCGCCTTCGAGAAGCTGGTCCTGGACAACCTCTTGCGCGGCCAGCGCTTGCGCACTCGTCGGCCCGGGCGCGACGTCGATTGCGGCGGCTTCGACGGGCTCTGGCTCCGGCGCGATCCTGACGGGCTCCGGGGCGGCCGTCTCGGCGGGCAGCTCCGGCTCGGCGAACGCGGTCTCGACAGGCGTTTGGTCGATAGCGGACGCTTCCGCCTCGGGTGCCTGCCTCACGGCGGTTTCGGTCATGGGCGCCGCCGCTGGCGCAACCACCGCCTCCGGGGCGGTGGCGTGTGCGGCCGCCTTGCCATTGACCTTGGCCGCAGCCTCCTTGCCGTCATCGAGCGCGTCGAGCTTGTGCCGGAGCAGATCGAACGCGGCCTCGAGCGCTGCACGGCCGTCGGACTTGGAGATCTCCGTGCAACTCGCTTCGATCGCGCCGAGTTGCGAATCGATCAGGTCGCAGATGCGGCCGTCGGCGCCGATCTCGCGCCAGCGCCAGGAGATCTCCCTGATGATGCGCGCGCCCTTGTGGATCGGCGCCAGCTTCTCGGCAAGCTCGAGGCTGGTGAGGGCGCTGGATGCCTGTCCAGCCGCCTCCTCGACCGCTTGCCGGATCGCAGCAAGGACGGCGCGCAGCTCGTCATCGTTGCGGACCGGCTCCTGCTTCTGCGCGGCCATCGCCTGCTCGATACGCGCCACCGCGTCCAGCACCATGGTGGTATCGGCATTGCGGTTGCGCTTGGCGTATTCGCCGAGAAACCAGCGGCCGCGCGAGGTTTCCATGAAGGCTTCACGGATCGCGTCGTAGTCCTGCTCGCTCGGCAGGGCCGCGCGGGCGGAAATCGGCGAGAGGGCGAATGCTTCGTCGGCCATGGCAAACTCATTCGCGCAAATCAGTGCGCGTTAGGCTAACGATGACCATGATATCGACTGAATCGCAATTGAATTGATGCCGAGCGAATCACTAATCCCCATCGCTTCGAAGCCACCCGGTCGGCGATTCGCCGCGCGGCTGGCGTTCTTCTACGGTACGCTGTTCGGCCTGTCGGGCACGCAGCTGCCGTTTTTCCCGGTCTGGCTGCGCGCCATCGGCATCGATCCGTCCTGGATCGGTATCATCAGTGCCGTTCCGGCAGTGACGCGGTTCACGACCCTGCCATTCGTCACGAGCCTGGCGGAACGCCGCCAGGCGCTGCGCGGCGCATTGATCGTGACGACCATCCTGAGCGCCCTTGGCTTTGCGCTGGTCGGCTTGCAGCATGAGGCCGTCGCGGTGTTCGCAGCCTATGTCGCGACTGCCTGTGTGTGGACGCCGACGGTGCCGCTGACGGACGCCTATGCGCTGCGCGGCGTCGTCCGCTATGGCATCAATTACGGGCCGGTCAGGCTGTGGGGATCGGCCGCCTTCGTCGTGGGCGCGCTCGCCTGCGGGCTTCTGATCGACCTCATCGATCCGCGCCACCTGATCTGGATCATCGTCGGCATGGGCGCGATCGGAGCGATCGCAAGCCTTGCACTGAAGCCGCTGGACGCGCTTCCGCCCAGAGCCGCCGCGTCGCATCGCGACAACGGACTGTTGCGCAATTCGGCGTTCCTCCTCATCATCGCGCCTTCCGCGCTGATCCAGGGCAGCCATGCCGCTTATTACATCTTCTCCGCCATCAACTGGCAGGCCCACGGGCTCGACGGTCTCACCATCGCCGGACTGTGGGGACTGGGCGTCGTGGCCGAGATCGTCGTATTCGCGACGTCGCCGCGCTACACCCTTGCGCCTGCGATCCTGGTGGTGATCGGCGCACTGAGCGCCGTGGCGCGCTGGTGTGTCACCGCGCAGGATCCGGAGGTTGCGTTGCTCGCAGTGGTCCAGCTCGGCCACGGTCTCAGCTTCGGCCTGACCCAGGTCGGCACCATGGAGCTGATGGTGCGGCATGTGCAACCGCATATGATGGCGCGAGGGCAGGGCTATCTCACCGCTTGCAGCGGCATCGTCGGCTCATGCGCCTCCGTGCTGTGCGGGGCGATCTACGCCCGCTACGGGCAGGGCGTCTATTATCTGATGGCCGTGATGGCAGGCTCCGGTGCGCTGCTGACCTGGCTGGCGCGGCATCGGCTGGCGCATCAACCCCACAGCTCGGCATCGGGAGGATAGACGTGAGCCGCGTCATAGCGCAGGCCATGGTCGCGATCGCGTGCGAGCAACAGCGGTCCGTCGAGGTCGACGAAGCGCGCTTGCGGGGTCAGCAGCATGGCCGGCGCCATCGACAGCGAGGTCGCGACCATGCAGCCGACCATGATGTCGAAGCCGAGCGCTTGCGCGGCATCCGCCAGCGCCAGCGCCTCGGTCAGTCCGCCGGTCTTGTCGAGCTTGATGTTGACGGCATCGTAGCGGCCGCGCAGCGCCGCGAGCGAGGCGCGGTCATGCACGCTCTCGTCGGCGCAGATGGCGATCGGCCGCTTGATCTGGGCCAGCATCTCGTCGCGTCCGGCCGGCAGCGGCTGCTCGACCAGGGTGACGCCGGCCGCGGCGCAGGCCGCGAGGTTGGTCGCGAGGTTCTCCGGCGTCCAGGCCTCGTTGGCATCGACGATCAGCTCGGTGTGGGGCGCGGCCGTCCTGACGGCTGCAATGCGCTCCGGATCTCCGTCGCCGCCGAGCTTGATCTTCAGCAGCGGCCGGTGCGCGGCCCCGGCGGTCGCCGCCCCCATGGCTTCGGGCGATCCCAGCGAAATGGTGTAGGCCGTGGTGCAGGGCTTCGGCTCGCGCCGGCCGAGCACCTCCCAGGCGCGCCGCCCCTCTCGCTTGGCCTCGAGGTCGACAAGGGCGCAATCCAGCGCATTGCGGGCGGCGCCGGGCGGCATCGCAGTCTGCAGGGCCTGCCGGTCGAGCCCGCCCGCCACCGCGTCCTGCATCGCGCGGATTGCCGCAAGGGTCGCTTCCGGCGTCTCGCCATAGCGGGGATAGGGGACGGATTCGCCCCGGCCACGCAGATCGGCATGGCTTATTTCCGCCACAACCGTCACCGCCTCTGTCTTCGCGCCGCGGCTGATGGTGAAGGAACCCGCGATCGGAAACTGCTCGATTCGGGCGGCCAGCGTTTGATGTTGGGTGGAAGTCATTTAAATATATGATGATTTCTGAACCGGGCGAGCGCACATGGCGACCAACTATGACTGGTCCGGGGTGCCCGGGACAAGGCGATCGCTAAAAATGTTGGCATTTTCGTTTACCGGTTCCATGCATAAAGGCGGCAGGAGCACGCCAATTTGAACGCCGACCCGACATTGGAGCGGATTATCCGCGGCAATGCGCTTGCGCTTTTAGCCGCCGGCTCCTGGACCGCGGTCTTTGCGCCGCGCCTGGAACGCCTGGTGGCGGAAGCGGAAAAGCTCGCCGGCAGCCGTTCCGACATCTCGATCGATGTCTCCCAGGTGTCCAAGCTCGATACATTCGGTGCCTGGCTGATCGAGCGGCTGCGCCGCAGCCTGACCCAGGGCGGCAGGGAAACCAAGATCGCGGGCCTGTCGGTGAACTATGCCAGCCTGGTCGAGGAGGTGCGGCGGGTGAAGGCCGCGCCGACAGCCGAGACCACGACGGTGTCGCTTTTCGGCATGCTCGGCCAGATCGGCCGCAGCGTTGCAGGGGTCAGCGAGACCATCCTCGGCCTGATCGACATGCTGGGTGCGGTGCTGGTTGCCACCGGTCGTGTCCTCATCCACCCCCGCAGTTTCCGCCTGACCTCGACCGTGCACCATCTGGAGCAGGTGTGCTGGCGCGCGGTGCCGATCATCGTGCTGATCACCTTCCTGATCGGCTGCATCATCTCCCAGCAGGGCATCTTCCATTTCCGCCGCTTCGGCGCCGACATCTTCGTGGTCGACATGCTCGGCGTGCTGGTGCTGCGCGAGATCGGCGTGCTCTTGGTCGCGATCATGGTCGCGGGCCGATCGGGAAGCGCCTACACCGCCGAGCTCGGCTCGATGAAGATGCGCGAGGAGATCGACGCGCTGCGAACCATGGGCTTCGATCCGATCGAGGTGCTGATCCTGCCGCGCATGCTGGCGCTGGTGATCGCGCTGCCGATATTGGCGTTCCTCGGCGCGATGTCCGCGCTCTATGGCGGCGGCCTCGTCGCCTGGCTTTATGGCGGCGTTGATCCCGAAGCGTTCCTGCTGCGCCTGCGCGATGCGATCTCGATCGATCATTTCACCGTCGGAATCGTAAAGGCGCCGGTCATGGCCGCGGTGATCGGCATCGTCGCCTGCGTCGAGGGGCTTGCCGTGCAGGGCTCGGCGGAATCGCTCGGCCAGCACACCACGGCCTCGGTGGTGAAGGGGATCTTCTTCGTCATCGTGATGGATGGCGTGTTCGCGATCTTCTTCGCCTCGATCGGGATGTGACGATGACGCAACCCGCTCCCAGCCCCGTACCTGCGCCCGCGCCCGCGGAGGCCATCATCCGCGTCCGCGACATCACGGTGCAGTTCGGCAATACGCGCGTGCTCGACGGGCTCAACCTCGACGTCAAGCGGGGCGAGATCCTCGGCTTCGTCGGCCCGTCCGGCGCCGGCAAATCGGTGCTGACCCGCACCATCATCGGGCTCGTGCCCAAGGTCAGCGGCCGCATCGAGGTGTTCGGCGTCGATCTCGATGCCGCAAGCACCTCGGCACGGCGCGCGGTCGAACGGCGCTGGGGCATCCTGTTCCAGCAGGGCGCACTGTTTTCCTCGCTCACGGTGCGGCAGAACATCCAGTTTCCGGTCCGCGAATATCTCAAGGTCTCGCAGCGGCTGCTCGACGAGATCATGGTCGCCAAGCTCGGCATGGTCGGCTTGCGGCCCGAGGTTGCCGACCGGTTTCCCTCCGAGCTTTCGGGCGGCATGATCAAGCGCGTCGCGCTCGCTCGCGCGCTCGCGCTCGACCCGGAGCTCGTATTTCTGGACGAGCCGACCTCGGGGCTGGATCCGATCGGCGCCGGCGACTTCGACGAGCTCGTACGCACCTTGCAGCGCACTTTGGGGCTGACCGTTTTCATGGTAACGCACGATCTGGACAGCCTTTATACGGCTTGTGACAGGATTGCCGTGCTAGGGAACGGCAAGATCATTGCAGCAGGATCGATGGCCGATATGCAGGCCTCGCAGCACCCCTGGCTGCGGCAATATTTCCACGGCAAGCGTGCACGCGCCGTGATGGGTTAGGGCACACCGGAGTTGGTTTGATGGAGACGAGGGCGAACTACGTCCTGATCGGAGCGTTCACACTGGCGGTGATCGCGGCCGCGTTCGGATTCGTCCTCTGGTTTCAGAGCCTGCACACCACCAAGGCGCGCAGCCCCTTGCGCATCATTTTCGAAGGGCCCGCGGCGGGCCTGCGCAACGGCGGCAGCGTGAATTTCAATGGTATCAGGGTGGGCGAGGTCATCTCGGTCAAGCTCGACAATCCGCGCCGCGTGGTCGCGCTCGCCATGGTCGAGAATTCCGCCCCGCTTCGGAAAGACACCCTCGTCGGCCTCGAATTCCAGGGCCTGACGGGTGTCGCCGCCATCTCGCTCAAAGGCGGCGACGAGGCCGCCCCTCCGGTGCCCCTCGACGAGGACGGCGTGCCCACTCTGACCGCCGATCCGAACCGGCTGCAGGACGTGACGGAGGCGATCCGCGGCACCTTGCAGAACATCAACCGCGTGGTTGCCGACAATCAGGAGTCGGTGAAGAACTCGCTGCATAATCTCGAGATCTTCACCAACTCGCTCGCCCGCAACTCCGAGCGGCTCGACAATGTGATGTTGAAGGTCGACGGCGTGATGGTCAAGGCCGACAGTCTTATGCTCGGTCTCAACACGCTGGCCGGCGGCAAGGAGGGCGGTGAGCTCTATCAGACCGTGAAGTCGATCCGCGAGCTCGCCGAGGATTTCGACAAGCGCTCGGGCGCGCTGATGACCGACGGCCGCAAGACGCTCTCGGACATCAGCCGCGCCGTGAACAATTTCGATCGCAACCCGACCCGCGTGCTGTTCGGCGCCAGCAACAGCTCGCAGGCCGCGCCTCCGCCTCAACCTCCGCCCGCGCCGCCTGCAGCGAGTGAGCGGAAACGGCCGTAGCTGCCGGTGTGAGGACAAAAAACGGAGGCCGTGAGGCCTCCGTTTCCATTCTGCACTTCGCTAATCCGCTCAGACCAGCCGGCTCAGCCCAGCCGGCCCGCCGCATGCGCGAGCAGGGTATAGACCAGTCCGGTCTCCGAGGTGAGGTGGCCGCGCAGCGCCTGCGGGTTGCGGTCCTCGCGGGCGACGTCGTCGAGCAGCCGCTCGAACTCGGCGATGTAGCGGTCGACCGTCTGCTTGAAGGCGCGGTCGGCGCGATACTTGCGGGCGACCTCGTCGAACGCCTTCTGGCCGGCGGGCGTATAGAGGCGCTTGGTGAAGGCCTTGTTCTCGCCGCGCTGGTAGCGGTCCCACATCTCGGCGGCGAGGTTGCGGTCCATCAGCCGTCCGATGTCCAGCGACAGCGACTCCAGCGGATTGCCGCCACCTTGCGGCTGGGGTTGGGGCTGCTGCGGCGGCGCATTGCGGCCGCGCGGCGGCTGGACCGGGCCGGGAGGCGTGCTGCCGGCATCGGCGCGACTCAGGAGGTCGGAGAGCCAGCCGTCGCGGCCCTGGTCCGAACTCGCCGGGCTGACCGGCGGAGCCTCGGTGCGGCGCGAGGAGGGCACGCCGAGATCCGGCGGCGGCAGGGTCGAGGCGCTGCCCACGTCGCGGCCCACGTCGCGCATCCGCGTCTCGGCGCGTCCGCCGACAGCGGCCGCTATCACCGGCTCGTCCTGGCGCTGTTGCTGCACGCTGGGACGGCCCTGGCCGACGACGTCGAGGCCTCGGCCGTGCTGGGCGACGATGCGGTTCAGCTCCGCCAGCGCCTCGATCTGGTCGACGATGACCTTGCGCATCTGCGCGGTGCTTTCGGCGGCCTCCTGCGGCATTTCCAGCACGCCGCGTCGCAGTTCGTTGCGGGTGGTCTCGAGCTCGTGATGCATCTCGGCCGCCATCTGCTTCATGCTCGCGACCAGATTGGCGAACTTCTCGGCGGATTGCTTGAACATCGAATCCGCTTCTTCCGTGGTCGTCCGGTAGATGTCGTGCATCGTCTCGATGGTCTGCCGGTGCTCCTCTTCGGACGCCGCACGCACCGCCTCGAACTGCCGGGTGATGGCGGCCGATCCAGCGCCCGCGGTCTCCGCGACGACGCGCGCAATGTCGCGCGCCCGCTCTTCGGCGGCGGCGAGCGATTCATCGAGCAGGTTGGTGAAGCGCGACAGCCGCTGGTCAAGATCGGTGGTGCGCAGGTCGATGGTGGTGACGAGCGATTCCAGCGTCGCCTTGCGTTCGGCGACGGAAGTGGTCGTGTTGCGGTTGGCCTGCTCGACCACGGCCGCCGCCTCCATCAGAGCCTGGCCGTGGGCGTCGAACTGGCTGGACAACTCGCTGAGATTGACCAGCGCCTTGCTCGTCTTGTCGTTGAAGATGTTGAGCTGGTCCTCGAGATTTTGCGTCGCCGTGCCGTTCCGCGAGGTGACGTCGTTCATGGCCGAGACGAAGTCGGCCACGCGGGTCACCAGCGCGCGCTCCAGCGAGTTGAGGTTGTCGTGGGCGCCGGTGAGAACCTCCTGCAGCAGGATGTTGCCCTCGCGCAGCCGTTCGAACAGCGCGACGGTGTCGGTGCGCAGAATCTTGCTGGTCTCCTGCATCTCGGTGACCGCCGCGACCGAGACCTGGCGCGACTGCTCGATCGCCGCCCGCGAGGCCTGCTCCAGGTCCTTCAGCGACTTGTTGATGGCATTGGTCGCCATCTCGCCCGCTGCGGTGATGGTGCGCGCGACATCGTTGCCGCTGCCCGCCATCGATTGCGAGAAGCTCTGGCCACGGGTCTCGATCGATTTCAGGGCGTCCGAGGTGACGCGGTCGATGTCGAGCGTCAGCTGGCTGGTCTTGCCGGCCAGGGCGTCAACCAGCACGCCGCGCTTGGCATCGATCATCTGCGACAGACGGTCGGTCTGCTGCTGCACATAATTGACGATCTCGTCGGTCTTGCCCGTCATCGTCGAGCCGAACGCGGAGCCGGCGGCGAGCACCGAACGCTCGACCTCGGCGGAGGTCGTCTTGATGCGCGCGGCGACCTCGTTTGAGGCGGCGATCAGCGAGTTCTGGGCGCTGAACGTGCTCGACTGGATGCTGTCGGTCGAGTTGGCGGTGGCCGCGACCAGCGCGCGTTCGATCTCGGAGGAGATCGCCCGGATCTGGCTTGCGGCATCGGCCGAGGTCGCGGTGAGCGAGCTCTGTGCCTCGCGCGCACTGTTGAGGATGGAGGCGGCGGTATCGGCTCCGACCGCGGAGAGGGTGCGTTCAACGTCGGCGGCCAGCGACTTCACGTGGCTTGCTGCTTCCGACGACGCCGCGATCAGCGTGGTCTGCGCGTCGCGCGCGCCGCTGACGATGGTCTCGGCCGTGGTGGTTCCGGCGTGCGACAGCGAGCGCTGCACGTCGGAGGTCAGCGACTTCACATGGTTGGCTGCGTCCGAGGAGGCGGCAACCAGGGCGGCCTGGGCTTCGCGGGCGCCGGTGGTGATGGTCTCGGCGGTCGTGGTGCCGGCCGTGCTGAGTGCACGCTGCACTTCGGCCGCGAGCATCTTCACCTGGTTTGCGGTTTCCGACGAGGCGTTCATCAGCGTGCTGTGCGCCTCGCGTGCGCCCGAGGTGATGGACTCGGCCGTCGTGGCACCGGCGATGGACAGCGAACGCTGCACGTCGGCGGCGAGCGACTTGACCTGGCTGGCCGCGTCGGCGGAGGCGTTGACCAGCGTGCTCTGGACCTCGCGGGCACCGGCAACAATGGATGCGGCGGTCGCGGAGCCCGCGGCCGACAGCGTCCGCTCGATGTCCATCGACAGCGTCTTGATCTGGCTCGCCGCTTCGCTCGATGCCGTCACCAGCGTCGACTGCGCCTCGCGCGCGCTGTTGAGGATCGCGTTGGCCGAACCGGTACCGACGGTGGTCAGGGCGCGCTCGACCTCCGAGGAGGTCAGCTTGAGCTGCGCGCCGACATCCGAGGACACGGTGAGCAGCGACTGCTGGGCGGTGCGGGCGCCGGTCTGGATGGTCTCGCTGGTGTTGACCACGAGATTGGTCAGCGAGCGTTCGGCGTCCTCGACATGCGACTTGATGCTGGTCGACAACAGCTCCGCGCGCGCCATCAGGTCTTCGCTGGCCTGGCGGCCGCTGCTCTCGATGCGGCCGGCCACGGCTTCGACGCGGGAGCCGAGCAGGTCCTCGAACTGCGAGACGCGCTGGTCGATGTCGTTTGCGATGCCGCCGACCCTCGTCTCGATGCTCTGGTGGATGTCCTGGAACCGCGCGGTCACGGTGTTGGTGAGCTCCGCGCTGCGGCCGTTGATGGTCTCGGACACGCCGGCGATGCGGCGGTCGATCGCTTCGATCGCCTGCGCCGTGCCCGCCGTCAGCGAGGAGGTGAGGTTGGCCAGGCGGGAATCGATCGAATGGATGATCTGTGCGGCGCCGTCGGTCATCGACGAGGAGAGCAGGCCGACGCGGCTGTCGATGGTCTCGGTGACCGACTGGGCGCGCGAATCGAACGATTGCTCGATCATCCTGAGCCGGCCGTCGACGGATTCGTTAAACGATTTGGTCCGGCCATCCAGCGCGTTGTCAAGCAGGGTGATCTTGCTTCCAAGCGCGCCGTCGAGGTGGTTGATCCTGCTGTCCAGCGCGGCATGGAGGTTCTCGATCTTGCTCTCGAGCGAGGTATCGAGCGTCGATATCTTGCTGTCGAGCGCGAGGTCGAGGTTCGCAACGCGGTCCTGCAGGCCGGTCTCGAACTGGGTCAGGCGTTGATCCATCGCCGCGGTGATGCCGTCGCCGCTCGCGGTGACGCGGCTGTCGAAATTCTCGACATAGTTCTTGAGCGTGTCGGAGATGTCCTGCGTGCGCTGGCCCATGCGCTCGACGATCTCGCCGCCGAAGGTTCTGACCGTGCGGTCGAACTCCGAGATATGGCGCGTGATCAGCGAGCCGAGCGTGCCGGAGTCGCGGGCGAACTTCTCCGCGAGCTCTGCGCCCTGGTTGCGCATCAGCTCGTCGAAGGCATTGACCTGCAGCGACAGCGTGTCATGCGCGCTCTCGGTCTGGGTCACGACCTTGGTCACCAGCGCGTTGACGGTGGCATCCAGCGCCTCGCTGGCCTTGTCGCCACTGGTCAGGACCTGGTTCGCGAGGCGGTTGCCGGCCTCGTCGATCTTGGTGACGAGGTCGTTGCTGCGCAGCTCGAGCTCGAGCAGCAGCGAGTCGCCGGAGTTCTTCAAGGAATCGTGCACCTGCTCGGTGCGTTCCGAAATGCCTTCCACCACGGCCGACGAGCGCTGCTCGAATTCGGCCGTGATGCGGTCGATGCGCTCGTTGAGCATGTCATGGACGCGGTCGGCGAGGTCGACGAACTCGTCGTGGACGTGGCCGGTCTTGAAGTTGAGGCTCGTGGTCAGCCGCTCGCTGGCGTCGAGCACGGCGCGCGTGGTCTCGGCGCTGGCTTCCTCGAGACGGTCGAGCAGGTCGCCGCCGCGCTCGCCGAGCGCGAGGATCATGTTGTCGCCGGCATTGCTCAGCGCCGCCGTGATGTGCGCGCCACGCTCTTCCAGCGCGCTGGTGATGCTCTTCGCGACCTCGTCGACGCGCGAGGCGATGGCGTCCGAGATCAGGGCGATGTCGTGGCGCAGGTCGATCTGCACGCCGGAGATCGCGCTGCGCACCTGCTCGGCCTGGCCGACGAGATTGTCGCGCTGATGGGCGATGTCCTGCAGCAGGGCGCGGATGCGCACCTCGTTGTCGGAATAAGCGCGCTCGAGCGCGGAGACTTCGTTGGCGACGAGGGTTTCGAGCTCGCCCGCGCGCGCGATCGCGCGTTCGATGCCGTCGCCCATGGCGGCCACTTCGCGGCGGATCGCCTGGCCGACGGTGACCATGGAATCGCTTGCCGTGCCCTCGGGCTCGGAGAAGCGAATGGCGACCTGGGCCATCGATTGCGCGATCATGCGCAATTCCTGGCCGCGCCAGGCGAGGCTTGCGAGGAAATAGATCAGGAGAACGGGCGCAAAGAACAGCGCGGCGAGGCCTGCGAGCACCAGTGCGCCGCTGACGCCCTGGCCCATCGCCGCATGCAACGAGGGCAGGAAGGCAAAGGTCAGAAGTCCGCAGCCGACCACCCAGACGCCGGCAAAGACGGTGGCAAGCGTGTAGACGCTGCGCGCGGGCCGGCCCTTCTGGATTGCCTGCAGGATCTGGCCGATCGTCTCGCGGTCGTCGTTGGCGGCGCGACGCGTCTGCCTGATGTCGTCGATCGGCTCGAATGTCGGCGCATCGGTGCTCGGGCGCGCATCGAAGCTCGGCTCATTGAAGGATGACGTGGCAGGCGCCACCGGCGGAGCCGCAGGCGTATCCATTCGCGGCGCTCCGCGGGAGCTGTCGGATGTGGTTTCGTTGATATTCAGGGCTTCCTGAATGGCAGAAAGCGCGACTTCCGTAGGGTCTTTGACCTTCTTGGGGGTGTTTGCCATGTTCAGTCTGAGCCCTCTTTGTACTCACGCAACCGCGAGCCTGCTGTGAGCGCCCTCGCAGACTCGAAGTCGGTATTACGCCCGGCGTGGCGCCAAAGCGCGGCTGGCGGCCGCCGTGTCCACGACATTGCCAACATCCTATTGGTTGAACGAACCGAAAGGAATGGCTCCGATTAATACAATCTTAATCATCGTTAACAGCATTTCGCCGTAACGGCTTAGAAATCCACGACTTCCCGTACTCCCCCGGGAATTGCGGCGACTCTTCGTCAAAATCGAGGCATCGAAGCGGCAAGCCGCGAAAGGCTGCGTTAACCAATTCCGTGATTGGCTCCTCTCGAGCCTGGGGTCCCGATCTCGCGGGGCTCGGCAAGAGAGTTCTGCCATGCCGCCTCCGCCGCTCCTCGACCGGATTCCGTCGCCGCCGCTCGTTCCCGGCGAGGCGCCGATCGACGTCGAGCATCTGGCGCGCATGACCCTTGGCGATGGCGTGCTCAGGCGCGAGGTGCTGGCGATGTTCCTCCAGCAAACCGCCGATCTGCTGGGTCGGCTTGCCGCGCGCGGGGACGAGGGCGCGGCACTGGCCCATACGCTGAAAGGCTCGGCGCGCGCCATCGGCGCATTCCGCGTCGCGGCGTGTGCCGAGGCCCTGGAAGGCGCCATCCGCCGCGGTGGCGATCCGTCCCGGGCGCTGGCCGAGCTCGAGGCCGTGACCGCCGACGCCCGCGCCTCGATCGAGGCCATTTTAGCCCAGCCGTGAGCTAGCATCGGGCGGAGCGACCCGTTATAGGACAGCCCGGACCCCATCAATCCCGCATTCCGGCAGCACGAGCGACCATGGCCAAAATTCACTTTACCGACCATCACGGCGAAACCCGCACTGTTGAAATCGAGAACGGCGCAACCGTCATGGAAGCGGCCATTCGCAACGCCATTCCGGGCATCGAGGCCGAATGCGGCGGCGCCTGCGCCTGCGCCACCTGCCACGTCTATGTCGACGAGGCCTGGCGCGAGAAGGTCGGGCCGCCTTCGCCGATGGAGGAGGACATGCTGGATTTCGGCTTCGACGTGCGGCCGAACTCGCGCCTGTCGTGCCAGATCAAGGTCACCGACGAGCTCGACGGCCTGACCGTCTCGACGCCCGAGCGGCAGGCGTGATCCCCGGAAACACCCCGCCTTAAGCTTACCACGCGAATCGCTCACGCTGCCGCTCTCCCGGCGGGGGCCCGCACTCCCCATGTGATGGGACAGGAGCATCCCGTTCCGGCGACGGAGGGTGTCATGAGCGGTTCCGACCTCGAGTCCCGTTTCGGCGCCGGCAATTACGCGCCGCTTCCGGTCACCATCGTGCGGGGTGAGGGCGTTTACCTGTGGGACGAGCAGGGCCGGCGCTACATCGACATGATGGGCGCCTATTCCGCCGTCAGCTTCGGCCACTGCCATCCGCGCCTGGTCGAGGCCCTGACTGCGCAGGCGCGCCGGCTCGACACCATCTCGCGCGCCTATTTCAACGACCGGCTCGGCCCGTTCCTGGCGCGCGCCTGCGCGCTCACCGGCATGGACGCCGCGCTGCCCATGAACAGCGGGGCGGAGGCGGTCGAGACGGCGCTCAAGGCCGCGCGCAAATGGGCCTATAAGGTGAAGGGCGTTGCCGCCGACCGCGCCGAGATCATCGCCTGCGAGGCCAATTTCCACGGCCGCACCATCACCATCACCGGCTTCTCGTCGGTTGCGCAATACCGCGACGGCTTTGGGCCGTTCGCCCCGGGCTTCAGGCTGGTGCCGTTTGGCGATGCCGCGGCGCTGGAGGCCGCCATCACCCCCGATACCGCGGCCTTCCTGGTCGAGCCGGTGCAAGGCGAAGGCGGCATCATCGTGCCGCCCAAGGGCTATCTCACTGAGGCCGCCCGGATCTGCCGCGCCCACAATGTGCTCTTGATCGCCGACGAGGTGCAGAGCGGCCTCGGCCGCACCGGCAAGCTGCTCGCCTGCGAGCATGAGGGCGTCGTCCCGGACGGGCTGACGCTCGGCAAGGCGCTCGGCGGCGGGCTGCTGCCGGTCTCGATGTTCCTGGCGCGGCGCGAGCTGATGGGCGTGTTCAAGCCCGGCGATCACGGCAGCACCTTTGGCGGCAATCCGATCGCGGCCGCCGTCGGCCTTGCCGCACTCGACACGCTGGTCGAGGAGGGCTTGAGCGAGCGCGCGGCGCAGACCGGTAGTCATCTGTTGCGGCGGCTGCGCGGCATCAACAATCCGGTCATCCGCGACGTCCGCGGCATCGGCCTGTTCGCCGGCGTCGAGCTCGATCCGGCGCGGGCGCAGGCCGGCGCGGTGGTGCGGCGGCTGATCGATGCCGGCGTGTTGACGAAGGATACCCATCGCAACACCATCCGCTTCGCGCCGCCCCTGATCATCAGCGAGAGCGAAATCGATTGGGCGATCGACCGGCTCGCCGAGGTGCTCGGCGAGGTCGCCTCCGACGCGGCCGCGCCTGCGCCGACGTAAGTCCGGTCGCACGCTCATCCGATGTCGAACTTCACCCCTTGTGCGAGCGGCAGGTCGCACCCGTAATTGATGGTCGAGGTGACGCGGCGCATATAGGCCTTCCAGGAATCCGAGCCGGCCTCGCGGCCGCCGCCGGTCTCCTTTTCGCCGCCGAACGCGCCGCCGATCTCGGCGCCCGACGGGCCGATATTGACATTGGCGATGCCGCAATCCGATCCGGCCACGGAGGTGAACGTCTCCACCTCGCGCATGTCCATGGAGAAGATCGACGACGACAGGCCCTGTCGGACGTCGTTATGCATGGCAAGCGCATCGTCGAACGCGTTGTACTTCATCACATAGAGGATCGGTGCGAAGGTCTCCTCCCTGACCGGTCCGATTTGCGCGGGCATTTCGACCAGCGCCGGGCGCACGTAATAGGCCGAGGCGGAACCTGCGACGTCGACGCGCTCGCCGCCGCTGACCTTGCCGCCGTGTTTCCTCGCCTCCTCGAGCGTCGCCTGCATCCTGTGGAAGGCGGCCTCGTCGATCAGGGGTCCCACCAGGTTGTTCGCATCGTCCAGCGGATTGCCGACGCGCAACGAGGCGTAGGCCTGCTTGAGCTGCCCCACCAATGCATCATGCACGCTCTCATGCACGATCAGGCGCCGCAGCGAGGTGCAGCGCTGGCCCGCGGTGCCGGCGGCGGCGAAGGTGATGGCGCGCAGTGCCAGCTTGAGGTCGGCGGTCGGGCAGACGATCGAGGCATTGTTGCCGCCGAGCTCGAGGATGGCGCGGGCAAAGCGCTGCGCCAGCCTTGGGGCGACCGCGCGGCCCATCGCGGTCGAGCCGGTCGCCGAAACCAGCGGAATGCGCGCATCGTCGACCAGCTGCTCGCCGGCCTCGCGCCCGCCGATCACGACGCTCGACAGATGCGCCGGCGCATCACCAAACCGCGATGCCACGCGCTCGACCAGCGCCTGCACCGCAATCGCAGTGAGCGGGGTCTTCTCCGACGGCTTCCAGATCACCGGGTTGCCGCAGACGAGCGCCAGCGCCGCATTCCAGGCCCACACCGCGACCGGGAAATTGAAGGCGGTGATGATGCCGACCGGGCCCAGCGGATGCCATTGCTCCATCATGCGATGGTCGGCGCGCTCGCTCGCGATGGTGAGCCCATAGAGCTGGCGCGACAGGCCGACCGCGAAGTCGCAGATGTCGATCATCTCCTGGACTTCGCCGAGGCCTTCGCTCGTGATCTTGCCGGCCTCGATGGTGACGAGCTCGCCGAGCGCGCGCTTTGCCGCGCGCAGCTCCTCGCCCAACAGCCGCACGAACTCGCCGCGGCGCGGCGGCGGAACCGCGCGCCATTGTGCGAAGGCTCGATCTGCCCGCGCCACCGCTTGCGTGACCGCGGCGCGGCTCGTGTCGGCGACATGCGCGATGATCTCGCCGGTCAAAGGCGAGCGCACGGCGCGGTTGCCGCCGGTGATGTGATCGCAGTCTGCGCCAAGCGTTGCCAGAAGCGATGCGGTGCGAGTCGCGAGCGTCATGGCGAGGCTCTCATCTGGTTGGCGTCGTTCGCGCCGGCAGCGTGACCCCGCGGCGCAGCC
Organism: Bradyrhizobium sp.; assembly: GCA_035293585.1. GTDB lineage: Bacteria > Pseudomonadota > Alphaproteobacteria > Rhizobiales > Xanthobacteraceae > Bradyrhizobium. The sequence continues at coordinate 39,675 of DATGMN010000048.1, read as the reverse complement.
AGGGCTCGAAATTCCGGATGATCTCGTCCGTCAGCGGCGTCGGCTTGCGGGTGGCTTCATCCAGCAGCACGCTGACGGAGTGGGCGGACGCGACGCAAATACCTTCCGAAAACACCACCTGGTCGAAGCTCACCGAGGTGCGGCCGAACTTCGCCACCCCAAGTCCCAGCTCGATCTTGCCCGGCCAGCGCAGCTCGGCGCGGAAGTGGATGTCGAGGCGCACCATGATCCAGGCAAAACCCTCCGGCATCAAGCCTGAAGCGCGATCCTTCATCAGCGTGACCCGGCCGGTCTCGAAATAGCTGGCATAGACCGCGTTATTGACATGGTTGTTGGGGTCGAGGTCGGCAAAGCGCACATTGTCGGTCAGCCGGTAGGGGAAATCGTCCAGGACGGGCGTGGAATCGAGGCGGGCGGGCGCGTTCACCGATTGATCTCCATCATTTTGCTCCCCTTACAGCCGAGTTATCGCACCCTCGCAAGTGGGTTGCGGACAGGTGGGGGCGGCCTTTATGTTTGGCCTGACAAGCCCAGCCCCCTTCCGTCGGCGACGACATCTGCTGCCGCGGTCCAACTGACAAAGAAGCGATATGAGCGAAGCGATCAAAACCGACGTGCTGATCATCGGCGCGGGCCCCTGCGGACTGTTCGCCGTTTTCGAACTGGGCCTCTTGGACATGAAGGCGCACCTGATCGACATTCTCGACAAGGTTGGCGGCCAGTGCGCCGAGCTCTATCCGGAAAAGCCGATCTACGACATTCCGGGCATTCCGACCGTCAGCGGGCAGGGGCTCACCGAAGCGCTGATGGAGCAGATCAAGCCGTTCCATCCGACCTTCCATCTCGGCGAGATGGTGGAGAAGGTGGAGAAGATCGGTGATCCCGCCTTCCGCGTCACCACCGACGCCGGCAAGGTGTTCGAGTGCAAGGTGGTGGTGATCGCCGCCGGCGGCGGCTCGTTCCAGCCCAAGCGTCCGCCGGTGCCCGGCATCGAGGCCTATGAAGGCACCTCGGTGTTCTACTCCGTGCGCAAGATGCAGCAATTCCGCGACAAGCAGCTCGTCATCGTCGGCGGCGGCGATTCCGCGCTCGACTGGACGCTCAACCTGCATCCGCTCGCCCGGCGCATCACGCTGGTGCACCGGCGCGACGATTTCCGCGCCGCGCCCCACAGCGTCGAGCAGATGCGCGCACTGGTGGCGAGCGGCAAGCTGGATCTGAAGATCGGCCAGGTCACGGAGCTCGAGGGCACTGACGGCAAGCTCGCGGGCGCCACCATCAAGGGCAACGACAATTCGGTGACCAAAATTGCATGCGATACCATGCTGCCCTTCTTCGGGCTCACCATGAAGCTCGGCCCGGTCGCCGATTGGGGCATCGCGCTCGAGCACAATCTGGTTCCGGTCGAGACATCCGCGTTCGAGACCAGCGTGCCCGGCATTTTCGCCATCGGCGATATCAACACCTATCCCGGCAAGCTGAAGCTGATTCTCTGCGGTTTCCACGAGGGCGCGCTGATGGCACAGAAGGCGCACCGCTACGTCTATCCGGAGAAGCGCCTCGTCTTCCAGTACACGACGTCCTCCTCCAGCCTGCAGAAGAAGCTCGGCGTGAGCTGATACGCAGAGGTTTTGTGACCGCCGCGCGGCCTCGTACATTACGTGATGGAAAGGTTCGCGCGGGGGCACTGGAACCATCCTCGAAATGGCCTTAGTCTGAGTGGACTGAAGGCGGCCGTTGAATTTGATGGATCGGTCAAGGTGACAATGATGCGGAACGTGACTTTCGGAGCTCGGCGATTGCTGTCGCTGATTGCGGGCCTCACGCTGTGGGCGGCCGCCGCCTGGCCTGCTGCGGCCGAGCCGTCTGCCGCGGGGCTGTGGCAGAAGATCGAGGACGGCGAACCCGTGCTTTACATCCTCGTCGTCGACCATGGCGGCACCTTCGAAGGGGTGATGGCGAAGCTGTTCCCCAAGCCGGGCGACACGGGCGTTCCGACCTGCGCCAAGTGCACCGACGACCGCAAGAACGCGCCCTGGCTCGGCATCTCCTTCATCCGCGACATGAAGCGCAACGGATTGAAATACGAGAACGGCAATGTGCTCGATCCGCGTGACGGCAAGATCTACAGCGCCAAGATGACCTTGAGCGAGGATGGCCAGACGCTGACCCTGCGCGGCTATATCGGTATCTCGCTGCTCGGCCGCGACGAGACCTGGACCCGCCTGCCGGATTCCGCGATCGCCCAGATCGATCCTGCGATCATCGCCAAGTATCTGCCCGCGCAGGCCGCCGCGGTGAAGCCGCCGGCGCCGGCCGTGGCGCCTGCGATGAAGAAGATGGCGCCGGCGCATTAGCGCTCTCCGTCGTCCCGGCGAAGGCCGGGACCCATACCGCGGACTCTATCTGCGGAATTCGGTCGGAGATGACCTTCGCAATAACGATGTCGCGTGGTTATGGGTCCCGGCCTTCGCCGGGACGACGTGCGGATGGTTCCTGATTGAATTCTCAAACAGCGGAGTGGGTGCGAGCTTACGATCTCGCGGCGGCATCCGCCCGAGTCATGCATCGTCGTCTTGCTTCGTCCGTCACCCTCGAAAGAAGAGGGAGCAGGGAAGGCCGGGTGGCCGCTGCACCCGGGGCCTCGCGCAAAAAGGAAATTGCGCGAGCGCGAAACCACAGGTACAGGCGGTGATCACACCGGCCTTCCCTGCGCGATGGGCTACGGCTTATACGCGCTCTCCTCGGCGAACCAATGCTCGTTTGCCACCGTTGCCTCGCGTACGCCTTTGGAGCGAACGCGACGCTTGACGCCAGCGTCGGGGCGTCAGGACCACGCGACTTCGCCGTCCGTGCCGACGCCGCACGTCTGACGGCATCTTCACGGCCACCGCATTCCGCTCCACGTTCGTGACGACGCGTACGCCCCTCTCATCGGAGCGGAACGGGAGAGTTAAACCATGATTTCCGAAAATAAGAAAGAGATTTATTTTTTACCGAAGAGCTGGACACGCCGGATTTGGCGCGAGGCCTCTTGCACGAAGTGATTTGCCCGTCGGGCAGTCAGTAGCGGCGCGTCGCCCCGGCGAAAGCCGGGGAACGCCAAAGCAATTCCGAGCCGAGCCATGTCCTGGTTGTCGAGACGTCCGAACTTCTGCCCGATCCGTTCGCGTCCAGGGGTGACCGGCTTGTCGGCCATCTCCTGCGATTTGAGCCGCTATCCATTTTCGCGGGGGGGCGAGCAGCGTCTAAGGCGCCTTGAGGCCGAGCGCCTTCGCAGTCTTGAGATTGACGTGACCGACTCGAATTTGGTGGCCTATTCGATCGGAACGTCACCTGGTTTTCGATCGGCTTCGGGGTCTACATGCTCTTTGAACCGCTCCTTTCTTGGACAAGCGCGGCGATGTCTTTCGACGACTGGCCCTGTTTCAGAAGTCCGCGAACGACGCCTTCTTTGTCGACATGCTTTCGATCTTGACTGACCTTCCATTTTCCTTCGATCCGATCGATCGTTATCTCTACGCCGACAATGCCCTTGATCTGCGAAGCCACGTATTGAGCCGGGGCGTCCTCGACCTTCCACGGCGTGGGCCGGCCTGATTCGCGCGCCGACGTCAAATCGTCCAGTTGACGCCGCAACCACGCCTCGTCTTCCGTCACTTGCGGTTTTCCCCATACGTGAACTGTCGCGTAATTCCATGTAGGAACAACTTTGCCGGTTTCGATCTTCGACGGATACCAGGATGGCGAAACGTAATCCGACGGACCCTGAAAAACGACCAAACATTGGTCGACGACATTGAGTTCTTTCCAGTGGGGATTCGCCCGGGCCATGTGACAGCGCAATCGTCCCTTCTGAGCAGCGTCGGAATCAACCAGGAAGGGAAGTGGGTTTGCCTGTAGGCCACGGGGCCCGGCCGTCATGACGAGTCCCAGGGGATTGGTCCGGATGAAGTCGTGTTGAACCTCAATGCGATCCTCGCGAAAATGGACGGGCTGGTACATCGTAATTCTCCGTGAGCAATGCCTCTAGAATTTTGGATTCCTCCATCGGGCCCAAACTCGCCGCGATATCAACGCCATCGTCGGGCCGGGGTCAGCGCCCGCATGGACCGCCCAGCTGAAGGCGGCAGCAACGGCGAGGCCGAGGCCGACGACGTTTCAGATCCGATCCGACGGTCACGACAATGAGGGCGAGGCCGGCGAATGCGATCACCATGCCTATCAACTGCCGCGCACCCCGGAATTTTCCGCAGGAACACCGCACAGAGCAGGACCGTGAAAAACGCCTGTACCTGCTGGCTCACCGACGCGAGCCCCGGCGGCAATCCGTGGGTGAATGCGAAAAACAGCAGCAGGAATTGACCGGTGAACAGCGTCGCGCCGATCGCGATGAGTGATGGCCATGGCACTTTGGGCCGCGGCACGATGACGATAAAAACGCCGACCATCAGAAAGCGGAGCGCGGTCATCTGCGTGGCCGAGAAGCTCTCGAGCCCGAACTTGGCGACAACGCAGCCGAGACCCCAGATAACGGAGGTAAGCGCGGCCAGCAGCATGTCGCGAGTCAGCATTGCGCGTTCGCCTTGGCGCATCGACTGGACTGTCGCGAGAGCCAACGCTCGGGAAAAACGATCACGACGAGGCCAGCGAGGATCAGTGCCATGCCCAGGTATCGGACCGGGCTGAAGACCTCGCCGAAAACCAGCGCCGAAGCGAGCACACCCGTGCACGGGGAGAGCAGGGCAAAGGGAGCGACTGCGCCTGCTGGATAGCGCTGAAGGAGGTTGCCCCAGATCGCGTACACTAGGGTGGCCGCAGCCCCGAGATAGACTGCGCCACCAATCCCGGTCCACGACGCATGCGTCATCGCGTCGAAAATGGACGAGCCGTCCCCTTGCAGCCTCGAGAGCGCCAGCGAAGGCAGCGGCGGCACAAGGCTGGCCCAGACTATGATTGGAAAGATCGGAACGCCGGGCAACCTCTTCAAAAGCACGTTGCCCACGCCCCAACTTAGCGCGCCGGACAGTGCAAGGCCCAGGGCGATTGGTTTGAGATCCGCCCCTACCGTGAAACCGATCAGCGCCAATCCAACAAAGGCAATTGCCATTCCAGCGCTTTGGCGCTTGCTCGGCTGATCGCGCAGAAAGACGGCCGAAAGCACGACCGTGAAGAACACCTGCATTTGTTGTGTGACTGACGCGAGGCCGGGCGGCAGGCCAGCCTCGAAGGCAAAAAATAGTAGCAGGAATTGCCCTGCGAACAGCGTCGCCCCTATCAGCAAAAGAACACCCCAGCCGATCCGCGGGCGGGCCACAAACAGGATCGGAATACTGGCGATGAGAAAGCGAATTGCGGTCAGTTGAGGTGCAGAGAAACTTTCAAGACCGAGTTTGGTTGCGACGAAGGCCAGTCCCCATGTCACTGAGGTTAGCCCGGCCAATAGCATGTGATGTGGCCTCACGGGGGTATGCCCTCTTCGGTTGGTGAAAGCGCCGATCGGAAGGGATGGCTTGCCCATGATTAAAGTGGTAAGTGGTCAGGTGAGAAGACCCACTTTTGCAAAAAGCGCAGACCACTTGACTCGCAACTTCAGAAGCCCAACGCGAACTCGCAACAAACAGCGGAACGCCGCAGAAGCCGGATGGGCCACCCTTTATGATTGGCAGGAGGTAGATCGCCGCAGTGGAACGTCGGTGACGCAACAGACCTATCTGCAAGTCCGCTCCGCTATTCTGTCGCGGAGCCTCGGTCCTGGAACCAAGGTTCCGTCGACACGCAACCTTGCATCAAGACTCGGCGTCGCGCGCACATCCGTGATCGCGGCCTATGAGCAGCTCCATGTTGAAGGATATCTCACGGCCAAACCGGGTTCTGGCACTTTCATCGCGACAGAGATGCCGGAGCCAATACCAGGGCATGCAGTGGCACAAGTCCGCGCTCAATCTCAAATCGATGGGCAACGCTCTCGACGGATCTTACTCCGAAGGCCCCCCACTGAAACCGTGGCGCACTCGGACGTGCGACCCTTCAACACCGGCCGCACTCTCGTGGATGCACGCACGCTTCAAATCTGGCGGCGGCTTGTCCACCAAGCTGCCCGAATGCTGGGACCAGAAGACCTCGGATACACTGATCCACGGGGATCGCCGGGCCTTCGCCAAGCTATCTGCCAGTACCTGCAAGCATCACGCGCGGTTCGCTGCGAACCTGAGCAGATCATTGTGACTGCGGGCACCCAGCATGCGATTGACCTTGCGATCCGCATTTTACTCCGTCCTGGTGATGCGGTCTGGACCGAAGACCCTGGTTACCCTTTGACCCGGCAAGCACTCATCAGCGCGGGAATGGTCGTTCGTGCAATCCCGGTAGACAAACGCGGATTAGATGTCGAAACGGGAGCCAGGGTTGCGCGGCGTGCACGCGCGGCGTTTGTCACACCGTCACATCAATACCCAACGGGGGTCGTGCTCTCGATGACGCGACGACTCGACCTCTTGGCCTGGGCGCGTGAAAATGGCGCGTGGATCATTGAAGATGACTATGCAAGTGAATTTCGATACTCGGGGCGCCCTCTCGCATCGCTCCAGGGGCTCGATGACGCCGAGCGTGTCATCTACATCGGAACACTCAACAAGGCACTCTTTCCCGGTCTGCGGCTTGGCTACATGGTAGTACCATGGTCGCGGCTTCAAGGGTTCGTCGAGGCGCGCATCCTTATTGACCGCCAGCCGCCAAGTCTGCATCAAACGGTTGTTGCTGACTTCATGACCCGAGGGCATTTTGCTTCCCATATCCGGCGCATGCGTGAGCAATATCGACGTCAGCGTGATGCGCTCGCTGGGGAACTTGTGAGGGCAGGTAGCGACGTGTTCAGCGTCGACGTGCCGGATCAGGGCATGCACCTCGTCGCTCACCTCCGGGGCGGGATTTCAGATGTCGTGATCGAGCAAGCTGCGAGCCGGGGTGGCTTGGCTGCCAGAGCCATGAGCCGCACCTACGTGGATGTGTCCCCACGATCGGCACTGATCTTAGGTTTCAGCGGATATCCCAGCGAGTCGATCGTGCCTGCTGCTGGTCGTCTTGCCAGACTTGTGAGGACCGAGCAGCGGCGATTGCAAGGAGACTTTTGATAGATTTGTCTCGCGGCGACTTCGTCGCGTTTGGGCGTGCGCGAGCAGCTACAGAGGTCAAAGAGGTATTTGGCCCGCAAACGGTATCGAAAAGACGATTACCCCGGCGTGGTGCGAAATCGTGGGCCGGCGCAAAGATTTCCGCTGGAGCGCGTACAAGGCGCTTGCATCATAGCGCCATGGCGAAACAGTAGTGCCCATCTTCATCGGCCGCGGCGCCCCACCGTCCGCGGTGGCGGGTGACGTCGCAAAATCGACGCGATTGACCGAAAGCGGACCTCGTTCATATGGAAGCACCGGGCCATTTTGGCAGTCCGGCCCTCATTTACGCAGCTGGTTTTCCATCAACTTAACGCGAGTGGGGGTAGCAAACCGTGTCGGATCACCCGTGCCATACGGCGGCTTTGGATCGTATTGCATGCTCAACTCGATGGCTTCCGCCAAATCGCGACCAACAAGCTCTCCGCACAGCGCGAGTCCCATATCGATTCCAGCCGAGACTCCCGCACTTGTCATGTACTTGCCGTCCACCGTTGTTCGATCTGGTGAGTAGATCGCACTAAATCGTACAAGCACGTCTTGGGCTCTCCAATGTGTGGATACCTTGCGTCCAGAAAGCAGGCCAGTTGCAGCAAGAATTAGCGATCCGGTGCAGACCGAGCAGGTCCAAGTGGTTGTCGCGTCGATCCGTTTGATCCATGACAGCAAACTTGCGTCGGATACTTCGACTTTTAGCCCGCGGGGATGCCCGCCAGGGATTATCAAAACATCGGCTTCGTGAAGGTCGTCAATACTGGTGTCGGCCCGGAGTGCAAGAAAACCATCTCCGGTGCGAACCGTACCCGTTTGTTTGGCAACGAAGACAATCTCACTGTCCGCAATTCGGGCGAGCGACTCATACGGACCGATAGCATCCAGCGCCGTAATGCCATCGAATATGAATATTGCGATCTTCATGATCATTCGTCCTTGATCGACTTCATTTGACGACACAGCCGCTCGCGCCTTGAGCGTCCATCACAGGGCGCAAGCCTGACAAGCCGCCAAAGCTTACAAACGTTGATCTTCTGCCAAATGGTCCTCAGCCGAAGATGTACAAAGTCGTCCTGCACGTCCGCTGCGACGGATAGACCGGACCTATCTAGCGCGGCCGACCGCAGCGAATGGCCCGAGGAGGACCATAGGCAGACGCCAATAGTTCGGAGCCGCTTTGCTCCGATGAAGGACATTCGGTTTGCGAGGCTGAGGCTCTGCCTTGAAGCCGTTCGACAATATCTCTTGCCTTGGGGTTATCGGGCGCCCTACTGCGACAGCTTCACGAAGTCCGGAAACTTCAGCTTCGATTCCGCGATCGCTTTCGGCCACACCGTGACCTGCTTCTCGTTCTGCCACTGGAACACCAGCCCGGTGACGAAGCCCGGGCCCGACTTGATGCCGTGGGTGAACTCGTCGTCCTTGCCGTAGAACTGGATGCGGCCGATGGTGCCTTCGAAATTGGTCTTCTCCATCTCCGCGACCATCTTGTCGGGATCGGTCGAGCCGGCGCGCTGGATCGCTTCCGCGATCATGTAGACCTCGTCATAGGCGGTGTAGCCGGTATAGGCCGGATCGATGCCGTATTTGGCCTTGAAGGCGGCGGCGAACGGTTTTGTCTTCGGCGTCACTGCGACCTCTGATGTCGCGACCGCGAGCGAGGGGATGCCGTCGGCGGCGCCGTTGGTGTCCTTCCAGAAGGTCGGGCTGAACGCCTGCGCCGAGATGCCGAACATCGGGATCGGCACCTGCTGGTTCTTCCATTGCACGGTCGGCTGCACGCCGACATGGGAGATGCCGGTGACGATGACGTCGGGCTTCTTGCTCTCGATGTTGTTGAAGATCGGCGTGAAGTCGGTGGTGTCGGGCGAGAAGCGGATGTGCTCGACCACCGTCAGCCCCGCTTTCGGCAGGCAGGCCTCGTAGCCGGCATCGAGCGGCTTGGTCCAGGCCGCGTCCTCGCTCATGATCGCGACCGACTTGAATTTGAGGTTGTCGACCAGGAGATCCTTGGCGGCGTCGCAGACGAGCTGGGCCTGCGCGGCCGAGGTCAAATAGCCGTGGAAGGTATATTTGTTCTTCTCATAGTCGTTGTGGATCGCCTTGGTGATCTCGTTCGACGCCGCACCCGGCGTGATCAGCGGCATCTTCAGCCGCGCCGCCCACGGCTCCAGCGCCAGCACCACCTCGCTGATGTAGCTGGCGATGACGGCGGAGACCTTGTCCTCGCTCACCGCGCGCTGGAAGGCGCGCACCGAATCCGCCGACGAGCTCTTGTTGTCATAGCTGACGATCTCGATCTTGCGGCCGAGAATGCCGCCCTTGGCGTTGATCTCGTCGGCCGCGATCTGCGCGCCGCCGGGCGTCGCAGCGCCCGCGATCGACTGCACTTCCGCAATCACGCCGATCTTGATCGGATCGGAGGATTCGGCATGGGCTACGCTTGCCAGGAGGGCCGCAGTGATGGCGGCAACGCCGGTGGCTGACCACCTCAATTGGCGGTAATGGTTCATCTCTGTCTCCCTGAAAATCTTGTTCTTGTGGTCTTCTGGTTCTTCTTCTCGCGCGACCGACGAGCGCCCGCGCAGCCGCTAGCCTACGCGGGACGGCAGCCGCTTGGGAAGCGGCTCGTTTGCCGCTGCCTGCTTTCCAGGCATGCACTGGCGGGATAAGGCTCATCGAGGAGCCCTGTGGCGCGGGACTCCTGGGGCAGGAGGTCAGTTCTGCCGAACGGATTGACGGACTGTCGACGGTTATCCTGTTGGGCAGCAGTCAACGCCCAACATGAGCGATTGCCACATCGAATTTTCTGAGGCTCTTGGCCTCTTTCGCAATTATGCAACTTGTGATATCAGATTTCGAGCTTTTGCTCGGGTAATTGTTGTGCCCCTCGACGGAGCCTCCATGCGTGATCATGATCACGATTCACGATCGGTGCGAGAGCCGCTTCTGCTAGATTTCGTCCGCGAGCTGCCGGCTCGTGCTGTCGACTATCGCTATGACGCGACGCAGCAGCTCAACGTCATCTCAGGACGCGGCGTTCCGGTGGTCGCGGCTGCCGAGGGGAAATCACTCTTGAAAACCCAGGCGGTCGCTGGAGAAGATTAGTGGGGCGGGTCCTCCTCGTCACCACAGCGAACGACTTGGCAGCAGACCTCATTGTCATGCGCCTCAGACGGCGCGGGATTTCTTTTCTCCGATTCAATCAGGAGAACTTTCCTGAACGGATTGCGATGATGTGGCCGGGCGACGAGCGCCCCGGCGCATTTTCGGTCGGCGGCGAGCTGGCGGCCTCGTCGGATTTTTGCAGCGCGTGGTTTCGGTATCCCGCCGTTCCGCCGCTGGGCGATCAAGCGGGGCGACGCGCCGCAGAGTTTGCCTCTCGCGAGGCGAACGGGTTCCTGGAGGGCTTCTGGGAGGTGGCGCCTTGGTTCTGGATGAACCGGCCTTCCGCTGCCGCTCTCGCGGGCCGCAAGCTCAGCCAGTTGGCGCAGGCGCGCGCAATCGGCCTCGCCATCCCGGAGACGTTGATAACGAACTGCCCGAAAGCGGCGCGCGAGTTCGTTCGCGGCCACGACCGTGTCGCCAAAGCTGTCGTGAGCGGCGGTTTCGTGGACGGCGACCGGCAATTTGCCATCTATACGACGCCGATCGGATCCGACGGCCTGGACGATGAGAGAGTGCATGCTGCGCCGGTGATCTTCCAGCAGCGCATCGAAAACGCTTTTGATGTGCGCGTGACCGTGGTCGGCACTCAGGTCTTCGCAACGCGGATTGCAATTCGCGACCGTGCCGGCGAGGTGGATTGGCGCAGCATTGACCCATCAAGGCTCGCCTACGACCGCTACCGCTTGCCGCCGACGCTCGAGGCGGATTGTATTTCGCTGGTGAGGGCCTTCTCTCTCAGCTTTGCGGCGCTCGACTTCATCGTGACGCCTCGAGGCGAATACGTGTTTCTCGAGCTTAACCCATCCGGCCAATGGGGGTGGCTTGAGGAGGCGACGCAGACACCGATTACGGATGCGATCATTGACCGGCTTGTCGAGGGTGCGCCATGAGCATCATCACCTTTCTGTGGCCTATGCGCAGTGACACAGCCGACCTCAATTCTCCAGCTATCTTCACCGGCTATCGGCAGGCGGTCACTGACATCGAGCGGGGGACGCCGTCGGCCGACGACGAGAAGCTGCTTGCGCAAAGCTGGAAGATATTCGACAACGAGTCGGCGCGGCGCACATCGATCGATACTCGCGCAGGCGCCCTGATGCCGGCCATCAGCATTGCTGCAACACTGGTGACCGGTGTCGCCTTTACGGTGTTAAAGGACACGGCGCTATCCCCGATGGCGCGATGGGGCGTTCTGGCAACCATTGCTGGCGCGCTCGTTTATCTGATCAGAACGATGTTGCTGCTCTTTGTGGTCCATGGCCGCGTCTTCCGCAACACGCCTGACCCTTCCGACCTGCCAACGCCCGCGGGTGTCGCAGCCGGCGCGACATCACCTTATGACCGCTCGCTCGCCTGCAAAGTCATGCGCTACACCATCTCGAACTATGAGATCAATAATGTGCAGTCGGACGCGCTATTCGTAGCGCAGCAAACGTTTCGCAACGCCATCCTCATCGTCGCCATCGGCGGTACCATCGTCGGATGGATGATCTTCGAAAATGCCCGTCAGAGTGATGCGATTGCGACAACGTCCGACGACATTCGCAAATCGGTGGACGGCATCGCAGCGGTGCTCAAGGAGCAGAAGATCGACGCCGGCAACGTTCGTCAATCCCTGGACAAGATCGATCAGACGCTTGATGCGAAAATAACACCAGCGATCGGTGCTTCTGGCGAAGCCCTCAAGCAGATCAACGCAATGCTCTTAAGGCAGAATGCGTCCACCGACTGCTTCGACGCAAGATTCCTGGTCCGATCGGATCCGATGCTGCAGGCTCTGAAGGCAAAGGCTCTCGGATCGACGGGACAGTTTCGGTCTGTGAAATCCTACTATGTTCCATTCGCTTCCGGAAAATCGACAATTCCCGGCGGGGAGGAGGAGCAGATAAGCGCATTCTTATCGACCTCGATCCCCGATAATGCCCCGCTATCGATTCACGGGGTCGCCGACGGTCAGGACAGGCAGGGGAGCGAGCGTCTCGCCTTTGAGCGGACCCTCGCAATCGTCAAATATGTCGCGCAGACGCAACCCGCTCGTCCCATTGTCGATGTGTGGTGGTCCATGGGCGCTGAGCAGTCGACGATAATCAAAGCGTTGCAGCCCTGTCCGCAGCGCTAGTGTTGTGACCCGAGACGCTTGATGCACTCGGTGTCATTCCGGGGCGCCCGAAGGGCGAACCCGGAATCTCGCGCCGCAACCTCGAGTCGCCGGCAGCCGGCCGATCCGGCTCTTGCCCTGGAAATCCGACGCAGGGGTGCGCCGGCGTGGCGCACCCGTTGCAGATTTCCGGACGGTCCCGCTACTTCAGGCCGGCCTTTTGCAGTCCCTTCAGCAGCTCCGACGTGGCGGCCTGCAGGGTGGGATTCTGGTACTGCTCTTCCTGATAGTAGTGGGTGATCCGGTCGAGGTCGAACTGCGTGCTGAAGCGTGTCGCCTCGAACGTGGTGAGCGCCTTGCGCGCCTCGGCGTCGCGATCCAACAGGGCATAGGCGGCCACCAGCCAGGCGTGGGTAAACCAGAGATTGGGCCGCACACGCACCGATTCCTCGAGCGCTTCGATTGCCTTCGGATAGTCGCCAAGGGTGAAATAGGCGCGCCCCTTGACCCAGAGGAAGGGCCCCATCGACGGGTCTTGCGGACTCAATTGAATGGCTTGCTCGACCAGGGGAAGCGCATCACCTGGCTTTCCCAGGAAGACCAGCTCGTTTGCGGCCTGCGCATAGGCCTTGGCAAGGTTCGGGTCGTGCTTGATCGCCTCCCTGAAGGCGTGCAGCGACGCCTCGTGATTGCCGCGCAGCCGGTAGACAAATCCGAGCGCGTAGTGCGCCAGCGGCGTCCTCGGCTCGAGGCTTATCGCTCGTCTTGCGAACTCCTCCGCGCGATCGACCTCGGCCGCGCCTGCGCCATTCCAGGCATTGAGCACGTCCGATGACAGCACGTTGGCGAGCAGGCCCAGCAGGCGCGCATTGTCCGGATCGGCCTTGAGGCCTGCTTCCGCATGCTGGCGGGTCTGCAGTGATTTTTCAGGCGTGGAGAATCCAGTCGACGCAGCCATTGCTCTCATCCTTTCGTCTAACGGGTTGCCGTCACCTGCGAGCGTGCCGACCTCATGCCGGACGCCTTGCACCATTTGGTCGTTCAGCGACGCCGCAATGCGTTCCAGCACGTTGTCCTGCAGGTCGAGCAGGCTGCTGGATTCATGCTCGAAGCGATTGCCCCAGAGATTGGTGCCGCTCTCGGTATCGGTCAGTTGCGCACTGACGCGAACCCGAGAGCCTGCGCGCTGGACGCTGCCCTCGAGCGCATAACGGACTTTGAGCTCGCGGCCGACCTTTCGGGGGTCGGTCGGTCGGCCCTTGTATGTGAACGCCGTTGCGGACGCGATCACCCAGGCGCGCCGCAACCGCGAAAGCTCGGTCGTCAGGTCGTCGGTGATTGCGTCGGCCAAATAATCGTCGGCCGCGTTGCCGTCGGCGTTCTTGAACGGCAGCACGACGATTGTGTTCGTCCTCGGCACGACCTCATGCTGCGGGTGCACGATCAGCACCGTGGCGAGGGCGGCGGTGGCAAGGGTTGCGAGACCGGCGCTCATGGTCAGTGCCAGCCAATGGGCGGCAAGCCTGCTGCGCAGGGATGTCCGAATCCGCTCATACGCGACCTCGTAGACATGAACCGGGTAGGGGATGTTCTTGACGCGTTGGGCGCCGCGATCGGCGAAGAAGAACTCCGGCAAGGCGCGCGTCTGGTCGTAGATGCTCTGGCTGACGCAGACCGTTCCGGGCGAGGCCAGGGCCTCGAGGCGGGCCGCGATATTGACGCTGTTTCCATAGATGTCGCGCTGGTCGACCAGGACGTCACCGGTGTTGATCCCGATCCGCAGCCGGATGCGGTCCTTCTCGTCGGCCTGCCGTGCGGCAAGTCCGCGCTGGATATCGAGCCCGCAGCGCACCGCATCGACTGCGCTTCCGAACTCGACCAGGAGGCCGTCGCCCATTCTGCGCACCAGACGCCCGCCAAATCTGATGATGGTCGGCTCGATCAATTCATGTGCGTGGTTTGCCAGGCGCGCGTGGGTCTCGTCCTCGCTGCGGCTCATGAGACGGCTGTAGTCGACGACATCGGCGATCATGACCGCCATCAATCGCCGGCGCCGCGCGGCAATTGGCTCGACTGCCCTGGGGACCCTCTCCGCGGTGACCGCCTCGACTGGCATCGGGCCATCTCCATTGCTAATCAGTACGGATGCGAAGCCCGCCGACCGCGCAAAAACACATCAAAAAAGGCGTTTCTTAAATGTCCCGAATCCGGGCAGGCGATCTGATGCTCGCTGGCTATTGCATCGGTTGCCGTGAGCCGATCCTTGGCAGAGTATGTCCTTCATCTCCGCGCCAGGTATGAAATCAACCACACAGCTGCCTGCAGCTGTCCACTTTACCGGTATGTTTGCCGCGACGCCAAAAGGTTCAGGGTTACAGTCGTAGCGAAGTATCCACGTACCGTTCCGCTATCGCGTCGCGACGTCCCGAGCCGTCAACCCGAGCGGCGCGGCAAGGCCGTCCATGCGGCTCCTCCTCACCTCGAGCGGGTGCCCTGAGCCGGGCGGGTTGCTATTGCTGCGCCGGCGCTTGCGCTGGCGCGATCGGGGCGGTGGGCTCGGAGGCCACGTCGGGCACGGCAGCGTCGAGCTGCAGCACGGCCGCGGCCGCCGGCAGCACCGCATCGGCCATCGCGGCATGGCCTTCCGCGGACGGGTGGACGGCGCCGCCATAGACCGCCGACAACACGCCCCAGGTGGCGTCATGGATGTCGGAGGGCTGCATCGAGGACGGCAGCCCTTGCGGATAGGTCATGGCCGCGAAATAGCTGTCATTGGCGTCGCGGATCCAGCGCGCGCGCGGCAGATAGGGCCTGTATTCGGCGGCGCTGCGGCCGCACAGCATCGGCTGGCTTGCGGAATTGACGATGTCGGGGTCGAAACTGTTGCCCTTGGGCGAGAAGCACTGCTGGTCGAAGGCCGGATCGTTGGCGCCGCGCGCACAGAAGCCGTGATCGGCGAAAGCGCCCTGATGCGCATCGACGAAGGTCATGCGGTCCGAGGCATCGCGGCACAGGACGCCGGACTGGCAGGTCGCGAGCGCCTTCAGCTGCGGCAGGAATTCGTTGTCGACATAGGCCGAGACATTGGCAAGGCGCTGCGGGTCGGCATTGAACGAGGGATGGATCTCGAAACCCGCGCGGCCGCCGGGGCAGGGGGTGCCGCCCTGGTACAGCGCCGGATTGGCATAGGCCGTGTAGACGACATGCGACAGGTCGCCGCCGAGCAGCGGCTTCAAGGCATCGCGCAGCTTCCTGAACCCCTGCGGCAGGTCGCGCGTCAGCGCATCGCGCGATTCGTCGACGGTCGCCATCACGCCCGAGCGGCGGAACAACGTGCGCTCGGTCGGCGTGTCGACGATGACGTCGGCGACGAGGCCGGAGAAATAGATGTCGTTGGCCCCGACCGAGAGCAGCAACAGGTCGAGCTTGCGATCGGGCTGGCGGCGCTTGGCGGCGGCGAGCGCGTCCTTCAATTCCGAGAGCTGGCCATTGACGCCGACCTGGCAGGTCGTGGCCGATTTGCTCGGCGGACATTCGCGGGCGCGCTGGCCGCCGAACAGGCCGTCGGCGATGGTGGCTCCGGTGCAGGCGAGCGGCAGATAGGTCACAGCGATGTGCGGATAGTCGACGGCGAGCGCGAGCGCGGCGCGGGTCTGGTAGCTGTAGAGCGAGCGGTGGCAGGCGGCGTTGAGCCAGACCGCCGCGTAGCGCTGCCAGTTCTGCAAGCTGTCCGGCGCCTCGCAGGCACGCCCGCCTTTGTAGCCGGCGCGGCTCGGCCGGTAGTATTGCGCAGTCGCGGTCGCGAAATAATAGCGGAAGCAGAAGCCTTCGTCGGCCAGCGCAATCGGCCGGTCCGGGTTGCCCTCGCCGGAGGCGATGCTGTCGCCAAGACCGGCGATGAGGATGTCGCGTACCTGGATCACGCTCGACAGCCGCTGCGGCGTGTCCGGGCCGCTGGTGACGTCCACCGTGGCGACCGTCTGCTTGCCGTAGCGGACACGCAGGTTCACCGGCTCGGCGCAGTCGAAGGTCGATTGCTGCGGGCCATCGCCGTCGTCGAACGACCAGGCGCAGGTGGCGCCGACCGGGACGGCGCCGGCGAGCCGCACCGTGATCGCATGGTCGACGGGAGTGAGATAGCTTTCCTTGACGTTGTCGCGGGTGCAGGGCTCGGACACCCGGCCCTGATTGTCGATGCAGAGCCGGCTAACCATGTTGCGCGCCCAGCCGCGGCCGTCGCTCTGCACCTCCAGCACGTCCTCGGCGGAGAGGATGTTGCGGTCGCGCAGGGCGTCGACATGCAGCTGGAAGTCGCGCTCCTCGCGGAACAGGCGGAAGCGGTTGCGCACCTCCCAGGTGATCTGCAGCGGCGCATCGGCGGCAACGCCTTGCGCGGCTGCGCGCTTCGTTTGCGGGAACGCGAGAGCGCCCGCGATCAGCGCTCCGAGAAGGACGGCGCGGAGGGAAAATCGAACCATGACGCGTTTGACGGCAAAGTTGGGGCAGAAATAAGAGGGCCGGCGCCCGAGAAGCCGATACGAGCGAGAACTCTACACGAGATTGGGAATCGTCGTTGTGACGATCACGTTGCGATGATCGGGCGATGATCCCTCGATCGTCCGGACTTCATCCCTTGGGCGTCATTCCTTGGAGATCATCCGCGCGACTTCATCCGCGTCACCCGCTGCGGCATAGGGGTGGCCGTGGCGGCCGGCGGCGGCGGAACCGGCGTCGCAACCCGCGGCGAGGAATTGCCGTTGAGCTTGCGCCGCTCCTGCCAGGGCTGCACCACATTCATCCAGAGCTCGCGCGCGCCCATGATGGAAATGGCGGTGCCGAAGGGAATCACGAAATAGAGAACGCGGAACACCAGCAGCGTCGCCACCAGCTGTTCCCGTCCGAACTGCGGCAGCGCCACCAGCATGGCGGCGTCGAACACGCCGAGCGAGCCGGGTGCGTGGCTGGCAAAGCCGAGCAGCGTCGCCAGGATGAAGACCACCGCCAGCGACATGAAGTCGATATGCGGCTCCATCGGCATCAGCAGATACATCGCCGTGGCGCAAAAGGAGAGGTCGACCACGCCGATCAGGATCTGTAGCAGGGTGAAGCGGGCCGAGGGCAGCACCACCTTCCAGCCGTTCTGCCCGAGCTCGCGCCGGTTGTTGCCGAGCGAAAGCCAGCTGAGATAGGCGAAAATGGCCGCAACGCCGCCGAGCCCGATCATCCGGTTGATCGCCTCCGGCAGCTGGTCCATGGCCGAGGCCGCTGCGGGGTGCAGGATCATGCCGATCCCGAGCACGAAGATGTTGCCGAGCCAGAAGGTCAGCCCCGACAAGAAGCAGATCTTGGCGACGTCGATGGCATTGAGGGCATAGTCCGAATAGATCCGGAAACGGATGGCGCCACCGGTAAAGACGGTGGCGCCGATATTGTGACCTATGGAATAGCTGGTGAAGGATGACAACGCTGCGATGCGGTAGGGGACGTGTTTCTTGCCAATCGTTCGCAGTGCAAAAAAATCATAGAAGGTCAGCGTACAGAATGCGCCGACCACGCAGAGCGCGGCGAGCGCGATGTGATGCGGCGGGATATCGGTCAGCGCGGTGAGGATCACCTCCTTGTGGACGCCCTTCAGCGTCCGGACCAGCGTCGTGACCGCAAAGGCAATGATGAACAGGCTTGCCGCGATCCCGAGCCGTTTCCAGCCGATCCATTTCTTGAAGCCGTGCGAGAGCCCGGTCAGCAGTCCTTGCATTCATCCTCCCGGCAGGGCGGCACAGATTGGAAGCTCAAAGTCCGAAAGCCCGTCCAAACCACCACTCGAAAACCATCATCGATCGAAGGGATTAGTTCCCATAAGGCAAAAAGCGTCCGTTGTGCAGCCCTTGACAAGGGCAGGTTCGCCTTCCGAGGGATCGGGCAGCAAGACTGGTAAATATGTCGGAAGGGCGGAGTTTCGAGGCCCGCGTCCAGGCGTCACAGCCCCCTTTGCGTCACTTGAACCGTATCGTCAACGGTTTCCCGCGACCGCTTTTCCCGTTCCCGGGAACGACCGCCGGTCCCATCGGTTAGCCGCAGGACCATCATGCGCGTGGGGGAACAACAAGACGTTGCGCAGGTGTTTTCTGACAATCGAAAAGGATCCTTGCAATGGGACTGTTCACCAAAGACATCAAGACCATGAATGACCTGTTCGTGCATCAATTGCAGGACATTTATTATGCCGAGCAGCAGCTCGTGAAGGCGCTGCCGAAGATGGCGGAGAAGGCCACCGAACCGCAGCTGAAGCAGGGTTTTCTCACCCATCTGGATGAAACCCGGACCCATGTGAAGCGACTGGAGCAGGTATTCCAGATGAATGGCGTCGAGGTGAAGGCCGTCGATTGCCCCGCCATCGACGGCATCATCCAGGAAGCCAATGAAACGGCCGGCGAGGTCGCCGACAAGGCGGTGCTGGACGCCGCCCTGATCAACGCGGCACAGGCCGCCGAGCACTACGAGATCGTCCGCTACGGAAGCCTGATTGCCTGGGCCAAGCAGCTCGGCCGCAACGATTGCGCGAGCGTGCTGCAGAAGACACTCGAAGAGGAAAAGGCGACCGACAGGAAGCTCACCGAGGTCGCCGAGAGCAAGGTCAATCTTCGCGCCGCGAGCTGACGAGCCGTAGAACTACCAGTTGAGACAAAACGTCGCGCAAGGAGGATGCCTTGCGCGGCGTTTTCGTTGGGGCGGCCGCTTCGGACGGCTGCCGCGGCCGTCATGTCGGCAACACTTCGATCATGGCCGAAGCGTTGCGGGGAAACGGAAGCCTATAGGCGGGCGTTCATCCCCGAACCGCGAGGTGAACCATGCCGACCTCATCCTTGAAGATGGCCGCCGTCCCTGCGAGACATTCCGCCGCCGGTGACGCGCGCCTTGCGAACCCGCTGACACTTGCGGCCATGAGCCTCGGCTATGCCGTGGTGCAGCTCGACGTCACCATCGTCAACACCGCGCTTGCCAGCATCTCGGCCTCCCTCGGCGGAGGCGTCGCCGAGCTGCAATGGGTGGTCAGCGCCTACACCATCGCGTTTGCCGCGTTCATTCTGACCGCGGGCGCGCTCGGCGACCGGGTCGGCGCGCGCCGCGTCTTCATCGCGGGCTTTGCGATCTTCACCACGGCGTCGCTGGCCTGCGCGCTCGCGCCGAACCAGGCGGTGCTGATCGCAGCGCGCGCCGTGCAGGGTTTTGGCGCCGCGATCCTGGTGCCGAATTCGCTGGCGCTGCTCAATCATTCCTATCCCGACGACCGCGCGCGCGGACGCGCGGTCGCCGTGTGGGCGGCCGGCGCCAGTCTTGCCTTGATGGCCGGTCCGTTCGTCGGCGGCGCCCTGATCACGCTGATCGGCTGGCGCGCGATCTTCCTGGTCAATCTGCCGATCGGGCTTGTCGGCCTCTGGCTCACCTTTCGCCATGCGGCGGAAACAACACGCCATCCGCAGCACGCGCTCGACCTGCCGGGGCAGTGCGCGGCGATCGTCGCGCTCGGCTGCCTGGCCGGCGCGCTGATCGAGGGCGGCGTGCGCGGCTTCGGCGATGCTTTCGTCATCGCGGGCTTCGTGGCGGCCGCGATCGTGGGCGCGCTGTTCGTCAGGCAGGAAGCGCAGGCGCGCCAGCCGATGCTGCCGCTGTCGCTGTTTGCACAGCCGACGTTCGCGGCGAGCACCGTGGTCGGCCTCCTGGTCAACATCGCCTATTACGGGCTGATCTTCGTGCTCAGCCTGTATCTGCAGCAGGTCAACGGCTTCTCGCCGTTCGCAACCGGGCTCGCTTTCGTGCCCATGCTGGCCGCGGTGCTGCCGGTCAATCTGCTCGCGCCGCATCTGGCCGAGCGGATCGGGGCGCCGCTGACGATTGCGGCCGGCGCGCTGTTGTCGGCCTGCGCCTGCCTGGCGCTGCTTTGGATCGAGCCCGGCACGGCCTATCTCGCGATCTGCCTGCAGCTCGTGGCGATGAGCTGTGGCCTTGGCCTGCTGGTGCCGCCGCTGACCTCGACGCTGCTCGGCAGCGTGGAAAAGCAGCGTTCGGGCGTCGCCGCCGGCGTGTTGAACGCGACACGGCAGACCGGCAGCGTGCTCGGAGTGGCGCTGTTCGGCGCGCTGGTCGGACGCAACGGCGCCTTCATGACCGGCATGCATGCCTCGCTCGCAATCGCGGCCGCCGTGCTCGTCGCAGCCGGCACCGTCATCTGGCGGGCCGGAGCGCGGCGCTGAGAATGCGACTGTCGTGGTCCGTCATCGCTGAACCGCAATGGCGTGAGCCGCGGTTTGATCGGGCAGAAAATCGCGGCCTGCTCCGAGTCGATTTTATGCCGGTTTCGTGACGTGGAACCAACATCAGCCACCATTGCGGGCGATTGTCTCAATCTCAAAGGGCTTGGAGCTCGGACCGAAACCCTGTCAGTATCGGGGAAGACTGAACCCGAGCCCCGAGCCATATCGACAATTGGGCTGGTTGCCTCGAGTTCGTGCCTCGCCACCAGCAAGGTCGCGTCATGCTGAAACACCTGCTCTTTGACGTCATTGGTCACGTTTCCGGTCTCAGCGACGCACAACTCGAACAGATCGAACGGTCATTGCCGGCGACGAGAGCGCTGATCGATCTTCTCAACAAGGCCCATCCGTTCATCGAGCAGGCCCAGGCGCTCTACAACGAAGCGGAGCCGCTGATCGAGCAGGCCAGGAAGGAGTGGCAGACAGTCGGACCTGCCGCGCAAATCCTGCTGGATGCGATCTCGCATCACCTCAACAAGGGCAGCTCGCCGGTGGAGGCGACCGAGGCCGTTCGCGCCGCGCTCAGCGGGTCGTTGACGCATGCCGCACAGGATCGTGGCGCGGACCTTGGAATGAACCGCGTGACCGTCTTCGGGGGCACCGGCTTTCTTGGTCGTCGGCTGGTGCGCCGTTTGAGCGCGTCGGGCGCAGCGGTGCGCGCAGCCGCGCGGCATCCTGCGCGGGCCGAGGGCGACAATTTGGAACAGGTCGTCGCCGATGCACATGACGAGGGCGCCGTGGAGGCCGCCATTGCGGGGGCGGACGGCGTCGTCAACGCGATCAGCCTGTACTCCGAGCACGGAAGCGACACCTTTCACTCGGTGCATGTCGACGCGGCTGCCAGGATCGCCAAGGTGGCGCGGCGGGCCGGGGTCAAACGGCTTGTGCACCTGTCGGGAATAGGCGCCGACCCGGCCTCGCCTTCGCCCTACATCCGCAGTCGCGGCGAGGGCGAGGCGGCCGTGCAAGCCGCGTGTCCCGGTGCCGTCATCGTTCGCCCGGCGGTGATGTTCGCCGCCGACGACAGCTTTCTCACGACAATTCTTCGGCTGCTTCGCACCTTGCCGGCCTATCCGCTGTTCGGGGATGGCAGGACGAGGCTGCAGCCGGTGCATGTGGATGATGTCGCCGCGGCGATCGCGCAGATCCTGCGGCAACCGCAAAAGCCCTATCCCGTCTACGAACTGGCCGGTCCGCGAGTCTACTCCTATGAGGAGTTGTTGCGGACCATCGCGCGCACCGCAGGGTTGCGGCCGGTTTTGGTGCGAACACCCTTCGTCGTCTGGGATGGCCTCGCCGGCCTCGCCCAGATCCTGCCGCGCCCGCCGCTCACCCGCAACCAGGTCGATCTCATGCAGATCGACACCACGGCCTCGGGCAGCCGGCCGGGATTTGGCGTGCTCGGAGTTTCGCCGCGATCGCTCGAAGACGAACTCGACGTGATGCTCAAGCCCGCGAGCGAGGAAGCGCGAAAGGGGCGGCAGGCCGGGACCGGATCGCTCTGATCGCGGTGTCAGCTCCTGCGCAGCGCGAAATGCGCGCCGCAGAAGGCCATCACGGCGCCCAGGCTGAGCGCGGCAAGGCCGGCCAGCACGCCCGACAATGTCGGCACCGCGCTCGGGCCCGATGCCGCCTGTCCCGCGCCTGCCAGCACCAGCACGCCGATGGCGATCAGGAACTGCCGCATCCGTTGCGGGATCTGCCCGGAGACGGCGCCATGCATCAATGTTGCGGTGAAATAGCCGCCGGAAAAGCCGACGGTTGCGATCAGCCACCAGGCGATCGCCGCGCCCGCCGGCATGAACGGGCCGTTGCCGGAGCGCCAGAGGCCGCCGAGGTCGAGCCCGTAGCGCGCGCCGAGCATGTGCACGGCAAGCGCGAGCAACACGCCGGTGACGATCGCAGCCGTCAGCACCAGGTGGCGGGGAAAAGGGGTCGCTTCGCTCATCGCCCGTTTGTAGGATGAAGCGGAGGCCCGCCGCAAGGCGCCCAAGGATTGAGCATGATCTGTTCGGAGAACCGCTCCGCACGTTGCGGCTCAACGCAGCCCTTCGGGTCCGGACCACGCCCGCGAGAAGGATTTTTGCCGGTTGCAGGACAGCGCAAGCGAAATAGCGCATGAGGCGCCGACGATCAGCTACGCCTACAGGGCGTCGCTGATCGGGGCCGCGCATCGATTCGAGCTGACGGAGGCCGGATTGAGCTGGCACCTGGCGGGCCGCTCGGGCGTCTGGGGCTATGCCGACATCGCCGCGATCAGGCTGTCGTTTCGTCCGGTCTCGATGCAGGCGCATCGTTTCCGGGCCGACCTGCGCCATGTCGATGGCGGACGCATCACCATCCTCTCGACCAGCTGGCACACCGCAGCCCTGATGGCGCCGCAGGACCAGACCTATCGCGTCTTCATCAGGGAATTGCATGCGCGGATGCAGGCGGTGGGAAGTCGTGCCGTTCTGACCGGCGGGCTGTCACATCGGGTGTATCTGGCTGCACTCGCGCTGGTGGGGCTGCTTGCGATTGCGATGGTCGGGCTTCTGGTCACCGCGCTCGCCATGGGGCAATTTGCCGGCGCCGCCTTCATCCTGGGCTTTGCCACGCTGTTCGCCTGGCAGGTCGGCGGCTTCATCCGCCGCAATCGGCCGCTGGCCTATACGTTCGATCGGCTGCCGGACAAGCTGCTGCCGTAAGCCGCAACGCGCCGCGCATAGGAGTCGTTTGGATGTTGATTAACGAGGCCTCAGCCGGGCAATATCTAATTGCCCTGTCGGAGAACGAGCTGATCACGCTCAGCAATTGCCTGAACGAGGTTTGCAATGGAATTGACCTGCCGGCGTTCGAGACCAGAGTGGGAGCCAGCAGAGACAAAGTCATCGGAATGCTGAGAACGATATCATCCGGCTTGGCTCAAGCATCGCATAAGTAGCCCGGTCTCTCATCCCGGATTTGCCGATTAGCCCGCTACTCCGTCGTCTCAAAATCCTCCTCATGGGCGTTGAGGATCCCCGACAGCATCTGCAGTCCGGTGTCCAGCTGCGCCATGGTCGGTGCGCCCAAAGCGAGGCGGACGGCGTTGGGGGCGTGGCCGGCGGCAACCGCAAAGGTGGTCGAGGGGGTCAGTGCGATGTCGCGCCTGGCCGCGGCCGCGACGAAGGCTTGCGAACGCCAGTGGGAGGGGAGCGTCAGCCACAGATGATAGGCCTTGGGGTTGGCCTGGATCTCGAAGCCTTCCAGATGTTTTGCGGCAAGCTCCTGGCGCCTGACGGCATCGATTCGCTTCAGCCGTGACAGCTCGGCTGCGGTGCCGTCGGCCATCAGCCGCTGGCCGGCCGCGAGCGCATAGCCCGAGGCGGTCCAGCCGCCGGAGCGGACCGCGGCCATCATGCTTTCGCGCAGCCGCTGCGGCATCACGATGAAGCCGAGCGCAAGGCCCGGCGCGACCTTCTTGGAGAGCGAGTCGAGGACGACGCAGCTTTCCGGTGCCTGTGCCGCGAGCGGCGCCTCGTCCTCGAGGAAGCCATAGACCGCATCCTCGATCACGGTCAGCCCGAGCTTTTCGACCACGCGGACCAGCTCGGTGCGGCGGGCCGGCGGCATGGTGATCCCGAGCGGATTCTGCATCACGGGCTGGACATAGAGCGCCGACAGCCGTCCCTCGCGATGGGCCTTCTGCACGGCATCGGGGCGCACGCCGTGCTCGTCCATCGCGAGCGGCACCAGCGTGATGCCGAGCCGCGCGGCGATGCCCTTGACGAAGGGATAGGTCAGGCTCTCGACGCCGCAGCGTCCGCCCGATGGCACCACGGCCGCGAGCGCGGCGGCGATGCTTTGCCTGCCGTTGGAAGTGAAGACGATGCGGTCCGCGCTTGGCGTCCAGCCCTTGCGGGCGAGATAGGCCGCAGAGGTCGCGCGCGCCGGCTGCGTGCCGATGCTGGCGGCCGGGCGCAACGCGGCCTCGAGCGCGTCGGGCTGAAACAGGCCCTGCAGGCTCCTGGCGATCATCGCCGATTGCGCCGGCAGCATCGGATAGTTGAACTCGAGATCGATGCGGGCGCCGTGCGGCTCAGCCGGCACCGTGACGCCGCGGCGCGCGTCGCCCGAGACGAAGGTGCCGCGGCCGACCTCGCCGACCACGAGCCCTCGGCGCAAGAGCTCGCTGTAGACCCGGCTCGCGGTCGACACCGCGATGTTGCGCGCATAGGCGAAATCGCGCTGCGGCGGCAGGCGGTCGCCCGCCTTCAGGCTGCCGGAGGCGATATCGGCGGCGATGGCGTCGGCAAGCTTCAGATAATCGGATCGGGACATCATTGCACCGAGAGCAATGTTTTACTTGAACCGAGACAATTACAGGATCATCTAGAGCGCATCAAGCCGCGCATGCACCGAGGAGCGCGGAGGCCGCTCCGAGGCAATCCGAGGGCGCCGGGGCCGTCTTTGGCGGCCTCCGGCGTCGACGGTCGGGCTTTGCCTCGCGCGGCGGAAAGAGAAGAGCCGGAGACCAACGATGTCGATGATGTCCAGAGCCGCAAGCGAACAGCAAAATGCGGGGTCATTCGCCGGACTGACGCGCTGGGCCGCGCGCTTGGGGCGCGCGCTGATACTGCACTGGTACCGCCGTGCCGCCATCAAATCGCTGAGCGAGCTCGACGACCGCGCGCTGCGCGACATCGGCCTGCAGCGCTGCCACATCGAGGCCGCGGTGCGGGGCGAGGTGCGGCGGCGGCTTGGCTGAACGGCAATCGCTTCGGCTCTGAAGCGGCGAGCCGTCGCTTGAAGAAGCTGTCGATCTCGTCAAGAAGGACGTGCGCGCTGAGGACCCGAGAAGGCGGTGATGGCAGCCCTTGCAAAGCTGTTGCCGCCGGTCTCCCCGCAGCAGGGCAGGCCGGGTTAGGCCGTGTACTCATCAAGCGGCTGGCCGCCTGATGTCCGGTCAACCCACAGCAGCAGCGGAAAAGCGGGCATCCCCCGAGGTCGCACAACAGGCGACATTAGCCCGGCCGTGAACCAGCGGCAGATCACATGCACCTTCGATTAACGAAACCGGCGAGAGGCTGGAGACAAGAGGCGAGAGGCTGGAGACAAGATGATTTCGGCCCGTGTAAAGTAACTTGCTCCCGCTGAGTATGCTTCGAATGGATTCCACCTCTATCGTAACTGCATTCCTTGCACCTCTAGCTCTATTGTTGAGCACATGTGTGGCTTCCGCAGAATTTCTGCCAGGCACTCCTTGCCCTGACGGCTACACGTGCTTCTCAGCGGAACCGCGCGATGGAGTGTGCAAGCATCCCGACGTGGTTCTCGATGACAAATTGAAGGCCACGCGGGTCGACGGCGATCGATTCTCACCAGAAAGCGAACGCGCCTGTATCATGCAAACGACCGGAGCCGTCGTCCGGGGCAGCGCTGGGCTTCGACTAAAGCTCGATAATGGCAAGATCAGATTGTTCAAAGACAAGGCCGATTGCGAGCGAAATCCCGATACGTGCGAAATCTTCTCGTTGTATGACTATTTTCCGAAGGGCAGATTGTTCTTGGTCCACGATCAGGGTTATGAAAGCGACGCTTGGTTTTTAGTTAGGCAACGAGATGGTCGTAAACGAAGGATTGTCGCACCTCCGGGCTATTCGCTCAGCAAGCGATGGTTGGCCGCGGTTAACGCAATTGACGGCCCGAGTGACGCCAACAATGGCTTCGATATTCTCCCGGCGGACATGAACGCAAGTGGACCAGCCATACATTATAGGCCGACGGAATATGAAAATTGGGAGTTCGTCCGTTGGGATGGCGATGAACGCCTCTTGCTGAATGTGACGGTTCATGAGGATGATGGCCCGGCGATGGTAACTCATCCCGCCGAAGTAACATTGCTCAACGGCAAGTGGGTCCTCAACAAGTGGTCGCCACGCTAGTCCGAGTGCTGCCAGTCAGCTCCGAATTGGGTCAAACTCGACAAAACTCAAAATGAGCATGACGCGTCCGCTTTCAGGCACATCAAGCCATGATTTAAGTCTCTAACCGAAGGGGGCCGAATCACGCGCTCTACGAACTCTCCGACCGCGCGCTGCGCGACATCGGCCTGCAGCGCTGCCACATCGAGGCGGCGGTGCGGGGCGAACTGCGGCGGCGGTTCGGCTGAACCCAACACGTTGCCTGGGCCACGTTGGCGCGGCTCAGGCGACGCTCATCGTCATTTTCGAGGCGGAAGGAGCGGGTATCAGGCCCAAGCCATCCTGAAGACAGCGATGCATCCGCCGTCCTCCTCAGTGCGGCCGGGCAACTGCTTGCGGCCGCTCGTGCTGGGCTGGCGCCGGTGGCGGAAGTCGGGCCGTGGCAGGCGGGCAAGCAGGCTTCCGGCGAACTCCAGCGCGTGCCGTGCGGCCTGCCGCGCGAAGAAGACAAGCGTTGCGGCGCGGCTCAGAATGCCGAGCAGCAGGACCACCGAGAAGATGTCGATATAGGCGAGCACGTCGCCCACCAGCATCAGTTCGGGGGGCAGGGGGATGCTGTGCGCGTAAGCCACGATCAGAAGGACCAGCGGGATGAGCGCGATGACCCGCCTGAGCGTCAGCCGGTCCAGCCACGCCGCAAATTGCACCACCAGGACGTCCCAGAGCGCATCGGAGATGAACAGCGGAACCTCATAGCTCCATTTGCGCCACCAGTCTTTCATGGCCTGTGCTCAGCCCGATGCCTCAGTGCCGCACCACCAGCACCGAGCATTTGGCGTAGCGCACGACATGGCCGGCATTGGAGCCGAGGAAGTAGGTGCGCATCGCAGGGCGGTGCGAGGTCATCACGATCAGGTCGGCGTGGATCGCCGCTGCCTCCTCCAGGATCTCGTGATAGATGCCGCCCTGCCGCACCACGCTCGAGATCCTGGACGGCTCGATGCCGGATTCGCGCGCCACGATGGCGAGCGCCTCTTCCGAGGTCTGGCGCTGCTGGATGTCGAAATCCGCCGGCACATATTCGGCCAGCATCACCGGCGTCATCGGCAGCACGTTGAGCAGCCGCACGCTTCCCTGCCAGGTATTGGCCAGCGTCGCCGCGGTCGCGATCGCCGGTTTCGCCAGATCGGTGTCGGCGAGATCGATCGGCACGAGGATGGACTTGAACATCTGCGCCTCCCCTGAAGGTCAAGGAGATTAGCACGAAATGGGGCACAAACGCGTTCGGCTTTGGCATGAGTCGGACCCGGGGCGAATTCCGCACGCTTAGTCGCTGGAGGCCTGCTTCAGCAATTTCGGGCTGACGAACAGCACGAGCTTGCCGCCGCGAAAGGCCACATTGTCCCAATCGTCGGTCGCGAAGTCGAGCACGGCAAGGCCCGAGGTCGGCAGATTGTCGGTGAGGGCCTTGCGCGCGGCCGTGTCGCCGCTGCCGGCGAGCGCCAGCGCGAGCTCATGCATGCCGGGATTGTGCCCGACCAGGAGCAGCCGCTTCGGATCGCCGACCGATGCCATGCGGATGGAGGTCAGCAGCTGGGTCGGGTCGGCGCCGTAGAGCTCCTCCACCTGCTCGACCTGGGGCTCTGGCACGACGCCCTTCATGGCGGCCCAGGCGATGTCCCAGGTCTGGACCGTCCGCGCTGCCGGCGACAGCAGCACGCAATCGGGGAAGGGGGGGTGGCGGCTGATCCAGCCGCCGATCTCGGCGGCATCCTTCAGGCCCCGCTCATCGAGGCGGCGGTCCTGGTCCCGGCCCGAGGGGGCATCGGTCTCGGTCTTGGCATGACGGAGCAGCATCAGACGACGCATGGGCAAAATCTCGATTCGCTTTTCGGCCGGCAATCTACCGCCCGTCAGTGTAGACCATGAAGGCGAAAAGTGGACATCCGTATCTGCGAAAAGATGATGTCCAATCAAGAGCCTAAAGCACAATAGCGCGGTTGCGTTTCAGGATTGTGCCATAACGCTCTAAGACAGGGTGACAAGGCGGCCGGGTGTACTTATGAAATCCCGGGGTGCTTCAGAGGGTACTCAAGAAAGCGACATGAGCGAGACCTCCACTCCAATCGCGGAAGGGCTCGAGGTAGCCGCCTTGCGGGCGCGCACCCGGCTGTCCTTCGACCTCGATGTCGACGTCTGCATCGTCGGCGGCGGGCTTGCCGGCCTCACGGTCGCGCTGGAATGCGCGCGGCTGGGAGCAAGCGTTGCGGTGCTGGAAGGCCGACAGCTCGGCTGGAACGCCTCCGGCCATCAGCTGGGTACCGTCATGCCCGGCTTCTCCTTGGGCCTGAGCGACCTGATCGCCCGCGTCGGCCTGGAGCGCGCACGCGAGCTCTGGGCACTGTCGAAGGAGGGGGCCGAGTTCGTCCGGGCCAATGCCCGTCAGGATCTGATGCCGGGGATCTCGTTGAGTGACGGCGCGCTCGAAGTCTCCAATGTCGATGCCGGCGACCAATTGATCAATCGGCTGCAGATGTTGACCGAGGATTTTGAAACCGAGGTGGAGGGCTGGCAGGTCGAGCGGGTGCGCAGTGAGCTCAAGACCGATCGCTACTTCCACGGCGTCTATTACCCGAGGGCGTTCCAGGTCGACGGCCGCAAATACCTGTTCGGGCTGGCCTCGGCAGGCCGGCGCGTCGGCGCGCGCATTTTCGAGGATACGCCTGTCGTCAGCATCGATTCCTCCGGCATCCGCAAGCGTATCGTCACGCCCTCGGCGCGGCTGCGGGCCGCCCATGTCGTGCTGGCCGGCAATGTGCATCTGGGCGCGCCGGCGCGGCGGCTGTCGGAAACGCTGCTGCCGGTCTGGCGCTATACCGGGGTGACGGTGCCGCTCGGTAACCGCCTGGAGGAGGCGATCGCCTTCAAGGGATCGGTCGCCGACAGCGACGGCATCGATCATTTCCGCATTGTCGAGGGGAACCGGCTGATGTGGGCGAGCCCCGAGACCACCTGGGCGATGCAGCCGCAGCTGTTTCGCGGCGCCATTCAGCGCCGCATCCGCACGGTGTTTCCCAGGCTTGGAACGGTCGAGATTGCGGAGATGTGGAGCGGGGCGGTCGGCCAGACCGTGCACGGCATGCCGCAGATCGGCCAGTTGCGCAAAGGCCTCTGGGTCGCAAGCGGGTTCGGCCGGCAGGGCCTCAATACTTCGGCGATGGCCGGGCAGTTGATCGCGCGAGCGATCCTGTGGGGCGACGAGCGCTGGCGGCTGTTCTCGCCGTTCGAACTGGTCTGGGCGGGCGGTGCGACCGGCCGGGTGGCGGGCTTCATGGTCGGACTGTGGGGACGGGGCAGTGCCGCGGTTTCCGGCGTCCTTGCTCGCCAGCGGGAACGCGCCCGCGCCCAGGAGCGCCTGCGCGAGGCGCGCATTGCCGAAGCCAACCGGGCGGCCGCAACGCGCCTGCCGCGCCGGCCACCGCCCGGTGGTGCACCGCGTCCGGTCCGGCCGCAGCCGCCGCCCGCCCGGCCCGAACGCCGGGAGGGTGAGGGCGCTTGACCCGCCTGGACCCGCCGGGCCGGTGTCCGCGCTCGCACGAATGTGAGAAATTTTGCCGGACCGAGGTGTAACTTGGCGCCGTCGCGGCCCGTAGTTCACGGTGAAGGAAATCGGCCCCGCCTCTAGAAGGAGACGATGATGACTGACCGCCGCCTCGTGCTTGCCTCCATTGCCGGCCTGTTCGGCCTCTCAGCGCTGCGCTGGTTCACATCCGCGCCGGCGCATGCCGCCGGGAAGGCGGCCGAGACATTCGAGGTCCAGAAGACCGATGCCGAGTGGCGCGCCCAGCTCACCCCGCAGCAATATGAGATCCTGCGCAACGAGGGCACCGAGCGCCCCTGGTCCAGCCCGCTCCTGAACGAGCACCGCAAGGGCATCTTCGCCTGCGCCGGCTGCGACCTGCCCCTGTTCTCCTCCGAGACCAAGTTCGAGAGCGGCACCGGCTGGCCGAGCTTCTATAAGCCGCTCGACAACGCCGTCGGCGTCACCGAGGACCGTACCTTCGGGATGTTGCGAACGGAGGTGCATTGCCGCCGCTGCGGCGGGCATCTTGGCCACGTCTTCGACGACGGGCCGAAGCCCACCGGCCTGCGCTACTGCATGGACGGCTTTGCCCTGAATTTTCATCCTGCGAATTCGCAGGCGAGCTGACGAAAATAATCTGACGGAATCCGTCGCCTCGTCCGTTTAGGGGAGGCGAATGTCTGTTGTCCCGGTCCCCCTTGTCAGGCGGGACAGGCGGCCTTTTCGCGCGAAAACATTGCCGGTCGGCCGGCAATTATTGCCCCGCCCGGCAATTTCGTGCCGGTCCGCGGACCCGTGTCTTTTACCTAAGCTCCTGATTCGAGGTGATTTTTCCCTTTGGCACAACGCTTGCGATTGTCTCCACGAGTTCGGACGGGGCGCGCGCCTCGGCCCACGAGAAGCGAAAGTGGAGCAATGGTATGGGTATCTTCGACGCACTGAACACCTCGGTCGCGGGCCTGCAGGCGCAGTCCTTTGCGCTCCAGAACATTTCCGGCAACATCGCCAACGCCTCGACCGTCGGCTACAAGGGCATCGGCACCTCCTTCGAAGATCTCGTTCCCGACGCCACCACGCCGAACAAGCAGGTGGCCGGCGGCGTCACCGCCTTCTCCCAGGCCACCATCACCACCCAGGGCACGGTGTCGACCTCGACGGTTGCCACCAACATGGCGATCAATGGCGACGGCTTCTTCTCGGTGCAGAAGCCGACCTCGATCACCGACAACCAGCCGGTGTTCGCCGGCACCACCGACTACACGCGGCGCGGCGACTTCCAGGTCAATGCCAACGGCAACCTGGTCAACGGCGCCGGCTATTACCTGATGGGCGTGACCGTCGACCCCACCACCGGCAATCCGACCGGCAACGTGCCGCAGGTGCTGCAGTTCCAGAACAACTTCATCCCGGCGCAGGCGACGACCGCCGTTCAATATGCGGCGAACCTGCCGACCCAGCCGAAGACCGCCAACAGCACCTCGGCGGCGGCCGGCACGATCACCGCCGCCGGCGGTATCAACCCGGCGGATTTCGCCTCGAACCCGCTCGCGGTCGGAACGACCTCGTATCTCGACGCCACCGTCTCCGGCAGCACGCCCGTCAACAACAAGCTCGGTGCGGCAATCACGAGCGCGACCCTGTTGTCCGGCGCCGGCGGCACCGACTCGCTCACCTCGGGCTTTGCCTCGGGCGATACGCTGAGCGTTGACGGCCAGACCATTACATTCATGGCGTCGGGTGCGAGCGGCACCAACCAGATCAACGTCACCGACAATGTCGGCACGTTGCTCAGCAAGATCGGCGCGATCACCGGCGTGAACCCGACCATCGGTGCAAGCGGCCAGATCACGCTGCATACGGGCACCTCGATGACCCTGACCGTCAGCAGCAGCGATACGAATGCGTTCGGCGCGCTTGGATTTGCCGCTCCGGTGAGCCAGGCGCGCACCCCCTCGGCCGGCACCGGCGTCGTTATCGCCAACGACATCACCTCCTTCACCAATGAAACGATCTCCGGCGGCGCGGTGACGGCCTACAATGCGGCCGGCACGCCGATCAACCTGCAACTGCGCTGGGCCAAGACCGACAGCGCCTCGCTCGGTGGCAGCCATACCGACACCTGGAACCTGTTCTACCAGACGTCCACCACCGCGACGGGCGGCCAGACCGAATGGGTCAACGCGGGCACCAACTTCACCTTCTCCACCAGCGGCGCGCTGACCTCGCCCACGGGATCGGCGATCACCATCCCCAATGTCAGCGTCGACAATCTGCCGCTCGGGAATCTGACCCTCAACATAGCGAGCGGCGCGCTCACGCAATTCGCCAGCACCGGCGGCACGGCGACCGTCAACCAGATCCAGCAAAACGGCTTCGCGGCCGGCCAGCTGCAGTCGGTCGCCATCAACAACAGCGGCATCGTGGTCGGCACCTTCTCCAACGGCCAGAACATCGATCTCGCCCAGGTGACGCTGTCGCATTTCAACGGCACCAACTACCTGAAGGCGCTGGACGGCGGCGCCTATCAGGCCACCACCGAATCGGGGGCCGCGATCATCGGCGCCTCGGGCACGATCGCCGGCTCTTCGCTCGAGGGATCGAACACCGACATCGCCGACCAGTTCACCAAGCTGATCGTAACCCAGCAGGCCTATTCGGCGAACACCAAGGTGATCACGACGGCCAACCAGATGGTTCAGGCCCTCCTGAACACGCTGCAATGATCGGAAACGGCAAACCGCCGATGGCTCGGCATAAGGCAGGACAATTGAAATGGGTTTGAGCTCGGCCCTTGCGACCGCGCTGGCTGGCCTGCGCACCAACCAGGCGGCGCTTTCGATCATCTCCTCCAACGTCGCCAATGCGCAGACGCCGGGCTATGTCGAGCAGAGCCCGAACCAGGTCGAGCTCGGCAGCGGCGGCGACGGCTCGACGGTGCAGATGACCGGCGTCAACCGGACGCTCGATCGGTTCATCCAGAACCAGCTGCGCACCGAGATCTCGGGCTCGGGCTACACCAACCAGATCGCCAATATTCTCGGCCAGCTGCAGAGCGTGTACGGCACCCCCGGCGGCAACGGCACGCTGGAAACGGCGCTGTCCAATTTCACCACCGCGCTGCAGTCGCTCTCCACCAATCCGGGCAACCAGTCGTCGCAGAACGTGGCGCTGTCGGCGGCGCAGTCGCTGGCCGCGCAGCTCAACTCGACGACGCAGGGCATTCAGACGCTGCGCACCAATGTCGATCAGGACCTCGGCACGCTGGCCTCGCAGGCCAACACCGATCTGACCCAGATCGCCAACATCAACACCAAACTGCAGGGGTTGAGCCCGACCGACCCGCAGGCGGCGACGCTGATGGACCAGCGCGACAGTGCCATCAATGACATTTCGAAAATGACGGACGTCCGTGTCGTCACCGACTCCTCCAACCAGGTCAGCCTGTTCACCACGTCAGGCATCCAGCTGGTCGGCGGCGGCATCGCCTCGTCCATCAACTACAAAACCCAAGGCACGCTCGACGCCAACGCGCTCTACAACGTCAATCCGACCAAGTCGGGGGTCGGATCGCTGAGCATCCAGCTGCCGAACGGCTCCCAGATCGACGCCGTCGCCAACAATGTGTTCTCGTCGGGCCAGATCGCGGCCGACCTCAAGCTGCGCGATCAGACCCTGGTGCAGGCGCAGACCCAGGTCGACCAGCTCGCGGCCTCGATGTCGAGCGCGCTGTCGGACGTCACCACGGCCGGTACGGCGGTCGCGGGGCCGCCTTCGGGCTTTTCCGTCGACACATCGAACGTCCTGCCGGGCAACACGATCAACCTGAGCTACACCGATTCCAGCAACGTCCAGCACAACGTCCAGATCGTTAACGTTACCGATCCGTCAGCGCTGCCGCTGCAGAACGCCCCCGGCGCCAATCCGCAGCAGGTCGGAATCAACTTCTCCCTTGGCATGGCCTCGGCGGTGGCGCAGCTGAGCACGGCGTTCGCCGGCACCGGCGTGTTCTTTTCCAACAGCGGCTCGACGCTGAGCGTGGTGGGATCGGCGGCCGCGACGGTCAAGTCCGCCTCGACCACGACGACGACGCAGACCCTGGCCGGCGGCAGCGCCCAGCTGCCGCTGTTCACCGACGGCACTTCGCTCTACACGGGCGCGATCACCGGCGCGGGGCCGGAGATGACGGGGCTTGCAGGACGCATCACGGTCAATTCGGCGCTGGTCGCCGATCCCTCCAAGATGAGCGTCTACTCGACATCGCCGGCAACCGCGGCCGGCGACAACACGCGGTCGAGCTTCATGTATGCGCAGCTCACCACCGCAACCTTCAGCTATTCGGCGACCACCGGGCTCGGCTCGGCGGCCCAGCCGCTCAAGAGCACGATCTCGAGCTACCTGCAGCAGTTCATCGGTGTGCAGGGCAATGCCTCGACCATGGCGACCCAGTTGCAGCAGGGCCAGAGCGTCGTGGTCTCGACGCTGCAGCAGAAATTCAACTCCACTGCCGCCGTCAACATCGACACCGAAATGTCGAACCTAATCCAGGTGCAGAACACCTATGCAGCCAATGCTCACATCATGTCGGTGGTGCAAAGCATGATGCAGGCGTTGCTGCAGGCCAGTCCGTAGAGGTGCGTGAAACATGTCGATAGCCAGTCTCAATTACGGCTCGTCCGTTCTCGGCCAGTCGGTCCAGAACATCAACCAGCAGCTCACCAACCTCTCGACCGAGTTGTCGACCGGCGTGAAGTCGACCAACTATGCCGGGATGGGGCCGGACGAAGGCTTCGCGATTGCGGCCAGGACGCAGCTCGCCAATATTAGCGCCTACAGCGACACGATGACCAACGTCACGACCGTCATCAACGCGGCCAACGCCGCGCTGCAGTCGCTCTCGTCGACCGTCGGCGAAGTGCAGCATGCGGCGTCGGCGACGCCGCAGAACCTGACCGGCAACGGCCAGACCATCGGCCAGCAGAATGCGGCCTCGCTGCTGTCCTCCACGGTCGGCATGCTCAACACCCAGGTCGGCGACCGCTACATCTTTTCCGGGACGGCCATCGACACGCCGGCGGTGGCACCGTCCGACGACATTCTCAACGGCACGGGCACCCTGGCCGGGCTGAAGCAGGTGATCGCCGAGCGCCTGCAGGCCGATCAGGGCAGCGCCAGCCCGTCCACGGGCCGCCTCCTGCTGACCCAGCCGAACGCGAACGCGGTGCAGGTCGCCGAGGATGCCGCGGGCTCGCCGTTCGGGATCAAGCTTGCCTCGGTGTCCTCATCGCTGACCAACGCGACGGTGACTGGTCCCACCGGCTCGCCGGCGGCGATCAACGTCGACATGACCGCCGGCAACCCGAATTCGGGCGACAAGATCACCTACAATTTCAACCTGCCCGACGGCACCAGCCAATCGGTCACGCTGACCGCGACCAGCACCACGCCACCGCCGAGCGGCAGCTTCGCCATCGGCGCAACGCCGGCGACGACCGCGTCCAATCTCGACGCCGCCCTCAACACGGCAATCGGCAACATCGCCAACACCTCGCTGGTGGCGGCTTCGGCGGTCGCGGCGGGCAACAATTTCTTCAACACCACGACCGTGGTCGGCAATGCCGCCAACAACCAGGCCGCCGCGCCGATCAGCGGCACGACCACGCTCTCCGGCGCCGGCAATGCGCTGACCACGGCTTTCTCGGCCGGCGACACCATCACCGTGAACGGCCAGACCATCACCTTCGTCGCCTCGGGCGCCAGCGGCAACAACCAGGTCAATGTCACCGACACCGTGCAGCAGCTGCTCACCAAGATCGACGCGCTCACGGGCACCTCGACGCCCTCCAACGTGACCAACGGCATCGTCACGCTGAACGGCAACAGCGCCGCGCCGTCGCTGACGGTGACGAGCTCGAACAAGGCGGCGTTTGCCGCGCTCGGCTTGCCCGCCAGCGGCACGGCGACCGCCGGACCGCTGCGGGTGTCCGGCTCGCCGCTGTCCTCCGCCACCAGCCTGACGAACGGCGCGGCGAACACCGTGGAATGGTACACCGGCAATTCAGGGCCGGGCACGGCGCGCTCGACCTCGACCGTGCGCGTCGACAATGCACAGACCGTACAGTTCGGCGCGCAGGCCAATGAGCAGGCGATCCGCAATGCCCTGCAGCAGATCGCGGTGTATGCGGCTGTCGTCGTCAACCCGCCCGGGAGCGCCAATGGCGGGGCACAGGCCTCGGCGCTGAGCCAGCGGATCAACAACAACCTGACCCCGCAGCCCGGCCAGCAGTCCATCTCGGACATCCAGACCGAGTATGCCACCGCGCAGAACACCATGAAGGACGTCCAGGCGCGCCAGACCCAGTCCCAGACCGCGCTGCAGAACTTGATCTCGA
Organism: Bradyrhizobium sp.; assembly: GCA_035293585.1. Lineage (GTDB taxonomy): Bacteria > Pseudomonadota > Alphaproteobacteria > Rhizobiales > Xanthobacteraceae > Bradyrhizobium. The sequence goes on along the minus strand of DATGMN010000048.1, from coordinate 3,074 downwards.
GCACCGAAGGGATCTCGCAGGACCAGGTGGCGGCCGAGATCATGACGCTGCAGACCAGCCTGCAGGCCTCCTACCAGACCACCGCCATGCTGTCGCAGCTCAGCCTCGTGAAATTCCTGCCGGCGGCGTAAGCCGCCGCCGTCGGGCTTTCGGCTTGCCTCAATCTCTGCCCTTGGATCCGGCCCCATCGGGCCGGATCGTGCGTGCAATTCTCAACGGTCAAGTCGCAGGGGTGGGGCAGTTAGGTTTTCGTTAACCACGTCTCTTTACTGTTCGGTCAGAAGTGCGGGCCAACCGCCGCTTCGGAGGCGCCGATGACCGATCAGATAAACCTCGTGGTGGCCACGCCCTGCTTCGGCGGGCAGGTATCGAGCATCTATGCAAGCTCGATCTTCGGCCTGCAGCGCGTGCTGCGCGGCATGTCAAATGTTGCGCTAACGGTGCATATGCGCGACGGCGACGCCCTGATCACCCGTGCCCGCGCCAACCTGGTGACGCTGTTCCTCGACGATCCCGCTGCCACCCATCTTCTCTTCATCGATGCCGATATCGGCTTCACCCCGGAGCAGGTGTTCCGGCTGATCGAATCGGGCGCCGACATGGTGGCCGGCGTCTACCCCATCAAGAAGGTCAATTGGGACAAGGCGAGGCGGGCGATGGAAACTGGCCGGCCGGATTTGGCCGCCGCGTCCCTCGACTATGTGCTCGAGATCGACGATCCCGACCGCGTCATGGTGGTCAACGGGTTCACCCGGATCCGCTATGCCGGCACCGGCTTCCTGATGATCCGCCGCCACGTGCTGGAGCAGATGTGCCGGCATTACGCGTCGCTGCAGTTCTTCCGCGAGCATTCACATGATGCGCTCGCCGGCAGCCCGAACCGGTTCGCGCTGTTCGAATGCATGATCGATCCTGCGACCGGCACCTATCTGTCCGAGGATTTTGCCTTCTGCAAGCGCTGGACCGATCTCGGCGGCGAGATCTGGGGCGACCTGCAGAGCCGGCTCGATCACGTCGGGCCGTCGGTGTTCCGCGGCGAGGTCGCCTCCCAGTTCGCGGCGGTGCCTGCGGCGGCTCCGGCCGCGGCGGACGCGGCCTGAAGCGAGCGCGTCGATGACGTCGGCTGTGCCCAGGTTGCAGACGGCCGAGGCTTTCGGGCTCGATCCCTTCCGCGCGCAGGTCGCGCGCGGCATGCGCGATCTGTTTCGGCCGCTGGAAGACCTGTTGATCTCCGGGGGCGATCCGCGTCTTTCGCTCGATCCCGCCAGCGGACTCAACGAATATGGCTGCGGGCCGCGGCCCGCGCCCGATGCCCTCTGCTTCGCCTCGAGCACGGCATCGGTGATCTCCGAGCGCGCCTATGAGCGCGTCGCATGCGCCCGCGAGGACATGATGCGCTCGGCGATCGCGCTTGGGCTCGAGGAGGCGTTCGACGCACGGTTCGAGGCCATGCGCGAGGAGCTGAAGGCGCAGCTCGATCTCGCCCATGACGTCGACGTCGTGTTCGCGCCCTCGGGCACGGATGCGCAGCTGCAGGCGCTGTTCGTCGCCGGGGTGTGGCTGGGCGGCCGGCTCACGACCATACTCGTCGGATCGGACCAGACCGGAAGCGGCGCGCCCTATACCGCGCGCGGGCGGCATTTCAACATGTTGACCGCGGCCGGCCGCGCCGTTCGCAAGGACGCGCCGGTTGCGGGCCTGGCCTGCGAGGCGATCGCGGTGCCGCTGATCGATCGGGAAGGCGAGGCGAGGGCGGCGTCGGACGTCGATGCGGCCGTGCTGGAAGCTGTTGAGCGCGCCACGGCGGGCGGCGCGGGCGTGCTGCTCCAGGTGATGGATTCCTCGAAATTCGGTTGGCGCGCACCGAGCGATGCGATCCTTGCCGAAATTGCGCAGCGCTGGCCCGGCAAGGTGCAGATCGTCGTCGATGCCTGCCAGATGCGGCTCGGTCGCGGCCGCATCAACGCCCATCTCGATTGCGGCCATATGGTGCTGATCACCGGTTCCAAATATTTCGGCGGTCCGGCCTTTGCGGGCGCGCTGCTGCTGCCCGCCGCATTGTCGCGTCCTTTTCTCAAGAGGAGCGTGAAGCTTGCCCGGGGCCTTGCTGACTACACCGGCAGCAGCGACTGGCCGCAGGCCTACAAGGCGCTGCGCGCGCGGCTCGAGAGCCGCGCCAATCTCGGCCAATGGCTGCGCTGGGAGGCTGCGCTCGCGGAGATGACGGCCTATTACGCCGTGCCGGCTGCGTTCCGCAGCCACGCCGTCGCGGAGCTCGGCCGCGGCATCGAGGCTCTCATCATGCTGTCGCCGTCGCTTCGGGCGGTGCCGCGCCCCGCGTCGCCGCCGACTGCGGAGGACGAGGAGTTTTCGGCCCCGACGATCTTTCCGTTCACCGTGCATGGGCCGCACGGCCCGCTGGGCGCCGAGAGATGCAGGGCGCTGTACCGGGCGCTCAATCGCGACATGAGCAAACTGATCGTGACCAGCGCCGCCGATGCCGAGGTCGCCGCGCGGTCCTGCCTGATCGGCCAGCCGGTGAGACTGGAACGTGCCGGCGAAAAGCCCATCGCGGCGCTGCGGCTCTGCATCGGGGCGCGCATGATCACGCAAGCCTGGGCGTGCGACGCGGCCAGCGCCCGGCGCAACCTCGAACATACGCTCGATCGCATCGCCGGCGTCGTCGCCAAGATCGAGCTCCTGCTGGCTGCGCCCGGCGCGGAATTCGTGGAGTCCTGACATGAAGCCTGGTTTGCTCGAAATCTCGGACGCCGCGCGTCACGCCTGTGCCGATCGCATCGGCATCGCCAAGCTCGCCAAGCTTGCCTTCGACGGCAAGGACATCCGTTCGATCTGGCGGGAGCTGATGGCAAGGATGCTCAATGGCAGCGCCAGCGTGGGCGAGGGGCTCGATCTGTCGCTGCTTGCGCAACTGCTCGGCGACAAGCCGGCTGGGCTTGCGATCCAGCATGAGGTGCTGCTCACGCATCAATTGTTCCGCGTACTCTGTTCGTCGAAATCGCCGCGTCTGCGCGTGCTCGCGCTCGCCGCAGCCACCGACATGGGCAGCAACA
>DATGMN010000047.1:0-49592 GCA_035293585.1 Bradyrhizobium sp. | reverse complement strand
CTTGACCAGCGCGGGATCGGACAGCTTGCGCATGCCGACATTGGCGACCTTGGCGGTCGGAACCCGCAGCGTCATCTTGTCCTTGATGAAGTTGATGACGAACAGTTCCAGCTTGGCGCCTGCGATCTCCTGCTCCTCGATGGCCAGGATCTGGCCGACGCCGTGAGCGGGATAGACCACGAATTCGTTGGCCTTGAACCCCTGGCGCTGGGTCACGACCTTCTTCTCTTCCACCTTCGGGGCGGCGACGGGCTTGGCGGCAACGACGGGCTTTGCCGCAGCCACCGGCTTGGCAACAGTCTTCGGAGCAGCGGGTTTGGAGGCAGTTTTCGCAGCAGGAGCCTTGGCGGCGGGTGCTTTCGCCGCTGGTTTTGCAGTCTTATGTTGCATTTCGCTTCTTTTCTTGGAGGACTTTGCAGCCGATACCGCCTTGTGAGCCCTTGCGGGCGCCCGGACACGGCTCTTGGATGCGCTGCGACTTGCCGCCGCGGCTTTCTTGGTCAGTTTGGAAGCACTCGTTTTACGCGTTTTCTGTGACACAGCCTGCGCGCGGAACTGCCACGCCCCTGTTCATTGGTTTTTCATGGGAACCCAGAGGGGCCATAAGCGGGCTGACGGGGTTCGCGAGAACGGTGCCAATATAGCACATTTCCCGCAAAAATCAATGATTTACAGCTTTTGGGGGGCGTTTTTTGACTTGTGCGCCGTTATTAGGGTTAAATTAGGGCCGCTATGCTGCCTTACGCGGTTAGTCTCCGGTACCGGGCTTCGGAGAAAAATATTTCTCAAACTTGCCCTCAACGCCGTCAAAATCCTTGGCGTCGGCAGGCGACTCCTTCTTCTGGGTGATATTCGGCCAAGCCTTGGCATATTCCGTGTTGAGCGACAGCCACTTTTCCAGACCCGGCTCGGTGTCCGGCTTGATGGCGTCCGCCGGGCATTCCGGCTCGCACACGCCGCAGTCGATGCATTCGTCCGGATGAATCACCAGCATGTTCTCGCCCTCGTAGAAGCAGTCTACCGGGCAGACCTCGACGCAATCGGTATATTTGCACTTGATGCAGGCTTCAGTGACGACGTAAGTCATCCAAGGCTCCGGAACGGTTCGTTTTTCTCGGCGAGTTGCGGGCTGTTTTCTTGACAGTTTTGTTGGCTTGGTCGTCGGCTTGCCTAGCGCAGGAACTGCAGCACCGCAAGGGAAGCCGGGCCACGCCGGTCAGCGTTTTTTGCGCAAGTCGTTGCTTGGCGAGATAGTCATTTTGGCCGCGCTTGCAAATCCTCGAACAGCACCCGGGCTGCCGCCGCATCGCCCCGCCGCTCGGAGAAGCCGATCACCTTGAGCAGGCGCACCTCGCGGTCCAGCCCGATGGTCAGCACGTCGCCGCATTTGACGCTGTGGCCGGGCGCGGTCTCGCGCACCCCGTTGATGCGGACATGGCCGGCCTCGACCAGGGCCGCGGCGCTGCTGCGCGCCTTGACCACCCGCGCATGCCACAGCCATTTATCGAGGCGCTGACGGTCCGTGGGCCTGGTCCTTCCGACGCGTGCTGTTCATGCGAACCGGTCTCCACCCCGTTCGACGACGCGACGTCAATCCTTGCGATTGGCCGCGAGTTGCTCCTTCAGCGCCGCGAGCTTTGCGAAGGGCGAGTTGGGATCGACCGCGCGTTCGCGCTCGCGCGGCGCCGAGGAGGCGTAGGGACGGTGCGCCGGCCCGTGCTCGCGCTTGTCGCGGCCGCTCTTGTCGCGGTCGCGTCCACCGCGCTCACGGTCGCGGTCGCCGAACTTGCCCTTCTGGTCGCGCTTGTTGTCGCGATCGCGGTCCTTGCCAAAGCGCTCGCGCGGACGATCTTGGTTGCGGTCGCGCGGCTCCTGGCTGCGGTCCTGGCGTTGCTCTTGACGTTGCTCGCGGCCGTCGCGCGCGGGCGCGCCCTCGGCAGCGGCCTGCACGGGGGCCTGCTCGTCGCGTTTGCGGAAATCGCGGCGGCCGCCCTGGTGACGATGCCGCTCGCGCCTGTCGCTGTCGGTAGCGTCGCCCGCCGCTGCCTGCTCGCCCGGCTTGCGATCCTGCGGACGCTGATGGTGGCGATGACGCGGCTTGCGGTCGTCCATGCGGCCGCCGGGACGCCAGACTTCGATCAGCTGCGGCTCGGCTTCGGCTGTCGCAGCCTCGGCGGTGGCAGCAGCTTCGGCGGCTGGCGCGTCGGTTGCCGCGGCTTGCTCCGGAGCGGCGTCTACAACTGCCGCTTCAGCAGGCTCGATCTCGCTGCTCGCAACAGGCTCGGCAGGCGCTTCGGGACGTGCGGCGTCCTCGTGGGCCGGCTCGGAAGCGGCCTCGATCGCAACCGGCGCGTCGGCAGCCGCCTCGTCCGGCACGGCCGCATCGGCCGCTTCGACCGCGTGTTCTTCGGCAGCGTGTTCTTCGGCCACGTGTTGTTCGACAGCCGGCCGGGCTTCGGCGGGCTCCTCGCTCGCGGCCGATATCGGCGACACCATCGGCAGCAGGCCGGCCGAGGGCGCGGGATCGCCGGACATCGCATGCGCGATGGTTGCGTCGGCCGGCGCCGACGCAGGCGCCTCGGCCGCGCCGTCTGCGGCCGGCGTCTCGGACGCGGCGGCCTCGTTCACGACGGCCGGCTTCGCCGCCTCCTTCGGCGGCACCGGCGGGCGGCGCTCCATGCGGTAGCCGAGCGCGCGCAGGATGGAGGCGAAATCCTCGCCGGCCGACCCCGTGAGCGAGGTCATCGCCTGCGTCACCACGAAGCCGCGGCCGTCGAAGGCGCCCGTGGGCTTCTCGCCCTGCGAATTCTCGCGCCAGGCCAGCGCCGGGCGGATCAGATCGGCCAGCCGCTCCAGGATATCGACACGCACCGCGCGCTCGCCGCATTGGCGATAGCCGAGCACGCGATAGGCATCGCGCGGCAGGGTCTTGTCGACCGGAAACGAGGTGCGCCCCGAGGAGGCCATATGCTGCGCGCCGGAGACGGCGGCGAGATCGACATTGTCGTGCTTGAGCGCCCACAGCAGCGAGGCGAGCGAGCGCGCCGCGGGCTTGAGCAGCCCGGGGAAATAGATGTGGTAGGCGCCGAAGCGCACGCCGTATTTGCGCAAGGCCGCGCGCGACGGCTGGTCGAGATCCTTCATCTCGGCGGCGATCCTGGCGCGCTCCAGCACGCCCAGCGCCTCCACGAGCTGGAAGGCGATGCCGCGGCCGATGCCGGTGATGTCCTCGGCCCTGGAGAGCTCGAACAAGGGGCCGAGCAGCTTCTCGACATGGGTCTTGAGCCACAGGTCGAGCCGCGCCTGCACCTTTTCGCGCGAGGCGCCGGTCAGCCGCTCGTCGGCGATGATGCGCAGCCGCGGATGCAGCGCGTCCTCGGCGGCAACGAGCTTTGCCACCGCATCGCCGGTCCAACGGATGGTGCCGTCGGAGGTGAGCACGAATTGATCGTCGGGCGCAGAGCCGAGCTTCTCGGCGCGCGCATCGATCTCGCGCGCCAGCACCTGCTGGGCCGCCGCCTGCAGCGCCTTGGCGTCGGAGCCGGCTTCCGCCGCGTCTGGCGCAAAGGTGAACCCGTCGAGCCGGCCGATCGCATGCCCCTCGACGACGACTTCGCCGGTCTTTCCGATTTCCGTATTCAAAACCACGTTCTCCCGCAGGCGGCGCATCAATACACTGGTACGGCGATCAACGAAACGCTCAGTAAGCCGTTCATGCAGCGCGTCCGACAATTTATTTTCGACCTCGCGGGTAATCCCCTGCCAATGCTCCGGATCCGCAAGCCAGTCCGGGCGGTTGGCGACGAAGGTCCAGGTGCGAATCTGGGCAATCCGACCCGACAATGTGTCGATATCGCCATCGACCCGGTCGGCCTGGTCGACCTGGGCGGCGAACCAGCCGTCCGGAATGCGCCCCTGCTTCATCAGGTAGGCATACAAAATGGTCACCAATTCGGCATGCGCCGCCGGCGACAGCTTTCGGTAGTCGGGTATCTGGCAGGCGTCCCACAGCCGCTCCACCGCCGCCTTGCCATGGGCCATGTCGCGCACATCGGCGTCGCGGGCGGCGTGATCGAGCACGCGCAGATCTTCCGCGATCGGCGCCCGGGTCAGCGCCTCGTGCCCGGGTGACAGCGCCAGCGACACCTGCAGCGCGCCGAGGGAGGAAAAATCCAGCTTGGAATTGCGCCATTGCAGAACTTTTACACTGTCGAACGTGTGGTTCTGCAAAGCATTCACCAGTTCCGGCTCGAACGGCGCGCAGCGGCCCGTAGTGCCGAAGGTGCCGTCGCGCACGGCCCGGCCCGCGCGGCCTGCGATCTGCGCGAATTCGGACGGATTGAGCCGGCGGAACTGGTAGCCGTCATACTTGCGGTCGGAGGCAAAGGCGACGTGGTCGACGTCGAGATTGAGGCCCATGCCGACCGCGTCGGTGGCGACGAGATAATCGACATCGCCGTTCTGGAACATCGCCACCTGCGCGTTCCTGGTGCGCGGCGACAGCGAGCCGAGCACGACGGCCGCACCGCCATGCTGGCGGCGGATCAGTTCGGCGATGGCGTAGACCTCGTCCGCGGAGAACGCGACGATCGCGGTGCGGCGCGGCTGTCGCGTGAGCTTGCGATCGCCGGCAAAGGTGAGCTGCGACAGTCGGGGCCGGGTCACGATGGAAGCGCCGGGCAGCACGCGCTCGATGATCGGGCGCATGGTGGCTGCGCCCAGCAGCAGCGTCTCGTCGCGGCCGCGGCGGTTGAGCATGCGGTCGGTGAAGACATGGCCGCGCTCGAGATCGGCGGCGATCTGGATCTCGTCGACGGCGAGGAAGGAGACGTCGAGATCCCGCGGCATGGCCTCCACGGTCGAGACCCAGTAGCGCGGATGTTTCGGCTTGATCTTCTCCTCGCCGGTGACGAGCGCGACCGCCTCGCTGCCGGCGCGGTCCACGATCTTGTTGTAGACCTCGCGCGCGAGCAGCCTCAGCGGCAGGCCGATCATGCCGGAGGAATGCGCCAGCATGCGCTCGATCGCGAGATGCGTCTTGCCGGTGTTGGTGGGGCCGAGCACGGCCGTGACGCCGGAGCCCGGAGCGCGCTCCGCGTGGAACGAGGACGATGAAGAGAAGGCCATTAATTCTCGAGGTGCTGTGGTCGCCGAAGCCTAGCGCTTCTCAATGCAGAATACTCGACAAGAAGATGGGGAGCGTCCTCGCCAATTGCGAATGCGCGAAGCAATTGAATCTGTTCCACATTGTGACGCCCTGGGCCGCCGGATTTAAGCTCTGGAACGAGTCCGGAACGAATGGGGCCCGAATCGCCGACTCCACCTGATTTCCCGATGCGTTCACCGCAACATCTCGCTTCGGAACCGGCAAGCGGCACTAGATGAGGTTTCCGCAAGCTCCGCAAGCGGCGCGAATCCTTAAGATTTGTCGACATCGCGAGTCGAATCAGAAGCAAGCAAGAGTCAATGGGGATTCGAACGTCAGCATTTGATCTCAGCCCTCTCCGCTCCTCATGCCCGGGCTTGTCCCGCCTGCGCGGCCGAAGCCGCTTCGGCGAGGCGAAGGCAGGACAAGCCCGGGCATGACGGCGGAGAACGTGGGAACTACCGAGGCCACCTGCTCCGTCATTCCGGGGCGATGCGCAGCATCGAACCCGGAATCTCGAGCTTGTGGCGCGAGAGGCTCTTCAACGCGCGGCCCACGCTCTCGATCGTGTGGCGCGAGCTTCTCCGCCGCACAAACGCGCACCGACGTTCGCTCGCTTGCGCGAGCGCCCCGCAACCGCGGCCCCGACAGCGCTACTGCGTCTTCGGCGAATGCGGATTGGCTTGCGCGACGAACTGCGTCGCTTCCAGCATTGCGGTTCCGAGCGGCGTCGGCACCACCATGCGGAACGGCACCAGGAAGCGGGTGCCGGGAATCGGCGCGAAGGCGATCTCGATATTGCGCGCCGACTGCAGATATTTGATCACAGGACGGTCGGGGATGTAGCCCGCGATCGCCTTGAAGTAGATCGCGCAGACCACGACCGGCCCGTAATAGCCCTTGTCCGCCCGCACCGTTTCCATGCGCTTGAAATCGAGCGTCAGGTCATAGCGCATGCGGCCGTCGAAGACGGCGGCGCCGGTTCGGCAGGCCTCCGGCGTCACCGGATCGCCATTGCCGGGCACCCGCAGCAGCGACGCCGTCATCGGATCGAACACGTTCTTCTTGTGCGCGTCGGTGACGGGAACGCGGTCGGGATCGACCGGCGGGGTCGGGTCGATGCCGCTCTCCTTCACATTGCCGTTGGCCAGCGTGATGTGGATCGCCTCGGTCTTCTTCGAGGTTGTGGTGGAGGCGGAATAATTGGTCGCGATCAGCGCGCCGTTGACGACGCGGCCCTGCGCCGCGCCCGTGCCCGAGCCGTTGGAGATCGCCTTCAACAGCCCCGTGGTGCCGCCGAAGGCCGAGGCGCTGTACTGGTCGTCGCCGATGTCGATGGTCCAGGAGCCGCGCCCGACCGGGATGCCGGCCAGCGTCGCCACATATTGCGCATCCAGGCGGGCCTGGGCGTGCGCGGGCGCCTGTCCCAATGCGACAAAAAGCAAGCCTGTGCAGAGACTTAAGCACCTTGCTGTGGCTGGGCGAGACGAAATCCTGCTGTTTGTCGTCACTGAATGGCGGTCCTGTCGTCGGCGCGTTGCAAACTCATCAATGCAAGGTCATGAAGCAAGAAATGGGGTCATAATGAGCGAGGTCATGATCGTTGCCCGGCCCCGTTTGAGCCGAAATGAAGACCTTGGGCCGAAAAAAGCCTTGCCGGGAACTTGCCTCTGGCTCGAAGATCGGCGGCGAATGTGCCCTTTATATGATGCTTAAGCGCTGGAAATGCCTGCCGGATCGGGCGTTTTCCAAAGCGTTTTGGCAGATGTCAAAACCTTGACGGCAGGCGCGTTGCGCCCTATACGTCCCGCGCTCCCGGTAAGGACGAGACGATTTTTGACCCCTGCGGCGGCCCCTCATGACGGGCTTCAGCCTTGGCGGGGATGGAAGAGGATTTTGACATGTCACGGCGCTGCGAACTCACGGCCAAGGGTCCCCAGGTGGGCCACAGGGTCAGCCACTCCAACATCAAGACCAAGCGGCGCTTCCTGCCGAACCTGTGCAACGTGACCTTCATCTCGGACGTGCTCGGCCGCAACGTGCGCCTGCGCGTCTCGACCAACGCGATCAAGAGCGTCGACCACAATGGCGGCCTCGACGCCTTCCTGCGCAAGGCCAAGGCGGACAACCTCTCGCCGCGGGCGCTGGAGCTGAAGCGCCAGATCGAGAAGAAGACCGCAGCAGCCGCGCCGGAGCAGAAGGCGAGCTGAGAGTTATAGGGCTGGGGCTAGGGGCGTGTAGCGTCTAGTCGCGTAGCTTGAGTTGAGTTTGCGTTGCGGCCGGGTCGGAAGACCCGGCCGTTTCTGTTTGTTAAGCAGCCTCGCGTCCAGTCACTGGGCTGATCTTCTCCAACTCCTTCCCAATCCGGCTTTTCGCCGTTCGCATGTCGAACTCATTTTGCAAGTTCAGCCACAGTTGCGCGGACGTGCCGAGTGCCTTGCCGAGCCGCAGCGCGGTATCGGCCGTGATCGAGGTTTCCTCGCTGGCAATTCTTTCGATGCGCGTGCGGGGAACGCCACACGCCTTCGCGAGCGCGCCGGCCGACAGGCTCAAGGGAATCAGGAATTCCTCTCGGAGAACTTCGCCCGGATGCATCGGAGGAAGCTTCTTGGCCATTTTTAACTCTTAGCTTCACTAGTAGAACCGTCCAAAATAGCGAATAGATCGCCTTGAGTTGGAGGCGCGTCGGTGGACAAAATGATCGGGCTTCGCGACAGCCCAAAGATTTCGGCAATAGCGTCAACGTTAGTTGTCAGATGATGGTCGGTCGAAGCCCAGCGCCATTTTGCCGCGTTGCCACTTGATGCAGTACGCTGACGCAAATCGTCGATATACTTGTCTCCGACGCTGTAAGCTGGTCCCGCGAAATAGGCTTGCGCTGTCAGCGAATCCGCAACGGGAAATATGGCTTCATATCCGTAAGGCTTTTTGACCGACGTTCCTTTCGCAACCGCATAGATGGATGACGTTGAATACCGGAGATGTGCCGAAGGTGTGCGGCGTTGAGGCTTCTCAATTGGCGAGGTATCGAGCGCATAGTCTCCGAACATTGGAGTTCTGAGCAATGCGCCTGGATTCGAAATCAGCCTCCGATAAAGCGATAGATCAGTTCGGGGATACTCCTTGACATCGCCCGGCTTCAATTTGATTTGCGTCGGAAATGAACTCAAGGCGAGCGCAAAGCCCATCCACCGATGCAGGCTCGGAAAATCCGCGATGTGCTCCGCAAGAACTTCTACAAACTCATCCTGCGCATCGCCAATCGATGTCTCCAGAGCCTTGAAATCAAGCACGAGGAAGCACCTCATCGGCTCGCAATCTAAATCGGTAAGAAGACTGCCTAGATCAATCTGAAAGGTCGGACTGTCCAAGTGCCCCGCCTGAACTCTAATGCAGACGGGTAACGCAGGATTCCAATCGAGAAATCTACGACAAGCCCGACGATATTCTGACGAATGATCGAGAGAGATCGCAGGACAGGCCAGCGCACCGGCCAGTCGCGCGCGCTCGAGTAATTCCGTCAATGGATGTCCAGTGAGTCCTCGCTTGTGCGTTTCATCGTCGATGCATCCGGCATCTACAAAGGCTACGCGATTACCCCAAACCTCCTTCAAACGACGGCCAAACAGTTTGATGTGTTCGGTCGGCGCTAGGGGCCGTTGTTCCTCATGATCAAAGTCACCCGCCGGAGGCATATCGAAGAGCACATGCAATCGACTCGGCCCCGACCTATAGGTCGCCAATGCAGAGCGCTCCCCTTGTTTCCAGCGTAAGATGGCCAAAAGGTCGGTGTGTCGATAGGCGGTCATCTGAAGCACTTAGTCCTCCCAATATCCTGCCAAAGACATCGCCTTTCGCAAGGCACCTTGACCGATAAGATCGCTGAACAAGCTCCAATCCTTGCGCTCTCGTCGAATACGCCCCGCCACGACAGCGCTGGATATGCCTCGCTCTTTTGCAAAAAGCACAACCTGATCTTTGACCTTCGTAAAGCGAACAAAAGACTTACGCCAGACTTCGTTGGCTATAAATGCGCTCTCAGCAAAGTCGTCTGCCTCGTCCTCTAGCCCGCTTACTGCCGAGCCACCCTCCTCATCGAAGAAGCCCTCTTGCAGTCCGCGGTCCCGGTGAAGGAAGATGTGGCCGAGTTCATGCATCAGAGTGAACCAGAAGTTGTCGAGCCGGTCATGACGTAATGTTAGTCCGATAACAGGTGTTTCGCTGTTCAAAAGCATAGCTGCACCATCGAGAAAGGTACCAGGCAGATGACGCTCAAAAATCGTAATCACGCCGTGCTGCTCGAGCGTCCTAATCGCTTCTACAGGGCCATTCTTTTGCGTGCTCAATTCAACTAATTTTGAAACGAGTCCTTCCTCGGAGAAAGCAGGTGGCGGTTTGATCTCTACAATTGATCGGGCTCGATGAAGGACCTGCGCCTTCCAGGCAAGCAGAGCATATTCGTCTTGGTTCGAATCGAATCGAACATGCTGCCTATGCAGCGCCTGTGCGCTTAGTGATTGAGACACGAAGACGGCAGCAAAATCTATGTCGCTTAGGGGACCGGTGATGTCTTCAGGAAGACGCATGCGATTCAACCAGCCTCTTTTCTTCATCTCTTTAATCGGAAGACGCGAGGCGTCGAACCCTGCCTTCAAGTTGGGCGCAACTTTATCCTGCAGGCTATCGTTTCTCGATTCGAAAAACGCTACGAGGTCGAGATGGAGTGCTTCTGCTACTTCGGCAACTCTCATTAGATTTGCCGTCTGATAGCGCTCCTGTTCATAGCGTTGAATCTGTTGCTCCTTCATACCCAGCCGCTCGGCTAACGCCCGTTGCGAAAGCCCTTGAGAAATTCGCGCTTCGATCAGACTTTGGCCCATCTCTCTAATGGATGCAGGAAAGAGTCGCTTAACGCGGCCAGAGCGCAGATTTTCATATTCTGCGATTTGAGAATCGAGATCCTTAAGCTGCTGCTCTAATGAGCTTCGCTGCGCAGAAATGATGACTGGATCGAGTCCCTGCCTTAGTCGATCGATTTCTTTGAATTCACGAAGAGCATTTCTGAAGCGCTGCGCCTCACCTTTTGTGATTCTATATTGTCGTTCGTTTGTAATCATGGCTTATGCCGCCAAACTCTTCAAATCGATACCTAAGATTCCTTTCGCCTGCCCCGTCAGCTTCTCCTTTTGAAAGAACTCAAGGAACGGTTCTGCTCCTCCATTCAGGCCACTCGCGATAAACATCTCTCCTCGATATTTCTCCTTTTGGGCTGCGCGTCCGTTGCTGAAGTCGAGCAATACCGGATCAAGCAAATCGGCGACCACATTGGTTGGATCCCAGCACCCATCGAAATCGTTTGGTTTAGGCTTCTCGGTCACGAAGCTACCGTCCAGATACATTCGCTCGCATCTTGCACGACAGAGCGCTGCAGCTACCGCAAGCACACCGTCGAACAACCACGCGCGTTGAGACGTCTTAGCGAAGCGAGCGCCTATTTCGTCACACGACGCCCAGTGAATACCCGGCGGCAGAACGCCGAACGGCACGCCGCGTAGTTGCACGAATGCTGGAATCATAACACAACAATATCGTTGTGTCTATTACGCCGCAAGGGATCGACCTAAAGCCGGCGACTCATGAACATAGCAGTTATTTCAATCATTTAGCCGAGATCAGCCTAATGTTCTTTGGCCTGGACGGCGTCCCCGTCGCCCCCTCACCCCTCCTTCGCGAACCCCGCGATCGCCTTGATGATCGGTGAGCGCCAGGAGGCGGCGGTGGCGAGCATCCAGCACTCGTACTGGAAATCCGCTTCCAGCATCACCTCGACCAGCTCGCCGCGCTTCAATTCGTCGGCGAAGACGAAGCGCGGGCCGCGGGCGACGAGGCTGGTGTCGAGCGCCATGCGCTTGACGAGGTCGTAGTCGTCGGAGAGGAAGGCTTCGAGGTTGGGCTTGTGCTGGCTGCTCGTCGCGCCCAGCCAGGTCTGGATATCAGGCGTCAGCCCGGCGCTGGCGAGCGGCAGGCGCATGAAGTCGGGCGCCGACAGCGGCGCGGATTGCAGCGCGGGATGGCCGGGGCGCGCCACCACGATGTAGCGGTCCTCGAAGATCTTGACGCGGATGAGATCGTGCTGAGATGCGGCGATCTCGCGGTGGCAGAACACGATGTCGAAGGTGCCTGCGCGCAGCGCGCGCATCATCAAATTCGGGCCGGCATAGCGGGTCGATATCTGCAGCCGCGGGAAGGCCTGGGCGGCCTTGCGGATCACCTTCGGCAGCGGATGCAGGCGCGTCGCGGGCCCGACCGCAATGCGCAGCCGGCCAGCTTCGCCGCGCGCCATCTGCTCGAGCTCATGGCTCAGGCTGGTGACATTGCCGAGCAGCGCTGCGGCGTGATCGGCGACAAACTGGCCGTAGACCGTGGGGCGCGCATTGGCGTTGCTGCGCTCGAACAGGAGCACGCCGAGCTTGCTCTCCAGCCGGCCGATGCTCTTGCTCAGCGTCGGCTGCGCAATGCCGAGCGCCTTCGCCGCAGCAGAGAAACTGCCGGCGCGGCAGATGGCAACGATCTGTTCGAGATGGCGCAGCTCCATGCCCGGACCATAGCAGAGGTGCGGACGGCGACAACGAGGGGCAAGTCGGTTATTCGCGCAGGCACGAGGTCCGGGAGCGCGGCGCGCATCGATGTGTCCCCGAGAGCGAGACCCCTCACCCGGAACGCATCCTTCGATGCGTTCCGGCCTCTCCCGCAAGGGGAGAGGCGAAGCGTCCGTGCGGCGCGATTCCCTCGCGCTCACGCCCCACTGATTTGCCCGACGGGTGCGCTTCGCGAAATCCTGTCAAGGCTTGCGTGCGAAAATATTTCCGTTTTTCGGAAACCCGAATCAGTCGTATGGTGCGCGCATCCCGCCTTTCGCAGAGGGGCGTTTCGCGATCGTCACGAGATGTGAGGCGGGGATGCGATGGACGCGAAGCTGCTGTACTTGACGAGCGGCGGCCTTTGCGGACGGCGAAATCGTGTGGTCCTGGCGCCCCAAAGGCTCGGCGCTAAGTTGGCGATGATGCTTCGCATCACGCCGATGACGGTGGCAATCGGCAAGGTTCACCGGGGAGATCACGTATAAGCCGTAACCCATCGCGCAGGGAAGGCCGGTTGTCACCGCCTGTACCCTAGGTTTTCGCGCTCTTTGCGCAATTTTCTGCGCGGGAGCCCCGGGTGCAGCGGCCATCCGGTCTTCCCTGCGCCCTCTGTTCTCGAAGAGGGTGATCGACGATGCAAAGCTCGGGCAAAACGCGCCGCGAGGATGCTGGCGTGTGGCTCTTCACATCGTCATGCTGGCAAGCGCCGGTCCCCAGGATCACAAGGCAACGTCGTTGTGCGAGCTGGTCGTTACCTCGCTCTTCGCCAAACTGCTCCCTGGGGGTATGGGTCCTGGCCTTCGCCAGGACGACGAGGAGACGCCGGTCTCTCTCCCTCTCCAGGCCCGCCGACGCGGCAAGCATGCCTCCTCGATACGGCGGGATGCCTCTCCTATCGCGCTTCACGCCTTACCCCGATCGGCATGGCGATCAGCGCGCTCAGCATCAGCGAGACGCCGGCGGCGGCGAGCGCGACGGAGAAGCTGCCGGTATGGGTCTTCACCACGCCGAAGAAATAGGGCCCGACGGTGCCGCCGAGATTGCCGGCACCGTTGATCAGCCCGATGCCGACGCCGACCACGCTCGGCGGCAGCACCTCGCCGGGCAGGGTCCAGAACGGGCCGAAGCGTCCCAGGAACAGGCCGATCGCGAGCGAGAGACAGATCACCGTCGCAAGCGCGCTGGCGCCGGTCGCCTGCATGAGCAAAAGCGGAAGGCCGCCCGCCGCGGTCATCGCGATCATGTGCCATTTGCGTTCGCGCAGGCGATCGGAGCTGAAGGCGACCGCAACCATCAGCACGATGCCGAGCAACGACGGCAGCGCGGCGAGCAGGCCGACCGTGCCGATGGAGAAGCCGCTCTCCTTCAACACGCTCGGGAACCAGAAATTGACGCCCCACTCCGCCATCAGCGCGAAGAAGTTGTAGAGCGCGAGCAACAGCACGCTCGGATGCACCAGCGTCCGCAGCCAGTGGCCGGCGATCCGCACCGTGGCCTCATCCTCCGCGGCGAGATGCATGACGAGCTCGGCGCGCTCCTCATTCGACAGCCATTTTGCCTGCTGCGGCCGGTCGTCGATCGCCCACCACCAGACCAGCGCCCAGAGAAAGCCGGGCGCGGCCTCGATCACGAACATCCAGCGCCAATGCGAATAGGACAGGATGAGGCCGGAGATGGGACCGGCGATCATCGGCCCGATCGGCAGGCTGAGCAGAAACAGCGCATTCGCCCGCGCCCGCTCGGGCCGCGTGAACCAGTTGCGGATCAGGACCAGGATGCAGGTGAGCACGCCGCCTTCGGACAGGCCGAGCACGAAGCGGTTGACGGCAAGCTCGGTCGGCGTGTGCACCAGCGCCGTGGTCAGCGACACCGAGCTCCACAACAGCATCAATCCGAACAGCACGCGCTTCGGGCTCCAGGTCGAGGCGAGGCGGCCGGCCGGAATCTGCAGGATGATATAACCCCAGAAGAACAGGCCGGTGGCGAAGCCGAGCGCGGCCGGCGTCAGGTTGAGATCCTGCCGCACGAACGGCGCGGCCATCGACAGGTTGACGCGATCGACATGGGCGAGCACGTACATGACAAAGGCGACGCCGAGAATGCGCACCCAGCGATTGCGCGTGATCGGCGCACGCAGCCCTCGCACCTCGCGCGAGGCGGCCGGTGATGGCCCCGCGGACCCAGGGCCCGCGACGTGCCCGTCGAGCGCCCGCAACGAGTCGGCGCTCACGAGATCAGCCCGGTCGGTACCGGCGTGTAGAGCTTCCTGGTCGGCAGGTTCGCCATCACCTTGTCTGGTCCGCCCTTGCTCTCGATCAGCAGCCGCTGCGCCTCGTTGGCGCGGCGGTCCTCCTCCTCGGGATCGACGATGCTGCGCAGCTCTGCCTCGAGCTCCTTCACGGTGGCGGCATAGTCCGGCCGCGCGGCGAGATTGGTGCTCTCCTCGGGGTCGGCTTCGAGATCGAACAGCTCCGGCGCGAAGCGGACATAGTAGATCAACTTGAAGCGGCCCTTGCGCAGCATGTACGACGCCGACGGCGAGCCGGCGGCGTGATATTCGGAGAACACGATGCGGTCGCGGTCCTCGGGCCTGTTGGCGAGCGCAAACAGCGAGCGGCCGGGCACGCCGTCGCTGTCCGCCGACAGCCCGACGCAATCGAGCACGCTGGGATAGGCGTCCGCGAGCGAGGCCGGCGTCGCCGAGGTCTTGCCGGCCGGCACGCCCTCGCCCGCGACGATCAGGGGAATCGCGACCGCTTCCTGGTAGTGGTTGGACTTGCCCCAGAAGCCGCGCTTGCCGGCGTTCTCGCCGTGATCGGAGGTGTAGAGAATGCGCGTGGAGTCGCGCAGGCCCGCGGCATCGAGCGCGCTCAGCACGCGGCCGACCTGCGCATCCATGAAGCTGATCAGGCCGAGATAGGCCGCCAGCGCCTTGCGCTGGTCCTCCGGCTTCGGCGCGCCGCCGCCGAGCAGATCGGCGAGCCAGGGATGCGGCACATAGCCGGTGCCGGGGCCATATGTCGGATCGGGCATCTGGTCGACCGGGTAGAGATCGAGAAACTCCTTCGGCGCGATCAGCGGATAATGCGGCGTGACGAAGCTGACGAACAGCACCCAGGGTTGCCGTGTCGGCTGCTTCGCCTGCGCGACATCGGAGATCCATTGCACCGCGATGTCGGCAACGCGGCGGTCGTAGCGCGTGTATTCGCTCT
Source organism: Bradyrhizobium sp. (assembly GCA_035293585.1). GTDB lineage: Bacteria > Pseudomonadota > Alphaproteobacteria > Rhizobiales > Xanthobacteraceae > Bradyrhizobium. The sequence goes on along the minus strand of DATGMN010000047.1, from coordinate 34,593 downwards.
CGCCTGCGGCGGCGGCTTCGGGGATCGCCGCACGCCGGCGCGGCGGCGGCACGAAGTCCGGAAACTGCTTGCGGATCGAGAGCTGGATCATGCCGACGCCGTCGGTGATGTGCATCGGGATGTGCTGCTTGTCGAAGCCGCACGGATCCTCCTCGCGGCGATAATGCAATTTCCCGATCGACTCGACGCGAATGCCGGCGTCCTGCAGCCGGTGGCCCCAGCTCTTCACCCGCCCGTCATAGGCGATGGAGTTGTCCCAATATTCGATGTTGTGGACATAGCGGCCGGTGGCGAAGCTCGCGCGCGCCGGCACGCAGATCGGACATGTCGTGTAGGCATCGACGAACCGCGTCCCCCGCGCCGCGAGCCCATCGAGATTGGGCGTCTTGGCGAGCGGATGTCCGGCGCAGCCCATCATGCGGGCGTTGTGCTCGTCGGACATCAGGATCAGGAGATTCTGAGGGGTCAAGGCGGTCCTCCCTTCTGTGTTGCTGTGCGGCGCGATGCACCCGCGTTGCCGCGAAAGCTGCCACAGCGGGCCGGCGAGAGGACCGGAAATAAACGTCAGAGGGGTATAGCCCGAGGCTATCGCGGGATGATCGAACCGGCGTCGTCCGCGACCGCGCGTCTATTTCGGCCCCAGCCGCACCGCGTCGGGCCACGCGGCCGGCAGCTTGCCCGCGCCGTGCAGCGCCGCCTGCATGGCAACGATGTAGCCATAGGGCCCGAGCCCCGCGATCACGCCTTTCACTGCGGCGGAGAGGATCGAGTGGCGATGCAGTTCGTCGCGCGCGTGGATGTTGGAGATGTGGACCTCGTAGATCGGACCGTCGAAGATCTTCAGCGCGTCGAACATCGCGACCGAGGTGAAGGAGTAGCCGGCGGGATTGATGATGATGGCGTCGGCTTCGGCGCGCGCCGACTGGATGAGATCGACCAGCACGCCTTCATGGTTGGACTGGTGGAAGGACAGTTGCGCGCCGGCGAAGGCCGCGAACGCCTCGCACGAGGCCTTGATCGATTGAAGCGTGGTCGAGCCGTAGATGTGCGGCTCGCGCACGCCGAGCAGGTTGAGATTGGGGCCGTTGATGATCGTGATGCGCATGATGCCCTCCCGCGGACCGGCTGTTGCAATGGGCTGAAGCTTAAGGTGTGCCGGGGACCGTTCAACCGCACGATCAGCCTCCCATCAACCATGTTAAGGCAGGCGCGACATCGATGGGCCATCGTCGCGCCACGGCGCCGGCGCAGACCCGGATGGCGACCAGCCGGCGTGCCGGCCAGATTGCCGGCGGCCATCACAGGCAGACCAACCGATATGCGGGACGAACAGGACTCCCAGCCGGAAGCCGCAACGGGCATGGCGACACCGCGACGACGGCGCTGGATCGGCATCGGGCTTTCCATTCTCGCCCTGCCCGCGCTGGCCTTGCTCGTGCTGGCGCAGCTCTATCCCGACCGGACCGTCGCCCTGCTCGATATGCTGCTGCGGCCGCTGGTCGCGAACACCAGGCCGCCGGCGATGTTTGCAAGTGAGCTGGCGGCTGCGCGCGGGCCGGACCGGAACGAGATCAACCCGCAATTGACGGCGCGGCTGCAGCAGGACTTTCCTTTGGGCACGACGGAAGCCGCGCTGAAAAAGGCCCTGCTGGCGCAAGGCTTCAAGCCGGTGGAGGCACCGCGGAACTGCGTGCAGCCGGTGCAGAATGGCGAGCCGCTGCGCATCGACCGGCCGGTGGCGGTCTGTCCCCCGCAGGACCAGAGCAAGAGCCTGAAATATGAGTGGGGCAGCGGCGTCTGCCGCGCGACGGTCTGGATCCGCTGGTCGACCGACGCGAGCGAGGTGATCACCTTGCTCGACGGCTATTACAACGCGGTGTGCCCGTGAGACCCCGGGGAGCCAGACCCGATGAGAGCCGCCGCGTCCCGCACGCGTTGCGGCGCTTGTCGCGCGACGCCCTCGGCGACAATGCCTTGGTCTCGCGCGAGCGGACGGAGGGGATGCCAGGTCGCGCACCGGGATCTCCGGCCATGTGTCTGCGCGAGCGGCGCGCGGCCGTTCGTCGCGCGGGGCCGCGGCACGCCCGGGACGGCCCCGGCTACCACCTGCGAGGGTGTTAACACTACGCCTTAACCATTGATTAATTATGCGTTTGCGGGCGCGACGGCCGCAGCCTAGCGTCGGCCCCGCTGCTGCTCGTTAACTGACATTCTGGTGCGTGCCATGACTCGTAACATGTACGGCGCGATTGCCGCGTCTTTCGCCAGCCTCGCGCTCGCGCTCGGCCCCAACGCCATGGCGGCGGGATCCGGCGCCGGCCCGCGCGCGGCCTTCGCCGCGCCTCATCCCGCCGGAGCCGGCGCATTCCGGCATTTCCACCGGCACAACGGCATATTCACCTACTGGCCAGGCTATGACGACTCCGGCTACGGGCCGTCCGTCGGCGAACCGGCGAGCCCTGTCGCGCCGCCAACCTCGAACGACGTTCACTACACCTATACCTATGATGTCCCCTGGGATTGGGCCCATCGCCTGCCGCCAATGGTCGCGCCCTCCGACCACCCCTACGTGCCGGGTTGCCATGACGAAGCCGTCACCGTCCCCGGCCGAGGCGGCGCCGAGCGCATCGTCAACGTCACGCGGTGCTATTGAGCCAGGCGCGGGTCGCGCATGGCGCAGCCCGAAAATACAGATGGTGCGGCCCGAAAGCACAACGGCCCCTCCCGCGAGGGAGAGGCCGCTTGCCGTTCGATAACCAGGCTCTGATCGCCTCACACCGTGAGGCGATCAGGCACATTCAGGCTTCAGAAGTTGCGCTGGACGCGGGCCTGAACCATCAGGGTGTCCTGGTCCTTGAACTGGTAGAGCGCAGTCGGCATCGGAGCGGACGGCGTGAACACCGAGCTGCCCGACATCTTCTGGTCGAGGTGGAACCACTGCAGTTCGCCGGAGAAGGTCAGGTTCTTGACCGGGGTCCAGCGGGTGACGGTACCAAGCTGCGAGACGTTGAAGTTGGGGTTACAGGTATAAGCGCCTGTAGCGGTCGCAACCGCACCCTGGCCCGGATGGCTGACGGCGAAGGCTGCGCAATACATGGCGCTGGCCGTGCTGTCATAGCTCACGCCCGAATAGGAGCCGTAGACGCTGGTCGACCAGTAGGGATCCCAGTTGTGGTTGAACGCACCACGAACGCCCCAGGACGTGGTCAGGTGGATGGATCCGTCGCCGGCCGGCGACGGCAACCAGACACCATCCGTGGTCGCACCGAAGCCGACGCTGCCCGACGAGCCGAACTGGCCGGGGCCACCGCCGAACATCGCGAAGCTCGGCGAGGTCGACGAGGTCGCGATCACATATTTGGTCGCACCCTTGGCATAGCTGGCGTCGAACTTGATGTCGTCGCCGGCGCCGGTCGGGATGTTCTTGATGTTCAAGCCGATCATCGTGGCGTAGCCGAACTTCGATTCGGGATGGCCGGACAGGATCGAAGTGGTCGTGGGCGCCCCGCCCGCGGCGAGCGTGTTGTAGGACCCGTCGACGTAATGCGCGGCCGCGGACCACTGGAACAGACCCCAGGCCTGGTCGACCTTCACGTTGCCGACGATGTCGGGAACCTGCCAGCCGCCATAGGCGTTCGTGCCCGTTCCGGAGCCGCCGACGCCAAGTGACAGGTTGTAAAGCGGGGTACGATCCCAGACGGTCGGATCGTCGAGGCCGATCGAGGCCGACACGCCGTTGCCGAACTGCGCGGTGTACTGGATGTTGTTGACGCCGGTGTCGGTGTTCTGGCCGCCCATCAGGAACGACGAGTTGTTGCCCGGGAAGCCCTGCCAGGGCGTCGCGTAGGCGGAGGCCGATTTACCGAAGGTGAAGCCGGCGAACTGGATGAACACGTATTCGACCGCGACATAGCCGCCGCCGACGCCGTTGAGGACCGAACCGCTGAGGCCGCCGAGCGTGCTCGGTGTAGCGCCCACGGTCGAGGGATTGGACGAGCCGAAATTGTTGAACTGGAAGTCGCCCTGGGCAAAGGTGCGGACCAGGCCGTACTCGGTTGCGGTACGGGTGTCGACCGTCAGCGCCATACGCGAGCGCGAGATGAAATAGTCGTAGAAGCGATTGCCCTGACCGGAATCGCCGCTCCAGGCCGGCTGACCGTGGGCGCCGCCGCCGTTGATGGTGGTATCTACACGCAGATAGCCGCCGATCTTGATGCAGGTGTCCGTGCCCGGGATATACCAGAAGCCCGCGCCATAGAGGCTGCAGACCTTCACATATTCGACCGCCTTGGCCTTCAGCGGCAGATCCGCCGCGTAGGCCGATTGAGCCACAAACAACCCGGCGACGGTGCCGAGCAGGGCGAAGTTTTTGCTAGTCAACATAGCGTCCTGTCTTCTTGTTGGCGCGGACCATCAGGGACCGTCGCACTGATCAGATGACGCCTATCATAATCGACCGAGTTCCTCGGAAACAGACCGCAATATTGCAGCGCGATCGATTTTGGCCGAAGTGTGCCTTTGTCGTCACGTCACGAGAGCTTCATACGCGATAGCACGTAAAATTACGGATGCGTTAAAGCCACGCATGCCTTGAAAGCAAAACCCGCATGCACACACGAACGTGATTAACGCGTGATTGACCCGCGAGCGCTGCGCGATGCGCAGGCAATTTGTCGTTGCCGGCGACGACGGGAGATTTCCGCGCTCACCGCGCGGCTTCGAGGAACGCACGGCGCAATCCAATTGGCGCGAATCGTTTCGCGCGCGCTTGCGATGAGGGGCACCGGCTGCTTCGCCATAGCTGCTCCGCCATCATCCGCCCTGAGTCGAACATGGCTGAAAAAACCAAAGCGAGGCGGCGCTCCCCCGCCGCCTCGCTTCCCCTGCTTCCCCGTCAGGCCGCTTGGCCGAGGCCTGTATCGAGATGCCTCAGCCGCGGCAGCACCTCGTGCTTCAGCAGCCGTAGCGAATTGTGCCAGGCTTCGGGCTTGTGCTTGTAGTCGAAGCCGAACACGAGCAGCACGCCGAAGCCGCCGACCTCGTGCCAGATCTTCTCGATCTTGTCGGTAACGGTTGCCGGCGAGCCGACGATCCAGTTGTGGCGCGCGCAGTACTCGACATTGACGTCGGAATCGGCAACGTCAGGCGCGGCCTTGAGGTAATCCTTGAAGCCGAAATGACCGAGCAGCGGCAGGAAATATTCGCTCATCATGCGGCCCATCATGTCGCCGACCGAAAGCCGCCAGGCCTCATCATCGGTGTCCGCGACAAACACTTCGCGCACCAGCCGCCAGTCGCGGCGGTTCGGCTTGCGACCGGTCTTGGCGGCGCCCAGCTCGACCGAATCCCAGTGGCTGCCGACATAGGCCGGGTTGAGGTTGAGGCTCATCGGAATGAAGCCGCGCTCGCCGGCGAGCTTGAGCGTATCGGAATTCTTCGACAGGCCGGCAACGCCGATCGGCGGATGCGGCGCCTGCAACGGCTTGAGGTGCGGTTTGAGGAAGTCGAACATCACGTCCGGCTTGGTCACCGTCCAGTATTTGCCGGTATAGGTGAACGGCGCGGGATCGCTCCAGAGCTTCAGGATGATCTCCAGCGCCTCGCGCGTCATGTCGCGGTTCTGCCCGCTCATGCCGTCGACGTTGAACATCGCCCAGTCGCTCGGCAGCCCCGACGCGGCGACGCCGAAATTCAGCCGGCCCTGCGACAGGTGATCGAGCATGGCCACGCGGTTCGCGAGCTCCGCGGGATGATGATAGGGGAGCAGGAATCCGCCAGGTCCGATGCGCAGATTCCTGGTCTGGCGAAAACCTTCGACGACCAGCAGGTCGGGCGCCGGGTGCGGCTCCCAGGGCGCGGTGTGATGCTCGCCGATCCAAGCTTCCTGGTAGCCGAGCTCGTCCAGCCAGCGCAGCACCTGCAGGTCCCAATCGTGGCCTTCCTTCAAGCCACATTCCGGCGGATGCGACGGCATCGCGAAATAACCGAGTTCCATGGCCGTTTCCTCATCTGTTGTTTTGTCATGCGTCGGGCTGTGGCCGACGCTTGTTTTAATCAGCGGAAATACTCGCCGCGGTTGCGGCGGAATGATGGCTCCGCGCAGCGGCATCGATTTCGTCTCGCTTTTCGGGAGAAGCGAGCGATGTCTCCGCCGGAAGGCCGCCTTGCACGGCACATTTGTTGCATTCCTGCAGGGCAGCAACGGAGCCAGACCCATGACCAAGTCATTTCATCGCCGCAAATTTTTCAGCCTTTTGACAGGGGCAGGTGCCGGGCTACTGGCCGCGCCATCCATCTTGCGAGCAGAGGCCGCGCCGACCATGATCCGCGTCGGCACCTTGAAGCTGATCCATTCCATCGCGCCGTATTTCTATGAAAAATTCGTGCCCGCCGGCTACCAGGTCGAGGTACTGCCGTTCGAAACGCCGGCTGAATGCAAGAATGCCGTGATGACCAAATCCGTTGATTTCGGCGCCTTCGGCATCGCGGCTGCGATCCTTGGTGCTGCGGCCGGCGAGCCGGTCGTGGTGATCGCATCGACCTGCAATCGCGGCATGGCGATCATCGCGAAAAAAGATTCCGGCATCGCCACGCTGAAGGATCTGAAAGGCAAGCGCGTTGCGCTGTTTCCGGGCACCACGCAGGAGGTGTTTTTCCTGGAGCGGCTGCGCATGGAAGGCATGACCATCAAGGACGTCGAGACGGTGCGCGTGTCCTTCAGCGAGATGCATATTGCCTTGGCACGTGGCGACGTCGACGCCTATGTCGGCGCGGAGCCTGCGCCTGGCATTTCGATCTCGAGCGGCGTCGGACAGCTGGTGGAATATCCCTATTCGACGGCAATGGGCGCGCTCAACATGATGTTCAGCACCCATCGCGACACGATCGCCGAGAAGTCCGAGCTGGTGAAGGTGATGATCGGCATCCACCAGCGCGCGACCGACTATGCGGCCACTCACAAGGACGAGCTGGTCGCGATGGCGGCAAGCAAGCTCGGACAGAAGAAGGAGGCGCTGGAAGTCTCGGTGCCGAACGTGGAATTGAACTGGCGGCTGGGACCGAAGGAGATCGAAGAATCGAAGATCTACGCCGAGCACATGCTGGCCTTGAAGCAGATCAAGCGCATTCCCGACTTCGCAGCCCTTATCGACACCAGCTTTGTCGATGCAGTGAAGCCGACGTGACGTCGTGAGCACGCTGGCATCGGACACCGAGCAGCAGACAGTCGCGCCGGCGCGGGCGGCAGCGCCGATATGGCCGCACTTGCAGCGCTTCGTGCTGGCCGTCGCCTTTCCGCTGGCGCTGCTGGCATTCTGGCATTTTGCCACGGTAAACCGGCCGGGGAGCCTGATTCCGCCGCCCTATGACGTATGGCAGGAGCTCGAAGACCTCGCCATCGGCGGCATCAATGACGACGCCTATAGCCGCACACTGCACGTTCACCTCCTGGCCTCGATGAGCCGGGTCTATGGCGGCTTTGCGCTGGCGCTGCTGGTTGCGCTGCCCTTGGGCATGCTGATCGGACGGGTGACGCTGATCCGGCAGCTGGTGGATCCGACCATCCAGATCCTGCGGCCAATCCCGGTGACGGCCTGGCTGCCGCTCGCCATGATCATCTTCGGCCTCGGTCCGCGCTCGGCCTTCTTCCTGGTGTTTCTCGGCGCGTTTTATCCGGTCCTCGTCAACACCATCTTTGGCGTCCGCTCGGTCGAGCCGCGCCTGTTCGAGGCGGCAGCCATGCTCGGTTGCACAGGATCCGCGCAGTTCTTCCGCGTGGTGCTGCCGGCTGCCCTTCCCTCCATCTTCACCGGCATGCGTCTCGGCCTGGGCTTTGCCTGGGTGGTGATCGTGGTGGGCGAAATGACCGGCGTGCAGACCGGGCTGGGCGCCATCATCATGGAGGCGCGGCAGCTCTCGCGCACCGAGATCGTGATATCGGGCATGATCGTGATCGGCGTGTTCGGCTTCCTGTCCGATCAGCTGCTGATGCTGCTGGGAAAACGCCTGCTCGCCTGGAGCCCGTCGCATGGCTGAGGTGCCGATCCTCGAGCTGCGCAATGTCGGCAAGACATTCTCGCAGAACGGCCGCGCCATCGAGGCCTTGCGCGGCGCCAATCTGAGCGTGAGGAAGGGCGAGTTCATCTGCCTGATCGGCGCGTCCGGCTGCGGCAAGTCCACGCTGCTCAGGCTCGCCGCCGGCTTCGAGCCACCGACATCGGGCGAAACCCTGATGTGGGGCATGCCGATCGCAGGCCCGGGCCCGAGCCGCGGCATGGTGTTCCAGGATTACGGCCTGTTTCCCTGGCTCACCGTGCGCGACAATGTTGGCTTCGGTCCGAAATCGCGCGGACGCGGCAAGCGCGAGATCAAGCAGACCACGGAGCGCTTCATCGAGCTGGTCGGCCTGTCCAATTTCGCCGACCTCTATCCCCACCAGCTCTCCGGCGGGATGAAGCAGCGGGTGGCGATCGCCCGCGTGCTCGCCAATGACGCCGAGCTGGTGCTGATGGACGAGCCGTTCGGCGCGCTCGACGCGATGACGCGCGAGCGGCTGCAGGATGAGCTCGTGGAGATCTGGTCGCGCACCGGGCTGACGGTGCTGTTCGTCACCCATGCGATCGAGGAAGCGATCTTTCTCGCCGATCGCGTGGTGGTGATGTCGCCAGGCCCGGGACGGATCGATGGCGAATATGCGATCGACCTCAAACGGCCGCGCGAGATCGCCAGCGGCGAGTTCAACGAATGGCGGCGGCTGCTCGCTTCGAAGCTGCACAGCCATCATGGGCGCAAGGCCGGCTAACGCCCTACCGGCTCTAGGCGCGCGCCCGCGCGATTGCGCCCGCGACGATCTGCATGGCGACACCGACCGTCCAGCCCGCCATGATGAGATAGGTCCACAGGATGTGCGGCTGCTCGCGCAGGATGATGATGCCGACGGAAAAGAAGGCGGTGAGGGTGGCGAGGAAGGTGCCGAAGGCGCTCAGGAATTCCGCGGAATCCACCTTGGGCTCGGCAACATCGGCGTCGTGGAACGGCAGCGGCGGCGTGTCGATGCCGAGATAGAAGCCGATCGCGCCGAGGACCATCATGATCAGCAGAAAGCCCTGCGAGGTCAGCGCGCTGATGCTCGAGCCGACATGGGCGGACACGAACAGCCCGCAAGCCGCACCCGCCATCGCAAGCCCGAGGCGCTCCAGCAGGTGGGCAAATCTTCTGACTCGAGTACGCATGGCACACCTGGCTTTTCGACGCCAAGCTTAGTCCCTTTCCTCACGCTGAGGAACCGCCTTCCCGGCGCCGGTGCGGCATCTCATCGCGAAACAGGAACTATCCTACCGCGTGCCGAAGCTGGTGCTGCCGAACAGGTCCTTGTACTCATGCGGCGGGGCGCGCCAATAGGGCGGCGGCGCCGTGACATGGCCACCGAGCGCGGCAGCGGCATGCCAGCCCCAGCGAGGGTCGAAAAGCATACCGCGAGCAAGCGCGACCATGTCGGCCTTGCCGGAGGCCACGATCTCTTCCGCCTGCGTCGGCTCCGTGATCAGGCCGACGGCGATGGTGGCCAGGCCGGTCGCCTTCCTGATCGCCTCCGCCATCGGTACCTGGTAGCCGGGGCCGAGCGGAATCTTCTGCTTCGGCGATATCCCGCCGGAGGACACGTCGATCCAGTCGAGCCCGCGCTTCTTCATCTCGGTCGCAAACTCGATGCTCTGCGGCAAGTCCCAGCCGCCCTCGACCCAGTCGGTCGCAGACAGCTTCATGCCGATCGGCTTGTCTGCCGGCACGACCGCGCGGACGGCATCATAGACCTCGAGCGGAAAGCGCATGCGGTTCGCAAGCGAGCCGCCATATTGATCGGTGCGCCGGTTGGAAATCGGCGACAGGAACTGATGCAGCAGATAGCCATGGGCGCAATGCAGCTCGATGGCGTCGATCCCGAGCCGCATCGCGCGCCGGGCCGCATCGACAAAGGCGTCGCGGATGCGCACAAGACCCGCTTCATCCAGCGCCAGCGGCGGCGCCTCGTCGTCCTTCTGTGCAACGGCAGATGGCGCCACCGGCTGCCAGCCGCCTTGCGCCGGCGGGATCAGTTGCCCGCCATCCCACGGACGCGCGCTGGACGCCTTGCGGCCGGCATGCGCGAGCTGGATGGCGATCGCCGCTTTCGAATGCTTGCGGACCGAAGCCAGGATGGGCTTGAGCGCCGCCTCGGTGGCATCGTTCCAGAGGCCGAGGCAGCCCGGCGTGATGCGGCCGATCGCCTCCACCCCCGTCGCCTCGATGCAGAACATCGCGGCTCCCGACAGCGCCAGCGAGTTGATATGCGTGAAATGCCAATCGGTGGCCTCGCCATTGTCAGCCGAGTACTGACACATCGGCGCGACCATGATGCGGTTGGCAAGCGTCAGGCCTCGCAATGAAATCGGATTGAAAAGGGCGCTCATGAGCTGTCCGGAGTTTGTTCAGGCGTGCCGCATAACATAGACCGCCCCAATGACATTACCAGAAGGGAGGATGGTCGGGATTTGCAGAGCAGCCCGCAGTTTGACGCTTACTCGACCAGCGTGAACTGCAACAGCAGCGTGCGCTGGATCAGGGAGAAATTGTCGTCGGAAACCATCGTGAGCACCGTGTCGCCCTCCGCGGTCACATGAGCATCGATCCCCTCCATATTGTCGATCTCCTGGCCGAGATCGGCATTGAAGATCGCGGGACCGTCGACCAGCGCACCGGGGGCGATCGTGGCGAGCGGAATGCGCCGGATGCGGATGCCGACGCCTTCGACCAGCGAGAACTTCCGCTCCAGTACCAACAGCTCGCCTGACGGTAACAGCGCCGCATCGCTGACATCGAAATTCTCGGTGCGGCGGACACTGAACTGTCCAGGCGACGGGCCGCCGACCAGGAAAGCGACCAGATTGCCGTCGCTGTCCAGCCCGCGCTCCGATATCGCAATCAGCGTGCCCGCGAGCGGCAGCCCCTTCGGCACGAAGACAAGCGCCTCCAGGCCCTTGTTGTCGGGAAGCTTCTTCACGGCAGGCGGCATCGACACCGGCTCGCCGCGGGCGCGGGTGAATCCTTTGGAGAAATCGAACCGCAGCACCTGGTTGACGCGCTCGAGCCCGACATAGACCAACGAGCCATCGATGGCGATGGATTCGGAATCGTACCAGCCCCGCGCCGTGATCGGCCGGCCATCGGGGCCCAGCATGGGCGCGGCCTCGACCTCATCGAGGCCGAGCATGGCGCGGCCGGAATAAAGAATGCGGCCGGTGAACCAGCCGCCCTTGTCGCTGAGCGCGACGAAGCGCTCGCCCTTGGCATCGAGTCGGACGCCGGACAGCCCGCCGAACCCGGGAAACGACGAAGTCAGCACCAGGCCGCTGCGATATTCCAGCGAACCAAAGCGGATATGCGAACGGTCGCGCGGATCGAAGGAAGCGATCGGCCGCGCCTTGACCTCGATCGAGCGGGGCGCGGTGACCGAGTGCTCGTCAATGGCCGCGGATTTGGCCGGCGGCCGGATTGCGGATTGCGCGAGCACCTGCCCGGGCCTGAATGCCACCGAAAGCCCCGCCGCCGATATTTCGACAAAGCGGCGGCGGGAGAGCCCTGTGCCCATCTATTTACGAATGCAGCCGGCGTGGCCGGCCCGCCGGTTTGGGCGGGGCGGCCGTGTGCGTCTCGCTGAAGAGCTCGGCGAGCTTTTCGGTGATGGCGCCGCCCAGCTCCTCGGCATCGACGATGGTGACCGCGCGGCGGTAATAGCGCGTCACGTCGTGGCCGATACCGATCGCGATCAATTCGACCGGAGAGCGGGTCTCGATCTCCTCGATGATGTGGCGCAGATGCCGCTCAAGATAATTGCCGGGATTGACCGACAGGGTTGAGTCATCGACCGGCGCACCATCCGAGATCATCATCAGGATCTGGCGCTGCTCAGGCCGAGCGAGCAGGCGCTTATGCGCCCAGTCCAGCGCCTCGCCGTCGATGTTCTCCTTGAGCAGGCCTTCGCGCATCATCAGGCCGAGATTCTTGCGCGAACGCCGCCACGGCGCATCCGCCGCCTTGTAGATGATGTGACGCAGGTCGTTGAGCCGCCCTGGATTCGGCGGCTTGCCGGCGGCAAGCCAGGCCTCGCGGGACTGGCCGCCCTTCCAGGCGCGGGTGGTGAAGCCGAGAATCTCGACCTTCACGCCGCAACGCTCCAGCGTCCGGGCCAGAATATCGGCGCAGGTCGCGGCGACCGTGATCGGACGGCCGCGCATCGAGCCGGAATTGTCGAGCAGCAGCGTCACCACGGTGTCGCGGAAGGTCGCCTCCTTCTCATGCATGAAGGAGAGCGGGTGATAGGGATCGATCACCACGCGCGACAACCGCGCCGGATCGAGAATGCCCTCCTCGAGATCGAACTCCCAGGCGCGATTCTGCTGCGCCATCAGCCGCCGCTGCAGACGGTTGGCAAGCCGGGCGACGATGCCCTGCAGATGCGCGAGCTGCTTGTCCAGATAGGAGCGCAGACGTTCCAGCTCATCGTGATCGCAGAGATCCTCGGCGGCGATGACCTCGTCGAATTTCGGCGCGAAGGCGTGGTATTCCGGCCCGCGCGGCTCGTTGGAGCCGCGGCTGTTCGGCCGCGTCGCCTCGCCCGGCGTCTCGTCGTCGCCGAGCTCGCCATCGTCGAACGTGTCGCTGGTGGAGGCTTGCGCGCTCTCCATCGCGCTTTCCGACATGTCCTCGGTCGTGGCCTGCGCCTGGTCCGCGGTCATCTCCTGCGCGGCGTCGCTGTCGGGCGAGCCTTCGGCACCGGACTGATCGCTCTCGCCGTCGCGGTTGTCGTCCTGGTCGTCGTTCTCGTCGGTATCGGCGTTGCGCTCGTCGCCGAGATCGAGTGCCGACAACAGGTCGTGCACGAGGTCGCCGAACCTGGCCTGGTCCTCGGTGAAACGGCTGAGCTGATCGAGCCGCGTGCCGATCCTGTCCTCGAGAATCGGACGCCAGAGATCGACCATCTTCTTTGCCGCCGCGGGCGGCGCCAGCCCGGTCAGGCGCTCGCGCACCATCATGGCCAGCGCATCCGACAGCGGCGCATCGGCACGGTCGGTGATCTCGTCGAACTTGCCGCGATGGAAATGATCGTCGAGCATCGCGGTGAGGTTCTTGGCGACGCCTGACATGCGCCGCGCGCCGATCGCCTCGACGCGCGCCTGCTCCACCGCTTCGAACACGCCGCGCGCCTGCGGATTGCCCGGCATCAGCTTGCGATGCACCTTGGGATCGTGACAGGCGAGCTTGAGCGCGATCGAGTCGGCGTGGCCGCGCACGATCGCGGCATCGCGCCGCGTCATCTTGCGCGCGGGCTCCGGCAGCCGCGCCTTGCCCGGCGCGAGGCCGGGCCGCTCGGCGGCGAAGCTGACATCAAGCTCCGGCGCCTTCGCGATTGCGCGCAGGCAGGCCGTGACCGCCCGCTTGAACGGCTCGGTCGGCGCTTCCTTCGATCCGGTGCGGAATTTGCTGTTGGAGGTTGTCATTGAACCCTATTCCCGTCGTCCCCGCGAAAGCGGGGACCCATAACCACCGGCGGTCGTTGCTTTCAGGGAAACTGGCAGCATCGCTCTATCGAGAGATCCCGCGCTATGGGTCCCGGCTCGCGCTTTCGCCTGGCCGGGACGGCATCGTTGTTACGACAGCGCGACGTTGACGGCGGATTCCGGCAGCTCCGCATTGAAGCAGCGCTGATAGAACTCGGCGACCAGCGGCCGCTCCAGCTCGTCGCATTTGTTGAGGAAGGTGACACGGAAGGCGAAGCCGATATCGCCGAAAATGTCGGCATTCTCCGCCCAGGTGATCACGGTGCGCGGGCTCATCACCGTCGACAGATCGCCATTGGCGAAAGCGTTGCGGGTGAGGTCGGCGAGCCGCACCATCTTGTTGACGATGTCGCGGCCTTCCGGGGTGCGATAGTGACGGGCCTTGGCCAGCACGATCTCCACTTCCTCGTCATGGGCGAGATAATTGAGCGTGGTGACGATCGACCAGCGGTCCATCTGGCCCTGGTTGATCTGCTGGGTGCCGTGATAAAGGCCCGACGTATCGCCGAGGCCGACCGTGTTGGCGGTGGCAAACAGGCGGAACGCCGGATGCGGCTTGATGACCTTGTTCTGGTCGAGCAGCGTCAGGCGGCCGGAAACCTCCAGCACGCGCTGGATGACGAACATCACGTCGGGACGGCCCGCGTCGTATTCGTCGAACACCAGCGCAATGTTGTGCTGCAGCGCCCAGGGCAGGATGCCATCGCGGAATTCGGTGACCTGCTTGCCCTCCTTGACGACAATGGCGTCCTTGCCGACGAGATCGATACGGCTGATATGGCTGTCGAGGTTGACACGCACGCACGGCCAGTTCAGGCGCGCCGCGACCTGCTCGATATGGGTGGACTTGCCGGTGCCGTGGTAGCCGGTGACCATGACGCGGCGGTTCCTGGCAAAGCCGGCAAGAATGGCGAGCGTGGTCGCGCGGTCGAAGCGGTAATCGGCATCGACCTCAGGCACATGCGGGTCGACCTCCGAATAAGCGGGCACTTCCAGATCGCTATCGATGCCGAAGACCTGCCGGACCGACACCTTCATGTCGGGCATTCCGACGGGCTCTTCAATTTTGGTCATGGCGGCGGTCGTCATTCATCCTCCGAGGTCCCGGGCAGTCCCGAAACCAGATAATCAGTTGGCTGCGGATTGGTGCGGCGGCTAAACCTAGCAGACGGCACGGGTTCGCAGAAGCCCGCGGTCGAATCAAAGTTCCGTTGTTTTTTCATTGAGATATGCACGGAACGCGGTTTTGGGAGGGCTGCCCTGCGAATCACGGCGGGTTTTCCGCGCGGGGAGAATCCGGGGTTCACCGCAGCCGCGCGGAAAACGCGAAGCCGCACCAGACCGTTGATGGCACTTTCTATGCCCCATCCTACTTATGGTAGGTCCTGATCTCATTGGCCGTTGAATCATCACGGGAATTTCGTGTCCTCCTATCTCGATCCACTGATTGCATTCGTCTCCACGCACGCCTGGCTTGCCTATCTGACCCTGTTTCTCGCTGCCCTCCTGGAAGCGGTTCCAGTCGTGGGATCGGTCATCCCCGGTTCGACCATCATCCTGGCGCTGAGCGCGCTGGTGCCGGGCGGCGAGCTGAAGCTGCAATGGGTGCTGGCGGCGGCAATTGTCGGCGCCCTGATCGGCGATGGTTCGGCCTTCACGATTGGCTATCGCAGCCAGCGCGAAATCCTGAGCAGCTGGCCCTTGAGCAGATATCCAGCCATCATCGCCCAGAGCGAGAGCTTCTTTGGGCGCTGGGGCATCTGGGCGGTGTTTTTCGCCCGCTTCGTGCCGCCGATCCGGGCTTTCGTGCCGGTGACGGCGGGTGCACTCGGCATGACGCCAATGCAATTTTTCGCAGCCAATATTCCGGCAGTCCTGCTCTGGGCCGCAGCGCATGTGCTGCCGGGCGTTCTGGCCATCTCGGCGCTGCATCGCTACGCCGGGATCCCGCATCATGCTGGCCTCAAACCGTACTGGATCGCAGCCGTCATTGGCGGTGCCATGATCGTTGCGCTCGTGACCTGGCTCGTCCGCCGCCGCCAGAACGGCGGCGTCCAACCGGTCGTGGAGCGGGTAAGAGGTCCGAGCTAGCTTTCTCGTGCGACAACCGCAGCGGTGCCGCGTCCCGGAACCGGGCCGACATAGCGCGCGCGGGGACGGATCAGGCCGCCGGTCTGCAATTGCTCGCTGGCATGGGCAATCCAGCCGACGGCCCGCGCCATGGCGAACAAGGTCAATTCGCTGCCCGGCGCAAGCCGCAGGCTGTGCGCCATCACGGCCAGCGCATAGTCGATATTGACGAGCTCACCGGTCGCTTCCGCAATCCGCTCAGGCACCTCCCTGGTGAATTTTCGCGGCGCGCCCGCGCGGGTCAGGGCATTGAGCAGCGACAACGCGCGCGGATCGCCATGCTTGTAGACGCCGTGCCCGAAGCCGGCAAAGCGTTCGCCGAGCGCCACGCGCTCGCGGATGACAGGCGCCACGTCGTTATCAACCAGGGTCTTCACCAACCGCGACGCCAACACCCCGGCGCCGCCATGTTTGGGACCCTTCAAGGCGACGAGACCGGCGATGACGGCGTCATAGAGATTGAGCCCGGTCGAGGCGGCACAGCGCACCGTGAAGGTCGACGCATTGAGCTCGTGATCGGCCAAGAGCACCAGCGCACGGCGGATGATGTCGGCGGCGTGCTTGTTGTCCGGCGCCCAGGCCCGCGCGATCTGCAGATGTAGCGGCTCGGCCGATGGCGCGCTGTTGAGCATCGTTGCCACCATGAGCCGCAGGATGCGCGCGCCGACCATGGCACGGCCGTCATGCGCGCGGGTGAACGCGCCTGGATCGGCGCTGGTTGCAAGCGCAAGCACGGCAACGGCCCGATCGATCGGCGCCGCCCGCCGCGCGGCCTCGGCAACCCCGAGCATTTCGTCCGAGACATGCGGGCAATTGTCGGCAGCGAAGGGATCGACCCCGGTGACGTCCCACAGCAGCGTGGCTGTGTGCTCGAGCGTGTCCTTTTCTGCAAGCTCCACACAGTTCACGCCGCGGTAGATCGGCCCGTTCTCGGTGATGGTCGAAATCGCGGAATCCAGCACCGGCAGGTCCGGATCGAAGCTCCGCAGCCCCCGGGGCTCCGGCGACGGCACGCGGCGTTCCTTGAGCCCCCGAACGTCCTCGGCACGATAGCGATGGCTGCGCGAGTCCGTCGACGGCTCGGAGCGGATCAACCCGCGGCTGACATAGGCGTAGAGCGTCGCCGGTGAGATCGCGAGCTCCGCAGCCGCCTCACGGGCCGAGAGATAGAGCGCATCGGATTTTTTCATATTGATTAGCCTAATCAAGATTGATCAATATGTCGAGCCGCCTCACTTTCAAAGCCTGAAAGGAGAACGGCCCATGAATATTCATCTCAGCAAGAGCCAGATCGGGCTGGACGGCATTCCGGCCGCCGAGACCGTGTTGAGCCATGTCGACGGCGAGCGCGGCGAACTCATCATTGCCGGCGAGCGCGTCGCCGACCTCGTCGCGCAATCGAGCTTCGAGGGCGTGACCGCACGGCTGTGGAATGG
The DNA here is from genome assembly GCA_035293585.1 of Bradyrhizobium sp. Taxonomy (GTDB): domain Bacteria; phylum Pseudomonadota; class Alphaproteobacteria; order Rhizobiales; family Xanthobacteraceae; genus Bradyrhizobium. The sequence continues at coordinate 17,435 of DATGMN010000047.1, read as the reverse complement.
CGCCAACGGAGACCGCCTGAGCGAAGCCGATGTCCGCTCGCGCCTTGGCGCGGCCCGCATGCGCGCCTTTGGAAGGCTTCCCGAGTCGCTCGCCGCTGCACACGGCCTTTCGATCGTCGACGGGTTTCGCGCTGCCGTCGCGGGCTTGCGCGCCGAAAGCGGGCTCGAGCATGAGGCGACCATCGTCGGCGCTTTTCCCGTGATCGCCGGTGCCCTGGTGCAGCGGGCGAATGGCGCCGAGCCTGCCGCGCCGGACCCGACCGCCAGCCATGCCGCCGATACGCTATCGATGCTGCTCGGCCGCAAGCCCGCGTCGCGCGAGGCAGCCGCGCTCGATGCTTATCTGGTCACGGTGTGCGACCACGGCATGAACGCCTCGACCTTCACCACGCGCGTGGTGGCCTCGACCCAGGCCGACCTGTTCGCGGCCGTCACCGCCGGCTATTGCGCGCTGACCGGCCCGCTGCATGGCGGCGCGCCCGAGCCGGTGCTGGAGATGCTGGACGCGATTGGAAGCCGCGAACGGATCCAGCCATGGGTCGATGCCGCGCTCGCCCGCGGCGAGCGCATGATGGGGTTCGGCCACCGCATCTATCGGGTGCGCGATCCCCGCGCGGATGTCCTGAAAGCCGCGATCGAGCGGCTCGCGACCAATGGCACCGATCTTCCCTTCGCAGGCGAGGTGGAGGCCTATATCCGCCAGGCGCTGCGGCGGAAGAATCCGGAGCGGGCGCTGGAGACCAATGTCGAATTCTTCACCGCAATCCTGCTCGACGCACTGAACATTCCACGCCAGGCCTTCACGCCGATCTTCGCGGTCGGCCGCGCCGCGGGCTGGACGGCGCACGCGCGGGAGCAGCAGCGCACCGGCCGCCTGATCCGGCCGAGCTCGTCCTATGTCGGGCCGATGCCGGCGTAGGACCACCTGCATGCAAGCGGGGGTGGCGCGTGAGCGCAATCAGCCTTCGCGCACCACCGTCTTCAGGTAGTTGTACGCCTTGATGATCTCGATCAGGCGATCCTCGGTGGAGCGGTCGCCGCCATTGGCGTCGGGATGGTGCTGCTTGACCAGCGCCTTGTACTTCGCCTTGACATCGCCGAGCGTCGCGTCGGCGTCCAGGCCCATGACCTGCAGCGCTTTTCGCTCCGCGTTGAAAATCTTGCGCGTCTCGGGCTTGGCCTCGGCGCGTGGCCGGGCACCGGTGCGGCCGTTAAGCTCGCCGAACATGCTGAAAGGATCGGACGCGCCGTCAAAATCAGCCGCGCCGCCGGTCATTTTGCGGGCGCTGGTGTTCTCGCCCATCTTCCAGGTCGGACGGTGGCCCGTCAGCGCATCCTTCTGGTAGCGCGCCACGGCGTCTGCATTCATCCCGGAGAAGAAATTGTAGGACTGATTGTATTCGCGAACATGGTCGAGGCAGAAGTGCCAATATTCGCGCGCATTGTCGCGGCCCTTGGGCGCGCGATGGGAGCCCTTGTTCTTGCAGTCAGGCCATTCGCAAGGCGTCGCGGTCTCGCGCACCTGCGTTTCCTGCTTCGCACTCCGCTTGTTGATGCGAATGGAGTCGAAGAATTTGGATGTATCGATTGCCATGGCGGACTTTGACTACGCAACGCAAAAAGCTTCAAGTCTTGACATTGCGAATCCTTCGACTCCCGACACGATTGACGAAACGGACCGGCGGATTTAATGCCGCAGGCATGACCACAACAGACATTATCAGCAACAAGTTGCGCGAAGCTTTCTCGCCCGAAAGCCTCGAGGTTCAGGACGAATCACATCTGCATGAAGGCCATGCCGGCCACCGGAGCGGCGGCGAAACGCATTTCCGGGTCTATATTGTGTCGGAAGCCTTCAAAGGGAAGAGCCGGATCGAACGCCACCGCATGATTAATGCGGCGCTCGCCGCGGAACTTGCCGGCTCGGTGCACGCGCTCGCCCTCCACGCCAAGGCGCCAGGAGAAGCTTGACGCGCGGCGCGACCGCGGGCCGCAATGGCCCGGAGCGCCGGACGATGACAGCAATGTTAAACGGCAGGACTCGACCGGGTCAAAATGCCGTGCCGGCGCGTTTCGGCCGCGGCTCCTCGACGTCGCCGTCGCGCGGCACCGGGACAATGCGGAGCGCCGTGATCCGGTTGCGCTCACGGCGGAGCACGCGAAAGCGGAAGCCGTGGAACGTGAAGCTTTGGCCCCGGTCGGGGATCGAGCGCGCCTCGTGAATCACGAGGCCGGCGACCGTGGTTGCCTCCTCGTCGGGCAGATTCCAGTCCATCGCGCGATTGAGATCGCGGATCGGCACCGAGCCGTCGACCACCACCGAACCGTCGGGCTGGGCGCGCACGCCAGCCACCACCACGTCCTGCTCGTCGGCGATGTCGCCGACGATCTCCTCCAGAATGTCCTCCAGCGTGACGATGCCCTCGACCTCGCCATACTCGTCGACCACCAAGGCAAAGTGAGTCTTGCGCCGGCGAAACGCCTTGAGCTGCTCGGACACCGGGCGCATCTCCGGCACGAACCAGGGCGGCAGCGCGATCGTCGACACGTCGATCCGTGAGGTATCGCCTTCGGATGCGCGGATCGCGCGCAACAGATCCTTGGCATGCAGCACGCCGATGATGTTCTCCGGCTTCTCGCGCCAGAGCGGAATGCGGGTATATTCGGACGCCAGCACCTCCCGCACCAGCTCCTCCGGCGGCAGGTCGGCATTGATGGTGACCATTTCGGTGCGATGAACCATGACGTCGGAGACCTGCAGCTCGCGCAGGTCGAGCAGCCCGCCGAACATGTCGCGGTCCATCTTCTCCACCTTGCCTTCGCTGTGCAACAGATCGACCGCGCCGCGCAGCCGCTCGATCGGCGACAGGATCGGCTGGTTGGCGCCGACCTTGACGCCCAGGGCGCGCATCAGGACGCGCACCACGACCTCGATCACGGTGAGCAGGGGTCCCAGCACGGCGATCGTGAGACGCATCGGACGCGCCACCCGCAGAGCGAACCGGTCGGGCGCGTTGAACGCCATGGTCTTGGGCAGCACCTCCGCGAAGATCACCACCACCGCAGTCATGCCCGCGGTCGCATAGAGCACGCCGACTTCGCCGAACCACGCCGTGAGGATGCCGGTGGCAAGCGCCGATGCGCCGATATTGGCGATGTTGTTGCCGAGCAGAAGCGCGCCGATCAGACGGTCGCGATTGGCGACCAGCTCGAAAACGATTTCCGCGTCGCGATTGCCCTGCTTGGCAAGCCGCAGCATGCTGCCGCGGGAGGCGCCGGTCAACGCGGTCTCGCTGGCCGCGAAAAAGGCGGACACCGCCAGCAGCACGATCACGATCGAGATTGTCAGCCAGCCTATCATGCTTGCAATTGCTGCTCGCTACTTGCCGCGTCCGAGCTTTGTCACCAGAAAATCGCGGACCGGCGCGGGCTCTACGTCTTTTGCGATGACGGCACGGCCGATCGCTTCCAGGAGGATGAAGGTCAATTTGCCACGCCTGACCTTCTTGTCCTGGGCCATCAGCGCCATCAGCGTATCGGCGTCGGCGAGGCCTTCCTGGGCAAATCCCGCGATATCCTGCAGATGGGTGGGAAGCCCCGCTTCGGCAAGGTGCCGCTCGATACGGACCGCGTCGGCAGGCGGGATCATGCCGAGCGACGCGGAGAATTCCGCGGCCAGCACCATGCCGATCGCAACGCCCTCGCCATGGAACAGCCGGTCGGAGAAGCCGGTGACGGCCTCGAGCGCATGGCCGAACGTGTGGCCGAGATTGAGCAGCGCGCGATCGCCGGTCTCGCGCTCGTCGCGGGCGACGATGGCGGCCTTGGCGCGGCAGGAGGTCGCGATCGCATGCTCGCGCGCCGCACCGCCCTTGACGATGTCGGCGTGATTGTTCTCCAGCCAGCCGAAAAAGGCCGCATCGCCCAGCACGCCGTATTTGGCGACCTCGGCATAGCCGGCGCGAAACTGCCGCGGCGGCAGCGTGTCGAGCACGGCGGTATCGGCGATCACCAGCACCGGCTGGTGGAAGGCGCCGATCAGGTTCTTGCCCTGCGGCGAATTGATTCCGGTCTTGCCGCCGACCGAGGAATCGACCTGGGCGAGCAGGGTGGTCGGCACCTGCACGAAATCGACGCCGCGGCGCAGGATCGCGGCCGCAAAGCCCGCGAGATCGCCGACCACGCCGCCCCCGAGCGCGATCACGAGATCGTTGCGCTCCACTTTCGCCGCGATCAGCGCCTCGCTGACCTTTTCCAGCGTGGCATAGCTCTTGGAACCCTCGCCCTCCTCGACAATGATGCGCGAGCTTGCGATGCCCGCCTCCGCCAGCGCCGTCTCGGTCGGCTCCAGCCAGTATTTGGCGACGCTACGGTCAGTGACGATCGCCGTGCGCGCGCCGGGACGCAGCGCCGCGATCCGCTCGCCGAGCGAGCCCAGCACGTCGCGGCCGATGACGATGTCGTAGGCGCGCTCGGCGAGCGCGACGTCGACGATCACGGGATCGGCATGTTTCAGCGGCGCGGTCATCCTGCGGCTCCAGCGACTCCGGGCGCGCCGTCGCACAGATAGCTGTGCAGCGCGTCCACGCATTCGTCGACGATCTTGTCGTGCGGCACCTCGCGCGAGGCGATCGTGAGATTGGCAAATTGATAGACCGGCTCGCGCTCGGTGATCAGGCGCGAAACGGTCGCCTCGGGATCGGCGGTCTGCAGCAACGGCCGGTCGGCGCGGCGCCTGACCCGCCGCATGATGATGTCGACATCGGCCTTGAGCCAGATCGAGACCCCCTTGTCGGAGATGCGCCGCCGGGTCTCCTCGCGCATGAAGGCGCCGCCGCCGGTCGCCAGCACCGCCGGCCCGGATTCGAGCAGGCGGGCGATCACCCGCGCCTCGCCATCGCGGAAATAGGGCTCGCCATAGGCCTCGAAGATGTCGGGGATCGGCATGCGGTGGGCCAGCTCGATCTCGTTGTCGGCATCCATGAAGGGGACGTTGAGCCGCGCCGCCAGCCGCCGCCCGATGGTCGATTTGCCCGCCCCCATCATGCCGACGAGCACGATCAGCCGCTTGCCGAGGGCGGCGACGATGTCGGCCTCGGGCGTCGGACCTGTGCGGGCGAAGGGCGTAGTCTCGGACATTTCGGTCAAGGTGCTTTTCGGCTCGGCGGCTCGGGGTCACCCCCGCTCATGGCCTCCTATACTACCCGGGCACAAGGGCTTGCCAGAGCCACTTGCCAGTCGGGAGCGAACATGTTGGATGATTTCAATGGTTAATTGCCTTCTCTCAAGGCTTCCCGATGCCTAGCCTGTTCCGTTTCCTGACCGTGGTCGCCATCATTGTCGGCGTCGTCTACGGCGCGATCTACGCGCTGGCGAATTTCGTCAATCCGAAGCCGCGGGAGATGACGGTCACTATTCCGCCGGACAAATTCCTGAAGAGATGAGCCGGCACACGAGAATACCGGATGCGCAGCAAGCCCTCCGACACGAAGCTGATCGGCCTCTTCCTCGACATGCTCGCGGCGGAACAGGGGGCCGGCGAGAACACGCTTGACGCCTACCGGCGCGACCTGACCGATCTGTCCGAATTCCTCGGCAAGACCGGCCAGAGCTTTGCCGGGGCCACGACCGACGGCCTGCGGGCCTATCTTTCCGATCTCGACACCCGCGGCTTCAAGTCCTCGAGCGTGGCCCGGCGGCTGTCGGCGCTGCGCCATCTGTTCCGCTTCCTGCTCAACGAGCGCATCCGCAGCGACGATCCGGCGGCGATCCTGTCCGGCCCCAAGCGCGGCCGCAGCCTGCCCAAGGTGCTGTCGATCGCCGATGTCGACCGCATGCTGTCCCATGCCAAGCAGGCGACGCAGTCCGCCGAGGCCTCGGCGAGCCAGCGGCTGCGCGCCCTGCGGCTCTATTGCCTGCTCGAGGTGCTCTACGCCACCGGCCTGCGCGTCTCCGAGCTGGTGACGCTGCCGCGCACGGCCGCCACCCGGGATGCCCGCATGATCGTGGTGCGCGGCAAGGGCGCCAAGGAGCGGCTGGTCCCCCTCAACGACGCGTCGCGGGCTGCGATGGCCGATTATCTGGCAGCGATGGACGCCGCCAAGGGCGCGAAGGGCAAGGCAAACCATGCTTCCACAAGTGCTCCCACAGGCGCCGGCTCCAAATGGCTGTTTCCCTCGTTCGGCGAGAGCGGCCATCTGACCCGGCAGCACTTCGCCCGCGACCTGAAGGATCTTGCGGTCGCCGCGGGGCTGTCCGCGCGCCAGGTCTCCCCCCATGTGCTGCGCCACGCCTTTGCGAGCCACCTGCTCCACAATGGCGCCGACCTGCGCATCGTGCAGACCCTGCTCGGCCACACCGATATCTCGACCACCCAGATCTACACCCATGTGGTGGAGGAGCGGCTCAAGGCCATGGTCCGCGACCTGCACCCGCTATCCGAGAAGTAACGCTGTCGGACGTAACGGCTCGTGCCCCGGCTTGACTTCCGGCCCCGCACACCCGAAACAGCGTTTCGCCTGAGTCCGCCTGTCGGCACGACCTCCGACCGACGCGGCAGGCCGCCCGAACCTCGCTACCAACCAACTGGAAACACGCGCTTTTTGGGCGCAACCCGATCCCCCCTCGCCTGTCGAGCCCGCCACCGCCTATATTGATCTGATGTCGGACCAGATGCGCTCTTATCTCGACTTCGAAAAGCCCGTCGCCGAGCTCGATTCCAAGGTGGACGAGCTGCGCGCGCTCGCGGCCTCCGGCACCGACATCAGCGAGGAGGTGGCGCGGATCGAGGAGAAGGCGGCGCAGGCGCTGGCGGACCTCTATGCCAACCTCACTCCCTGGCAGAAGACCTTGGTGGCGCGGCACCCGCAGCGGCCGCATTTCACCGATTTCGTCGCCGGCCTGATCACCGACTTCACCCCGCTCGCCGGCGACCGCAAGTTCGGCGAAGACCAGTCGCTGATGGGCGGCTTCGGCCGCTTCCGCGGCGAGAGCATCTGCGTGATGGGCCAGGAGAAGGGCAACTCCACCGATTCCCGCATCAAGCACAATTTCGGCATGGCCCGCCCCGAGGGCTATCGCAAGGCGGTCCGGCTGATGGAAATGGCCGAGCGGTTCGGCATTCCGGTGCTGTCGATCGTCGATTCCGCCGGCGCCTATCCCGGCATCGGCGCCGAGGAGCGCGGGCAGGCCGAAGCGATCGCCCGCTCCACCGATGCCTGCCTCTCGCTCTCGGTGCCCAATGTGGCCGTGGTGACCGGCGAGGGCATGTCGGGCGGGGCGATCGCGATCACCACCGCCAACCGTGTATTGATGCTCGAGCACGCGATCTACAGCGTGATTTCGCCGGAAGCGGCGTCCTCGATCCTCTGGCGCGACGGCACGAAGGCGCAGGAAGCCGCCAACAGCATGAAGATCACCGCCCAGGACATGCTCCGCTTCGGCGTCATTGACGCGATCTTGAAGGAGCCGGTCGGCGGTGCCCATCGCGACCCCGCCGCCATGATCAACGCCACGGGCGAGGCCATCGGACGGGCCTTCGACGAGCTGCGCGGGCTGGATGGCGAGGCCATCCGCAAGCAGCGGCGGCAGAAATTCCTCGATATCGGCCGCAAACTGTCCTGAATCGCCTCCCCTTAGGCCGCCTGCACCGGCTGCGGCACCGTCGCAGCCGCGTCCGGCTCCGTTTGCGGAAGGCCCGATTTGGCCCTAATTAGGCCGAAGAGGCGTGTTCATCTTCCATTGACCATGGGGGTATCGATACCCCTCGCCCGGGTCGTTCAGGTTGCGGCGCGGGGGGCCAAAGGTTAGTATTTTAGTCAATGGCTTCGGGTTCTCAGACACCCGGGGTCAGCGACTTGAACTCGGGTCTAACAGCTTCAGGGTGTCGTGCCTCTGATTGGGGTTGGCGCGATGGCCCGGTGGGTGTGGAGCTTTTGCATTGATTAACCGCTCGCTGGTCCGCGCGCTTCTCGTCTCGGCTGCGCTCGCTGCTGCTGGCTTCTCGCTCGCCGGCTGCGATACCGACGAAGTTTCGCTCGCCGCCAATGCCAAGGCCAATCAGCCCGTTCCGCCCAAGCTGCTCGCAGCGATGGTCGAGAAGGACATGGATCTGCAGTCGCCGATCCTGATCCGCCTGTTCAAGGAGGAGGCCGAGCTCGAGGTCTGGAAGCAGGACCGCTCCGGCAAATTCGCGCTTCTGAAGACCTATCCGATCTGCCGCTGGTCGGGCGATCTCGGCCCCAAGGTCCGCGAGGGCGACCGCCAGGCGCCGGAAGGCTTCTACGACATCACGCCGGCGCAGATGAATCCGCGCTCGGCCTATTACCTTTCCTTCAACACCGGCTTCCCGAATGCCTATGACCGCGCGCTCGGCCGCACCGGCTCGGAGCTGATGGTGCACGGCGACTGCTCCTCGCGCGGCTGCTACGCCATGACCGACGAGCAGATCGCCGAAATTTACGCGCTCGGCCGCGAGTCCTTCTTCGGCGGCCAGAAGGCGTTCCAGTTCGAGGCGTTCCCATTCCACATGACGCCGGTGAACATGGCCCGGCACCGCAACAACCCGAACATGGCCTTCTGGAAGATGATCAAGGAGGGTTATGATCATTTCGAGGTGACGCACCAGCAGCCGAAGGTCGATTTCTGCGAGAAGCATTATGTGTTCGACGCCGCGAAGGCGCCGGATGCGACGCGCGATCCGGTATTCCAGGCCGCCGCGAAATGCCCGCCATACGTGATCCCCGAGGAGCTCGCGAGCCTCGTTCGCGACAAGCAGGCCCAGGACCAGGCGGAATACGAGAAGCTCGTCGCCAAGGGCACGCCGGTCGCCAAGCTCAACACCGGCATCGACGGCGGCATGAACAAGATCTTCGCCTCGCATGTGCCGGGCGCCTCGACCGGCCTGTCCGAGGGCGGGGAAGAGCAGGGCCTGTCGCTGGTGGCGAATTCGCGCCTGCCGGGCACGATCCCTGGAACCGTCAATCCGCCGCATGCGCCTGATGCAAACGACCAGCCGGCCGTGACAGTGGCGGCACCGGCCTCGGCGCCCGCGACGACGGCACCTGCCCCGACGCGCGTGGCCTCGGCGAGCGAAGCGCAGTCCGACGGTTTCTTCTCGAGCCTCGCCCACAAGATGGGCCTCGGCGGGGCGACCGCCGACACCACCGCAACCACGCCGCCGGCGCCGGCCTCCGTGCCCGCCAAGCCCAAGGCGGCTGAGGCCAAATCGAAGGCGAAGCCGGCCGAGACCAGGCAGGCCGCCAATCCGCCGAAGCCGTCGTCGGCCGCGGACAGCCAGTCTACCGCGTCGGCAGCCGCGCCGAAGGACGCCATTGTCGCCGGCGCCCAGCCGGTCGTCTCCTCCAACTCCTTCGACAGCCGCTTCACGGCGACGAAGTAAGGTTGCGGCGCTCTATCGGTCGTCGTCCCGGCGAAGGCCAGACGACATCGTGGAAGCATCCCGATTTGAATTTCAAACAGCACGACAATCTGCATGACGCGGAGTTGGGCCTTCATGGTTCGAGACGGCGCTCAAAGCGCCTCCTCACCATGAGGGTCGAACAGCTTGCCGCAAATGACGCCCTCATCCTGGGGAGCCGCGAAGCGGCGTCTCGAACGATGGGCTGCGAAAAGAACAGAGACACACCTTCGCATTCTCGCGGCGCAATTCGCCCGAGCTTTGCTTCATTCGTCGCCCTCTTCGAAAACAGAGGGCGCAGGGAAGGCCGGGTGGCCGCTGCACCCGGGGCTCCCGCGCAAGAGAATGTTTGCGCGAGCGCGAAAGACCACAGGTACAGGCGGTGACAACCGGCCTTCCCTGCGCGATGGTTTTACGGCTTATAGGCGCTCTCCTCGGTGGACCCTCTCGTTTGCCACCGTCGTCAGCGTGATGCGCCTTGCATCATCACCGACTTGACGCCAGAGCTTCGGGGCGCCAGGACCACACCACTTCACCGTCCGTGTCGGCGCCGCTCGTCAGTCAGCGCCTCCACGTCCACCGCATCCCCGCCTCACGTGTCGTGACGACCGCGATACGCCCCTCCGCAGGCGAGGCGGGATGGGCCGAATCTACGCCAAATCAGAAATTCGGTAAATAAGAATATTTTTGCGGGCTGGACTTGACAGCAATGTCCGGACCGCGACCCGTCGGGCAAATCAGTCGGCCATCCCCCCACCCGTCCGCCGTCATCACACGGGAAATGTCTGGACCGGGCGATCCGCTACGCCGCGGCTTCCCGGCCCAACCTGCGCCGACGATGACAGCGCGCCTCAGGCGACGTCGGGGCTATGAGGCCGCGTCCTCTTCCACGCCCGCTTCGTGCGGGGTGAACTGGTAGACGGAGCTGCAGAACTCGCAGGTGACGACCACCTTGCCGTCCTGCACCATCTCGGCGCGGTCCTTGGCTTCGAAGCTCTTCAGCATGGAGGCGACGGCTTCGCGCGAACAGGAGCATTTCGCCTCGAGCTTCAGCGGCGCGAACACGCGCACGCCGCGCTCGTGGAACAGGCGGTACAGCAGCCGCTCGCCGGAGAGATCGGGATCGATCAGCTCGACATCCTCGACGGTTGCGATCAGGGACTGGCCCTCGACCCAGGCATCGTCTTCCTTGACCTCGTGCACCGTCACGCCTTCGGGCGCATCGCCCGGATGCAGGTCCGCCTGCCGCGCACGCTCCGGCGCCTTGGGCAGGAACTGCATCAGAAGGCCGCCGGCGCGCCAGCGATGTCGGGCCTTGCCGTCGCCGCCGCGCCACTCCTCGCCGACCGCAAGCCGCACGCGGGTCGGGATCTGCTCGGAGCGCAGGAAATATTCATGGGCGGCGTCTTCGAGATTGCCGCCCTGAAGCGCGACCAGGCCCTGATAGCGGCTCATGTCCGGGCCCTGGTCGATGGTCATCGCGAGATGGCCCTTGCCGAGCAGCGCCGCGGAATCCGCAGCCTTCGCGAGCCGGCTCGCATCGAAGCGCGCATAGGCGCGCAGGCGATCCGGCGCCTGGAAGTCGACCACCATGAACGACACCGGTCCGTCGGTCTGGGTCTGCAGGATGAAGCGGCCGTCGAATTTCAACGACGAGCCGAGCAGCGTGGTCAGCACGATCGCTTCGCCCAGCAGCTTGCCGACGGCTGCGGGATAATCGTGCTTGGTGAGGACGTCGTCGAGCGCGGGCCCGAGGCGTGTCAGCCGTCCACGCAAATCGAGCGCGTCCACCTCGAAGGGCAGCACGGCGTCATCGACCGGAACGGACGACGGAGCGCGGATCGGGCTTTCGGTGATCTTGATGTCGGGGGATGGTGCGGTCATGGCGGCATAGATGGGGTCGGAACGGGGGAAGGGGAAGGGGGTGTGCCGTGCAGTAGCGATGAGGAAACTCGAGCGAGCTTTTGCACCGATCTAGCGGCAAATTCCGTCATCCTCCCCTGGAAGGGGAGGATCATCGCAGCGGGCAGCGCCCGCTACGACGAGGTGGGGTGACAGTCTATCCGCGCAATCGACGCGACGCGCGCGAGTTCTTCGCTACGTCGAGAACCTTTGTGGGGCTTCACCCCACCTCGCTCGCGTTTCGCTTTGCTCAACGCGAACGATCCTCCCCCTCCAGGGGAGGATGAAGAGATCACACCGCGTCGAAGCACCAGGCCAGGATGCCCTTTTGCGCGTGCAGGCGGTTTTCCGCTTCGTCGAACACGACCGATTGCGGGCCGTCGATCACCTCGTCGGTGACTTCCTCGCCGCGATGGGCCGGCAGGCAATGCATGAACAGCGCGTCGGGCTTGGCCAGCGACATCAGCTTGGCATTGACCTGGTAGGGCTTGAGCAGGTTGTGGCGATGCTCGCCGTCCTTGTCGCCCATCGACACCCAGGTGTCGGTGACGACGCAGTCGGCGCCTTTCACGGCGGCTTCCGGATCGTTGCCGAGCACGATCGACGCGTTGGTCGACTTGATGAAGTCGCGCATCGGCTTTTGCGGCGCGAGCTCCGGCGGGGTCGCGACATTGAGGTTGAACTTGAAGCGCTCGGCGGCATGGGCCCAGGAGGCCAGCACGTTGTTGTCGTCCCCGGTCCAGGCCACCGTCTTGCCCGCGATCGGGCCGCGATGCTCCTCGAAGGTCATGAGATCCGCCATCACCTGGCAGGGATGCGAGCGCCGCGTCAGCCCGTTGATGACGGGAACGGTGGCATGCGCGGCAAGCTCGAGCAGCGCATCATGATTGAGGATGCGGATCATGATGGCATCGACATAGCGCGACAGCACGCGCGCGGTATCGGCGATGGTCTCGCCGCGGCCGAGCTGCATTTCGGCGCCGGTCAGCATGATGGCTTCGCCGCCGAGCTGGCGCATGCCGACATCGAAGGAGACCCGGGTGCGGGTCGAGGGCCGCTCGAAGATCATGGCGAGCGTCTTGCCTTCGAGCGGCTTCTTCGGCGGCTCGCGGTGGTCGAGCTTGTGCGCCTTCAGCGTCGCCTTCATGGCGCTGCTCGCAGCCAGCATGCTCCGCAGGTCGGACAGCGCAAGGCTGTTGATGTCGAGGAAGTGCCGCGGCTTGCTCATAGGCTTGCCGTCCGCTTTGCTGAACCGGCCTCGATCGCAGCGCAGGCGCGCTCGAGCATGGCGACCGACTGCTCGATCTCGGCCTCGCTGACGATCAACGGCGCGAGGAAGCGCACCACGTTGTCGCCGGCCCCGACCGTGAGCAGCTTCTCCGCACGCAACGCAGCCACGAGATCGGTCGACGGCACCACCGCCTTGACGCCGATCAGCAGCCCCTCGCCCCGAACCTCGGAGACCACGGTCGGATGACGGTCGATCACGGAGGCGAGCTTCTGCTTGAGCAGCAGCGACATCTTCTGCACATGGTCGAAGAAGCCGGGCTTGAGCATGACGTCGAGCACGGCATTGGCCGCGGCGACCGCCAGCGGATTGCCGCCGAAGGTCGAGCCGTGCGAGCCCGGCGTCATGCCGGCCGCCGCGTCCGCCGTTGCGAGCACGGCACCGATCGGGAAGCCGCCGCCGAGCGCCTTGGCGAGCGACATCACGTCGGGCGTGACACCGAGGCGCTTATAGGCAAACAGCTCGCCGGTGCGGCCCATGCCGGTCTGCACCTCGTCGAAGGCGAGCAACAGGCCGTGCTCGTCGCAGAGCTCGCGCAGCGCCCGGAAGAAGGCCGGCGGCGCCGAGCGGACGCCGCCCTCGCCCTGGATCGGCTCGATCAGGATGCCGGCGGTGTGCGGGCCGATCGCCTTCTTCACCGCTTCGATGTCGCCATGCGGCACCTGGTCGAAGCCGTCCATCGGCGGGCCGAAGCCTTCGAGATATTTGGCCGAGCCGGTGGCGGCGAGCGTCGCCAGCGTGCGGCCATGGAAGGCGCCTTCGAAGGTGATGATGCGGTAGCGTTCGGGATGGCCCTTGGCGGCGTGGTGCTTGCGCGTGACCTTGATCACGCCTTCCATCGCCTCGGCGCCGGAATTGCAGAAGAAGACGAAGTCGGCAAAGCTCTGCTCGCACAGCCGCGCGGCGAGCTTCTCGCCGTCGGGGCTCCGAAACAGGTTCGACATGTGCCAGAGCCTGGTCGCCTGCTCCTGCAGCGCCTTGACCAGATGCGGGTGCGCATGACCCAGCGCGTTGACGGCGACGCCCGAGGTGAAGTCGAGATAGCGCTCGCCATTGGTTGCGATCAGCCAGGCGCCCTCACCGCGCTCGAAGGCGAGGTCGGCCCTGGCGAAGACGGGGAGCAGGTGCGACGCGGCGCTGTTGGTCATGACGGTCACTCTGGCGATCGGGTAGCGTTCAACTTGACGTTCGGGAAGGCGTTCACTTGCTCGGCGGGACCGGCCGCGATGCGCGCTTGAACAATGGTCGCATCAACGACCCGAACCGGAAAACAAACGTGCCGCCTTTTCAGGGCGGCACGTATCGAAGCATTTTAAGCGCGCGGCAGGACCTGTCAACATGCCCGCAAATGCCGATTCCAAGCCAAAAACGGCCCGTAGGATACCGGTGGGACGTAACAGGAATCCCGCATGACACAAGGGTTTCTGAACATGGCGCGCGTTGCGGAACATGTGGAAGGCCTCCGCGGACTCTTGCGCGAGAGTCACGGCATATTGTAGCGTCTTTTTTGTCGGATACGACATCTCGTGCGGCAGTTTTGATCCCTTAGGTTTGGTTGTTTGGCGTACACGTCCGGGCGCGCTCATCGCTCCCGGCGAGCCTTAAGGGATTCTGACCGCAAGGGTTTTTGGGATTTGGCATCGCAGCGCAGCCTGAACGGCGGGCCGGCGCGAGGCGGAGGGATGAAGTCGATGACGGTATTGACCTGGTCAGACGAGCGCGTCGAACAGTTGAAAAAGCTCTGGGAGTCCGGCCTGTCGGCCAGCCAGATTGCAGCTGAGCTCGGCAATGTCACGCGCAACGCCGTGATCGGAAAGGTGCATCGGTTGGGTCTGTCGGGCCGCGCCAAGAGCCCGGCGGCGGCCGCACCGCGCCAGCGCAAGCCGCGTCCGGCACAGCACATGATGCGGGTGTCGCGCCCGGTGTCGCGCGGCAACACGGCGCTCGCGCATGCGTTCGAGGTCGAGGTCGAGCCCGACCCGATCGCCTACGACAATGTGGTGCCGATGAGCCAGCGGCTGTCGCTGCTGGAGCTGAACGAGGCCACCTGCCACTGGCCGGTCGGCGATCCCGCCAGCCCCGACTTCTTCTTCTGCGGCGGCAAGGCGCTCTCGGGACTGCCCTATTGCGTGCAGCACTCGCGGATCGCGTATCAGCCGGCGGCGGACCGCCGGCGGCAGCCGGCGAAGACGACGCGGTAGGTTTTCGCGAAGATCATTCGTTGTCGCCCCGGCGAAAGCCGGGGCCCATAACCCCCAGCCTTCGTTTGGCGAAGGTCGTCAACCCACCGAATGTCGCGGATCGACTCCGCGCTATGGGTCCCGGCCTGCGCCGGGACGACACCGGGAGTGTGGTTTGGCCGTCGCGAAAACAAACGCCGGCCGGTACGCTGCCCTGACGCCAGCGCCCCCCTACGACTCCGCCTTTGCGAACCGGTCATCCAGCGCGTAGCCGGCGCCGCGGACGGTGCGGATCGGATCCTGCTCGCGGCCGGGGTTGAGCAGCTTGCGCAGCCGGCCGATATGGACGTCGACGGTGCGCTCGTCGATATAGATGTCGCGGCCCCAGACGCTGTCGAGCAGCTGCTCGCGCGAGAACACGCGGCCCGGATGCTCCAGGAAGAACTCGAGCAGGCGATATTCGGTCGGCCCGAGATCGATCGGACGGCCCGAACGCGCCACGCGGCGCTTCTCGCGGTCGAGCTCGATGTCGCCATAGGCGAGCACGGTGGCGAGACGCTCGGGGCTTGCGCGCCGCAGCAGGCCTTTCACGCGAGCGAGCAGTTCGGGCACCGAGAACGGCTTGACGATGTAGTCGTCGGCGCCGGTCGCAAGTCCCCGCACCCGCTCGCTCTCCTCGCCGCGCGCGGTCAGCATGATGATCGGCAGCTGCTTGGTATCCGGCCGCGTCCGCAAACGCCGGCACAGCTCGATGCCGCTCAGGCCGGGCAGCATCCAGTCCAGCACGATCAGGTCGGGGACCCGTTCCTTCAGCCGCGTATCGGCATCATCGCCGCGCGCGACGGTCTCGACCTCATAGCCTTCGGCCTCGAGGTTGTAGCGCAACAGCGTGGTCAGGGCTTCTTCGTCTTCAACCACCAGAATGCGCGCACTCATGGTCTGGTCTTCTCCATTGCTTGGGCGTGATCCGCGTCGTTGCGTTCTAGTTGCCAGGGACCGTCGCGGCAAACGACGTCGTATCGCCCTTCGGGCGCCTGTCCTGAATCTGCTGGCCTTCGATCATGTAGAACACGGTTTCCGCAATGTTGGTGGCGTGGTCGCCGATCCGCTCGATGTTCTTGGCGCAGAACATCAAATGGATGCAGAACGAGATGTTGCGCGGGTCTTCCATCATGTAGGTCAGGAGCTCGCGGAACAGCGAGGTGCAGATGGCGTCGACTTCCTCGTCGCCCTTCCACACCGTCATCGCCGCCGGCAGGTCGTGCGCGGCATAGGCGTCGAGCACGGTCTTGACCTGCTGCTGCACCAGGTCCGTCATGTGCTCCAGCCCGCGGATCAGCTTCAGGGGATGGAAATCGCTTTCCAGCGCCGCAACCCGCTTGCCCATGTTCTTGGCGAGGTCGCCGATCCGCTCGAGATCGATCGCAACCCGCATGGCGCCGACGATCTCGCGCAGGTCCACCGCCATCGGCTGACGCCGGGCAATGGTCGTCACCGCGCGCTCCTCGATGGTGCGCTGCATGTTGTCGATCTCGAGGTCGGCGGCGACCACGCGCTGGCCGAGCGCGATGTCGTGGCGAACCAGCGCATCGACGGATTCGACGATCATCCGTTCGGCAAGGCCGCCCATTTCCGCGACCAGCCGGGTGAGCTCCATGAGGTCGGTGTCGAAGGCCTTGGCGGTATGTTCAGAAGCCATTCTCTCTCTCCTCAGCCGAACCGGCCGGTGATGTAATCCTGGGTCCTGCGGTCGCCAGGCGAGGTGAAGATCTTGCTGGTGTCGTCGAATTCGATCAGCTCGCCGAGATACATGAAGGCGGTCTTGTCGGAGACGCGCGCCGCCTGCTGCATGTTGTGGGTGACGATTGCGATGGTGTAGTTCTCGGACAGCTCCTGGATCAGCTCCTCGACCTTGGCCGTCGAGATCGGGTCGAGCGCCGAGCAGGGCTCGTCGAACAGGATCACTTCCGGCCGCACCGCAACCGTGCGGGCGATGCAGAGCCGCTGCTGCTGGCCGCCGGAGAGCGACAGGCCGGAGGCGTTCAGCTTGTCCTTGACCTCGTTCCACAGCGCGCCGCCGCGCAGCGCCTTCTCGACCCGGCCGTCCATCTCGGACTTCGGAATCTTCTCATAGAGGCGGATGCCGAAGGCGATGTTCTCGTAGATCGTCATCGGGAACGGCGTCGGCTTCTGGAACACCATGCCGACCCGGGCGCGCAACAGGTTGAGGTCGAGCTTGGGATCGAGGATGTTGCTGTTGTCGAGCAGGAGCTCGCCCTCGGCGCGCTGGCCCGGATAGAGATCGTACATCCGGTTGAAGATGCGCAGCAGGGTCGACTTGCCGCAGCCGGACGGGCCGATGAAGGCGGTGACGCGATTGGTGCCGAGCGCCAGGTTGATGTTCTTCAGCGCGTGGTGCTCGCCGTAATAGAAGTTGAGATTGCGCGCGGTGACCTTCGGCGGCGCCTCGGGCAGATGCGCGGACGGGGTGCCTGTCGGCGTGACGGATACTGAAAGCTCGGTCATTTTGCGCTCCTCTCGGCGCCAAGGATGCGGGCCCCGATATTGAGGGCGAGCACGGTCAGAGTGATCAGCAGCGCGCCGCTCCAGGCCAGCTGCTTCCAATATTCGTAGGGGCTTTGCACGA
>DATGMN010000046.1:0-75217 GCA_035293585.1 Bradyrhizobium sp. | reverse complement strand
AAATCGAGGCTGTCGATGCCCAGATCGTCGATGGCGTGGCTATCCGGCGTGATCGTGTCGCGCGGGATGTCGCAGGTTTCGGCGATGATCGTGGCGACCTGATCGAATGTTGAGGACATCACTAAGCCTTTGATATATTGGAGATAAATCCAGATTGTCGCGGCAGGCGGGCCGTCCGCGCCTGAGACCGCCCGTATCACCCAGCCGCCTGGGAGTCGAGGTGCCCGTATATCGGAGCGCCGCCGTTAGTTCAATGGAGGCGAAAAGGCCACGATCTGCCGAAATTTGGGGCTTTTTGTGTGGTCCGGAGGTTGCTCCGGTCCTGTGGACCTCTAATGGGTGGAGATGCGCACGCAATCGCGCCGGCCCATCAGCACGCAATCCTGGGTCCGCCGGAGATCGGCGATGCTCATGGCGAGCCAGATGCCGACCGCAGTCAGCGCAACGGTGAAGGCGAAGGCGGCGATGTTGGCGAGCATGCGCTGGCGGAAATCGTCGGGCGCGGGCCGCGGCCTCTCGTAGCGCGACAGGTCGAGCGGCTCGACCAGTTTCTCCGGCCGCATGTCGAGCCGCGGATCCCCCGGTTTCTTGGACGCCACATGAAGGGGGGCGTGCAACTGGGGGGCGGCGTGGAGGGCGCTGCGCGGCCGAAACTGGATCACACGGTGGTCGTCATCCTGCACGATGGGCCGCTGGTTCTTCACTGCTGCCGGCTCCGGAAATCATCACATAAATATCTAGCACGTGGCCGCGCGCTTCTCACAGAAAATCTTGTGAAGAGAATGTCAAATCCACGCGCTTCATCCCTGGAAAGTATCATGGAACCTGCCGTAGTCGATCCTGATACGGCCGTCGTCGGAGACGCCGAGCACGTCCACATAGCGGTGCCCGAAGCGGATGTGGGAATGCTGATAGGCTTTGCGGGCATGAACGGTTTGCGCCGCAACAACGTCATAGCCCGAGACCACCACCATCAGCGACACGTCGGAGGCCTCGAGCTCCTCCGGGCTCAAGTCGTGGAGCGGGCTGTTCTCGTCGACCACATGGTGCAGCGTCCAGCTCAAGGCGAGCGCCGGGCTCTCGTTGCGCAATAGCGGCAGCTCATAGAAGCGGCGGAACGGCTGGCCTTCGGCCGTGATGACGTTCTTGAACATCCACAACCGCGCGGTCGCATTGCCGATGATGTTCTGCCGCTCGTTGGCGAAGCGGATCATCAGGGTCGGGGCGCCCTCATGATTCGAAATCACCGGGCTTTCCGCGAACAAGAGCCGCGCGCTCGGGCGCGAGAACCGCGAGAAGATCAATCCCGTCATCAACGACATCGAGAAGATGCCCGTGAACAGCTCGACCGCCGCGACGAAGTGACCGTAATGGGTCTGCGGATGCATGTCGCCATAGCCCGCGGTCGAGAGCGTCTCGATCGAGAAATAGAAATAGTCAATGTAGCCGCCGGCAGGCACGTTCGAAATCGGCTGGTCGCCGATCCAGTAGAAGCAGGCGAAGATCGCGTTGAAGACGAGAAACACCAGCGCCGCGCCGGCGATGAACGACGGCCAGGAGGCCGTCATGCAGCGGTGGCTGATATCGGCCCAGAAATTGAGATGCAGCCCCTCGGCGATGATCTCGCGGCCGCCGATCCTGATCACACGCGGTTTGGCGACTCGTTCGCCATTGCCGTTCAACATCCGTCTCCCGTCTCCCGTAGGGCCAGCAATCCCCTGCCGTGGCGTCTGATTGCCCCTGTGTTTGGCCTTGCCATCATGGCATAATCATGCGTTTTTTCGCCAAAGCAATTTGCCGGCCACCACTGCGAGGTCATCTCATGCACACCGCGCGCGAACCCAGAGTCCACCCGATCCCGATCCTGTCGCTGCGGCCGACGCAGATGACAGTCGGCATGCGCGAGGTCAAGGAAAAGCGCAGGCGCTTCCGCGAGCAGGCGTCCGCGACCAAGCAGGCGGAGATGATCGGCAAGCACATGATCCCGGTCGTGTACGGTCCCGATGAGCGCTACTACGTGGTCGATCATCATCACCTCGCCCGCGCGCTGCATGACGAAGGCGTCGAGGACATCCTGGTGACGGTGATCGGCGATCTCCGGATGGTGCAGAAGGACGCGTTCTGGAACGTGATGGACAACAAGCGCTGGGTCTATCCCTATGATGCCAAGGGCGAGCGGCGGCCGTTCAAGGATTTGCCGAAGACGATCCGCGACCTCAAGGACGATCCGTTCCGCAGCCTTGCGGGCGAGCTGCGCCGCGCCGGCGGCTTTGCCAAGGACACCACGCCGTTTTCCGAATTCCTGTGGGCCGATTTCCTGCGCCGCCAGATGCCGCGCAAGCTGGTCGACGAGGATTTTTCCAAGGCGATCGAGAAGGCGCTGCGGCTCGCCAAGACTCGCGACGCAATCTATCTGCCCGGCTGGTGCGGCCCCTCGGAGGACGAGTAGAGGGTCACCGATCATCACCTCGAGAAGTCGAAGTCCCGCGCGATGCGATCTGTCACCGTCACCCTCAGGCGCCGGAGCGCAGCGCAGGCCTCGAAGGGCGACGGCCCTGCTGCGAGAGCCGGGGCGTTCATCCTTCGAGGCTCGCTTTGCTCGCACCTCAGGATGACGGTCAGACTTGGCCGCTGCTTGTTGCGTTCGAAGCCGCCGCTGCAGCCATAGGAGGGCAGCAGCGCGGTATCAACGATCATCGCCGTTG
This sequence comes from Bradyrhizobium sp., assembly GCA_035293585.1. GTDB lineage: Bacteria > Pseudomonadota > Alphaproteobacteria > Rhizobiales > Xanthobacteraceae > Bradyrhizobium. Next base: position 72,512 of record DATGMN010000046.1, on the reverse strand, counting down.
CCACAGACCATCGTTCCCGCGGCGCCTTTCGTCCGGGTTTTGCATCTGGTTTCGCCCTCCTTCGAAAACGAGGGCGCAGGAAAGGCCGGGTGCCCGCTGCACCCGCGTGCCCTCGCGCAGAAAAATTGCGCAAAAGCGCGAAGACCACAGGTACAGGCGGAATCACACCGGCCTTCCCTGCGCAGTGGTTTACGGCTTATGGCGCGCTCTCCCCGGTGAACCTTGCCGATTGCCACCGTCACAGGCGACGATGCTCCCGCATCGTCGCCAACTTGGCGCCAGCCTTGGGGGCGCCAGGACCACACGCTTTTGCTCGTCCGCGGGGCGCGCGCTCGTCAGTCAGCGCCCCCACGTCCACCGCAACCCGCCCCGCGCCTCATGACGATCGCGATGCGCCCCTCTTGGGTGAGGCGGGATGTGACAATGATGATTCCGATTTACAGAAATTGCAAGAGGGCCGCCTGCGGCAGATTGGCACGACGGGCAATTTGCGGATGGCTGCCATGCTCTCTTCGCGAGCGCGAGTGTTGTGACTCTGACGCTTGATTCACTCGGTGTCATCCCGGGGCGCCCGAAGGGCGAACTCGGAATCTCGCGCTGCAACCTCGAGATTCTCAGGTGCGCAATTGCGCACCGTAGTTCGCCGCTGACGCGGCGCCCCGGAATGACGGAATGGAGTGTCAGAGTCACAACACTAGCGGCGCGACGCGACCATGGCCCGATTCCAGATCACCGTGAAATGGCCGTCGTTGCCATCGACACCATATGTCATCTGGAACAAGCGCGGCCTGGTGTCGTCCACCCTGTAGCGCAAATGGACGCCAAGGCTCACATCGGCTTGGTCCGTCACATCGGGAAGCCAATAGTCGGAGAACGCGCCGACCGCGGCAAACTCCCTGACTTGCCCGAGCGACGAGTCGATCAGTCGTGGCGGCGGATCGAAGCCTGCGCTGGCGGCGAGGTTCTGCAACTCCGCAACGATTCCGATCTGGGGGGGCCGACAGGCCAAAGCCATCCATGGCCTGCGAGGTCAGCGGCTCGCATGGACCTATGTCGTCCTGCATGAGTTTGCCGCCGGAATTTGTCAGTTGGCATATGGCAAATCCGTCGGCGGACACGCGCGGGGACTGAGCCTGCGCTGTGGCGAACGGCACGGCGAACGACAGCGCGGCCGCAACGGGCAAGACGGCGATTCCTGCAGCAAGCGGCCAGCGCATGGAGACCTCTGGAACGGGCAGTTGCCGATGTGGTCGCCTGTGCGCGCACAGTGGTTCAAGCCTGTGTGGGGATGCCCTCCCGACAGGGGGCTTGTGCCGGCGTTGCGTTAGGGCAACAATCCCCTGAAAAAGCTGACCGAACCGCAGTTTGCGCCTTTCCTGGCCCCTATCGCGGTCGGACAATCGCGCAACTGGATACTTGGCCGTGCGACTTGGCTGTGCAACCTGGCTCTGCTCGAGCCTTCGGAGGCTGGGATCATGAATCCGCAGCGATCTGCGCAAGTACTGGGCGTGTTCCAGACGGTGGTCATCGCGGGCTGGACGGTCGTCTGGCTCGCCGGCGTCGGGCCGGACGGCATCCAGAACACCAGCGCGGCCTGGGTCGAGGAGCCTCGTCAACCAAACCTCGTGTCCGCTGCCGAGCTCGTGGCCGCATCGCGGGCAACCGCTGTCGCGCGCGCCGACGAGGTGACGGCCGCTCAATGGCTGGCGGAGATGGCCACGGACCCCATAGCGTCCCCGATAGCGCCGTCCGATAAGCCGAAACCGCTGGTCGAGGCGTCGCTGGCTGATTCGTCGCAGATGCCGGAGCCCACGGCCCCGCCCGTGCAGATGGCGTTGGCGAGCGTGCCCGATCCAGCGCCTGTCGCGACCGCGGATGAGCCGAAGCCGATCGTCGAGATGGCGCCGGCCGCGCCCCCGCCGTCGCCCGAACCAGCTCCCGTGCAGGTGGCGACCGCGAGCACGCCTGATCCGGTGCCGACCGATCCCATCAAGGCTGCCAGCTCCCTCGAGACTCCCGATGCGTGCACGGAGGGGGATGTCTGCGTCGACCGGTACCTCTGGGCGCTCTACCAGCGGACGCCGAAGGAGGACAGCATCAAGATCAGTGAGCAGAGGCAGGTGACCGTCAAGAGGAAGGGCAAGACCGTGACCGTCACCAGGAGCTTTATCAGGCTCGAGGACGAGGATTTTGCCTGGAAGGACCCGAAGGCGGCCGAGAGAGCCGGCATGCCGATAATGGACTACGTGGTCGGCGGCATGGACGGGAGCTTCAAGCTCAAGCTCTTTCACCTGCTGCGCGCGGCGGAGCAGGCGGGGCTGGCGCCCGGCATCACCAGCGCGTTCCGTGACGACTACCGGCAATCGATCGCAAGCGGCCTGAAGGCGGCGAGCGACAGGTCCTATCATGGCGGCAGCTCCCATGGCGGCTATGGCCATGGGCTTGCAGCCGACATCGTGAGCATCAAGGGCGAGACGCGGGACCAGCGCTATGTTTCCAGCGAAGCCCTGTGGAAATGGGTCGATACCCACGGGGAGGAATTCGGAATCGGGCGCCCCTATCTCGATCGGGATCCGCCGCATGTGGCGCCGATCGACGGCAAGGAATATGCCTCTCATCGCGGGACGAAAACCCAACACGCGACGGTGGCTGCCAAGCAGCGCAACCGGGTCGCCGGGCAGGGCGATCACAATGCGGCGAAACTTCCCAAAACCGCGCGATCGTCGAAGGTGCGAACGAGCTAGCCTGATGGTGCGGAGAGCGCTGGGGGCCGGCCGCTAGTGTTGCGACTCTGACACTTCATTCCGTCATTCCGGGGCGCCGCGTCAGCGGCGAACTACGGTGCGCAATTGCGCACCTGAGAATCTCGAGGTCGCGGCGCGAGATTCCGGGTTCGCCCTTCGGGCGCCCCGGAATGACACCGAGTGAATCAAGCGTCTGGGTCACAACACTACCGGATTCCGGCGCGCATAAAGCTCTGGATGAAGGCGCGCTGGAACAACAGGAACGCGATCATCAGGGGCGCCGAGGTCATCAGCGCGGCCGCCGAGATCACCGACCAGTCGATGCCCTGGTCGACGGAGGCGAACACCTGCAGGCCGACGGTGAGGGGCCTGGTCTCGACCGAGTTGGTCACGATCAGCGGCCAGAGAAAATTGTTCCAGTGATAGCTGACGGAGACGAGGCCATAGGCCACGTAGACCGGGCGCGCCAGCGGCAGGTAGACGCGCCAGATCGTCTGCAGCGTGCTGGCGCCTTCCATCCGCGCGGCATCGTCGAGCTCGCGCGGGATCGACTTGAAGGTCTGGCGCAACAGGAAGATGCCGAAGGCGGAGGCGACATAGGGCAGGCCGACGCCGGTCAGCGTATCGATCAGTCCCATCTTCTTCAGCGTCAGGTAGTTCTCCAGGATCAGCACGTCGGGCGTGACCATCAGCTGCACCAGGATCAGTGCGAACAGCACCCCGGAGCCGAAGAAGTCCCAGCGCGCGAGTGCGAAGGCGGCCAGCGTGCAGATCACGAATTGCGCGGCCATGATGCCGAGCACGAGCAGGATGGTGTTGAGGAAGTAGCGCGCGAACGGCGCGGCGGTCCAGGCGTGCGCGAAGTTCTCGAATGTCAGCGGCGCGGCGAGGTTGAAATGGGTCGCGAAGGCCGAGGGGTGAATGGCGGCCCAGATCGCGTAGAGCAGCGGCATGGCCCAGACCAGCGCGAACAGCCAGACCGCCATTGTCGACAGGAGCTTGATGGAACGGTCGGAGGTCACCCTCGATCTCCTCTAGCGGTAATGAATCTTGCGGTCGAGGAGCACGAATTGCAGGAACGCGATCACGCCGAGCGTCGACAGCAAGACCGTCGACAGCGCCGCGGCGTAGCCCGAGTCCCAGAAGCTGAAGGCGACCTGGAAGATATAGAACAGCAGCAGCGCGGTGGCATTGTTCGGCCCGCCGCCTGTCATGGCAATGACCTGGTCGACGACGCGGAAGGCGTTGATCAGCGCGTTGATGGCGACGAACAGCGTGGTCGGCATCAGAAGCGGCCAGGTGATGCGGCGAAACACCAGCCAGGACGGCGCATTCTCCATGCGCGCGGCTTCATAGAGCACCGGCGATACCTGCTGCAGCGCGGCCAGGTAGAAGATCATGAAGAAGCCGGCCTCCTTCCAGACCGTCACCGCCATCAGCGCCGGTAGGGCAGTCGCGGGATTGCCGAGCCAGTTGACGCTGCCGAAGCCGAACAGGCGGATGATCTGGTTGAGCAGGCCGTAATCCGGCGTGTAGAAGAACAGCCAGATGTTGGCGGCCGCGACCATCGGCAGGATGGTCGGGGTGAAGAAGGCGAGCCGCAAGGCCGCGCGTCCCTTGAGGCCGCCATTCACCCACAGCGCCATCGAAAGCGCGAGCGCGATCGAGAGCGGCACCGTGATCAGCGCGTAGAGCAGGTTGTTCCAGAAGGCGAGCCAGAACACCGGATCGGCCAGCATGCTGCGGTATTGCTCGAGGCCGACATAGGCCGCCGCGCGTTTGCCGTGCGGGGTCGAGAAGAAGCTGTCGATGACGGTCGCAACCGCCGGCACATGGGTGAAGGTCGCAAGCAGCACCACCGCTGGCAGCGCGAGCAGCCAACCCTGCAAATGGATGTTGAGGCGAGACGGTGGCGGTGCTGCCATGTGCCAGGATGATGCAAGGGTAGCGCAAGGGTGAGCGCCGGCCGGTGGTATGATCACAGGCCGGCGCGGTCCGTCAGTGCTGATAGGGCTTGAGCAGGCGGGTGGCTTCGGCCTGCGCTTCGTCCAGCGCGGGCTTGGCCTCCTTGGTCCCCGTCAGTATCGCCTGCAGCGCGTCGTTGAGGGCCTTGGTGACGCGCTGGTTGTCGTGGGTCGACAATTCCGCGACCGCATCCTTGAGCTGGTCGCGCGCAACCGCAGCGGCCGGGAAGTCGGCGGTGTATTTCTTCATCGCTTCGGTCTCCCAGGCGTCCGGGCGGGTGGCGACATAGCCGGTCGCGATGCCCCAATCGGCGGCGCGCTCGGGCGTCGACAGGAAGCGGGCGAACTCCAGCGCCGCCGCAAGCTTCGCCTTGTCGTCGCTCTTGAAGATGTAGATGTTGCCGCCGCCGGTCGGCGATCCCCCGCGCGCCTTGGCCGGCATTGCCGCGACGCCAAAGGCGAATTTGGCGTTGCTGCGGACGTTGGTGAGGTTGCCGGTGGTGGTCCACATCATCGCGGTCTTGCCTTCGAAGAAGTCCTTCGGCGTCGTGCCCCAATCGATGATGCCCTTCGGCATGACCTGCTCCTTGCGGCTGAGGTCGGCGAAGAATTGCGCGGCCTCGATTACCTTGGGGTCGTCATAGGCGACCTTGGTGCCGTCCTGGTTGGCGAGGATGGCGCCGTTCTGGGTGGTCAGCGCCTGGAACAGCCAATAGGGGAAGCCGGAGGAGGGAATCTCCAGGCCCCATTGCGTGACCGCGCCGGACGCATCGTGCCTGGTCAGCTTCTTGCCGAAGTCAACCATCTCGTCCCACGTCTTCGGCGGCTTCTCCGGATCGAGGCCGGCGGCCTTGAATGCGTCCTTGTTCCAGTACTGCACGATGGTCGAGCGCTGGAACGGAATGCCCCAGGTGTGGCCGCCGGCCTGGCTGTTCTCCATGAAGGCCGGATAGAACGCCTTGATCCAGGCCTTGTCGGCCTCGGAGGTCGCGACCGCGTCATAGGGCTCGATCAGGTCGTTGTCGATCAGCGTGAACATGTCGGTGGAGAGCAGGATCGCGATGTCGGGCGCATTGCCGGCCTTGGCCGCGGTCATCGCCTTCACGATCGAGTCCTGGTAGCTGCCGGTGTAGACCGGCTTCACGGTGATGTCGGGATGCGCCTTGGTGAATTCGGCGGCATAGCCGTCGACGATCTTGGTGATGGGGCCGCCGACCGCGATCGGATAGTAGAAGGTGAGCTCGGTTGCACAAGCGGCCGAGCCGCCGAGCACGGCAGCAGCAAGCGCCGCTGCGGTGGTGAATCTGGCAAACATGTTCATGCGCGAATCTGTCCTTGATTGGTCATCGTGTGGAGCTCAGGCGCGTGCGGGCCGGCGCCGACGGCAAGACGCTCGCCGCTTGCGGCGTCGAACACGTGACCGGCCGCTGCATCCCAGGCGAGGCTCACGGCGGCGCCGATCGCCGGTGCGCCGTCGCCGCGGGTGCGGGCCTGGATCGATGCTGCGCCAGAGCTGCAGGTGACAAGCGCCTCGGCGCCGAGATATTCGACCGCCGTGACAGTCGCGTGAAGGGATGCGCGCGCAGTCCCGCTGTCCACGCTGACGTCCTCCGGCCGCAGGCCCAGCACGCGGCCGCGTCCCTTGCCGGAAAACAGCGCAGGCCCTGTGGTGCCGGCAATGATCGCGCCCTGCGGCGCATCGTCGAGATCGAGCAGGTTCATCGGTGTGGCGCCGATGAAGCGGGCCGCAAACAGCGTCGCCGGCTGCTCGTAGAGCTCGGCCGGCCGGCCGTTCTGCTCGATCCGCCCGCCGCGCATCAGGATGACGCGGTCGGCCATGCTCATCGCCTCGGTCTGGTCATGGGTCACATAGATCATGGTGATGCCGAGCCGCTGCTGCAAAGCGCGGATCTCGCGGCGCAGCTCCTGGCGCAGTTGCGCATCGAGATTGGACAGCGGCTCGTCGAGCAGGCAGACCGGCGCCTCCGCGATCAGCGCCCGGCCGAGCGCGACGCGCTGCTGCTGGCCGCCGGAGAGCTGCGCCGGCTTGCGCCGCAACAGGCTTTCGAGCCCGAGCAGCGCCGCGATCCGCGCCAGACGCTCGGCCATGTCCTGTTTGGAGCTGCCGCGCACCGACAGGCCGAAGGTGATGTTGTCGGCGACCGTCAGATGCGGAAACAGCGCATAGGATTGAAACACCATGGCGACGCCGCGGGCGGAGCCGGTGAGGCCCGCGACATCGCGGCCTTCGATCGCGATCATGCCCGTGGTCGGCTCGTCGAGGCCGGCGATCATGCGTAGCATGGTCGACTTGCCGCATCCGGACGGCCCCAGCAGCACGACCAGCTCGCCCCTGGTGACGGAGAACGAGACCTCGTCGACGGCGCGCGTGTCGCCCCACGCCTTCGTCACCGATCGCACTTCGACGCTGCTCATGATCCCCCGATCATCCCCCGGTCCAATGGGCAGGCAAATGCCGGCGGCCCCAGATAAAAATGGCTCGTGAACGTTATGTGACAGGCGGTTTCGGGCCGGCCTGGCAAATCTGCCGCTAAATCCGCGGCCAAGTCCAGCAGGCGCGGCTCGATATTTGGTAGGCCTCGCGCGCGCGGCGCTATGCCGCGGGCCGCAGCGGCCGGGCAAAGCTGAGCTCGTGGCCGTCGGGATCGGTCAGGTGGAAATAGCGTTCGCCCCATTCGGCGTCGCGGGGCAGCGTCGATGGCTCCCATCCCGCCCGCAGCGCCTGCTCATAGACGGCATCGACGTCGTTGACGTAGAAGATGAGGCGGCCCCACCACGACCAGTGCCGTTGATCGGGCTGGGCGATCAGGTTGAGGTAGTTCGCGCCCGCGCGAAAGCTGGTGAAGGCGGCGGTCTCGCCACCATGCAACAGATCGAAGCCGAGCGAGCGGTAAAACCGCACGGCGCTCTCCATGTCGTGGGTGGCAAGCGTGACGGCGCTGATGGCCTCGATCATGACGACACCTCCCGTTGCTGCGCCGCCGCGTCCTGATTGGAACGGCCGCCGATCCAGGTCTCGATCACCTCGAAGCGGTCATTGAAGGCGACGAGGTCGGCACGGTAACCCCGGACGATCGCGCCGCGTTCACGCCCCAGTCCGAGAAACATGGCCGGCGTGCGCGACGCCATCGCGAGCGCGTCGGACAGGTCGATGCCGAGCCACTCGACCGCATTGTGCACGGCGTCGATCATGGTGAGATGGCTGCCTGCCAGGGTCCCGTCAGGTCCGGTCAGGCGGCCGGCCTCCAGGGTGATGCGCCGGCCCTGCAGCAGGAACTCCCGCTGCTCGGTGCCGACCAGGGACATGGCGTCGGTGACCAGCATCAGCCGATCCGGCCCCTTGCAGCGAAAGGCAAGGCGCAGGCTGACGGGATCGACGTGCAGGCCGTCGCAGATCATCCCCGCAAACAGCCGCTCGTCGTCGAGCGCGGCGCCGACCACCCCGGGCGCCCGGGCGGTCAGTTGCGACATGGCGTTGAACAGGTGGGTGACCCCGGTGACCCCCCGGTCGGCGGCTTGCGCAACCTGTGCGGCGGTGGCGTCGCTGTGACCGACCGCGACCCGCAACCCGGCCTGAACGAGATCGCCGATCAGCGCCTGCGGCACGCATTCCGGGGCCAGCGTCACCAGCGAGTGGCCGAACCCGGCAAAGCGCGTCATCGCGGCGAGGTCGCGCGCATCCGGCGCGCGGATCTCCGACTCCAGATGAATGCCCTTGCGCGCCTTGTTCAGCGCCGGACCCTCGAGGTGGAAACCGAGCACGCCGGGAATCTGCAGCGCAGCCGGCGCTGTGGCCGCAAGCGCCTCCATCACCTCGACATTGCAGGTGATCAGCGTCGGCAGGAGGCCCGTGGTTCCGTATTTGCGGTGCGCTGCGGCGATGCAGCGGACGCCGGCCTCGGTCGGCTCGTCATTGAGGAGGACGCCGCCGCCCCCGTTGACCTGGATATCGATGAAGCCCGGCGCGAGGATGGTCTCCGGCGGAAGCCTGACCGTGTCAGCCGGCGCGGCTTCGGTGAAGCTGACCTCCTCGATCCGGCCGCCTGCCACGGTCACCAGCGCCGGCCCGCGTATCGCCGTGCCGTCGAACAGCTGCGGCGCAGCGATCGTGAAGGCGGCGAAGGAAGGCTGGTCGTCCATGGGGCCCATTGATCGATGTTGTCGACGTATATCCGCGCATTTGCCGGACCAGCAGTGTAACATCTTCAATCGACGGCGCGTGCCCCTACATTGGGTTTGCCGAGTCTGCGCCGGAGGGTGAGGCCGGACCCGGAACCATGTTTCCGCGTTGCAAGATAGTGAGGCGCGTTCCGGCCGGGGGACGCGACGGAAGTTTTTTCAGATTCCGCATTTCCAGCCCTTTCAGAAGGAGCGGATCGCGCATGGCCACGGAAGAAGTCGACCCCCGCTTTGCCGATCTCGACGCCTGGGCGCTCGCCTCCGCCATGGAGGCGATGTGGGAGGGCCAGCTCGCCGCGGTCGCGGCCATCGGGCACGCGCTTCCCGCTATGACCGCGGCGACGGAGGCGGCCTACCGCGCGCTCGGCGATCACGGGCGGCTGATCTATGTCGGAGCCGGCACGTCGGGCCGTGTGGCCGTGCAGGACGGTGCGGAGCTGCCGCCGACCTTTGCCTGGCCGCAGCAGCGGCTGCGCTTCATCATCGCCGGCGGCGAGAGCGCGTTCACCACCAGCATCGAAGGCGCCGAGGACGATATCGACGACGCCGTCAGGCAGATGGCGGCGGCGGAGCCGTCACCGCATGACGTGGTGATCGCGGTCGCGGCGTCCGGCACCACGCCGTTCACCGTGGCGGCGCAACGGGAGGCCGGCAGGCGCGGCGCGGTGACCATCGGCATCGCCAACAATCCCGACACGCCGCTGCTCGAACAGGCGCGGTTTCCGGTGCTGGTCGAGACCGGCCGCGAGCTGATCGCGGGCTCGACCCGGATGAAGGCGGGCACCGCGCAGAAGGTCGTGCTCAACCTGATCTCGACCGGCATCATGCTGCGCCTCGGCCGGGTCTATCGCGGCATGATGGTCAACATGCCGCCGACCAATGTGAAACTGAAGCGCCGCGCCGAGATCATGGTCGCGCGCATCGCCGGCTGCAGCGAGGCCCAGGCGGCCGCCGCGCTGGACCAGACCGAGGGCGACATCAAGACCGCGGCGCTGGTGGTGCTCGGCTATGACCGGGCGGAAGCCGCACGGCTTCTGGCGAGCCACAACGGCAATCTGCGGCGCGTGTTCGACGATCTCGCCAACAAACGCAGCCGGTGAGGTGAGCACGGAGCCCGCGACCATGGCCGATCAGGTGCCTTCCGCGATGGCGCGCGAGACGTGCGAAAGCGCCGACGTGGCGGCCCGCATCCTGCGCGATCGGCAGGCGATCGCCGCCATTGCCGGCCGGCTCGATATCGCGGCAGCACCGCTCGCCGTGCTGTGCGGCCGCGGCAGCTCGGGACACGCCGGCGTGTTCCTGCGCTATCTGATCGAGACGCGGCTGCATCTGCCGGTCTCCGCCAGCGCGCCCTCGGTGATCACAGCGTTTCGCAAGCCGCTCTGCCTCGATCATGCGCTGTTCATCGTGATCTCGCAGTCGGGCCGCAGCCCGGATCTCGTCGCGGCGACGCAATCGGCACGCGCGTCCGGCGCGCGCACGGTCGCGATCGTCAATGCCGTGCCGTCGCCGGTGGCGGATGCGGCCGAGTTCGTCATTCCGATCGAAGCCGGCGTCGAACATTCGGTCGCCGCGACCAAGACCGTGGTCGGCTCGATGATGGCTGGCGCCGAGCTGATCGCGGCGCTGGCCGATGATGCAATGCTGCGGTCGGCGCTCGAGCGGCTGCCGGAGCGTCTTGCGCGCGCCGCGGCGCTCGATTGGTCCGCAGTGTCGGGCGATCTCGCCGGCGCGTCGGCCGTGTTCGTGGCCTCGCGCGGGCTCGGCCTTGGCCCCGCGCGCGAAATCGCGCTGAAGCTGGCCGAGATCCTGCGCCTGCCGGCGCTCGGCTTTTCCGCCGCCGAGCTGCAGCATGGCCCGCGCGCGGCGCTGTCCGCCAGGACGCCGGTCCTGTTGATGCGGCTGAACGACGAGACCGCCGTGACCGTCGACCAGCTCGCGGATGACTTGCGCGCCAGCCGCATTGCGCTGCATCTCGCCGGCGGGACGCAGTCCTCGCTGCCCTGGATCGGCGACGACGATGCCGCGACCGACGCCATCACCATGCTGGTGCCGGCCTATCGCATGATCGAGGCTACCGCGCGCAACTGGGGCTTTGACCCGGACCGACCGCCGCAATTGAGCAAGGTGACCGAGACGTTTTGAGCGTCAGCGCAATGGCGCGATGGACCATGAACAAACGTCGTCGCCTGCTGACTTGTCTCGCTTGAGACTGCCGCCGGAGCATTTGGCAATAAGGATCAGGCTGCCCCGCAGAAAACCGTCATTTTTGTTGAGCTGGCGCAAAGACCGGCCCCTGGAACCGGCTTTTCCTTATCAAGCTGGTCTGACAAGCACGATATCGTTTCACGCACCGGGGGCTAAAAGCATCATGAAAACCGTGATCAAGGGCGTCTTCATTGCCGCCGCATCGCTATCCCTGACGTTTCCTGCCTGGAGCTCCAGCCGCGAGGAGAATGCGCGGGCCGAAATTGTCGGCTCGGAAGAGGCGATCCTGACCGACGCACCCGCGGTGCCACCGGCGATCAAGCGCGACCATGCCACGAAAGTGGTGGTGCATCTGGAAGTCAAGGAAGTCGAAGGGCGTCTCGCCGACGGCGTCTCCTATACCTTCTGGACCTTCGGGGGAAAGGTGCCGGGCAAATTCATCAGGGTTCGCGAGGGCGACCTGGTGGAGATGCATCTCGAAAACCATCCCGCCAACAAGATGCCGCACAATATCGACCTGCACGCGGTGAACGGCCCCGGCGGAGGTGCGGCGGCTTCGCTGACCGCACCGGGTCACACGTCGGTATTTTCGTTCAAGGCGTTGAACCCCGGCCTTTACGTCTATCACTGCGCCACCGCGCCCGTGGCCATGCATGTCGCCAACGGGATGTATGGCCTCATTCTGGTCGAGCCGAAGGAAGGCCTGCCGAAGGTCGATCGTGAGTTCTACGTCATGCAGGGCGACTTCTACACCAAGGGTGCGAACGGTGAGAAGGGTCTGCAGCCCTTCAGCATGGAGAAGGCGATCAACGAGCGCCCCGAATACATCGTCTTCAACGGATCTGTCGGCTCAACGACCGGTGATCAGGCGCTGACTGCAAATGTCGGCGAGGCGGTGCGGCTCTTCGTCGGCGATGGCGGCCCCAACGTTACCTCCTCGTTCCACGTCATCGGCCAGATCTTCGATACGGTCTGGGCGGAAGGCAATATGAGCACCCCGACCCATAACGTGCAGACCACCATGATTCCGGCCGGCGGTTCGGCGATCGCCGACTTCAAGATGAGCGTACCCGGCACGTTCATCATCGTGGACCACTCGCTCAGCCGCGCCTTCAATCGCGGGGCGCTTGCCCAGCTCAAGTCCATTGGAGCTGAGGACAAGCTGATCTATTCCGGCAAGACCAGCGACGAGGTCTATCTTCCCGAAGGCACTGGCGCCCGTGTCGCCGAGCAACCCTCGAAGGCCCCTCCGGCCGCAAAGGACAAGTCAGAGCGTATCAAGGCTGGCGAAGCCGTCTTCGCCAACAATTGCCAAGCTTGCCATCAGGCCAATGGCGAAGGCGTCGCCAATGCCTTCCCGCCTTTGGCGAAGTCGGACTACCTCAACGCCGACAAGGTGCGCGCCATCAAGACCGTCACCGGTGGACTTGAAGGCAAGCTGACCGTCAACGGCGCCTCGTTCAACGGCGTCATGCCGGCATGGGAATTGCCGGACGAGGACATCGCCAATGTGATGACCTACATCTACAACAAATGGGGCAACACCGGCCTCGAGGTGCGCCCCAGCGAGGTCCAGGCCAACCGTGTCAAGAAGAACTAGGTTGGCAGGGATGTCGATCGCCGTGACGGCCATTGCCGGCACGGCTTTGACAGCAATGGCCGCCACGGCGGCGGATATGCGGCTCGCTTCGCCAATGGCGAGCATTCCGGCGGGCGACTATCTACCGTTCTTTCAGCAAAGCCCGGGAAAGGGCAAGGTCGGGGTCGCCAACGCGCCGGAGCGGATGCGGGCGTTTCGCCTGGATGCTTTCCCCGTGACGAATGGCCAATATCTCGACTTTGTGCGCGAACATCCCGAATGGCGCCGTTCGCGCGTGAAACCCTTGTTTGCCGATCACCAGTATCTTGCCCACTGGCGTGGAGATCTCGAACTGCCGGACGACAAGGCCGCGTCCGAGCCGGTGACCAACGTGTCGTGGTTTGCCGCCGAGGCGTATTGCGAGGCGCGCGGCCTGCGACTGCCATTGACGGACCAGTGGGAATACGCACTCGCCGACCAGGGACGCAGCCAAGCCGAAGTCGAGCAGCAATCTCTCGACTGGTTCAGCGCGCCCAATCCCCAGCGTTTAAGCGCCGTCGGACAAGGCAAGCCGAATGCGTACGGCGTCTATGACCTCGTCGGGCTGGTATGGGAATGGACGCTCGACAGCAGCAGCTTCATGACCGGGACCGAGCAGCGCAACACATCCAGCAAGGACGATGCGGCGTTCTGCGGCTCGGGCAGCATCGGCGTCCGTGATGCAGCCAACTATCCCGCCTTCATGCGTTACGCGATGCGGTCGAGCCTGAAGGCGAACTACACGGTGGAAAATGTCGGATTCAGATGCGAGGGAGACGAATGATGCGTGGCAGGATTGCCTTGGTGACGATCACGATCGGAGTTCTCTTGTCGTTTGCCTCTCTCAACGTAGACGCTCACGATCACATGTCGCATGTGATGAAACCGGCCGAGCCGCTTCCCGGCACGTCAATCTACAATCTGACCTCGAGCTGGACCGACCAGAATGGTAGCCGTGTCAATCTGGAATCGCTGCGCGGTGCGCCTACTGTCGTCACCATGGGCTATACGAGTTGCAAGGACATTTGCCCCATGATCGTGGCCAACATGATGGCCATCGAGGATCGCGCGAAGGCGTCTTCCATGCTGGGCGTTCACTATGTCTTTTTCTCGCTGGATACCGCCGTCGATACGCCGGAGCGCCTGACGGCCTACGCGAAGGATCGCGGGCTCGACTTTGGAGACTGGGTCCTTTTCAATGGCGACGACAAGGCCGTGCGCGAACTCGCTGCGGCGCTCGGCGTGCGCTACCGCCGTGACGCCAGCGGCGGCTTCGATCATTCCGCAATCATAACGATCCTCGACGCGGAGGGACGGATCGTGACCCAGCAACCCGACGTTACGGCCAATACCGAGGACATGGTGAAGAAGCTGTCTGTGCTGTTCGCTGCGCCATCGCACTAGGTCCGCCGCTATTTCGGTACGCGCCCCATCGGGTAGAACGCGTCATTCGGCCGCATGCCCGTGACGTGATGTCGGCCTTGCGACAATTGACCGCGATCTGGTGATCAGCGGGTCCTTGGCGCGGATGCGCAGGATCGCGCCATGCGCGATCACGCAATATTGGCATCTGATTGGCTCACGAGGCGCAAAGCACCGTCGAGCGTAGCAGCGCGGTCGAGCTCCCCGACTTTTTCCTCGACACCATCGGCTCGCAATAGATCACGCGCGGCTCCATGGGCCCCGATGATGCGCAGAGCGATGCGGCGACTGGCGAGTTCGGCATAAAGCTCGTGCAGCATGCGCGAGCCGGCGAGATCGAGATAGGGCGCGGCGGAAAGGTCGCAGATGACCAGGCGGATCGTACCGGGTTCAGTTTCGCCGAGCCGGCTCAAGACCGATTCCCGGACGGCGTCGGCATTCACGTAGATTACGGATGCCTCGGGACGAAAGGCGATTGCGCCGGACAGCGGCTCGTTCTCGGGATGGCGGGCCATATCAGAATAGCTGTTGGTACCGGGAACACGACCGAGAAACGCCACGTTCGGGCGCGAGGCGCGGATGAGCAGCAGCACCACGGAAGCCAGTGCGGCGAGCAAGATGCCCTGAAGGATGCCGAGAAAAAGCACGCCCATAAGAGCGATCGCAGCGGCTAGGAAATCCAGCCGACTCACGCGCCACATGCGGAGCAGCGCCGGAAAATCCAATAAGCCGTACACTGCGGTCAAGACCACGGCGGCCAGCACGGCCTTTGGCAGGTTTTCGAGCAGGCCGGTCAAAAACAGCAGGCATAGCGCAAGCGTAATCGAAGCAAAGACGAGCGCCAGCGGGGTGCGTGCGCCAGCCTTGTCGTTCACAACCGACTGTGACAGCCCGCCGGCGACCGGGAAACCGTGTCCCAGCGCCGCCGCGAGATTGGCTGTGCCGATGCCAAGGAGCTCTTGCCGGGGGTCCAGAGCATATCCGTGCTTCGCAGCGAAGGTGCGAGCCGCCGATACGCCCTCGATATAGGCCAGCAGCAGGCAGCCGGCCGCCAGAGGGATTATTCCCTCGACGTCGATGATCCTGAGAGCCGGGCCTGCCAGGGTCGGCAAGCCGGCCGGAATTTCTCCTGTTATCGGCACCCCACGTCCCGGAAGCCCCAATGCGGTGGCGGCAACGATCGCCAGCACGACGACCCCGAGCGCGACCGGTTTTCCGGGCAGCAGACGTTCGCCGAACACGATCAGCCCGATCGCGACGACCCCGACCGCGAGAACGAGGTACTGCATCTGACCGAGTTGCCCGGCCAGCAGGAAAGCGCGCTCGAAGAAATCGTGGCCCCCGCCTTTGACGCCAAAAAGGCTCGGCAGTTGCGTCATGGCGATGGTCAGGCCTGCGCCGGCCTTGAAACCCACAAGAATGCTGTCGCTGATCAGCTTTACAAGCACGCTCAGCCGCAACAGCCAGGCGAACAGGCTGAGCGCCGCCACGGTCAAGGCAGCGAGACTGGCAATCTGCGCGTAACGTTGTGCGTCGCCCTCGGCCATCGCCCCCACTGTGCCCGCGATCATCAACGCGATCGCGGACGTCGGCCCGACGGCAAGCTGACGGGAGGATCCAAGGAGAGCATAGCCGAGACCGCCCAGCATGTAGCCGTAGATGCCGACCTGCGGCGGCAAGCCTGCAAGGCCGGCATAGGCAAGGGAAACCGGAATGGCGTAGGCCGCCAAGGTTATCCCGGCGACGATATCGCCAGGCAGCCACGCAGCCTGGTACTCAGCCAGCCAGCGGGCTGGCGGAAACCACCAGAGCCAGTTCATCTCTTTCTGGTGTTGCGTCTTCTGGCGTTGCGTCTGTTGCGTCGAATCGGCCATGGGGGCTACCCGCCAGCGAACGCCTTTGATTTGAATATCGGTTTTCAAGCGGGCTCTCTTGATACAGATCAACGCATTCGGCGCTCTGTGACCCGAGCTTTTGGTGAACACCCGAAAACGCGGGGGATCACCATGAGGCACGCCAACACCATTTCCAAAGCGCCAGTTGCCGTCAGCGCCGTCCATATCGTCCCACCGGACGAGCGAATAGCGGCCGGCAAAGCTCTACGCGACAAGGTCCCGCGGGAGTGGCACGGCGGATGGAAAGAATTCAAAGGGCGGCCGAGCCCGATCGACATTCTGCAAAGCGCTGTCGCCGCCGATATCGTTACGAGCCTAGCTTCTTCTGGCTGGATTGGTTGTCGTCCGCTTTGATCTCCAACCGTGTCCGATGCGACAAGGACCTATTGCAAATGCTGGAGGACGCCACTCTCACCCACGCGCGCCTGAAAACACCGAAGGCTGCTGCCATAGCGGGAATCGCCTTTTCCCTTCTCATGTTCGCGATCTTCTGGCTGCTTCGGCGTTCCATTCCTGCAGATCCGCTGGAATCCGGAGCGTGGCTTGCCACCAACACGAAAACGGTCACACTTGCGCTGAATCTGGTCCCGTTTGCTGGCGTTGCCTTCTTGTGGTTCATCGGTGTGCTACGTGATCGGCTTGGCCAACAGGAGGACCGCTTCTTTGCCACGGTATTTTTCGGCAGCGCCTTGTCATTCCTGGCCATGCTGTTTGTCGCAGCTGCGGTAATAGGCGCGGTCATTCTGGTCGCCGCTTCTGCCGAACCGAATGAACTGATCAACTCAGCCACTTTCCGCTTCGCCCGTGCTGCAACCTACGTCATCATGAACGTGTACGCGATCAAGATGGCTGCGGTCTTCATGATCTCTACGTCGAGCGTTGTGATCTTTACCGGCATCGCGCCGCGCTGGATTGCCCTTATAGGGTACCTGCTGGCTTCGGTACTTCTGCTCGGCAGCTACTACATCAGTTGGAGTTTTGCCATATTGCCCGCCTGGGTCGCCCTGATCAGTATTTATATCTTGATGGACAATCTGCGGGGCAAGCGGTCCTGACTGCTCTGACAATTGTCGATATCATCCCGAGCGTATCGCCTGGTTGATGTCCGCCTTGCTCCTGACGCGCCGTGGCTGCCGACCGATGAGTCCACGTCCCGATCGCGTCGCGCCTTGAGCCCGACGCTATTTCGGCACGCGTCCCATCAGGTAGAACTCGTCATTCGGCCGCATGCCCGTGACATTGGCCAGGCGGTTCGACAGCGCGAAGAAGGCGGCGATCGCGGCGATGTCCCAGATGTCGTCGTCGGAGAAGCCGTGGGCGGCAAGCGCGGCAAAATCGGCGTCCGAGACCACATGCGCCTCAAGTGCGACCTTCATCGCAAAATCCAGCATGGCCCTCTGGCGCGGCGTGATGTCGGCCTTGCGATAATTGACCGCGATCTGGTCGGCGATCAGCGGGTTCTTGGCGCGGATGCGCAGGATCGCGCCATGCGCGATCACGCAATATTGGCACTGATTGGCGGCCGAGGTCGCCACCACGATCATCTCGCGCTCGGCCTTGGTGAGGCCGCCCTCCTTGTCCATCAGCGCGTCGTGATAGGCGAAGAAGGCGCGGAACTCGTCGGGCCGATAGGCGAGCGTCAGGAACACGTTGGGGATGAAGCCCGACTTCTCCTGCACGGCGAGCAGCCGGGTGCGGATGTCGTCGGGCAGCTCGTTGAGCGCGGGGGCGGGGAAACGTCTGGCGGGCGGCTGGGTCATGGACTGATGTCTCCGGGGAAGCGCGATTCCGTGCAACGATAGCCCGGCCGTTAACCCATGGTAAGCCAATTCTGTGGCTGCCTTAAGCACGCATTGACCATGCATTTTTACGCGACTTTCTGTGCCTGCCCCTATCGTCCAGGGCCGGGAGAGGAGCAACGCTCGCGTGAAAATACCGCGCATGGGATTGTTGAGGACGATCGGCGAGTACTTCGCGATCGGCGATGGCGACACGCCGCTCGATCGCGCGCTGCTGCGCGAGCAGTTCCGCGCCCTGACCGCGCAGGTCCCGCTGCTCTATGCGGTCCTCGTCCTCGATAGCGTCAGCGTCGCCTTCTTGCTGCCGTCTGACTTTCAATGGTGGCTGCGCTTCGGCTTTCCGGGCCTGCTCGTTGCCGCGAGCATCTACCGGATGGTCTATTGGCTTCAGCTCAAGAACCACGTTCCGACGCCCGAGGTGGCGCGCGCCCATCTGCTGAAGGGGCGCGCCATGACGATGATCCTCAATGTCGGCTTTGCGGTCTGGACCATCGTGCTGTTCCGCAAGCTCGATGCGGACCTGCGTGCGCCGATCTCGCTGATCATCTTCATGGCCTCGGTGATCAGCGCCTATTGCCTCGGCAGCCTGCCGAGTGCCGCCCGACTGACGCTTTTGATGTCGGGACTGCCGATTGCGGTGCTGTTCCTGCTCTCGGGCGAGCCCGCGCTGTTCTCGATCGGTGTCAACCTCGCGCTGTTCCTGGCACTGTTCGTGCGCATGCTCAATGCCAGCTTCGCCGCGACGGTCGAGCTTGTGGCCTCACAATGGCGGCTTGCCACCGAGACCGAGCGGACGCGCGTCGAACATGCGCGGGCCGAGACCATCGCAGCGCGGTTCGACACTGCGCTCAACAACATGTCGCAGGGCCTGTGCTTCTTCGACGGCGCGAAGCGGCTGATCGTCAGCAACCGGCAGTATAGCGAGATCTACGGCCTGCCCCCCGACGAGGTGCGGCCCGGCATGCTGCTGAAGGAGATCGTCGACCTCCGCTTCAAGGCGGGGTCGGGTCCGAACATGTCCAGCAGGGATTACTTGCGCTGGCGCAACAGTCCCGTGATCACGGACAAGGAATCCGACAGCATCGTGGAGCTCGCCAACGGCCGCGTCGTGCGCATCTGCCATCGGCCGATGCCCGACGGCGGATGGGTCGCGACCCATGAAGACATCACCGAGCGGCACCAGACGGAGCAGGCGCTGACCGAGGCCAAGGCCAACGCCGAGCGGGCCGAGGCTTTGGCGCGCCGCACCCACACAAGGCTGACCGAGGCGTTGGACGTGGTGCCCGAAGGCCTCGCCATCTACGATCGGGAGGACCGGCTGGTCCTCTGGAACCGGCAGTATGCGGACATGTATGGCCTCGGCGAGGATGTTCTGACCGCCGGAATGACATTCGAACAGGTCGCGCGCTACGGCCTGGCCCGCGGCCTCTATGCCGACGCGGTCGGACGCGAGGAGCAGTGGCTGCAGGAGCGTCGGTCGCGCCGCATGCAGGAGCAGAGCTGTCATGAGCAGCAGCTGTCGGACGACAGATGGCTGCGGATCGAGGAGCGGCGCACCGCCGATGGCGGCAATATCGGCGTGCGCATCGACATCACCGAGCTGAAGCGGCGCGAGGCCTCGTTCCGGCTGCTGTTCGAGGAAAATCCGCTGCCGATGTGGGTCACCGACGCGGCGAGCGGCCGCTTCCTCGCCGTGAATGCCGCGATGTGCCGGCATTATGGCTATGCGAGCGCCACGCTGCTTTCGATGAACGAAGAGGACCTGCAGGCGGTGCCGTCGCCGTCCGAGACCGGCCCCGCGCGCCGGCATCGCACCTGCGACGGACGCGAGATCGAGCTCGCCGTCGAATCCCGCGCGCTGCGCTATGACGGCCGCGACGCCCACGTCACCGTTGCCATCGACGTGACCGAGCGCAACCGCACGGAGCGGCGGATTCGCCACCTCGCATGGCACGACGGGCTCACCGACCTGCCGAACCGGGCGGCGCTCGATGATCATCTGACGCGCCTGATCGCGCATGCGCGCGAGGCCGGCGGCGGCTTTGCCGTGCTGTGCATCGATCTCGACCGCTTCAAGCAGATCAACGATCTCCACGGCCATGCCATGGGCGACCAGGTCCTGCGCGAGGTGGCCAGGCGCCTGGTGCGGGCCGGCCCGAATGCCTTTATCGCCCGGGTCGGCGGCGACGAGTTCGTCGCGGTCTGCGATTCTGCGCCGGCGGCGTCGGCGGCCGAGCTGCTGGCCACGCGCCTGCATGACGCGCTGGACGAGAAGATCGAGCTGTCCGGCTACGCGTTCGACCTCAATCTCAGTGTCGGTCTCGCCGTCTATCCCCGCGACGGAGACGACCAGATCGCCTTGCTGGCGAATGCCGACGCGGCGCTCTACCGCGCCAAGCATGAAGGCCGCGGCACCATCCGCTTCTTCACCGCGGCGATGGACCAGCAGCTGCGCGAGCGCAGCGCGCTGGAGCATGATCTGAGGTCCGCGGTCGCCAACAACGAGCTTTTCCTGGAGTACCAGCCGCAGCAGTCCAAGCAGGGGCGGATCATCGGCTTCGAGGCGCTGGTGCGCTGGCAGCACCCGGTGCGCGGCCTCATTCCGCCCTCGGATTTCATTCCGCTCGCCGAGGAGAGCGGGCTGATCGTGCCGATCGGCGAGTGGGTGCTGCGCGCGGCCTGCCGCGAGGCGGCGTCATGGCAGGGCGGACGGCGAGGGGGGCTGCAGGTCGCGGTCAACGTCTCCGCCGTCCAGTTCCGCCGCGGCAATCTGGAGGGCCTGGTGCGCGACCTCCTCGACGAGACGGGGATCGCGCCGGCCCGGCTCGAGCTCGAACTGACCGAGGGCGTCCTGATCGAGGACGCCGCGCATGCAAGGTCGGTTCTGGAGGCGCTCAAATCGCTCGGGGTGCGCATCTCGCTCGACGATTTCGGCACCGGCTATTCGTCGCTGTCCTATCTCGAGGCGTTCCCGCTCGACCGCATCAAGATCGACCGCTCCTTCGTCGCCGGCATCGGCCGAACCGATCGTTCGCTGGCCATCGTCCGCGCCGTCATCGGGCTTGCGCACGGCCTCAATCTTCCCGTGCTGGCCGAAGGGGTCGAGACGGATGAGCAGCTGGCCACCCTGGTGCGCGAAGGCTGCGACGAGATGCAGGGCTATCTGATCGGACGGCCGCAGCCGATCGCGCGCTACGAGAGCATCGTCGGCGGCAAAAGGGCCGTGACCGCCCGCGCAGAGCTAAGCTAGCCCGTTTCGAGGCTCGGACCTGCCTTGGAACGGTCCTGGGGCCGGCGCCAGCGCTAGCGCAACGGCTTCTTCAACAGCGAGAAGCGGTCGGGATCGAGACCCTGCGACGGCTGCAGCATCGGCGCTTCCAGCGACGACATTGCGCGCGGTGCGGGCGCCCGCTCGAACACGGGGTCGCTGGGAGCCGCGTCGCGGTTGGAGGTGGCGCCGCGCCAGCGCTCCAGCACCGCGCTGACGAAATGGGCGTCATGGCCGGCGGAGACCGACGGCACGGTCGCTATCGTCGCTTCGCTGCGCGGCAATTGATGCGCTGGCACTTCCTTGAAGCGCAAGCGCGTCGGCAGCGCCACGCCTTCGCCGAAGGCCAGCACCTCGCGGGTGCCGAGCGATGGCACGAAAGACAACAGGTTGGCGGCGGCGTCGGAGACGGCCGAGCGCATCAACGCCTGGTCGCGCTCGTTGGCAAGGCGCATCGAGAACAGCGTGTTGCACTGGGAGATGATGGTGGCATCGAGCTCGGCGGGACGCTGCGTCACGAGGCCGAGATAGACGCCGTATTTGCGGCCTTCCTTGGCGATGCGCGAGATCGCCTTGCGGGTCGGTCCGAAGCCGATGTTGCGGTCGGCCGAGGCGTAGCGGTGGGCCTCCTCGCAGACGAACAGCATTGGCGACACGCCGTCGCTCCAGAGGCCGAAATCGAACGCCATGCGGCACAAGACCGAGACGACGGAATCGACGACCTCGGCGGGGAAGCCGGCGAGCTGCATCACCGTCATCGGCTTGCCGTTGGCCGGCAGGCGGAACAGATGGCTGATCACCTCGGCCATGGTGTCGCCGCCGACATTGGCGTTGTCGAACATGAAGCCGTAGCGCGGATCGTTGCGCACGGTTTCGACGCGCGAGATCAGCTTGTGATAGATGATGCGCGAGGAGCGGTTTTCCAGCTTGCCCATGCGCTCGTCGATCAGCGAGATCAGGTCGACCAGGCGATAGGGCACCGGCGTGTCGACGGTGTAGCCGACCGTCTTGGGATCGGCGCGCTTGAGCCCGAGCCGATCGGAGTTCTGGTACTGCGTGTAGATCGCCTTCGCCTGCGGGATGACCTCGGCGAGAACGTCGAGCTCCTCGGGCACGCCCGGGCGGCCGCCGAACAGGACGTCGACGATCTCCTCGAAATTGAACAGCCAGAACGGCAGTTTCAGATTGCGCGGGTTGAGCACCATGGCGCGGCTGCCGAAGCAGCGGCCATATTCATTGTGCACGTCCAGGAGGAACACGCGCAGGTTCGGCCGCGCCAGGAGGATCTCGTTCAGCAGGAGCGACACGCCGGTCGATTTGCCGACGCCGGTCGAGCCGAGCACCGCGAAATGCTTCGACAGCATTTCCTCGACGTCGACATAGGCGGTCACCGAGCGGTCCTGCTGCAACGTGCCGACATTGATCTGGTCGGCGCCGGTCGGCGCGTATATGGTGCGCAGCTCCTCGGCGCTGATCAATGCGACCGCATCGCCGATGGTCGGGTAATTGGTGACGCCGCGCTGGAATTTCGGGCGGTCGCCGGAGAGAATCTCGCCGAGCAGGTCGACGCCGGCGGTCGCGACATAGCTGTCCGAGGCCGGCAGGTCCTCACAGGACACGTCGGTGATCATGGCGACGATGGTGGAGACGCCGGCGCGGATGGAGACGAAGCGGCCGACGGTCGCACGCATCTCCGACATCGGCATCTGGCTTGCGGCCAGCATGCCGATCCGGGCAAGCGAGCCGCGCACCGAAATCACACGTCCGAGAGATGTCACGGCAATTGAACCCGGCATTCTAAAATTGATCGGGCCACGACTATGGCGTGTGTCGCTGGACAAATTGTTAAGCCGCTGGATGCCGCAGTTGGTAAAATCTGCCGCATTATTGCGAGCGATCCGCGTTTGCGCCGGCGTTCCGGTACCCGGTACCTGCAACCGCTGATTATCCCGTGTGCGCGCCGGCCCCGAGGCGGAACCCCTTAACCGGTGATTTACTAAGCCGCCAAGCGGGCGCAGAGGCTTGCGCTTGCCCCCGCTTGCGGCGGCCGGCGTCCTGTCCCGATCTGCGCTCCGCCTTCGAGCGGCTGATGCAGGCGGGCCTATCGGGGCTGACATGGATCAAGAGTGCCCCCAATCCCTCGGATTAATAAAAAGCCGACGCAAGGTGACTCCCGCCCGTTCTGGAGCACGTCGAATGGCGAAGCGTATTGCAATCATCCAGGGCCACCCTGATCCCGCTGGCCATCACCTGCTGAATGCTATGGCCGACGCCTATGCCGAAGCCGCGGCTTCGGCAGGGCATGAGGTGCGGCGCATCGAGGTGGCGAAGCTCGACTTTGCCCTCTTGCGCACGCAACTGGACTTTGAGACCGGCGAGATGCCCTCGGATCTGGTACGACCACGCGATGACATGCGCTGGGCGGAGCATTGGGTCATCCTGTTTCCGCTCTGGCACGGAACCATGCCGGCGCTGTTCAAAGGATTTCTCGAACATATTTTCCGGCCGGGCTTTGCCATGGAATACCGGGAAAAGTCCTTCCCAAGGCGCCTGCTGGCCGGGCGCTCGGCCCGCATCGTCGTGACTATGGGGATGCCGGCAACGCTCTATCGCTGGTACTTCGGCGCCTTTGGGGTGCGCGGGTTCGAGCGCAGCATGTTGAGCTTTGCCGGAATCAAACCGGTTCGCGAGAACCTCTACGGGCTCACATTCGCCGACGACAAGAGACGCGCGCGTTGGATCGAGGACCTGCGTCGCTACGCAGTGCACGGCAATTGATCTGCTGGCGCTCGGCTTGATCTCTCCCAATCCACAACCGAGCCAAATCATGCTACTCGCAAACGACGTGTTCCGCGCGATATCGAAATGCTCGGGCGGGGGGAGCGCGAGGGGACGTGCCTGACCAACACTGTGATATCCTGATCATCGGCGCAGGCATCGCCGGCATTGCCACCGCGCTCGACCTGCTCGACGGCGGCAAGTCGGTGATCATGCTCGATCGCGACGAGGCGGCGGCCTTTGGCGGGCTGGCGCGGGAGAGCTTCGGCGGGATGTTCTTCGTCGATTCGCCGGAGCAGCGTCGCCAGGGCATCCGTGACTCGACGGAGCTTGCGCTGCGGGACTGGCTGAGCTTTGCGGAATTTGGCGAGGACGAGCGTTTGCCCCGGGCCTGGGCCGAAGCCTATGTCGAGCGCTGCACGGCCGACATCCATCGCTGGGTGCGGCGTTTCGGGGTGAGCTTTCTGCCCGTGGTCAACTGGGTCGAGCGCGGCGAATTCGTGCCCGGCAATTCGGTGCCGCGCTTTCATGTGGCCTGGGGCACCGGCAAGGGCATCACCGATGCCCTGATCGGTGCGCTCAGGGTGCATCCGAACGCCGGCCGGCTGACGCTGCGCTTCAACCGGCGCGTCGACCAGCTCACGATGCGGGCAGGGCGCATCTGCGGCGCGGCCGGTGTCGACGAGACGACCGGCGCGCCGTTCGAGGTCACCGCCGAGCAGGTCGTGGTTGCCGCAGGCGGCATCAATGGCGGCGACCTGGCGCGAGTCAGGCAAAACTGGCACCCCGATTGGCGCACGCCGCCGCCGGTGCTGCTGAACGGCTCGCATCGCTTTGCCGACGGCCGGCTACACGATGCGACGGTGGCCGTCGGAGGCGTGCTCACCCATCTCGACCGGATGTGGAACTATGCCGCCGGCGTGCATCATCCGCGGCCGCGCAAGCCCAATCACGGGCTGTCGCTGGTGCCGCCTCGCTCGGCGCTGTGGCTGAACTGGAGGGGCGAGCGGATCGGGCCGCAGCCCCTGGTCTCGGGCTTTGATACCCGCAGGCTGGTCGCCGACATCTGCGCGCAGCAGCGGCAATATTCCTGGCAGCTGATGAACCGTAAGATTGCGCTCAAGGAGCTTGCGATCTCGGGAGCGGAGTTCAACCCGTCGATCCGGGAGAAGAACAAGCTCGGCTTCCTGCGCGATATCCTGTTCGGCAATCGATGGCTGGTGCAGGAGATGCTCGACCATTGCCAGGATTTCGTCACTGCGAATTCCTTGCCCGAGCTGGTCGGCAGGATGAATGCGCTGCAGGGCGACCAGGCGGTCGAGCCTGCGGCGGTTGCGGATGCGGTCAAGCATTATGATGCGACGATCGCGCGGGGCAGGAACCTGATGAATGACGAGCAGCTGCGCCGCATTGCGTACTTGCGGAATTATCGCGGCGACCGTATCCGTCTGTGCAAATTCCAGCCGATCATGGATACGAAGGCATTGCCGCTGATTGCGGTTCGTGAATTCATCATCAGCCGCAAGAGCCTCGGCGGCATCCTGACGGATCTGCAGTCGCGGGTGCTCGATTCCGCCGGGGAGCCGATCGCAGGGCTTTATGCGGTCGGCGAGGCCGCGGGCTTCGGCGGCGGCGGCATGCATGGTCTGCGGGCGCTGGAGGGCACCTTTCTCGGCGGCTGCATTTTTTCCGGCCGGCGGGCGGCGGCAGCCATCTGCGGCCGCAATCTTTGAACGGATGAAGGGGACGATCCATGAAACGGACAGGCGCCTGGCTTACCGTCTACGCGCTGGAGCAGATCGGGGCCCGCTTCACCTTCGGGATACCCGGCGTGCACACGACCGAGCTTTATGACGCGCTCAACAGCTCCAACCGCATCACGCAGGTGCTGGTCACCCATGAGGGCGGTGCCTCCTTCATGGCCGACGCGGTGGGGCGGCTGTCGGATTCCATCGGCGTGCTGACGGTGGTGCCGGCCGCAGGCCTGACCCATGCGGCGAGCGGCATTGGCGAAGCCTTTCTCGACGGCGTGCCGATGCTGGTGATCTCCGGCGGGCCGCGCACCGATACGCCGCACCGCTATCAGTTGCACCAGATGGACACCCACAAATTCATGAGCGGGCTGACCAAGGCGACGTTCCGCGTCACCCGCCATGACGACGTGGTGCCGACGCTGTTCAAGGCCCATGAGATCGCAACTTCGGGCGAGCCGGGGCCGGTGTTCGTCGAGCTGCCGGTGAACATCCTGCTGATGACCGACGAGGTCGGCGAGCTGCCGCAATTCCAGCCGGCGAAACCGCCGGTGGTCGAGGCCGGCGCGGAGATCGCGCGCGCCGCGGACCTGCTGCTCGCCGCAAAACGCCCCGGCATCTTCGCCGGCTGGGGCGCGCGCGATGCGACGCCCGAGCTGCTCAAGCTTGCCGACTATCTGCAGGCACCGGTGGCGACCACGCTGCAGGGGCTGTCAGTGTTTCCCGGCAATCACCCGCTGCACACCGGTTTCGGCTTTGGCGCTTCGGCGGTGCCTGCGGCCCAGAATGCATTCAAGGATTGCGACTGCATGTTGGCGATCGGCACCCGCTTTGCCGAGATCGCAACCGGAAGCTACGGCGCCGATGTGCCGCAGAACCTGATCCATATCGACATCAACCCCGCGGTCTTCAACGCGAATTATCCGGCGAAGGTCGCGATATCAGGTGATGCCGGCGCCGCGCTGCGGCAGCTGCTTGCGAGCCTGGAAGCGAAGGCGCCGCGGCGGCCGGCCAACGAGGCCCTGCGGCAGCAGATCGCCAAGGACAAGGCAGCCTATCGCGAGAGCTGGTACCGCAACGACGCCAAGGGCATCGTCAACCCCGCGCGCTTCTTCGACGAGCTCAGGCGCCAGATGCCCGAGGACGGCATCCTCGCCATCGACGACGGCAACCACACCTTTCTCACCGCCGAGCTGATGCCGATCCATGCACCCAAAAGCGTGATCCTGCCGACCGACTTCAACTGCATGGGCTATGCGGTGCCTGCGGCGATCGGCGCCAAGCTCGCGTTTCCCGGCCGCAGCGTGCAGGCGGTCGTCGGCGATGGCGCCTTCATGATGACCTGCATGGAAATCCTGACCGCGGCGTCGAACAGCCTCGGCATCGTCTATTACGTCTTCAACGACGGCGAACTGGCCCAGATCGCGCAGGCGCAATCGATTCCCTATGGCCGCAAGCCCGCCACCACCATCGGCAAGCTGAACATCGAGGGCGTCGCGCTTGCAACCGGCGCGGCTTTTGTCGCCATGAACGACAATGACGGGATCGCGGAGGCCATCAGCACGGCGCGCGGCATCGCCGCGACCGGCCGGCCGGTGATCGTCGCGGTGCGCATCGACTATTCCAAGAAGACCGCCTTCACGTTGGGTGCGGTGAAGACCAATTTCGGCCGCTTTCCCCTCAACGAGAAGCTGCGCTTCCTCGCCCGCGCCGCCATGCGCCATGTGGTCGGCTAAATCCAACTCTCGACGCCACGCATCAGGACCTTGAATGCACAAGATAACCCGGCGCAGCGCGCTGCTCGGCCTCGCGCTGCTGCCAATCTCTGCCCGGACTGCCGGCGCTGAGGCAGAACAGCTCGCCGTCGCGACCGACGAAGGTGACATGACCCTGTCGCGCTTCGCCGCGAGTGGCGCGGCCAAGCGCCCGGCGGTGTTGCTGCTGCACGGCAGGGGCGGCTTCGAGATGAAACCTGCCGCCTATGAGCGCCACGCGAATGCGCTGATGGCTGCCGGTATCGACTGCTATCTCGTCCGCTACATGACCGAAGGCGACACCCGCATCCTGAGCAGCAGGCCGCGGCCCGAGCGCGAGGCGCATGAGACGGCCCGGTTCGAGGCCTGGGCCAGGCGAAGCTCCGCCGCCATCAGCGCGGTGCTGGCGCGTCCGGACAGTTCGGGCCGCATCGGTCTGCTCGGCTTTTCGCTCGGCGGCTATGTCGCCGCAGCCACGGCGGTCCGCGACCAACGGGTCACAGCACTCGCCGTGCTCTATGGCGGGATGCCTGATGCGATGGCAAGCGACGTCAAGCACTTGCCGCCGCTGCTTGAACTGCATGGTGAGGCCGACCGCAACGTTCCGCTGAGCGAGGGCGAAAGGCTGGTGAAGCTCGCCAAGGCCGCAGGCGCGGAGGCCGAGCAGGTGACCTATCCGGGCAAGACGCACGGCTTTGATTTTGCCGACACCGATCCGGCGACATTCGATGCGATCGGGAGGGTGGCGCGCTTCTTCGGTGCGCATCTCGGGAGCGCATGAGCGCGCCGGCTATCGCACGGCCTTGAACGCCACGCCGTGCAGGCGAATGGCGGCGGCGACGTCGAAATGGTTGGCGCCGAACACCCGCAGCTCCGGCCCCCTTGTCGATGTCGACCGGAATGTCGTGGCCGCGCCGCCGATCATGCCGCGAACAGGCTGCCCCAACCCCTGATGGCGCGCGGGTCGCGTCCCGCCATGCGGAGGCTCTGATACAGGGTCACGGCGACGGAATCGTAGACGGGGACGCCGAGCTCTTGTTCGAGGGCGGCGGCAATCGCCGCGCCCCGCATATTGGTACAGACGATCGCAACGGCGTCGCATCCCGCCTCGACCACCGCGCGCGCCATCGCCGCGATGTCGTCGGGGGCCACATTGGCAAAGGAAAAGTTGTCCTTGAGCCGCAGGTGCCGTTCGGCAGTGCAGGCAAAGCCGGCTGCGGTCCAGTTGGCGATGATCCTGTCCTGCACGTCGTCGAGATAAGGCGTCACCAGGCCGATGCGCTTGATGCCGCGCTGCGCGAACAGGTCACGGAAGGCGAGCACCGAGCTGCACGCAGCGATGCCGGTGGCTGCCTCGATCCGCGCGCAAAGCTGCTCGTCGCGCTCGAAGCCGAGCCATGCGGCGGACGTCCCGTTCCAGGCGATGACGTCGACCTTGGCATGCGCCAGCAATTCCGCCGCACGCAACAGCTCGCTGTCGTCGAACTGCTGCAGCGCCTGGTCCGACAGCGCGATCTCGGTGACGCGAAAACGGGAGAAATGCGCCGATATGTCGGGCGTGCCGGCGAGCATCGCCGCCGTCATCGGCTCCAGCACGGTGTTGGACGACGGCGTCAGCATGCCGAGACGGGTGGAAGGGGACATGGGCGGGTCCTGCGATTTGTCGTAGTTGATCGCGCGCTGGTGTCAGATCAAAAATAGGTCTCTGCCAGTGCCGTCAGCCTGAGGCGCCGGAGCGTAGCGGAGGCCTCGAAGGCGACGGCCCGGATGCAGCAGCGGGGCCGTTCATCCTTCGAGGCTCGCTCCGCTCGCGCCTCAGGATGACGGATTGCATTCGGCTACTCACGCCGCTTCCTTGGCGGCGACTTCCTTGATCAGGCCGAGCACGTGACGTTTCATGTCGTTGAATGCGGCGCTCGTGACGTCGCGCGGGCGGGGCAGGTCGAAGGTGAGGAGGTCGCGGATGCGGCCGGGGCGGCGCGTCATCACCACGATCTTGTTGCCGAGCACGAGCGCCTCGTCGACGCTGTGGGTCACGAACACGATGGTGCCGCGATGGCGCTGCCAGATGCCGACCAGTTCCTCCTGCATCTCGGATTTGGTCTGGGCATCGAGTGCCGCGAAAGGCTCGTCCATCAGGATGACACGCGGGTTCATGATCAGGGCGCGCGCGATGCCGACCCGCTGGTTCATGCCGCCGGAGAGCTCGGACGGGTAGTGCGTCTCAAAACCCTTCAGCCCGACCAGGTCGATGAACTCCTGCGCTCGCTCGCGTCGCGCCGTCTTGCCGACGCCCTGGAGCTTGAGGTGAAAGGCGATGTTCTCCCAGACCGACAGCCACGGCATCAGCGTCGGCTGCTGGAACACCACGCCGCGGTCGGCGCCGGGCGCCTCGACGGCCTTGCCGTCGACGACGACGCGGCCGCGGCTCGGCTTTTCGAAGCCGGCGATGATGTTGAGCAGCGTCGACTTGCCGCAGCCGGACGGGCCCAGCAGGCAGACGAAGTCGTTGGAGGCGATGGCGAGATTGATGTCGTCGAGCGCGGCGACGTCACGCCCGCGCGACGTGTCGTGAAAGACCTTGGTGATTCCCTCGATGCTGATCTCGGCCATCGCGTTTAACCTCCGCGTCCGGCGACGGTGGTCGCCTTCTGCCAGTGCAGCACCGCATTCATCACCTGCTTGATCAGGAGGTCGGAAACGAAGCCGAGCAGCCCGATCGAGATCATCGCGGCGAGCACGATGTCGTAGCGCAGGAAGTAATAGGAATCCCACAGCACGTAGCCGAGCCCGCTCTTCACCGCGACCATCTCGGCGGTCACCGTGAGCATCCAGGCCGAGCCGATGGCGATGCGAAGGCCGGCGAAGATCGAGGGCAGTGCCGCCGGCAGCACGATGTTCCAGAGCATCTGCCGCTCGGAGGCGCCCATCATGGCGCCGGCACGGATCAGGTTGCGGTCGACGCCCTTCACGCCATGGATGGTGTTCATCAGCACCGGAAAGAACGCACCAAGGAAGACGAGAAAGATCGCCGGCTTGTCGGCAATGCCGAACCAGATGATGGCGAGCGGAATCCAGGACACCGGCGGGATC
The DNA here is from genome assembly GCA_035293585.1 of Bradyrhizobium sp. Classification (GTDB taxonomy): domain Bacteria; phylum Pseudomonadota; class Alphaproteobacteria; order Rhizobiales; family Xanthobacteraceae; genus Bradyrhizobium. The sequence continues at coordinate 42,018 of DATGMN010000046.1, read as the reverse complement.
GGCCGCAGCATCTGCAAGGTCGGCTCGAGCGTCGTCTCGGCGACACGCCACCAGCCGATCGCAGTCCCGAGCGCGATGGCCGTGAGTGCCGCGATGGCAAAGCCCGCCGCGACGCGCGCAGCGGAGGCAACGGCATCGTGCAGCCAGCGCCCGGAATAGCTCTGCGTGGTCTGGTCGATGCCGAAGATCCAGTCGCCGAGCGCGTGGATGACGGCGCTCGGCGCCGGCAGCAGCGCCGGCGGCAGAAAGCCCGCGCGTGCAAAAGCCTCCCAGCCGATCAGCAGCAGGGCGGGAACGACGATGCGGTCGAGCCGCCGTCCGATGCGCCTTCCGATCTCTGGCAGGGCGGCGATGCACCCCGTCAGCTCAATAGCCGAGCTCATTCTTGGACCTCTTGGTTGCGGCCTCGAGGAAGGAATAGTCGCTGGTCTTGTCGATCAGCGGCGTCACATCGGTCGAGACATATTTCAGGTCCTTCATCATGCGGGCGATCGCGATCGTCTCCGGCTTGTGGATGGCGTAGTCCGGGAACGCATTGTCGAGCGCGGCTTCGGCGATCGTCTTGTCGAGGCCGGTCTGCTTGACGATGGTATCGACCCAGGCGCTCCTGTCGGCCTTGATCTTGTCGACCATGGCGACGACGGCCGCGACCGTCGCCTGCACGTCGGCCCGTCGCGACGCGATGACGTCGGAGCGTGTCACGATCAGGTTGGTCAGCTTGCCGGCGGCCTGGTCGTAGGGCAGCACGAAACTGTTGCCGGCATTGGCCATGCGGATCTGCGACGCAAAGGGCTCGACGGTGCAGACCATGTCGATCTCGCCGCGGCGCAGGGCCGCGATATGGTCGGAGGGGTTGGGGATGTTGACGAACTGGACGTCCTTGTTGACATCGATGCCTTCCTTGGCGAAGGCGCCGCGCATGTGGATGTCCTGCGCATTGCCGCGGGAGGCCGCCACCTTCAGCGGCGAGCCGGCCGCCTTGGCCTTCTCGATCAGCGCCTTGAACGCCGCCCAGTCGCCCTTGGGCAGGTTGAGCGCGGGCGTCGACAGGCATTCGGAGCCGCCATTGACCTCGCCCGAGATGGCGACGACGTCGAAGCCTTTGTCCAGTGCGGTGACGTAATGCAGATAGGTCACCTGCGCGACGTCGATGCTCTTGGAAATCAAGGCCGTGAGCACGTCGTTGCCGGAATTGAAGCCGGTCGCCTCGATGGTGACGCCCTGTGCCAGCGCCGGAGTCAGCGCCATCGGCAGGCAATGCGCGCACTTGGCATAGCCGAGCTTGATCGGCGTGCCGTCGGCGTGTGCGGGTTCGTTCAATGCGCCGAGCGCGCCTGCGATGAGGGCGAGAGCAAAGGCTGCGGAGAGCTTCTTTCGCACGGTCTTGAGTACTCCAGTTGGGTGGATCCCGGCGGCAGGGCCAACTTTGCAGCCGCAAGGGAGCACTTCAAGTATTTTCTGAATGCTGCATACAATTTGTGCCAAGTGGCTAGGAAACAAACACTATTTGTCTATAATACGTGCGAGAAAAGCACCCGCTTCCTGCAATAGGATAAGGGCCTGGAGGATCAAGCTTTGGAGCAGAAGACACCCCGCAAGCGCGGCCGTCCGCGCAAAGCGACCATCGCTCACGCTGTCGCGCCGCATTTGCGGCTGCGCCGGGCGAGCCTGCACGAGCGCGCGATCGAGCGGCTGCGCAAGCTCATCATTTCCGGCGGGCTCGCGCAGGGCACCGAGCTCGTCGAGGCCGAGCTGTGCGCGCTGCTCGGCCTGTCGCGCACGCCCTTGCGCGAGGCGTTCAAGCTGCTTGCCGCCGACGGTCTGGTCGAGCTGCGGCAGAACCGCAGCGCGCGCGTCGCGATGATGAACAGCGAGGAGATCGTGCAGCTGTTCGAGGTCCTGAGCGGGATCGAGCGCCATGGCGCCGAGCTTGCCGCGCGGCGCATGAGCAATGAGGAGATCGCGCGGCTTGGCGAGATGCAGCAGGCGATGGAGCGTCACTTCGCGGACAATGATATCGCACCCTATTTCAAGCTGAACCAGGCGCTGCACCAGGCGATCATCGCCGGCGCCCGCAACCCGCTGCTCCGTGAGACGCATGACCGGCTGATCGCACGGGCGGAATGGGCGCGCTTTTCCGCGCTGGGCTCGCGGCGGCGCTGGGATGAATCGGTGCAGGAGCATCGCGACATCCTCACGGCGCTCGAGGCGCGCGACGCCGATGCCGCCGGGCGGCTGCTCGCCCATCACGTCATGAACACGGGCCGCGAGGTGGTACAGGCGCTCTCCGCCGGGACACGGCCGTTGGCCGGCGCGGCCGCGGCGTGACCACAGGGGACGACGACATGCGCATTCTGGTCCTGAACCCGAACACGACGGAGGCGGTCACCGGCCTCCTGACGGAGGCGGGACGCGCGGTCGCCGCCCCCGGCACCGAGCTCGTGCCGCTGACCGCGACGCGCGGCGTTCCATATCTGGCGACCCGGGCGGAGGCGCAGCTCGGCGGCGCCATCGTGCTCGAGATGCTCGCCGAGCGCCATGAGGGCGCCGATGCCGCCATCGTCGCGGCCTTCGGCGATCCCGGCCTGTTCGGCGCCCGCGAATTGTTCGACCTTCCCGTGATCGGCATGTCGGAGGCGGCGATGCTCACCGCCTGCATGCTCGGCCGCCGTTTTGCGATCGTCACCTTCGCAACGGCGCTTGCGACCTGGTACCGCGACTGCGTCGACATGCACGCCTTGCGCGACCGCTGCTGCGCGGTGCGGACGCTCGATCAGTCCTTCGCTTCGCTTGCCGAGGTGCAGTCCGAGAAGGAGGAGCTGCTGGTCGCGCTCGCCAACAAGGCGGTGCAAGAGGACGCGGCCGAGGTGATCATTCTCGGCGGCGCGCCGCTCGCGGGCCTTGCGCCCAAGGTGCGCGACCGCGTGCCGGTGCCGCTGGTCGACCCGATTGCGGCCGCGGTCAAGCAGGCCGAGGCGCTGGTTGCGCTGAAGCCGCGCAAGGCGGTTGCCGGCGCGTTCCGGCGGCCGGCGGCAAAGCCGACGCGCGGGCTCCCCGACCAGCTCGCAGCACGACTCGAGCATCGCGATGCTTCATCCGCCGGGTAACCGCCATTTCCGAAAGGCCAGGATCACGACATGAGCTTCGACACCATCATTCGCGGCGGCACGGTCGCGACCGCCTCCGATACCTTCGCCTGTGATGTCGGCATTGCCGATGGCCGCATTGTCGCGCTCGGCACTGATCTCGGTGAGGCGAGAGAGATCATCGATGCCGGCGGGCATCTGGTGCTGCCGGGCGGGATCGACAGCCATGTCCACATCTCCCAGCCGAGCGGGCCCGGCATCGTGATGGCCGATGATTTCGAGAGCGCAACGCGGGCGGCCGCCTTCGGCGGCAACACCACGGTGCTGCCGTTCTGCCTGCAGGAGCGCGGCCAGAGCCTGCGCGCCGCGGTGCGCGACTATCACGCCAAGGCCGACGGCAATTGCTATATCGACGTCAGCTTCCATCTGATCATCTCCGATCCGACCGACCAGGTGCTGGGCCAGGAGCTACCGGCGCTGATCAAGGACGGCTACACCTCCTTCAAGGTGTTCATGACTTATGAGGATCTGGCGCTCAACGACCGCCAGATCCTGGAGGTGATGGCGGTTGCCCGCGAAACGCGCGCGCTGGTCATGGTGCATGCCGAGAATTTCGACGCCATCCGTTTCCTGACCGACCGCCTGGAGCGGGCGGGGCAGACCGCGCCGCATTTCCACGGCACCTCGCGGCCGATTCCGGTCGAGCGCGAGGCCACCCACCGCGCCATCACGCTCGCCGAGCTGGTCGACGTGCCTGTCATGATCGTCCATGTCTCCAACCGCGAGGCGATGGAGGAGATCCGCCGCGCCCAGCAGCGCGGCCTGAAAGTGTTCGGCGAGACCTGTCCGCAATATCTCGTCCTGACCGAAAAGGACATGGAGGGGCTGAACATGGAAGGCGCCAAATATGTCTGCAGCCCGCCGCCGCGCGACGTTGCCAGCCAGCAGGCCTGCTGGGAAGGCCTGCAGCAGGGCGTGTTCAGCGTGTTCTCGTCCGACCACTGCCCATTCCGCTACGACGAGAGCGGCAAGCTCGCGCCGAAGGGGCGCACCAGCTTCCGCTGGGTGCCGAACGGGATTCCCGGCATCGAGACACGGCTGCCGATCCTGTTCTCCGAGGGCGTGGGGAAAGGCCGCATCGATCTCAACCGTTTCGTGGCGCTGTCGTCGACCAACCACGCCAAGACCTACGGTCTCTATCCGCGCAAGGGCACGATTGCGGTCGGCTCGGATGCCGACATCGCGATCTGGGATCCGGCGCGCGAGGTCGTGATCAGCCAGAAGCTCCTGCATCACGGCTCCGACTACACGCCCTATGAGGGGCTCGCCGTGACCGGCTGGCCGGTGACCATGCTGGTGCGCGGCGAGACCGTGGTCACGGACGGTCGGCTGGTCGGCCGCAAGGGCGCCGGTCAGCACTTGGCGCGCGACCCGGTCGGGTCGCGCTAGCCGGCCTGCAGAGCCGGGTCTGCTCTACTTCTTTTTTGCGGAGGCCGACGTCGGGTTGGACGGCGCGGCGTCGGCCGTGACGCCCTTCGACGGCGGGACCACCGGGTTGGGGTGGATCGTCGCGCCGCCGACATGGTTGATCGGCCTGGTCGGGCCGCCGACACCGCCTTGCGCAAGCGCAGGCGCGGCGATCAGAGCCAGAAGCGTGATTGCGAGGGGCAGGCCGGTCCTGCTGTTCATGCGACGCCCGCGGTTGATGTCAGACGACGGATCACATAGCGGCTGGTCTGGAATGGATCAATGTCCGGCGCACGATGGGTCGTCGCGACGCGGCATGGATATCGGAAGCCGAGGCGAGCGCGCCGCCCGCTGCCTTGAAATCGACGCCGCCTGCGGCTAAGCGCGCTGCCCCAAGTTCACCAATATGTCTATCAACATGTCCAGCAACATGACCACACAGATGAGCTCCAATATCGAGCCGCTGGCGCGCGAGATGGCAGCGCGAATCTGCAGGCGGGAAGGGATGCCCGAGCCTGAGATCAGGCATTGGGTCGACCTGCACTGGCCCTGTGCCGCGGCCATGCTGGAGGCTGGCTTGATGAACGAAAACGGCGAATGGCTGGAAGGAGAAGACCTGATCCGGGGTTTCGCGGCCTATCGCGAGCGTCTCGAAAGCCTGCCAAAATAGGGGTTTGGTGCGTTCGCTAATCACCGTCCGGCGACGGCTTGGGCCGCGACGCAATGCGCGAAAGGCTCAAAAAAGCCTGCAAAAGCGTGCTTTCTCGGCCTCGATGAACAAAAAAGAGCGAAAATCCCGGGAAAAATCCCACAAAATCGCCGAGAAGACTCTAGGTTTTTGCCGGTTCGTTTAATATCGCCATCGGACGAATCAGAGGAGACACAATGGCTACCCAACTGTCCAAATCGCAGCTGCTCGAGAAGATCTCGACTGCAACCGAACTTTCCAAACGCGACGTGAAGAACGTCCTGGATACGATGGTCGATGTCGGCCACAAGGAACTGAAGAAGAACGGCGTCTTCCTGGTGCCGGGCTTCGCGAAGTTCGTGGTCGTCAAGAAGCCGGCGACCAAGGCGCGCAAGGGCACCAACCCCTTCACCGGCGAGGAGATGATGTTCAAGGCCAAGCCGGCACGCAAGATCGTCCGCGCAAGGCCGGTCAAGGCTGCGAAGGACGCCGTCTAAGAATAAAGGCCCCCGTTTCCGGGGGCCTTTTGCTTTCAAGGGCGGCGGCATTTTCCTTTTGCCACAGGCGTCGCCGCCCGGCGCCCTCCATTATGGCGCATCAAGCCTCAGCTTGGGCCGCAGGAGGGGCGGCTCAAGCCGGGCCATCGAGAGCCAAGGCTCGCAAGATCCAAGGCTCACAAGAGCCAAGACTAAAGATTCCAAGGCTCACAAGATCCAGACAAACGCGAGCAGACGAAAGTCGGACCACGCGATAGGCGTGGACTTCCAGCGTCCCCGCGGATCAGAAGACGGCTTCGTCCGTCTCGCCGGCATAGACATCCGCTGCTCCGATCAAGACCGCCAGCGGCCTCCGTCCAAACTCCATCGACGAACAGCACCATGATGGCGGCGCACGCCACGTGTTCGATGCTGCGGCGCGAAGCAGATTCGGGGCCGGCACGTTTAGCTTCCGGCGTTTAATAAACATTGGACAAGTCAATTGCCTGGCCGCCGCGATGTCCATGTTGCGCGGCTTCGGTTCATGCGACGTGCAGATTATCGCGTTGCAGCAGGCCTAGTTCGTATCTTCGAGCGAAGGCCGAGGCCGCAAATCCCTCTTGACGGGTTTTGCAAACTGGTATGGGATGTTTAGTATTAAACTAAACTGAACATCGCGCCTGGAGGGGCGGCCCAAGGATTCATGACGCTCGCGCTTGGTGCGCGGGTGTGTGCTTTTCCTCGGCAACCCCTTCGCTCGAAGGCCCGCACGGGCCTCCATAAACAAGCCGCTACGCGGACCGGGCGCGTCCGATTGCGGCGAGGGAATGCGTCACGAGAGGAAAGCACATGCGAAAATCTGCGACTGGAAGGTGGTCGAAGTGGGCGGGCGGCGCGCTTGCTCTCTTCGCAGGCGTGGCGGTGTCGGCGCTCTCAAGCGGCCCGGCGCGCGCGGAAGGCAAGCAGCTCACCCTGTGTTGGGCGGCCTGGGATCCGGCCAATGCGCTGGTCGAGCTCGGCAAGGACTTCACCAAGCAGTCCGGCATCGAGATGAAATATGAGTTCGTGCCCTGGACGAGCTATGCCGACCGCTTCCTCAACGAGCTCAACTCGCACGGCAAGCTGTGCGACCTCATCATCGGCGACAGCCAGTGGATCGGCGGCGCCGCCGAGAACAACTGGTACGTCAAGCTCAACGACTTCTTCGACAAGGAGAAGATCTCGATGGACGATTTCGTCCCGGCGACGGTGGTGGGCTACTCCGAATGGCCCAAGAACACGCCGAACTACTGGGCGCTGCCGGCGATGGCCGACGCGGTTGGCTGGACCTACCGCAAGGATTGGTTCGGCCGTCCCGAGATCCAGTCCGCCTTCAAGGCCAAGTACGGCCGCGACCTGGCGCCCCCCAAGACCTATGAGGAGCTGAAGCAGGTCGCGGAGTTTTTCCAGGGCCGCGAGATCGACGGCAAGAAGGTCTATGGCGCCTACATCTTCACCGAGCGCGGCTCGGAAGGCATCACCATGGGCGTGACCAACGTGCTCTACAATTACGGCTTCCAGTATGAGAATCCGAAGAAGCCGTACCAGATGCAGGGCTTCGTCAACTCGCCCGACGCGGCGAAGGGGCTCGAATTTTACAAGGAGCTCTACAAGTGCTGCACCGCGCCCGGCATGACCAACGCCTATATGCAGGAGGGCCTGGACGCCTTCAAATCCGGCCAGGTGGCGATGCAGATGAACTGGTTCGCCTTCTTCCCCGGCCTCTACAAGGATCCGAACGTCGGCGGCGACCGGATCGGCTTCTTCGTGAATCCGGCCGGCCCCAAGGCGCACTTCACCCAGCTCGGCGGGCAGGGCATCTCGGTGGTTGCGACCTCGGACCACAAGGACGACGCGCTCGCCTACATCAAGTGGTTCGCGCAGCCCGCGGTGCAGCAGAAGTGGTGGCAGATCGGCGGCTACTCGGCGCTGAAGGCCGTGGTCGATGCGCCCGACTTCCCGAAGAGCGCGCCCTTTGCCCCGCAGTTCCTGGAGTCGATGGCGATCGTGAAGGACTTCTGGGCCGAGCCGTCCTATGCGCAGCTGCTGCTCGACATGCAGAAGCGCGTGCATGACTATGTCGTCGCCGACAAGGGCACGGCGCAGCAGGCGCTCGACCTCCTGGTCAAGGACTGGACCAAGGTGTTTGGCGAGCAGGGCAAGAAGGTCGCAGCCGAGTAACTCCGCGAACCTCGCTTCCCCGGAGCGGGCATCCTCCGGGGAAGCTGGAATTGGCAAGTTGCAGCAGAAAATGACCACCATCATTCATCCTGACCACGCCTCGGCAACCCGCGCTCCGCCAGCGAAATCCAGCCCCGCCTGGCGGGCGCGCGGCTTGTCGGACCGCGCGATCGCCTGGCTGTTCGTCGCGCCGACGATCGCACTTCTGCTCGCGATCAACATCTTCCCGCTGATCTGGATGATCCGGCTGTCCTTCACCAGCCTCAACCTCAGCATGTCCTATCTGCCGCTGCGGTTCGTCGGCCTCGACAATTTCCAGGACATTCTCACCGACGAGGACGTCTGGGCCCGCCTGCAGACCACGGCGCGTTTCGTGATCTGCTCGGTCGCGCTGCAGGTGTTCGTCGGCTTCGGCCTCGCGCTCCTGATCAACCGGCGTTTCCGCGGCCACAGCTTCTGGACCACCATCATCCTGCTGCCGATGATGCTGTCGCCGGCGGTGGTCGGCAATTTCTGGACGCTGTTGTTCCAGCCGCAGATCGGACCGTTCAACTACCTGGTCAGCCTGTTCACGGGCATCGCGCCGAGCTCGTTTTCCATGACAGGCGAGGTGGGGCTCGCGCCCTGGACCATCGTGCTGGTCGATACCTGGATGTGGGCGCCCTACGTAATGCTGATCTGCCTCGCCGGGCTGCGCTCGATCCCCGACTACATCTACGAGGCGGCCGAGGTCGATCGCGCCTCGCCCTGGCGGCAATTCTGGTCGATCACGCTGCCGATGACGGTGCCGTTCCTGATGCTCGCGGTGCTGTTTCGGGCGATCGAGAATTTCAAGATGTTCGACATGGTCAATCTGTTGACCTCGGGCGGGCCGGGCTCGACCACCGAGCTGGTCTCGATCACCCTCAAGCGCGCCGCGTTCGAGAAATGGCGCACCGGCTATTCGTCCGCGCTCGCCATCATCCTGTTCGTGACGGTGTTCGGCGCGGCCAACATCTATGTCAAGGCACTCAACCGGGTGAAGCAACGATGACCGCGCTTCGCACATCCACCGCGCATTCCATCGTCGAGGCGACGCCGCGCGCCAAGGCGATCGCCGGCACGCTGGTCATTCTTTATGCCGTGATCTCGATCCTGCCGCTGCTCTGGATCGCCGCGACCGCGTTCAAGTCGCAGAGCGATGCGATCGCCTATCCGCCGAAGGTCCTGTTCCAGCCGACGCTGGAAGGATATGTGAACCTGTTCACCGTGCGCACGCGGCAGACGCCGGATTTCATCGCCAAACTGCCGCCGGCCACCACCTGGTACGACAGGCTGGTGCGCCGGCATGACATGGTGATCGCGGGCCCGTCGAAGGTCGTGCCGCGCTTCATCAATTCGCTGATCATCGGCTTCGGCTCGACCTTCCTCGCGGTGGTGCTGGGCACGCTTGCGGCCTACGCTTTCTCGCGCTTCAAGATTCCCTTGGCCGACGATCTCCTGTTCTTCATCCTCTCGACCCGGATGATGCCGCCGGTCGCGGTCGCCATTCCGATCTACCTGATGTACCGGCAGCTCAACCTGACCGACACCAGGCTCGGCATGATCCTGCTCTACACCGCCGTGAACGTCTCGCTCGCGGTGTGGCTGCTCAAGGGCTTCATCGACGAGATCCCGCGCGAATATGAGGAGGCGGCGCTGGTCGACGGTTACACGCGGCTGCAGGCCTTGCGGAAGGTGGTGCTGCCGCAGGCAGTGACGGGGATCGCCGCGACCGCGATCTTCTGCCTGATCTTCTCCTGGAACGAATACGCCTTCGCGGTGCTGCTCACCAGCGGCGAGGCGCAGACCATGCCGCCCTTCATTCCCTTCATCATCGGCGAGGGCGGCCAGGACTGGCCGGCGGTGGCGGCTGCGACGACGCTGTTCGTGGTGCCGATCGTCGCCTTCACCATCCTTCTGCGCAAGCATCTGTTGCGCGGCATCACCTTCGGAGCGGTGCGCAAATGACGGCGACGGCAGTCCGCAAAGGCAGATTGGCGCGCTGGTTCCGGCGGGGGCCGTGGGAGACGCTGGCGATGGCTCTGATCGCCGGCGGCATCCTCATGCTGGTGCAGCCCTTCTCGCTCGACATCTACAGCTATTCCTTTGTGACGATCCTGGCCGGCACGCTCGGCTTTGTCGTCGTCAGCCATTTTCCGGAGTAGGGCGATGGCCGAGATCCGCGTCGAGAATTTGCGCAAGTCCTTCGTTCAGTTCACCGCCGTGCAGGGCTCGAACTTCACGATTCCCGACGGCACCTTCTTTGCCATGCTCGGTCCGTCCGGCTGCGGCAAGACCACGACGCTGCGGATGATCGCAGGGCTGGAGCTGCCGACCGACGGCTGCGTGCTGCTCGACGGCGAGGACGTCACCTTCCGCCGCGCGGCCGCCCGCGACATCGCCTTCGTGTTCCAGCTGTTCGCGCTCTATCCGCATATGAACGTGGCCGAGAACATCAGTTTTCCCCTGAAATGCGCCGGCATGAGCCGCGCGGACATCCGGGCGCGCGTGACCGAGACCGCGCGGCTGCTGCGCATCGAGCATCTGCTGTCGAGCAAGACCTCGAAGCTCTCCGGCGGCGACCGGCAGCGGGTCGCGCTCGGCCGCGCCATGGTGCGGCGGCCGAAGGCCTTCCTGATGGACGAGCCGCTGGGCGCGCTCGATGCCGAGTTTCGCCATCTGATGTGCGGCGAGCTGCGCGACCTGCACGACCGCATCCACGCCACCACCATCTACGTCACCCACGACCAGCTCGAGGCGATGTCGATGGCGGACACGATCGCGGTGATGAATGGCGGCCGAGTCGAGCAGATCGGCGCGCCGCAGGAGATCTACGACCGGCCGGCCAGCCTCTTCGTGGCCGAGTTCATCGGCTCGCCGCCGATGAACTTCCTGAAGTTCGAAGGCGGCCTCAGGCCCGGCGACCGGGCGATCGATTTCCACGACACCAGCATCGTCGTTCCGGAGGTTCGCGAAGCGCGCGCCGCGGGTCCGCTGGTGCTCGGCGTGCGGCCCGAGCACATCCGTTTCGCAGATAGCGCGCCGGTGAGGGGCCGCGTGTTCGGGGCGGAATATCTCGGCACCACGCAGATCGTCACCGTCGACACACCTTACGGCCGGGTGGCGGCGCGGCTGCCGTCTCATCTGCAGGTTACCCTCGGCGAGGCCGTCGGCCTCGATTTCCGGGCCGAGCGGCTGGCGCTGTTCGACGCGACCAGCGGCTCGGCGATCCGCACCGCGAATTTCGGAGGTGTCGGCCATGGCTGACGTGACCTTGCGCAACATCGGCAAGCGGTTTGGCGCCGTCGAAGCGGTGCGCGATTTGTCGTTCACGGTCGATGACGGCGAGTTTGTCGTGCTGCTCGGGCCGAGCGGCGCCGGCAAGACCACGACCTTGCGCCTGATCACGGGGCTCGAGCAGCCCGATGCCGGCGCGATCCTTATCGACGGCCGCGACGTGACGCGCGATCCGCCGGGCAGCCGCGACATCGCCTTCGTGTTCCAGCAATACTCGCTCTATCCGCATTTGAGCGTGTACGACAACCTGGCCTTTCCGCTGCGCTCGCCCGCGCGCCGGGTGAGCGAGCCGGAGATCAAGAAGCGCGTCGAGCAGACCGCGGAGCTGTTGCACATCTCGAACAAGCTGAAGAACCCGGCCACGCGGCTCTCCGGCGGCGAGATGCAGCGCGTCGCGATCGGCCGCGCGCTGGTGCGCGACCCCGCGATCTATCTGATGGATGAGCCCTTGTCCTCGCTAGACGCCAAGCTGCGGGCGGAACTGCGGCTGGAATTGAAGCGGATCCAGATCGAGCTTGGCGCGACCATCCTCTACGTCACCCACGACCAGGTCGAGGCCATGACCATGGCGTCGCGGATCGGCGTCATCAGGGACGGGCAGCTCTTGCAGCTCGGCTCGCCGCGGGAGATCTATGAAAGCCCGGCCGACAGCTATGTCGCCTCCAGGCTCGGAACGCCGCCGATCAATTTCCTGCCTGCGCGACTGCTGCCCGGCGTGGCGATGCCTGCCGGCACCGAGACGATCGGCATCCGCACCGAGCATCTCGAAATCGGCAAGAGCAATGGCGGCAATCTGATCGGCCGCGTTCACCGTGTCGAGCATCTCGGCGAGCAGAATCACGTTCATCTCGCCTATAAGGGCGAGATGCTGGTCACATTGGCCGATCCGCACCAGACGCTCGATGCCGGCGAGGAGGTCGAGCTCCATTTCAATCATCCGCTCTATTTCGATGCGGCGGGATGCCGGATCCCCGGCCCACGAAGCAATGAGGTCCAGGCTCGATGACGCTGCAACCCGACATCTTCAAGTCCCTGGTCAAGGTGGCCGCCGAACAGGTGATCGCCAGTGCGGGCGAGCTGACCGCGCTCGATCAGGCGATCGGCGACGGCGACCACGGTACCAACATGAAGCGCGGCTTCGAGGCGGTGCTGAACAAGCTGGATACGATCAGCGCACAGCCGCTGGACGAGGCCTTCAAGACCATCGGCAAGACGCTGGTGATGACGGTCGGCGGCGCGTCCGGGCCGCTCTACGGCTCGTTCTTCCTCGCGGCGGGCGAGGCGATGGCCGGCAAGACGCTTCCCGAGGATCTGGCCGATGTGTTCGGCAGCGGCGTCGACGCGGTGAGCGCGCGCGGCCGCTCCCATGCGGGCGAGAAGACCATGCTCGACGTGCTCGTCCCGGTGCTCGAGACCTTGAAGGCGGATGCCGGCCGCCCCGATCTGATCGAGCGGGTGCGGGCCACCGCGGCCGAGGCCGTGGAGCGCACCGTGCCGATGCAGGCGACCAAGGGCCGCGCCTCGTTCCTCGGCGCCCGCAGCATCGGCCATGTCGACCCCGGGGCGAAATCGAGCTGCGTCTTGGTGCAGGCCGTCTGCAGCACGCTGGAGGCGCGGCAATGAATGACACGGTCGGCATCGTCATCGTCTCCCACTCCAAGGACATCGCCAAGGGCACCGCCGACATGGTGCGGCAGATGGTCGGCAGCGAAGTGAAGGTCGCCTTCTGCGGCGGCAATCCCGATGGCGGGCTCGGCACCAATGTCGGGCTGATCATGGAGGCGATCAACGACGCCTGGTCGGCGAAGGGCGTCGCGATCCTGGTCGATCTCGGCGGCGCCGAGACCAACAGCGAGATGGCGGTGGAGATGCTGGAGCCGGAGCGGCGGAAGATGGTTGTCGTGTGCAACGCGCCCATTGTCGAGGGCGCGGTGATGGCGGCAACGGAAGCGGCCGGCGGCAGCTCGCTGGAGCAGGTGAGGGCGGTCGCCGAGGAACTGACTGCCGGTTGATGCGGTGAGGATAGCGAAGATTGGATATGGATATGCTTGAGACCTCAGCAGATGGCCCATTCATTACCGGCAAGGTGAGGCTGGTGCATGCCGCCGGCATGCACGCCCGCCCGGCGGTGAAACTGACCAAGCTTGCCAAGCGGTTTCAGGCCCAGATCTCCGTCCGCGCCTCCGAGTCGGCCGATTGGATCAATGCCAAGAGCGTGGTCAAGGTGATGGCGCTGCGCGCCCCGCGCGACGCCACCATCGAGTTCAAGGCGCATGGCGAGGATGCGGAGGCGGCGGTTGCCGCGCTGGTCGATCTCGTCGCCGCCGATTTTCCGGAGACGGGTGCATGACCATGCGCGCGGACATGGCAGGGCTCAGCTTTCGCGGCCGAACCGCTTCGATCGGTTTTGCACGCGGGCCCTTCATCCGCATCGGTGCCGGTGAGAACCACGAGCGCAAGGCGGGCACGCCGGAGGACGAGGCTTCGGCATTCGGCGCGGCGGTCCAGGCCGCGGCCGAGCAGATCGCCGAACTCGCCGCGGCCGCCGGCGGTGAGGCCGCGCAAATTCTTGAATTCCAGGTGGCGCTGCTGGAGGATGAGGATTTCATCGATCCGATATTCGCCGACATCGGCCATGGGCGGGCCGCCGACAAGGCCTGGTCGACAGCCCTCGACGCCCAGATTGCGGATTACAATTCGGCCGATGACGAATATCTGCAGGCACGCTCGTCGGATCTTGCCGATCTGCGCGACCGCGTGCTGCGCATCCTGCATGGCGGCGAGAAGCAGGCGGTGAAAATCCCCGGTGGCGCCGTGGTCTGCGCCGACGATTTGCCGCCCTCGCGCTTTCTCGAGATCGACTGGTCCGCAGGTGGCGGCCTTGCGCTGCTGCGCGGCAGCCCGACCAGCCATGTCGCAATGCTCGCCCGTGCCCGCGGCATTCCCATGGTGGTGCAGCTGGGCGGCCTGCCCGATGCGGCATCGGCGCTGCTCGACGGCGAGTATGCCACGCTCGAGCTCGATCCCGGCGCCGAGCAGGTCGCGCTGTTCGAGCGGCGGCGCGAGGCGCATCGCAAGAGCCGGGCGTCCGCGCGCGCCATCCTGCGGCGCCCGGCCGCGACCTGGCGCGGCGAACGGATCAGGCTCATGATCAACATCCAGGAGGTCGACGACCTCGATCATGCCGACGCCCAATATGCCGATGGGATCGGCTTGATGCGGACGGAGTTTTTGCTGTCGGGGCCGGGCGGGCTGCCGGACGAGGACACCCAGTTTCGCGCCTATGACGCCGTCTTGCGCTGGGCCGACAGGAAGCCCGTGACGATCAGGACCTTTGACGCCGGCGGCGACAAGCCGGTCGCCGGCTTCACGCCGGAGGGTGAGGCCAATCCGTTTCTCGGCCTGCGCGGCTTGCGGCTGTGCCTCGCTCGGCCCGATCTGTTCAGGGTGCAGCTGCGCGCGCTGGCGCGCGCGGCCTGCCGCGGAAATCTCAAGGTGATGTTCCCGATGGTCACCGTGCCGGGGGAGCTCGAGGCGGCGCGCGCGCTGTTTGCCCAGGCCGTTGCGGACTTGCAGGCCGAGGGCATCGGCGCGATGCTGCCCGAGCTTGGAATCATGGTCGAGGTGCCGGCGGCCGCGATGGCGATCGGAGATTTCAAGGCGGCGTTCTTTTCCATCGGCTCGAACGACCTGGCGCAATATGTCCTTGCCTGCGACCGCTCCAATGGAGCTCTCGGTACATTGATGGACCCGCTGCATCCGGCCGTGCTGGAATTGATCGTGCGTACCGCCGAGCACGGCCGGCGGGCGGGCATTCCCGTCAGCCTGTGCGGCGACATGGCGAGCGATGCGGCTTGCGTGCCGCAGCTGCTCTATTGCGGGCTGCGCGAGCTTTCGGTCAATGCGCCCTCGCTGGCGCAGATCAAGCAGACCATCGACCGGCTGGGCCACGGAGGCAGCAGTGGCTGACGCGGCGGTCAACGCAGAGGGCGATGCCGGCGCAGTCGCGGCCTACAAGCGCATCTTCAAGGACGTGCTGGACAGCCGTCCGTCCGGCATGCGCATCCGCCTCGCGCATGCCATGGGCAAGAACCGCAGCTTCGTCAGCCAGATTTCCAATCCGGCCTATCCGGTGCCGATTCCCGTGCAGCACCTCGCCACCATTTTCGACGTCTGCCATTTCCCGCCGCAGGCCAAGTCGCAATTCCTGCGCGCCTATGCCCGCGCGCATCCGCGCCGCATCGGCCGGCTGAGCCAGGGCTCGCATGAGCGGATGCTGACGCTGCATCTGCCGGATCTCGGCAGCGCCAAGAAGAACGCGCAGCTCGATACTCTGTTGCAGGAGTTCACCCGGCGATTGATCGCGATCATGCAGGACGAAAAATAGCTCCGCCAAGGAGCAGCGAGACAAATAAGGGAAGGTTTGGAGGAACGCGTGAAGAAATTCATCAATTCCGTCGACGCCATGCTGGCGGAGAGCCTCGATGGCTTTGCCGCAGCGCATGCCGAGATCGTGGCCCTCGGCGCGGATCGCAAATTCGTGCGGCGGAGCGCGCCGAATCTTCAGAAGGTCGCGCTGGTCTCGGGCGGCGGCAGCGGCCACGAGCCGCTGCATGCGGGCCTTGTCGGCAGGGGCATGTTGGACGCGGCCTGCCCGGGGCAGGTCTTCACGTCGCCGACCCCGGACCAGATCGTGGAGGCCGCGACCGCCGTCGGCGGCAAGCCCGGCGTCCTGTTCATCGTCAAGAACTATGCCGGCGACCGCATGAATTTCGAGATGGCCGCGGAGCTGTTCGAGGGCACTGCTGCAACCGTGATCACCAATGACGACGTTGCGGTCGACAAATCGACCTACAGCGAGGGCCGGCGCGGCGTCGCGGGCACCCTGGTGGTCGAGAAGATCGTCGGCGCCGCGGCCGAGCAGGGCATGGACCTGCAGGGCTGCGCGAAGCTCGCCGGGGAGGTCAATGCGAGGACGAAATCCATCGGCGTGGCGCTGACCAGCTGCACGGTGCCGGCGGCGGGCACGCCGACCTTTTCGCTGCCCGAGGACGAGATGGAGATGGGCGTCGGCATTCACGGCGAGCCGGGACGCAAGCGCGTGAAACTGACGGAGGCGGGCGACATTGCCGAGCAGATGTTGGGGGCGATCCTCGGCGATTACGAAAGCGGCGCATCGGGTCCGGTGCTGCTGCTGGTCAATGGCTTTGGCGGCACGCCCTCGCTCGAGCTCTATCTGATGTATGAGATGGCGCGGCGCATTCTGGGCAAGCGCGGCATCACGATCGCGCGCTCGCTGGTCGGCTCCTATGTCACCTCGCTCGACATGGCCGGCTGCTCGATCACGCTCACCATGCTCGACGACAGGCTCGCTTCGCTGTGGGATGCGCCGGTGCATACCGCTGCGCTGCGCTGGTGATGGCGAGGGGCGACCTCGCGACAAAGCCGCCAAGCGGTTTCGCGCTCGACGGCTTCGCCTTGGGTGGGACCGGACGTTTGGGGAGCGTCCGGCATCCCGACGTTAGAGATCCGACCAATTCGTGCAATACAAGCCTGTTGTTAGGCTAACCGATCAACCTTAACGTGGCGGCGCAGCGTCGGCTGGCGACGCGTGCCAAGGGCCTGCGCGATGAGTGCTGAAGCGCCCCCCATTCACTCGCGCGCCTGCACCGCCTTGCGGATGTCGGCTTCCGACAATGCGGTTGCGCACAGCTGGATGAAGCGGCAGGCATAGTTGCGCATGAAAGTGCCGCGCCGGACGGCGACGCGCGTTGTGTTGGCTTCGAACAGATGCTCGCTCGGCAGCACGCGCAGCCCGCCTTCGCCCTCCGGCTTGACGGCCATCGCTGCGACGATGCCGACGCCGAGCCCGAGCTCGACATAGGTCTTGATCACGTCGGCGTCGATGGCGGAGATCGCGAGGTTCGGCGTCAGGCCGGCCTTGGCGAAGGCCTCGTCGACGCGGGCGCGGCCGGTGAAGCCCTCGCTGTAGGTGACGATGGGAAATTCGGCGATGCTCTCGATGGTCAGGGGATCGCAGCCGAGCAGGGGGTGTCCGTCGGGAACGATCACCGCATGGTGCCAGCGATAATAGGGGAAGGTGACGAGTTCGGGGATGCCATCGAGAGCCTCGGTCGCGACCGCGATGTCGGCCTGGCCCGACGTCATCAGGGCGACGATCTCGGCCGGGCCGCCTTGGTGCAGCACGAGCTCCACGCCGGGAAATTCCCGCTTGAATGTCGAGACGATGGACGGCAGCGAATAGCGTGCCTGGGTGTGGGTGGTCGCCAATGTCAGCCGACCGACGTCCTGCCGGCTGAAATGCGTCGCGATGCTTCTGATGTTCTTGAGGTCGACGAGAATGCGCTCGACCAGCGGCGCGAGCTCCTTGCCCGGCTCGGTCAGCCCCACGATGCGCTTGCCGTGGCGGACGAAGATGGCGACGCCGAGCTCCTGCTCGAGATCCATGATGTGCTTGCTGACGCCGGACTGCGAGGTGTTCAGTGCCTTGGCAACCTCGGTCAGATTGAGGTCGCGCTGGAGCGCTTCGCCGAGAATTCGGATCTGCTGCAGGTTCATTCGCCCGGAACTACCCTAATTCGGCCTCCATTTGGGCCCGACCATATGCTTATCACATATAATTGGAACTGCAGCGGCAGGCATTCTGTTAAAAAGCGATTGGGGCGGGCCAACCAAGCCAAGCCAAAGAGGGCCTGTGGTGAGCGATACATCCGACGTTACTACTCTTGCGCTGCTGAACATGATCCGCCTGTTGGCTGCGGAACTCGTAGCCGGCGAGCACCGGGACGACGTCACCAAGCTGGTGCAGGCGATTGATCGGAAGCTTGACGCAACCCCGTTTCCGAGGGGCATCGATGTCAACGACGCACGTGCCGGAATTTCTCGGGCCCGCGAGCTTCTGCGCCCGCACATCGCGCGCGTCAGGGAATTGGCAGAGGCGGCGCAGGCGCATGACCAGGCCGCCGCATCGTTCCTCGGAGGTGAATCACTCCCGATGTTGGTGCCGTCGAAATTACTGCAGTAGCGGCTGGCGCGACTGAACAGGACGGTCCTTGTTCTCGCTTCGTCGATCTGGCCGGAAAGAGATCGGAAATTGTTTCTGAAGATGTCCTGAGGCTGGACCGCAACCGGGCATCGGCCTTTGCAGCGATCGGGGCCGAGGAGATGCCCGCCGGGCGAGCTTTGCGCCCGCTCTTTCGGCTTGATGAATATTCTCATCGGTTATAATTGGAACAATACGGACCGTTGTTCGGCCGTGAGCAGTTCGGTGCAGGCCAACGGAAGCGAGCCTGCGGTCCGGGCCATCGAGAGACAGCTTGACGCTACGCTGATACCGTCTGGTGTCGACGTCAAGGATGAGTGCGCGGGGATTGCCCAGGCGCGAGACCTGCTGCGCCCCCATATCGCGCAGGTTCGCCAGCTAGCCGAGGCCGCACAGGCGCGTTGATCAGGCCGCCGCGCCAATGGGAGGGGAGGGAGCCCCGACCCCGCGGTCGTCGAAATATCTTCACTGAACTCTCAGGAGGCCGCGCAGGCTTGGCAGAGCGCGCCTCTATGGTGCCGTCTCGACCGGCAGGTAATCGTCTTCGTCAGAATAAACCGGGGCGATCGCCCGAAGGACCTGATCGCCGAGCCTTGCGAGCTCGGTCGATACGGTTTCGCCGGTGGGAAGGACGCCTGCCGAAAAGGCACGAACATAGGCAAGGCGCGAGGCGACCGGGGCGCAGACGATTTCGCCCAGCTCTTCCAGCGCTTCCACGATCTGCTGACCTTCGAGCATCCGCGGGTCGACCCGGTTGGGCAGCAGCAGTGCGGGAACGTCGACGCCGCGTTTGTCGCGGGCATAGATGATGGCGGCAATCGCCTGCTCGGTGGCGCTGAGGTCGAGACCCGATGGCGTACAAGGCAGAACGACGACGTCGGCCACGGCGACTGCGGCGCCGACCGCGTATTCATGCGGCGGTGTATCGATGATCGTGGTCGCGCCCGGCATTGACCGGATTATGTCCGCCCATTGCGCCGCGCCGCCCACTCTGAGCGGCAATTCCGAGACCCTGAATGGCAATCGCCCGGGAGCCGCCCACTCGGCAGCCGACCGCTGCGGATCGGCATCGATGACATCAACCAACAGGCCTCGCCGATGCAGCTCACCCGCCAAGCTGATTGCAATGGTGGTTTTGCCAACGCCACCCTTGCGCTGGACCACGGATATGATTGAGCGCACGTACCCTGACCCCTCTATCGCCGTACTGCGCCGACCCTCGAGCTTCGCAGGTACCTTTTGCTCAACGGAGCCGTGCAATCAAGTCTTTCGCGAGGCAGAGGCGGTGATTTGCTGCAGGTATTGCAATCCTGCAGCAAAGGGATCAGATCGGCGTGGTGCTGATCAACTCGCACGTCCCGACTGCGACCGGTCTCCCCTCGCTTTCGGAGAGATGCCGCGTGCCATCGACACACTAGGTCCTCGCCGGCTTCGAGCCGAATTGGGTCTACAAATCTGCTGAAAAACCTTGAATTGGAGTGTTTGGCTATTCTCGCCTGTCTTTGTTGGGGCGACGCGGCGGAGTTGGATATAACTTTCCAGCCCGGTGTTAGAGCCCCAGACGCGGTGTGGCTAAGCGGCAAGCGGTTTGGGAATGCGGATCAGATTAGAGGCGATCAGATCGAGCGGGAAGTCGGCGGCAACGCGAACGATGTCGCGATGTTTGGTCTTGCAAATGCCAGTCTCCGCAAGTCCGGAGCGGCGCCGGAAAACATCGAGCGCGGATTTGGGGTGGGCCCTTCGGGACGATCGCCGCATGGTGCCGGCGAAATAGGGAAAGTGACGAGCTCAAGGAAGCCATCGAAGGCTTCGGTCACGACTGGGATGTCGACTGAACCTGACATCATCAGGGCGACGATCTCAGCAGGGCCGCCTTGGTGCAGCACGAGATCCACGCCGGGAAACTCCCGTTTGAATTTCGAGACGATGGAAGGCAGCAAATAGCGCGCCCGGCCGTACCTCGAAGCGATTTAGGTGAAGCGAGGGCCGCAGGCTCACGCGACGTCTCCGACCGCTGTGGTGCCGATCGATCCCGACGCTCGTGGTTGATCCGGCGCCGACGCATGCCGTTTTCACGATGCATTGAGCGAAGATCAGTCCGGCGACCCGAGGACAGATCAGGCCATTGTCGCCTTGGCAGCATCAGCTGCAGCTGGGGCCAGTCGATGGCGGTTCACAACGCTGAAGTGGACGTGTCATTAAATCTTCAATTCGATCGCTCATAGATTTTTAACGATACCAATTCTGATCGGCGTGCCCTGCGCCTTACTGGGTCCGATGGGAATGAATCCCGCAGGTCGGAAGTCCCCTGGATTTTCGGAAGAGTACATAATGGCCACATACAGTTATGATGAGACGCAATTTAACACCCTGATTGGCCCCCACGTTACATCCGAAACTCTAATTGCGATTGATAACTACCTGATTGGGAAGGGTATTTTCACATCTGCGCGTCCTGACATCGTGATTCAAGGCCTCAGTGGCTATCCGTCGGTTGATCCGACCGCCAATTTTCTGGCCGAGGAGGACTCACCGAATGCCATTACTGACACTGGCACCCAAGCCAAGATGATTCTTGTCGGACCGGATGGAAATCTTACCCTTCACGGCAACAATGATATGGCCGTGATGATCGGGGATCAGGGTGGGGCAAAGGTGTCCCTGCAAGACACTGGAAATGACCTGGTGATCGCCAACCACGGCGACAATACGATTTGGGCCAGCTCCGGACATGATACGCTCGAGGGTGGCACCGGCAATGACGATCTGATTTCGGACCAGGCAGGTGCCCACACCACGATGATCGCCGGAAGTGGCAATGGCACCTTATACGCCGGACCCGGGACCACCGTTTCAATGATTGGCGGTGCCGGCCACGATACAATGTATGCAAATGGCGACGGCAACGATACGATGATTGCAGGGTCCGGTCCGACGCTTGTCTTTGCAAACGGTAGCACTGGCCACGACCATGTTGATCTCTTTGGCGCCGATACGCTCTTTAGCGGCACCGGCATCAACGACGTCTTGGTGACGGGCGATGGCAACCAGCTACACCTTTCCGGCGGCTCGGACCATGTCACCATTGCGGGGGCCGGCTCCGATACCGTATGGACGAGCTCTGGGAACGACACGATCAATGCCAGCGCGAGCACGGGCAACAACGACTTCATTCTCGGTTCGGGCGCGGCTTCGATCACAGGTGGTACGGGCGACAATTCGTTCGAGTTCAGCGCCGGGTTTGCAAACAGCACTATCGCTGGCGGCGCTTCCGACAACAACGTCGCTTATTTCGATGGTCTCAAAGCGAGCGACGTTACAATCGAAACGCATTGCGCGACGACGACAGTCACCTTCGGCACAAGCACCGTTACGCTCACCAATGTTCAGGATCTCATCTTTACCAACGGCGATCACAAGATCTAAGCGGACCTGTAAACGACACGGAGATCGAGGCCGTCGTCCTCGGGGTGCTTTCCGTTGCGGATAAGATGCCCAGGCACACGCGCAACTCAGTGCGAAGCGATGTGCTGCCGTGAGCGCCTTTCAAGTCGCTGGTGCCGCTTGCCTTCTCGGGGCGAGGCGCGTCACTTGCTCTATTGAATCGCGAGCAAGAGGCGTCCTCAGATCAGGAAGTCGAGACCACCGTTGCGCAATTCGCCCAGGATCTGATTTTTATCCGCCTCTGGCATCAGGGCCAATGCAAAAAGGTCGTAGGACCTGCCCTTGATCACCAACACTTCCTCGAAGTGGGCCTCCAAGAATAGCCTTGCTATGCGATCTTCGGTAAACCCGGTCTTGTGAGCCATGAAATGGTTTCCGGCAGCAATCGACGCAGCATGGCCGTAAAGCATATCGAGCGCAGTAATCGGTCCCACGGGCGACTGGTAGGCAACGTCTTCGGCACGCCCCTGCACAATCAAAGCAGCTATGAGTTCGAGATCCGGTGTCGTTGCCAGAGCGAAGCCGTTGCGCTTTAGGATTCGGGCGATACCGCGTATGGCTGAGACAACCTCGTGCGGATGAAGGTGTTCCAGACTATGAGAGCAATAGACGGCCTCGAAGCTCCTGTCCGCGATGTGACCCAAGTCATCGAGCGAGCCGAGGAGATCCGGCGAAACACGCGGATCGATATCCATGCGCACCTCCTGCCAGGTGCCATTGCGAAAAGCAGAATGCAAGCGGTCGGGAGCCGCCGGTCCGCTTCCTGCGTTCAGTACCCGCTTCATCATTCCATCTCGTTTTTCAATTCTGAAAATCAACAGCGTCTCTGATCTTTCCAACGCCCATAGTTTTAGTGTGCGTCGTCGCGCGGGCGCCTGTGATCGGAACTCTCGACACATTCGGCTTAGAGTTATGTGGAGAGACGGCAAGCATTTCAGAACCCGGGCGGCAGACTGACCGGCCGTGGCGGCTGATTAAGGCGGGCCACTCTACGGCGCGGTGGCCACGCCAGTGCGGAAAATGGTACAGGATCAAGCGACAACGCCGGATGGTAGTAGGGATCCTCCATCAGGTCGTTGCCCCATTTGTTTCGTAGGTTGCGCAATTCTCGCTCGAAGCGTGCTGCTTTCGGGCCGGCGCGGTCGAAGCCTCGGCTTGCTGACTCTTGGTGATATAGCCGCGCGTAGGGTGTCCAGACTATACGCTTGCCCTGGCTTCGCAGCTTCAGGCAGTAGTCGACATCGTTGAAATTGACAGGAAACCCGATCTCGTCGAGACCATTGACCGCAAGATAATCACTGCGTCTCGTCAGCAGGCAGGCGGCTGTAACGGCTGCGCATTCCCGCGCGACCCTTAACATGTCGCCGTAGCCAGAATCATTGGCCAAGCGGTCGTTTCCGATGTGAGTGGCCGCAAAGTTCGACCCCAAGGTCACGCCGGCGTGCTGGATCATGCCGCTCGGCCACAACAGACAGGCTCCGACCGCGCCGACATCCGGCTCGACGAGTCGATTTCGCATCTCAGCGAGCCAAGTCGCATCGAGGGCCGCAATGTCATTATTGAGCAGCAGCACTTCTTCGCTGTCGCAGGCGTGCACCGCAAGGTTGTTGAGTCTTGCGAAATTGAATGGTCCGGGCGCTGACAGCACCTCCGTTCCGCTGTGCTTGAGCGCGTCGAGGTAAGCGATCATGTCGGGGTCGCTTGAGTCGTTGTCGACGATCAGGATGCTCCCGCGCGCGGCCGTTACCGCCGGCGCGATGCTGGAAAGGCAGGTCTGCAGTAGCGGCCTGCGGTTTCGCACGGGAATGACGACCGTCAGCGAGGCCGGTTTGGTCCGCCGGATCACGCGCGCTGCGGGCAGCGCAGCGCCGCGCTCGGCCGTCGTGTCTGCAGTCATGGCGCGCGCGGACAGGTGAGCCTGGCTCGCCTGGGCCAGCAGCCGCCCATGGGCTGCGAGATCAATCGATGGCAGGCGTCCAAGTGGGACGGGAATATGCGCGACCCGTGTGGCCGTTGCGGCCTCGTTGCCGTCAAACAGACTGTTGAACAGGCGATAGAGATTGGTCGGACGCGTCACTAGCGCGGCCTCGACCGCCGCCCGCGTCATCGCGAACAATTGCGTGCAGTAGCCTTGCTCGAGCATCCGCTCATAGTCGAAGGCCGGGAGCGCCAGCGGGTAGTGGCGACCATCTTCTCCGCGTACCTCAAGGTCGCCATACACGGCAACTGCCTGTGGCATCAAGTCAAAGGCTTCCTCAATATACGCCAGTGCGCGATCGGCGAACTCAAATCCCGCGGACGCAAGCACCATGATTTTGGCCTCGCTGGCGTCGTTGGCCAAGAAATCGCGCAACTCGCGCCAATCGAAACTGGCGGGCCCATCCTTTGGCGGAAGCACCGCCGCAATCCAATGCTCCTGCGTATCGAGACTTCGCAGGGAAGCCTCGTCGTCTCCGCCGGAAACTAGCAGAACCGCCACGCCTCGCTTGGCGTCGGTTGGCGGCGGGCTATCCCATCGCGCAAGCCAGTCTTCATAGCTTGTGAAGGGCACGGACGCCGGCAGCAGGCGGTCCAGCATGCGTCCGCGCAAGCGCTCGGAGGTTATTTCGGCAAAGCTTGAGAAGAATTGCTCCACCCCGTCGGGAAAGGCAACAAAGGCCAAGGGCATCGCCGTCAACTGCACTTCCTCCTCGGTCACGAAGTAGGCGCGCCTGACTCTGCCGTCCGCGCAATCTCGCGGCAAATGGAGATCGAAAGCCTTGACGAGCTTTGCGTCTTCGATCCCGCCGATGTGTCTGAAGCCGCTCGCCCGTGCTTCGGCAATCGCCTCGCCGTCCACGACGGCGCGGACAAGGGGCGATTGCGTGGGGGCGCATTGAACCCAGCCGCGAAAGCGCAGCCCTCCCATCCATTCGACACCGCCGGGCCCACGGCTGTCTCCGGCATCCTCGATGGCCATGTCCAGTTGCACGGGCTGGCCAACGGGCTCCTGGCTGTTGGCAAGCCGCGCTTCGGCAATCTGGCCGTCGGCCATAGTTGCCGGTGTGAGAGAAAAGGAGAAACCATAGCAGCCATCACCGAATGGCTCCGAGGCCAATGCCGGAACATAGCTGTCAGCCCGCGCTAGCCGCACCGGCAGGCCATCAAGCAACAGCTCGACGACGAACCTCCTGTGAGGATCGAGCGGATCGCAAACGAAACCGGAAAATTCGCCCCCGTCGCTGTGGGAAAACTGCGTTCGCAGTGCCACCTTTGTGGATTGCTCCGCCGCGGACGCGGCCTCGCGGTTCGGTCGACCCGGTCTTACCATTGTGCGCTCCAAGCCAGCAGGTCCGCGACGACGGCGTTCTCGCTGCTGGCGGGCGCGATCGCCAGATCGCCGTTCGCAACTCGGGTGCTACCGAAGGACCAATCCACAAGAGCCAGCGGGACGTCGGCACAGCAAAAAGCTGCCGCGATGACCGGTTGTCCAAACAACGGCGCGCGCCGCGCAACAGCGAGGCCTCCGAGGCTGTAGCTCTTGGCGAGAGTTGGCAGCTCGTGTGGGGTAAATGCACCGGTCACGGTGACGTTGCCAAGCCTCATCAGCGCGAGATCATCGAGCGTCTCTCCAAAGATCGCGATCCGGCTTCGAGGCCGCGCCTGTCGAATGCGACGAACCACTTGAAGCATGAGCAAGAAATCAGCAGGCGCACGTCCTGCTGCAAGCAAGCCGAAAGTTGTGCCTTGTGACGCGACTTTCCTCGGTCGCCGCATTCTGCGAAATCGATCCGCAAAATCCGCCAAGTGAATCTGCTTAGCCCAGGTTAACGGCAATTTTCGACGCAGGAAGGCCAAGGCGATGGAATCAGGCGCGATGATCTTGCTTTCAGTTTTCAGCCCCGTGAGCCAATCATCGGGCCTTCCGCGACCGAGGTCATGGCAGCCGCAGGTCTTGCCGCGAGCCAGGGCGACACAGGGATTGCGATGGAGATCGAGGCCCCCGCATCGGCACCACAATCCACCGTCGGCGACGAGCAGGTCGATGGGGGTGCCATTTGCCGCGAGGTCTTCGGCCACCTGTTGTGGAATGCGGGCGGGGTCGGCGACCACGACACGAGAGAAGGCGAAGCATCGCACAGCTTCCGAAAGCGCGAATCGTTGGGCCGGAAGAGCGAAGTTCAACGATTGCGGGAAACCGTTGCCTACGTCGCGCAAGCTAAGGACCCCACGTTCAAGCGTAGCGATTAGTGCACGCTGGCTACAGCTCTCCGCAAATTGGACTGCCGCATCTGCGAGCGCTCCCGGACCGGTCAGGACGACCAAGGCACCCCTGTGGTCCGCCGCAAGGCTGGGTTCAATTGCTGCGCGTGCGACCTTCAGCGGATCGAGCGCCTTGAAGGCCGCGCTCTCAGTTCGATAATAGGGAAAACGAAGCTGAAGCCGATCGAGGTTCAGCACCACCAGAGCGCGTTTCTCGGACTTAAAGGAGGCGGAGCCCGCGTGACCCACGTAGACCGAGGTTGCGCATACATTGCGAAAACCATTTTCGCGCGCGCGCAGGCAAAGATCGACATCCTCCAGATAGCCGCGATGGTAGTGTTCTGAGAGTCCGCCAACCGCGTCCAGGCAGGCGCGTTTGATGTAGAGACAAAATCCGATGCCGTCCGGCATGTCCACGATTCTGCCAGCATTCGCTCGGGCTGCGATGGAATCAAGTAGGCGAATTTCTGCCTCGTCCGGCAGGGGGTTGGGCGCGAACGGGCGCGGAAGACTTGTGGCTTCGCCATTGTTCGATAGCGGTGTGACGGTGCCGATATCGGACGCAGCATAGGCTGCCGCCATCAACCGCGAAACAAAGTCGTTTGGTACGATGGCATCCGAGTTGAGCAGGATGACATCGCCTGTCGCGATCGTCCGGAGTGCGCGGTTAACGGCACCGATGAACCCGAGATTGTGCTGATTGCGAAGCAACTGGACCTTTGCCTGCGACGCCAGTCTGTCCAGCAGTTCCGCGATGTTCGGATCCGGCGTGGCGTCGTCGACGAGCAGTATCGTCGCCTTGCTGTCTTTGTTGACCGCGCGCATCAAGCTTTTGAGACAGCGCTCGGTCAAGTCGAAATTGTCGAAGATCGGCACAATGATGGTGACCTGGTCCGCTCGTCCCATTGGCGGGGTAGCGTCTGCGGGGACTTTCAGCCGGCGAAGCGGCGCGGGAAATACCCTGTAGGCGATCTCGTGCCGCCCCAGCAGCAGGCGCGCTACGCTGCGCGACGCGCCACGGACAAAGAATATATCGAAATTCGCCGCATGCTCTGCGGCGCGGGCGAGAGGATGCTGCGGGTCGCTTTCGATCAAATGGCTTTCGATCCGCTCGTCGTGCTCGATCCGGAGGCAAGGCTGGACGTGTCCTTTCCAGGCTACCCAGCCGGCGAGCCTGTCCCCGATGCGTCGAATGGCGCCGAAGCCTGGGTCATCGGAGGCTTTCAGAGCGAGAACTACGGCGGCAAGTGCGTCAAAGCCGTGGTCGATACCGATTAGTCGGCGGGCAGCAACCTCACGATTTTTGCCTTCGTCCCATTGCATCATACGACGGTTGGCGGCCCGATCCTCGGGAGCAAGTTCGAGTGCCTTCAGGATGTCGTTACGCGCTTCTGCGATAAAGCCGCGGCGGTAGGCGATCTCGGCCCTGAGGGTGTAATGGCGCGCCTGCGCCTTCGGCAGGATCCGGCAACGGCGGTCAGCCAGATTGTAAGCCAACGTCAGATCCCCGGTCGAAAGCGCAGCAATCGCCGCACGCTCGAGTGCGCTCGGGTGCTGCTCCGGATCAGCCAGAGCTGCCAACTCGTGATAGTCTGGCGCCGCCTTCATGTGAATCTTACCGTTTCCGGGCAATACGCGCGCGGGCGCTTCTCATGGTGCGCGCCGAGCGTGAAATCCGGTAGAAGTCCAGGAGCCGGGGCAGGCAGACGCTGCTGAGATCGTAGCGGCTGACGACGGTTTCTCGCGCTGCCTGGCGCATTTTCGCGAAACGGCGTGGATGCGCGAGGGCCTCAACCACGCGATCAGCTAACTGGGGTATGTCGAAGAACGGAACGAGCATGCCGTTCTCGCCGTCGATCACCTCGCGGACCGGAGGCGTGTCCGAGCCGACAATCAGGCAGCCGGCGCTCATGGCCTCCAAAAGCGACCACGACAGCACAAAGGGATAGGTGAAATAGACGTGGACGCTGGAGATCTGCAACGCCGTGATGAACTCTGTGTGGGGCAGCACGTCCACGAAATGAAGTCGGGCCAAGTCCACTTGGCCCTCGATCTCGCGGAAGAACCACGAACGCCAGCTATGGCCCTCCGGCGGGGCGAGCCCATATGGTCTTCCCGTGCTGCCTATTATGAGAATCTGCGCGTTGGGCCGCGCTGCCATGATCCGGGGCAGGGCCCGGAGAAAGACGTGGAATCCGCGGAGCGGCTCGTGGCTGCGGGTCGCATAGGTCACGATCTCGTCCGCCCGCGTCAGGACCCGACCTGAGCCCAGCGTCAGCGCGGCGTCGTCGCGCGGTTTGATCGTTTCGGTATCGACGCCGTCATGGATGACCTCAATCTTGCTCTGCCATGCTACCGGGTAGGTCGAGCGTTGCCAAAGGGTCGGAGAGAGTCCGGCGTCGCAGTCGTCGAGGGCCAGCAGCGTTGCTGCATTTTTCAGCTGGATCCGCACATGGCCGTCGATCCCCATTTCCGGGAACTCCGGATCGAAGCCCACGTCTTGTCCGTGGAAGCGGTAGTAGAATTCGCAATAAGCTGCCATACGTGCCTTGGGGAAGACAGCGCGGAGCGGCAGCATTTCGCCCCACCCCGGATGGGCAACCACGAGATCGGGCTCGAAGCCCGCCTGCTTCAAATTCGATGCGGCATAGAGCACTTGCTCGGCGCGGTGGCATTCTGCGTCGAAGCGTCGTGCAAAGGGATGGGTGGTGACAACCTCGCCGTCGGGGATCACATATTTGGCCAATTGCACGCCGGGGAGGGCGCGGGCGGTTGGCGACCCTATGGCTGCGATTTCGATATCGCTGCGCTCGGCCAATGCCTTTGAGAGGGCAAGGAATTGCGCGGGATAATTGTTATGAACGAAAAGGATCTTTTGCATGAGCTCTTGGCGCCGACTGTGACCTTTGCGCAGGCGATCTTTACTTCTAGCACCGGAATGACGCGCCGGCAGAACTGATATAATTCAACGGTAAGTATTGTATGAAGTGTTTGCTCGGTCTGGCATATTGCCTGGACTGCGGTGCGCTCGTTATAGTCCAAAAAACGACTGGGGATTGGCCATGAGATCGCTTGGACAGCAGAAGCCGCTCGATCTGCAGCGGGGGCTGTTTCTTATCAGGTATGATTCGGCGGAAGATCCCGGCCACCCTCCTAGGGTTGCCATAAGCGTGGATGCGGCGAATGCGGGAAATGTCGAGTTTCTTCTACCTCCAGGTGTGGAAGAGCCGATCTTATGGTCGACGGGAGCGTCGTTGGTGTTGCGGATTTTCGCGCCGACGCGTTTGTTTGTTGAGGTAACCCCGCGTTCGCCCGGCGGCTTAGTCGCCGCGCGCATCCAAAGTTCGCAGCTTTCCACCGATCCATTGGGGCTCGCTTGGTCCGACAAGGTTGGGCCGGTTGATCTTTCGAGCTTCCGGCTGCTTGGCCATCTTGCAGGAAGGGGGGACACCATGGTGGGCCTCGGCGAATGGCTAGGCGGCCCGATGGCCCCGATGCGGATCGAGGGAATTTCGATCGAGTGGCCCGGGCGTCCGCTGAATTTCAAGCTGAGGCACGCAGTGCGCGTGGGCGGCACAGGCGAGCCAAAGGTGACGGACTTTGTGGAGGTCGGCGCCTATTCCGGCACCCGCGGACGGGCTTTGCCTTTGGTCGGGGCGAGCTTTGAGGTGTTAGGCCCGGCCGCTTCGGGATACGAAATTACGGCAGACGCCTTGTTTCTCGGGTCGCCCCAGATGCGCGTCACAGGACAACGCGTGGTTGTTTCCGGCCCCTCCGGGCGGGAACCGCTGGTGGGGCTGCGGCTGCAGATCGCTGCTCCCAAAGTGGCACTGCAACCGACCGCAGCTACCCCAATAGCTGCGCTGACCTCACCCCCAATACATGCTTCGGCTGGAATCGAGCGATCCAACAAGGGACGGGTGCGTGTTTTCCGCAGCCGCGCGGCCGCCAAGGCTTGATATTGGAGTCCGGAATTACAGCAAACCGCAGTTTGCTCAGAATGACGGCGGCAACCGTCTAATTTCTGAGCAGCGGAAGTGGCAAAACGGCATTTAGGACCAGCCACGTAGGATGTCCTGACGTTGGGGGACGATCCAGTAAAATGGTTGGAATCGTTAGCATGTCGTTTGTTCTTCGCAATTGAAAGATAATGCGGAGAGTGGACAAGCGATAAGGCGCCTACGTTAGGTCCGTCGATTGCAATCAGAGGTTTTAATGGCTGTCGATGCATCACCCATCGCCATCCCCGTCGTTGCCCCACAAACGGAAGATTACGAGCCGACGGGACTCGCCGCGCTGGTGATCGTCGCGCGCCGGCACGGGCTGCATCTGACGGTTTCGCAACTGATCCATGACAATGTGTTAAGCGGCGGGGAAGTCTCGGCGGCCAATATCGTAAAATGCGCCAACAATTCCGGTCTGCGCGCAAAGGTTGTTCATCTCGACTGGGGCGGTCTTAGTCATCTGAAAAAGGCGCTGCCTGCCATCATTCGGTTCAAGGACGGAAGCTGCATGGTGCTGCTGCGGCTGGAGGGCGACGAGAACAGCCCGCGCGTCGTCTTACGCGATCCCAACGTGGGTGAGGACGCGCTCCTTGTCATCGATCGTATCCGCTTTGAGGAGGTGTGGACGGGCGAAGTCGTGCTGGCCAAGCGCGACTACGACATTGCCGACGAGACGCAGCCTTTCAGCATGGGGCTCATCGCGGCACTGATCTTTCGCGAGCGCCGCACCGTGAGGGACGTCGTGGTCGCCGCTCTGGTCTTGGGACTGCTGGCAATCGCGCCAATCATGTTCTGGAGGCTGATGTCCGACAAGGTCGTGTACTACAAGGCGTTCAGTACGTTCGGCGTCCTGTGCGTTGCGATGGCGGTGATCATCGCGTTTGAGACGATCCTCTACTTCCTGCGCCAATACCTTGTGCATCATCTGACTACGCGTCTGGACGTCAAGCTTTCGACCTACGTCTTCGATAAGGTCCTCAATCTGCCGATCGACTTTTTCGAGCGGACGCAGGTCGGTCATGTCGCGCACGATATCCGCGAAATTTTCAAGATAAGAACGTT
Source organism: Bradyrhizobium sp. (assembly GCA_035293585.1). Classification (GTDB taxonomy): domain Bacteria; phylum Pseudomonadota; class Alphaproteobacteria; order Rhizobiales; family Xanthobacteraceae; genus Bradyrhizobium. Next base: position 10,948 of record DATGMN010000046.1, on the reverse strand, counting down.
TCTCATGGGGCAGCTGTTTGGGGCGGTTCTCGATTCCACGACGCTGATTTTCTTTCTTCCGGTCATGTTCTTCTTCAGCCCGCTGATGACCTTCATGGTGCTCGCCTTCTCCGGCCTGATTGTCGCCTGGCTGATCCTGATGCTGCCTCAATATCGAAAGGCGCATAAAGCGGTCGTGATAGCTGAAACCCAGCAGGGCGCCTTCATGATCCAGAATTTGAACGGCATTCGAACCGTCAAATCTCTCGCTCTCGATGCGCGCCAGAAACACATGTGGGACGTTCTGGTCGCACGCGTGGCGAAGGCCAGGTTTAATGAGGGGCTGGTGGGCGTCTCTATTCAAACCGTAGTGAAGCCGCTTGAGAGGCTCGCCGTGAGCGCTCCGTATGCGGTCGGCGTGTATCTGGCCATCAGCACTTCCGATCCTGTCTATTTGGGGGCGCTGTTTGCCTTCCTCATGCTGTCGCAGCGTGTCGCGGCGCCACTGATGCAGATGGCTCAGCTCGTCAATCAACTGGACGAGGCTCGAGCTGCCGTTGCTACTGTTGCCTGCCTCGTCAACCGCGAACCCGAAGAGGGGAGATCCGGCAACGGCGTGCGTAAGTCGTTGGAGGGCCGCGTTGAATTTGCCGGTGTTACCTTCAAGTACAAAGGAGCCGTCTCGCCAGCACTCAATGGCGTTTCCTTCGAAATTCCGCAGGGTGCCAGTTTGGGAGTGATGGGCAAGAGCGGATCGGGCAAAACGACGGTTACGCGACTGCTGCAGCGACTGCACTCGGATTACGGCGGGCTGATCAAGATCGACGGCATCGATGTACGTGAGTACGACGTCGATCATTTGCGTCGTAGTATCGGCGTGGTCCTGCAAGAGAACTTTCTGTTCAGCGGCACCATTCGCGAGAACATCACCGCGGCCAAGCCCGATGCGACGTTCGATGACGTTGTCCGCGCCGCGCGGCTTGCCGGCGCCGAGGAGTTCATCGACAGGTTGCCGCGCGGCTATGAGACCTACATCTACGAGGGTTCGCCGAACCTGTCAGGCGGGCAGCGGCAGCGGCTCGCCATCGCTCGGGCGCTCATCGTCAACCCGTCGATCCTCGTTCTGGACGAGGCGACGAGCGCGCTGGACGCCGAGAGCGAGGCGATTGTCAACGCCAACATCTCGAGAATCGCCCATGGCCGCACCATGATCGTCATCTCGCACAGGCTGTCATCGCTCGTAAATTGCGATACAATACTTGTGTTGAACCGAGGGTCCGTCGACGACATCGGCAAGCACGAGGAGTTGCTGGCAAGGAACGATATTTATTCTAGTCTTTGGTACCAGCAGAACAGCCACGCGATAGCAACGCGGCGCCCGCGCCCGAATTACGGAGGGCCGACCCTTGTCTCGTGAAGCGGCGCTCGCCACAGTCCGTCAGTTCCAGTCCGAGACGGATGCCATCCGCGAGGCCGCCGAGCCATGGTTCGCGCGCACCACGTTGTGGATTCTGACGGTCTTCCTGATGGCCATGGTCACCCTGATGTGCGTCACACAAATGGACCGCGTCGTCACCAGCGTCACCGGCAGCAAGATTGTCAATGTCGATCTTGTCAACGTCGTCCAGGCGCTCGACCCCTCGATCATCAGGACCATCGATATCGGTGAAGGCCAGCAGGTCGAGACTGGCCAACAGCTCGCTACGCTTGATCCGACTTTTACAGCTGCGGATCTCACCCAATACAAGCAGCAGGTTGCAAGCCTCGAAGCGCAGATTGCCCGCGACGAGGCGGAGCTCGCCGAACAGCCGCTGGTCTATCCCAGCAGCCAGGATCCCGACGTCTTGAGGTATCAAGCCATCAACAAGGCGCTGTATGACCAGCAGACGGCGCAATATAGGGCGCAATACAATAGCCTCGACGGCAAGATCCATCTGAATGAAGCGACGCTTGTCAAGTTGCAGGGCGACGACAAAGGTTATCGAGACCGCGCTGACGTCGCCCAGAAGATCGAGGATATGCGCTCTACGCTGGCCGAGCACGGAACGGGCTCGCAGCTCAACTTGTACCTGTCGCAGGATAACAGGATGGAGCTGTTGCGGCAGATCGAATACACTCGCAACTCCCTGCTTGAAACGCAGGCCGCAATTGCCTCCGCGACGGCAGATCTCAAGGCCTTCAAGGAACAATGGTTCGCTCAGGCGAGCCAGGATCTGGTCCAGGCCCGTAACAGTCTGGATCAGGCGCGGGCGTCGCTCGACAAGGCCGCACGCCATCAGGACCTGGTCCGTATCACAGCGGCCGAGCCGTCCGTCGTTCTGACGCTCGCAAAACTGTCGGTGGGATCGGTGCTCAAGCAGGGTGACCCGTTGATGACGCTGATGCCACTCAAGACGCGGCTGGAGGCTGAATCCAGGATTTCATCACGTGACATCGGTTTCCTGCGGGTCGGCGATCCCTGCACCATCAAGATCGACGCGTTCAACTTTGTCGAGCATGGCACTGCCGAAGGCAAAATCCGCTGGATCAGCGAAGGCGCCTTCACGACGGACGATCAGGGAAATACCGTCGATGCCTATTACAAGGCGCATTGCTCGATCGACCGCACCAATTTCAGGAGCGTGCCGGCAAACTTCCGGCTGATCCCGGGCATGACGCTTACCGGGGATATCCACGTTGGTACACGGTCGGTCGCCATGTATGTGTTCGGCGACATGCTCAGGGGCATCTACGAATCGATGCGTGAGCCATGACCTCGGTTGCGAAAATGCTCGGTCGGTTCAAGCCCAGGGCTTGGAGCGACTCTGCGGCACTCACGGAGCGGGGCACCGAGTTCCACCGGCGTGGCGCTTATATTGACGCGTTCCGGGTCTGGCGTCGCGCGGCGGAACGCGGCTCTTCGGAGGCGGCGTTCAGGCTCGCTGAGCTTTACCTTAAAAGCCAGGGTGTCCTGTATTCGGTTCAGGACGCCTTGGCGTGGTATCAGCGAGCTGCGGAGGCGGGACATGTGGACGCCCAGCTGCAATTGGGAAGGATGTTGCTTCAAGGCGTTCCGGCGCCATCAGGCCCGGCGAACTTCTGGAAGTGCGCTGTGGAGGCTCGGGCAGGACAGCAGAAATCGGTCGCAGATGTAATCTTCCCACGGGGGCTTGCCGTTGAGAAAGACCCCGCCCGCGGTTTTCACTGGATTCAAGCGGCGGCTTCGGCAGGGAACGGCAACGCACAGACGTTGCTTGGGGACCTGTTGCGCAATGGTCAGGGCTGCGATCAGGATCTGGAGGCTGCATGCAAGTGGTACGAGAAGGCAGCCGAACAGGGAATCGCATCGGGGGAATTCGGCCTCGGCGATATATTCTACCAGGCGCTAGGCGCGCCTCAGGATGCTGGGGCGGCTGCAACCTGGTATCGCAAGGCCGCGGACAAAGGCCATGTCAGGGCCCAGGTCGCGCTTGCCTTCCTGCATCTCAACGGCGACGGCGTAGCGCAGGATCGCGCGGAGGCGGCACGGCTGTTTGCCGAGGCGGCCCGGCACGATGATGTGCTCGCGCTGTACAACATCGGGCTGCTGTATCTCCGCGGCGACGGCGTCGCACGCACGGTGGACAAGGCGGAGACCGCCTTGCGCAAAGCCGCGCGCAAGGGACACCTGCCGGCGATTCAGGCGCTTGGCGAGTTCTATTCCAAGGGGGTCGATAGCGAGCCCGACTTGCGAGAAGCGGCCCACTGGTATCAGCAGGCGGCCGAGCGCGGCGATGTGCAGGCCCAGTTCTTCACCGGGCGCTTTTACGCGACCGGCTCGGGTGGGACGCAGAGCGTTCGCGAAGCCGCTAAATGGTTCTTGAAGGCGGCCGAGAACAAGCATCCGACCTCCGCCTACTACCTCGCGGTGTCCTATCTCAACGGCACCGGACTCGGGCAGGACGTCGCGGCCGCGATCAAATGGTTCGAGTTTGCGGCCGAGGCAGGAATTGCCGCGGCTCAGGTGCAGCTGGGGCGGCTCTATTCGACAGGCAGCGGTGTCGACCGCGATCATGCGCGCGCCGAACAGTGGCTTGTGAAGGCGGCGAGCGGCGGCGATCCCGAGGCCAAAGTGGCTTACGCGCTGTTCCTGTTGCAGGCCGACAAGAGAGCCGCGACGCTCGCCAAAGCGAAGTGCCTGCTCGATCAGGCAGCGGAAACCGATCATCCGTCCGCCAACCTGCAGCTGGGCAATCTGCATGCGGGGCGTTTTGGTGGCCCTGTCGCCTTGGACGAAGCCGTCCGCTACTACTCACGCGCGGCCAGCGCTGGTCTTCCTGATGCGGCACTCGCGCTGGGCGGGCTTTATCTGGATACACGGAACGCCATTCACGACGCGAAACTCGCTGCAGGCTGGTTCGAGAGGGCGGCTCAGGCAGGGCAACCGATGGCGCAATTCCAGCTGGCTGTCATGTATTGCACCGGCAATGGTGTGGAGAGAAATCTCGAGCAAGGTGTCGCCTGGTATGAGGCCGCAGCCTACGAGAGGCACACGCTCGCGCAATATAACCTCGGCGTCATGCTTTCCAAAGGACTGGGCTGTGTGCGAGACCCTGAAAGGGCGGCTGAATGGTTTGCGAGAGCAGCGGAAAACGGCTTGGTGGATGCCCAACTCGCTTTGGGCGATGCGCTATATTTCGGCAGTGGCACGGTCAAAGATCCTGCTACTGCAAATGAGTGGTATGAAAAAGCTGCAAGCCAGGGAAATGAAGCAGCTACTCAACGCCTGAAGAACCTGTCAGTCCTGGTGTCCGGCTGACGAGCCCTTACAGTTCTCTTTCCGATGAGGCGTATTTCAGACGTCGTGCGTCGTCGATACGATGACTACCAACGACGTGACCGGCAACACCATTCCGCAGCTCGATTTGCATGCGATGGACATACAACTCTAAGCGTGAAGCCTATCCTGGTGTTTTGACAGCTCGATGACACCGCGCGAAAATGAAACATTCTTGATTCGCGCATAATGCGCTTTCGCCTTCATGTTAATTGCGGGAAACTGGGCTAACGTGCCCGACGGCGCTTGTTCTGGGGGAGGTCCTGGACAATAGCTGCCTCCTCGTTGGAGTTCGCAGACGATGTATCTCAAAAAGACCGCGCAGCCGATCGCGCCCGCGACATCCGGTGGCGGCGTGTCGGTCTACCAGGCGCTCGACCGGGACGAGAGAGCATCGGGTGCCGCAGCCCTGCCGCCGCTCGCCTCGGGAGAGGCTGCGCTTTCACGGACCGAGAAGGTGAGGTCGCAAGTCGATCATGAGGAAGCGCGGAACGATATCCCGGCATCGAACGACAAGCGATATGCTTACCTTATTTCCTATGCGCGGTTGCGCGAGTTGTTGGGCTATGGTGGCGGTGATCATCAGTCGGTCGTGCTTAGCCCAGATCGGCTTGAGAACGCTGTCAAAATGCTGCTCCGCGCCGTACAAGTCGACGAAGACTGGTATCTCAGGCAGCATCCAGACGTGAGAGAGGCCGTCGCCAAGGGCGTTTTTCGGTCGGCAAAGCATCATTTCATCGAAAGCGGCTATTTCGAAGGTAGAAAGCCCGCTCGCGTTTTTGTCGATGAAGAGTGGTATGGGCGCGTATATCCCGATGTCAGCGAAAGTGTTGAGTTTGGAGAGTTGGGGTCCTGTCAAGAGCATTTCGATCGCTATGGAGAACGCGAGGGACGACTGCCTGCTGAGGACTGAACTGCGCTGCTGAAATCATCGATTCCTCTAGTTCTCGAGTTGACTGTACGTCCTATGAGTTTGGCCGAGCAAAACGTCCAAAGCGACTACAACATCATCGCCGATAGCGGCCTTTTCGATCGGGCTTACTATCTTCGCTCGAATCCGGACGTTGCGGAGGCGTTACTCGATCCACTCGCCCACTTCTGTGGCTATGGGTGGCGCGAGGGCCGCGATCCGAGCCCTTTCTTTTCGATGCGCTTTTATATGATCGCTGCAGCTCCGACGGGAAAGATTTCGGGCAATCCGTTCGTTCACTACCTCTTGGAGGGGCGCGCGAAGGGGCTCCGGACGCGGCCGGAAGCCATCGGTCCCATGGAGCCGATTCCCACGATCCGGGCTGCGCAATGGAAGTCGCTCTCGCCGCGGAGCGGAGCCTGCGGCCTCGATGTGGTCATCCCCGTTTATCGTGGACTGCGCGATACAGCGGCATGCATTTACTCAGTGCTCGCGGCAAGGGTGCAAACATCGTTTCGCCTGATCGTGGTGAACGACAAGAGCCCCGAGCCGGAAGTGACTAGGCTGCTCAACGCCTTGGCGCGCCGAAAGCTCTTTCTTTACATCGAAAATATCGAAAACATGGGCTTTGTAATCTCGGCGAACAAGGGAATGGCCGTCGATTCGTATTCGCACAAACTTCTGCTCAATTCAGATACGATCGTCTACGACGGATGGCTCGATCGCATCTGCGCGCATGCTGAGAACCGCGTGGGCACCGTCACGCCCCTGTCGAACAACGCGACGATTTTCAGTTATCCGGATCCGAACACAAGCAACAATTATTCTCTCGAACTTTCGCTGCGTGATCTGGACTTGGCCGCCTCTGTTGCGGGCAAAGGCTCTAGTGTGGAAGTCCCGACTGGTGTCGGATTTTGTATGCTTATCCACCGAGATTGCTATCGCGAGGTTGGAGAGCTGGATGCCGAGACGTTCGCCAGAGGCTACGGGGAAGAGAACGATTTCTGCGTTCGTGCGGCTCAGATGGGATGGAAAAACATCGCGGCGACCGATGTATTTGTGCGGCATACTGGCGAAGTCTCATTCGCCCTCGACGCCGCCGCACAACAGAAGTCGAGCTACATTTCTCTCCTGAAGAAACATCCTCGGTACGAAGCATCGGTCAAGCGGTTCGTGAGTCGGGACCCGCTAAGGGCGGTCCGGCAAAGGCTAGACCTGGCGAGGCTCTCGTTTGCCCTAAATCGGGACAAGGTGGTCCTGCTGATCTCTCACAATCAGGGAGGTGGCATTGACACGCATATCAAACGGCTATGTCAGATGCTCGACGACGATTTCGGCGTGCTTATTCTCAGGCCCAGTCGGGTCAAGCAGGGCGAGTACGCGCTGAATCTGCAAAAGAATCCACTTTATCTTCCCAACCTCGGAGCACTCAACGAGAGCGAGCTTCTCAAATCGCTAGAAGTCTTGCTCAAAAACGAGCGAGATTGTGTCGTCCATTTGCACAGTGCGATCGGATTCAACGTTAGGAAGCTTTCGTCCGTGCTTCGGACGCTTAGCCGCTGGGGAGTGAGGGTCGTTAGCACCATCCACGACTATTCTCCGATTTGTCCCAGAAACCAGCTGATTAACGACTCCGATGACTATTGCGGTCTTCCGGATCCTGCGGAGTGCAACGCTTGCGCCAAGATCAGTTTTTCATCGAGCCTGGCTCAGGAGTTTTCGAGCATTGCGACTTATAGGGCTGATTACTTGGAACTATTGGCCTGTGCGGAGCGTACGTTCGTTCCCTCCGAAGACACGCGCGGAAGACTTCAGCCTCATCTGAGGACGTCCGTGATAGAAACAAAGCCCCATCTGGAGCCTGCATTGAAGGCTGGCAAGCGGCGACGGCGATTGAGCAGTTCATTGCGGTCGACGGGGACACTCCGGGTAGCCGTCATCGGCGCGATCGGCCCGCACAAGGGTTCGTTGGTCCTGTTTGGATGTGCCTCGGATGCCACGAGGCGAAAACTGGAGTTGGACTTTCGGGTGATGGGTTATACCGATATCGACGATCGTCTGCGAAAGCTTGGCGTCTCCATTACAGGCCCCTATTACTGCCAGCAGGCGCTTCAAACCCAGGTCGAAGACTATGCACCCGATATTGCATTCTTCCCGTCGATCTGGCCGGAAACTTATCTCTACACGCTATCGGATGCGTTCAATCACCGGATTTTCCCCGTGGCATTCGACATAGGAGCCCCCGCAGAGCGCATCAGCGAAGCGGGGTGGGGCGCACTCATCGATTTTGATGAGCGCTACAATTTCAGTTTCATCAACGACAGCCTGCTGGAGTTGCGGACCGAAAAGGGGAAAGGCGGTCCGATCATGCGGCGCGTGACGGAAGATGCCGCGCAATACTATGGCTATCCGACGCAGGCGAAGGGTAGGGACGACACGGCATTGCTCACCGTCATCGACAGCGACTTATAGATTGTCCTCCGTCAACGATCGCAGGGAGATCTTGGCTGGCGCGTAGGGTTTAATTCCGTCGGCTATCCGGGTCTCGACAAAATCGAGAAAAGCTTTCGGGTCGGCTACCGGCGCGCCGGGCAAATCCCAGAATGCGTAATCCCACCATCTGATATGCTCCATTCGTTCGATGATTGCATTGTCAAACCGCATGCTTTTCACGCGCGCTGGATTGCCAGCGACGATGGCAAACGGAGGGACGTCCTTGGTGACCACGGCGCCGGCGCCGACTACGGCACCATCGCCGATCGTCACACCTTGCACGAGAAAGGCACCATGGCCGATATAGACGTCATTACCGATGGTTGTTGTCTTTGCTGCGACGTAGGGGGCGTCCATTTTGTAGTTTACCGCCTCAGGTACCGAAAAATTCAGGAGGGCCTCGTAGTTTTGATAGAACACCGGCGACGTGCTGGCCCATCGCACCGGATGACTGCCGCGCCCCACCTGGACCTGCTCGCCGATTGACACGTAGCGCGCAATGGAGGCGCCAAAATAATAGCCGCTGACGGCGTAGGAGAAGGCGCCGAGGCGCAAGCTATGCTCTGCCCGCATCCACTTGATGCTGCAGGGGGGTTCGAGAATGGTATCTGCCGGAAGATCAAAAACGCCGCTATGCAGAGTTGAGACCCGGGCCGCCTGCAATTTCGACCGCAGGTCGCTGTCTATCCTTACCATTGCCTTCCTTCTAAACTTTTGCGCAAATGGTCTACGCTAAAATGCACGATTGGCGCGGGAAAGTAAAAACAGTAATGTTCTGGCTCTATTGTGACCGGATATGGCCATGCGGCTTAGCACTTCTTCCGGCGGATCGTCGCTCGGAGGGCGTGTTTCGCGGGAAGCCGTGCTGGGGTCAAGAGACGGGGTAATTGAGGGGACTATGCGCATTCCAAAAGAGGTTTACGATTTGAAGAATGTGCACGTCGATCAACTGCGCCCATACCTCGTTCCGCCAAAAAAGACCGTCCGACCTGCTCGGTGCGAGAAGATCGTATTCCTGTGCTTTACAAATAGATCAGGATCAAACTATCTTGCCGAACTGCTCGGCTCGACGGGGCAGATCAATGTCGGCGGCGAGTTTTTGAACTTTAATACAGCTCTGACGCACATCGGGAAGAACGGTCTGAGCAGCGTTTATGACTATTTCATTGGCTTGATCGACAAGCAAAATGTGAAAGGTAACTTTTCCTGCAAGGTTGCGATCACGCAAATCGTGTTGCTTCAACAAGCAGGCCTCTTGGATGAGCTGCTACCGTATTCCAGGTTTGTTATGTCCGAACGGACCGATCTGCTGGGGCAGGCGATTTCGCTGGAGATCGCTTCGCGGACGGGCAAGTGGACTTCTTACATGCAGCCGACGGGTTCGGTGTCCGAAGCTGACTTCGACCGCAATCGACTGGAGATGATCATACGTCACATCGCCTACGAGCAGCAGTTGTTTCGCCTCTTCTTCGCGATCAATGGGCTCGAGCATTTTCAGGTCAATTACGAGCAATTGACATCGCACACGGCTAACGTGATGGGGATGATGTGCGATTGGCTGGAGATCGAGACCTTGCCCGACTGTTTGGAGCGAACGGTTACCGAAAGGCAGTCGGACGCGCTTAACAACGCCTGGAGGCGCAAATTCCTCGGCGTGGCCGTTAACTCATGATCCGCAAGTCCCTGATCAGTCTCGCGCTGGCTGGGCTCGGCATCTTGATCATCGGGACCGCCGTAAGGTGCGATCCGGTGTTCGATCCTCCGGGAGGGAAGCTTTCCATTCACCCATTGGCGCAACGCGGCGAGTTGTATGGGGCCTCGCGGGATCTGGCCGCCTGGCACGTCGCGCAGTGGAACAACCCCGGCGGTGACGTCGCCGATTTCAAGGACGGGCGGGCCGCGAACGAAGGCCTGACCGTCGAAATCGAGCCCGGCGCCGAGCCGCATTTCAAGATCTTGCAGAACGGGGAGCGGCTCCGCTGCGAGGAGAACGGCACGCCGCTCGAGTTCGACGGCTTCATCGGAAGCAACACCAAGGCCAACAATCCGAACGTGCCGAGCGCGGAACGCGGCGGCATGCGCTCCGTTCCACTCTCAAAGCTCGGCTCGCTCACCCAGGAGATCAGCCTGAAGCTGAACCAGGCTAGTCTGGTCGGCAGCTCAAGGTGCGCATTTTCAAAATCGCTGTCGATCGTCTGCATCGTCTTCACCAACAAACAATCGAAGCAGGTATTCTTCTACCAGATGGCGCTCTACGGATTTAACGTCAATCCAAAATCGTTCTGGTGGGCGAAGGGCAGGCCCAACGGCCGCTTCGGCTTCAACCAGGTTACCGACATCGCTGCAGGGCTCTGGGCAGTTGGCGATAGCCGCAAGCTCAAGCTCGACATCCTGCCGGCCGTCCAGAGCCTGATCACGACTAGCGGCGTGGGCATCGACCCAAATCTGGACAACTGGTTCTTGTCGGCGGCCTATTTCGGAAACACGCTTTACGGGCAGGTTCGCCTGGAGACTGAGTGGAGTTCGTATAGCCTGGAAGCGATCGCCAAATGACCGGCTACCTGTCTTCACAGCGTGAGCCCCGACGGGTTCGTCCCTCGTCGTCAGCAACAAGGGACCTCAAGCCCCCCTTAGAGCGGTTCACAACTTAATTGAATCGGGAGGGATTCCCGATTTCGGGCGAATATGATTCAAGATGCTGGCTGGGCTGGAGGCCAGCATCGATGGTCCGACCAATTTCCAATGATCTGCGTAAGCGTGCGGTTGCCGCT
>DATGMN010000045.1:0-121086 GCA_035293585.1 Bradyrhizobium sp. | reverse complement strand
GCGGCAACCGCACGCTTACGCAGATCATTGGAAATTGGTCGGACCATCGATGCTGGCCTCCAGCCCAGCCAGCATCTTGAATCATATTCGCCCGAAATCGGGAATCCCTCCCGATTCAATTAAGTTGTGAACCGCTCTAGGTTTTCGCGCTCTTCGCGCAGTCTTTTGCGCGGGAGCCCCGGGTGCAGCGGCCACCCGGCCTTTCCTGCGCCCTTATCTCTTCGAACAGGGCGATCGACGTGCAGAACTCGGGCGAAAACGCGCCGCGAGACCGCGGACCCATGCGATCGACACGCGTGCAATCAATTCCCATGCGATCAATTCCGGAACTGATCAAGAAACATCCGCAGCGAGTCATGCGGGCTCTCGACGTCGCTGATCAGCCAGCCCTCGGGGCCGTTGACCAGGATGAAGTTGAGCGTGACCGGCCGGCCCTGGTTCTGGAAGGCGACCGCGACGTAGGTCTTGTCGTATTGCTTGCGCAGGATCGAGATCGACAGCGCCGAGAGCTTCCAGGTCGGGCTCTGCACCAGGAAATCATAGGGCTCGTTCCTGACCTGCATCCAGGCGAGGCGCAGGCTTGGATCGAAGAAATTCCTGGCGGTGTCCTCGTCGCGCGGCAGGCCGCGGGAGAGCTCCGGCGCGCCCTGGCCGTAATGGGCATAGACATTGCGGACCAGCGATACCGGCGAGCGGAACCCGGCCTCGGCGGGCGGTGCCGCCAGAGGCGCGAGCACGATCAGGCTGGCCAGGAGGCGCCTCGGCATGCTGGTCCCTCTTTATTCGCCGCCCTATTTATCATAATCCGCGCGGGAGTTTCCGCGACCAAAGGAAGCTGCAGAAGGACCTGAAGGCCGATGCGCGAGCTGTTTGACGAGGTGGCCGGCCAGTCGCCGCTGGACCCGCAGGAGGCGGCGCGGCGGGCCGCACGCGCGCCCCAGCGCAAGCGCTTCTATGCAAAGGCCGGTGTGGGCGAGGCGGAAGCAGGCGGCTTTACGGTCACGCTCGATGGCCGGCCGATCCGCACGCCCTCGGGCCGCGTCGTCGCCATCCCCTCCCGCGAGATTGCGGAGGCCGTGGCAGCCGAATGGGAGGCGCAGGCGGAGACGATCGATCCCCTGACCATGCCGATGACGCGGTTTGCCAACAGCGTGGTCGAGGCGGTGATCGACCGGGTCGATGCGGTCGCGGACGACATCGCCAAATATTTCGGTTCGGACCTGTTGTTCTATCGCGCCGGGCACCCCGAAGCCCTCGTGGCGCGCGAGGCCAGGCATTGGGATCCCGTGCTGTTCTGGGCGGCGGACGAGCTCGGCGCGCACTTCATCCTGGCCGAAGGCATCGTGCATGTGCGCCAGCCGGACGAGGCGGTTGCGGCCGCGCGCGCGGCCTTGCCCGGCGATCCCTGGTCGCTCGCGGCCACCCATGTGGTGACGACGCTGACCGGCTCGGCGCTGCTGGCGCTGGCGTTGTCGCGCGGGGTGCTCGATGCGGAGGCCGTCTGGGCCGCCGCCCATGTCGATGAGGACTGGAACGCCGAGCAATGGGGCGTGGACGAGGAGGCGGCCGGGCGGCGGGCGGCGCGGTCGGTCGATTTTCGCGCGGCGGCGCGGATTTTGGAGGTGATCGGTAAGCTTAACGAGCGCGGTTAAGCCGGGGTTTACGCGGCTCGCTTAAGGTCGCGGTCCGTAGAGTTCCGAGTACCAGTACAGTACGATGGCGTTATCCGTCAGCCCGACGCTTCCCGTGATTGCCGCCCAGAGCGCGACCGCCGCGACCGGCGGCGCGGTGTTCTTGCCGGGCACGGTGGTCGATGCCGCGGTGCTGCAGGCCGCCGAAAACCTGGTCCAGATCGCCATCGCCAATCTGGCGATGGACGTCATGACCGAAGTGCCGCTGACGGCCGGCCAGTCGCTGCAGCTTGCGGTGTCGCAGAACCAGGACGGCAGCGTCAGGCTGACCATTGTCGGGCAGGGCGCAAACGGCGCCGCGGGCACGGGCGCTCCCGGCAGCGCCGCGGACTATGTCAGCCTCTCGCCGACTGCGCAGGTCAACGCCTCCGGCCTTGTCCTGCCGGCCGCAACGACCTTCGAGGATCCGCTGACGCCGCTGCAGCGGATGGCGGTGGAGATGGCCTCCGAGACGGCTGCGACGCGGCAGCAGAGCCTCGGCCCGCTGTTTGCCAACCTCACCGCGGCGACCGCCTCGGGCAGCCTGCCGCCGGCGCTGCAGGAGGCGGTGACGCAGGTGCTGGCGCAGCAGGCGAGCCTCGAGCCCGGCCTGACCGGCAGCGACATCCAGGGCGCCTTCCAGCAATCCGGCCTGTTTCTCGAGGCCTCGCTCGCCGCGAATCCGGCCGGGGCCGGCGGCGTTCCCGATCTCAAGGCGGCGCTGATCGTGCTGCGCCAGGCGCTGGCCTCGGTGGTGGAGACGACGGGTCCGGCCGAGACGCCGGCTGCGCCAGCGTCCGCGCCAGCAAGCACGCAAGCCGGCGCGACAAGATACACGGCCGGCAATGCGGCATCGCCACCATTGGCGCCGTGGCTGATGCCCGAGGCCGACGGCGCGCCGCAGGGGGCGCGATTGCAGCCGCAATCCGCATTGTCCCAGGGCGCGACGGGGGGCACGCCGCAAGGCCTGCTGTCGGAGGCGCTGCTCGGCCTGGAGCCGGGCTCGGCGACGTCTGCGACCGTGCTGAACCTGCTGCAGGAGGCGCTGCAGGAACCCCCGCGCGCGGGCAATGCGCAGACCACGATCGTGCTGCCGGACGGGCGAAGCGAGGACGTGACGCTGCGCACGCTCACCCCGCCGCCGCCGATCCGCGGCGCGTGGCCGGCGGCGCAGCCGGTGGCGGGTGCGACCATCCCGCCCGGCGCGCCGCTCGCAACCGTCGCCCATCGCCTGCTCGAGGACACTGACGCTGCGCTGGCGCGGCAGACGCTGCTGCAGGTGGCCTCGCTTCCCCAGAGCGCCCATCAGGCCACCGACGCGCAGGGCAACCGGCTTGATCCGAGCGTGCCGCGCTGGAATTTCGAGATTCCGTTCGCGACCCAGCAGGGCACCGCGATGGCGCAGTTCGAGATCTCGCGGGACGGCTCGAACAACAACGAGGTCGAGGCCGCAAGGCGCCTCTGGCGCGCGCGCTTCACGCTCGATCTGGAGCCGGCGGGGCCGGTGCATGCGCTGGTCACCTTCAGCGGCGAGCGCACCTCGGTCAGGATGTGGGCGGAGCGGCCGCAGACCGCGGCACGCCTGCGCGCCGGCGCCTTCGAGCTCAGCCAGGCGCTGAGCCGCGCCGAGCTCGTCCCCGGCGACATCGTGATCCGCGAGGGCACCCCGCCGCAGCCCGCGCCGGCCAAAGCCGGCTATTTCCTGGATCGCGCCCTGTGAGCGCCGCGGTCAAGCCGGCCGGCAAAGCGGCCAAGGAAGAGACCAAGACAGAGACCAAGCTCGCGGTCGCGCTGCAATACGACCGCAAGGGCGCGCCGCGCGTCACCGCCAAGGGCAAGGGTGCGGTCGGCCGGAAGATCATCGAGGTCGCGAAAGCCAACGACATTCCGATCGAGGAGAACGAGGTGCTGGCGGGCGCGCTCTCCAATGTCGAGCTTGGCGAGGAGATCCCGGTCGAGCTCTACAAGGCGGTCGCCGAGGTCCTGGTGTTCGTGCTCAAGCTGACGCGCGCACCGCACTGATCGTGAGTTTGATCCCGCCACGCTTTCACCATGATCGCGCCGACATCGTCCGGCCCATCCCAAGCCTCTCGGAGTTGCCACGTGATCCATCGTCGTCGTGCCCTCGGTCTGTTGGCGGCGGCAAGCCTGCTGCCCGCGAAGAGCTTTGCCGACATTGCGCCGATGAACAGCGAGATCCGCGAGGAACTCGCCGCGCGCTTCAAGGACGAGGGAACGCTCGGCACCTTCGTCGCCTACAAGGTCGACGACTATCTGATGATCGCCAGCGACACCGAGCGCTCGGGCGAGGGCCGGCTGCCGGCCTCGACCTTCAAGATCCCGAACTCGCTGATCGCGCTCGAGACCGGCGTGGTGCAGGACCCCGACAAGGACGTCTTCAAATGGGACGGCGTCAAGCGCGCCAACGAGGCCTGGAACAGGGACCATACGCTGCGCTCGGCAATCGCGGTCTCGGCCTTTCCGGTCTATCAGGAGATCGCCCGCCGCATCGGCCAAGAGCGGATGCAGAAATATGTCGACCTGTTCGAATATGGCAATCGCAATATCGGCGGCGGCATCGACACGTTCTGGGTCAGCGGCGCGCTGCGCATCGATCCGGTGCAGCAGGTCGATTTCGTCGACCGCCTGCGCCGCGGCGTGCTGCCGGTTTCCAAGCGCAGCCAGGAGCTGACGCGCGACATTCTCCCGGTCACGCAGGTCGGCGACGCCATCATCCGCGCCAAGACCGGGCTGACCGACCGCGAGCACGGCTCGCTCGGCTGGCTGGTCGGCTGGGTCGAGAAGGGATCGGCCCGCACCGTGTTCGCGCTCAACATGGATTGTCCCGAGCCGCGCCACGTCGCCGACCGCATGACGATCGCGCAAGCCTGCTTGCGCGATATTGGGGCGCTGTAGTCTGATCCAGAACCGTCATCCTGAGGTGCGAGCGTAGCGAGCCTCGAAGGATGAACGGCCCCGCTGCTGCAGTCGGGCCGTCGCCCTTCGAGGCCTCCGCTGCGCTCCGGCACCTCAGGGTGACGGTTCGAAAAGTTTACGCCCCTCAACCGCGTCCGATCCGTCCCAGATGAGTGAAGCCGAACCCGGCCTGGTATTTCAGGCCATAGCCCAGCGCGCGGTCGATGCCGATATGGGCGAGCCAGATCATGGCGAGCGAAAGCGTCAGCGGCTCGCCGGTGGCAAAGCCGGTCGTGAGCAGCGCCACCGGGGCCATGTAGCTGTGGGCGGCGTTGTAGACGATGGCGCCGGTCCTGGGGTCGGCGAGATAGGCGATGAAGCTCAGATCGGGCGCGAGAAACAGGATCACGAACACCCACCACGAGCCGCCCCAGATCCAGTACAGCAGCACCATGCCCGCAAACAGGGTGAGCCCCTCCAGCCGGAGCAGGATTTTGACCCCGCCGGTGACGGCGCCGGTGGGCGGGGACTGGACGGTTGTGTCGCTCATCATTATCGCTCCGAACTTGTCTCGATCGAGCCGCCCTTGTACCGCCGTTCGGGGGCTTTTGAACGGTGGAATGCGGCTTTTGGTTTGGGAAACGACCGTGTTAGAACCCGCGAACGAACGGGACCCTTTTTTCGGACGGGCAAACGGCCAATGAAGCATATTCTTGATACCCTTGAAGAACGCCGCGCCGGCGCCAAGCTCGGCGGTGGCGAGAAGCGCATCGAGGCGCAGCACGCCCGCGGCAAATTGACCGCGCGCGAGCGCATCGAGCTCTTGCTCGACAAGGGCAGTTTCGAGGAGTTCGACATGTTCGTCGAACACCGCTCGACCGAATTCGGCATGGAAAAGACCAAGGTGCCCGGCGACGGCGTCGTCACCGGCTGGGGCACCGTCAACGGCCGCAAGACCTTCGTGTTCGCCAAGGATTTCACCGTGTTCGGCGGCTCGCTGTCGGAGACCCATGCCCTGAAGATCACAAAACTTCAGGACATGGCAATGAAGGCCCGCGCCCCGATCATCGGGCTTTATGACGCAGGCGGCGCGCGCATCCAGGAGGGCGTGGCCGCGCTCGCCGGCTATTCCTATGTGTTCCGCCGCAACGTGATCGCCTCGGGCGTGATCCCGCAGATCTCCGTCATCATGGGTCCCTGCGCCGGCGGCGACGTCTATTCGCCGGCCATGACCGACTTCATCTTCATGGTGAAGAACACGAGCTACATGTTCGTCACCGGTCCCGACGTGGTCAAGACCGTCACCAACGAGGTGGTCACGGCCGAGGAGCTCGGCGGCGCCTCGGTGCATGCGACGCGCTCCTCCATCGCCGACGGCGCCTTCGAGAACGACGTCGACGCGCTGTTGCAGATGCGCCGCCTGATCGATTTCCTCCCCGCCAACAACACCGACGGCGTGCCGGAATGGCCGAGCTTCGACGACATCGAGCGGGTCGACATGTCGCTCGACACCCTGATCCCCGACAATCCCAACAAGCCCTATGACATGAAGGAGTTGATCCTCAAGGTCGTGGACGAGGGCGATTTCTTCGAGATCTCGGAAGCCTTTGCCAAGAACATCGTCACCGGCTTCGGCCGCATCGCCGGCCGCACGGTCGGCTTCGTCGCCAACCAGCCGATGGTGCTGGCAGGCGTGCTCGACAGCGATGCGTCGCGCAAAGCCGCGCGTTTTGTCCGCTTCTGCGATGCCTTCAACATCCCGATCGTCACCTTCGTCGACGTGCCGGGCTTCCTGCCGGGCACCGCGCAGGAGTATGGCGGGCTGATCAAGCACGGCGCCAAACTACTGTTCGCCTATTCGCAATGCACGGTGCCGCTGGTGACCGTGATCACCCGCAAGGCCTATGGCGGCGCCTTCGACGTCATGGCGTCCAAGGAAATCGGCGCCGACATGAACTACGCCTGGCCGAGCGCGCAGATCGCGGTGATGGGCGCCAAGGGCGCCGTCGAGATCATCTTCCGCGCCGACATGGCCGACCCCGACAAGATCGCCGCGCGCACCAAGGAATACGAGGACCGCTTCCTGTCGCCCTTCATTGCAGCGGAGCGCGGCTACATCGACGACGTCATCATGCCGCATTCGACACGGCGTCGCATCGCGCGGGCGCTCGCTATGCTGCGCGACAAGCATGTCGAGATGCCCGTGAAGAAGCACGACAATCTGCCGTTGTGATATGAAGTAGGGCGGATTAGCGCTGACTGCGTCAGAAGACCCTCATGATGAGCAGCGCGAAGCGCGTCTCGAACCATGAAGGCCCGGCTCTCGCCCGGGGCCATCCTTCGAGACGCGCGCGATGCGCGCTCCTCAGGATGAGGGTGGAGTGTGCTTATGACGCAGTAGGATTAGCGTCAGCGTCATCCGCCTTTTGAGCCCGCGAGTCCCATGACCGACGACGATCCGACCGACGAAATTTCCGCGATCGAGGCGCGGATCGAGGAGCTGGCCGGGATTGCCGAGCGCTGCCGGAAGATCATTCTGGCGTCCAAGATCGCCATCGGTGCCGGGCCTGTGCTGCTGCTGCTCGCGATGCTTGGCTGTTGGGGACAGGGCAGGCCGCGGCGCTCGGATCGATCGCCCTGGTGCTCGGCGGAATCGTCTCGCTCGGTTCCAACGTCAGTACCTTGCGCCAGACCGAAAGCGCCATCGGTGCCGCGGAGGCGCGCCGCTCGGCGTTGATCGGCCAGATCGACCTCCGCCTGGTGGCTGATGCGCCGATGAAGCTGGTTTGACATGCCGCCTCACGCGGTCGCTCCAAGCGTTGGTGTCAGCGAATCCGCCCACAAGGCATGACGGTAGCTGCCGTCCCCAACTCGCCGCAATTTTGCGCTTCCCCGCCGCCAGCGAATCAGCTTGCTTCAATTCATCCTGATTGGGCTGGGGCAGGCCATGACATGGATAATTGCTGACCGGACGCCGGTCTTCCCCGGTATTGGAAGATCGTTTGGTAGGGTAGGCGTATTCGTTGCATTGCTGATCCTGGCTGCGGTGTCGCTTCAACCGGCCCGCGCCATCCAGATTCCGTCCGATGACGAGCAGGATGTGCTGGTCCGGACCACGCTGATGACGTTCAACGACGCCAACATGACCGGCAACTATGCCGTCCTGCTGGCGAAGTCGTCGCGGCAGTTTCAGACCCAGATCACGGCAGAAAAGCTCTCGTCCGCGTTCGAGCCGTTCCGGACCAACGAGCTGTTCTTCGAAAGCGCCGTCGACGCGCACCGCGACGTCTCGGACAAGCCCGTGATCGACCAGGAAGGTGCGCTGGTCTTGGCCGGCATCATCAAGACCGACGACATGCAGGTGAAGTACCGGCTGCGCTTTGTCCAGAACGGCAAGCTTTGGAAGCTGCTCGGCATCAACGTCGATGCCAAGAAGCAGTAGCGGCCGGCTCTGATACGCCGCCCGTCGGCGCAGTGGCGGCGTGATAGGGTGGCGCGCTCGTGGTTCGCGTCGATCGTCAGGCTAGCGCTGCTGCCCTGCCTCACACCGCCGACATCATCGCCTGGACCTTGCGCACGATCTTGGGATCGCGCAGCGCGCTCTGCGGCTTGAGCAGATGGTTCACCTCGGCCAGCGTGCGGTGCACGGCCGCGTCTTTTGCCGCGACCTTCTGCAGCGCGGCGGAAAACTGCATGCGCTGCTGGAAATCGCGCGGGCAGGGGCCGCGGGTCTGGCCGTAGATGAAATCATTCTCGGCGACCGACCAGGGCGCGGCGAGCACGTCCTGGATTGCTTCGAAATAAGCGGGCGCGAGGCCGTCGAGCCCTTCGTCGTCCTTCGCGCGGTCTGCGAGCAGGCGCTTGAGCACGCGCGCTTCCTGCGCAGCCACCGTCATGCCCTGCCCGTAGGCCGGATTGAAACGGCAGATCGCATCGCCAATGACCAGGAGCCGTTGTGGAAAGCGTTGCAGCGCCTCGAACCTCCGTCGCACGCTCGCCGGCAGATTGAAGCGATGGATCGTGCCGACGATCTCGGCGTCCTTGATCGCGTCGTGGATGGTCGGCGTCCGCAGGCCGCCGGCAAAGGCGATGAACGCGTCGAGCTGGTCGGACGGGGCCTCGCCATGAACGCCGTTGAGGCCGACATGCCAGCAACGATCCTGGACCGGAAAGATGAAACCACCGCGGCCGGTCGCTGCGCTCGGCCGGTGGAACACGGCGCGCCAGGCGCGAGGCGCGTTGCGCGGAATCCTGAATGTCGCGGTGGCATAGGCGAGATCGACGCCGATCTCGGTCTGCTCGGGGCGCGGCAGCTCCAATCGATCGAGCAGCTCCATCGTGAGCGTGCCGCGCGAGGAGGCGTCGACCACGAGATCGGCCTTGAGCTCGGCGCTGTCGCCGTCTGCATGATCGTAGCGAACTCCTGTTACGGCGCTGCCGTCAGACGAAGCCAGCAATTGGGTGACGCGACAGCCGCTCTGTAACGCGATGTTGGGCTCCCGCTCGACACAGCGCCGCAGAACCCATTCGATCAGGGGACGTGTCATGGACAGCGAGTCGATCCCGAGATCGCGCTGCGGAAACGGATCGAAACCTGGCGCCTCGACCAGGGTTTCGGAGCCGACGCGGACCCTGATGGCGCCGGCCGTCTCCAGCTCGGTTTCGAACGAGGGAAAGAACTCGCTCAGCGCTTCGAGACCGCCGCGCAGCAGCACATGCAGCTGGTGACAATGCGGCGTGCCCATGCGCGGCTCGGCGGTCGCCGGCAGCGCATCGCGCTCCAGCGCGGTGACCTTGTCAAAATAGGGCGAAAGTGCCTTCGCTGCGGCGAGGCCGCCCATGCCGGCCCCGATGACGATCGCATGCTTCCCAAACGAGTTCGGCATCGCAAATTCCTTTAGAGAAATCAGCGCGAGAAAAAACGGCGGAAACGCTCAACAAGCGGCGGTGCGAAACGCGCACGAATTGAAAAAGATCCGCATCATGCGGCATGAAACGATCAATCGTTCCAAGCATGGCATCTGATCGCGGCTCCGGCAAGCGCCGAATTGTCGGCGCGGATTCGCCCGTCGGGTCTACTTTGCTCGATTTTGTTTCGACGTGATTTGCCCGACGGGCGCCGGTGCGCGTCAAATCGCGTGCGCGAAAAATCGAATTTCGCCTGTCCGTTCAAGCTGATTTGGGTTGTCCAGTCCACGGCGCAAAAATTTAGCGCTTTCTCATTTCCGGAAATCGACGATTATTCCGCCATCCCGGTCCGAAAGAGGGGACGTATCGCGAACGTCACATACGTTGGGCCGGTGATGCGGTGGACGCGGATGCGCTGACTGACGAGCGGCGTGACCTGCGGACGGCGAAGTCGTGTGGTCCTGGCGCACCCATGCTAGGCGCTACGCTGGCGACGATGCTGATGCATCGTGGCCTGCAACGGTGGCAACAGCTGGTTCACCGGGGAGAGCGCGTATAAGCCGTAAACCACCGCGCGGGGAAGGCCGGAGTGTATCCGCCTGTACCTGTGGTTTTCGCGCTCGCGCAAATCTCCTTTTGCGCGGGAGCCCCGGGTGCAGCGGCCACCCGGCCTTCCCCGTGCCCTCTGCATTTTTCGAAGAGGGTGACGCTGACGAATAGCTCGGGCGAGACAAGCCGCGAGAATGCGCTGGCATGGGTATTTTCCAAATGGGTATTTTCCAAGACGGGTATTTCCATGACGTCGAGCAGAGACGTCAGCAAGAGTTGGACGACGGTCATATGTCACGCATGAAATTTTGGTAAGGGCGCCCATGACCAGCACAATTCACCCGTCGTTCAGCTGCGCGGGACCAGACTATCTGCGGTCGACCGGCGAAAGACGCGCCGATCGATTGGCAGAGGTGGTGAAAGGGTCTGCCGGACTTGAGATTTTGAAACTGCGAACTGCCGCGGTTTTCGCGGCAAACTTTGGAAGGAAGAGCTCCGATGAAACTGCTTGCTGCTTCGGCGTTTGTTTTAGGCATCAGCCTGGCTGCCATCAGCGCCTCGCAGGCCATGCCCCTTGCGCCGCTCGATCAGACCCAGGCCGCTTCAGGCGAAGTCATCCGTGTCGCCGACGGTTGCGGCTGGGGCTTCCACCGCGGTCCCTATGGCGGCTGCCGTCCGATGTACAACTGCCCGCCCGGCTGGCACAGCGGCCCCTATGGCCGCCGTTGCTTCCGCAACTGGTGAGGCTTGATGAAAGGTGGGACCGGCCGGTCCCGCCTTTCTCCATCTGCAAGAATCATTTTCGCCATAAGCGCTGGCTGAGATCAGCGCTCGCCGAAATCAATTGGAAAGGAAGTCGAGCAGCAGCGCGTCGTATTTTTCCGGCGCCTCCAGGAACACCAGATGGCCGGTGTTCGGAATCACCTCGGCGCGCGCGTTCTGCATCCCGGCGGCGAAGCCCTGCGCGAGCTCGGCGTTGTGGCCCATCCTGGATCGCAGCGCCTCCGGCGCATTCGGCCGGCCCGGCGCGTTGTGATCGTCCGCGCCCATGATGAACAGCGTCGGCTCGGTGATCAGCGGGATTTCGTGCGCCACCGGCTCGCGATAGATCATCTGGTAGGAGGCGACGAAGGACCGCAGCCAGCGCGGATAGTCGGCGCTGCCCTTGATGTTGAAGCGCGCGTCGATGAACGGCGTCACGGCCTCCGGCGGCAGGTGGATCGCATAATTGGTCTCGAGCTGCTTGCGATAGCCCTCTGCAGTGAGCTTGTCCTCGTTCTCGATGATCGTCTCGGTCGGCACCGGCGGCACATAGAGCCGATAGTCTTCGAGCCCGATCGGCGCGGTGAGCACGAGATGATTGACGCGGTCGGGATAGGCGCGGGCGATGCGCACGGCGAGCATGCCGCCCATGGAATGGGCGACGATTTCGGCCTTGGCGATCTGCAGATGATCGAGCAGCGCCATGGTGTTGCGGGCGAGATTGTCGAAATGCAGATCGCCCTGCTGCTTGGAGGATTTGCCGAAGCCGATCTGGTCCGGCACCACGACGCGATAGCCGGCACCGGCCAGCACCTTTATGACCGGCGCCCAGTAGCTCGCCGGAAAATTCCGTCCATGCAGCAGCACCACGGTGCGGCCGTTCGGCTGCGACGGCTTCACGTCCATATACGCCATGCGCAGCTCCTCGCCGTCATTGACGACGGGCAGGAAGCTGATGGGATAAGGGTAGGCAAAGCCCTCGAGATCGATGCCATAGGGCTCGCGCGGCGCGTCGGCCGCAAGCGCGGGGACGAGGGAAGACAGGAGGGCGCCGGCGAAGGCGGCCGCGCTGAAGACAGATCGCATGGATGGGGCTCAACCAACTTGTTCGTCGTGCCCGGGCCCGTCCCGGGCATCCACGTCTTGACTGCGCGGGCTGGCTTAAAGACGTGGATCGTCGGGTCAAGCCCGGCCACGACGGGAAGCGGCAACGAACACGCGATTGTGTGTTATTCGCCGTTCCCGAACAGCGCGGCGAAACGCTTCTCGCCGGTTCGCGAAAAATTGACCACGCGGCTGCCCGGCGCGGGATCGCGCGCGGCCCATTTCAATTCGGCAAAGCGGGTCATCAGCGCCGCGCCCAGCGTGCCCGCCAGATGATGCCGCCGCTCGCTCCAGTCGAGGCAGGCCTTGCAGACCGGGCGGCGCGGATGGCTCAGCATGTCGGGCAGGATCTGCAGGTTTCTTTCCAGGAACCGTTCGCCTTCCAAGGTGAGCTCGATGTCCTGCTTTTTCTGCCGCACCAGTTTCTGCGCCTTCATGCTCTCCAGCATCTGCACCCCGAGGTCCCCGGCGAGATGGTCGTAGCAGATGCGGGCGCGTCGCAGCGCCGGATCCTTCGGTCCCGTCCGCACGCGCATGTGGCCCGCCCGCGCGGCGAGGCCGGCAAGGCCTTCGAGCACGCCGGCGACGTCGGGATCGGTGAGCCGATAGTAGCGGTGACGGCCCTGCTTCTCCGGCTCGACCAGCCCGCCGGCCTCGAGCTTGGAAAGATGCGAGCTCGCGGTCTGCGGCGTGATTCCGGCCTCCTGCGCGAGCTCGCTCGCGGTCAGCGCACGGCCGTCCATCAGCGCGGTCAACATGTTCGCGCGCGCGGGGTCGCCGACCAGCGAGGCGACCATGGCGATGTCGGGTCCAGCTTTCATGCTTCGATGGTAACCGAAGCATTGTTGTCGGGCAAGGGGGTAGGGTCGCGTAACCGTCATTGCGAGGAGCGCAGCGACGAAGCAAATTCAGGGCGGTCCGCGGCTCTGGATTGCTTCGCTGCGCTCGCAATGACGGAAGCGACAGATCCGGAGGCCAGCCATGACCATCACAGTCTTCATCCGCTACCAGATCGATCCCTTCAAACGCGCGCAGTTCGAGCAGTACTCGAAACGCTGGCTCGCGATCATTCCGAAATGCGGCGGCGATCTGATCGGCTATTTCATGCCGCACGAAGGCACCAACAACATCGCCTACGCTCTGATCTCGTTCGAAAGCCTGGCCGCCTACGAAGCCTATCGCGCAAGGCTGCGCGGCGACGCCGAGGGCATGGCCAATTTCAGCTTCGCCGAGGAGGGCAAGTTCATTCTCGCCGAGGAGCGCACGTTCCTGCGCAAAGTTGTGGCGTGAGCGGTGCGCGACTATGTTGAGCCGACGAGAATGACAGCAAGGGAGAGAGACGATGCCACTGACAATTGCTGACAAGCGCGCTGCCTTTTTCAAGATGCACGAGAGCGGATGCTTCGTGCTGCCGAACCCGTTCGATGTCGGCAGTGCGAAGGCGCTGCAGCATCTCGGCTTCAAGGCGATCGCCTCGACCAGTGCAGGCTTTGCCTGGACCATCGGCAAGGCCGACAACCGCGTCACCGTCGATGATGTCTGCGACCATCTCGCCGCGCTGTGCGCAGCGGTCGACATTCCCGTCAACGCCGATTTCGAGGGCGGCTTTGCAGTCGAGCCGGCGAAGGTCGCCGCCAATGTGGCGCGCGCGGCGAAGACGGGCGTTGCGGGCCTGTCGATCGAGGATTCCACCGGCGACAAAGCAAGCCCGCTCCATGAGCGCGCGCTCGCGGTCGAGCGCATCAAGGCGGCGCGCGCCGCGATCGATTCCGACAAGTCGGGCGTAATGCTGGTCGGGCGCTGCGAGGCCTTTCTGTGGGGCGAGAGCGACCTCAAGCTCGTGATCGATCGGCTGGTCGCCTATGCCGACGCCGGTGCGGACTGTCTCTACGCGCCCGGCCTCAAGACCAGGGAGGAGATATCGGCGGTGGTGAAGGCGGTGCATCCCAAGCCGGTCAATCTGCTGATCGGCGCCTCGGGCCTGTCGCTCGACGAGGCCGCAGCCCTCGGCGTGCGCCGTATCAGCGTCGGCGGTTCGCTGGCGCGGATGGCCTGGGCCGGCTTCATGCGGGCGGCGCGCGAGATGGCGGAGAAGGGGACCTTCGCCGAGCTTGCCGGCGGCTATCCCGGCGGGGAATTGAACAAGATGTTTGGATGATGGATGAGGTGAAGCGCGGCAGGCAACAATCGTCGCCTGCCGCGCCTGCATTGGTGACAGATATCAGCGGTTGTCGTTGTTCTGGCCCGCGTTCGGATTCCCGGCGCGATCGATCTCCGATCCGGTCGCGGAGGATTGCGGCGGGGTCGGGCGGTTGGTCGCCGAGCCCGTGGTCATGCCGGGCTTGCTATTCGGGTTGGCCGATTGCGTCTGCGCGTTCTGGGCCGGCGGGCTGGTCGAGGCCTCGTGAACCCTCGAATTGTTCAGGCCATAGAACAGCGCGCCGAGCACGAGCGCGGCGGCCAGCGCGTACATGGCCATCTTGCCGGTGCTGGCCCGACCTTCGGCGAGCTCGGGATCGATTTGCGCGTCGCGTTCGAGCCGGGCGTCCCGCTCTACATCGTAGTCGCTCGGCGGGCGATAGGGATCGTTCGGTTCAGTCGGAATACGTGGCATGCTGCGGTCCTCCGTTTGCCCCGTTGCCCCTAGACAATAGTCGAATGCGGCGTCCCGTTCCGCCCGGCGCCGCCGGTTCCGTAAGGCCTGTTCAGCATGGAGGCTCGGCTTTAGGTTCCACGCCAACAATCGTTCCGGAGCTGACAATGTGGAACCTGCCGCCTAGCGATTCCGTCCTGCATGTCCTGACGTTTGTTGCGCTTGCCGCCCAGGCGATGACCGCAGCGCTCGCGGCGGGGCGGCGCAGCATGGATTGGGTCGGGGTCTGCATGCTCGGCTGCGTCACCGCGCTTGGCGGCGGCACCATCCGCGATCTTCTGCTCGGTCACTATCCGCTGGTGTGGGTGCAGAACCCGACCTATCTCGAGCTGACGGTGGTCGCTTCCTTTGCCACGATCCTGCTCGCGCGCGTCGTGCACCGGCTCTATGTCGCCTTTCTGGTGCTGGATGCGATCGGGCTTGTCGTCTTCACCATCGCGGGCTGCGACGTCGCCTGGCAGATGGAGGCGACGCTGCCGATCGTGATCGTCTCCGGCATGATCACCGGTTGCGCCGGCGGGGTGCTGCGGGACATTCTTTGCAACGACGTGCCGCTGTTATTTCGCGCCGAGCTCTATGCCAGCGTCTCCGTCGTCACCGGCCTGTTCTACGCCACCGCCTTTGCCCTGAAACTGAACGACGAGCTGTCGACCACGCTGACCTTCGCGCTCGGCCTGTCGCTGCGGCTGCTCGCCATTCGCTACAAATGGGAGATGCCGAAATTCGTATTCACCGCGGACGAGCGCTGATGACTCTATTGAACCTTCCGTGCTTCCTGCTGCGCTGCGCGGGCTTGGGCGACCTGTTCGGCGGTGACGGCCGAGCCGGCATTGCCCCAGGAGTTGCGGATGTAATTGGCGACATCGGCGATCTCTTGATCGGTGAGCTCCTTGGCATAGGCAGGCATCGAGCCTTTGTTGGGTGCGCGCGGTGTGGTCACGCTCTGGGCGCCGTCGAGGATGATGCGAAGCGTCGATGCGGGATCGGCCGATTGCAGCAGGGAGTTGCCGGGGAGCGGCGGATAGATGCGCGGCGCGCCGGAGCCGTCGGCCTCGTGGCAGGCAATGCAGGCGTGGGCGTAGATCGCCTGTCCCGCCTTCATGCTGGTTTCCGGCGGCGGCAGGACCGCGGGCTCCGGAGCGCCCGGCGGCAGGCTCTTGAGGTAGACTGCGATCGCGTGGATATCGGCATCGCTCATTTTGGAGGTGGAGTTGACGACCACTTCGGCCATCGGCCCGTCGGCGTGGCTCTTGCCGTTCCGGCCGCTGGCGAGATATTCGGCGATGTCGTCGACGCTCCAGGATTTCAGCCCGCTGCGCTCCGCGGCATCGAGCCTCGGCGCGAACCAGCTGCCGACAACGCCGCCTGCGAACGCGCGGCCGCGCTTGTCGGCGCCGAACAGGTTCTTCGGGGTGTGACAGGCGCCGCAATGGCCGAGCCCCTCGACCAGATAGCGGCCGCGATTCCAGTCGGTGCCCTTCTGCTGGTCCGGCTCGAGAATGCCGGGCCGGAAGAACAGGTAGTTCCACAGCCGCATCACCACGCGGTAATTCAGGGGAAAGCGAAGGCGGGGCGGCGGCGCCTCGTTCGCGTAGGGTGTCAATGTCGCAAGATAGGCGCGGATCGCCAGTATGTCGGGGCGGGTGAGCCTGGTGAAGTTCGGATAGGGAAAGGCGGGATAGTAGCGCGAGCCGTCGGGGTCGATGCCGAAGCGCAGGGCTGCAT
Organism: Bradyrhizobium sp.; assembly: GCA_035293585.1. Classification (GTDB taxonomy): domain Bacteria; phylum Pseudomonadota; class Alphaproteobacteria; order Rhizobiales; family Xanthobacteraceae; genus Bradyrhizobium. The sequence goes on along the minus strand of DATGMN010000045.1, from coordinate 104,799 downwards.
GGAAATCCTGGTCGCTCCAAGCGCCGATGCCGGTCTCGCGATCCGGCGTCAGGTTGGGGGAATAGACGGCTCCGAACGGCGTCTCGATCCGTTTTCCCCCCGCGAAAGGCTTCGCCGGATCGGCCGTGTGGCAGCCTGCACAATCCCCGGCAATGACCAGCGCCTTGCCATGCGCGATGGTTTCCTCCGATGGCTCGGCGGCGAATGCGTGCGCGGCCAATGCACCGCACAAAAACAGACAAGCCAGAATCGCCCGCATGGACCTAGGTTTCCCCGCACCGTGAGCTGGTCCGGCATTATAGGGCTGTTACGTCGTTTCGCGAGCCCAGTTGGGGGCGACACAAGTTGAAAATCGGGCGGCCCCGCCAAGCCATGAAATTGCGAAATGGGAAGGCGGCCTGCTGCGCGCCAGATTTGTGATGCGTGGACGCGAAAATCCGCCCTAGAGTGGCAATCGCGTTCGGGGCCATTAGCTAAGTTGGTAGCCAAGAAAGAGCCAGAACGACCAAAGGCTTCAGCGAGGGTGGAATGGGAATCAACCAAGGTGCGATCAGCCTCGATCAGAAATATACCGCAGGCTCCGGCCATGTTTTCCTGACCGGTATCCAGGCGCTCGTCCGCTTGCCGATGGCGCAGATCCGCCGGGACCGCGCAGCCGGCCTCAACACCGCAGGCTTCATTTCGGGCTATCGCGGCTCGCCGCTTGGCGGCTACGACCAGCAGCTTTTCGCGGCCCGCAAGCACCTCGAACAGTACAACGTCAAATTCCAGCCCGGCGTGAACGAGGATCTGGCGGCCACCGCGATCTGGGGCTCGCAGCAACTCAATCTCTCGCCCGGTGCCAAGCATGATGGCGTGGTCGGCATCTGGTACGGCAAGGGCCCCGGCGTCGACCGTTGCGGGGACGTGTTCCGGCACGGCAATGCGGCGGGGTCGGCCAAGAACGGCGGCGTGCTTTGCCTGGCCGGCGACGACCATGGCGCAAAATCCTCCACCGTCCCGCATCAGTCGGACCATGCCTTCATCTCCGCGCTGATGCCCTATCTCTATCCCTCCAGCCTGCACGAACTGATCGAGATGGGCCTTCTGGGTATCGCGATGTCGCGCTACTCCGGCTGCTGGGTCGGCATGAAGGTGATCACGGAGGTGGTGGAAACCACCGCCGAGGTCGATCTCACCGACGAGATGAAGCCCTTCGTCATTCCGACCGATTTCGAGCTCCCGCCGGGCGGCTTGAACCTGCGCTGGCCCGACGATCGCTTCCAGCAGGATCTGCGGCTGCAGGACTACAAGGGCTATGCGGCGATTGCGTTTGCCCGCGCCAACAAGGTCAACCGCATCACCATGGACAGCCCGAATGCCCGCTTCGGCATCATGGCGTCCGGCAAGAGCTATGAAGACGTGCGGCAGGCGCTGCGCGAGCTCGGCATCACCGAGGAGATCGCCGCCAAGATTGGCCTCAGGCTCTACAAGATCGGCATGCCGTGGCCGCTCGAGCCGGAGGGCGTGCGCAACTTCGCAGTCGGACTGGAAGAGATTTTCATCATCGAGGAGCGGCGCGAGATCGTCGAGAACCAGGTCAAGCAGGAGCTGTTCAACTGGCGCGACGACGTGCGCCCGCGAATCGTCGGCAAGATGGACGAGCACGACAAGCGCTTTCTGACCTTTGCAGCCGAGCTGTCGGTGGCATCGCTTGCCTCCTCGTTGACCGAGCGGCTGCTGCGGCTCGATCTCAACCCTGAAATCGCGCAGATGCTGCGCGCCAAGGCCGACTGGTTCAACGGCCGCGAGGCGAGCCAGGTGCAGAAGCTCGCACCGGTGTCCCGCACGCCTTACTTCTGCTCGGGCTGTCCGCACAACACCTCGACCAAGGTGCCGGAAGGCAGCCGCGCCATGGCCGGCATCGGCTGCCACTTCATGGCGCTGTGGATGAACCGCAGCACCGAGACCTTCACCCATATGGGCGGCGAGGGCGTGCCCTGGGTCGGCATCGCGCCGTTCACCGGCGAGAAGCACATCTTCGCCAATCTCGGCGACGGCACCTATTTCCATTCCGGCCTGCTCGCCATCCGCCAGGCGGTCGCGTCCAAGGCCAACATCACCTACAAGATCCTCTACAACGATGCGGTCGCCATGACCGGCGGCCAGCGTCACGACGGCGATTTGTCGCCGCAGCAGATCACCTTCCAGCTCCACGCCGAAGGCATCCGCGAGATCTGGCTGGTGTCGGAGAATCCCCAGCTCTATCCGGCCGCCGATATCGCGCCCGGCGTGAAGCTCGCGCATCGTGACGAGCTCGATTCCGTCATGAAGACCTGCCGGGAAACGCCCGGCACCTCGGCCATCGTCTTCGTCCAGACCTGCGCCGCCGAGAAGCGCCGCCGCCGCAAGCGCGGCCTGATGGAGGATCCGGCGCGGCGCGTCATCATCAATCCGGCGGTGTGCGAAGGCTGCGGCGACTGCTCGGTGCAGTCGAACTGCATTTCGGTCGAGCCGCTGGAGACGGAGCTCGGGCGCAAGCGCGCCATCAACCAGTCGAGCTGCAACAAGGACTATTCGTGTCTCAAGGGCTTCTGCCCGTCCTTTGTCACCGTCGATGGCGCCAAGCTTCGCAGCCGTGCGCCCGCCGATCTCGGCGCGATCGGCGAGCTGCCGGAGCCGCCCGCGTTGCCCCCGCTCGATCGTCCCTACAATATCGGCGTTGCCGGCGTCGGCGGCACCGGTGTGCTGACCATCGGCGCGCTGCTCGGCATGGCCGCCCACATCGAGGGCAAAGCCAGCATGATCCTGGACATGTCGGGCCTTGCGCAAAAGGGCGGCGCGGTGTTGAGCCATGTCCGGTTGTCCGAGCATACCGCGGATGTGACGTGCTCGCGCATCGTCACCGGCACCGCCGATCTCGTGCTTGCCGCCGATGAGGTGGTGGCAGGTTCCAAGGATACGATCACGCTGTGCGAGTCCGGCCGGACCATCGGCATCATCAACAGCCACGTCATCCCGACTGCCGATTTCATTCTCAACCGCGATTTCAATTTCCAGACCCGCACGATCAACTCCGTGCTCGAAAGCGCGCTGCGCAAGGAATCGGTTTTCTTCGATTTCACCAGGCCCGCCGAGCTGCTGCTCGGCGACTCCATCGCCACCAACATCATGATGCTCGGCTACGCCTATCAGAAGGGCCTGCTGCCGCTGTCCGCGGAGGCGATCGAAAAGGCGATCGAAGTCAATGGCGTCTCCATCAAGATGAACACCGAAGCTTTCCGGCTTGGGCGCCTTGCCGTCGTCGATCCGGCGCGGCTTGAGGGGATGATGAAGGGCCAGGACGTCGCGGCGGCGCCGAAGTCGCTGGAGGCGATGTCGCTCGACGAGATCATCGCGCATCGGAGCAGCCTGCTCACGGACTACCAGGGCAAGCGGCTCGCCAAGCGCTACCGTGCCCTTCTGGAGAAGGTCAGCCTTGCCGCGGACAAGGGCGGCTACGGCGAGGCTCTGACGCGGGCCGTTGCGATCAACTACGCCAAGCTGCTGGCCTACAAGGACGAGTACGAGGTGGCGCGGCTCTATACCGACGGCCGCTTCGAGCAGCAGCTGCGCGATCAGTTCGAGGGTGAGTTCAAGTTCAACTTCAATCTCGCCCCGCCCATTCTGGGCGGTGGGACCGATGCGCTGGGACGGCCGAAAAAGCGTGCCTTCGGCCCCTGGATGCTTCCCGTATTCCGCGTGCTTGCGAAGCTGCGCTTCCTGCGCGGCACGCCGCTCGACATTTTCGGCCGCAGCCCCGACCGCAAGCTCGAGCGCGAGCTCATCGCCGAGTACGAGAAGGACGTCGCCACCGTCCTCGATTTCCTCTCGCCTGTGACCATCGACACCGCACTTGAGCTGCTTTCGCTGCCCGATCGCATCCGCGGCTACGGTCCGGTCAAGGAGAAGGCGGCCCGCGAGGCGAAGGCGCGGCACGAGCAACTCGTCGCCGATCTCGCAAACCCGCCGCCTGCGCCGCGGCAACTGGCGGCGGAGTAGGGTGTCTCTCGCGCGGCGGAATATTTCGCCGCTTGCCAAGGCGTCGGCGACAGGCCAAGAAATCCGCTGGATCAGGAAACGCCAGCGGAGATCGAGTTGACCATCAAGGGCAAGGCCTACATTGCCGGAATCTATGAGCATCCGACCCGGCACGCACCGGACAAATCCACCCCGCAACTCCATGCCGAGGTCGCCAAGGGCGCGATCGAGGACGCGGGGCTCACGAAAGAGGACGTCGACGGCTATTTCTGCGCCGGTGACGCCCCCGGCGGCGCCTGGCCGATGGTCGACTATCTCGGCCTGAAGGTGCGCCACGTCGATTCCACCGAGACCGGCGGTTGCTCCTACATCATCCACCTCGGTCATGCCGCGGAAGCCATCGCGGCCGGCAAATGCTCGATCGCGCTGGTGACGCTCGCCGGCAAGCCGCGCACCGGCCCGATGCCGCCGCGCGCGGCCGGCGCGGAAGCCGATTTCGAGGCAGCCTATGGCGCCACCACCCACAATGCCTATGGCATGTGTGCCATGCGTCACATGCACGACTACGGCACCACGAGCGAACAGCTCGCCTGGATCAAGGTCGCGGCCTCGCATCACGCGCAGTACAATCCGCATGCGTTCCTCAAGGAGGTGGTCACCGTCGAGGACGTCATCAACTCGCCGATGATCTCCGATCCGCTGCATCGCATGGACTGCTGCGTCGTCACCGACGGGGGCGGAGCGCTGATCGTGACCACGCCGGAGATCGCCAAGAGCCTGAAGAAGCCGCTGGTGCGGCTGATCGGTCACGGCGAGGCGATGAAGGGCCCGCGCGGCGGCAAGGACCTCGATCTCACTTATTCCGCCGGCGTCTGGTCCGGCCCGCGCGCGTTCGAGGAGGCGGGCGTCACGCCGAAGGACATCAAATACGCCTCGATCTATGACAGCTTCACCATCACCGTGCTGATGCAGCTCGAGGACCTCGGCTTCTGCAAGAAGGGCGAAGGCGGCAAGTTCGTCGCCGACGGCAATCTGATCTCCGGGGTCGGCAAGCTGCCGTTCAACACCGACGGCGGCGGGCTCTGCAGCAATCATCCCGTCAACCGCGGCGGCATGACCAAGATCATCGAAGCGGTGCGGCAGCTGCGCGGCGAGGCCCATCCCAAGGTGCAGGTGCCCAATTGCGATCTCGCGATTGCGCATGGCACCGGCGGACTCCTCGGCGTTCGCCATGCCGCCTCGACTGCCATTCTGGAGCGCGTGTAAATGACCGAAGCGAAGAAATATCCGGCCCCCGTCACCAATCCCGAGACCGCGCAATTCTGGGAAGCCGCCAAGCAGGGCAAGTTCCTGATCAAGCGCTGCACCGCCTGCGGCGAAGCGCATTACTTCCCGCGCTCGATCTGCCCGTTCTGCTTCTCCGACAAGACGGTGTGGGAGGAGTCGTCCGGGGAGGCGACGATCTACACCTTCAGCCTGATGCGCAAATCGCCGACCGGACCCTATGCGATCGGCTATGTCACACTCAAGGAAGGCCCGTCGCTGCAGACCAATTTCGGCGATTGCGACATCGACACATTGAAGATCGGCCAGAAGGTCAAGGTCGTGTTCAAGCCGACCGACGGCGCGCCGCTGCCGTTCTTCACGACGGCGTAGGGAGGCGATACCGCCGAGGCCAGGCAATTCGGGAGGAGCCGCAGAAAAATGCCGATCAAGTATGAAGAGCTGATGGCCATGAAGAATCTTGGCCAGAAATACAGCTACGGCGATCGCGAGGTGATGCTCTATGCGTATGGCATTGGCCTGGGCGCCGATCCCATGGACGAGAGGGAGCTCGCCTTTGTCAACGAGGCCGCCGCCACGCCGCGGCCGTTGAAGGTGGTGCCGACCTTTGCCTCCGTTGCCGCCTGGGGTGCGGGGCCCGGCGAGATGAATCTCAACCGGGTGATGGTGGTGGATGGCGAGCGCGACATCACCTTCCACAGGCCGCTGGCCACCGCTGCGCACATCACCGCGGATTCGTCGGTGCTCGCGGTGTTCGACAAGGGCAAGGACAAGGGTGCGGTGATCCGGCACCAGACCGTGCTCAAGGACAGCGACGGCGAGCCGCTGGCAACCTTGGTCGCCTCGCGCTTTGCCCGCGGCGACGGCGGCTTTGGCGGACCGTCGGAGGGCCAGCCGGAGCCGCATGCGGTGCCGACCCGCACGCCGGACAGAACGATCGATATCTCGACCCGGCCGGACCAGGCCCTGATCTATCGGCTCTGCGGCGACCGCAATCCGCTGCACTCCGATCCCGAATTCGCCAAGCGGGCCGGCTTTCCCCGGCCGATCCTGCACGGCATGTGCACCTACGGTATCACCTGCCGCGGCATCCTGCAGACCTATGCGGACTACGATCCCACCGCCTTCAGGCGTCACGTCGCGCGGTTCTCCTCGCCGGTCTATCCCGGCGAGACCGTGACGCTGGAGATGTGGAAGGACGGCGACGTGATCTCGTTCGAAGCCAAGGTGAAGTCGCGCGGCGTCACCGTGATCAGGAACGGCATGACGGTGCTGGGCTAGCGTGACGGTCATTCCGGGGCGCCTCGAAGAGGCGAACTGCGGTGCGCAATTGCGCACCTGAGAATCTCGAGATTCCGGGTTCGGTGCTGGCGCACCGGCCCGGAATGACGACAATAAAATTCGGGAGGACGGCATGGGATTACTCGAGGGCAAGGTGGCGCTGATCACGGGTGCCGGTGGCGGGCTCGGTGAGGCATATGCAAAGCTTTTCGCCCGCGAAGGAGCGGCGGTCGTGGTCAACGATCTCGGCGGCCCGCGCGACGGCTCCGGCGCCGACAAATCGATGGCCGACAAGGTGGTTGACGCCATCAAGGCCGAGGGTGGCCGTGCCGTGGCCAACGGTGCCGACATCTCGACCCTGGAAGGCGGCCAATCGGTGTTCGACGACGCCATCAAGCATTTCGGCCGCGCCGACATCCTGGTCAACAACGCGGGCATCCTGCGCGACCAGACCTTTGCCAAGGCGAGCGAGGCCGACTGGGACAAGGTCATCAAGGTGCATCTCAAAGGCACCTTCTGCACCACGCTCCCTGTATTCCGCTGGATGCGCGACAATGGCGGCGGCGTCATCGTCAATACCTCATCGACCTCGGGCCTGATCGGCAATTTCGGCCAGTCCAATTACGGCGCCGCCAAGGGCGGCATCTGGGGCTTCTCCAACGTGCTCGCGATCGAGGGCCGGAAATACAACATCCGGGTCTGGACGCTCGCCCCCGGTGCCTTGACCCGCATGACTGCAGACCTGCCCCGATATAAGGAGAACCCCGGAATGGCCCTGGGGCCGGACGGGATCGCGCCGGCCGTGCTATACATGGTCAGCGATTTGTCCGGCGACCAAACCGGCAAGGTGCTCGGCGTCTCCGGTCCCCGCGGCGTGCGCGAAATGCGCATGATGGAGATGGAGGGCTGGAAGCCGCCGCACACCGGCTGGAATGCGCAGGACATCGTGGAGCACGCGCGCGAGATCTTTTTCTCCGAGGAGGAGATCAGGAAGTCGGCGCGGAGATTTTGATTGCTCGTCACTCCGGGGCAGTGCGCAGCACTGAACCCGGAATCTCGAGATTCCGGGTTCACGCTTCGCGTGCCCCGGAATGACAGAAGGGACTGGAGATACACGTGACCAAACTGACCCCGGAAGCCGCCGGCACCTTCGCGATCGCGCCGACGCCGTTCCACGACGACGGCCGCATCGACGAGCGCTCGATCGACCGGCTGACCGATTTCTATGCCGAGGTCGGCTGCGAGGGCGTCACCGTGCTCGGCATCCTCGGCGAGGCGCCGAAGCTCGACGCGGCCGAGGCGGAGCAGGTGGCGGTGCGCTTCGTCAAGCGCGCCAAATCCATGCAGGTGATCGTCGGCGTCTCGGCGCCGGGTTTTGCCTCGATGCGCGCGCTCGCGCGCGCCTCGATGGATGCGGGTGCCGCCGGCGTCATGATCGCGCCGCCGCCGACGCTGCGCACCGACGACCAGATCATGGCCTATTTCAAGCAGGCGCAGGAGGCGATCGGCGAGGACGTGCCCTGGGTGCTGCAGGATTATCCGTTGACGCTGCAGGTCGTGTTCACGCCTGCGGTGATCCGCAGGATCGTCATGGACAATCCCTCCTGCGTGATGCTCAAGCATGAGGACTGGCCGGGGCTGGAGAAAATCTCGACCTTGCGCAATTTCCAGAATGACGGTTCGCTGCGGCCGCTGTCGATCCTGGTCGGCAATGGCGGGCTGTTCCTGGATTTCGAGATGGAGCGTGGCGCCGACGGCGCGATGACCGGCTATGCCTTCCCCGAGCTCCTGATCGACGTGGTCAAGCTCTCCAAGGCGGGCAGGCGCGACGCCGCCCACGACCTGTTCGATGCGCATCTGCCGCTAATCCGCTACGAGCAGCAGCCGGGGGCAGGGCTCGCCGTGCGCAAATACGTGCTGCAGAAGCGCGGCATCATCGCGTCCTCCGCCCAGCGCAAGCCGGGCGCCGTCATCACGCCGACGGCCAAGGCGGAGGTCGATTACCTGCTGTCGCGGGTGGCCCGGGTCGACCCCCGCGCCAATCTGCAGCCCCAATCGAGCGCGGCAGGCTAGTCCATGTCGCAGAACTCGGCCGAGATCGTCGCCCCGCGTCCCGCCTCGACCACGCTGCTGCTGCGCGACAACGCGATCACCAGCGAGATCGAGGTCTTCATGATGGTGCGCCACCATCAGATCGAGTTCAACTCGGGCGCCCTGGTGTTTCCCGGCGGCAGCGTCGATCAGGGCGACAAGGAGGTCGTGGCGAGGAGCGAGCTCCATGGCGGCGGCGAGGGCCTCGACCCGCTCGCGCTGGGCTTCCGGGTGGCGGCGATCCGCGAGACCTTCGAGGAGAGCGGCATCCTGCTCGCGCGCCAGCAGGGCTCGCGAGCCCTCATCGACGCCGGCCGCGCGAGCGAGATCGAGGCGGCGTATCGCGCGCCGCTTTGCGAGGGCAAGACGACCTTTCTCAACGTGCTCGCCGACAACGAGCTCTGGCTCGCGCTCGACGAACTCGTCCCCTATGCGCATTGGATCACGCCGGAGGGCATGCCGAAGCGCTTCGACACCTGGTTCTTCCTGGCCGCCGCGCCGCCCGATCAGCTCGGCGCCCATGACGGCAAGGAATCGACGGATTCGATCTGGGTCTCGCCCCGGGAGGCGCTTGCGGGCGGCGAGAGCGGCCGGTTCAAGCTGCCATTCCCCACCACGCGCAACCTGATCAAGCTCGGCAAGCAGCCGAGCGTCGGCGCGGCGCTCGCAGAGGCCCGCGGCAAGCCCATCGTCACCGTGATGCCGGTGATGACCCGCCACAATGGCGGCCGGCAGCTCGTCATTCCGCGCGAGGCCGGCTATGACGGCGAGGTGTTCGAGGTCGGCGCGCTTGGTTAACGGCGGCCGGCTCCCGGCCCTAACTCCCCGAATCCGGCAGATTGCGGGCGCTGCCCCGTGTTTCCAACTTGTTCGCATGGCCTAAATCCATCTTATAATGGGCCCGTCAGTCCCGAGCCCGTAGTGTCATGCCACCTGCCTTCGCGGCGTTTTCGCAACGAATCCGATCGTTTTCGCTCTCGATCGGACAATTGACCTTTGGCAGCTTTCTGCTGCTGCTGGTGATCATTGCCGCGACCTCGATGGCGAGCGTGATTGCCATCCGCCATATCGACACCACCTTCAGCGATCTGCGCCGGCTGCAGGATGTCAGCGACCTCGCCGAGGGCATCGACCGCCAGATGAATGAGCTGCGGCTTGCCGCGCGCGACTTCGTCACCGATCCCTCCGCCCAGTCCGACCGCGTCGCAGAGGCGGCTTCCGAACTGAGCGCACTTCTGAAGAAGAGCCGGCTGCAGCTCGCGCCCGAACAGCAGGCGATGATCGACGGCGTCAGCCAGCGGCTGGCCAATTACCGCGAGGGCATCGAGCGGGTCTCGGCCCTGATCTCGCGCCGCGCCGAGCTGTTGGCCGATCTGCCGCCCGTGCGCGCGAGCTTCGAGCAGGCGGTCGCCGATCAGCCCGACCGCGGCATTGCGCGAACCATGTTCCGGACCCAGAACGAGATCGCGGCAGCGCTGCTTGCCAACGACCCAGCCGGCGCCGAGCAGGCCGCCCGCCGGATGAAGGCGCTGACCATCGAGGACCCGTCCTTGCGCGCGGCCGCCGACGCCTATGGCCAGGCCATTATCGCCATCGCCGGGACCGAGAGCGAGATCGCCTCCCTCGACAAGGACGTGCTCGGCACCGAAGGCCGGCTGATCGGCCGGGTGACCGAGCTGCTCCGCGAGCTCAGCGCGCGGCAGGGGCGGGTGCTGGCCCACGACTTCGGCCGGACGCTGGCGGAAGCCAAATGGCAGAGCATCATCCTCTCCACCATCGGCGTCCTGATCGGCACCTTTGCGGCCTCTTTCGTGGTCCGCCGGACCGTGCGCCCGCTGGCCTCGATCGCGTCCTCGATCCGTGCGCTCGCCGCAGGCGAGAAGGATGCCTCGATCCCGGCGACGGACGTCGCCAACGAGATCGGCGACATCGCCCGCGCCGCCGAGGTGTTCCGGCGCACGCTCGTCGATGCCGATGCCGCGCGGGAAGCCGCGGTGCGCGCGCTGACCGAGCAGCGGCTGGCCGAGGAGAGCTATCGCAAGCTGTTCGAGGCGTCCGTCGACGGCATCTACGTGACCACGCCGGCCGGCCTGCTGCTCAACGCCAACCCGGCGCTGGCGCGCATGATGGGTTACGAGACGCCGGAGCAGCTCATCAGCGGCATCGGCGACGTCAGCGCCAATGTCTATGTGCATCCGGAGGCGCGCGAGGAGTACAAGCGGCTGATGCAGCGCGACGGCATGGTGCGCGACTTCGAATACCAGGTCCGGCAGCGCTCGGGCGGCGTCCTCTGGCTCTCCGACAGCGCGACCGCGGTGCGCGACGAGCATGGCGAGGTCGTGCGCTACGAGGGCACGGTGCGCGACATCACCGACCAGAAGCGCGCCGAGGATGCGATCGCCGAAGGCCGCAGGCTGTTGCAGCAGGTCATCGACACCGTGCCCGCGGTGATCAACGTCAAGGACAGGGATCTGCGCTACGTCCTGATGAACCGCTACATGGCCGGTATTTTCTCGATCGACCCGTCGGAGGCGCTCGGCCGCACCACCTCCGAATTGATGTCGCGCTACGGTGCGGCGAAGACCGACGAGAACGACAAGCAGGTGCTCAGGACCAAGCAGGGCCTCGGCTTCTACGAGGAGGAGTACCTCGATGCCAAGGGCAATGTGCGCCACTGGCTGGTCAACAAGCTGCCGCTGCTCGATGCCGACGGCGAGATCGAGCGCATCGTCACGGTCGCGCTCGACATCGGCGAGCGCAAGCGCGGCGAGCAGGAGATGCGCAAGGCCCGCGACGCCGCCGAGACCGCGCTGCGAAACCTGCGGGAGACGCAGGCTTCGCTGATCGAGGCGGAGAAGCTGGCCGCGCTCGGCCGCCTCGTCGCCGGCGTCGCCCACGAGGTCAACAATCCCGTCGGCATCAGCCTGACGGTGGCCTCGGCGCTCGAGCGCAAGACGGCGAATTTCACCGCGGAGGTGGCGCGCGGCGAGCTGCGGCGCTCCAGCCTCAATGAATTCCTCGCCACCAGCCGCGACGCGTCCTCGCAGCTCGTCGCCAATCTCAACCGCGCTGCGGAGCTGATCCAGTCGTTCAAGCAGGTCGCCGCCGACCGCAACTATTCCGACCAGCGCAGCTTCGATCTCGCCGATCTGACGGAGCAGGTGGTGCTCAGCCTGCGGCCTGGCATGCGCAAGCATAATCTGACGCTGCAGGTCGACTGCCAGCCGAACCTGATGATGAACAGCTATCCCGGTCCCTATGGCCAGGTGCTGACCAATTTGTTCCTCAACGCGGTGGCGCATGCTTTCCCCGACGGCCGGCCCGGGGTGATCGAGATTTCCGCGCGCGAGTCCGGCAAGGACAATGTCGAGATCATCTTCGCCGACAACGGCATCGGCATGAGTCTCGACGTGCGCCGCCGCGCCTTCGACCCCTTCTTCACCACCCGCCGCGACCAGGGCGGCACCGGGTTGGGACTGCATATCGTCTACAGCATCGTCACCAGCCGCCTCGGCGGCCGGCTCGATCTCGATTCCGAACCCGGCGGCGGCACCCGCATTCAGATCATCCTGCCGCGCACCGCTCCCTTGGAGCAGGCGGCGGAGTAGGGGGCATTGGATTCGAATTTCGAACAGCCGAACTCATCGTCGTCCTCGTCCGGCGTGATCTCTGGATTGCTGCGCTCGCCGATAACGCCAGGAGCGACATGAGTCAGCATTCTCGCGGCGCGTGTCGCCCGAGCTATGCGTCATGCGTCGCCCTCGTCGAAAGCGAGAGGGCGCAGGGAAGGCCGGGCGGCCGCTGCACCCGGGGCTCCCGCGCAAAGAAAAGTTGCGCGAGCGCGAAAGACCACAGGTACAGGCGGTGACGACCGGCCTTCCCTGCGCAGTGGTTTACGGCTTATAGGCGCTCTCCTCGGTGAACCAATGCTCGTTTGCCACCGTCGTCCCGGATGCGCCTTTGGAGCACAGCCGGAACTTGGCGCCAGCGTCGGGGCGCCAGGACCACGCAATTTCGCCGTCCGCAAAGCTCGCCGCACGTCGATCGGCTCTTCGCGTCCACCGCATTCCGCCCCACGTTCGTGACGACGCGTACGCCCCTCTCATCGGCGCGGAACGGGCGCGACTATGCGTCAAATCCGAAATTCTGTAAATAAGAATATTTTTGACAAAGGGGCTTGACAGGGTTTGCCGGCCGCCGCCCGTCGAGGCTGGGCAAGAATTCGCCCTAGTCGATATCCGCAAGCCTGCGCAGGGTCGCGCCGAACAGCTGACTCGATCGGCCGACCAGCGCGGTGCCGTTCATCACGGCATCCTTGTCGGTGAAAGTGCCGGAGACGCCGACGCCGACCGGGTTCGGGCCGCCGAACAGGGGATTGTCATCCTTGCTCGAGGTGTGGCGACGGATCAGCACCTCGCCCTTGAAGGTGTTGTCCTTCACCGTGTAGGTGCCGGTGTAATAGAGATAGGCGTCGCCGCCGACGATCTTGCCGTCGCGGAACACCACCACGCCGCTGCCCTTGCCGACGCGCCCATCCAGCAGGCTCACATGGATGGAGTACAGACCGTTCTTCATGTCCCCAGAGACCGGTTCCAGTAAGCTTGGGCGCATTGTGGCGGGCGCAGGCTCAGGCGTCAACGCGACAGGTTGACAAGGCAGCAGCTGCGCAAACTTCGCGCTTGCGCAAATACCTTTTCCTGGCGGCACGCCACCGGGCGATTCCCTCGCGGGCGGAATCAGCGCAGTGCAGCTGTCGGAATAAACCCGGCGAGCTTTCACATTGCCTCGCGCGTTGTCGTGCCGGCGCGCTTCGCCGGACATCCGATGCGGCGACGGGCTGTGCATTCGCTTGGGATATCACCGTCATTCGCCCCGCGTCCCGTAGTCCTCCGTATTGAGCGAATCTGCAGTTGGCCCGCTTAATGCATAGCTATCAGCGCACCCTGGGGTAGGTGCTGGAGCATGATGAAATGAGCAACTGGATTAATTCCGGCGGCCATGAGCCGCGTCAGTTCAGTGACGCGTATGCATATCAAGACTACCCACACCGTCGCGATGGCCGCTGGAAAGTACCGCTTCGATTGGCGTGCGCCGCAGTGCTTGTGACACTGGCGGCGCAGGCTTCACAGGCCCGCGATCCGGACGGGCGCTACGCGGCGCAAAATCCCGAGTTGCACAAATGGTTCGAGAGTTTGCGCTCGGGCAAGGGGCCCTGCTGCTCGGATGCCGACGGCACCGCGGTGTCCGACGTCGATTGGGAAACGGCCAATGGTCACTACCGGGTGCGGCTCGACGGCGAATGGGTCGACGTGCCGGATGAGGCCGTGATCACCGAGCCGAACCGGATCGGTCGCACCATGGTCTGGCCGATCCGCGGCTATCTCGGCGTCTCGATCCGCTGCTTCATGCCGGGAAGCATGACCTGATCTGTCAGGCGCGATGGCTTGTCCGCCGCAGCACGGCGAAGGCCGGAAGCATGACGTAGAAAGCTTGGCTTTGCAGGATGGGTTTCGCTCCGTTCGACCCATCCTGGCATCACCCGTCACGCATATTTCGCATCGCGCTCCAGCAGCTCGATGGAGATGCCCTGCGGGCCGCGGATGAAGCAGATGCGCACGCCGGGGCGGATGGTGGTCGGCTCCTTGGTGAACGCGACGCCTTTGGCCTTGATCTCGGCGGCTACCGCGTCGATGTCCTTCACCGCCAGGCCGAAATGGTCGAGCCCCTGATAGGGGGTGGTTGGTGGCGCGTTGACGCCGTCGCCGGGCTCGACCTTGGCAATGAAGATGTTGGCGCCGCCGAGCTTGACGTCGATGCGCCCGTGCCCGCGGATGATGACGCCGCCGAGCACGTCCTCGAGCCAGGCTGCCATCGCCTCCGGATCGGGCGTGCGCAGGTGAACGTGATCCCAGGTAACGATCGGCATTGGTTTTCCCCATCAGGCTTGCGGCGCGCGGTCAGCCTTAACGTCGGCCCGCTTGTCGGCCGCGCCCATGTCGCAACCTTAACCGCCGCGTCCGGTTCTTTCCATCCCTTGGCCTTGATGCCGCGCGGCTCGCGCCGTCCCGTCGTCGAGATCTGCGGGAACCATTTCGGTGCGACCAATTGATCGATTGGGACCGCAGCCACGGGAGCTTCGCGCGGCTGCATATCGGCTTCGTCAACGTTAACGCCAGCAAGGCGAAATGCGCACTGGCCTCGGCAAGCCGGTCTTAGCATAAGGCTCGGCATAAGCGGCGCTGAACGTCGACCTGGATGTCCGCCGGGGCCGCAGCGATGGCGAAAATGTTATCGCCGTCGTTGAACCGGTGCCCCTGTCCAGGAACAAATCAACATACCACCTGTTGAGGCGGGGGTGGTTTCGCGCATCGGCGCGGCGGAGTGGTGCTCAAAATGCTGGTGATGCGATACTTCATGTATGTCGGCGGGGTGCTGTTCGCATTGCTGCTGCTGTGCGCCGCGGTGTTGCCGAAACCGCCGGCAGACGACGGCACGGTCGCCTCCGCCTCGGACGTTCCCGAGATTCGGATCCACTCCCAGCAGAAATGGCCGGAACGCATCGTTCTCGATACCAATGCCCAGATGCCCGCAACCGCCGCGCCCGCCAAGGTTGCGCAGGCGGTTCCGTCCCAGGAGCAGGGGTCCGCGTCCGCGAAAGCGAGGGTTCGCGAGGCTTTTGCCCAGCTGCCGGCCGAGGAGCCCAAGGAGCAGGCCGCTGCCGACGTGAAGAAGCCGGACCCGAAGCCTGTGGTCAAACGCCGGGTCGCCCGGGCGCACGTGCAGCCCCAGCCCTATGGACAGCAGGGCTATTACCCCCAGCAGGGCTATTACGGCTATCCCCAGCAGTACCCGCAAGGGGGGCGGATGCAGGTGGCCCAGCAGCCCCGTTTCGGCCTGCTCTGGTAATCCTGTAGGCCGCGCGGCCCCAATCGGCCATCATCAGCAGCCGCGGCAGATGCTCTTGATCTTGCTGTCCAGCAGCTTGTCCTCTTCTTCCGCCGCCGCCTTCACATAATTGTCGTCGGCGTGCCGATGGTCGCTGGCAAAGGCGCCGCCGCGGTGCGGATCTCCGCTGCCGGCCAGGCCATGATGGCCGCCGGATCCGCCATGGTGGCGGGCTCGCGCGTCCGCCGCCGGAACCGCCGCGATCAGCGCCACAAGCGCCAGCGGAACCAAAACCGTCATCCTCAACTGCATCGCTACAACAATCCCTAACGCTTTCAATGCCTTGCCAGTGTTACGATGGTCATTCTGGCGGGCGAAATCAGGGCAGGGGCCGCTCACAATTTCGTGCGTTGCCGGCTCCTGCGCCCGGGCCCCTTTGATCTCGCGCAACGTCGCCCAGACGTGGCGCGCCTAGCGTTTTCCTGAGGGCGCCGCGGCGATTTGGCCGGTGCTGCGCAGAGGAGATGCCATGGCTAGCGTTCCAAACCTGTCGATCTCACCGGAGAAGGTATTTTTCGTCATATCCAAGGCGCGCCAGGCCGAGATCGAGACGGACGAGCCGGAGCTGATGGCCGACTTCGCCGATGACGACGCCGGCTACGGTCCCGAGTCGCGCGGGGGTGGAACCGATCGCTCCGAGCTCGCAAGCTTCATCCGCGGCCTCAATGTCGACGAGCAGGTCGACCTGGTCGCGCTGATGTGGCTCGGCCGCGGCGATGGCGAGATCGGCAATTTCCAGGACCTGCGCGCGCAGGCTCTTCAGGCCCACAACAACCGCACCGCGACCTATCTGATCGGCACGCCGATGCTGGCGGATTATCTGGATGAGGCCATGGAAGCCTTCGGCATGTCGGCCGAGGATTTTGAGGAGAACCTGTAGGCAAGTGCTAGGTGAGGCGAGGCTTGCCCGGAGCCCGCGGCACTTAACCCGCGCTGAAGGGGCCATTCACGTTGCATTCAGGCCGCGCATTCTTAATCTTTGGCCATCATCGGCGATAGAGGGGTGAGCGATGAGATATACCGTGGGCGGCCTGCTCGTCGCGGGCTCCGTGGTGCTCGCTATCGAAGCGCTGGCCCAGTCCGCGAGCCCTTCGGCGGATCCTGCGCCAAATCCGCCGTCAGCTTCGCCCGCCGCGCCGACCGTGCAGACCGTCACGGCACCGGCTGCGCCGGTCAATCCTTCCAGGCGCTTCATCTGCCGCGCAGCCTCGCAGAGATTTCAGGGCCAGGATCGTGCCGACCAGATGCAGCTGTGCGTCGAGCAGGCGCGCCTCGATTGTCTGAAGCAGGCCATCGACCAGAAGGTGGTCGGCCCGCAGCGCCGCGATTTTGTGCAGAACTGCGTCGGCGAATAGCGCGGGCGCGGGCTGCCGAGGAAGGCCCCAAGGGACTCGTGAAGGGACGCGCCAAGGGACGCCCGAGCGAAGCACCAAGGGTTGCGTCCTCGTCCGGGCCGACGCATAGTCGCGCTCATGCATGTCTCGAAACTCACATCCCTCATGATCGCCCTGGCCATTGCGGCCGCGGCCGCGTTCTGGCTTGCCGATCTCGCCCATAATGATTTCGGCATTCCCCGCCACACCATCCGCGCTGACGCATTGCTGACGGCCTTGCTCGTATTCGGACTGCTGGTGATCGGCGTCTTCTCGCGCCGCCTGGGAAACCGCAGCTGACGGGGAAAGGGCCATTTTTGGTCCGATTCCGGTTCGTCGGCCGGGTGGAAGTTTTCCGGCAAGTCTGCTATCCGGACAGCCCTTGCGCTCGTAGCTCAGCTGGATAGAGCATCGGATTTCGATTCCGAGGGTCGGAGGTTCGAATCCTTCCGAGCGCGCCACTTCGGTACAGAGCTGGGTTTGCCAAAACCGGCCGTTTTTGCGCTTGAAGCAGCGACCAGCGTGCGCAGGAGCACGCTCCTCAATCCCATGACGCGCAGTTCTTTCTGATCGCTTCGACCCGCTGGGCGAATGCGCGAAGGTGATCGCGGCGGTAGCCGCCGTTCTCGGTCCGCATGCGCTTGTGCAGTCGTTGTGCCGACCATTGGGCAGCCGCACGCGCGTCATGTTCGCCATCGACCGAGGCAAGGATGCAGGAGCCGCGGCCGCCGTACCGGTTATTCCAGATCCGACGCGGGACCGATGTGGTAGTGTCCGGTATTGTGGAGAGCCGACCACAGCGCAAACATGGCAATATCGACGCGACCCGAAACAGACCTCGCCGTACCAATTCAAAAACTCAGAGCCTTCAGCATCGGACAGGGACGTGGGTCACTCCCACATGGCGATGCCAACGCACGATACCCCAGCGGTGAACCCAACCGCGCACACACGCGCGGTGGGTACCGTGCACCTGCTCAACCAAGTTCGAGGTCGCGCTGGCCTTAGCTATAGCATCCGCTCCATGGCTGAGCGGCGCCGCACAACTGACGTCTGCAACGAAGGCGACTGCGACCGCAGCGCCAAAGGTCGCCAATGGATTCAATCCTGTCATATCCTCACTTCCTTCTGACTAACACTCAGCCTTCGCCTGGTCTGGATACCGAGCCCTTATGGACCTATTCTGCGATCGGCGGGCCCACATCATCCGCTTCGTACGGGTCCTCCTTCGCCAAGACGGTCTTGCCCTTCGTCCCCGGCATGATCTCGAAGCGGGGATCGAACTCCACCATGGTCGAAGCGAGCTGCTTCAGGATGCTTGCGTCGCCTTCGACCTTGGCGGTTCCATCTGCAACTTGGGCTTCGAGCGTTTTTGCTCCCGTCATCGTCTGCTCGAGATCGGAGCGATTGACGGTGAGTGTCAGGTCGGGCTTGCTGGCGAGGAACCCTTGGATGTTCGTGAGCGTGGCGTTTTCCATCTCCACGATGAATTTATCGCCGTTGTCCGGCGTGATCAGATTGATCGTGAACCTCATTCCTTCGGCCTTGCGGCTGTCCATGCGAATGCCCAGGAAATTCAGGAAGAGCTCGGTTGACATTGCGCGAATAACGTCGGGACTGCTTGAACTGGCCGTCTGTCCTTGGGGAATTCCGGTGCGCAGTTCGTAGGCGCCGGCGAGGAAGCTGTTCCGAAGGCCTGGATTTTCTTGCTGGTAGCCGATTTGCTCGAAAATGTCCGCCAGCAGGTCCTTGGCCGCTTGGTTCTGGGGTTGGGCTTGAACCAGCTTGTTCACGATCTCCGAGGCGAGGAGATACCTCCCTTCGTCATGTAGTTGCTGGCCCCGTGCCATGATTTTCTCCGACCCTCCCATCATCTCGACATAGAGAGGCGCAGAGTCGCGCGGTGACAACGGAATGAGGGTGGTCGGGTTGCAATCCCAGAAACCGAGATAGCGCTGGATGACGCCGCGGCTGTTATGTTCGGGCGAGCCGTGATAGCCGCGGCAGTACCATTTGCTCTGCAGACCTTTCGGCACCTCATAGACGTTGTGAATTTCATTGATGGTCACGCCCTGATTGGCGAAGTGCAGCACCTGGTTGTTCATGTGGGCGTAGAGATCGCGCTGGCCGCGGAGAACTTCCTGAATCCTGGCATTGCCCCAGCGCGGCCAGTGATGGGAGGCGAACATGACTTCGGCCTCCAGACCGAAACGATAGAGCGCCTCGCCGATATACTTCGACCAGTTCAGCGGATCGCGCACCGGCGCGCCGCGCAAGGTGTAGATGTTATGAAGCGAGGCAATGACGTTCTCGGCCATCCAAAGCGCCTTCATGTCGGGAATGTAGGTGTTCATCTCCCGGGGCGCTTCGGTGTTCGGCGTGTTCTGAAAGATCATCCTGAGGCCATCGACCTCGAATTCCTCGATAGGCTTTTCGACATAGCGGGTGGGCGCTATCAGTCCCGTCGCGCCGGAGGACACGGCCTGACCGAGGCCCTGACCGACATAACCATGCGGACTAGCTGGCAGCAGCAGGCCATACTGGAAAAACAGGCGCCGGTTCATGGCATTGCCGGCATAAACGTTTTCGGAGATCGTGAACTGCATGAAATCGACAGGCGCGATGACAGGAATTTTGCCGGACCTGACATCGGCTTCGTCGACGAGTCCTCTTCCGCCTCCCCAATGATCGCCATGGGTGTGCGAGTAGATCACGGCCGAAACCGGGAGGCCCTGGCCAACATGCTGCTGGAACAGTTTCCAAGCGGCGCGAACGACTTCCTTGCTCACCAGCGGGTCAAAGACAATCCAGCCGGTCTTGCCGCGGATGAAGGTGATGTCGGACAGATCGAAGCCGCGAACCTGGTAGATGCCCGGGATCACCTCGTACAGTCCATAATTGTTGTTCAACTTGGACTGCCGCAGCAGCGAGGGGTGAATACTGTCGAAGTCTTCCTGCCTGTCCAAAAACTGAAACCGCTCCATGTCCCAAGCCACGTGGCCCGCGTCCGCCATGATTTTGAGGTCTTGCATCGGAGCGATAAGGCCCCGCTTCTGTTCGTCAAAATCTCTCGTGTCTTTGAACGGCAGGTCTCCGCGCGCCTGCCGGAGCGCATCCAAAGTAAACTTTGAGGGCGCTTTGCCCTTGGGATGGAAGTGCCCGGCCAACGGAGCCGCGGCTCCCTGGGCCTGCGCGGGACCGTCGTCCAGCACCAAGTGACCTCCGACCGCGAATGCTGTGCCCACTGCTGGAAGCGCTTGTACAAACTCTCGCCTGGTGGCCATGGCTGTGCTCTTTCCTTTGAACCTTTGAAAGGAAACACCCGGTCAAGGTCTCCGGCTTGACATAAGTCAAGACGGTTTGAGCAACTCAACTTATTAAAGCAAGCGGATCGGTAGCTTGCGATGAAGAACAAGAGTAGGCTGTTAGTAATACTTGGCTGCGATGCCACGACGTTCGGGAACCACGACTTCAACTTCGGGCCCCAGGGCACGGCTGCCGCCATCGGTGCTGCCGTCGATGCGGGGCAAGTGCCCGCCATACTGGCGACCAAGGATTTCAGCGCTCCGGCGCAGACCGTCGCCAGACTTCAGCAGCTCGGCGGACAAGGTCGAATTCGTAAGTATCTTGTCAATTGAACGCGGCGGAATCCGGTTCGGCCTTTTTGGTGTCCTTGGGCGCGAAGCGGCGACCTACAGCGTCAGCGCGGCTCCCGTCACCTTTACCGATCCCGTTGATGCGGCACGCGCGGCGGTATCGATGCTACGCGATACCGAGAAGGTCGATCAGGATATCCGTCGTTCGCAATCCTCCACGAGCAGCTCGTCAGATCGGGATATCGATGCTCTCCGCTTCGCGTTCATGGGTTGCAGCCTTCGCAGTGGCCGGGATCGGCAAAGGAAGTTGCTGTGGCCGGTCGCTCCAGGCGATGGCCGCACGATCGACAACGCGCTATTTCGCTGCGGGGCAGCCGCGTCGGCTCACCGCACCAGCCGCAGGGCAATCCCGGGACGCGCTCGCTGACATCGAATCCCGGCTGACCGCATTGCGGACAGCGGCGCCGGAAGCTGCGCACCAGATCTCTCGTGGCGCGACGGATCGCAATCATGCGGGTCGGGTTGCGATGGGCCCGCATGTCGGTCTCGACAAAGGCCGCACCGCATTCGGCGATAACCGAGTGGACCGCCTCGGCGAGCGCGGCATGGCTCGCAATGTCCTTCATCAGACATCGCTTAGGATCGGGCTCGTCGCCGGAGCACCCGATGACGATCACGCCGTGCGTCGGAAACCTGCATTGGCTCGCGAAGGCCAGTGCCTGGTCCGGGGTGGTGCAAAGCTGGTGAGCGAAATTGGTTTTGGAGCTGGCGTCATGACCGGCGAGCTCCAGCCCCGTCTCGCGGTCGACAAGCAGGACGAGCTCGCGGCCCAACGGCAGGAATGGGACCACCGGGTGCGGCCCGAAGCTGCCCTCGCTCGCTACCGCGATGCGCGCACTCGGGACGATCTCAAAGGCGGCCGCGATCTTCGCTCTCGCAGCGTCCAGCTGTGACCCGACCCGCTCGATCTCCCGGCTGAAGGTGCCGAAGCGATCCGTATCGAGCCCCGGCGCCAGCATCGCCTCGACTCCGAGATTGCGCACCAGCACGGGAGCGATGGCGCGCTCCTTGGCGTGCATGGTCGCAATCACGGCTGCGGTGCGGCAAGGGAAGGGCGGATCGGGAAGCATCGTCAGAAATACCCCTCGCGCTTCTTCTGCTCGAGCGAGCCGCCGTCCTCGCCGTCGCTGATGCGGCCCTGTCTTTCCGACACGGAGGCCGACAGCGTCTCACGCGCCACCGCGGCAAGATCGGTCGCGTCCGACTCGATCGCACCGGTCACCGGCCAGCAGCCCAGCGTGCGGAAGCGTACGCGTCTGATCTCGACGGCATCCTGTGGCTGGAACCGCATCCGACTTTCGTCGTCGACGACAATGAGGGCCGTGCCCCGCGAGACCACCGGACGTGGTGCGGCAAAGTAGAGCGGCGCCAGCCGGATCCCACGGGCGATGGCGTATGTCCAGATGTCGGCCTCGGTCCAATTGGAGAGCGGGAAAACCCGGGCCGACTGCCCCTTCTGAAGACGAAAATTATAGAGCTGCCACAATTCGGGTCTCTGGCGGCGCGGATCCCAGCCGTGGCTCGAGCTGCGGATCGAAACCACGCGTTCCTTGGCGCGGGATTTTTCTTCGTCGCGACGCGCTCCGCCGAAAATCACGTCGTATCCGCCGGCGTCGAGCGCCGTCTTCAGCGCCTCGGTTCGCATGATCTCGGTGTAGCGTTCGCCGTGGTCGAATGGATTGATGCCGGCCGCTCGGCCCTCCTCGTTGGCGTGAACGAGGAGCTGAAAACCGTACTCGCGAGCGAATGCGTCGCGAAATGTGAGCAGCGACTGAAATTCCCAGGTCGAGTCGATATGCAGCAGCGGAAATGGCGGCTTGCCCGGATAGAACGCCCTGAGCCCGAGATGAGCGAGCACGGTCGAATCCTTGCCGGCCGAAAACAGCATCACGGGATTGCGCGCCTCGGCGATCGCCTCGCGCAGGATGTGGATCGCCTCCGCCTCGAGCCGGGCGAGATGCGAGTTGAGGCCGATCAAGGCAGCGCCTCCCAGGTGAGCTGCCCCCGATATCGGTGCGACACCGATCCCGCATCGGACAGCGCGAACAAATGCAGCCATCCGTTATCGACCAGCTCCCGCACGCTCTCGTGCTTGGCAATGACGCGGTCGATGGCATCCAGGGGCGCTGCAATCATCACGTTCAGTCGGAGCGGCTCGTGCACGAAGAGGCGGCCGTCATGCACGGATTGCCAGGGCAGGCCGGCCCTCAGATCGCCGGCATTGCCTTCGAGCACTCCGATGGTGCCGGCAACGTTATGCAGGACCTTGTTGCCGGCTCCGAACGCGCGGTTGTTTACGGTCGAGCCGAAATATTGGAGATTGATCCAGCTCGCGACCACCATCGGTGCGGTCATGATCAGCTCGAGCACGCCGAACCCCTGATCCAGCCGCCAGTCGTAATCGTGGAGGAATGCCCGGCCGCCGAGATCGATGCCGCGCGTGACCTTGCGAGGCGCCGCAACAAACATCGCGTTTCTGGCCAGGCCCCATTCGGGGCGGACCTGCGACCAGTCGCGGCTTCGCCGAACGATCTGATGCTCCTGGCGGGCCTTGATCCCAAGGGCGCCGGCCCGCTCCTTGCGGGCGAGCCGCGAGGCGTCGCGCAGCAGGCCCTTCAGGACCTTCAGCGCGTCAACATGGCTGGGAGGCAGCTTATGCTCGTCAAAGATCCGTACAATGTCCGTGGTCGTGTCATGGAGTGCAGCCAGGAACCATGTATCGGTCGGTACCGCGATTCCCCGATCATCGAGACCGGAGCGGACGTCCGGATCGTTGAGGATGGCCGCCGCGACCCGCGCATTTGCTTCGCCGGTGTGACCGCCGCATGCGCCGCAATCGAGCGCCGACGAGTGCGGATTGTTCATGGTGGTACTTCCGTGACCGGTCAGCAGCACGAGCGGCGCGAATCCGCCGGTAAGCGACATCGCGCGCAACACCCGTTCGGCCATGTCGATGCGTTGCTGCACGTCGAAGCCGGTCTGTCGTCCCGCGATTCTGCGCGGCGCGATATGGGGTGCAACGCGCCCGATCACGTCCCGATCCAGCCCGTCGGTCTTCGGATCCGGCACTGTCCTTGTGAGGCCGAGAGAGTCGGTGGCGATGCGCCCGGCGAACAGCAAGCCGGCCGTCTCGACATAGGTGAAGGACGAGATCGCCGCCACCTTGAACGACTTCCAGGCTTTCGCCGCGCGCCGGCGCAAGCGACGCAAGGCGAGGATGTCCTGCTCTTCGTCATCCGTCGCGCCGTCAACCCCCTCGCAGACGATGAAAGCGGGTTTCAGAAGTGCCGGACACTGGGCTCCCCCGCGGAGTTTTCCGATCGGAACGTACTCGATCGGAAAGCCGAAGAAGCCTGCAAAGCCGATCGTCTCCACGTCGCCGCTGACCGTCTCCAGCGCGCGTCGGTAGATTTCCGAACGCACGTCGATGCAGAACGCGGCCTGCACGGCCGGGCGGTCGGCCGACGCGCCGCGCTGCAGTCGCGGGCGTCGAAGCCGAGAGATCAGCCGCCGCTGATAGGCCTTCTCGTAGGCTTCCTGGAGAACCAGGTCGATGCACAGATCATGATCCTGGCCCAGCGGCGCATCGCCCGGGACCGCGGCCGCCTCCGTCATGGCTTGGCGCCAGGCCGTCGCAAACGGCTCGTCCAACCGCTGAAGATACAACGCATAGCCCCATGCGACCCGGACGGCCAAGAGCTGAACCAGCGTGTCGTCCGGCCTGCCATAGAGCGCGTTGTTCCAGACGAGATACCTCGCGTAGCCTGCCCAGCCGTTGATGTCGAACAGGGCACGGTAGAGATAGTCGGCGATCGCGGGCGTGGGAATTCCGAGCGCCTCGACCACGGAGCAGATCGCCTCGACGGGATCGCTGGGCATCGCCGCGACAGCCGCGCGAAACCCCTTGATGCCCATCACTTCCGGGTTTCGATTGTGCCGCATGGACGTTCGCCATGCTGCATAGAGGCCCTGGCTGCGCGCCGGCAGCCGCCACACCGACTGCCCCTGGTCGAAATAGGCGGCACACCAGCGTGAGATCTCGTCGATCATGAACGCCGTCCGCGACACGTGCCGGTCGCCGGCCGCCAGCCTGTCCAGCACTTCGGCCACAGTGGCTACGGCCGCTCCGGGACTTTCGGCGGCTTTTGGATCACAGGCGGCTGCGCGTCTGACTGCCTCGACGGAGCCGAGAAATGCCAAGGAAACAGGTGAATCCGCGAGCGCGGCCTCGATATCGCGATCCTCAATGAGCCCGTCGGCAAGAGCCTGTCGATAAAACCCGCGCGGCATCAGCATGTCGACTCTCGCCACGCGCCGCATGGTGGCGCAGGTGCTCGCGAAGGTGTGGTCGCTGAAGCCGAGGAATGGATTGACGGCGACAAAGTGCTTCAGCGGCCAGAGCGGCGCGATGCGGTTGCAGGCCGACGCAATGGCTGTCTCCACAACGTGGCGCCGCGCCTCGGCATTGACGGTTTGATTGACGGGGAGGGCAGGTTCTTGCCTGACGGCGACGGCGGCGACGGTCACGCTTGCACTCCTCTCATATGAACGTTTGCATGCAGCGCATGGGTTCGCGGTGGCGGCGGACTGGGCCACAGCCTGATGATCCAGCGGTTCGCCAGTGTGTTGACGTAAAGCCCGTTGTAGATGTGGGCGTACAGACTTTGCCAAGACGCCTTGTCTTGCCGGTACGGCAGAAGGCTCTGAAACACCGTCAGCGCGCTGAACGACACGATCACGAGACAGGCAATCGCGAGCTCGATCGGACCGTGGTGAGGCATGGCCGCAGGGCCGGCACTGATCAGCAGGCGCTCGAAGCCGAGTTGCAGGCCGAAGAAGACGACGGCGACCACGACCGCGCGTGCCGCGGTGCGCATGACGACGTAAACGCTGGGCTGCTCGTCGATGCCACTGGCAATGAGGTGAATGAGACTGAACATCATGACCGCAGCCAGTGCAAACAGGCCAGGCTTCTCGGCAGGGCTCGCGCCCGCCATCACGCTCACTCCGAGCGTCATGCCCACGACCAGTGCGATGACGAGCACGAGCCGGGCCGGATGCGGGTTGGATCCGGGGGGCGGCGACCACGCATTCCGCGCGATGTCGATGACACTGCCGGACGACAGGAAGGCATGGGCCTTGTAGAAGGAATGCGCCACGATGTGCAGCAGCGCGGCCGGAAACGCGCCGAGTCCACACTCGAGCATCATGAAGCCCATCTGGGCGACGGTGGAGTAGGCCAGCGACACCTTGATCGAGCTTTGGGGCAGCATCACCGCCGAGCCGAACAGCGCCGTGAAGCCGCCGATGAGAGCAAGGCCGTCGAGCGAGGGCGCCGACAGGACAAGGAGATCGGCGAATCGCAGCAACAGAAAGCCGCCCGCATTGATGATGCCGGCGTGCAGGAGCGCGGAGACCGGCGTCGGGGTCTCCATCACCTCGATGAGCCAGCCATGCATCGGAAATTGCGCCGATTTGAGCGCGGCGGCGATGACCATGAGCGCAGCTGCGGCGTGAATACCCGCCGGAGTCGGTTGGCGTAGGGCTTCGCAAGCCGCGAACAGGGTGGCGTAGTCGAGGCTCCCGAACGCGCGATACAGAAGCACCATCGCCGCGACCAGGCAGAGGTCGCCGAGCCGGCTCACCAGAAACTTCTTGCGGGCGGCGAGCACGGCGGCGGGCCGATCAGGGTAGAACTTGAGCAGCCCGTTCAGGCCGAGGCTCGTTGCGATCCACAGCAACGCAAGCTGGAACAGGTTTCCCGAAATGATCAGTCCGAGGACGCAGGCGAGCGTGACGCAAAGCCGCGAGAGGAAGCGGCCCTGCTGGGGATCCCCGTCGAGGTAGTTTCCGCTGTAGGCGATCACGATCAGGCCAATGAAGGCGACCAGAACGAACATCGTCGCGCTCAAGGCGTCCAGATAAAGCGAAAAGCCGATACCCTGGACGCTCAGCGCGGGCGTTCGGATGGCGCCGAGAGCCGCGACTGCGACGCCTGTCCCCACGGCGATGGTGAGCGCACCCGTTGCAGCATACCGGGCGGCCGTCACGACGGCGCGCGTGCGTCGGGCCGCTACAGCGTTCGGTATCAAGCCGAGCATCGCAAGCGACAGCGGACCGAGGATGGAAAGCCAGAGGAAGGGCGAAGGCATGATCGTCTCCGGGATAGGACGATGCTTTACCTAGGCCGGCAGCGAGATTAGATAAAATACATTTATCTGATGGTTTCGTTCGTTTTCATGAAAGGATGAGGATGCCGATCCTGAACTACAACCACTTGCGCTACTTCTGGGCCGTCGCCCACGAAGGCAGTCTGACCAGGGCGGCCCAGCGTCTGAACCTCTCGCAGTCCGCCCTTTCGGTCCAGCTGCAGAAGCTCGAGCACGGAATCGGACACCAGCTCTTCGAACGCGCGGGCAAGCGCCTTCTGCTGACCGAGGCCGGCCGTATCGCGCTCGACTACGCTGATACCGTGTTTCAGGCTGGCGAGGAGCTGATGAGCACCTTGCAAGGGCGTCCGGCCGCAGCTCGACAGATCGTGAGGGTTGGCGCGCTGACAACGCTGTCGCGAAACTTCCAGCTCGAATTCTTGCGTCCCCTGATCGGACGAGACGACGTCGAGCTCATCGTGCGCTCCGGCACGATGCGTGATCTGCTCACGCAGCTCGAGGCGCATGCTCTCGACGTGGTTCTGGCCAACAGCGTGGCGCCGCGTGACGCCCGGACGCCATTCCGCAATCACCTGCTGAATGAACAGCCCGTCAGCCTCGTGGGACATCCGCGCCGCAGCAAGCGGAAATTTCGCTTCCCTGAGGACTTGCGGACCGAGCCCGTGCTTCTCCCCAGCCTCGATAGCGGTATCCGCGCCGGGTTCGATCGCGTTATGGAGCTCGCCGGAATTCGTCCAATTGTTCTTGCCGAAGTCGACGATATGGCGATGCTCCGCCTGCTCGCGCGCGAACACCAGGCCATCGCACTCACACCGCCCATCGTCGTCCGGGACGAGCTCGAGGCAGGCGCGCTCGTCGAATATTGTCGCATTCCGGAGGTGAAGGAATCCTTTTATGCAGTCGTGCAGAAGCGGCGTTTTCCCAATCAGCTGGTGGCTGGTCTCCTGAGTGAGCGCACCCTGAAGGGCCGCCCTTAGCGGGCCGGAGCCAGGCACAGGACTGAGTGGTACTTTGCATCGCGAATGGCCGGGCGTGCACGACGGGAGGCTGTCCGGGGCGCTTGTGCACGAAAACGTGAACGACCGATCAAATCCACGGGAGATCGCGGCCCGTTCTGTGTCGGTCGTCGGGGCGCACATTCGCAAACGCATATCGATACGTTGTCTGCGCTGCCGCTCCGTTGGCGCATCAAATTATCCGCACAGGAGTCATCCAATGAAGTTAGGATTTCGTTCGCTTGCTGCCGGCGCCATGATGCTTGCGGGGTTGGCGATGCCGGCCGCGGCGCAAGCCGCGGATATTGTCGACACGGCCGTTGCCGCCGGGTCGTTCACGACCCTCGTCACCGCCGTCAAGGCGGCCGGCCTCGTCCAGACGTTGAAGAGCAAAGGTCCGTTCACCGTCTTTGCGCCCAACGACGCAGCCTTTGCGAAGCTGCCTCCGGGAACGCTCGACGCGCTACTGAAGAACAAGGCCAAGCTCCGCGCCGTCCTGAAGTATCATGTCGTGCCCGGGCGCGTGAAGGCTGCTGATATCGCCGGCAAGTCGCTTCAGGTTGCGACCGTGGAGGGACAGCCGGTGAGCATCGACGGCACGTTCGGCGTTCGGGTGAATGACGCTCACGTTATCCAGCCCGACATCGAGGCGTCGAACGGGGTGATTCACGTGATCGATACGGTGCTTCTGCCGCCCGCGCGGTCGGCAATGCATCACCATCACTGACCTCGAAATTGCCTTGAAACGCGGCTGGGACCGACAGTTTCGCTACGTCGTCCAAGGCTGGTGATCCATTTTGACCCGGCAAACGTTTGGATCTCCAAGCGGCAGTCAAAGACCACCCGCCTCTTGATTGCCGCGGGGCTCCGGCGCAAGTCTCCGCGCCGGAGCCCTCTCGCGATCAATAAAATACGGGCCTGCTCGTGCGCTGCGCTGCGCTGGATAACAAGCAGCCTTGTCTTACCGGTCGATGCCGTCGCGTTTGGCTGCCCAGAGAGCATCCAATCCCCGGCGGTAGTCGGGATAATTCAGTCTCACGCCGAGCTCGCTCTTCAACTTCGCATTGGATACCCGGCAATTGCCGGCGTAGAAACTCCGGGCCATCGCCGACATTTCGGCAGTCTCGAAGGGCTCCTCGGCGGGAGGCGAGACGCCGATCAGCCTTGCGGCGTAGGAAATGACGTCCTGCGGAGGGGCTGGTTCATCATCGCATACGTTCCACGTGCCGGCGCGATCCGACAAGATCGCCGCCATGATCGCTGCGGCGATGTCGTCGACATGGATGCGATTGAAAACCCGACCCGGCTTGATGATGCGCCGGGCGGTGCCGGCGCGGAGAGTTTCTATCGCATTGCGGTCGGGTCCATAAATGCCGCCAAGCCGCAAAATCGCGACCCGGCCGGGCATCGTACGCTCCCAGGCCCGCTCGGCATCGAGCCGTGCGCGTGTTCTGGGCAGGCTCGCAAAGGCGGGAGATTGCTCATCAACCCAGGCGCCTCCGTGGTCTCCATAGACGCCGAGGCTCGAGAGATAGATCGCCTTTTGGCGACTGGTCCTGCCGAGCATGTCTCCAAACGCTTCAATCACGGGATCGCCGGTGCTGCCGGGCGGGGCTGAAGCAAGGAGTACGTCCGCTTCTTGCAGGCGTTCGACCAGTTCGGGCCCACCGCCCGGCTGCGGAAACAGGTGAACGTCGACGCCTGCGAGCTGCGCTCGTGAGCCCGCGCTGCGCACGGTGCCGGAAATACGAGAGAACCTGCCGCCAAAATGTCCGATGAAGTGCCGAGCGCAATAACCCAGTCCGAAGACAAAAAGCCGCATGCGGTCTCCATGTTCTGCAATCGGCCCTGCGCAATCCTGCGGCCGTCCGGTGTCCGGAAGGCAACTTCGGATTTCCGACGACTACGGGCGCGGTATACCTCCCAAAGCGATCCTGCTTGCGAGCAGGATGCCCGTGAGCGCTATGAGGGACCCAACGCTCATGGCATTGACGACGAAAACGCCCTGAAGCTGCGAGGCCGACGCGTCCATGATCGGCGAGCCGAGCCGGGGATCAATGAACAAGTAAATTGCGAACGGCAGGGCAAGGACGGGCAATGTCTGCAGCCGCTCGTTCGGACGAAATAGAGCAGCTCCGAGCAGAGCACAAGGGATGAGGAAAAGTTCAACTCCCGACGCGACGCCGAAAATTTTCGTACAGGCCACCGTGTTGGCGAGCCCTGCGGCCGGGAGCATGAGACGGCCGGCAAACGGATTGCGTCGAATAAGACCGGGGACAGAGATGAAAAAAGGGGTCGAAAGCAGCGACAGCCAGGCCGGCCAGGCTGCTTTACCCAGGATTGCATGAAGATATAGCGGGTAAAACGGCTGATTGAACGCGACGACCATAGCGACCTTCGCGGCAACGTCGGAAAGCGGATCGGCGCAGGTCCCATAGGACTTGGCGATGGCGAGTATGCGTTTCAGCATCCCAATGCATCTGTATCGTTCGTCCACTCAAACGATCTCGAAATCCGTTTGGATCACCCGCGTCCGGCAATGGCCTGTATCCGGGGCCGCGGCGGTCAGGCGCGGTGCACCAGGACGATGCGAGGCGAGGGCGGCGCGTCACCGGCTTTTCGACGCGTCGCGGCTCGCCTGGTCGTTGCCGGGGAGTGCATAGGCCCGCACGAAGTCGCCGAGCCTGGTGCCGAACGAGCCGTGACCGCCGTCGACGGTGGCGACATATTGCTTGCCATTGACCTCATAGGTCATCGGCGTCGACTGCCCGCCGGCCGGCAGCCGATCCTCCCACAATAGCTTGCCGTCATTGACATCGAAAGCGCGGATGTAGTCGTCCATGGTGCCGGTGAGGAAAGCCACGCCGCCCGCCGTCACCATGGGGCCGCCCAGCATGGGAACGCCGAGCTTGAACGGAAGCGGCAGCGGCGCTTCATCGCGGATCGTGCCGACGCGGTGCCGCCAGACGATCTTGTTCGTCCTGAGGTCGAGCGCGGCCAGGCTCCCCCATGGCGGTGCCATGCAGGGAATGGACAATGGCGACAGGAAGATGCCGAGGTCTACGCCATAGGGCGTGCCATACATCGGCTGCACGCCGAGCTCCGTTCCGGGCGGGTGCGCCGCGTCGGGTGCTGCTGGATTGTCCTTGCCGCGCGGCACGAGGCGCGAGATGAACGGAATGGATTGCGGATTTGCAATTGCAATCTGCCGGCGCGGGTCGACCGCGATGCCGCCCCATTCAAACATGCCGAAATCGCCGGGATAGACCAGCGTGCCCTGCTCGGATGGCGGCGTGAACGGTCCCTCGTAGCGCAGCCGCTTGAATTTGACCCGGCAGATCAGCTGGTCGAACATCGTGCTGCCCCACATCTGCGCCTCGGTCAGCATCTGGCGAGGGCGGAAGCTCAGATCCGAGAAGGGCTGCGTCGGGGCGGTATGATCACCCAGTGCGGCGCCTTGCGGCACCGGCTTTTCCGGGGCCGGCACGAGCAGATGCCCGTCGCGGCGGTCGAGCACGAAGATGTTGCCGGTTTTCGCGGGGATGTAGATCGCCGGCACGATGCCGTCATCCCTGTGCAGGTCGATCAGGCTCGGCTGCGAAGGAAAGTCCATGTCCCAGAGATCGTGGTGCACGTTCTGGAACGACCAGCGCAGCTTGCCGGTGGCTATGTCGAGGGCCACCAGCGCGGAATCGTAGCGCTCTTCGTCCGACGTTCGGTTGCCGGCCCAGATGTCGGGCGAGCTCGATCCGAGCGGCTCGTAGACCAGGCCGAGCTTCTCGTCGACCGCCGCGACCGTCCAAGAATTCGGCGAGCCCTGGCTGAAATGGTGGCTGTCCGATGGCATCTCGTTCGGATCGGGATTGCCGGGATCGAACGCCCAGATCAGCCGGCCGGAATAGATGTCGAAGCCGCGGATCGCGCCTGACGGCACCCGGTTCGAGTAGTTGTCGATCACCGCACCCGCCATGATCAGGATCTTGTCGGTGACGACGGGGGGCGAGGTGCCCTCATAGAAGCCCGGCGTCTTGATCTCGTTGCCGTCCTTGAGATCGATCTCGCCGTGATTGCCGAAGCCGTCACAGGGCTTGCCGGTGTCGGCATCGAGCGCAAACAGCCGGCCGTCGTCGGTGGGAAGAAAAATCCGCTTCGGGCACTCGGCGGGGGCCGCCGTGCCGTCCGCCGCGACGGCGCCGGGCGCCGTCTGGTGATAGGCGACGCCGCGGCAGGTCATGTGCTGGAAAGCCTTGTTGTGCTGGATTTGCGGATCGAACTTCCAGCGCAGCTTGCCCGTTGCGGCTTCCAGCGCGAAGACGATCTGATGCGGAGAGCAGGTGTAGAGCAGGTCGCCGATCTTCAGCGGGGTGGCCTCGTTGGTGAACTCATTGGGATCATCGGGACCCTTGTGGTCGCCGGTTTCGAACTGCCAGGCGAGCTTGAGGTCCTTCACATTGGTGCTGTTGATCTGTTGCAGTCCGGAATAGCGCGTGCCGGCGCCGGTCGCGCCGTAGGCGGTCCAATCGGATTTTGCCGGCGTCTCGGCGACCTCGACCTCACCACCGCTCCCCAGCGTGCCGGCGAGATCGAAACGGTCGCGGGTCAAGGACAGCCCGAGCACGACGGCGGCAAGCACGAGCACCGCGGCCAAGGCGCCACGCGCGGCCCGTCTGCCCGGCGACAGATGCGACACGACAAAGGGAAACAGCAGCCAGACGCCGAGCGGCACCAGGATGTCGCCGCGCGGCGCGAGCGACCAGAAATCGAGCCCGACTTCCCAGATCGACCAGATCATGGTTCCGAGCAGCAGCGCGGCATAGAGCCACAGTGCCTCCGCACGGCGCGTGGCGAGCAGCCAGGCGGAGATCATGAGCGCGATGGCTGCGATCGCGTAGTATGGCGATCCGCCGAGCGCGGCGAGCCAGATGCCTCCCGCCAGCAGCATCACGCCCATCAAGGCCATCACGATCGCGGTCAGCATGAGCAGAGGCGCGCGCGGCCCCTTGCTGAGATCGGCCATAGTCCTCTGCTCCATGAGAGGCGTCCGCCGCAGCGGCGGGCGCAAGCTCCAACGCTAGGCTCCCCGGCTGAGTGAGCATTGCCAGGACCCGCGCTTGCGACCGACGCTGTTGGCGTGGAGCATCCAGCTCGACAGCGGGGCGCCGTCGCGATGGCGGCCGCCGGCTTCGGCTCCGGCCCAGGCCGCGACCGCGCCGAACAACAGCGCAGCGGCAATCGAAAACGCGAGAACGACGGTGCTGGCGCGCGCATGCGCGATTGCGGTCCTGGAATCGGCGATGGCGGCATCGACGCGATGCTCCGCATCGGGGCCGGTCAGCCCCGTCGTTGCGGTGACCAGCCGGACCAGATAGGCGCGGTCGTCTGTGGAGATGCCGCTGTGGCTCGATGACATCATGAGGATGCGGCCCGCCTGCGTACGCAGCGGCGCCTGATCGATGCTGGGCGGCTGCCGTTCCGCGCGGAACAGATGATCGATTTCGGAGCTGATCACCGACGGCTCGCTCGTCGTGGCCGGCTGCGTCAAGCTCGACGGCCGGCCCGTGGCGCCGAAGGCGATCAGCGCCGCAAGGCCCGTCCCGAGAATGACGGCCAGTGCCCATGAGGTGACGCCGTGCATTCCGTCGCGCTTCTCGACGACGTCGCTGTCGACCTCTCCATAGGGAGCGCGGCAGCGTCCGGCGAGATAGCCGCCGCAGCCGAAGCTGATCAGTGCCTGTAGGATCAGGTAGAGACCCGACAGCAGCGCCAGCGCAATCGACGTGTCACGCCAGGTCGGCGCCGCCGAGCTGACACCGAGGCCCAGGGCCGCGCCGAACGTGATCATGATCGAGGATGCGGCGCAGGCAACCAGGGCGCCCGCCACGATCGGGGTCCATTGCAGCGTCCAGGACTCATCGGCGGCGATATCCTGCGTGACGCCGGCTTCCATCACTTCCATTGCTTCGATCGTCATCGCGAGCGCACCTCAGCGAAGGCCAAACAGCGAAAGAATGAACATAACGATCACGATCAAGCCAACCAGATAGATCAGGCCGTCCATGGTGTCCTCCTCCACGCGTCCAATGTCCCGATAAAGCGGCGGCCGGCACAAAGGTTCCTGTGGGCGGAGCGCCGGTGCGCACGGCGCCGCGGTCACGTCATCGTTCCCGGCACGAAGCAGTCCGTTTGTTAACCTGTGCTAAGAAATCCGCCAATCATCGCAGACGCCGCATGGATATGCGGGCTTGGTCGCACAGCGAACCCCGCGTCAGCCGTCCTGCTTTGCGCCGCGGTCATCTTTGCGCGCGACGTCCGGATCGTGCTCGCTGTTTGCCGGCGGCCGAGGCGGGCTTGGCATCCCCGCTTGTCCACCATGCTTGCCGCCCTGGTCCTGCGGGCCCTCCAGGTCATTCTCCTTGGGCACGATCGTCTCCCTTTCCATCGGCTCTCGCGCGCGGTCTCGGTTCGGTCCGTTGGTCCGGCCGCCCGATCAGAGCCAACGCGCCGTGCGCGCGAACGATCAAGTCAATTGGCGAAAAAGCCGCGTTCCAGCGTCGCATCGACCTCCGCGCCGACCAGAACGGCGGTTGCCGAGATCCACAGCCAGGTCATGAAGCCGATCACGGCGCCGAGCGAGCCGTAGGTCTGGTTGTAGGTGCCGAAATTGGCCGCGTACCAGGAGAACAGTGCGGATGCGGCGAGCCACAGCACGGCAGCGATGACGCTCCCCCAGCTGATCCAGCGCCACCGCGCGGATCGCCGGTACGGGCCGTAGCGGTAGATGACGGACAGGCTGATCGTCAGCGCGATGAAGAGCCCCGGCCATCGTCCTGCGCGCAGCAGGACATCGGTGCGGCCGGGCAGGCCGAGATGGTTCAATACGACGGGCAGGATGACGACGGCCGCGAGGGCGAGCAGGCCGAAGACGATGGCCGCCAGCGTGAACGCAAGCGAGACGATGTTGAGCATGACGAAGCCGCGGGCCTCGCGCTCGCCGTAGATGATGTTCAGGGTGTCGAACAGCGACTTCATTGCCGCGTTGGCGCTCCACAGCGAGACCACGAGTCCGGCCAGGAAGGTCCAGCCGAGCGCCTGCTGCCCTTTGGAGGCGACCCGCGTGAGCTGGTCGCGCGCAATATCGATCGCGCCCCCCGGCAGGATCCCGGACATCGAATCCAGGTGCGCGGCAATGGCGGAGGGATCGGCGAACAGGCTGTAGATCGCAACGAGGGCGGCAAGCGCCGGGAAGATCGCGAGCAGGCTGTAGAAGGTCATGCCGGCGGCAAGCGCGAGGATGCGATGCTCCGAGATGCCGTCATAGATCTGCTGCAGCCCGGCCGTCCAGCCGCGCGCCTTTGGGCTTGCGGCCTGTCGGGCCGCGTGGAAGTTCTCGGCATCCGCCTGGAGCGAGGCATCGTCCGCATCGAGAGCATATTTGGACGGGGAGTTTCGTTTGACGAGAAGCAGGCCAGCCGTCACCGCGAGGGCGAGCAGGACCGTCCAGTCGGACAAGGCAAGCCAGCCGCTCCGCGGATTCGGAGCGGGCGACACATCCGGAAAATCTCGAACGGACGGCATCGGCAGAGCAATCCTGACAAGGAGGCTGGATGGTCGGCAAAGAGAAGCAACAAAGCAGGCCAATGCGCGTTCCTTGGTCGGACCGTGTTCCGTGACGTCGGTCGCCGATTCGAATTCCCGTACCCGGCGAGGATCAATGGATGGCGTGATCAGGAAGCTGCAATGGAGACCGAGGATGGCAAATCCCACCGATGATCAGATACGAGCCCGCGCCCATCAGCTGTGGGAGCGGGCCGGACGGCCGGAGGGGCGGGACGAGGAGTTCTGGCACCAGGCCGAGCGCGAATTGCAACAGATGGAGGATATCGCCGGCCAGGAGCCGCCTGCCGTTTTGCCGGGGTAACCGGTGATCGAACGTGCCGCGTTACCCCGACCGCTTCGCCGACAAGCGCAGCCGTCGATCGCGCCGTCCACACCGCGCGAGCTCGCGACGCCTGGAACGTTTCCGTGACACGGGAGGTTGTTTGCTTCTAACAGGGAGTTTATCCATGGCCACCAAAGAGAAAGACCTCAACGAGCTTTTCCTCGATACGCTCAAGGACATTTATTACGCCGAGAAGCAGATTCTGAAGGCGCTGCCGAAGATGGCAAAGGCCGCGATGTCGCAGGACCTGCAGGCCGCCTTCGAGAAGCACCATGACGAGACCGAAGGACATGTCGAGCGCCTGGAGCAGGTGTTCGAGCTGCTCGGCAAGCCCGCGCGCGGCAAGAAATGCGACGCCATCGAAGGCATTATCGAGGAGGGCAAGGAAGTCATGCAGGAATATGCCGATACGCCGGCGCTCGATGCCGGGCTTCTGGCGGCAGCGCAGGCGGTCGAGCACTACGAGATCTCGCGCTACGGCACGCTGAAGTCCTGGGCGGCGAAGCTCGACCTCAAGGATGCGGTCAAGCTGCTCGACCAGACCCTGTCCGAAGAAAAGAAGACCGACGACACGCTGACCAAGATTGCGGAGAAGGCGGTCAATTACCAAGCCGCCGCCTGAACCTCACGACCCGCCGACACTCACGGGAGCGATGATCACGGATCGTTGCTCTCGCCGTTGCGCGCGGCCGCGCCGGAACCCGGCTGTGCTCACCGGGGCAGTGCGCGTCTTGGATCACGCCGGCTTGCGTTGCGCGCGCTGTCCTGCTCGACGCTGAGCATGAGAAAAGCCGTGATACCCGATCCGACGGCGGCCCATGATGAAAACACCGCTATCAAGATCAGACGGGTGAGAGAATCGTTCACCGCTTCCGAGCCCAGCGTCGTCAGGAGCAACGCAGACAAGCCTGTCAGCCCTGCGTGAACGAGCACCATTTGCGGAATGTGCGAGCGCATACCGACACAATCGTCTCCGAGCACGCTTGGTTCCGAGGCGAGCCCATCGAGAGCAGGCTGCGCGGTGCCATCAAGTTGCTGCACATCTCCATGAATGGCTGGCATCGCGGGCCTGCACCGCCGACCTGAGAACGGGCCGGAGCGCGCCAGACCGCCGAGACTGGATGGGCGCTGCTACCGCGCGATCACGCCGCTCGCGGCGAAACGGGTTGGCTGGATGCGCGTGTCGCTGGCGCGGCGTTGCGGGTTCGAAGGAGCGCTCAATGCTGCGGCCAGTCGATCGGCTGAACGCGCAACTGCCGGCGGTCGATCTCGGCTTGCAATTCATCTGCAAATTGCTTCAGGTTCGCGCCGATCAGCCGATAGCGTTCGCCCAGATGGCTGCTGCTGACGACCTGCCGCCGAACGCTCTCATAATAGGCGAATAAGCTTTCATCCGTCGAATTGGCGAAGCGCATTGCCGTCCCCTCGGATTGAGTGGCCAAATTGTTTCACAACCGAATGGGCCCGACGTTGTCATAGGTTAACGGGCACGTGCCCGGCCCCGCGGTGTGGCCGAAGTCCCACACGGGTTCCCCCGGAACAAAATCAGGCAGCGAATTAACATAGATGGAATCCGGCTTCGGATGAGCGCGCTATCGTGTGCTCTATGATCCGCCGGATGATGCGAGGGGAAAATGCCTGATCCCGAACCGGACAAGCATGCGAGTTCCGTCGCCGATGCGGCGGGCGGGAGCATCGTCAGTGATGCGCCGCAACGTGCGAAACTCGCAGCAGGGCGGAAGCACACGGGGGATGACGTGCCGAACGCGCCAGCAAGCGGCGCGCCGAAAGCCCCACGCGCCGCACCGACCATGTGGCGCTGAGGATGGCGCCCGGCAGTAACGACTATCGGCCGCGGCCGACCAGATCGGCCAGCGACGGCAGCGCAGCGGCGAGGTTCAGCGGCTTCTGCCACAGTTCCACGGCCTGAAACTCGGCATCGAGCGACAGTTTGTCGTAGCCCGTCGTAAATACGAACGGCACGCCATGCGACCGCAGCTTACGGGCGAGCGGGAAGACCATTTCGTCTCTGACATTGACGTCGAGCAGGGCGATGTCGATCTGGGTACCGCTTCTCAAGAAAGAGGCGGCATGCTGGACGTCGGCAAACGGCCCCAGGACTTCGGCTCCCAGATCAATGAGAGCTAGCCTGATCTCATCTGCGATGAAATATTCGTCCTCGACGACCAGCACGCGCCGGCCCGCCAAGGGTTTCTGTGATCCGCTGACCACGGCGTCCGTCGTTGTCACGTGACCCTGCCAGGACCGGTCCGATGAAAAGCAAACAGGTCAATTTGGGAACATCCGCTTCCGCATGGCTTTGCCATGAACGCGGCTCCCCGTAGAACGCCCCAGGCGGCCACCGGTTCCCTTGCGGTCGCCAATCAGCTGTGTCCAGCCGAACGCATCCGATCAGGGTGCACTGCGTCATGTCGGCAGGCCGTCGCCGGGATGGCGCCGACGGCGACCGCCGCACCGGCTATTCCTCCGGCAAGCTCGTTCGGGTAGCCTGCGCACGCCCGCAATCGGGCGTAGTTTCTATCAAGAACGGACGTCAATGACTGAAGGTCGGGAAACGCAATCGCCGGAAAGCCAACGACTGCGAAAGCCATTGATCATCGGCCTTGGCGCGTCTGCCAGTGCCCGGGACAGCGTAGAACGTTTTCTATCCAGCCTCGCGCTCGGGGCGGACCAGGCAATCGTGCTGGTCATGCAGCATCGGGAAGCCCTCGACGAAGCCTGGCTTCGCGCTCAAATCCAGACGCTGGACGGCGTCAATCTGGCCGCGGCGACTGACGGTGCGTCGATCGATGGCAAGACGATCTACCTTTGTCCTGCCAATATGATCACCACCTTGCTGGGTGATCGCCTTGCAGTTCGTGAGGGTGAGCAAGCGCCAAGCGAATGCGCGATGATCGACAGCTTCCTGGTGTCGCTTGCCGAAGATCGGGCGGAGCAGTCGATCGGCATCATTCTGGCTGGAACAGGGATGGACGGCACGTTGGGGGTGGCGGCGGTCAGGGACCATGGCGGACTTGCCATTGCGGAACATACGTCCGACGCCGGCGATGGCGAGCCGGCCGAGGCCAGTTCGGCGAGCGCGATTGCTGATTTCGTGCTGAGGCCAGAGCAGATCCCGGAGCACATTCAGGTCTATGCGCGGCATCTGCGCCAGCTCGAGCAGAAGCAGGGCCTCGACGAAGCGCTGGCCGCCGCGTTCGCTTCGCTGACACCGATTGCGGAGGTCCTGCGCAGCAAGACCGGCAACGATTTCCGGGGCTATAAGCAGAACACCTTCCTGCGCGGGGTGCGGCGGCGCATGCAGGTCGTGCAAATCGAGGACATATCCGCCTATGTCGACTTCCTGCGCAACGACAAGGACGAGGCCCAGAAACTCTTCAACGATCTCCTGATCGGCGTCACCGAATTCTTCCGCGACAAGCGGGAATTCGAGGTTCTGGAAACACAGGTGATCCCGCGGATTTTCGAAGGCAAGTCCGCGGGAGAGCAGGTGCGCGTCTGGGTGCCGGGCTGCGCGACGGGCGAGGAGGCATACTCCATCGCCATCCTGCTGCGCGAGCACATGCTGACGCTGGAGTCCTCGCCGCAATTGCAGATCTTTGCAACCGACATCGACGGCCGCGCGCTCGGGACTGCCCGCGCAGGCCGCTATAGCACCGGCATCGGGAACGACATGACGCCGGAGCGCCTGGCGCGCTGGTTCGTGCGGGAGGGCGACAGTTATTGCGTGGTGAAGGAGTTGCGCCGGATGTGCATCTTCTCCCAGCATAATTTCATCAAGGACGCTCCGTTCTCGAAGCTCGATCTGGTGTCCTGCCGCAATGTCCTCATCTATCTCGATTCCGAGTTGCAGGATCGCGTGATCCCGCTGTTCCATTTTGCACTGCTGCCCGGACGTTTCCTGCTGCTCGGCAATTCCGAAAATGTCACGCGACATCCCAAGCTGTTTGCCCCGCTCGACCGCCGCGCGCGAATCTTCAGGAGACTTGAGAGCGGCACGCGCCTGTCGCCGGCGTTTCCGGTGGCGACAGGCGCGAGGCGCACGAGCGTCGCGCTGCCGCCGGTCAGGAATCTCGGCCTGGACATCGGCCTTGAACGCCGTGCCCAGACCATCGCGGAGCGCTATGGGCCGGCCTATGTGATCACGGACGACAATTTTCATATCCTGCATTTCTCGGGCCGCACCGGTCGCTATCTCGAGCCGACGACGGGAACGGCGACCCTCGACCTCTTGAGCCTGGTCCATCGCGATTTGCGACTGGAGTTGCGAAGTGCCCTTGGCCGGGCGCGTGAGACCAAACAGGCGGTGCAGGCCGAGCAGGTTTCGTTCGCCGTCGACGGGCATCGCGTGCTTGTCGAGATCGCGGTCGAGCCGATCCAGGACGGCTTGGACGGGCATCGGAATTTCGTCGTCCTGTTCAGGGACGGGCCCGCCCGCGCCGGCGGGGGGGCAGACGGTCAGTTCAATTCGCCGATCCGCAGCGAGCATGTCGAGCGGCTGGAGAGCGAGCTCAAGACGACCCGCGAGCGCCTGCACGCCACGATCGAGGAGCTCGAGAGCACCAACGAAGAGCTCAGATCCTCGAACGAGGAATATCAGTCGCTGAATGAGGAGCTGCAGTCGGCGAACGAAGAGCTGGAGATCTCGCGGGAGGAGCTGCAATCGGTCAACGAGGAGCTGACGACCGTGAACGGCGAGCTGACGCAGCGGGTGCAGGAGCTGACCCGTGCCACCAGCGACCTCAAGAACTTCCTGGGAGAAGCCCGGATCGCAACCGTCTTCCTCGACAATGAGCTGCGGGTGATGAATTTCACGCCCGCGATCACGCAAGTGTTGCACCTCGTCGAAACCGACGTCGGCCGGCCAATCTCGCATATCAAGGCAACAGTGCCGATCGAGCAACTGGACCAGGACCTTCGCGAGGTGTTGCGGACGCTGGCAAGCGCCGAGCGCGAGCTCACGGTGCCCGGCAGCGGCACGCGCTATATCGCCCGGATCTTGCCCTATCGCAGCATCGACAATTTCATGGCGGGCGTCGTGATCACGTTCATCGACGTCACGGCCATTGCGCGGGCCGAAGAACACCAGCGGTCGATGCTCGCCGACCTGCAGCATCGTGTGCGCAACACGCTCAGCGTGGTTCGAACGATCGCGCGGCGGTCGGCGCAGACGAGTTCCACGGTCGAGGAATACGCGTCCCATCTCGACGGACGCTTGAACGCGTTCGCGCGCACGCAGGCGCTGGTGACGCGGGATCCCGAGAGCGGCGTCGATCTCGAATTTCTGGTGGCCGAGGAGTTGCTGGCCTACGTCGCCCGCGACGGCGAACAGGTGCGCCTGTCTGGCCCGACAATACGACTGCAACCGAAACCCGCGGAAACTTTTGCACTTGCCATTCACGAACTGGCAACCAACGCGGTGAAGTACGGCGCGCTGAGTCAGCCTTCGGGGCATATCGAGATCGGCTGGCGGATCGAACATGCCAATCCCGCCGAACTGGTCTTCGTTTGGCGCGAAAAGGATGGTCCGGCGGTCAGCGGCCCCCAACGCCAGGGCTTCGGGACCGAGATGCTGGAGCGCACGCTGCCATTCGAGTTCCAGGCGAGTACGTCGCTAGCCTACAACCCGGCTGGCATTTTGTGTACCATAAGGATACCCTTGATACGCCGGCTCTTTCAGATGCCGACGGTGGATCGCTGATGAACATCACGCGGGGGATAGGCATTCAGACCGACCCGGCCATACGCCGGCTGAGCGCCTTTCGGCCGATAAATGAGGTGACGACCGCCGCACTCGACAGGGCGCTGCGCGAACGCGTGCTCCGCATCGACGCAGGTCAGGACCTGATCGCGGAAGGCGATCGGCCGGATCGCATCCGCATCGTTCTTTCCGGTTGGCTCGCCCGCTACAAGACGCTCGAGGACGGGCGCCGGCAAATCGTCAATTTCGTTTTGCCCGGCGACTCATGCGATGCGCTTGCATATCTGTTGCCGCGCCAGGATCACTCGATCTCATCACTGACTGCGGTGATGTATTCGGAGATCGACCCCGAGCGGTTGGAGGTGTTGATGGCGAGCGACCAGATGCTGGCGGAAGCCGTATTATGCGAGGCGCTCGCGAACTGTTCCATCCAGCGCGAATGGGCCGTCAACATCGGACGGCGGATGGCGCTGGAGCGCGTTGCCCATCTGCTCTGCGAGATATTCGAACGGCTGCGGACGGTGAGGCTACTCCTGAACGGCGACAGTTGCGGCTTGCCCGTGACGCAGACGGACCTCGCCGATGCGACCGGACTCTCGG
Organism: Bradyrhizobium sp.; assembly: GCA_035293585.1. GTDB lineage: Bacteria > Pseudomonadota > Alphaproteobacteria > Rhizobiales > Xanthobacteraceae > Bradyrhizobium. Next base: position 62,744 of record DATGMN010000045.1, on the reverse strand, counting down.
TCGTGCATCTCAACCGCACGCTTCAGGAATTGCGGGCGGCCGGGCTGATCGTGCTGCGCGAACGCATTCTCACGATCTGCGATCTGCCGGCACTCAGGAATGCGGGGCTCTTTAGTCCGCTGTATCTGCACTCCGCCGGCTAGCCGTCGGAGCGGCACAAAACGGCGTGCGGATGCCGACACGCCAATGCCACCCGCTCAACCGGGGTTGAGCGGGCGGGACGCCTTCCAGTACATCCGTGGAAAGGCGTCGTCTGGCTTAGGCCAGCGAAAGATTCTCTGCGCTGACCTTGCCGCGCATACGATCGGTCTTGACCTCGTATGTCACCTTCTGGCCTTCGGCCAAGCCGGAAAGGCCGGCGCGCTCAACGGCGCTGATGTGCACAAACACGTCATTGCCGCCATCGTTCGGCTGAATGAATCCGAAGCCTTTTTGGCCGTTGAACCACTTTACGGTACCTGTCGTCATTTTCTTCTCCAAAGCGCACACACGCGCGTTATCGCGCGGAACTGCGCGACCAATTCAACTTCGTCGATGTCTTTGGAAAAGGAGCCCGCGGGCGCATTCAACAAGGCACAGCGGCTGATCGAATATGAAGAATATATACTCTTTCGAATGTTTTGCAAGCGCCATAACGATCCATTTGCAACGGTCGGGCGCTCCTCCGCTTGCCCTGCTTGAACATCGACGAACGCAACGAGGCCACGCAGGCCAGGGCGATGGCCGTGACCGCGGCATGCCGCGCCGCGGATCCGGCTGCACGCGCAGGCGTTCATCCCATGACCATGATCATCAGCACGGTGAGCAGGATCACGTTCCACGCGAGCAGAAAGCGAAACAACCAGATGTGCCAAGCCATCGCGACAGGCTTCCGGACCGTTGATCGCACCCCCATAAGCCGCGACCATGAGGGCAATAGTCCCTCTGATCGCCTCGATAGGCGAGCCGAGAACGACCCCAGCATCCGGGCGGCGAAGGCTGGGGTCATCCAGGAGTCGATCCGCTTGACGCAGGTAATCGGCCGGCGAATCAACGACAGGATGATGTCGCGGACGGAGAGTTCCCACATTCGCATGAGTTAATCCGGACACCCGTGCGGCACCCTGCCGGTCTCCCGATGGAGCGACAGGATGCAGTCGACGGACGCCTGCGATGGCTCGGGCCTTTCGATGGCGCCCCCCCCCCGCGGCCGGCCGGGCCTCGCTGACGCGGCGGCAGGCGCAGCGATGATGCGCCACGATGGCGTCGCTGTCATGGCCCTCGAGGGCCTTTGCGGTTAAGAAGGAAAACCAGCACGTCTGCCGGCTATGTCCGGGCCGCATCGTATCTCTGTTCGACATGGAAGGATTTCGCGGTGATGAGCCAGCTTCCTGCGATCCGGTGATAGGCGAGGTAGTCGAGATACTGGATCGCATCGATCCGAACCCTGACCTTGACCATGGCCTGCTCGGGTGATGCGAAATCAACGAGCAGGATCTGCTGAAGGCGCGGCGCTTGCCTGGACTTGGGTGATGCGACCGAAGCCAGCATGCTCCTGTAGTCATGCGCAGGGAGTATCCGCAACTCGGCGTCCCGAAAGCCGTGCAGCTGGGCCGTCGGTGCAAACACGCGGTCGAAGCGCGATATGTCGTTGTCATACATCAGCGCGAAATAGCGCTCGACGGCTTCCTGCAGGGCCTGAAGGCTTGAGTAGTCGCTCATGTTGGGCACTCGCTTGCTGGGGGGTCCGATAAACCATCCCACGGAAAGCCGAGGCGCGTCCTTGCGAACTGCGCTAATCTGGATCTGCCCTGCGCAATATCATGCCCTGCTCAGCCCCATGGAATGCGTTTCATGCCAAAGTGCGACCTTGATGAGATCGACTGCCGCATCGTCACCGAGCTCCAGACCAATGCGCGACTGACCAATGTCGAATTGGCGGAAAAGATCGGGCTGTCGCCGTCACCCTGCCTGCGGCGAGTGAAGCGGCTCGAGCGTGACGGCTATATCGAGGGCTACAGAGCGAGCCTGCGGCGCGGCCGCGTCGGGCTCGGATTTTCGGTTTTTCTCGGCGTGAAGATTGACGGCCACGCCAACGAACAGGCGCAGACGTTCGAGGCAGCCGTCGTCAGGATGCCGGAAGTCGTCGCCTGTCATCTCGTCTCCGGCGAGTCCGACTATCTGCTGGAGGTCGTGGTGCCCGAGCTGGAGGACTACCAGCGCTTTCTGGTCGGCAAGCTGCTCGACCTGTCCATTGTCCGCGAGGTTCGCAGCAACATCGCGATCCAGACCCTGAAGGCAGGCGCGCCGCTGCCGCTGTCGCATCTCAAGTAGCGGCGGGTCGATGCTGCGAAAAGCCTCGCTTCGTTGCGGCCTGCTCAATTTGCGGCGACCGAACGGCTGCAACCAATCGGATATTTGTACAACTATCGCGGCAGGCTCATGCCTGCCGCTCCAAAAGCATGATGCTGATCAACAACAAAACATGTCCGCGGACATTCAAATTGTTGCCTGCGGAAACCTTGCCTCTGCCTGACCCAACTCACTGATCGAAAATGAAAGTTTCGCTTGCGCTTGCGCTTGATGCGTTTTGCTGTCGCATCAGTGTCACTCGCACGTAAGAAAGCTGCCAGAAATCGGCAACAACGCGTCGTTAAGCCTTGAACCGTTCAAATTGTCGGCGGCCGGGGTCGCGGGGGACAGGTTCGGAGTAAACCGCACCCCGGTGTGCTCCCGCTTTTGCCTGCTGACAGTGCATAAGCAGGCTTGGCGTGCTCCAACGTTTTTCGTTTCTTTCCTGCGTGGTCGCGGCAGCCGTTCTTGGGCATTTAGTGAGCAGCGTGACGGCGTGGCTTAGCGCAGCCAATTTGTCCTCAACGTCGCAGCCTGGGCAACGCGACATATGCGCGCGGCCGGCAGTCGGCAGCGCGCTGGCCGAGCCGCAGGATCTGCGCAGCCAAAACGGCGTGCTCGAGCTCGATCTTTCCGTTCATGACGAGAAGATGCCGGATGGCGCGAGCCGCTACTGCTATTTGACGTCAGACGGCAAGCCCTCGCCGAACCTGCGGCTCAAGCCCGGCGATCTCCTCGTCATCCACTTCAAGAACGACCTGGTCGATCTTGCCGCGGGCACGCCGGAGATCGATCGCGCGCTTGCTTTCGGGCCGATCTGCACGACGAAGAAGCCGGTCGACGCCTGCGCCAGCGGCGCGATGACGCCCGTTTCCACCAATCTGCATTTCCACGGGCTGTCGGTGCCGCCGGTCTGCCACCAGGACGACGTGCTGCGCACCTCGATCCAGCCCGACGACCCCGTCTTCGACTATCGCCTGCGCATTCCCGAAGACGCCGCGCCCGGGCTCTATTGGTATCACCCGCATCTTCACGGATTCAGCAAGACGCAGGTGATGGGCGGGGCGTCCGGCGCGCTGGTCATCGAGGGTATCGAGCATGCGGACCCGCAACTCGCCGGCCTGCCCGAGCGCGTGCTGGTGATCCGCGACCAGGACCTCGTCAATCCCGGCGCGTCGCCGTCGCGCTCCGAGCCGGTGATGTCGAAGAGCCAGCTCGACAGCGACGGCGACGCCGCCAACACCGGCACCGGATTCGGCAAGCCGTCGAAGGATCTGTCGGTGAATTTCGTGCCGGTGCCGTATCCGGATTATCCGCCCGCGCGGCTTTCGATGAAGCCGGGCGAGAAGCAGTTGTGGCGCGTGCTCAATGCTTCCGCGATCACCTATCTCAATCTCGCCGTGGTATTCGGCAGCGCCCCCCAGCAGCTCGGCATCGTCGCCATCGACGGCGTGCCGCTGCATTTCGACGGCTCGCCGTCGCAGGCCGTGCAATGGGTCAACCACGTCGGCCTGCCGCCGGGCGCCCGTGCCGAGTTCATCGTGCAGGGGCCGCCGCTTGGCACGCCGGCGCTGCTGGTGACCCGCGCGGTCGATACGGGGCCCGCCGGCGAGAACGATCCGAACCGCGCGCTGGTCGCGATCACGGCGGATGCCGACGCCGCCGAGCCGCAGGCCGCGCTGTCGTCCGACACCTCGCCGTTTCCGGCGGCGTCCCGTCCCTGGGTCGGCGATGTCGCGCCGGTGCGCGTCAGGCGACTCTATTTTTCCGAGCAACAGGAGAATCCGACCGATCCCAACAGTCCCACCAAGTTCTTCATGACGATCGACGGCGAGACACCGAAGCCGTTCGATCCGCAATCTGACATCCCCGATATCGTTGCAAGGCAAGGCGACGTAGAGGACTGGATCATCGAGAACCGTTCGACGGAGCTGCATGATTTCCACATTCATCAGCTGCATTTCCAGCTCATCGACTGGAACGGCATCGCCGTCCACGAGCCTTTCCTGCGCGATACGGTGAACGTCCCCTATTACAAGAGCCGGATGCTGGCCTATCCCAGCGTGCGGCTACGCATGGATTTTCGCGATCCTGATATCGTCGGCACCTTTGTCTACCACTGCCACGTCCTCGAGCATGAGGACGGCGGCATGATGGGAAGAATTCAGGTGGTGCCGAGGAGCACGGCGACGACCACGACACTGTCCAACCAGAATAAAAAAGGAGAGCTATGATGCTCAAAACGCGTAAGTCACGTTGGCTGCAGAGCTGCAGCCTCTGCCTCAGCGCCGTGGCGCTGGGCCAGATGACCGTCAGCCCGGTCATGGCGGCGCAGCCCGGCCAGGCCATCACGCCGATCAAGCATGTCATCGTCATCATTGGCGAGAACCGCAGCTTCGATCACGTGTTCGCCACCTATCAGCCGAAGAAGTCGGGCGAGAGCGTCAACAACCTGCTCTCCCAGGGCATCATCGAGCTCGACACCAACAAGAATGCGGTCCCCGGACCGAACTTCGCCAAGGCGCATCAGGAGTCCGCCACGGATGCGGGTCCGGCGGATGCGTTCCTGCTGACGCCCGCGAAGACGAACTTCCCGAGCGACCAGCTCCCGGCGCCGCTGGTGGGCGGCCCCAAGGTCTCCTACATCCCGAACCAGTGCGGCACCGGCACCCCGATCACGAGCTGCGAGGCGAGCCTGGCGCTGGCCCAGCAATCTGAAAGCGGATTGCCCGACGACTACTACCAATACCTGCTGACCGGCGGCACCGGCCAGAGCTCGCGGACGCCCGACCAGCGCATCACCAACGTGAATGCGCTGCCGGCCGGCCCGTTCCAGCTGACCAATGACAGCGGCATGTCCTACGACAGCTATGCGGCAAGCCCGGTGCATCGCTTCTACCAGATGTGGCAGCAGCTGAACTGCGGCCCCAAGCAGGCGACGACGGCCAACCCGTCCGGCTGCAACGCCAACCTGTTCGCCTGGGTCGAAGTGACCGTCGGCGCCGGCGCCAACGGCGCGCTGCCGCCGTCCAATTTCTCTACCCAGTATTCACCGACGGCCGTTACCACCGGTGAAGGTTCGACCGCGCTCGGCTTCTACAACGTGCAGAAGGGCGACGTGCCTTACTTCACGAAGCTCGCCAACAACTATGCGATGAGCGACAACTTCCACCAGTCGGTGCAGGGTGGCACCGGCGCGAACCACATCATGCTGGGCCACGGCGACATGATCTGGTTCAGCGACGGCAACGGCAACGCTGCGACCCCGCCGAACGGCGTCAAGGTCTTCAACGGCACGACCGACGCTGGCGTGGTTCATCAGATCGAAAACCCGAACCCGGCCCCCAACACCAACAACTGGTACGCCGAGGACGGTTACGGCGCCGGCGGCAACGCGGGCTACCCGCCGCCGTACTCGACCAACCCCGTCTCGGGCGGCGGCTCGTACTCGGCCTGCGCCGATACGACGCAGCACGGCGTGAAGCCGGTGGTGGAATATCTGAAGTCGATCAAGATCGAGCCGAACTGCGAGCCCGGCCACTACTACCTGCTCAACAACTACAATCCGGGCTATTTCGGCGACGGCAAGAACGCCTACACCGACCATAACCCGGCCAACACGCCGTTCACGATCCCGCCGTCCTCGGTCAAGAGCATCGGCGACAGCATGAACGCAGCCAGCATGTCCTGGAAGTACTATGGCGACCATTGGAACAACTACCTGACCGACCGCTATCAGGAGAACTGGGGCGTGGCCGGTCCGAACTCCGACGAGTACTGCAACATCTGCAATCCGTTCCAGTACGACATCTCGATCATGTCCCATCCGGAGCAGGTCAAGGCGCACATCCAGGATTCGATCAACCTGTATGCCGATATCTCCGAGCACACCTTGCCGGCGGTCTCGTTCGTCAAGCCGAGCGGCTTCACCGATGGTCACCCGAACTCGTCCAAGCTCAACCTGTTCGAAGGCTTCGTGAAGAAGATCGTCGACCAGGTCGAGGCGTCTGACTACGCCAACGACACCGCGATCTTCATCACCTTCGACGAAGGCGGCGGCTACTATGACTCGGGCTACGTGCAGCCGCTCGACTTCTTCGGCGACGGCACCCGCATCCCCATGATCATCGTCTCGCCCTATGTGAAGCAGGGCCACATCTCGCATGAATATTCGGATCACGTCTCGATCCTGAAGTTCATCGAGCGCAACTGGGGCCTGCAGCCGATCACCGGCCGTAGCCGCGACAACCTGCCGAACCCGGTTGCCGAGCCGGTCAACCCCTATGTCCCGGTGAACCGGCCCGCGATCAGCGACCTGTTCGACTTCTTCGAGTTCTCGAAGAAGGGCACCACGACCCACGGCTGGGATTGATTGAAAGCCGGCGTCTAGCAACATCGGAGCCCGCCGGCGCAAGTCGGCGGGCTCTTCTCTTGCGGCGAGTCTTGCTCGTAAGGCGCCTCCGCGCCATCGAGGTGCCGAGATCGCGGGCGGACGGCGCAAAGGGTCGGGCGGCTACGACAATTCCTGCTCGGGGAGCACGCGCGACAGCCGTGCGCGCAGGGGCGCCAGCCCCTCAGCGTGATGCCGCCATTTACCGATCGACGAGGCGTAGATCGGGCGTCGGACCTGAACGGCGCTCGCCGTTGCCGACGGAGCCTTGCTGTCGTGAAAGCGCAGCACCTCGTCGTCCCAGGCAAGGCCTGCGAAGTCGATCATCCTGCGGCTTTCCGCTTCCTGGTCGTGCACGATGTCCTCGTAGTTGACCTCAAGCAGGGCGTGCGGCGGCAATGTCGCCTTCCAATGCGTTGCAAGGCGGCGATAGGCGAGGTAGTGATCGGCGAGCTCCTCCTGGTGGTAGGAGAAGGCGAACTTGCCGGCAAAATGTGCCTTGTACATCGCCCAGCACGCATCCATCGGGCGACGCTGCACCAGGATGATCTTGGCGCGCGGCAGTGCGACGTGGATCAGGCCGCAATAGAGATAGTTGTCCAGCGTCTTGTCGACAAAGCGCGCATCGGCCGGCAGACGCGAAAGGCTGGCTGCCTCCAGGTAGCTGCGCCCGAGACTCGCTGGATCGGGTCTACGGCCGCCGGCGACCGCAGCGCGTGCGAGCTCTGCGGCAAACGCGCCGGTCTCGCCGACCGATCGCATCGCGGGGTGGCTTGCGATGATACGGTCAACCAGGGTGGTGCCGGTGCGCGGAAGCCCGACCACGAACACGGGTGCGGCGGCGGCATGCCCTTCGGGTGCGGATGCGATCCAGCTTTTGGTGTGAGAAGCGATGATGCGATCGATCTCGGCTGTGCCGTCCGCACGGGTCGGCCCCAGGAGGCCGCGCTGCAGCGCGCAGCCGGCGTCGACATGCTGGAAGGCGTGCTCGTGCAGCGCGAGATCCTCGTACTCCTTGGCGAGCGCAAAATGCAGCAGGACCTGGTTCGCCGGCGGCAGTTTTTTCTCTGCAATGACCGCCTCCATCTCGGCAACATGGTTGCTGCCGGTGGTCTGGATGCGCAGGTCGGAGCGGAGATAATGCGCGAGGCTATAGGTCGGATCGAGCGCCAGCGCGGCGTCGCAATGCGCTTCCGCCTGCGCGAGGGCGCCGGTCATGCGCTCGGTCGCAGCGAGGTTGAACAGATATTGCGGCACGCCCGGACGCTTGTCGACGGCGCGGAGGAACAGGGAACGGGCGCGCTCGTGCAGGGCGAGCATGCCGAAGATGCCGCCGAGCGCATCGAGAGCCTCCGGCGTGTCGCCGACGATCGTCTCGGCCGCCTCGGCCGCGGCCAGCGCCTCACGCGCCTTGCCGCTCACGAACAGGCATTTGGCCTTGAGGATCAGGGGAATCGGATTGGTGCTGGCGAGTGCTGCCGCACGCTCGGCGCAGACGATGGCGGCATCGGCGCGGCCGCGCTGCAGGGCGGTCTCGGTCAACAGGGCCCAGGCGGCCCATTGGTTCGGCTTCTTCGCCAGGATCCGCGCGCAGAGCGACTCCGTCGCCGCGATGTCGCCGTTCGCAAAGGCGCGCCGCGCCGCGTCGATGGTCGGCACGGCCTGCCGATCCGGAATGGCGGTCCTCATGGCGAAGCGCTCCAACTGAAAGGTTCTTGGTAAGCAAATAGCCCCGGGGCCGAACGGCCCCGGGGCAGATCGCAATTTTGGCCTACTTCAGTTCCTACCTGAACTGGAAGCTGGCCCAGAGGTCGCCCAGCGCCGGACGGTTGACCGGCACATAGGGGTTGCCGGTCTCGGTGATCGGGTTCGGCAGGTTGTCGCGGCTGCGGTTGGAGATCGCCGGCAGGCTCCAGTTGCGCTCGATGAATTTGATGATCGAGGCGTGGTCGGTGTATTCGTGCGACACACGGCCGCCTTGCGAATATTTCGACACGATGATCATCGGGATGCGGGTGCCGTCGCCGAAATAGTCGAGCGGCTGCACATAGCCGGAGTCGTAGTAGCCGCCGCCTTCGTCGGTGGTGATGAAGATCGCCGTGTCGTTGGCGTAGTCGGAAGCCTGGACCTCATCGACGATCTTGCGCACGAAAGCCTCGAAGATCGAGAACTTCGACGACGACGGGTGGCCGTCGTTGAAGGTCGACGGCTTCACCCACGACACTGCCGGCAGCTTGTTGTTGGCAATCGCGCTGTAGAGATCTAGGGTGTCCCTCAGGTGCTCCACGCGTGCCGATGGGCTGGTCATGACGGAGGCCGAGTAGAGGAACGGGTTGCAGATGTTGCAGTAGAGATAGGCGACCGGATCGAGCGAGCCGAAGTTCGCGCCAAGGCCGGGAGCGGTCTTGAAGTCATTCCAGCGTTCGCCGAAATAGGTCCAGGACACGTCCTGCTTCGAAAGCACGTCGCCGATATGTTTCTGCTTGATCACCGGCGGCAGCGTGAACGGGCCGTTGTTGACCGGGTCCTGGGCGCCGCTGCCGATGAAGGCCGGCACGTAGTTGTTCAAGAGATAGTAGTGGCCCGGCGCGCAGTTCGGCGACACGTGGATCGCGTGCAGATAGTTCACGACCGCCGAGACGCCCGGCTGGGTCGGATCGGAGCAATTGGTGTAGCTGCCGCCGCCATAGCCGTCATTGGTGTACCAGTTGTTGGTTTCCGGCGCCGGGTTCGGGTTCTCCACCTCGTCGACGAATTGCGCCGGGTTGGAGCCGGGGACCAGCACATGGTTGGGGGTGGCCGGATCGCCGTTGACGTCGGAATACCACAGCGCGTCGGCATAGCCGAACATCATCTGGTTGGCGAAGGTGCCGCCCATCACCGGCTGGTGATAATTGTCGAGCAGCGTGTACTCGTTGGCGAGCTTGGTGAAGTAGGGCGCATCGCCCTTCTGGACATTGTAGAAGCCCAGCGCGATGTCGCCTTCCTTGAGCGCATGCGGCGTCGGATTGCCGTTGCTGCCGGACGACACGGTCTCTTCAACCCAGGGGAACAGGTCGGCCTGGCAGCCGCTCGGATTACGCAGCGTCGCCTTGTGGGAATCACAATCAAGCTGCTGCCACATCTGATAGAAGCGATGCACCGGGCTGCCGCCATAGGTGTCGTAGAGGCTCGCACCCGCCGGCGTGACCAGCGGATAGGGGCCATGGGGAAGATTGGCGTAGTTCTTGATGCGGCTGTCGGGCGATGAGCCCGGCAGGCCGGTAGCGCCTTCGGTGAGGATCGGCAGGTCGACCTTCCGCAGGCCGTAATCGGCCTGCGCGGCGAGCGCGAGCGTCGCCATGCAGCCCGGGCCGTTCAGCGCGGCCGTGTCGACGGCGTTATAGCAGGCCTGCGGCGCATAGGAGGTGCCCGGCGCCTGAAGCTGGTTGGTCGTGGTGTTGTACACCTTCTTGTTGCCGGGGTTGATCGAATAGAAATTCGTGTCCTCGGCGGAGAACTGCGCCGCCAAATGGTAGTTCGGGCCCGGCCGGCCCTCGAAATCGATGATGCCCTTCGACAGGAGATTGTCGACGGTCTGGCCCTGCTTCGGCACATAGGTCGCGAATATGTGGTCGAAGGTGCGGTTTTCGCCCATGATGATGATCACGTGCTTGATCGGGCTGTTGGTCTTGCCGTCATTGGCGCGGGAGCCGCCGATGATCGGGTCGGCCGCATGTGCGCCAGGGGCCATCAGGGAGAGAATGGCGGCGCTGACCACCGTGCGATCGCGCAATTGTCTTGTCAGCTGTTTCAGCATGGAGACCTCTTCAAGGACAAAAAGCTTGGAAATGACTTCGGATGCGAAGTGCGCGCATGCTAGGCATGCGACATGACAGATGTGCTGCAAAAAAATGTCACGTTTAGAAACAGTCTAGGACTGCTGCGTAAAACGAGAAGCTACGCATTGCGCGAGCTGGCACGCGCAACGCTTTTGCAGCGCCCGCTGAAGATTCAGTTCAGTGGATTTCACGCGGTTGTCGTATGTGCGTCATTTATGCGGGCGGAATGTCCGAGACGGAATGACCCGATACCGCGCCGCCGCGTTCGCCTATTCCGCCGCCGTCGCGGCGCCATGGCCCAGCCGCTTCGACACATCGGTCGCGACGTCGCGCAATGCGGAAGCAATGGCGCTGTCCCAGCGTGCGTCAAAGGTGCCGGCCGGTCCCATGGCGGTGATCACGAGCACCACGCGCCCGGAATGATCGAAAACCGGTGCCGCGAAAGCGTTGACGCCGGGCAGGGGATCGCCGATGGCGCGCGCCAGCCCGTGGCGGCGCACCTCGTCGAGTATCTTGTCGACGTCGGCGCCCTTCAGCGAACGCTTCGGGTCGTAGCCGATGCCGAGGCGGTCGAGGCCGCTGTCCAGCGCGCTCTTCAACGTCTTCGGCGGAAGGAATGCCGCAAAGGCGCGGCCGGTGGCGGTCTCCAGCAGCGCCATGGTCGAGCCCGCGCGCATCGCGATATGCACCGGATGGCTCGGCTCCTCCAGCCGCACCACGGTCGGCCCGTGCGTGCCCCAGACCGCAAGCGAGACGGCATGATCGATGCCGTCGGCGAGGGTGGCGATCTTCGGCGTTGCGATCCGCACGGCCGAGAGCCGGCGCAGGCTGATCAGCCCGAGCTCCAGCGCCAGCCGGCCGATCTCGTAGCGTCCGGTGGTCTCGTCCTGCTCGATCAGGCCGATGCGGGCGAAGCTCACGAGATAGGGATGCGCCTTGGCCGGCGCCATGCCGGCCTCGCGCGCGAGATCGCGCAGCATCATCGGCTCGCCGCTGCGGGCGAGCGCGCGCAGCAGCTCGCCGCCCACCTCGATCGACTGTATGCCGCGGCTGTCCCTGCTCATGCGTTCTGCTTTTATGCGGCGAGGAAGCCGCCGTCGACCGGCAGCGTCACGCCGGTCACGTAAGATGCCATGTCGGAGACCAGGAACACCACGGGGCCGATCAGCTCCTCCGGCTGTCCGACCCGTCCCAGCGGCGTGCGACTCATGAAGCCGGCCAGCCGCGCCGGATCGTTGCGCGTCGTCTCCGTCATGGCGGTCGCGATCACGCCCGGCGCGATCGCATTGACGCGGATGCCGTCGGCGGCGAGATCGCGCGCCAGCGCCTGGGTCAGCAGTTTCACGCCGCCTTTCGACGGCGCATAGCCGAGCGTGCCGCCGACGCCGACAAAGGAGGCGATCGAGCCGAGATTGACGATCGCGCCGCGTGTCTGGCGCAGCGCCGGCAGGAAGGCGTGCGTGACATTGAACACGCCGGTGAGGTTGACGTCGAGCACACGGCGCCAGTTCTCCGCCGCATGCGGGGAATCGATGCCTTCGCGAATGATGATGCCGGCATTGTTGATCAGGATGGCGATCGCGCCGATATCGCGCGCGATGGTCTGAGCGAGACGGTTGCAGGCTTCGGCATCAGTCACGTCGAGCGGAAAGGCCAGGGCGTCGCGGCCCTGGTCGCGGATATCTCCGGCGGTGCGCTCGGCGCCGGGAAGATCGATATCGGTGACCACGATGTCGGCGCCGTGCGCGGCGAGGCCGAGCGCAATCGCCCGGCCATTGCCGTGTGCCGCGCCGGTGACCAGCGCGCGCCTGCCGGCGAGGAGATTGCTCATCGTGCTCACGCCGCGCTCCGTTCCGCGGCGCTGTCGGCGAGATGGCGGCCGGCGATGTAGCCGAAGGTGAGCGCGGGGCCGAGCGTGATGCCGGCGCCAGGATAATTGCCGCCCATGATGCTCGCCATGTCGTTGCCGGCGGCATAGAGCCCTGGAATGACGCGGCCATCGGCATCCAGCGCGCGCGCGTTGGCATCGGTGACGATGCCGGCATAGGTGCCGAGATCGCCGATCACCATCTTGATGGCGTAGAACGGGCCGTCCTTGAGCGGCGCGACACAGGGGTTCGGGCCATGCAGCGCATCGCCCTGGTAACGGTTATAGGCGCGCGACCCTTTGCCGAAGGCGGGGTCACGGCCTTCGGCCGCCTCGGCATTGAACTGCGCGACCGTTTCCGCCAGCGCCCTGGCGTCGATGCCAGCCTTGGCGGCGAGCTCGGCGAGTGTCGCGCCGCGCATCAGATAACCCGTGCGCAAGTGATGGCCCAGCGGCATCGGGAACGGCGGCACGCAGCCCAGGCCGTATTTGCGCAAGGATTTGTGGTCGGAGATCAGGAACGCCGCGATCTCCTCGCCCGGCTTGGCCGCCTTGGTCATGGCCTGGACGAAGTCGTGATAGGAGTTGCCTTCGTTGGCAAACCGCCTGCCGTCGCGCATCACCGCGATCACGCCGGGCTTGGCGCGGTCGATGAAATGCGGCATTACGCCGCGCGAGCCGTCCTTGCGCGTCGTCAGCGACACCGGGACCCAGGCGGCTGCATTCGGCAGCCGGTTCTCGACGCGTCCACCCGCGGATTCCGCCAGCCGCAATCCGTCGCCGGTGTTGCCGACGGGCCCCGGCGAGAAATGCTCGGCGCCGGTGGGCGCATGCGGGAACTTCGCCTTGCGCCGAGCGATGTCGTGCGGGAAGCCGCCGCAGGCGAGCACGACGCCGCGCCTGGCACGGACCTCGATGGTGCGCCCCTCGCGCAGGACGCGCGCGCCGCGCACCGCGCCGTTCTCGACGATCAGCTCGCGCACCGGCGAGGACAGCCACAGCGGAATCTTCAGGTCGAGCGCGGATTTTGCCAGCCGTCCCGCGAGCGCATTGCCGTTGGTCAGCGTCATGCCGCGGCCGTGGCGCAGCACGTCGATGAAATGCCGCGACAGGCGTTTTGCAACATAGATCGCCGAGGTCAGCGATTTGGTCGCGCGCATGAAGTGGATGATCTCCTTGCCGGAGCCGAGCATCATGCCGAACACGGTGAGCTCGGGCAGGGGCGCGCCGAGAGTCTTGATGTGGTCGCCAAGCTCGCGGCCATCGAAGGGGCGGGTGACCATGGAGCGGCCGCCCTGTGCGCCGCCCGGCGCTTCCGCATGATAGTCGGGGAAGACCAGCGGCATGTCGAAGCGCAGTGCCGTCTGGCTCGTGAAGAAGTCGACCGCCTCCGGCCCCGCGGCCAGGAACGCATCGACCCGCGCTGCGTCGTAATTGTTGCCGGCTTCATGCCGCAGATAGGTGCGCGCCTGGTCCGGGCTTTCATTGATGCCGTAGGCGCGGGCGAGCGAGGTGCCGGGGATCCAGAGCCAGCCGCCGGAGCGGGCGGTGGTGCCGCCGAAGCGCGGCTCCTTCTCCACGATCAACACCTCGAGGCCGCGATGGCGCGCGGTGATCGCGGCCGCCATGCCGGAGCAGCCGGAGCCAGCCACCAGCACGTCACATTCGTAGACGTCGCCGCCGTCCTTGCCGTTCGCATCCATGGCCGACCTCATTTCTTCACGAGCGGGCACTTCGATTCCGAGAGCGGCCGGAAGGCGTCGTCGCCTTTCACGGTCTTGACGATGTCGAGATAGTCCCACGGCTCCTTGGACTGCTCCGGCGACTTCACCTTGGCGAGATACATGTCGCGGATGACGCGGCCGTCTTCCCGCAGTCGGCCGCCATGCACGAAAGTATCCTCGATCGGCAGCTCGCGCATCTTGGCCATCACCTTCGCCGGATCGTCGGTGCCGGCCGCCTTGATCGCTTTCAGATAATGCAGCACCGAGCCATAGACGCCGGTCTGGATCATGGTCGGCATCACCTGCGTTCGAGCGAAGAACTTCTTCGACCAGGCGCGGGTGGCCTCATCCATGTTCCAGTAGGACGCCGTGGTCATATAGGTGCCCTGCGCCGCTTTCAGGCCGATCGCGTGCACGTCGGTGTCGAACATCAGGAGGCCCACGAGCTTCTGGCCGCCTTGGACCAGGCCGAACTCGCCCGACTGCTTGATGGCGTTGTCCGTATCCTGGCCGGCATTGGCAAACGCGACCACATCGGCCTTCGAGCTCTGCGCCTGCAGCGCAAAGGAGGAGAAGTCCGCAGTATTGGTCGGATGGCGCACGCTGCCGAGCACGGTGCCGCCCATCTCCTTGATGAAGCGCGTCGCGTCGGCCTCGAGCTGATGGCCGAAGGCATAGTCGGCCGTGACGAAGAACCAGGATTTGCCGCCTTCCTTGATCACGGCCGAGGCCGTGACCTTGGACAGCGCGTAGGTGTCGTAGGTGAAATGCACAGTATTCGGACTGCACAGCTCGTCCGTCAGCGAGCTCGCACCCGGGCCGGAGAGCAGGGCGATCTTGTTGCGCTCGCGCACGAGGTTATGCACGGCGATCGCAATGCCGGAATTGGGAATGTCGACGACCGCATCGACCTTGCCGTTGTCGAACCAGCCGCGCACGATCTGCACGCCGACATCGGTCTTCATCTGGTGATCGGCGCTGACGATCTCGATCGGCTTGCCGAGCACGGTCGGGCCGAATTCCTCAACCGCCATCTTCGCCGCTTCGACCGAGCCCGGGCCTGAATTGTCGCGGCCCCAGCTGGAGAGGTCGGTGAGCACGCCGATGCGCACCACGTCGTCGGAGATTTGCGCGTTTGCCGCGGAGGTCGTCGCGGCCAGGATGGCGGCCATGCCGGCGCAGGCCAACAGCTTCATCTTCATGGGTTCCCTTCCCTGATTGCCCGCTCTGTCGGCGGCTTTCCGGAACGTCGATGTCTGGAATGGCGGCAAATTAGGCAATGACAAATGAGTTTGTCAATATCAAACAGGCCTCGCAAGCCGCGTCGGAGATGCTCCGGAAATGATTGTGGCCCACACCGGCGGGCGGTGTGGGCCACAACTTCGTCCAGACGCGTGTGAAAGTCGCGAATTGACGGCCGTCAATCGTGCTCGTAGCCGTAGACTTCCGGCAGGATGAAGATCGCAGCAGACAGGCCGATCAGGGGGAAGATCGCCACGAACAGCGTCGCGTTGGCCTGGCCGATCGCGGTGAACAGCACCGGGAACAGGAAGATCGCCAGGAACGAGGGCAGCTTGACGAACATGTAGGCGAAGCCGCTGGCGGTGCCGCGATATTCGGGCTTGGCGACCATGGTCGGGATGGTCATGCAGTTCGAGGCATCCCAATAATGGCCCCACAGCATGCCGGCCGCTGCAAAGGGCAGGATGTATTTGTGGTCGGTGTAGAGTGCGGCGGCCGCAACCAGCAGCGAGACCAGCACGATGCCGAAGCCCCAGATGGCGATGCCGCGATGGCCGATCTTCGGCGTCAACAGCGGCCCGATCCAGCCCGAGATGGCGGCGAAGGAGAACAGCGCCATGGTGACGAGGTTGTTGCCGAGCATGGAGGACACGCCGACCATGGCAAACAGCACCGGCAGGTAGAAGCCGAAGGTCGAGAACTCGCTGCCCTGCGAGAAGCAGGCGATCCAGCCATAGACCGTGGCGCGCCAGCGGATCGGATCCCTGCGCATGTCGGAGATGAAGTCGGACAGCCGCGGCTTCGTCGGCGTAATGTCCTGGCTCGGCAGCATGTCGAGCGGATCGTTGTACATCTGCCGTGCCACCTCCTTGGCCTCGCGGAAACGGCCCTTCTGCACCAGCCACACCGCGGTCTCCGGGACGTCGTGGCGCAGGAACAGGATGATCAGCGCGGGCAGGGCGCCGAGGCCGAGCGTAACGCGCCACACCGTTTCATGATTGATGTTGAGCACCAGGAACACCGCGATCACCGCGAGCGTCAGCACCTCGCCGACGGCGAACATGAACTGCCAGCGGTTGCCCATCACCTCGCGCTGGCCCTTGGCCATCGACTCCATGATGTAAGTGTAGCCGGTCGAGATGTCGCTGCCTAAGGGCACGCCGAGCAGGAAGCGGATCACGATCAGCGCGGTGATGCTGGTCACGAAGGCCTGCGCCAGCGCCAGCACCACGAACAGGGTCATGGTGACCAGGAACATCACGCGGCGGCCGATCTTGTCGGACAGCCAGCCGCCGATCAGCGCCCCGATCAGCGCGCCGCCCTGCGTGCCGGCGGCGGCGAGGCCTAGCGCCAGCGGATCCGGATTGTACTGGTCCTTGATGAAGACCAGCACGAAGGCGATGGAATAGAGGTCCCAGGCCTCGACCAGGATCGAGGCCATCATCAGCCAGCCGACCTTGTTGCCCCGGGGGCTGTAGTTCTGCAGCAAATAGCGGACGGCGTTCTGGATCACCGTTTGCTGCGGTGCGGATTGCTGCGGCGCGGGGCCGGCGCTGGCGATTGTACTCATGGGCGGGTCCTTCCGTTATCCTCTACTAAGTTACGTGCCGGGCAGGGGTTCGATGCTGCAGTCAAGCAGGCTCGGGTCGAGGCCGGCTTCCATCTCCACGAACATGGAATCCATGAAACTCATCAACTCATCGCTGGCCCTGACCGCGTCTTCCGCGCGGCGGTTGGCGACCGCATTAAGGATCGCGGCATGGCGGTCGATGGTTCCGGTCAAATCAGTGTGGCCGGGCAGCAGGCGATGGTAGATGAAGCCGATGCGGCGATAGATCGTGTGCAGGGGACGCATGGTGTGCGCCAGGAATGGCTCGCCGCTCGCTTCCAGGATCAGCGCATCGATGCGGCGGTCGAGCTTGTTGAAGGCATCGATCGACGTCGTCGTTCGCCGCTCGCTCAGGGCGCGCTCGATGTGAAGCATCTGGTTGCGATGCGACAACGAGGCGCGCTCCGCCGCCAGCCGGATCACAAATCGCTCCATGTCGCGCCGCAAGCCAAGCAGCAGGCGCTCGCGTGCCAGATCGACCGGCGCGATCTGCAGACCGTGGCGTGGGCGGATGATGATCAGCGTGTCGGCAGCGAAGCGGTTGACGGAGCTATGCACCGGCGTGCGGCCGTAGCCGGTCACGGTCTGCAATTCCTGGACGGTGAGGAAACGGCCCGGCTTGAGCTGGCAATTGACCAGCAACTCTTCGATGCGCTGATAGGCGAGCTCGAACAGATTGACGCGATTGCGCCGGCCCGGCGCCTCGCCGCTGTCAGGGTCAACCATTTCGAGAGCGCTCTTGCGCCGCGCCATGACGGCTTTCCTTGGGTTTCCTCGAGCCGCGTCTTGGGCGCAGCCCTGTTCCAGACATTAAACATATTGTGATATATTACAAGAGCGCGTATGGCTTCTCGCCACGCCGGGGGTCGGATCGATCCGATCCTCAAGCCGGCGAAGTGATAATGAGAGCCAGCAGGGAAGGAGGCGCCACGTGAGGATCACGTCGATCGAGACCTTGCGCACGGACGAATTCGCCAATGTGCTGTGGGTCCGCGTGCATACTGACCGCGGCCTGATCGGGCTCGGCGAGACCTTTTACGGCGCAGGCGCCGTCGAAGCCCAGATCCACGATACCTTTGCCGGCCGTCTATTGGGGCGCGATCCGCTTCGGATCGAGGCGCTGCACCGCGAGATGCTCAATCTGCCGATGGCGCAATCCTCGACCGGCGTGGAATACCGCGCGGCGTCAGCGATCGACATCGCGCTATGGGATCTGTTCGGCAAGGTTTGCGGCCAGCCGGTGCATCAAATGCTCGGCGGCCTCTGCCGCGACAGGCAGCGCATCTACAACACCTGCGCAGGCACCAGATATGTGCGCTCCACCAATATCCGCCCGGTGTCGAACTGGAGCCTGGGCGAGGTCGACAGTCCCTATGAGGATCTCGACGCCTTCATGAACCGCGCCGACGCGCTGGCCGAAAGCCTGCTCGAGAGCGGGATTTCGGCGATGAAGATCTGGCCGTTCGATCCGCCGGCGCAGGAAAACCAGGGGCTCTTCATCTCGGCGGCGCAGATGAAGAAGGCCGTCGAGCCGTTCGAGAAGATCCGAAAAGCCGTCGGCGACCGGATGGAGATCATGGTCGAGCTCCATTCGCTGTGGAACCTGCCGACCGCCAAGCAGATCGCGCGTGTGCTCGAGGACTACCAGCCGACCTGGTACGAGGATCCGATCAAGATGAACTCGCCGCAGGCGCTCGCCGAATTTGCGCATTCGACCGATGTCTGGACCTGCGCCAGCGAGACGCTGGGCTCGCGCTACCCTTACAAGGACATGCTCGACCGCGACGCCATGCATGTGGTGATGGCCGATCTGTGCTGGACCGGCGGCCTCACCGAGGGCCGCAAGATCGCGGCGATGGCCGAGACCTATCATCGGCCGTTCGCACCGCATGACTGCATCGGGCCCGTCGGCTTCATTGCGGCCATCCACATGTCGTTCAGCCAGCCGAATACGCTGATCCAGGAATCGGTCCGCGCCTTCTACAAGGGCTGGTACAACGAGCTTGTCACGACCATGCCGGTGATCAAGGATGGCTATGTCTATCCGATGGAGGGGCCGGGCCTTGGCGTCGACCTGCTGCCGTCGGTGTTCGAGCGCTCCGATCTTGTCGTGCGCCGCAGCAATCTCTGAGGAAATGATCGATGTCGGTTGCGCTTTTTGATCTCAAGGGACGTACCGCGCTGGTGACGGGCTCGAGCCGCGGGCTCGGCCGGGCCATCGCCGAGGGCATGGCAAGGGCCGGGGCACGGCTCGTCGTCAACGGCACCGATCCCGCGCGCGTCGAGACAGCGGTCGGCGAACTGCGCGCCGCCGGCTTTGCCGCGGACGGCGCGGCTTTCGATGTCACCGATGAAGCGGCGATCGTCGAAGCGTTTGAAGGCTTCGACAGGGCCGGCATCGAGATCGATATCCTGGTCAACAATGCCGGCATCCAGATGCGCAAGCCACTGGTCGAGTTCTCCAGCGCCGACTGGCGCAAGGTGATCGAGACCAATCTCACCAGCGCCTTCATCATCGCCCGCGAGGCGGCCAAACGGATGCTCCAGCGCAAGCGCGGCAAGATCATCAATATCGCCTCGCTCGCAAGCGAGCTGGCGCGGCCGACGATTGCGCCCTACACCGCGGCCAAGGCCGGCATCAAGAATCTGACCAAATCGATGGCGGTGGAATGGGCGGCAAGCGGCATCCAGGCCAATGCCATCGGCCCCGGCTACATGCTGACCGACATGAACCAGGCGCTGATGAGCAATACCGATTTCAACAACTGGCTGATGTCGCGCATCCCGGCCAAGCGCTGGGGCAATCCGGATGAGCTGGTCGGCGCGGCGATCTTCCTCGCGTCCTCGGCGTCCAACTATGTCAACGGCCAGACCATCTATGTCGATGGCGGCATGCTGGCAGCGATGTGAGCGGGAGTTGAAGCCATGCGCGCCGTCGTCATTCACGCTCCAAAGGATTTGCGGATCGACAACTATCCTGATCCCGCGCCTGGACCCGGCGAGGTCCGCGTCAAGATCGTGGCCGGCGGCATCTGTGGCTCCGATCTGCACTACTACCACCATGGCGGCTTCGGCACGGTGCGTATCCAGCAGCCAATGGCGCTGGGGCACGAGATCGCCGGTGTGGTCGCAGCCGTCGGCGCTGATGTCTCGCACCTGGCGCCGGGCATGCGGGTCGCCGTCAATCCGAGCCGTCCCTGCGGCGTCTGCCTTCATTGCAACGAAGGCTTGCACAACCAGTGTCTCGACATGCGCTTCATGGGGAGCGCGATGCGCATGCCTCATGTGCAGGGTGGTTTCCGCGAGCACGTCACGGTCGACGCCTCGCAGGCGATCCCGATCGCGGAGGGATTGTCGCTGGCCGAGGCCGCGATGGCCGAGCCGCTATCGGTCTGCCTGCATGCCGCCAACAGGGCGGGTCCGTTGATGGGCAAGCGCGTGCTGGTGACGGGCTGCGGCCCGATCGGCGCGCTGATGGTGGTAGTGTCGCGCTATGCGGGCGCGGCCGAAATCGTCGTCACCGACGTTGCGGACGCGCCGCTTGCGATCGCGCGCAAGCTCGGCGCGAGCCGCGCCATCAATGTTGCGACCGATGCGTCCGCGCTCGATGCCTGGCGCGCCGGCAAGGGCCTATTCGACGTGTTGTTCGAGGCTTCCGGCAATGAAGCGGCGCTGCGCATGGCGCTTGACGTGATCCGGCCGGGCGGGGTGATCGTGCAGCTCGGGCTCGGCGGCGAGATGACCTTGCCGATCAACACCATCGTTGCGAAGGAGCTGCAATTGCGCGGCACTTTCCGCTTCGATTCCGAATTCGAGCTGGCGCTACGGCTGATGGGCGGGGGGCTCATCGACGTCAAGCCGTTGATCTCGGCCTCGCTGCCGTTCGACAATGCGGTTGCGGCATTCGAACTCGCCAGCGACCGCTCGAAGTCGATGAAGGTCCAGCTCACCTTTTGAACCGAAGCCTCGCGGGACACAGCATGAAGGTCGCCTGCATCGGCGAATGCATGATCGAGTTCTCGGCCGCCCGCGACGGCCTGTTCGCGCGCGGCTTCGGCGGCGACACGCTCAACACGGCGGTCTATCTGTCCCGTCTCGGCATCGACACCGCCTATGTCACCGCGCTCGGCGATGATGCGTTGAGCGAGGCCATGCTGGCCACATGGCAAGCCGAGGGCGTCGATACCCACGAGGTCCTTTGCGTGCCGGGCCGCGTGCCCGGACTCTACATGATCGAGCGCGACGGGCGCGGCGAACGCAGTTTTCTCTATTGGCGGGACCGCGCGCCGGCGCGCGAGTTTTTCGATCGCGCCGACGATGCGGCGCTGGAGCGCCTGGCGCGCTTCGATTGGCTTTATCTCTCCGGCATCAGCCTGTCGCTCTACGGCGAGACGGGGCGGGCGCGACTGCGCGAGCTTCTGATCGCTGCGCGCCGCAATGGCGGGCGTGTCGCTTTTGACGGCAACTACCGCCCGCGCGGCTGGAGCGATGCGGACGCCGCGCGGCGTGCATTCGACGCGATCCTGCCGCTGGTCGACCTCGCGCTGCCGACGCTTGAGGACGAGCAGGCGCTGTTCGGTGACGCCGACGCGGCCGCCTGCCTTGCGCGGCTCAAGGCGCACGGCATTGGCGAGATCGTGGTCAAGCGCGGTCCGCTCGGCTGCCTGATCGAGGCCACCGGCCGCAGGATCGAGATTCCGCCGCCGCAGATCGTGCAGCCGGTCGACACCACGGCGGCCGGAGATTCCTTCAACGCGGCCTACCTTGCCGCGCGCATTTTGGGCGCCGCGCCCGACCGGGCGGCGCAGGCAGGCCATCGCCTGGCCTCGGCCGTCATCATGTCGCCCGGCGCGGTGATCGCGCGCGAGGCGATGCCAAAGGATGTTTTGTCAATCGGAGCGTCACGATGAGCGAGAACACCCGATCCCGTCTGCTGCAGCTGTTTGCGCTGGCGCCCGTCATTCCCGTCATCACCATCGAGGAGGCGAAGGCCGCCGTGCCGCTGGCGCGGGCGCTGGTTGCGGGTGGCCTGCGCGTGATCGAGATTACCTTGCGTACGGCTGCCGCGCTCGAGGCGGCGCGGGCGATCATCGCCGAGGTGCCGGAGGCGCTGGTCGGCATCGGCACCGTGCTGACGGCCAGGGATCTCGAACAGGCGGCCGCCTTGCGGGCGGCCTTCGCGATCAGCCCGGGCCAGTCGGCGGAGCTGTTGGATGCGGCGGCCGCAGGCGAGCTGCCGTTCGCGCCGGGCATCCAGACGCCGTCCGACCTGATCGCCTGCGTGACGCGCGGTTTCGATCTCGTGAAGCTCTTTCCAGCCATGCCGGCGGGCGGCCTGCCGGCTCTGAGCGCGCTTGCCGGCCCGTTCCCGCAGGTGCGTTACTGCCCGACCGGGGGGATTTCGGAAGCCAATGTCGCGCAATGGCTCGCCCATCCCAAGGTCGTCGCCGTCGGCGGCTCCTGGGTCGCGCCCGGCTCCGACATCAAGGCAGGCAACTGGTCCGCGATCGAATCACGGGCGCGCGCTGCTGCGGCATTGCCGCGGCAGGCCGCTTGAAGTGATGGTTCAGGAGCTATCTCTATATAGCTCTAGAAGCAGGGATGGCGGCGGCCGTCCTGGCCGATATAGGCGGCCGAGCCTCGGTAGCAGAGGTTGGTGGAGGGGCCGTCATAATAGGCGAAGGTGCCCGGCTCCAGGCCGGGGCCGTAATTATGCAGGTAGCTGATCGGGTAAGGCAGCCCCCAGGCATAGCCATAATGGTGGTGATGACGGCGGGCTTCTGCGGCCTGTGGCTGGACTGCGGCCGCGATCAACAGGGCGGCGGCTGCGACAAGCTTTGCGTATTTCATCCCGATTCTCCGAAGATTCCCGTAAACACCACGCTATCCAGGCGGGGCCGGCTGTCAAATCACGGGCAAGCTTAGCCCAGACCGGCGCCAAAGGCTTGCCGAAATCCTTGCTGGCGTGCCCATTTTTGCCCTTTTCCTGATGCTTAACACTTTCCAAACACAGTCCAGCGACATTGCCGCCGGATCCAACCGGCGCTTGATTCCTCTGATCGGTGACCCGCTAGACCCCTTTGGCCTTGATGCGCATCACGTCACTCGCCCTGCTTGTGCTCTCGCTCGTCGCCGCCACCCCGGCGCACGCGCTTCTGCACATCACGCGCGACCATGGCGGCTATGTCGAGGAGTACAAGGCGAAGTACAAGCGCGTCCGCGACAACGGCGAGCGCGTCGTGATCGACGGCATCTGCAACTCCGCCTGCACGCTGGTGTTCGGCATCGTGCCGATCAACAAGATCTGCGTCACCCCGCGCGCCAGCCTCGGCTTCCACCAGGCCTATTACGACAAGGCCTTCACCTTCGGCATCAAGGTGACGAGCCTCGAAGGCACCTCCGATCTGATGTCCTACTACCCCGACTCGGTGAAGGACTGGATCCGGCGCAACGGCGGGCTGACCACCGAGATGAAGAAGATCACGAACGGCGCTGAGCTGTGGAAGATCGTCGATCCCTGTCCGGATGACTGGTAGGGGCGGCGACCGTCCGACAGGCCTCGAGCAAAAACCTCCGGCGCCCGATCCCGGAGGTTTTTGCTCGGGTCTCAACGCTTGGCCTTCTTGGCTTTCTTCTTGGCCTTTTTCGGCGCTTTCTTCGCAGTCTTCTTGGCGGATTTCTTTGCCGTCTTCTTCACCGCCTTCTTGGCCGTCTTCTTGGCTTTTTTCTTGGCGGTCTTTTTCGCAGACGTCTTGGGCCCGACCTTCCTGGCCACCTTCTTTGCGGCCTTGCGGGCCTTCTTCACTGCAGGCTTTGGCGCTTCAACTTGTGCCTCCGGCGCGGTACCCATCGTATCGGGTGCAGGCTCAATCACAGGTTTTTCGTCGTCCATCTCGATCCCCCAAGTTTGACGATCGCATCACGATAGCGAGATTCATCGAGCTGTCAAAGCGATGCGCTCAGGACGTGACCGCACGCGTCTTCTGATAGGCCGCAAGCGCGCGTGCACGGGCCGCGCTGTGCTCGACGAGCGGATGCGGATAGCTGACGCCAAGTTCCACCTGGGCACTCGCGAGCTCGAGCGGCGTTGCAGTCCAGGGGCGATGGATCAGCGGCGCCGGCAACGCCGCCAGTTCAGGCACCCAGCGCCGCACATAGCTTCCGTCGGGATCGAATTTCTCGCCCTGCAACACCGGGTTGAACACGCGGAAATAGGGCGCGGCATCGGCGCCGCAGCCCGCGACCCATTGCCAATTGGCGGGGTTGCTGCCGATGTCGGCATCGACCAGGGTGTCCCAGAACCAGGCTTCGCCGTCGCGCCAGTCGATCAGCAGGTGCTTGACCAGGAACGAGGCCACCACCATGCGGACGCGGTTGTGCATGACGCCGCTAGCCCAGAGCTGACGCATGCCCGCATCGACCAGCGGATAGCCGGTGCGCCCACGCTGCCAGGCGC
The DNA here is from genome assembly GCA_035293585.1 of Bradyrhizobium sp. Lineage (GTDB taxonomy): Bacteria > Pseudomonadota > Alphaproteobacteria > Rhizobiales > Xanthobacteraceae > Bradyrhizobium. Next base: position 38,304 of record DATGMN010000045.1, on the reverse strand, counting down.
GCAGGGCGGCATCGTCCCGCTTCCAGGGGAAGGCGTCGAAGCCGGGCTGGAGGTTCTTGGCCGCGAGGTCGGGGTGATCGAATAGCAGGTGCCGGCAGAACTCGCGCCAGCCGAGTTCGCTCAGGAATTTGTCGATGTCACCGGCCAGGCGCGGCTCTGCGGCCGCGGCAAATCGAGCGGCGTGCCAGACCTGCCGCGGACTGATCTCGCCGAAGCGTAGATGCGGCGACAGGCTGGAGGTGACATCGCGATCCGGCCGGTCGCGTTCGTCGGCATAGGTCCTGGCGCCGTGCGCGAGGAACTGCTTCAGCCGCGCCTGCGCGGCGGCTTCGCCCGCCTGCCATGTCCCACGCAAGCCGGCGGCCCAATCGGGCTTGGTCGGCTCGAGGCCGAACTGCCCGAGCGGCTCGGAGGCGAGCGGCGCGGCAGGGCGTAGCGTGCCGGGGGCGGGCAGGGGTGACGGCGGGTCGCCGAGCGCCAGCACGCGCTTCCAGAACGGGGTGAAGACGCGCACGCCGCGGCCGTCCTTGCTGCGGATCAGCTCCGGCCGGGCGAGGAGGTCGCCCGGGAAGGCGCGCGCCGCCACACCGATGGCCGACAGCGCTGTCGCGAGCTCGCGCTCGATCGCCAGTTGCGGCGCCTGCGCGATCTCATTCCAGAAGACGGCCTGCGCGCCCGCTTCGCGCGCAACATCCACAATGACCTTGGAGGCCGCTCCGCGGCGCAGCACCAGCGTGCCGCCGACGGCGCGCAGCCCGTTCTCGAGCGCCCGCAATGACTGCGCCAGCCACCAGCGCGCCGCTCCACCGAGCGGGCGCAAGCGCGGGCTTTCGTCGAGCACGTAGGCACAAATCATCGGCGCCCCGGACTTCGCAGCTGCGTCCAGGGCGGGGTGATCGGAGAGCCGCAGATCGTCGCGGAACCAGACGATGATGGGGGCTGCGTCCAGCGAGAGCGCTCCTTGGTCGTTGGTCATTCCGGGGCGGTCGTTGAGGACCCCAGCCCGGAATCTCGAGGTTCCGGGCTCGCCGCTTCAAAGCGCCCCGGATCGACGGTGCTTGCCTTACTTCGGCTGCGGCACGATACGGAGGTAAGGCTTCGGCGCCTTCCATCCGTCCGGATAGATCTTCTTCGCCTCCTCATCGCTGACCGAGCCCGCAATGATCACGTCCTCGCCCTGTTTCCAGTCGGCGGGCGTGGCGACGCGGTGCTTGGAGGTCATCTGCAGGGAATCGATCACCCGCAGGATTTCCTGGAAGTTGCGGCCCGTGGTCATCGGATAGACCAGCACGAGCTTGATCTTCTTGTCGGGGCCGATGATGAAGACGTTGCGGACGGTCTGGTTATCGGCCGCGGTACGGGTGCCGACATCGCCGGAGGTCGAGGCCGGCAGCATGTCGTAGAGCTTCGACACGTTGAAATCGGTGTCGCCGATCATCGGATAGTTCGGCGCGGCCCCTTGCGTCTCCTTGATGTCCTCCGACCATTTGGCATGGTTGGTGACGGGATCGACGCTCAGCCCCATCAATTTGACGCCACGCTTGTCGAATTCCGGCTTGAGCCTCGCCAGCGCGCCGAGCTCGGTGGTGCAGACCGGGGTAAAATCCTTGGGATGGGAGAACAACAGCGCCCAGCTGTCGCCGATCCAGTCGTGGAATTTGATCTTGCCTTCGGTGGTTTCGGCCACGAAATCCGGGGCCACGGAGCCGATCTGAAGTGGCATGTTACAGCCTCATCTTATTCAAGTTACGGGTGATTTCGTCCCAGCCAATATAGGCCGACCCGCTGGGGAAGTGAACGGCCGCGCCCCAAATGGGGAGGATATTCTCTCCGTCACAGGGTTTCAGCCATGCGCTTTTGGCGCAAGGCCGTGCGGCGAAAAATCACAGTTCCGGTAAAACTCCCAATTGCCCCGATGTTGCCTTTTATGGTCCTCATCACCCCGGCCCCGGCCTTGCATGGCCGAACCTGAGGCGCGCGGGTCGCGACGAATCTTCAACCATCTCGAAATTGAGGGATGGCGGTTTCGAATCGTTAACCACTCGTTTACGCCCGCATCGCAATGCTGGATTGAAACAAGCAATAGAGAAGTGTGAATATGTCTGCCCCTCGTGTAGAGGGCGCTCATCCCTCGAGCGTTCTCGAACCTACCTGCCGCGACACCGCCGCCCACGCCCTCACGATCGTGCGCGACGGCGTGATCACCGGCGAAGGCCCGACCACCAAGGGCCGTGTGCATTTTTCCCGTTCCCTCGATGCGGATGACGCCGCCTGGTGCGAGCGTATCCTCACGGCTGCCGCCGTCGAGCACCAGCCGGTCAGCCGGGCCGAGGCCGAGGCGCTGTTCGAGATCGCGCAGGCCGCGACCGAGCGCTCCGATGACGGCCGTTTCGACGATCTGCTGGCCAAGGCGGTCGCTCATCATGCGGCGGCGATGTCCGGCCTCAAGGTGCCGCCGCGCTCGGTGGCGCTGTCGGTCGACACCGACATCGAAAGCTGGGCGCCGGCCCATGCCAAGGGCGTCGACACCGACATTCTGGAGTGGATCGCAGGCCAGATGCGCGGCAAGCGCAACACCAACCGCACGCTGATCGCGATGGTCGCCACCCTCGTCGGCGTCGCCGCGCTGCCGCTTGCTCAGCTGCCCAACGTCTTCGACATCGGGATGTAAACGCATCCGCAATCCAGCCCTGGAGACGGCGGGGTCAGCGCCCCGCCGTTTTTTGTTTGCCGGCCGCGTCTTCGTCGAGGCCCACGCTGCGGCCCGGGAAGCCCGCGACGTCGAAATAGCGCTGGGTCAGCACGCGCTGGTACTTCACGACGGTCATCAGGCCGTTGGCCGCCGGCTTGGAGACGATTTTTGCCTCCACGGCCTTCGGCGTGATGCCGTTCGGCAGCGCCTCCGATATCACCCGTCCCTCCAGCCCGCCGACGGCGGAGGCATGAAGGCCGAGCAGCTGCGCCGCGGTCTGGCCGACATCGGCATTGCTCACCGGCAGCGGATCGACATAGCCCGACTTGAAGTCGGGGCCGATCGCCGCCATGAAATTCAAGGTGTCGCCACGGCCGAAGCTGCCATGCATGCCCTGGCCCTGGCGCAGCACGGTGTCGGCGACCTCGACCGAGCAGTTGGTCGGCTCGTTGCAGCCTTCCACATAGGAGCGGAAGTTGACCACGATCGAGGGGTTCGGCGTCACCGCCTTGCCCTTCAGGTTGATCTGCGACATCGGCAGCGTGCCCGGGAAGCGCCCGAGCTTGTCGTCGACAAAGAGGCCCGAGACATAGTCCTGCTCGAGCAGCGCCTTGATGGTGCGGTCGGCGAGCTTCTTGTCCATGTTCGGCAGATAGATCAGGTCCGAGCCGCCATTGGTGGCGACCACGAGGTCGGGCTTGGTCGGATCCTTGCCGAGCACGCCGTTGCCGGCCTTCGGATGGGCGCCATCGCCGACGGCGGCATTCTTGTCGTTGGGGTCGAACAGCGGCAGGTCGAGCGCCTTGGCGAGGTCGATCGCGAGGAAACCCATCGGCAGGAAACCGTCCGGCGTGTCGTCATATTTCGCCTTTGCCGACGGCGAGGTCTTGCTCTGCTTGGAGATGGTGGAGAAGCCGTGGTCGGCGGAGACGATGATGTCGGTGGTCGAAGCGAGGCCGAGATCGTCCAGCGCCTTGCGCAGCTCGGCAAGATTGTCGTCGGCGTTCCTGATCGCGGCCATCGAGGTCGGCCCGTTGATGCCGGGCGTCACCGTGTTGAGGCTGTCGCCCTGGTTATGCTGGCTGCCGTCGGGATCGCGCGACCAGAACACCAGCACGAACGGCTTGTTGCGCGCCTTGAACATCGGCAGCACCACCTTGGCCGCGACATCGGCGAAATAGGCCTGCTGGCCGACATTGGCGCTGGTCGTGCCGGGCGTCTTGGCATCGCCGGCCTTGCCGTTGTCGCCGCGCGAAGGCGTGACCACCGGCAGGTTGGCCTTGGTCAGCGCATCCTTCATCTCGTCGGACAGCGGCACGCCGGACTTGCCGCCGGTGGAATCGTCGATCACGATCGAATGCAGGCCCGGCTTGTCGGCGCGGTCGGTGTGGTCGAACAGCAGGGTGGGGCCGACCTTGCCGATCGCGGCGGTGGAATAGCCCTTGTGGCGCGCGAGCTGCAGCAGCACCTCCTCGTTGAGATAGTTGCCGGCGAAATGCGCATCGATATCGCCGAGCACGGCGTCGTTCTCGAGGAAAGGCACCACGGTGTCGCCGGCGGGCGCATTGGTGTAGCCGGAGAAGATGGTGTTGGAGAAGGTGCCGGTGTCGCCGAGATAATGCCCGGTCGACATCGCCGAGCCGTTGGCCATGGTGAAGGTCGGGAACAGCGAATGCGAGTTCTTGAAATTCACGCCCTTGTCGCGGAGCGCGGCCATCGCCGGCGCCGTCTCCGGCGTGACCTTCAGCGCGCGCAGGCCGTCGGGGACGAACAGGATCAGATTGTGCGGCGTTGCATTGTTCTGGGCGGACGCGGCGCTGGCGGCCAGAACGAGGACACTGGCGGACAGCAGCATGATGGCGCGGCGCATTGGTAGTCTCCCTGCGGGTAGGCGCGGATTCGCGGTTTTGGTGGGCTGGAACCTTGTCTAGTTTTGCTGTGTGACAGTTTTGTTACAAGGCGGGCAAGCGCTGGTGACGGCGAGGATTTTTGGGAAGCAGACGCGCCTGCAAGTCCTCGCGGCGGCATTCGCCCGAGCTTTGCATCGTCCATCGCCCCCAAAAAGGCCGAGGGCGCAGGGAAGGCCGGGTGGCCGCTGCACCCGGGGCCTCCGCGCAAAAGAATTGCGCGAAGCGCGAAAGTCCACAGGCACAGGCGGAGACACTCCGGCCTTCCCTGCGCAGTGGTTTTACGGCTTATACGCGCTCTCCTTGGTGAGCCAATGCTTGTTTGCCACCATCGCCCCGCAGCAAGGCCTTTGGAGCCTGCGCGAGACTTGACGCCAGCGTCGGGGCGTCGGGACCACACGATTTCGCCGTCCGCGAAGAGTGCCGCACGTCTGACGACACCCTCACGTCCACCGCATTCCGCCTCGCGTTTCGTGACGACGCGTACGCCCCTCGTGCCGAGGCGGGATATCCGCACCATACGGCAAATCAGAAATTCGGAAAAGCGAAATATTTTTGCGCGCAGGGCTTGACAGCGTTCGTGCAGTGCACCCGCCGGGACTGGGCAAGAATCCGGATACTCCACCTCCACGTCGTCCCGGCGGAGGACCCATACCGCGGAAACCATCCGTGGTATTCAGCAGGAGACAGTCTTCGCAAAACGAAATTCTGTGATTATGGGTCCCGGCCTTCGCCGGGACGACGGCGGTGCCCCTGACGCCGGCCTGCAAATCGATAGCCAGTGCCAGGGAAAGCGACCGACGGCCGATCAAGCTATACGATAGCCCATGCGCCCGCTTTTTCACCCTTCGCTGGTCAACGGCCGTTACGGCGACCCCGCGGTCTATGTCGACACCATGTTCGAAAACCGCAGCCTGCTGTTCGACCTCGGCGACATCACAGTCCTGCCGCCGCGCAAGATCCACCGCATCGAGCGGATCTTCATTTCACACACCCATATCGATCATTTCATCGGCTTCGACTACCTGCTGCGGCTTCTGGTCGGGCGTGAGAAGACGGTGCATCTTTATGGGCCGAAGGGGCTTGGGGAAGCCGTCCATCACAAGCTGCAGGGCTATCGCTGGGACCTGGTCGAGAGCTATGCTTGCGATCTTGCCTTCGAGGTCAGCGAACTCACGCCATCGCAGTCCATCGCGACGACGCGGTTCCGGCTGAAGACGGCATTTGCGCCGGAGCCGTTGGGCGAGCGGCCGACCGCAAACGGCTTGTTGTGCACGGAGCCGCGGTTTCAGGTCTCGGCGGCGATCCTGGAGCATCACACGAGCTGCCTGGGCTTTGCGCTTGAAGAGGCCGCCCATGTCAACATCTGGAAGAACCGGCTTGCCGAGCGCGGCTTGCCGGTCGGACCGTGGCTGCAGGGCCTGAAGCAGGCCGTCGCCGAGGGCCTCGGTGACGATCACCTGATCCGCATCGATGGAGCCGGGGCGGAGCCTCGGTCGCGCGAGCTTGGGGATTTGCGCGATCTCCTGACCGTCACGGCCGGGCAGAAGATCGGCTACGTCACCGATGTCGCGGATACCGCGGACAATCGCGCCGCGATCATTGCGCTGGTCCGCAATGCGGATGTGCTGTTCATCGAGGCGGCCTTTGCCGCCGCGGATGCTGCGCTGGCGCGGCAGCGCGCGCACCTGACGACGAAAGCCGCCGGAGACATAGCGCGAACGGCGAATGCGCGCCGGGTCGAGCCCTTCCATTTCTCCCCGCGCTACGCCGAGGAGGAGCAGCGGATGCTGGACGAGGTGATGGGCGCATTCAAGGAGGCCGCATCGGTCATCGGGGCCGCGCGCGGGGAACCCAAATGATTTGATTATTTTCCGGGCTGCCGTGCTAAGGACTGAGCCGGTCAAATTCGGAGAAGGCTCGTGCTGCAGCCCCGTGTGGCGGTGAAGCGACGTTTTCAGCTCGTTCTGATCAAACCTTCTCACTACGACGACGACGGATACGTGATCCGGTGGTGGCGCGCGATGACTCCGTCGAATTCGCTTGCGGCCGTCTATGGCATCGCAGCCGATTGCGCCGAGCGGCGCGTGCTCGGTCCGGACGTCACCATCGACATCGAGGTCATCGACGAAACCAACTCGCGCATCGACGTTGCGGGGCTGCTGTCCCGCTTCGGACGCGAAGACAATTTCGGATGCGTTGCGCTCGTCGGCGTTCAATCAAATCAATATCCCCGCGCCCTCGACATCGCACGCCGGTTCCGGACAGCCGGGATTGCCGTGGCCATGGGAGGCTTTCATGTGTCGGGATGCCTGTCGATGCTGGATGGCCGCGCAGTGGATCTCGACGCCTGCCGGGACATGGGTGTCGCCATATTCGCGGGCGAAGCCGAGGGGCGGTTCGAAGCTGTCATTGCGGACGTGGCCGCGGGGCGCCTCGCGCCGGTTTACAACTACATGAAAGACCTGCCCGCAATGGAGGGCACGCCTTTGCCGTTCCTCCCGAGGCGGTACATCGAGCGTACGCTCGGCGCCAGCTCCAGTTTCGACGCTGGCCGCGGCTGTCCTTATCAGTGCTCGTTCTGCACGATCATCAATGTGCAGGGCCGCAAGTCGCGTTACCGTTCGGCCGACGACATCGAACGTCTCGTGCGTCTCAACTGGGCGCAAGGCATTCGAAAGTTTTTCATCACCGACGATAATTTTGCGCGCAACAAGGAATGGGAATCGACCTTCGACCGGCTGATCGAGCTCCGCGAAAGGGACGGCATCCCGCTCGGCCTAATGATCCAGGTCGATACGCTCTGTCACAAGATCCCGAACTTCGTGGAAAAGGCAAAACGAGCCGGCGTCAACAAGGTCTTCATCGGGCTCGAGAACATCAACCCCGACAATCTGGCGACGGCGAAAAAGCGGCAGAACAAGATCACCGAATATCGCAAGATGCTGCTCGCCTGGAAGAAGCAGGGCGTGCTGACCATCGCCGGCTATATCCTGGGTTTTCCGGCGGACACGCCAGACACCATCAAGCGGGATATCGCGATCATCAAGGAGGAGTTGCCGATCGACCTGCTCGAATTCTTTTGCCTGACGCCGCTTCCGGGTTCGGAGGATCACCAGACCCTGTGGAAAAACGGCATCGCGATGGATCCGGACCTCAACCGATACGATGTCGAACATGTGTGCACGGCCCATCCCACCATGAGCATGAACGAGTGGCAGGACATCTACCACGAGGCCTGGTCGCTCTACTACACGCCCGAGCACATGAAGACGCTCCTGCGTCGCGCCGCGGCCACCGGCGTTCCCACCGGCAACCTGGCCAAGTACCTGCTCACCTTTTCGACCACCGATCGCCTCGAAAACGTCCATCCGCTGCAGGGCGGGATCCTCCGCCTCAAGCATCCGTCCGAGCGCCGGCCCGGCTTGTCGAATGAGAGCCCGTGGCTGTTCTGGCCGCGCTTCGGTTGGGAGACCTTCGTGAAGCACGTGAAGCTGAGCCGCGCGATGGTACGGCTGCTGATCTGGCAAGCCGCCGTGAAATACAGCCCTGGTGCGCGCAACTACATGGACCAGGCGCTTACGCCGGTCAGCGATGACGAAGAGGAGCGGCTCGATCTTCTCACCAAGACGACTGGCGCACCTGCCGCGGTCGCTCACCTCAAGAAGATAGCCGCACTGACGGGCGCGCCGTCGGCATGACCGCGCCTTCTTGACCGTGTCCTCGCGGTTTTGCGTCGGCCTGCCGCGGCGGGCGAGGCAGGCTTGGTCATCCGCTGCGCCTCAATGCGTCGATCCCTTGACCTCGACCACGCCCACCGCATTGACCAGGCTGTTGGCCATGACCGGATTGCCGTCGCGGTCGACATCCATGTTGCGGACGATGTCGCCGCCGCCGGGGATGGCCCAGGTCTGGAATTTTTCGGTTTTGGGATCGAAGCGGACGATGGTGTTGGGCTTGGCAGCGGACTCCGCATACCAGACGGCATCCCTGGTGAAGACCATGCCATAGGGCTGCGATTTGGGACCGCTCGGCGACAGCCACTCCCTCACCGCACCGGTCGCGGGATCGAGCCGGCCGAGATAGCCGCGGGCGAAGTCGGCGTACCAGATTGAGTCATCGGGCCCGATGGCGAGGCGTCGCGGCCGTGCGGCGGCATCGGGCAGGGGGAATTCGCGGATCGCCATGGTCCTGGAATCGATGGTCGCGATCTTGGGCGCGCCGAACTCGACGAAATAGACGACGTTCTTCGAATTGACCGCGATGCCGTAAGGCCGCGCGTTCGGCGTCGGCGGCGTGGCGAGCTTGATCTCGCCGGTCTTGGGATCGAGCCGGCCGACCCTGTTGCCGACCTGCACGGTGAACCAGATGATGCCGTCATGATCGATGACGAGACTATGCGGATCCCTGGCGGCCGCGTCCGGCATGCGATACTCGGTCACCTCGCCGGTCTTCGGGTCGAGCCTGCCGATCAGGCCCGCGAAATTGCCGGTGAACCAGATGTTGCCCTCGGCGTCCTCCTTCAGCCCGTGCGGGCCGGTCATCGCCTTGACGGGATATTCCTTGATCTTTCCAGTTGCGGGATCGAGGCGGCCGAGCACGTTGGCCAGCTGCCCGGTGTACCAGAGCGAACCGTCGCGTGCGGCCATCGGGTCGTGCGGGCGCGAGCCCGGCGTCGCCACCGGCCATTCCTTGATGGTGACGTCCACCGCGCCCGGGATCAGGTTTGCCGCCGGCCGCGGCCGCTCCGGAAAGCTCTTGATCAGATAGTCGGTGACGGTTGCGACCTCCTCGGGTGGCAGCGGCGCGCCGAAATTCCGCATCATGCGCACCACCATGTGCCAGCCATCCGGCGTGTAGCCGCCCCTGAGGCGGTTGATGTCATGGCAGCCGCCGCAGATGCCGACCACCGTGCTTTTTCCCGAGCCGTCGGGGAAGTCCGCGCCCGGCTGCTGGGCTAGCGCCGGGGCAGCGAGTGCGGCGGCCAGCGTCGTGGCGGCGGCGAAAGCCAAGGGCCTGATCTGGGCTGCCAGCATCTGTCGATCGCTCCGTCTTGTCGTCGTTGGTCCCGCGCGGCGCGAAGGATGCCGCCAATGATCCCATCAGCCAAGCCGCGTGGCGCTGACGATTGATTGAAAAGCCCAGCGCCCGGTCTGCAGAGATTTATGACAGATTTATAACGGCGCTCGGAACCCGTATTCCCGGGCGACGTTGGCTCAAGGCGCGGGGCATCGAAAAGGAAACCGATGGAATACGCCATTCGCTTTGTGGCGGGGGGCCTTGTCGTGTCGGCTTTTGCCGTGCTCGGCGACATGCTGCGGCCGAAGAGCTTTGCGGGCCTGTTCGGCGCTGCACCATCGGTTGCGCTTGCGACCTTGCTGCTGACGTTCTGGACGGAGGGCGCGCCTTACGTCGCCAGCGAAGCGCCCGCCATGGTGTGCGGTGCGATTGCGCTCGCGGCCTGTGCTGTCGTGGTTTGCCAGATCCTGATGCGGTTGCGCTGGTCGGCGCTGGCGGCGACCGCCACGGCCTTGATCGCCTGGTTCGGCGTCGCCTTCGGCCTGAAATATGTCCTGCTGGGGTGAGCCATGCTGGTGCATTTCAACATCCGGGGCTTGAAGGAAGGCCGGTGGAGCGAGCATGCGGTGCGCTTCATCCTCGGCGGCGCAGCCACCGTGCTTGCGGGCGCGATTGCAAGCCTTGCCGGCCCATCGACCGGCGGCCTGTTCCTGGCCTTTCCCGCGATCTTCTGCGCCAGCGCCACGCTGATCGAAAAGCACGAGCGCAAGCGCAAGCAGTCAAAGGGCCTGCCCGGTTCGCAGCGCGGGCAGCAGGCGGCCGCCCTCGATTCCGCCGGCGCAGCCTGGGGCAGCGTCGCGCTCGCCACGTTCGGGGTCTGCGTCTGGCTGCTTGCGGAGAGATCGCCGGTGCTGTCGCTCGTGACCGCGTCCATTGTCTGGCTCGTCGTGGCCTGCGCGATGTGGTGGCTGAGACGGCTGTTGCGGGTGACCCACGGGCCCCGTGCGGGTCAGGTCGGCCTGGCCGCCGGCCGCGGGCCGCAGCACCAATAGCGGCATGCGCAGCAGCGCGAATGCCGGCCGCCTTGGTGCCGACATAAGGCGCATCAGCCGCACGCGCGGCATGTTGGCCGTGCGCGGCGAGGCCAATGGCGTCTAATTCGTTCCCTTCGTCCTGGCGAGATAATCGACGATGGCGCCGACATCCTTTTCGTCGACCGGCGCCTTGTAGACATTGATCATCTTGTGCACCTCGGCGTCCCAGGTGGCGCGCGGCAGCGCCGGCTGGTTCAGCACCATGTCGGGGGAATGACAGGCGAGGCAGTTGTTGTTGATGGCGTCCGCCCCTTCGCCGGGAAACAGCGCCGTGCCGGCGGGCAGATCCACCGTCGTCGACTTGAGCGCGATCCTGTCCTGAACCCAGGCCGGCGTAGCGTACAGGAGGCCTGCGGCAAGGCAGGCAATGGCAATGATACTCTTGTGCATGGGACCGCTCCTCCGTCAGCTCGCCGTGACCTGAACGGTCTCGATGACATTGCGCATGAAGCCGCCGGGGTTCCAGTTGGGCGTGTCGGGCTGGACGTCGCCGGCCTCGTTGGTGCAGCGGACCATGAACGAGTGGCCGCCTTTGTCGGCGAGCAGCACGCTCGCCTGCCATTGGCGGAAGCTGTATTTGCCATGATCCTTGCCGAGCGCAGTCGCCTGCCAGGTCTTGCCGCCATCGATCGACAGCTCGACCTTGGCGACACCGGAGGCGCCGCCGAAGGCTATGCCGCGCAGCGGCGCGCTCGAGCCGGCCGGCAGCGTCGTGCCATCGGTGACGTTGGTGAAGAACGAGCGCGGCACCATCTTGTTGATCGGCACGAGCTTCACGCCGGCCTGGCCCGGGGTGATGCTGGCATGCGGCGTATCGGGAATGGTGTAGGCCACCGCCATCCAGAAATTGTCGTCTTTCCTGTCGAGCACCTCGATGTCGCTGAGCATCTTGATCCAATAGGTCGAGTACCAGCCGGGCACGATCAGGCGCAGCGGAAAGCCGTTGAGCAGCGGCAATTGCTCGCCATTCATGGCATAGGCGATCATCACCTCGCCGTCGCGGGCATGATCGATATCGAGCGACTTCTTGAAGTCGGGCCCGTCGGGAACGACAGGCTCGTCGAGCCCATCGAAGCGCACCTGCACCGCGCCCGCCTTGACGCCGGCGCGGTCGAGCACGTCCTTCAGGCGAACGCCGGTCCACAGCGCGTTGCCCATGGCGCCGTTGCCCCATTGCCCGCCGGGAACGCGCGGCTGGTAGAAGCCGCGGGAATTGCCCGAGCACTGGTTGACGGCGGCAAGCTCGACTCGCGGCAGGCTCATGAGGTCGTCGAGCGACAGCGACAGCGTCTGATTGACATGGCCGCGCACCGCGAGCCTGAAGGTCGTCACATCGACCGAGGTCGGAATCACCGCCCAGTGCCAGCGTACGAAGAACCGGTCGTTCGGGGTGAAGACGCCGCGATCGAACACCTCGAACGGCGTTTCCAGCAGCGGCGGCCTCGTGCGCTGCAAGATCATGTCGCCCTTTTGCGGGAAATCATGCGTCAGCGGCCGCTCGCGCGTATCGCCCGGAAACGGCAGCCTGATCATGTCCTCCGCAAGCGCCGGCGCGGCCGACAGCGCAAGGCCGGCGAGGCCGAGCTGCGCGAGCGCGGCGCGCCGCGAGATGACGCGGTGCTGGGTTGGACTGGCTGCGAAATCCGTCGGCCGGTTGTCGGCTCCATGACGTCCCCGGTGCATCGATGCTCTCCTTTTCGGACTATTGTTGGTCTCTAGTGTAGGCCGCCGTCGCCTTGCGGTCTAATTGGTAGTTTGGCTTGTTTCGATCGATTTCATCACTGCTTGTTCATTTGACGGCCGTGAGGCTCGACAGCAGCGCGGCTTCCGCCTTGCTGACATGCCGCTCCTTGTGGCGCAGGATGTAGAAGGCGCGCTTGGCAAGCTCGCTGTCGATGCGGACCAGCGTCCTGGCGGCGACGGATTTGTCGACCACGAGGTCGGAAATCGCGGTGGCGCAGAGCCCGGATTCGACCGCGGTGCGGATCGCCTCGTTGGAGGCGAGCTCGAGCTGCACCTTGAGGTCGGCGAGGCGAAGGCCGCGCTTTTTCAAGGCCTGCTCGAACATCGCGCGCGTGCCCGAACCCGGCTCGCGCAGGATCCAGGGCGTCTGCCTGATCCAGTCGGCCGGCAGCTTCCTCTGCCGCGCGAAGGGGTGCTTTGGAGAGACCACGACCACCAGCGCATCGCCGTCGATGCGGCGCGCGGCAAGTGCGGCGTCATCGACGTCGCCTTCGATGAAGCCGAGATCGGCGACGCTTTCATGCACGTCCGCCGCCACGCGCTCGGTGTTGGCGATGCGAACATCGACCTCGATGCCGGGATAGGCGGCCTGGAAGGCCTGCAGCCGCGACGGCAGCCAGTAATTGGCGACCGTCTGGCTCGCGGCCAGCACGAGCTTGCCGGTCTTGAGCCCGGCGAGATCGCGCAGCACCTGCTCGGCGCCGCGGGCGCGGGACAGGACCGCGCGCGCCTCGGTGAGAAAGGCGCGGCCCGTATGGGTCAGCACGATGCCACGGCCGACCCGGTCGAACAGCTTGACGCCATAGCGGCCCTCGAGCGCTGCGATCGCAGCACTGGTCGCCGATTGCGTCAGGTTGAGCTCCCGTGCGGCCTGCGTGACGTGCTGCCTGTCGGCCACCGCGGCAAAGATCCGGAGCTGTTCGAGCGTCATGGCAGCATCATCCCACAAGCTTGATGAGGAGCAGCGAAAACGCCGCGATGAAGAGGAAGGCAGTGGCGCCGAGTATAGCCGGGCGAAGACCGCGGGCGTAGAGCTTTGAGATGTCGGTCTCGAGCCCCATTGCCGCGAGCGCGACCGTGAGCAGGAAAGTCGTCAGCGTCACGATGATCCTGCGGTCGCCGTCCGGAATGGCGACGATGCTGTTGATGGCGACCAGCGCAATGAAGCCGAGCACGAACCATGGCAGCGGCGGCCGTGCGGTCGCGACCTTGGCATGGGCTGCGGCAAACCGGCTTGTTGCACTGAGCGCAAACACCACGGGGGCGAGCAGCATGACCCGGGCGAGCTTCACCAGGGTTCCGATCTCGCCGGCGCGCTGGCCGTTCTGGAACGAGGCGGCGACGACCTGCGCGATCTCGTGGATCGAGGAGCCGCACCACAGGCCGTAAGCGGGGCCGTCGAGATGCAGGAGAACGGGAAGCGCCGGATAGGCGAACATCGCGACCGAGCCGAAGATGGTGACGCAGGCGATGGCGTAGGCGACATCCTCGTCAGGGGCGTCGGTCACCGTGTTGGTGGCGATGATGGCGGAGGCGCCGCAGATCGAGGTGCCTGCCGCGATCAGCTCGGTGAGCTTGCGATCGACCCCGAGCAGGCGGCCGGCGCCGATCGTGAAGAGGAAGGTGGCGGCAAGCGTCGCGGCGATCACGAGCAGCCCCCAGCCGCCGACGGAGGCCACCTGCGTCAGCGTCAGCTGAAAGCCGAGCAGCACGATCGCGGCGCGCAGCAGCCGCTTCATGCTGAAGGCGATGCCGGGCTTGGCGCGCGCGGGCGTGCCGAGGACGTTGTGAAAGGCGATCCCGATCACGATCGCCAGGATCATCGGGCTGAACGTGCCGACACCGGGAATCGCGCGCGCCGCGAAGGCTGCGACCGCAATCGCGCCGGCAAGGGCGACGCCGGGAATGAGGGCGATGATCGGGTTTCCGCGCGCGATCGTCGGCGCGGGTTGGGCGACGTCGCTGCTTGCACCGGCTGGATTGAGGATAGTCATTGGAGTGGCTCCTTCTGCTCACTCCGACTATCGGGCCAGCTAATACATTAATCCAACAGATCGTTACGGTCGATACAATCGATATAGTCGATTGATCGTGCCTACCGGATCGCGGCCGCCAGCGCGGCGAGCAGGGCCGGCGGCATCACCAGGACGCCGAGGATGAGGAAGCGCCACGTGGTGACCTCGATCTTCTCCCGGCGCAGCGCCACCAGCCAGAGGATGGTCGCCAGCGATCCCGTCACCGACAGATTTGGACCGAGGTCGACGCCGATCAGCATGGCGGACACGACCGGCGGCGGCAGGTGATCGCTGCCGACGACCGAGCCGGCGACGAGGCCAACCGGCAGGTTGTTGGCGATGTTGTCGGCGATGGCGATGACGAGGCCTGCGCCCCAGGCGGCCAGGCGCGGCGATTGGGCCACGGCGTCGTGCAGGGCGGCGCTGAGCTGGCCGATCGTGCCGAGCTTCACCAGCGCCTCCACCATCACGAACAGGCCGCCGACCAGAGGCAGCACGCTCCATGAGATGCCCTTGATCACAGGCCACGGCGGCTGGCGGCTGAGCGCAAGCACGATCGCTGCCGTCACCAGCCCGCAGATGAAGGTCGGCAGGCCGAGCTGAACGTCGAGCGCGGAGGCCGTGATCAGCACGATGCCGATCGCGGCGATGCCGAGCGCCGTGAGCTTGCCGCCGGGGCCGAGCTCGGGCTTGGCGACGCGGGCTTCGATGGTCTCCTGACCGAGCACCCGGCGCTGCGTCAGCCACAGCACGGCGTAGGTCACTGCGATCGCGGCGACCGAGGGCAGGGCGAACAGGCGCAGCCATTCGGCAAGATGCGGCATCCGCGCGCCGAACACGACCAGGTTGGCCGGGTTGGAGATCGGCAGCACGAAGCTCGCGGCATTGGCAATGAAGGCGCAGATCAGAAGGTAGGGCAGCGGCGTCGCACCGGCCGCGCGCGTCGCGGCATAGACGGCGGGCGTGAGCACGATGGCCGTCGCGTCATTGGACAGGAGCACGGTGACGAGGATGCCGACCGCATAGATCAGGAGGAACAGCCGCTGCGGCGAGCCGCGGGCGTGCTCAACGGCAAAGGCCGCGAGATAGTCGAACAGGCCCTCGGTGCGCGCGAGCTCCGCCGTCAGCATCATGCCGATCAGGAACAGGTAGACGTCGAGGCCCTTGCGGATGCCGGCGAGCGCATCGGCGGGTGACAACAATCCCGATAGCACCAGCAGGATTGCGCCTGCGAGCGCCCACACGGCTTCCGGAAAGCGAAAGGGCCGGATGATGACGCCCGCGGTCGCCGGGACGATGATCGCCCAGGCCAGCAAAGTTTCATGGGCCGTCATCCGTACGTCGTCTCCAGCATGGTCGGGAATCCTACTCGGCAGCGATAGCGGGCTGCGCCGGTCTGCGCAATCGACTGCCGCCGGCGCCGCCCGTTTCGGGCAGGAAGGCCCAGCAGATCGCAAATCCGATTGCCGCGACGGCGCCGAGGGTGAGGAACGCAGCGCTGTAGCCCGCCTCGACCACGACAAGGCCGGCCAGCGTGGTCGAGACCGCCGCCCCGATGCTCTGGGCGGTGATGATGGCACCCTGCGCGACGTTGAAGCGTCCGGTGTCGCGCATGAGATCGGCGACGATCACCGGGAAGATCGCGCCAAAAATGCCCGCCCCGATGCCGTCGAGCAGCTGCACGGCCACCAGCCACGCCGCGTTGTCGGAGAGCGTATAGAGCGCGCCGCGGATGGGGAGGATCAACAGCGCGGCCAGGAGGAAGCGCTTGTGGCCCCAGCGGTCGGCGCGGCGGCCGACCAGCATCGCCATCGGCACCATCACGATCTGGGCGGCGGCGATGCAGGCCGACATCAGGCTGGTGCCGCGATTGGTGTCCTGCAGCGCGAGCTTCTGTCCGACCAGCGGCAGCATGGCGGCGTTGGCAAGATGAAACAGCGTCACGCAGACCGCGAAGATCAGGAGCGGCCGGCAGGTCAGGAGGATGCCGAGGCCCGAGGGCTGTTCCGTCGTCGCGCTCGCGCCGCGCTGCCGCTCCTGCAGCCCGCGCGCGAGATCATGGTCGATCGCGCTTTCCGGAATCGCCGCGACGCAGACGAGGCTCGCGAGCGCCATGACGGCAAGCAGATAGAACACCACCTGCGGGCCGAATCGATAGGCTGCGATGCCGGCGATCGCCGCGGCGGCGGCGTTTCCGGCGTGATTGAAGCTTTCGTTGCGCCCGATCCGCGCCGTGAAGGCCTTATGCCCGACGATGCCGAGCGAGACCGCCGCCAGAGCCGGGGCGAACACGACCTCGGCCACGTTGGCGATGCCTTGCGAGATCGCGACCGGCCAGAAGTGTGGGACCAGCGGCAGCACCAGCGAGGCGAGGGTGACGATCGCCGCGGCAGCGACCATCACCTGCCGTTTGGCCCGCGTCGCGTCGACCAGCGCGCCGGCCGGCGTCTGCGCCGCGATGCCGGCGATGGTCGCAATCGACATCACCACGCCAATATGCGCCTCGTCCCAGTGCTGCTCGGTCAGCAGATAGACCGCGAGATAGGGACCGAGCCCCTGGCGGATATCGGCCAGGAAGAAGTTGGCGGCATCGAGGGCGTGGCCCGCTCGTCGCTTTTCACCAGTATCAGGGGACACGGCTGACCTCGATATTGCGATTGGCTCGAACGCATTGGCTCGAACGAAAGGCAACGGCACGCGACTACGCGTGCGGCTCGTCCTCATGCGCATGTTTCGGGCCGTGCTTCGGACCATGCTTCGGACCATGCTTGGGACGGTGCGCATGCTTGTCCTTTGGACCGGGCTCATGCGCATGCTTGACCGGACGCAGCTTGCCCGGGGTGGCTCCCACTTCCTTGGCATGTATGACGCGGCCGTGGCTGGTCTCGATGCCGTCGCCGCTGGCGGCCAGCGCAGCCCCGGGCTCGAGAAGCGCGGCAAAGTCCTTCGCCTCCTTCGGACCGATCCGCACCGCGGTGCCGTCGGCGAGCAGGGCGCCGCGCAATTCGCCTTTCGGACCGAACAGCGACAGCCGCACCTCTCCGGCGGCCGTCATCTTCCGCTTCTCGAATTTCGGATGTTCGCGATCATGATCGGGACCTTCGTCGACGATCCGAACACCGCTCTGCGCGGTGACGGCGACGGCCGCGAGCAGCGCGGCGCCGCGTGGCCGCACCCCGCGGACGCGAACGGTCTCGCCTGTCTTCACATGCCGGATCAGATCGGTCTCCATATGCGGGGGCATGTGAACGAGAATGGCCTCGTCGTTTTCCCGAGAACGCATCACGAGACCATCGATCTCGCCATGCGGATTGAGGACGAACCGTTCGACGGTGCCCTCGCGTTCCGGCAGGCTGTCGGGATCAATCCAGTGCATCTTCTTCTCCTGTTTCGTCCGGCGCGACGACGGCGCCGGCAGGGAGCGTTCAGCAACCGCCGTGCCAATGGCGAAACGCTTTGGTTCGAAGACGTTAGCAACGGCGCCAATGGTTCAGGCGTCGTCTTTGCTGACGGCCTGTGTCGGATTTTCTGACGGCTCGGCAAGGCCGTAGCGCTGCATCTTGGTGTAAAGCAGCTGGCGATTGATGTTGAGCCGCCGCGCCGCTTCGGCGCGGTTCCCGCCGCACGCTTCCAGCGCCTTTCGGATCATCGCTTTCTCGAGCCTGGCGATCGCTGCAGGCATGTCGTGCTCGGGCGGGCCGGCCGAATCGTGATCGTCCTCGCCGGTGTCGATATCATCGGGCCCGATCAAATCGCTGCGCGTCAACACGCAGGCGCGCTCGATCACGTTGCGCAGCTGGCGGACATTGCCGGGCCAGCTGCAGCGAACGAGCTTGTCGACGGCCGCCGGGCTGAGCTGCTTCATCGGCTGGGCGGGGGCGATGGCGAGCGACAGGAAATGCTCCGCCAATGGCACGATATCGGAGCGGCGCTCGCGCAAGGCAGGAATCGCGACTGGAACGACGTTGAGCCGGTAGTACAGGTCTTCGCGAAATGCGCCCTGCGTGACGAGCTTCGGCAGGTCGCGATGGGTGGCCGCGACCACGCGCGCGGTGGTCCTGACCGGCTTGCCGCCGACCGGCGTGATCATTCGCTCCTGCAATGCGCGAAGGATCTTCGCCTGCATGGCGAGCTTCATGTCGCCGATCTCGTCGAGAAAGAGCGTGCCGTTCTCGGCCTCCCTGAACGCTCCGCTGCGGTCGCTGGTCGCACCGGTGAACGAGCCCTTCACATGGCCGAACAATTCGCTTTCCAGGAGATCTTCGGGAATGGCGGCACAGTTGACGGCGATGAAGGGGCCGTCCTTGCGCGCGCTGTGGACGTGAAGCGCGCGCGCCACGAGTTCCTTGCCGGTGCCGGTCTCGCCCAGGATGAGAACCGTCGACGGGCTGTCGGCGGCGAGCCCGATCTGCTTCTGCACCCGTCGCATCGCTTCGCTGCAGCCGATCAGGGAGTCGAGGCTTGCGCTCCTGTTGACCGCGGCGGACCGCCGCGCGGGCAGGCGCTCGATCAGCACCTTCAGCTCGTCCCGGCCGATCGGCTTGGTCAGATGGTCGAACGCGCCGAGCCGCATGGCTTCGATGGTGTTCTCTGCGCTGGCGAAGGCGGTGAGGATGACCACGGCCGGAGGCATCTCGCGCGACCTGATCCGTCGCAGCACCTCGATGCCATCCATGCCGGGCATGTTGATGTCGAGCAGCACGGCGTCGGTCCCCCCGGTCAGCGCGGCAAGCGCCATGCGCCCGGATGCGGCCGTCTCGACGCGATGGCCGAGATCGGTCAGCGCCTCGGCGAGGCCGTCGCGCAAGGCCGCATCATCATCGACGATCAGCACATTTGCCATGGTAGCTTCATCTCGGCAGATTCATCTCGGCAGTTCGATTTCGAAACATGCGCCGCTCGCGCCGGGCGCAAGATGGACGTCACCGCGATGGGCGCGGGCGATCTCCTTGACGATGGCAAGCCCGAGCCCGGTGCCGTCGGGACGCGTCGTCGCGAACGGCTCGAACAGGCGGCTCCGCAGCTCGTCGCTGACGCCGGCGCCGGTGTCGGCCACGCGCAGCAGCAGGCGATCGCCGCGTTCGATTGCGTCAACGGTGATGCGCCCGCCAGGTGGCGTGTTCTGGATGGCATTGATGACCAAATTGTCGAGCGCCCGCCGCATCTGGGACGGATCGAAACGGGGTAACGGTAGACGGGGGGGCGGCGTTCCCGTCTCAAGCGTCAGGCCGGATGCCGCCGCCAGCTCGCAATGCGGCTCGACGGTCTCCTTCAGGAAGGAGGCGAGGTCGACATCCCTGGGTCTTGGCGCGCCGGTCTGCGTCATCTGCAGCAGGCTGCGCAGCAGCGTATCCAGACGAGCGATCTGGCCAAGAATGGCGTCGAGCGCGGCGCGCCTGCGATCGGCGTCGGCGGAGGCGAGCGCGTTCTCCGCCTTCAGGCGCATCGCGGCGATGGGATTCCGGATCTCATGCGCAAGGCCTGCGGAGAGCCGGCCGACCGCGGCCAGCCGTTCCGCATCGCCGGCACGGCGGCGCTCGAGCGCAAGCCGCGCCCCGGTGTCATTGAGCGCATCGACGAGGCGGTCGAGCTCCTGCTCGCCGGTATGCGGAAGTTTCGGCAGGTCGGCCGCGCCGGCGCCTTTGCCCAATTCGTCCTGCAGCAGCGCGATCTTGCGCGACCAGGACAGCAGCACGCGCGCGAGCCAGACGGCCGAGCCCAGGATGGTCAGCGCCAGCACGACCAGCCCTGCCAGCAATTGCGTGTAGGCAGGTCCTTCCGCGGTGATGGCGCGCGTCATGGTCCAGGCCGTCATGGTGGGCGCGCCGCGCAGCGGGCAGGCGTGGACCAGCAGCACCTGCGAGCGCGACGGCCGGCGCAGACCCGCCGGGCGCTGCGCCTGCTGCGCCTTGGCATTGACCTCGCGGATGGTGTTGGCCTCGGCCTCGGGAAGGTCGGTTTTCGGGCCGGTGCCCTCATAGGACGGAAAAGCATAGGCGAGCGAGCCGGCATCGGCCTGCCAGATGCCGCCTTCGACGCCGACCGCGTGCGACAATGCGTCCTGCACGAGCGGCGCAAGCTGCTGCCGGCCGCGATCGTCGCCCGCGGCTGCGTCCGAGGACTGAAAGCGGTCGGCGATGTCGCGGCAGGCTCGCGCCACGAGCTCCTCGGCGCGCGCCACCCGCGCGTTCGAGGTCTGGCGGAAGGATTGGACCAGCAGATAGGCGGTGGCAACACCGGACACCACCAGCATGATCCAGAGCGCGAGCAGTCGGGAGCGAAGGGAGCGCATGGCGGCTGCGTCTTCAGGCCGGCGAGACCGGGGTCATGTGGCAATCGTTCCCTTCGCCGCCATCGCCTTGCGCAGCACGCGCGACAGCGCTTCCACCGAATAGGGCTTCTGGATCAGCTCGAAGCCGCGATGGGCGTTCTCCGCGAGCACGTTGCTGTAGCCGCTCGTCAGCACCACGGGCAGGCCGGGATAGCGTTCGCGGATCAGGCCGGCGAGGACGACGCCGTTGAGGCCGGGCATGATGACATCGGAGAACACGAGATCGACGGCGAACTCGTCCTCCGCCAGCACCTCGAGCGCGGCTTCGGCATTGGCGACGCGGCGCACGCTGTAGCCGAGGTCTTCCAGGAGCTCGGTCGAGAAGCGGCCGACCTCGTCATCGTCCTCCACGACCAGGACGCGGCAGCCGCGACCGCTGACGGCCGGCTGATTGGCGGGCCCCTCGCTCGTTGCGGCCTCGCCGGGCGCATCGGCAAGCGGCAGATAGATCGTGAAGGTCGCGCCCTTGCCGGGCGTGCTTTCGACCGTGATGTCGCCGCCCGACTGCCTGGCGAAGCCGAAGGCCTGGCTAAGGCCAAGCCCGGTGCCCTTGCCGACTTCCTTGGTGGTAAAGAACGGCTCGAAGATCGCCGTCAGATGCTCAGGCGCAATACCCGTGCCGCTGTCACTGACCGAAACGGCGATGAATGGTCCGCCGCGGGGGGACTGTTCGCGCCAGGCCGGCATGCCGTTCACTTTGGCGACCGCCATGTGAAGACGGCCTTCGCCGTTCATGGCATCGCGGGCATTGACGGCGAGGTTGATGAGCGCGGTCTCGAACTGGGCGATGTCGGCGAAGGCGAAGTATGTCTCGCCGCCGATGTCGGTCGCGATCCGGATGCGGCTGCCGACCAGCGGACGAACCAGCTGCGCGACATTGTCGACCTGGGCGCCGACGTCGAACAGTTGCGGAGTCAGCGGCTGGCGGCGGGCGAACGCAAGCAATTGCGCCGTCAGCTTCGAGGCGCGTTCGACGGTTTCCGAGATCGCATCGACGTAGCGCCGGCGCCGCTCCTCCGGCAAATCGCGCCGGCGCAGGAAATCCGTCGCCGAGCGGACGATGGTCAGCAGGTTGTTGAAATCGTGGGCCACGCCGCCGGTCAGTTGGCCGATCGCCTCCATCTTCTGCGACTGGCGCAGCGCCTCTTCGCTCTGGCGGCGCTTGGTGATGTCGACCGCTTCCGGTACCGCGCCGGCGATCGTGCCATGCTGATCGAACACCGGCCGCATCGCGAATTCGAACACCCGCTCGCCGGCCGGGAGCTGCAGGGTTAGCTCGCTTCGCACATCCTCGCCGCGCATCACGCTGGCGAATGCCGTGCGGATCGTCTCCGGCGCCCCCGGGGTTGCGGAAAACCAGGGCGTTTCCCAGAATAGCCTGCCGATTACATCACTGGTCCTGGCGCCGATGCCGGCAAGGGCCGTGCGGTTGGCATAGACGACACGGCCGTCCGTGCCGAGCAGGCCTTGATAGAGGTGGCTGCTCTCCAGAATGGCTCTCATCTTGGCTTCGTTGGCCTGAAGCTGCGCGGTGCGCTCCCTGATGCGGTTCTCCAGTGTCTCGTTCACCCGCCGCAGCTCGATCTCGGCCTGCTTGGCGGCCGTAACGTCATGGGCGACGCCGATGAAGCCGATATGATTGCCGTTCGGATCCCAGCGCGGCTGCGATTCCGAGCGCAGCCAGCGCCATTCGCCGTCGGCCCGCCTGTAGCGCGCTTCCAGAACGAACGGCTGCAACGAGGATTCGCCGGCGATCTGCTCCTGGAGAATGCGCGGCAGGTCGTCGGGATGCAGCGCCTTGCGCCAGTCATATTTGATCGCCTCTTCGTAGGGCAGGCCGACGAAATCGACATAGGCCTGGTTGGCGAAGGCGCGGGTGCGGTCGAGCTGGGTGACCCAGATCGGCACCGGCGCGCTGTTGGCGATCAGGCGGAAGCGCTCCTCGCTTTCCCGCAAGGTCTGCTGCACGAGCATGCGGTCGGTGACGTCGATATGTGCGCCCACCAGGCGCAGCGCCCGCCCGTTCTCGTCGCGCTCGATCCTGGCAACGACGCGGATCCACCTGATCTCGCCGTCATCAGGACGTATGATGCGGTATTCGGCGACGTAGTTTTCGGCGGTGCCGGCGATTGCATCGAGAAAATGCTGCTCGGTCGCGCTTCGATCGTCGGGGTGGATGCGCCGGACCCAGTCTTCATGGGTCTCGTTGGCCGCTTCGGGCGGCAGGCCGTGGATCAGGAGGTATTCCGGCGAACGGCGGTTGCGAAAGCCCTCGCGCAAATCCACCTCCACGCCGCCGACACGGCCGATGCGCTGGATGCGCGCGAGCTCGGCTTCGCGCTCCTGCAGCGCCCGATGGGCCCGGTCGCGTTCATCCGCAATCTCCTGAAGATGCTGCTGCAGCTTCGCGGCGGCTTCGGCCGGGAGTGACAGATCGTCCTCAGCGCTCGCCTTGCTCATGTCTCTGTCCAACGATCACCCTTTCGACCATCGCCCAGGCGAAGCGTGACCGCTGTTGTCACAGGCTCCATATCCCGTCCAGAATCGCAATAGTCGTTCAACGACGGCGCCGATTGCAAGGCCGGCCAGCACGTCGCTCAGCCAATGCGCGAGCAGCACCACGCGCGTCAGCACGAGGCCCGCACCGATGCCCCACGCCAGATTGCGCTGCGCCGGCGGAAGCGCCGTCGCGGCAGAGGCGAGCGCACCGATGTGAAGCGCGTGTCCCGACGGAAAGGCGTCACGTGCGTTGCCTGAAACGGGAACGCCGTGGAGATGGCCGCGGATGGTGGTGCGGTCGGGCCGCTCCTGATCGAAAACGCCCTTCAACACATGCGGCAGCAGCGTCACCGCCGCCGTCGTCAGCAGGATGTGGTTGCCGGCCGTGCGCAGGTCTCGATCTTTGCCGCGTGCATAGAGCCAGAATCCGGCGGCAAGCGCGATCAGCACATGCTCGTCTGCGCCCCAGGTCAGGATCTTCGCGGTCTTTTCAGGGACGGGCGCCGCGTGCCGCGCGATCGCACGCGCCACCGTCTCGTCCACTTGGGTCGGCTTCACCCGGTAGAGTGCCATCGTATCAAGCTGTCCGTGCTCACAAATAAAAAGCCCCGCCATTGCCCCTGTGTGAGGAGCAATGTCCGGCGGGGCAGGCCGGCGTCGGGGAAATGCGGACGATCAACGCCGTATCGGCCGAATTGTTCCGCCCGGCGAGGAACCCGGCACGCGGCCGCGCGTCATCGCCGGGTACGCGATTCGCTCGTACGCGATCATTTTGGGGGCGCTCCCTTGAAGCTCTTTGTCTGCCAGGCCTGTGGCAACGTGCTCTATTTCGAGAACCGTATTTGTACGCGCTGCGCGCACCGGCTGGGTTTCGTCCCCGAGCAGACCCTGCTCTCAGCACTCGAGCCGGATGGCGAGAGGTTTGCGACCCTGGCGGACAAAAGGCGCGGTCGTGCCTTCTGCGCCAATGCGGCGCATGATGCCTGCAACTGGCTGGTCCCGCCCGACAGCGGCGAGGTGTATTGCCGCGCCTGCCGGCACAACGGCATCGTGCCCGATCTGTCGAATCCCGACCACCTTGCGCGCTGGCGCGAGCTCGAGATCGCAAAGCACAGGCTGTTCTATTCAGTGATACGCTGGCGGCTGCCGGTGAGGACGCGCGCCGACGATCCTGTCCATGGGCTGATCTTCAATTTTCTCGCCGATGATCCGGCTCGCGGGAGCCGGGTGATGACCGGCCATGACAACGGGCTGATCACGATCGCCCTCACCGAGGCCGACGACCTCGAGCGCGAGAAGCGCCGGCTCGAGATGGGCGAGCCCTATCGGACGCTGCTCGGCCATTTCCGCCATGAGGTCGGGCATTATTTCTGGGACGTGCTGGTGCGCGACGGCGGCAGGCTGAACGCCTGTCGCGCCGTGTTCGGCGACGACACCATGGATTATGGGGCTGCGCTGCAGCGCCATTACGCGGAAGGACCGCCGGCGGACTGGCAGGCGCATTACGTCTCGGCCTATGCGGCGACCCATCCCTGGGAGGATTTTGCCGAGACCTGGGCGCACTATCTGCACATCGTCGACACGCTGGAGATGGCGTCCGCCTTCGGCATCGAGATGCGCCCGGCGGCCGACCGCGTCGGCGGGCTGTCGGCGCATATCGCCTTCGACCCTTACGTGGCGGATGATTTCGACACGATCCTCAACGCGTGGCTGCCCTTTACCTTCGCCATGAACAGCATCAACCGCGCCATGGGCACCCGCGACCTCTATCCCTTCGTGCTCTCACCCGCGGTGATCGAGAAGCTGCGGTTCATCCACCAGCTGGTGCGGGGAGCGGCAAGGGCGGGGTGAGAAGGGGTCAGTTGGAGCCTCTGTTCCGTGTTGACTTGCGAGAACAAAAAGAGAACATATCCAGCGCCGCGATCAATTGAAAGACTTTCTGCATGTCATCCAGCCCGAAGCCCGCCGCGCCCGATGACGACGCACTCGAAGCCGAGATCGATGAGGCGATTGCAGCCTGCGACGGCGATCTGCGTGCGACCATTCGCGCGCTTATCGTCGCCAATAATTATCTCGAATGCGAGGTGCGCGAATTGATGAAAGCGGTGTCGCACGCCTATGTGCGCGGTCGCTTCGGCACGTATTCAGGCTGATCGCCGCGTTGACGTGGCATGCCAACAGGCCGCGCTTGAACGCTGGCAGCAGGGGGTCCATCATCCCGGACCCCGCTCTCTCCTGCTTGAACAAGCGAAGGATCATCCCGTGGCCGTCACCCCTTCTTCGACCGAGACAACTGCCAGCGAGGCTGCGCCTGCCAGCGTGCAGGTTGCGACCACGCAGACGATCGAGCTCTCGCAGGTCAAGACGCGCCGCGAGCACGATCTGCTCGGCGAGCGCGACATTCCCTCCAATGCCTATTGGGGCGTCCACACCATGCGCGCGGTGGAGAACTTCCCCATTACCGGCGTACCGGTCGGGCATTTCGCGAATTTCGTGAAAGCGCTGGTCTATGTGAAGCAGGCAGCGGCCCGCGCCAACCGAAGGCTCGGCTATCTCGCGGCCGAGAAGGCCGACGCGATCGAGAAGGCCTGCCAGCTGATCGGCAATGAGGGCAAGTTTCACGACCAGTTCGTGGTCGACGCGGTGCAGGGCGGCGCCGGCACCTCGACCAACATGAACACCAACGAGGTCGTCGCCAATGTGGCGCTGGAGGTCATGGGCAAGCCGAAGGGCGACTACGCCACGCTGCATCCCAATGACGACGTCAACATGTCGCAATCGACCAATGACGCCTATCCGACCGCGCTGCGCCTGGCAGTGATCTTCGCGGCCGATCCGCTGATCGAGGCGCTGGACGAGCTCGCCTACGCCTTCAAGGCCAAGGCGGTGGAGTTCAGCGACGTCCTGAAGATCGGCCGCACCCAGTTGCAGGACGCCGTGCCGATGACCTTGGGGCAGGAGTTCGATGCCTTCTTCGTCACCATCAAGGAGGACGTGTCGCGCATCCGCGAGGCGGCGGCGCTGTTCCGCGAGGTCAATCTCGGGGCAACCGCGATCGGCACCGGCATCAATGCCGATCCGCGCTATGCGGCGCTGGCGATCGAGGAGCTGGCGCGGATGTCCAAGCAGCCGCTGGTGCCGGCCTCGAACTTGATCGAGGCGACCTCGGACATGGGCGCCTTCGTGCTGTTCTCCGGCGTGCTCAAGCGCGTCGCGGTGAAGCTGTCGAAGATCTGCAACGACCTGCGGCTGCTCTCCAGCGGCCCGCGCGCGGGCCTTGCCGAAATCAAGCTGCCGGCGGTGCAGGCGGGCTCCTCGATCATGCCGGGCAAGGTCAATCCCGTCATCCCCGAGGTCGTCAACCAGGTCGCCTTCATCGTGATCGGGCACGATCTCACGGTCACCATGTGCGCCGAAGGCGGCCAGCTGCAGCTCAACGCGTTCGAACCGACCATCGGCTATTGCCTGTTGGCTTCGCTGCGCCAGCTCACCGCGGCGATCACCACGCTGACCACGCGCTGCGTCAACGGCATCGAAGCCGACCGCGAGCGTTGCCGCGCGCTGGTCGAGGACTCCATCGGCCTCGTCACCGCGCTCGGGCCGACGCTCGGCTACGAGGCGTCGTCGCGCGTGGCAAAGCGCGCGCTCAATGAAAAGCGCAAGGTCGCCGACATCGTGCTGGAGGAGGGGCTCCTGACCCGCGAGCAGCTCGACGATCTCCTGAAGCTGGAGGCGATGACCGCACCGTCGCGCGCAAGGCCGGGCAGGACAGGGTGAGTTGAATTCGGCTTGGGTCGCAGACGTCTTCTCTGCACGCGCCCCTGGAGGGGGCGGGTCGATTGCGCATGCAATGCGCAATCGGGGTGGGGTGAAGGTCCATCCGCGATGAACACTGTGCGCGTGGAGAGACTGTCACCGCACCCCGTTTCGCATTCCGCTTCGCTGCATGCGAACCGACCCGCCCCCTCCAGGGGCGGGTAAGCGCGAGAGCTCATCGCATGATGCTTTCGGCAAACCACAATGGATTGAACCGAACCGCCGATGCGCCCGACCAACGTCGGGCCGTTCGGCCGCGTGGGGGAGATCATCGCTTATGTCCGAAATGCCTTATCGCATCGATCTCGACAGCGTTCGGAAAGCCTTTCCGCTTTGGCTGGAGGCGCCGTCTCTGCTGGTCGATTTCGCGGCCTGGCTCGAAGGCCGCGCCTGGGGCGGGGTCGGCTGCTTCGATCTGGTCGGGCAATTCTCGGACAACGCGCCGCTGTTCGATGCGAGCCTGTTGCGCAACGAATTCGCGCTGTTCATGCGGCTGCCTGACGGCTCCGCCGCCGGCATCTGGTATCCGAACGCAGGCAATGCAGAGCTGGCGCCGGTCGTGCTCATCGACTCCGAGGGGCAGAACGAGATCCTGGCGCCGTCGCTGGAGGGATTGTTGGCGAAGATCGCCCTCTCGCAATTCGAAGACAGCGATCTCCATCCGGATGAGGACGCCGACGACGAGACCGATCAGCTTGCGGCCTGGCTGTGCAAGCGCCTCGCCGTCAAGGATCTCGGTGCGACGCTGCGCGCGCCGGAGCCGCTGCCGGATTTTGCGGCGGCGATGAAGAAATGGTGCGGCGATCGCGAAGCCTACTGGTCCGACCATCCCGCCATGAAGGCGCTGTCCGCGCCGCTGCTGTCGCATCGGCCGACGGCAAAGAATCCGTGGGACCGGACCCAGTTCGAGGTCGCGATGGTCGGCGCCCAGACCCAGATCAGGGTATTGCGGCGCGGCCGGCAGCCGGTGGAGGAGGCCGCGATGATCGAGCCGATCCTGCGGGACTTGCGGGACGACATGTGGCGCGAGATGCCCAATCTCGGCCTGTGGTATTCCATGGCGTTCGGCCTCTATGCCGACGGCCGCATCATGCCGCGTTTCGACTATGACACGCGGCCCATGATCGACGGAAAGCCTGCCGATCTCGCGCAGGCAAGGGCCGATCTCCGCCGCGCGCCACGGCCCGCTCGCTGGGTGCCGGCCTGGCTGGACGCCTGACCGGTCCGTCCTGACCGGGCCGCGGGATGCGCATGCGCCTCATGCAGCGTGGGGGAGCGGAAATCTCGCACCGGAGGCGCGATTTGCGGCATATCAGCCGTTGCCTCCGTCCGGTTTTGCTGTAGACGGAATTGTGACGTCCGACCCCGCATACGAAAATGGCGGGGAGGAACCCGCCCAAGGTCGTAAAGCACAAAGCATGTTCAAGAGAATCCTGATCGCAAATCGCGGCGAGATCGCCTGCCGGGTCATCAAGACGGCCCGCAAGATGGGGATCGAGACCGTCGCCGTCTATTCCGAAGCCGACCGTGACGCGCTGCATGTCGAGATGGCCGATGAGGCCGTGCTGATCGGTCCGCCGGCGGCGGCCGAAAGCTACCTCCTGATCGATAAAATCGTCGAGGCCTGCCGCAAGACCGGCGCCGAGGCCGTGCATCCCGGCTACGGATTTCTCTCCGAGCGCGAGGCCTTTCCGCGGGCGCTGCAGGAGGCAGGCATCGTCTTCATCGGCCCCAATCCGGGCGCGATCGCCGCGATGGGCGACAAGATCGAATCGAAGAAGGCGGCTGCGAAAGCCAAGGTCTCGACCGTGCCCGGCCATCTCGGCGTCATCGAGGACGACAAGCATGCGGTGCAGATCGCCGACGAGATCGGCTATCCCGTGATGATCAAGGCTTCCGCCGGCGGCGGCGGCAAGGGCATGCGCATCGCGCATTCGAAGAGCGAGGTCGCCGAGGGCTTCAATCTGGCGAAGGCGGAAGCAAAAGCCTCGTTCGGCGACGACCGGGTCTTCATCGAGAAATTCATCGTCGATCCCCGCCATATCGAAATCCAGGTGCTGGGCGACAAGCACGGCAATGTCATCTATCTCGGCGAGCGGGAATGCTCGATCCAGCGCCGCAACCAGAAGGTCATCGAGGAGGCGCCGTCGCCGCTCCTGGACGAGACCACGCGGCGCAAGATGGGCGAGCAGGCGGTCGCGCTTGCCAAGGCCGTGAAATATGATTCCGCCGGCACCGTCGAGTTCGTCGCCGGCCAGGACAAGAGCTTCTATTTCCTGGAGATGAACACCCGCCTGCAGGTCGAGCATCCCGTGACCGAGCTCGTCACCGGCATCGACCTGGTCGAGCAGATGATCCGGGTCGCCGCAGGCGAGGAGCTGAAGCTGGCGCAGAAGGACATCGCGCTCACCGGCTGGGCGGTCGAATCGCGCGTCTATGCCGAGGATCCCTTCCGCAATTTCCTGCCCTCGATCGGGCGGCTGGTGAAGTACCGGCCGCCGGCGGAGAGCAAGGCGAACGGCATCACCGTGCGCAACGACACCGGCGTGCAGGAGGGCGGCGAGATCTCGATCTATTACGATCCGATGATCGCCAAGCTGGTCACGCATGCGCCCTCGCGCGCCGCCGCAATCGAGGCGCAGTCGACCGCGCTCGATGCCTTCTACGTCGACGGCATCCGCCACAACATTCCCTTCCTTTCGGCGCTGATGAACCATCCGCGCTGGCGGGAAGGAAAGCTCTCCACCGGTTTCATCGCGGAGGAATTTCCGCGCGGCTTCTCGGCGCAGCCGCCGGCCGGCGAGATCGCGCGCCGGATCGCCGCCGTCGGTGCCGCGATCGACCATGTGCTCGGCGAGCGCAAGCGGCAGATTTCCGGGCAGATGATCGGGCGACCGGTGCGCCGGCAAGGCCGCCGCGCCGTCTGGCTCGATCGTGAGGAGATCATCCTCGACATCGCCCGCGAGGACGGCTCGATCGCGGTGCGCTTCGTCACCGATGGCGTGGCGGGAAATCCGCACCACCTGGTCTCGTCCTGGAAGCCCGGCGACCCCGTCTGGGAGGGCACCGTCGACGGCTCGTTGATCGCGGTACAGGTGCGC
Organism: Bradyrhizobium sp.; assembly: GCA_035293585.1. Classification (GTDB taxonomy): domain Bacteria; phylum Pseudomonadota; class Alphaproteobacteria; order Rhizobiales; family Xanthobacteraceae; genus Bradyrhizobium. The sequence continues at coordinate 8,087 of DATGMN010000045.1, read as the reverse complement.
CCCATCAACAACGGCGTCCGGCTCGCGCATCAGGGCGTCGAGGTGCCCGTCTATGTTTTCACCGAAGCGGAGGCGGCGTCCGCCCGGCTGATGCCGGTCGTGACCGCAGCCGACACCGGCAAGAAGCTGCTCTGCCCGATGCCGGGCCTAGTGGTCTCGATCGCGGTCACCGAGGGGCAGGAGGTCAAGGCCGGCGAGACGCTGGCTGTCATCGAAGCCATGAAGATGCAGAACGTGCTGCGCGCCGAGCAGGACGGCACGGTGAAGAAGATTCACGCGTCCGCGGGCGCGACGTTGGCGGTGGATGCGTTGATTTTGGAGTTTGCGTAAGGCACGTCATTGCTTTCGCTTACGCTCGCAATGGCCGCCTGAAATTCACGCTGTCGTTCCGGGGCTCGCGACGCGAGAACCCGGAACCTCGAGATTCCGGGTTCGGTGCTTTCGCACCGCCCCGGAATGACGGAGGCAGGGGAGAGAGCATCATGACCTTCCGCCAGCGCCGCGAGAAACTACGGTCGGTGCTTGCCGGCCCGACCTGCATCCGTCCGGGCTCGGTCTATGATGCGATCTCGATCCGCATTGCGCAGGATCTCGGCTTCGAGATCGGCATGTTCGGCGGCTCGGTCGCCTCGCTGGCCGTGCTCGGCGATCCCGACATTGCGCTGATCACGCTCACCGAGCTTGCCGAGCAGATGCGGCGGATGTCGCGCGCCGCGGCACTTCCGGTGCTGGTCGATGCCGACCACGGCTATGGCAATGCGCTCAATGTCCGCCGTACCGTGCAGGAGCTGGAGGCCGCCGGCGCGGCGGGGCTCACCATCGAGGACACGCTGCTGCCGCAGGCGTTCGGCGAGACCAGGACGCAGCTCATCTCATTGGACGAAGGCGTCGGCAAGATGAAGGCCGCGCTCGACGGTCGCAACGATCCTTCGCTGGTCATCATGGGCCGCACAGGCGCCGCCTCGATCACCTCGCTCGCCGATGCGATCGAACGGGCGCGGGCCTATGAGGAGGCCGGCGTCGATGCGCTGTTCTTCACCGGCATCAAGAGCGGCGCCGAGCTCGAGGCGATATCGAGCGCCACGCGGCTACCGATCGTGCTCGGCGGCGCGCCGGAGGAGCTGAACGATCTTTCGCGTCTCGCGCAATTGCGCGTCCGCATCGCGCTGCAGGGCCATGCGCCGATCGCCGCCGCAACGCAAGCCGTCTTTGCGACGCTGAAGGCGCTGCGCGACGGGGTCGCACCGAAGCAGCTGCCGGGCCTCGCATCCGCCGAGCTGACCGGCCGCGTCATGCGCGACGCCGAGACGAAGGCGCGAAGCCGTGACTTCCTGGGCTTGAAGCCATGACGCCCGCCATTCTCCTGGTCAGGATCCGCGGCCGGGTGCAGGGCGTCGGCTACCGCGCCTGGGTCGAGCATCAGGCGCGATCGGCCCGGCTCGACGGCTGGGTGCGCAACCGCAGCGACGGCAGTGTCGAGGCCTTGTTCGCGGGGCCTGCGCGCGCAGTCGCCGATCTCGTCGCGCTGTGCCGCCACGGTCCGCCGTCGGCGCGGGTCACGGAGGTGCTGACCGAGCCGGCGGGCCCCGGTCAGCTCGATCTGCGCCAACAAGGGGAGCGCTTCTCGGTGCTGCCGACGATGTAGCTCTCTCTTTCACCTCTCCCCAGCGGGGAGAGGTCGGATTGCGCAGCAATCCGGGTGAGGGGCCGCAACACCATCGAGAGACCGTAACCCCTCACCCGATTTGCTTGCGCAAATCGACCTCTCCCTTCGGGGGAGGTGGGAGCTCCGCTACCGAACGGGTCCCTACCTAGCGCCGCAGCGTCGCGATTGCCTTGCTCAGCTGGTGGATTTCATAAGGCTTGCGCAGGATGGGAAAATCGCCGCGCACATCGGCGGCGGCGTCGCTATAGCCGGTCGCGAGCAGAACCGGCAGATCGGGGCGGGTCTCCCGCAGCCGGCGGGCCAGCGCGAGGCCGTCGAGCGGTCCGGGCATCACGATGTCGGAGAACACCAGGTCGATCTGGTTGCGCTCGATTTCGCGCAGCGCGGCTTCTGCGTCAGCGACCCGGCGGACGTTGAAGCCGAGCTGCTCGAGCAGATTGCGGCTGACCGAGGCGACGTCGGGATTGTCCTCGACCAGCAGCACCGTGCCGCTGCCGCCGATTTCAACCGCCTCCTCCCGTTGGGCCGGCGGGCCGGCGTGCTGACGCGGCAACAACATCGTCACCGTGGTGCCCTTGCCGAGCTCGCTCTCGACCAGGACGGTGCCGCCGGCCTGATGGGCGAAGCCGTGCACCTGCGAGAGTCCGAGCCCGGTGCCCTTGCCGACCGGCTTGGTGGTGAAGAACGGGTCGAAGATCTTGCCGAGGATGTCGGGCGCGATGCCGAGGCCGGTGTCGCTGATGCTGATGGCGACGAAATCACCGGAATTGTCCGCGCCGCGCAGCGAGCGGTTCTGCGCCGAGATCGTGATCGTGCCGCCGCTCGGCATCGCGTCGCGCGCGTTGATCACGAGATTGACCAGCGCGGTCTCGAACTCCCCGATGTCGATGACGACAGGCCAGGTGTCGCGGGGCAGCTCGAAGGCGAGCTGGACGGCACTGCCGACGCCGGTGTCGAGCACCTGGCGGATTGCGTCGATCCGCTCGGCGACGTTGATCGGCTCGGGGTTGAGGCTCTGCCGCCGCGCAAATGTCAGGAGCTGGGAGGTGAGGGCGGCGCCTCGCCTCGTGGCATTCTCGATCGCGGCGGCTGCGCGCTGCAGTTTCACGTCTTCGCCGGCCGCGCGCCTGAGCGTATGCAGGCTGCCGCTGATGATCATCAGCAGATTATTGAAATCGTGGGCGACGCCGCCGGTCAATTGCCCGAGCGCGTCGAGCTTGTGCGCCTCGGCGAGTTGCTTCTGCATCTGTTCGAGCTTGATCTGCCCCTCACGCCGCTCGGTGATGTCGCGGGTGATCTTGGCGAAGCCGACCAGGCAGCCGTCCTCATGGATCGGGTCGATGATGACGCTCGCCCAGAAAAACGTGCCGTCCTTGCGGACGCGCCAGCCTTCCTCTTCATAGCGGCCCTGCTCCCGCGCGATGCGCAGCGCCCGGGCGGGCTTGCCGTTGGCGCGATCGGTTTCGGTATAGAAGCGGGAAAAGTGCTGGCCGATGATCTCGTCGGGCGCGTAGCCCTTGATGCGCTGGCCGCCGATATTCCAGCTGGTGATTGTGCCGTTGGGGTCCAGCATGTAGAGCGCGTAGTCCGCGACCCCCTCGACGAGTAGGCGGAAACTGCGTTCGCTCTCGAACAAGTCCCTCTGTTGCTTTATGTTTTGAACCATCAGGGACCCCGCCTCAAGGCTGGCAAACGCGCGAGCTCGGATTTTGTTCCCGCAGGCCTTGAGATTTTCGTATCAGAGGAGTTCAGGCGCCTTTCGCCACGAGCCAGCGCCGCAGCGCGACCCCGGCCCAGATGGCCTCCACCAGGCCGAACGGCCATGCCCCCTGCAGGAACCCATAGGCCGAGCCGAGCGCGCAGGCGCCGGCGAAAGCGACGATGTACCAATGGCTTCTGGCTTCCAGAGCATAGGTGACGAGCATCAGGGTGACCGCGAACAGGCCGAATAGGGTCAAGGGGTCCATGATTGCCGGTCTCATTGTCTTCATGGGGCGACCTCGGGCCGCCGTGGTTTTCAGGAAGTCTTGGTTCAGCGAGTCCTGGTTCAGCGAGTCTTGGTTTTCAAATGCGGAGCCATCCGCCGTCAGCCGCGGCTCGGGGTGAAGCTCTTGAGCTCGGCATGGAGCAGGAAGGCCCGAACGGTCGCGATGTCCGGGGTTGTAGTCATTCGAAACTCTCATCGCGAATCGCGCAGCTCATGAAATAGCAAAACGAAGGGTGCCGCCCAGCGCTGGGAAGGGCGGCTTCCGTGGCCAACTCACGTTGATTTTCGGCCTTGACATTTTCTCGTTCTTGTCAGAAATTTCTGTCATGACAGAAACGACTGGCAATAAGAAACTTCCTCCCGCCGTCGAGCGCTTCATCCTCCATTGGGGCGAGATGGGCGACCGCTGGGGCGTCAACCGCTCGGTCAGCCAGATCCACGGGCTGCTCTATCTCGCGGACAAGCCCATGACCGCCGAGGACATTGCCGAGAGGCTCGGCATGGCGCGCTCCAATGTCTCGAACTCACTAAAGGAGCTGCTCGCCTGGGACCTGATCCGCCGCGTCCCCGTGCTCGGCGACCGCCGCGATCATTTCGAGGCCGAAACCGACGTCTGGGAGGTCGCGGCAAGGATCGCGGCCGGCCGCAAGCAGCGCGAATTCGATCCGGCGCTTGCGACCTTGCGCGCCTGTGTCTCCGATGCCGCCGAAGATACTGATTTGAGCAAGGTCGCGGCGAAGCGGATGCAGGACATGCTCACCTTCACCGAGCTCGTCGATCGCTTCTACGTGCAGATGCTGGGCGTGCCGCGGCCGCGGCTGGTCGCGCTGATCAAGCTTGGGGAGAAGATCGTGAATCTGCTGCCGGCGGGGAAGGCCAGATAGCGGCGAGCAGGGAGGAGCGTGCGAATGGCGTCGAACAGGATCATCAAAGCGCAGCTATCCTCCGTCTCCTCGTCGTCCGCTTCCTCGACGAGACTGCTCGACGACCACCGCTTCCGCGCGCTGCTGTCCGAGCAGGATTGGGGGCGGCTGCCGCTTGCGGTTTGGCGGCGCTTCTCCAAACGGCTCGCCGACGGGGCGACCGTCGTCTATGTCGGCGTGGTCGACGAGATCCATGTGAGCCGTGCCGGCTGGTGGCTCGCGCAAGCTGCGCGAGCGATCGGAGGTCCGCTGCCGCTGGTCTACGAGCCGGGCGCGCCGATGATGGTCGCAGTGACCGAGGATGGCGGGTGTGGTGGCCAGAACTGGACCCGCATCTGTGCGCGCAGCACGGGTTTTCCGCAGGTGATCCATTCCTGCAAGCGCTTCGAAGGTCCGACCGGCCTCGAGGAGTATGTCGGCTTCGGCGTCAGCATGGCGCTGGTCATTTCGGTCGTGGACGAGGCGATATGCTTTTCCGGCGCCTTCTATTCGTTTCAGCTCGGCCGCTTGCGACTGCCGCTGCCGCGATGGCTGACGCCGGGCAATCTCACCGTGACGCATCGCGATCTCGGCGAAGGCCGCTTCCGCTTCACCCTTGAGGTCGTTCATCCGCGTTTCGGACGGCTGATCCGCCAGTCCGCCGTGTTTCGGGAGGCCATATCATGACGCCCTTGCTTTGGACCCTGATCGCCATCCAGATCGCAATGGGGGTGTTCGACACCTTCTATCACCACGAGTTCACGGAGCGCCTGGCCTGGCGGCCGTCGCAGCGTTTCGAGCTGTGCCTGCATGGCATGCGCAACATGCTCTACGCATTCCTGTTCCTCGTGCTCGGCTGGCTTGAGGTGCACGGCTGGCTTGCCATGCTCATCATCGCGGTGCTGGCAGCAGAGATCGTGATCACGCTGATGGATTTCGTCGAGGAGGATCTGAGCCGCAAGCTGCCGCCGAGCGAGCGCATCAATCACACCCTGCTCGCGATCAACTATGGCGCGATCCTGGTGCTGCTGCTGCCGGTGCTGATCGGCTGGGCCCTGCTGCCGACCGGCATCAAGCTGGTCTACACGGACGTCATCAGCATCGCCGCTGCCGCGTCTGCGGTCGGAGCTGCGCTGTGCGGGGTGCGGGATTTCGCGGCCCAGCGGCGCCTTGCCCGGATGAGCAGTCCGCCGGCCGGCGAGCTCGTGGCGGGATTGCCGCCGCGGCAGACGGTACTCGTCACTGGCGCGACCGGCTTCATCGGCAGTCGGCTGGCGGCCGGATTGACCGCTGCGGGCCACCACGTGATCGCACTGGTGCGTAATCCGGCCCGCGCCGAGCTGCCGCCGCCGGTCACCATCATCACGAGCCTCGACCAGCTTGGCGCGGATGCGAGAATCGACGCCATCGTCAATCTCGCGGGCGAGCCGATCGGCAACGGGCTTTGGACCGAGGCCAAGCGGCGCGAGATCATCGCCTCCCGCGTCGACATGACGCGTGCGGTCGTGAAGCTGATGACGCGTCTTGCACGCAAGCCAAGTGTGCTTGTCTCGGGCTCTGCGATCGGCTGGTACGGACTTTGGCAGGACCAGGCGCTGACGGAATCGGCGAAGGCGCATCCCTGCTTCTCCCATGCGCTGTGCGAGGCCTGGGAGGCGGCGGCGCGACCTGCCGAGGACATCGGCGTACGCGTCGTCTATTTGCGGATTGGATTGGTGCTGGGCACCGAGGGCGGCTTCATCACGCGGCTGCTCACCCCGTTCGAATTCGGCCTTGGCGGCCCGCTCGGCAGCGGGCGGCAGTGGATGTCCTGGATCGAGCGCGACGATCTGATCCGCCTGATCGCCCATGTCATCGCGACATCGGATCTTGCGGGGCCGGTCAATGCGACCGCGCCGCTTCCGGTCACCAATGACAGGTTCACGCAGGAGCTCGGCCGGCGGCTGCATCGGCCGACGCTGTTTCGCGTGCCCGGCGGCTTGCTGCGCAGGCTCGGCGGCGATTTCGCCAATGAGCTGCTGTTGGGCGGCCAGCGCGTGCTGCCCTACAAGGCGCTCTCCAACGGCTTCAAGTTCCGCTACGAAAGCCTGCGCAGCGCGTTCGAGGCCATCCTGTAGCAACCGCGGGGAATGACGGAAGGCGGCGGCGTGAGCGTCACGCTGTTGTCTCCGGCAGGCGGGTGGTCGTCGCCCCGAAAATCTCCTCGAACGCCTGCCGGAGCGCGACGTCGACATCCACCATGGTCACGGGGTGGCCGAGGTCCACCAGCGACGTCACGCCGTAGCGCGGGTCGACCACGCCGCAGGGCACGATGGCGGAGAAATGTGAGAGATCCGGCTCGACATTGAGCGCGATGCCGTGGAACGACACCCAGCGCTTCAGCCTGACGCCGATGGCGGCGATCTTGTCCTCGAAGCCGGCTCCCTTGTCCGGCCGCCTCACCCAGACGCCGACGCGGTCTTCGCGGCGCTCGCCGCGGACGTTGAAGGAAGCCAGCGTGCGGATGATCCATTCCTCCAGGCTCGCGACGTAGGCACGGACGTCCGGGCGGCGCCGCTTGAGGTCGAGCATCACATAGGCGACCCGCTGGCCGGGTCCGTGATAGGTGACCTGGCCGCCGCGCCCGGTGGCAAACAGGGGAAAGCGGGCGTCCAAAAGGTCCGCCGTCTTGCCCGAGGTGCCGGAGGTGTAGAGCGGGGGATGCTCGAGCAGCCAGACCAGCTCCGGCAAAGAGCCGTCGGCGATCGCGGCGGTGCGGGCCTCCATCGCCGCAACCGCTTCCGGATAGGGCACGGGCGAGTCGGAGATCCGCCACTCGACCGCGTTGTCCGGCGGCCCCGAAAAGGGCGTCAGATCAAGGTTTTCGCGGCCATTAACCATTGAATAACCATAACGTGGTGAAGTCGCTTTCAAGTTCAGTCATCTAGTTGTGGTTCGGCGGCTCAAAAGTGACAACCCTCGATAAAGTTACCGTCGATCTGATGGTGGTGCTCGGCACCTCGACAATGCCCATCCACCAGGTCTTGCGGCTCTCCCGCGGCGCCATCATCGAGTTGGACGCCACCGAGGCCGACGAGGTCAAGGTCCTCGCCAACAATCTGCCCGTCGCCTCCGGCGTCGTGCTGGTCGACCGCAACCGCATCGCGGTCGAAGTCAAGCAGATGCTGCCGAAATCGCCGGGGACACGGTAGGGGACCGGCGAGCGCGTCCCAAAATCCACCGGAAAAGCTTGGGTTTGGGCTCGCTTCAGGCCTTGTCCGACCCGGATCCTTTTGTTACATCGGCGCCGTTGATCCGGCGTCTTCGCCGGCCTTCCCAAGCGCGCTCGTGGCGGAACTGGTAGACGCGCTGCCTTGAGGTGGCAGTGAGTAAAATCGTGGGGGTTCGAGTCCCTCCGAGCGCACCATCAAAACAGTTCGACCTCCCGATTCACGCAAAATCCGAATCGATCAGCTGGAAGCGGGCGAAGCGCGTCGCGGCCGCATCGGTCGCCGGCTGCCCCGTCATGTCGCGGAGCTGGACCAGAATCGGC
>DATGMN010000044.1:0-134961 GCA_035293585.1 Bradyrhizobium sp. | reverse complement strand
GCCGAACAGCATCTTATCCTGCAAAATCGAATTGATGTAGCGGACCAGGATCGGCGGGAAATATTTCGGCGACCAGCCGGAGAGGTCGATATAGACGTTCGGCTTGTGGGTCGCGACCGACAGCGCCTCCTCCTGCCAGGGGAAGGAGGGATGGGCGAGGATGATCTTCAAATCCGGGAAATCCGCCGCGACGTCGTCCATGTACATCGGGTTGGAATATTTCAGCCGCATTCCCATGCCGCCGGGCATGCCGCTGCCGACCCCGGTCTGGCCGGTGTGGAACAGCGCGATGGCGCCGCCGTCATTGATCGCTTCATAGAGCGGATAGGCGAGGCGATCGTTGGCATAGAAGCCCTGCATGGTCGGATGGAACTTGAAGCCGCGGACGCCATAATCCTGCATCAGGCGCTTGGCCTCGCGCACGCCGAGCTTGCCCTTGTGCGGATCGATGCTGGCAAAGGGGATCAGCACGTCGAGATTCTGCGAGGCGATCTCCAGCATCTCGTCATTGTTGTAGCGGCGGAAGCCGGTCTCGCGCTCGGCATCGACCGGGAAGATCACGGCGGCGATCTTCTTGGCGCGGTAGTAGGCCGCGGTCTCCGGCACCGTCGGCGGATGCTTGTGCGGCGACTTGAAGTATTCCGCCATCTGGGCCTGGAAATCATCGTAACCGTCATCGCCGTGCATGCCGCAGGGTTCTTCAGCATGGGTGTGGATGTCGATCGCCACGACCTCGTCAATGTTGGGCAGCGTCAGTTTGGGCATGTTTTCCGTCCCGGCATGAATTGATCTTGGGATTTGCCAAAATGATTATACCATATAATCAATTTGGCAAGCCGTGGCTGGGCGTGGCAGGACTGCGCTGAAGCGTCCGTCCGGGAACGGCCCAATTGCGTTGACATTGCACCCCGGCTTCGCTTAGAAACTGCGCCATCCCGGGCGGACGCCGCCAGCGGGGTTATCCCCATTTTGCCACATCCGGCCAATCGCAACGGCCTTTGGAAGCATCAGGATTCTGCCATGAAGGTCCGTAACTCGTTGAAATCGCTGCGCGGTCGCCACCGTGCCAACCGCCTGGTCCGCCGCAAGGGCCGGGTCTATGTGATCAACAAGGTCCAGCGCCGCTTCAAGGCGCGCCAGGGTTGATCGGGGTTGTTTGGCCGGCCGAGGCTGGCCAAGACTGAGTTTGCCAAGGCCGACTTGGCAAAGTCGATCGGCTCAGGCTGATCCAGCGGAAAAGTCTCCGTCTCACGGCTGTTTGACGGCTTGCCGCTTTGCAAGCCGGCAGTGCTGCGTTTACACTTTGCCAATGGCAAAGAGATTCCTCGCTTCCCCTGCGGCCCGTCGCTTTCTGACTGCGGTCAGCCTTGCCGCGGCGGTCGCAACGCTTCCGGTCCCGGGTTTCGCCCAGGACCAGCCGAATCCTCCCAAGAGAAAGCTGCCGGAAGCTCCGGCCAAGCTGCCCAAGGTTCCCTCCGACCGGACCAAGGGTCTCGATTTCCTGTTTGGCGCGCTGAAAGCCGCGCCGGACGAGGATAGCGCCAAGGCCGTCGAGGCGCGGATCTGGGCGATCTGGCTCCAGACCCCGAGCGATACGGCCGCGCTCCTGATGATGCGCTCCAAGGCGGCGATCGATGCGCAGCAGCCCGAGCTTGCGCTCAAACTTTTGGATTCCGTCATCAAGCTGCGTCCCGATTATGTGGAAGCGTGGAACCGGCGGGCGACGCTGTATTACCTGCAGAACGATTATGGCCGTTCGCTCGCCGACATTCAGCAGGTGCTGGCCCGTGAGCCCCGGCATTTCGCGGCGCTGGCCGGGCTCGGCATGATCATGCAGGATCTCGGCGACGACAAGCACGCGCTGGAGGCCTTCCGCAAGGCGCTCGCGATCAATCCGCATCTGGAGAAGGTGCCGGAACTGGTCAAGCAGCTCTCGGAGAAGGTCGAAGGCCGCGATATCTGAGGCGTGATCCGCGCTTAAGGGCCGCGCCGGCGCAGGGTGCGCACCGGTGTTCTCACGAGATCATGCGCAAATAGTTGCCGGAAATTTACCCTGGTCCGAAGCGTTCAATGCCAGCCGGGATATTTCCCGGTAAGGTGGCTCAGCCTCTCATCCCGCTTCCGAGGAGCAAGACCATGACGCGCGTGATGCTCGCGGGCAGCCTGTTGGCGGCGCTTGCGACACCGGCACTTGCGACCGACACGTTCTGGGTGGTCGGCAGCCACACCACCGGAAAATGCGAGATCGTCACCAGCAATCCAGTGGTGGACGGCGGCAACATCTGGTTCGGGGATGGGCCCTACAAATCGCGCAGCGACGCCAAGCTCGCCCGTTCGACCATCACCGCGTGCCCGAAAGTCGAGCCGGGCAAGGACGAAGCCAACGAGGAGAAGTGACCGGCGGGGCGACCCGGCCGGCCTTAGTGCAGTGCGCTGTTGCGCCGCTCGACGAGCCCGTTGCTGGCGGCATGGGCATAAAGCTGCGCCAGTTCCGCCTCCAGGTGCTCGTTGATCAGAAGCAAGGCTCGCACCGCACCGCGGAGGTCACCATTGCAGCTCGCCACGATTTCATCGATGGCGGCATCGCTCGATCGGATACTCATGCAACATCCCTCCATTTGACTGAGGAGCAATTACCGATAAGCGCTCCACGTTCCTGTGGATGACGTGGAAAGGGCCGGCGGCAATTGTCTCAAAATGGTCTGCGCCCGCCGTTCAGAAATAATGCCGACAATGGTTATAAAATGACCGACGACGCCAGTGTGACGGGGCAGGGGATAACATGGGAAAACCGTCTTGTCGCGAAACCGCGCTGGCGCCGCCGCGTAGTTCATGGGCGGCAGGGATTTTCGGATAAGCTCAATGATATCAATCGTTCTGGTGGCAGCCCTGATCGGGTTGGCGCTGCTGACCCAGGCCGGCGTGCTCTGGTTGCAGCGGAGTTATCCCCAGCGCGGCGAAGCCATTGCCGTCGAAGGCGGGCGCCTGAATGTGGTTGATCTGGGGCCGCGCCACAGTTTCGACCCGCCAATTGTGCTGATTCATGGCGCAAGCTCCAACCTCGAGGTGATGCGCAAGCCGCTCGGTGAGCTGCTGGCGGAGCGCTACCGGGTGATCCTGATCGACCGGCCGGGCCATGGCTGGAGCGATCGCAACCGCGAGATGGATTCGACGCCTGACATCCAGGCGCAGATGATCGCGCAAGCGCTGGCCATGCTCGGCATCGGTCGCGCCATCCTGGTGGTGCATTCCTGGAGCGGCGCCCTTGGCGCGCGGCTGGCGCTGGACGCGCCGGAGCGGCTTGCTGGCCTCGTCATGCTGGCGCCGGTCACCCATCCCTGGCGCGGCGGCGTCGGGCGCTACAACCAGGCGGTCACCACGCCCGTGATCGGACGGCTGCTCGCCCATACCATCACGCTGCCGCTTGGGCTGCTGCTCGCGGGGGCCGGCGCGCGCAACGTCTTCCTCCCGCAACCGATGCCCGACGGCTTCCTGCAAGACAGCGCGACGCCGCTGCTGCTGCGGCCGCGCGAATTCCTTGCCAATGCCCGCGACCTCATGACCCTGAAGCAGGCCGTGATCGAGCAGGTGCCGCGCTATGGCGAGATCTCGCTCCCGGTCACGATCCTCGCGGGCGACGTCGACAAGACGGTCTCGACGGAGATCCACGCCCGCGCCTTCGCGCGGGCCGTGCCGCAAACCAAGCTCGTCGTGCTCGACGGCATCGGCCACATGGTGCAGCAGGCCGTGCCCGAGCGCGTGATTGCGGAGATCGAGGCGATGATGGCGGAGGTGAGAAGCGCGGCGCGTTGATCACGGGCGTCCGGTTTGCTGAACCAAGGGATGCGCCGCGATCCGCTGGCCCTCGGCGCTGCGCTTGCGCTGGCGGCGGACGCGCATTTGCAGTTCCTGATCTGAGCTGACGTTGCGCCAGCTGCTGCGTGCGGCGATCGCCGAGTGCCAACTGTATTGAGCCAAGCGAGCAGGCGGAAGTCGATTGGAGCTTCGCGGAACGATGAACCTTGGGATGAACCTTGGCACATGTTCCAAACGTGCTAATGTGACTGACCCGACCCATAGGTTCGCCATGACAGCAATTGCGGAATGGCTGGCCACGATCGGCCTGAGCGAGTACGCCGAGCGCTTTGTCGAGAACGCCATCGATCTGTCGGTCCTGAGCGATCTTACGGACCAGGACTTGAAGGATCTCGGCATGCTGCTCGGGCATCGGCGCAAGATGCTGCGTGCGATCGCCGAACTTCGCGGCGACACGCCTCCGCCCACCCAAACGGGAGACAGGAAGCTATCGGGTGAGGGCGCTGCGCGCCGTCAGCTCACGGTGATGTTTTGCGATCTCGTGGGATCATCGGCACTTTCCGTCCGTCTTGATCCCGAAGACCTTCGAGCGGTGATAGGCGCCTATCACGCTTGCATCACTGAGGTCATCACCAAATCCGAGGGTGTCATCGCCCGCTATATGGGGGACGGCGTTCTCGCTTATTTCGGCTTTCCACAGGCGCACGAGGATGATGCGGAGCAGGCGGTCCGCGCCGGGTTGGCATTGGTGGATGCCGTCGCCAAGCTGAAGACGGATATCAACACGATGCTCCAGGTTCGTGTTGGCATCGCGACCGGAACGGTCGTGGTCGGCGACTTGATCGGCGAAGGTGCTGCCAAGGAACAGGAGGTGATTGGCGAGACACCGAATTTGGCCGCACGGTTGCAGGTGCTCGCGATGCCCGGGACGGTTCTTATCTGCGAGAGCACACGTCGGCTCACCGAGGGACAATTCGAAAACCGCAATGTCGGGCCGGTCATGCTCAAAGGATGGGCGGAGCCGCTGCCCGCTTGGGAGGTGTTGGGAGCGAGCGGGGTGGAAAGCCGCTTCGAGGCCTTGCACAAAAACCTGCTGACACCGCCCATTGGGCGCGAGGAGGAGGTCGACCTGCTGATGCGTCGCTGGCACAAGGCGGCGCGGGGTGAGGGCAGCGCGGTGATTCTGACAGGCGAGCCGGGAATCGGAAAGTCGCATATCGCCCAGGCTCTCGAAGTACAACTAAGGGACACCGAGCCGCATATCACGGTGCGCCTTTTCTGTTCCGCTCACCACACCAACAGTGCGCTCTACCCGTTCGTCTGCCAGCTCGAGAGGGCCGCACGATTCGAGCGAACCGACTCGCCGGATGCGAAATTCGAAAAACTGGTGGCCTTGCTCGAACAATCCGGCGCTGACCCGGACAAGGTCGTGCCGCCTCTGGCGAACCTTCTCTCAGTGCCTGCCGACAGTCGCTACCATCTGCCGGAGCAAAGTCCCCAGAAGCGCAAGGAAGCGACGCTGAATGCACTCTTGGTGCAGCTCACTGCTCTCGCCAGCCGTCAACCGGTGTTCGTTGTCTTTGAGGATGCTCACTGGGCCGATCCTACCTCGTTCGAGCTGCTCACGCTGACCCTGGAAAGAATAACGCAGCTCCGTGTCATGCTGCTCATCACCGCCAGGCCGGAATTCATCCCGCCATGGCCTGGTCATGCGCACGTGACAACGCTCTCGCTCACGCGCCTCAACCGACGCAACGGCGCGGCGCTGATCGAGCGGGTGACGGGTGGGAAGACGCTTCCGGCCGAGGTGATGGACCAGATCCTCGCCCGCACCGATGGAGTGCCTTTGTTCGTGGAGGAATTGACCAAGACCGTGCTCGAAACCGGCTTGTTGCAGGAGCTCGACGGTCATTACGTCCTCAAGCGCCCTCTGCCGGCGATGGCAATTCCCACGACGTTGCATGCGTCTCTTATGGCGAGGCTGGACCGGCTGGCACCGGTGCGGGAGGTCGCCCAGATGGGAGCCGTCGTGGGTCGCGAGTTTTCCTACGAGCTGCTGAGCATCATCGCCGGGCTGCCTGGCCGCAGACTAGAGGAGGCGCTTGCGCAGCTGGTTCAGGCCGAGCTGGTGTTTTGCCGGGGCGAGATACCGCGGGCAGTCTATACCTTCAAGCATGCGCTCGTGCGCGATGCTGCCTATTCGGGACTTCTAAGGGGCCGGCGCGCAGGCCTGCATGCCATGATCGCCGATGCCATCGAGCAACGATTTCCGGAAATCGTGGAGGGTGAACCCGAAACTGTCGCGCATCACCTCACCGAGGCGGGATTGTTCGAAAAGGCTACGGGATATTGGCTGCAGGCAGGCAAGAAGGCCGCCATGCGTTCCGCCAATCTTGAGGCCATCGCACACCTGGAGCGGGGGATCGAAGCCTCTGTCCACCTCGACAACTCCGAACGAAAGGACAGGCTGGAGCTCGACTTTGAAGTTGCGCTCGGCCCCTGCCTGATTGCCACGCAAGGGCCGGCGTCCAACAAGGCGGTGGCGACCTTCGTCCGTGCGCGCGAGCTCTGCGAGCGCCTCGGAAATCCACCTGAACAGCTGCAAATCATGTTCTGGTTGACGACCGCGAGCGTGATTCGCGGCGAGTTGCCGGTAGCCCAGGAAACGATTGCGGCTCTGCTTCATCTCACGGAGACGCGCGGAGATCGCCCGGCGCTGCTCAATGCGAGGCGCGGTCACGCCATGATTCGCCTTTTCATGGGGCGTCTCACCGACGCCCGCGAGGCCATCGAATGCGCATTCACCGAGTTCGAGGCAAGTTCTGAGGACGACCAGTTGGCCGCCCGAGCGGCCGGCCAGGATGCCGGAGTGGCCGACCTCGCGCTGATGTCATGGGTTCTGTGGCTGCTCGGCGACTTCGATGCGGCGATCACGCGCGTGCATGCCGCCATCGAACGTGCCGACGCCATCGAGCACCCTCATTCGCAGGCCTATGCCTGCTACTATGCCGCCGTTCTCCACGCGCTTGGCGGCGAGATGTCGCGAGCGCAAGGCTATGCGGAACGCTGTCACGCCTTGTCGGAGGAGCACGGCTTCCAGCAATGGCATGGGCTGGCACAGGCGGTTCGCTGCATATGCGTCACATCGCTCGAGCCGTCGTCTTGTGTCAACGAGGAGATCCGGGCGGCGATGGACGAATACCGCGGTGCGGGCTACCAGTTGGGGATTACGGCACTGTACGTGCTGCAGTGTCCGTGCTTGTTGCTGGGACAGGAATACGAGGCCGCGCTCGCGGTCATCGAGCAGGGCCTCACGACGGTCAGTCGCAACAGCGAACGGATATTCGAGGCCGAACTGTACCGTTTGAAAGCGCGTGCGCTGATGCTCCGGGATGAAAAGGAGGGCGCCACCGCGGCGCTGCAACGGGCCTTGAAGACGGCCCGATGCCAACGGGCCAAGGCCCTCGAGCTTCGCGCGGCAACGGATCTGGCTGCGTTGTGGATGGACCAGGGCAAGCGCGAAGAGGCGCTCGAGCTTCTCGCGCCCGTCTGCGGCTGGTTTACCGAGGGCCCCGACACGCAGGACCTCAAGCAGGCAAAGGCCTTGCTCCATCGATTGGGTTGATCGAGCCTACACGCGGCCACTCATGCTGCAGGGCTCTTGGCCAGCTGTCCCCTCAGCCTATGATATCCATCTCGTATTTGTCGCCACTCCGCATATTGCTCAGGGTTGTCGTTGATGAAGAGCGGTTTATCCTTGTGAGGCTTGTCCTTCTCCTTGCGATACCTGTCGACCGCTTGCTCCCCAGCCGCTCGCCCGAGCTTCCGCCCGTTATCCAGATTGCTGTGGTTCCATTTGAAATTGATATGGCCCGGGACGTGGATCTCGACGACCGTGCCGTTCCAGAGGCGCGCCGGTTTCTTGTCTTTCGAATCGTCACAGGCCCGGTTGTCGTAGCGAATGTGGTATTTGAACAGCTTGACGTCATCTTCGCCGACGCTGGCCGCAAACAGTTGGCATAGATTCGCCAGCGCGTCGTGAAGATTTTCCGGCTTGCGGATTTGCTTGGAATCGACAATCCGGCTTATCCATATTTCATCGATCGGTTTGCCGTCCACGTCACCGGTCAGGTCCTTGAAATTGACCGTGTCGACCAAAGCACCTTCGCAATAGGTCGTTTTGCCAATTGTGACGGTTTCTTCGATGAAGGGGAGCGCCGAGCACGCACACAGCGATTCCGCGGTGATCGGCTTCTTGTACCTCTTCTGGTCGTTTCCGTCGCCGTCCTTGACCAAATCATCTGTCTCGCGATTTGCAAAGAACGCGAGCTCCTTGCTGTCGAGATCCCAGGCGTTGTGAAAGATAAATGGTTTGGCCTCCCTCAACCTGGCGAAGTTGATTTTTTTCATGAAGTCACTGTCCGGGTAGTTGATTTTCGAGAGCCCGTTGAACTTGGACAAGTAGGTCAGAGACGTCAGATAACGGATGAAGGGATTGGGAGCCATCACCTGATTGAGGATCCATCTATTGATGTCGCCCTCGTCGATCTTCCTGAACGAAGGCTGCTCCCTGGTCGGCATGTGGTCGGCCACGATCGACATCGATTGCTGAAAGAAATCGAAGATCTTGTAAGGCTGCCATTCGAAATCCTTGTAGTTGTCGGGATCGCGGACGAATTTGTTCCAGGCATCTATGTTGCTGCGCCAATCCGGCCCGAATACGGTGTTGATGGGAAAGCGCTCGTAGCCTTCGTCGTCGCGAAACACGCCGTCCCTGAAAAACCCGTATGTTTTTTCGACTTTTTGCCTCTCGTCTTTTTCTTCCCATTGATTGTGGACGATGCCGACCCACGCCCCGATGCAGGACAACGACCACACGTCGAAGGTTATTTTAGCCCGGGCAAGAGCGTCCAGGACACCAATGTGCAGCCCCGCTGCCGGCCCACCACCGCCAAGCGTAATTGCCCTACGTGGTTCTGCCATTTTGAGTACTCCTTGCAAAATATGACTTGTGTGGATTCGCCCCCGCTTGAAATTCCGAAAATAGGAACAGACTAGTTTTTTTAGTGATGGTTGGGAAGCGCTACCTCTGGGTGCGGCGATCGCGCAGAGGATCGAATATGGCAGTAGCGCTGACGCGAGTGGCTCGCGTCGGGAAGTTGATCACGCCGCGCCTGCGACGGCTTGCGGGGCGGGCTTCGAAACGCCGCCCAAGCAAAAAAGCCCCGGGCGTGAACCCGGGGGCTTTCGTATTCTCAAGGCTTCTTGAAGCTTACTGCTTCTGCTTGCCGTCCTTGTCGAAGGAGGAAATATAAGCCCACAGATTCTGGGCTTCGGTCTCGTTCTTGATGCCGGCGAAGGTCATCTTGGTGCCCGGAATCTTGGCCTTCGGATCCTTGATGTATTCGAGGAACTGATCCTTGTTCCAGGTGATGCCGGAGTTCTTGTTGGCGTCGGAGTAATTATAGTCCGGTGCGCTGCCCGAATGGCGGCCGTCGAGCCCGTTGAGCTCCGGTCCGACCTTGTTCTTGGCGCCTTCGCCGATCGCGTGGCAGGGCAGGCACTTGTTGAAGGATGTCTTGCCGGCCGCGGCGTCCTGGGCCAGCGCGCTGGTCGCGGTGGCAGCAGACGCGATGACAACCAATGCACTCAAGGTCAGTTTGTTCATGGGATGAGCTCTTCGTTTCAAGGAAGGGGAGTTCGTCTTAAGGAGGGACGTCGCGCGCTGTTCTGGCACAGCGTACATAGGCCGGACAAGCCACCATAAGGGCGTAGTTCTGTCATTTGTGATGACGCGAATGCCACGCTGCAGTTGCGAATGTTTCGCGACCTGTTCAATCCGGGTTGGATATGCTTGATTTGTCGTGACAAATTCGAAGGCTCAAACGAAACGTCCAAGGCCCGGGCAAGATGCCGAGCACAAGAACCACCAGGACAAGAACCATATGACCATCCTGATGCCGCAACCCGATGCCGCGATCATGGCCCGGCGGGCGGAGATCGTGGCCAGCTTGCGTGAGATCGTGCCCGGCGAGGGCGTGATCTCGTCCGCACCCGAGATGCTGCCTTACGAGTCCGACGGATTGATGGCCTACCGCCAGCCGCCGATGGTCGTGGTGCTGCCCGAGACGACCGAGCAGGTCTCGCGCGTTCTGAAATATTGCTTCGAGCAGGGCATCAAGGTGGTCCCGCGCGGCTCCGGCACCTCGCTGTCCGGCGGCGCGCTGCCGCTCGCCGACGGCGTGCTGCTGGGGCTCGGCAAGTTCAAGCGCATCCGCGAGATCGATTTCGACAACCGCGTGGTGGTGACCGAGCCCGGCGTCACCAATCTCGCCATCAGCCAGGCGGTGGCGCATGCCGGATTCTATTACGCGCCCGATCCGTCCTCGCAGATCGCCTGCTCGATCGGCGGCAATGTCGCGGAAAATTCCGGCGGCGTGCACTGCCTGAAATACGGCATGACCACCAACAACGTGCTCGGCTGCGAGATCGTGCTGATGACCGGCGAGGTGCTGCGCATCGGCGGCAAGGCCGTGGAGAGTTCCGGCTACGACCTGATGGGCGTCATCACGGGCTCGGAAGGCCTGCTCGGCGTCGTCACCGAGGTCACCGTGCGCATCCTGCAGAAGCCCGAGACGGCGCGCGCGCTGATGGTCGGCTTTGCCGAGGTCGAGGCCGCCGGCGAATGCGTCGCGCGCATCATCGGCGCGGGCATCATCCCCGGCGGCATGGAGATGATGGACAAGCCCGCCATCCACGCCGCCGAAGCCTTCGTGCATGCCGGCTATCCGCTCGACGTCGAGGCGCTCCTGATCATCGAGCTCGACGGTCCGACGATCGAGGTCGACGAGCTGATCAACCGGGTCGAGAGCATCGCAAACGGTTGCGGCTCGACCAGCTGCCGCATCTCCACCTCGGAAGCCGAGCGCAACCTGTTCTGGGCCGGGCGCAAGGCGGCGTTCCCGGCGGTGGGGCGGATTTCGCCCGACTATCTCTGCATGGACGGCACCATTCCGCGCGGCAAGCTGCCGCAGGCGCTGGCGCGCATCCGCGAGCTCTCGGAAAAATACGGCCTGCGCTGCGCCAATGTCTTTCATGCCGGCGACGGCAATCTGCATCCGCTCATTCTCTACGATGCCAACCAGCCCGGCGAGATGGAGCGCGCAGAGGCCTTCGGTGCCGACATCCTGCGCTGCTGCGTCGAGCTCGGCGGCGTGCTGACCGGCGAGCACGGCGTCGGCATCGAGAAGCGCGATCTGATGCCGGAGATGTTTTCCGACATCGACCTGAAGGCGCAGCAGCGGCTCAAATGCGCCTTCGACGCGCAGGGCCTGCTCAATCCCGGAAAGGTGTTTCCGACCCTGCACCGCTGCGCCGAGCTCGGCCGCATGCATGTGCATGCGGGCAAGCTGGCGTTTCCGGATTTGCCGCGGTTCTGAGCGGCGAGCCATCCCCGACCGCACAGGCTGGGGTGGCTCTTCCTCTACAGCAGCGCGTATTGCGCACGCTCGCGCCGGGCGAGCAGCGGCAGGGCCTCGCCGGCGATGTGGGTCTTGAAATGCGCGCTCTCCTGATGCGCCTTGAACGCGGCCTCGTCACGGAACAATTCATAGAACAGGAACTGCGCCGGGTTTTCGGTCGCGCGGCTGATCAGGAACAGCTTCACGCCGGGCTCGGCCTGAGCCTGCGGCAGGAAGCGGTCGAGGATGCCGGCGATTCGGTCGGCCTCGCCCGCCTCCGCTTCCCATTGCGCCACCACCAGGAGCCCGCCGTCGTTGACGGCCTCGCCGATGGTGCGTTCCTTGACTGCATAACGGGTCATGTCGGTCTCTCCTTCGCTTGCGCCACCCATCGATCGCGATCGACGGATATAATTCGGTATATGCCGAACTGTGCCCGTCAATGCTTCGATGATGATCGAAGTGAGCCTGTCATCCGCGGCCGACCGAGGCGCTGTCACATTTGCTTTCGGCCGCGATTTTGGTTACCGGCTTGAGCCGTGGACACGCTGAAAATCAGAGACGCCAGGGACGTGGAGGAAGCGGTGCGCGCGGCGATCGCGGGCGACCAGCCGCTCGAGATCATCGGCCATGGCTCCAAGCGGCTGCTCGGGCAGGTGATGGCGACCAATGCCGTGCTCGATCTGTCGCCGCTGAGCGCCGTCTCGGCCTACGAGCCGCAGGAGCTGATCATCACCGTCCAGGCCGGGGCGCCGCTTGCGGACGTGACGTCGCTGCTCGATTCCAAGAACCAGCAATTCGCGTTCGAGCCGGTCAATCTGGCGTCCCTGCTGGGGACGCCCGAGCGGGGAAGCATCGGGGGCATGATCGGCGCAGGGTTCGCCGGGCCGCGGCGAATCAAGGCCGGCGGCGTGCGCGACCATCTGTTGGGGGCACATGCGGTGTCCGGATTTGGCGAGAGCTTCAAGACCGGCGGCAAGGTGGTCAAGAACGTCACCGGCTACGACCTCTGCAAGCTGCTTGCCGGGTCCTGGGGAACGCTGGCGGTCATGACCGAGGTCACGCTCAAGGTCATGCCGCGGCCCGAGGCCGAGAGCACGCTGATGCTCCGCGGCCTCGACCCTCTCGCCGCTGTCAGGGCGATGACGGCGGCCCTCGGCTCGCCCTTCGACGTCTCGGCGGCGGCCCACCTGCCCGCGTCCGCGTCGCGCGGCGGAGCCTCCGGGCTCGCCGGGCTCGGCTGGCCGGGGCAGGCGGTGACGCTGTTGCGGCTGGAAGGCATCGCGGCCTCGGTCCGCCATCGGGCCGGCTCGCTGGCCGAAACACTGAAGCCGTTCGGGGCGGTCGAGCCGATGGAGGAGGCAGCATCGCAGGCCGCCTGGACCGCGATCCGTGACGTCACGCCCCTTGCGGCAAACGGCCCGCTCGGCGACTGGCCGGTGTGGCGGATCATCTCGCCCCCGGCCTCCGGCGGCGCGCTCGGCGAGGCAATCATGCGCGAGACCGGCGGCGAGGTGATCTATGATTGGGGCGGCGGGCTGATCTGGGCGGCCGTGCCGCCCAAGGCCGATGGCCACGCGGCATCGGTGCGCCGGCACGCCGCCGCGCTTGGTGGCCACGCCATGCTGGTCCGCGGGCCCGTCGAGCTGCGCCGCGAGATCGACGTATTCCATCCGCAGCCGGCTGGCCTTGTCGCCTTGAGCGAGCGCGTCCGCAACAGCTTCGATCCCCGGCGCATTCTCAATCGCGGCCGGCTTGGCCGGGAGGGCGCATGAAGACCGAGTTCAGCCTCGCCCAGCTTGCCGATCCCGATATCGCCGAGGCGGACAAGATCCTGCGCGCCTGCGTGCATTGCGGCTTCTGCACCGCGACCTGTCCGACCTATGTGCTGCTCGGCGACGAGCTCGATAGCCCGCGCGGCCGCATCTACCTGATCCGCGAGATGTTGGAGAAGGACAAGCCGCCGACCAGCGAGGTGGTCAAGCATATCGACCGCTGCCTCTCCTGCCTTTCCTGCATGACCACCTGTCCGTCCGGGGTGCACTACATGCATCTGGTCGATCAGGCCCGGGTGCGAATCGAGCAGCAGTACCAGCGGCCGGCGGCAGAGCGCTGGCTGCGCAACGTGCTTGCATTCGTGCTGCCGCGCCCGGCCGTGTTCCGCGCCGCCGTCCGGCTCGGGCGGCTGGCGTGGCCGTTGCTCGCACTATTGCCGACGGATCAAGGCCGGGCGGCCAATCCCAGCCTGTTGCGTCGCATCAAGGCGATGCTGGCGCTGTCGCCTGCCAGCCTTCCCGAGCCGGGACCCGCGGCGGGGCGTGTCTTTCCCGCCCAGGGCGCGCGACGCGGTCGCGTGGCGCTGCTGCAAGGCTGTGCGCAGCAGGTTCTGGCGCCCCGAATCAACCGGGCCGCCATCAATGTCCTGACCCGCCATGGCATCGAGGTGGTGCTGGTCAAGGACGAGCAATGCTGCGGCGCGCTCACCCATCACATGGGCCGCGATGCGGATGCCCTGGCGGGAGCCCGGGCCAATGTGGCGGTGTGGGCAGCGGAGGCCGAGCGCGCAGGCCTTGATGCCATAGTGGTGACGACCTCGGGCTGCGGCACGGTGATCAAGGATTATGGCTACATGCTGCGGAGTGATGGTGCCTTCGCCGCGCGCGCGGCCAGGGTTTCCGCGCTGGCCAAGGACATCACCGAGTATCTTGCCGGGATCGAATTGAAGCGCGCGCAGAGCCAAGAACGCGGCATCGTCGTCGCCTATCACTCGGCGTGTTCGCTGCAGCATGGACAGAAAATCACAGCCCTTCCGAAAGATTTGCTTTCCAAGAATGGATTCGTGGTGAAAGATGTACCAGAGAGCCATTTGTGCTGTGGCTCGGCGGGGACCTACAACATTCTCCAGCCTGATCTTGCGACACGCCTGCGCGACCGGAAGGTCGCCAATATCGCGAGCCTCAAGCCGGACATGATCGCTGCGGGCAATATCGGCTGCATGATGCAGATAGCGTCCGCCACGTCAGTTCCTGTCGTCCACACCATTGAGCTTCTCGATTGGGCGACGGGCGGCCCCAGGCCGGGATCGAATTGAGTGAGAGCCACCGGGGGAGATGCACTGACGATGATACACAGCGCCCGATGGACATTGGTCGGCGGCAATTAGGAGGACGATGATGGCTAAAGGGAAAAAGGCCAAGAAGGGCAAGAAAGCGAAAAAGAAGAAACTTGTAACGGCCAAGAAGAAGGTGGCGAAGAAGGCTTCGAAGAAGTCGGCAAAGAAAGCCAAGAAGTCGGTGAAGAAGGCTGCCAAGGCGCCGAAGAAGTCGGCCAAGACGGCAGCCAAGAAGACCGCAAGCAAGGCTGCGAAGGCGCCCGCTAAGAAGGCGGCTCCGAAGAAGAGCGCAGCGAAGAAACCGGCTGCTCCGAAGCCTGCCCCGGCACCCGCGCCCGAAGCGGAAGCTCCCGCTTCCAGCTGGGCGACGCCGAGCCCCGCACCGTCCTGGGGTGACAGCCCCGCGACCGGCGAGGACCAGGGCTGATACCGACGGGCCGTCGCCAGATCGGCCCGACCCGATCGGGCCTTCGATGCCTGCCCTGGCGGTGGATGAGACGCGTTGAAACGAGATGAAGGGGCCGCGGCACATCTGCCGCGGCCCCTTTGCTTGGCTGGAGAAGCCGCCGCTCTTGTGACCTGCGCCTCCTCGAGTGCGGTCCCTGATTCGTTGTGCCGCTGTGGAGGAGAGGTCTGGCTCCGCCACCGTCGCGCCATCCCCCCGTCATTTACGGGCCGCCACCCCGCAAAATTGTTGTCGGAATGCCACACACGTCGACAACCTTCCCCAGAATCGCCGCTTAGCTCAAAAAGTCGGCAGATGACTGCGTTTTAGTCTTCACGGTTCCGACATCACGCGTCACATTGTCGAATAATAACTTTCAAGCTGCATTGAGATACCGCTTCGACTTGGGGCGCTGAAAATCGAACTTGGGAAGTGTATGGGGATCGTCATGAAGAAAGTCGCTCTGTTAGCAACGGCGCTAGCATTGGTTACGGGTTCTGCGCTTGCTGCTGACCTGCCCGTGAAGGCCTTGAAGGCGCCGCCGGCTCCGGCCTTTGACCCCTGGGATGTCGCCTTCGGTGGCGCTCTGATGAGCGACTACGTGTTCCGCGGCATCACGCAGTCCAACCACCAGCCTTCGGTCACGGCCTATTTCGAGCCGCGCTACAACGTGAACAAGGACCTGCAACTCTACATCGGCACCTCGGCCGAAAGCATCTCCTTCGCCAACCGTGCTGCGGCTGAGGTGGACATCTACGGCGGTATCCGCCCGACCTTCGGCGCCGCCGCTTTCGACTTCGGTGTCTGGGGCTATCTCTATCCGGGTGGCAGCTGCGCCGATAACGTTCTGACGGCAGTCGGCGGCGTGCTGACGCCCGGCGGCGGTGTCTGCCCGGTGTCGACGACCACCATCTTCCTCGCCGATGGCAACGTGATGAAGAAGAACGTCAGCTTCTTCGAGGCCTACGGCAAGTTCAACTACACCATCAACGACAACTGGCAGTTCGGCGTCACCGAGTACTACACTCCGAGCTTCCTGAACTCGGGCGCGTGGGGCGACTATGCCTCGATCACCGGCAAGTGGACCGCGCCGAGCACGACCTTTGGCTCGAGCGGCGTCGGCATGTACGTCTCCGGCGAGTTCGGTCGCCAGTGGCTCGGAACGACCGACGCCTTCTATGGTGTGCCGGCCTTCCCGCTCGGCATCAAATATGCCGACTACGATACCTGGAACATCGGCATCGGCTTCACCTACAAGGTCTTCACTCTCGACCTGCGCTATTCCGACACCGATCTCAGCAAGGGCAATTGCAGCGCCTTCACCAGCGCCTTCAATGCCACCGGTACGACTAACGTGACGCCGATCAATCCGGGCGGCACGGGCTCCAACTGGTGCGGCGCGGCCGGTATCGCCAAGCTCTCCTTCGACCTGACGGCGATGAGCAATCTGAAGTAAGCGTTCCCGAGCGGATCGCAAAAAGGGCGGCAGGGAAAACCTGCCGCCCTTTTCTTTTGTCCCGGTTCTTTTGTCCGGCGTCTTTTGTCTCGATCCTTCAAGCCTGATTCGTGGCGAACGCCGTGGAGGCCGGGCCACCTATTCGGCGAGCGACGATTTCATCTCCTCCTGGCCGCGGTCCTGCAGCGAAAAGACGTTCCCGTCCCGGCTGAGCGCCACTCTGCTGGTGTGAAACGCGGCCAGCGTCGACCGATGGCCGATCGAGACGATGGTGGTGGCCGGCAGCCGGTCCTGCAGCAGACGGTAGAGCTTCGCTTCCGAGGGCTCATCCAGCGAGGCCGTGGCCTCGTCGAGGAACAGGTATTGCGGCGCGTGCAGCAGCGCGCGAACAAGTCCGAGCCGCTGCTGCTCTCCCAGCGACAGCATCCGGTTCCAATGTTCATCCTCGTCAAGCCGGGCGGCGAGCTTGGGGAGGCCGGCGGCAACCAGCGCGTCGCGGACCTGTTCATCGGAAAACGCGTCCGCCTCTGCCGGATAGACGATGGCCGCCTTGAGCGTGCCGATCGGAAAATAGGGCCGCTGCGGCAGCATCATCAGGCTCGCATGGGCGGGGATCGTGACCGAGCCGCGACCATACGGCCAGATGCCGGCGATGGCACGGAACAGCGTCGACTTGCCGGCGCCAGAGGGGCCGGTGAAAAGAACGTGGTCGCCTGCGGAAATGCTGAAGCCGTTGGCCGTGACCAGCGGCTCACCATTGGGCAATTCGACCAGAAGCTGCTCGATGCTGATGGTGTCTGCCGTACCGGATGGCTCGACCTGGATCGAGGACTTGCTGACCGCGAGCTCCGCGGAGGTCTTGATCGAGGTCTCGAAGCCGTCGAGACGGGCAACCACCGCGCGCCAATCCGCCAGCCCGGTGTAGATCGTCACGAAGAAGGACAGTGCATCCTGAACCTTGCCGAACGCTTCTGCGGTCTGCATCAGCGCCCCGAGCAGGATCCTCCCGGCGAAGAACGCCGGAGCGCACAGAATGAAGGGGAAGACCACGGCGGCCTGGCTATAGCTTTGTGTAAAGGCGCCCAATCGCCTGGTCCGGCTCATGATGCCATACCAATTTGCGACCACCGAACCGAAACGCTGCAGCAACCGTCCCCGCTCTGCGCTTTCGCCCTTGAGCAGCGCGATCTGCTCGGTGTTCTCGCGCACCCGGACGAGGTCGAAGCGGAAGTTGGCCTCGTAGCGTTCCTGCAGGAAGTTGAGATTGACCAGCGGCGAGCCGATCCACTGCGTCAGCGCAGTGCCGAAGATGGAGTAGACCAGCGCAGCCCATACCAGATAGCCCGGGAACGACAGGTCGTGGTCCCGCACAAAAAACGGCGCCGCAGCCGACAAACCCCAGAGAATGACGACAAAGGATGCCAGGCTGACGATCGAGCCCAATAGCTGCACGGAAATGCCGAGCGTCTGGTTGACGAACGACTTCACGTCCTCGCTCAGGCGCTGATCCGGATTGTCCGCCGCGTCACCCTGCAGCTGCATCCGGTAGTAGTTGGCGTCATGCATCCAGTTACCGAGATATCTGGTCGTCATCCAGCGTCGCCAGCGGATCTGAAGCCATTGCGTGAGGTATGTCTGGTAGACCGTGAGCAGCACCGTGATGCCGGCCAGCACGCAGAAGATGATCATCTCGCGCACAAAGGCGTCCCAATCCTTTTGCTGAAGGGCATCGTAGAACCGGTTGCGCCACTGGTTGATCAGCACGTCGCCGCCGACGCTGGCGAGCTGGATGGCAATCACGGAGCCGAGCAGCAGGCGGCCGGCGAGCTTGTCCTCGGAATTGAAATAGGGGATGGCGATCCGCCATACGATTGCGAGCGTCGAGCGGATTTTTTTCACGTGTCCAGCGTCTCCTGACGAGGGTGGCTTTAAGAGCCTGAAAAGCCGGCTTAATTCGGCCGGGGTCGTCTGCCTAGACTAAAGTGGTAGGTATCGCGATCTGGGTTCGCTTGTCCGGCCCCGCGACTCGATCCTAGCATGCAGGTAACGGCGAGGGGCGGGGACGCCATTACAATTCGCGAGGTTTTGAGCGGAGTTTGGCTGGCTGCCGAAGTCTGCGGCTGATCTCGCACATTGCCGAGGCATTCCGCGACCGCGCCAGGCCGCCCGATCCGTCCACGCCGGTCGGGCGTCCCACATTGGCGTGGGGAGGATTCGGGTATGTGGAACCAAGTCTATAATCCGCTGGGGAGCGCGGCGCTCTCGACGGTCGCAGCCGCCGTTCCGGTGGTCACTCTTCTGGTGCTGATCGCAAGCGGCAAGGTGAAGGCGCATGTCGCCGCCATCATTGCTGTGGTCGTGACCAACCTGATCGCGATTCTGGTTTTCACCATGCCCGCGGGCATGTCGATCCGCGCTTCGCTGCTCGGTATCGTGACCGGTTTCTTCCCGATCGGCTGGATCGTGCTCAACGTCATTTTTCTGTACCAGATCACGGTCATCACCGGGAAATTCGAGCTGTTGAAGCGCGCCGTCGGCGGCGTCACCGAAGACCGCAGGTTGCAGCTCTTGCTCGTGGCGTTCTCGTTCGGCGCCTTCTTCGAGGGCGCCTCCGGCTTCGGCACGCCGGTTGCGATCACGGGATCGATCCTGATCGGGCTCGGATTCTCGCCGCTCGCGGCCTCCGGACTGTCGCTGATCGCCAACACCGCGCCGGTTGCCTATGGCGCGCTCGGCACGCCGATCCAGGGCCTTGCCTCCGTCACCGGGCTCGACCCCTACATCCTCGGCGCGATGGTCGGACGGCAGTTGCCGTTCTTCTCGCTGATCGTGCCATTCTGGGTGGTGTGGGCCTTTGCCGGCTGGCGCGGCATGAAGGATGTGTGGCCTGCGATTCTTGTCACAGGCGTTTGCTTCGCGATCCCGCAATTCGTGATCTCGAATTACATCAATCCCTGGATCGTCGACATCGGAGCCTCGCTGATCTCGATGGGCTGCCTGATCCTGTTCCTGCGCATCTGGCAGCCGCGCGAGCTATGGCTGTCGCCGGCTTTGCGCGGGCGCGACGAATCGGCGGCGACGATGGCGGCGGCCAAGCCGCTGGACAGCACGCCGTTGACGCAAAGCGAACTGTGGAGCGCACTTCTGCCATGGATCATCGTCTGCATCGTGATGCTGATCTGGGGCAACGGCGCCTTCAAGACCTGGGCAAACGCGATCTTCACTTGGAACTACGCCGTTCCCGACCTGCACAACATGATCAACAAGATGCCGCCGGTGGTCGCGAAGCCGACACCGGAAGGGGCGGTGTTTTCCTTCACCTACCTGTCCTTCACCGGGACCGGAATGCTGATCGCTGCCATCATCTCGGGCTTCGTGATGGGACTGTCGCCGGCAAAGCTGATCGCCGAATATGGCCGCACCATCAGGCTCTGCGCCATCTCGCTGATCACGATCTCGGCGATGCTTGCGATCGGCACGCTGACCCGGCTCGGCGGCGTTGATGCCACGCTCGGCCTCGCCTTTGCGGCCACCGGCGTGCTCTATCCCTTCTTCGGCACGCTGCTCGGCTGGCTCGGCGTGGCGCTGACCGGATCGGACACCTCCTCGAATATCCTGTTCGGCAATCTGCAGAAGATCACCTCGCAGCAGCTCGGCCTGTCTCCCATCCTGATGGCCGCGGCCAACTCCTCCGGCGGCGTCATGGGCAAGATGATCGATGCCCAGTCCATTGTGGTCGCCTCCACCGCGACCAATTGGTATGGCCATGAAGGATCGATCCTGCGCTACGTCTTCAAGCACTCGATCGTGCTGGCCTGCCTGGTCGGCATCCTGGTGACGTTGCAGGCCTATGTTTATCCGTTCACGCTGCTGGTGTTGAAATAGGGCTTGTCACAAGAATGCCTGCGGCGCCCGAGGGGGCCGCGGGCATTTTTTGCGCGGCGGTTTTTTGGGGATGCGAACCTGTTCAAGTTCGCATCCGTCTAATAGAACGGCGCCACTCACCTGCTGTCGTCCCGGGGCGCGCGAAAGCGCGAACCCGGAACCTCGAGATTTCCGGGTTCGATGCTTCGCATCGTCCCGGAATGACGAGCAGGTCCGAATGGTTCACGAGGTCGCATGTCTTCAATGAAGTCAGTTCTTGTTGCCGCGGGCGCTGCGCTGTTGCTCGCATCAACCGCAAATTTCGCGCCGGCGTGGGCCGACGATGGTTTTCCCTTCGGCATGGAGATGACGCTCGATGCGGGGCCGATGCCGGGCTCCAAGCGCATTCCCGATCTCGACATCGGCGACAGTGGCGAAACCGTTCTCGAATTGTGGTGCAAGGGCGGCAGGGGCCAGTTCTCGGTCGCCGGCAATACCGTGATCTTTGTCGCCGGGCCCATGCAGGAGCGTTCCTGTCCCGCCGATCGCGCCCAGGCGGATGACGAGCTGATCGCGGCGCTGAGCGAGGCGACCAGCTGGAAACGCCAGGGCGATTCCGTCGTCTTCGTCGGGCCGCGAACGCTGCACTTCCGGCTGAATACGAACTGAGATCTTAGCGCGGGAGCGCGGTGCTTCACCTCTCCCAAAGGGAGAGGTCGATTTGCGTTAGCAAATCGGGTGAGGGATTAGGGTACCTCGTTGGCGTTGCGGCCCTCACCCGGATCGCTGCGCGATCCGACCTCTCCCCGCCGGGGAGAGGTGAAACTCACTTCCACACCGATTTGTCCGAATCCCAGCGCTGGCCCTTGAGCTCCTTGGCGAGCGCCTCGATCGATCCGGACTCGTCCTTCTGGTCGCCTTCTTCATCGCCCGAGGAATCGTCGGACAGATTGAGCTTGGCGCCAGCGCTCTCGTCGCTGGTCGTGATCGCGGGCGTGCCGATCCAGACGATCAGCTTGTCCGATCCGCCGGGGCGGTCGGGCGAGACCAGGCCGGTCACCTCGACGGTCTCCGTCAGGCCGAGCGCGGGGAACAGCTGGCTCGGCCGCTTGAAGCTCAGCTTCAGCTTGCCCGTGGTCGAGCTCCAGCTCGAGGCCGAAAGCTTGGCGGCAAGCGTCCTGGTCAGCACATTGCCGATCGCCGCAGCCAGCTTCTCACGGTTGAGCTTGTCGCCGTCGCGCCAGTCGGAGGCGGAGATGCGAATCGCGCGGTCCATCTCGATGATCCCGGTGGTCCAGCCTGCGGCAACGACACCGGCCGAGGACCTGGCCTTGTCGATCACGGCCGCCGCGCGGTCCGGATCGACGGACAGATTGATGGTCTGCTGGCCCGCGCGCATGGCATCGCACGTGACGGCCAGGCTGGACACGGCGACTTCGACGTCCTGGCCCCTCAGGCCCTTGAGGAAATCCTCGACCGCCTCGAGCTTGAGCCGCACGCCGACCGATTCCGGCGATACTTCCGAAAAATCTTTCGGCTGCGGCGTGATGCCGTCATCGGTGGATTGGCTGTCCTGGAACTCGCGTTCGCTGATGTCGGAATTATCCGTCGAGGCGACCTCGGTGACGTTCGAACCGATCGCGATCTGGCCGCGGAATTCGAACGTGTCGCCGGTGGCCTTGCGCGTCAGCTTGACCGTGACCGGCGCCTTGTCGATCACGCTCTGGGTCGTGCCGGACAATGTCTGGCCGCTGACGGCGAGATTGACCACGAAACGATCCTTGCGGTCGCCGGTCTTGTCGGCGGGATAGCAGACGTCGAGCGTGGCGGCGGTCACCTGCTTGCCCTGCCTGCTCTCCTTCAGGACCGCGTCGGCATTGCCGTCCATCAGCCCGTCGATGGAGGTGAAGTAGCGCGTCTCGCTGGCTGCCGGGGTCGGTTTGGTCTGCAGCTTGGTATCTGCAAGAGCAAGGCTCGAAGACGCAATCAGCAAGCCAGACAGGCCGAGCAATAGCGCACGCATCAGCAAATTCCTGTTCCATCAAAGGGCGATCACCTTTTACGGGTGCCGTGGCAAAAAAAGAAGGCCGCCCGGACGCGGCCTTCGATTTCATTTCGATTCGGAACGGGGGCTCAGAAGCCCATGCCGCCCATTCCGCCCATGCCACCGCCGCCGCCCGGCATTGCGGGGGCCGGCTCCTTCGGCAGCTCGGCGACCATGGCTTCGGTGGTCACCAGCAGGCCGGCCACGGACGAGGCGTCCTGCAGCGCGGTGCGCACCACCTTGGCGGGGTCGATGATGCCCTTGGCGACCATGTCGACATATTCCTCGTTCTGGGCGTCGAAACCGAAGGTCTCGGACTTGTCCTCCAGGATCTTGCCGACCACGATCGAACCCTCGATGCCGGCATTCTCCGAGATCTGGCGCACCGGGGCTTCCAGCGCCTTCAGCACGATGTTGATGCCGGCCTGAACGTCGGCATTGTCGTTGTGGATGCGCCCTACGGCCTTCTTGGCTCGGAGCAGAGCCACGCCGCCGCCCGGCACGATGCCTTCCTGCACCGCGGCGCGGGTCGCGTTCAGCGCGTCCTCGACGCGATCCTTCTTCTCCTTGACCTCGATCTCGGTGGCGCCGCCGACGCGGATCACCGCGACGCCGCCGGCGAGCTTGGCCAGCCGCTCCTGCAGCTTCTCGCGGTCGTAGTCCGAGGTGGTTTCCTCGATCTGGGCCTTGATCTGGCTGACGCGAGCCTCGATGTCGGCCTTCTTGCCGGCGCCGTTGACGATCGTGGTGTTCTCCTTGTCGATCACGACCTTGCGGGCGCGGCCGAGCATCTTGACCGTGACGTTCTCGAGCTTCATGCCGAGCTCATCGGAGATCAGCTGGCCGCCGGTCAGGATCGCGATGTCCTCGAGCATGGCCTTGCGGCGGTCGCCGAAGCCGGGCGCCTTCACGGCGGCAACCTTGAGGCCGCCGCGCAGGCGGTTGACGACCAGCGTCGCCAGTGCCTCGCCCTCGACATCCTCGGCCACGATCAGGAGCGGCTTGCCCGACTGCACCACGGCTTCCAGCACCGGCAGCATGGCCTGCAGGCCGGACAGCTTCTTCTCGTGCAGCAGCACGTAGGCGTCCTCGAGCTCGGCGGTCATCTTCTCGGCATTGGTGACGAAATAGGGCGAGAGGTAGCCGCGGTCGAACTTCATGCCTTCGACGATGTCGACCTCGGTCTCGAGCGACTTGTTCTCCTCGACCGTGATGACGCCCTCATTGCCGACCTTCTGCATCGCCTGCGCGATCATCTTGCCGATCGCCGCATCGCCATTGGCCGAGATGGTGCCGACCTGGGCTACTTCGGACGACGAGGCCACCGGCTTGGCGCGCTTCTCGAGGTCCTTGACCACGGCGGCGACGGCGATGTCGATGCCGCGCTTGAGGTCCATCGGGTTCATGCCGGCCGCGACCGACTTGCCGCCCTCGCGGACGATCGCCTGGGCCAGCACGGTCGCGGTGGTGGTTCCGTCACCGGCGGTGTCGTTGGTCTTGGAAGCGACCTCGCGCAGCATCTGCGCGCCCATGTTCTCGAACTTGTCCTCGAGCTCGATCTCCTTGGCGACGGTGACGCCGTCCTTGGTGATGCGGGGAGCGCCGAAGCTCTTGTCGATAACGACGTTGCGGCCCTTGGGGCCCAGCGTCACCTTGACGGCGTTGGCGAGAATGTCGACGCCGCGCAGCATGCGGTCGCGTGCGTCGCCGGCGAATTTTACGTCCTTGGCAGCCATTGTTCCAACTCCTCAAAAATTCGGATGGTTTGTACGCGTCGCTTCGCCGATGTCGTCATGGCCGGGCTTGCCCCGGCGATCCAGCCTTCTTGGAGAGGTGGATGCCCGGACCAGGTCCGGGCACGACGCCCGAGTGCGCGGCGAAGCGCGGTCGATTGGCCTGTCAGGCCAGCACGCCCATGATGTCGGATTCCTTCATGATCAGGAGTTCCGTGCCATCGATCTTGACCTCGGTGCCCGACCACTTGCCGAACAGCACGCGGTCGCCGGCCTTGAGATCGATCGGGATCAGCTTGCCGGCTTCGTCACGGCCGCCCGGTCCAACCGCGACGACCTCGCCCTGCGAGGGCTTTTCCTTGGCGGAATCGGGGATGATGATCCCGCCCTTGGTTTTCTCTTCCGCGTCGATGCGTTTCACCACGACGCGGTCGTGCAGCGGACGGAAAGTTGATTTGGCCATGACATGTCCCTTTTGAAGGCTCGCTTGTGGGGTCCGGTGGGTCGAGGGCACATCTGCCAGCGACCCCTGTCGGGCGCGTTGATCGCGCGCAATGGGGCGGATGTTGGCAGTCGCGCTCTCGGAGTGCTAAATGTGAGCTCGGAATATGGCCTGGCGCCGATCCTGTCAAGCAAAGCAGGCTTAAGTGCTTCTTGAGACCGAGTCAGCTTATTGTTAAGCGAAGCCAAGCGTGAAATCGGGGCGTGGTTGTTGCTCCGACAGCGGATTTGGGGTTGGTTGGGCGCGGGTGCGACCACGATCCAGTTCGGGGGAAGGCCATGGTCAGTTTGAGGTACGCGCAGACGCTTCGAAATCTGTCGGTCGTCGCGGCCTTGTCGCTATTTCTGGGAGCCTGCTCGAGCTTCAGCCTGGGTACCTCCAGCCCGACCACGGCCGAGACCGAGCCGGGGGTCGAGCCCGCGCTGCCGTCGAGCATCAAGTCCGAAGAACTGGTCGGCAAATGGGGGCTTGCGGCCTACAACAATCCTGCCGACCGGGCCCGCACCGAGAAGATGGCGCTCGCGCAGTGCAAGCAGCCCTACAATATCGGCGCGGGGCCGACCGGCGGCGTGATCATGCATCTGGCCGACCAGGCGACGCCGCAGGAATTGCGTTTGAAGGGCAGCCGCAGCGGCAAGAACTATATCGGCCCCGACGGTCCGCCCGGCGGCGATCAGGACCGCGAGATCATCTCCTTCGACGGACGCGTGCTGATCACCCGGTTCGTCGACAAGGATGCGGCGACCCGTTACCAGACCATGGTCTATGTCCGCTGCGGACCGCGGGCGTGATCGACACTTGACGTCATTCCGGGGCGCGACGAAGTCGCGAGCCCGGAATCCAGAGGTTGCGGCGCGAGATTCCGGGTTCGCGCTTGGCGCGCGCCCCGGAATGACGGGGTACCCACAAACAAAAACGCCGGCCCCGCGGCCGGCGTTTGTTTTGATCCCTGATGTCGCTTGCTGCTCAATCGAACAGCGCGTCGATGTCGTCCTGTGAGGCGTGGCCGGCGTCGCCCGCGAGCTTGGGACCGTTGAGGAGCTTCTCGTCCTCGCCGCGAGTGTCGACGATCGGCTGCGCATGGGCCTTGATGGCGTCGACGCCGCCCCAGATGTCCATCATCACGTTGATGTGGCCCTCGATCAGCTTCATCGTGTTCATGACCTTGTTGATGCGCTGGCCGGTCAGGTCCTGGAAGTTGCAGGCCTCGAAGATCGAGACCACGCGCTCCTGGATTTCCTCGGACAGGATCTTCTGCTGGTCGGGCGAGTTCACCTTCGACAGCGCGCTCGCGGCCTGGTCGATGAACTCGGCGCATTCGAGAATTTGCTGGGTGGCCTGCTCGGTGCCGTTGGCGACCGCGCCGAGCTCGCCATTGACCTTGGCCATCTCCTGGCCGTCGAAGCTCTTGCCGTGGATCGCCGCGATCTCGCGCTTGGTGCGGTTGATGGCGTCGTGGATCAGGTCGAGCTCGACCTTGAGCTTTTCGCACTGTTCGATCTGGGCGCGGTAGGTCTCCAGCAGCGCTCGGGCCTCGGCAACCTCGCGGCTGGCGGAGTCTTCGAGCACGTTGGCCGTGGCGCTCTTGTTGCCGTTTCCGCCATTCGCCATCTGGGCGCGGATCGCGCGCAGCTCGGCCATGATTTCACGATGCATCGGACCCACTTCGCCTCCAGAAACTTCCTCGACTGCAATCGGCACGTCGATGCCGATCGCCTCTTCAACCCGGTAACGCTTGCGATGAACGACCATCAGGGCTCCCCCCACACATTCCGCGACGAGTCTTATCAAAAGGCTCTTTAACATCGGGTTCACAGCAGGAACCGTGATGCAATGCGCCGCGAAGTTATGGCAAACCGCGAATTAACCATGCGCGCCTTGCATTCATCGAAAATAAACGCTGTCGCTCAAATCAGCATCCCGCTGCGGATTTGGTGAATCGAAACGCGGTTTTCGTTTACCAAACCGAGGCGGTTTTAAGGTTAATCGTTGCCTCGTGCAGCGCATGGTCGTGCCTGCTCAAAGAAGTCGATCAGACGAACCAGTACAGAGTACGTCGATGTTGAAAACAACCTCTCTCGCGCTGCTTGCCGGCGCTGCATTCGTGGCCGCAGGCGCCGGCCAGGCGGCAGCTATCGATGCTGCAAGCCTTCCCGAACCGGGCGTGATCTATGCCGCTCCGCCGCAGATCGCGCCAGTACGCACCGCTTATGCGGAGCGCTCCAACATGGGCGGCGGCTTCATCGAATTCCTGTTCGGTGACCGTCAGGCGCCGGATCCGCGTTATCAGCAGCAGCCGGTCTATCAGCAGCAGCCGGCCTATTACGCACCGCAGCCGGTGCCGCAGCAGCAGGGTTATGCGCAGCCCGAGCAGCAGGCCTACGATCCCCGACAGCAACAATTCGATCCGAAATACGAGAAGCAGGAGGTCGACTATCACGGCAGCGAAAGCGCCGGCACGATCGTGATCGACACGCCGAACAAGTTCCTGTTCCTGGTCGAGGGAGGTGGTCACGCGCTGCGCTACGGCATCGGCGTCGGCCGGCCGGGCTTCACCTGGTCGGGCGTCAAGACCATCACCGCCAAGCGCGAATGGCCGGACTGGACGCCACCGGCGGAGATGATCGCCCGGCGGCCGGACCTGCCGCGCCACATGGAAGGCGGCCCGGAGAATCCCCTCGGCGCGCGCGCGATGTATCTGGGCTCGACGCTTTATCGCATCCACGGCTCCAACGAGCCCTGGACCATCGGCACCAACGTGTCCTCCGGCTGCATCAGGATGCGCAACGAGGATGTCATCGACCTCTATGGTCGCGTCAACGTCGGGACCAGGGTCATCGTTCTCTGATCGCCTGACAATATGGAAACGGCCACCCAGAAAGGGTGGCCGTTTTCACCTCGTCAATGCAGCAAGCCTCAGACGTCCTGGCTGCCGTCGTCATTGCCGAAGTCACCGCCATTGTCGGTGAAATCGTCGGCGTCCATGTCCATGTCGTCGCGGTCATTGCCGCCGAAGCCGCTGGTGTCGGAAGCCTGGTCGAACAGGCCGCTGCGCGACGGATTGTCGATCTGGTCGCGAGAGGAGCCGATATCGTTGATGCCGGCATCGCGGGCCAGCGTGCTGCCGGATTGATCGCTCCAGGGGCTCGAACGATCGGCGCTCGAACGATCGACCTCGACCACCGTGGTCGGGTCGCCGAAGCCGTAACGCGGGCCGCCCATCATGTTGCGAATGCCGTTCATCAGGAGCGAGCCGCCGACAAGGCCGGCTGCCGCCGCTGCTGCCGTGCCGAGGAACGAACCGCCACCGCCACCGAAAGGCGGAGCGCCATAGGACGCGCCGTAAGGCTGCTGATAGCCTTGCCCGTAGCCTTGCCCGTAGCCTTGCCCGTAGCCTTGATTGTAGCCCGGATTATAGCCTTGGCCATAACCTGCCGACTGGGTCTGCTGCATCACCTGGCCGCTGTTCCACACCGGACGGCTTGCCGGCGGCGGCACGTTGGGCACCGAACTGCGCTGAGGCTGGCCGGATTGACCCTGGCCGAAGAGGGCGTCGCGCATGGAATCGAGGAAGCTGCCGGACTGCTGCTGTTGCGGCGGCTGCTGCTGCAGCGCGGCCTCGAGCTCCTGGATATGGGAGTTGGCACGCTTCAACGCTTCGTCCTGGAGCAGCACGGTCTGCACCAGGGGGTAGATGGCGTTCGGCGCCTTGCGCAAGCCGTCCGCGATGGCGCCGGCTGCGTCGGGATCGCGCGGGGCACCTTCCAGCTTGGCGAGCCGGTCGAAAAGTTCATCAACCAATTGGCGTTCTTGCGGGTTCATGTCTGTCTCCAGCGGCTTCCTGTTCCGAAGCGCGCCGAACATGTAAGAGGGTTTCAAGGCGCCCTGAAGCGCGGTTCCGGATTAAATTTTGGTAGGCGACGAATTGTCTCTGGGCTTGCCGCGACAGTGTTTCAGTCCAATGTCACCTGTTTTTCGGCAAGCAGCGCCGGGAATTGCTCGCCCGCCAGATAGGTATGCTCGTGCTCGCGCTGATAGGTGAACGGATCGAGGCTCAACAGCTGTTCATCAACGAAGCCGGGGTGGCACATCACGACGCTTTGCGCCGGCAGGCGATCGAGAAAGCCGCGCATCAACGCGCCGAAATCGGGCTTGCGTGAAAAATCGTAAGCGCCGGCGAAGCCCGGATTCGCCCGGAGACCGGCGCGGGCCGCGCGCCGCCGAAACTGGGCGCTCAGCAGATCCAGGAACAAGGCTTTCGGCGCGCCGAGCCGCTGCCTGAGTGGGGTGGCGCGGCCGGCCTGCCGGACCCAGGCTTTGGGCGCCAGTTCCTTCACCGCTCCCAGGAAGGCATCGCGGACGGCGGGATAGAGCTGCACGTGCTGATGGCCGTCGACGAAGTCCGGCACGCGGCCGAACATGCCGGCAAAGGTCGCTAGCTGCAGCTTCATCTCGGCATGAACGATCTCGGGATCGAGCCGGCCCAGCAGGCCGGCGCGCAGGAGCTTCGGGAAGGGCGGGAACATCCCGCCGTCGAGCGGACGAAAATGCATCGAGAGCGGCCGGAACGGCGCCGTCAGCGTGGCGTGCAGTCCGATCGCGCAGCGCGGGCTCGCTGCTGCCGCACTTTGCAAGGCGGAGATTTCATCGCGGCCGACCGCGGAACCGACGACCATGACGGAGGTCGCGTTGAGGCGGCCGCGCGCGATCAGGTCGCAAATGGCGCGGTTGACGCCGGGGCTGATGCCGTAATCATCGGCGCACAGCCAGATCGGCGCGCGCCGCGCGGCATCGGTCATTCCGCAGCGGTCCTTTCGCCTTCGCTCTCGCCGCGCTCGGTCTCGAACTGCTTCTCGCTGTGCTCGGCGACGAAGTAGATCGGCCGCGCCTTCAATTCGGACAGGATCTTGCCGATATATTCGCCGACGATGCCGATCATGATCAGCTGCACGCCGCCGATGGTCATCAGGCCGACGACCAGCGAGGGATAGCCCGGCACCTGCTTGCCGGTGGTCCACACTTCCCAGATGATCGACAACCCGAACAGGAAGGCGGCCGATGCGAGCAGCACGCCGAGCAGGCTGGCAAAGCGCAAGGGCGCCACCGAGAACGAGGTCAGGCCCTCGATCGACAGGCCGAGCAGCCGCATGAAGCTGAAGGTGGTGACGCCATGCGCGCGCGGCGCGGGCTCGTAATCGACCCGGATCTGGCGGAAGCCGATCCAGCTCGCGAGCCCCTTGAAGAAGCGGTTGCGCTCCGGCAGTTGCCGCAGCGCCGCGACGGCCCGCGGCGAGAGCAGGCGGAAGTCGCCGGCGTCCTCCGGAATCTTCTGCCGCGCCCCCCAGTTGATCAGGGCGTAGAAGCCGTGCACCGACAGTCGCCGCAACAGCGGCTCGTTGTCGCGATGGGCCTTGGCGGTATAGACCACGTCGTAACCGCCCTCGATCCAGTGGCTGACGAGCTTCTCCACCAGCGCCGGCGGATGCTGGCCGTCGCCATCCATGAACAGCACGGCGCCGCGGCGGGCGTGATCGAGCCCGGCCATCAGCGCGGCCTCCTTGCCGAAATTGCGCGACAGCGACACCACCTGCACATCGAGCGCGTCTGCCGGCAGCGTGCGCGCGATCGCAAGTGTCGCGTCGGTCGAGCCGTCATCGACATAGATGACCTCGCAGCCGAGCCCGTAGCGCTGCCGCAGCACTCTGGCGAGATCGCAAATGCGCTGATGCAGGGCCGCCAGGCCCGCCGCTTCGTTATAGGCGGGGACGACCATCGACAGCCCTTTCGCCGCGGCATTGGCCGCGGTCGTGGACAGGTTCGAAACATCGCTACCCAGCATCATCAATCAGATTTCCCAACTTGCCCCGCTAGCATGAGCCGCGATCGCAAACCCCGTGCAGATCGGGGGCAGATCACGCTGCCACTACCATATGGTAATCATATCGGCTTGTCGCCACGCCTCGCCAGCGGCGCTTCGGCGCAGCGGTCACCGCGCTTTGAGGAATGCCTCGAGCCGCGCGAACAGCGGATTCTCCCGGTCGAAGACGTAATCCAGCGAGGCCACCGAGACGGTGTCCGCGCCGCCGGCGCGCAGGAAGCTGACCAGCCCGTAAAGCCGCGCCGGCGGGCAATGCAAGGTCAGCATGCCCGACGAGGTCGGGCCGCCGAACGGCGCCACCACACCGAACCGGTTATGCGCCTCGGTCAGCATTGCTGCATCGCATCCTTTGAAGCGGGTGCGGACCTCGCTGTATTTGGTGGCCCGCGCACGGGCATGGATGTGATCGAGGATCACGCTCGCCATCTCCAGCGCGCCGGGCGACCAATCGGCCTCGCGCGAGGCCACGAGATTGGCATGGCTCTTCAGGATCACGCCATCGTCGAGCACCTTCAGCCCGTTGGCACTCAATGTTGCGCCGGTCGTGGTGATGTCGACAATCAGCTCGGCGGTGCCGCCGGCCGGTGCGCCCTCGGTCGCGCCGGCGCTTTCGACGATGCGGTAATCGACGATGCCGTGATGCGCGAAATAGCCGCGGGTGAGGTTGATGTATTTGGTCGCGACCCGCATCCGCCGGTTATGCTGGGCGCGGAAGCCGGTGGCGACGTCGTCGAGATCGGCCATGGTGCGCACGTCGATCCAGGCCTGCGGCACCGCGACCACCACATTGGCATTGCCGAAGCCGAGATTGTCGAGCAGCAGCACGCGGCTGTCGGCGTTGATGATGCTCTCGCGCACGAGATCTTCGCCGGTGACCCCGAAATGCACGGTGCCGCGCGCAAGCTGCGCGGCGATCTCGCTCGCGGAGAGATAGGCGATCTCGACATTGTCCAGCCCTGCGATCGTGCCGCGGTATTCACGCGCGCCGCGCGGCTTGGCGAGGTTGAGCCCCGCGCGCGCGAAGAAGCCTTCCGCGTTCTCCTGCAGGCGGCCCTTGGAGGGAACGGCTAGAACAAACGGCCCGCTCATGACGTCCTCGTGCTGCGGCCGATCCTGATCAGGGTCTCGACCCATGCCGCAAAGCCGACGGCGGGGATCGGCGAAGCCGCGCCGAGCCGCGTCATCAGCCCGTCGTAGCGGCCGCCCGCCACCAGCGGCTCGGCGCCGTTGCCCCGTGCATGCAGCTCGAACTCGAAGCCGGTATAGTAATCCAGCCCGCGGCCGAACGCGGTCGAGAAGCGCAAGCTCTTCACGTCGATGCCGCGCGCCGCCATGAAGCCGATGCGCGCCTCGAGCTGATCGATCGCGGCCGTGATGTCGAGGCTGGCCTCGCGGGCCAGCGCGCGCAATTGCGCGACCGCCGCGTCCGGATCGCCCGAGATGGCGAGGAAGCGCTTGATCAGGGTGAGCGCGTTGTGCGGCAGCGCGCCGCCCTTGAGGGTCGATTGCTCAAGGAAGCGGTCGGCGATCTCGGCCACCGTGCGGCCGCCGACATTGGTGGCGCCGGCAATCGACATCAGGTCGGTGACGAGCGCGAGCGCGGCCTTGCGGTCGGAGCCGGCCAGCGCCGCCAATACGCCCTCATATTCGTTGCGGCCCGTGCCGGTGGCGAGCGTCAGCCGCTCGAGATCCTTGTCCAGCGAGATCTTGCGGTTGAAGTCCTTGATCAGCCGCCGCCGCCAGACCGGATAGAGCTCGAGCGCATCGATCAGCGCGTTGAACAAAGCGACGTCGCCGGTGCGGATTTCGACGTCGTTCACGCCGAAGGTGTGGGTGGTTTCCAGCGCCAGCGCCAGCATCTCCGCATCCGCAGCGGCGCGGTCCTGGCGGCCGAAGGATTCGATGCCGGCCTGCTGGAACTCGCTTGGGACCGACCCGCGATAGCGAAACACCGCGCCCAAATAGCTGAAGCCTGCGGGTTGTCCGGCCCGCGGGGAGGCCAGGTAGTCCCGCGCCACGGGGATCGTGAGGTCGGGGCGCAGGCAGAGCTCTTCGCCGCCGGGATCGGTCGTCAGGTAGAGACTCTTGCGGATGTCCTCGCCGGACAGGTCGAGGAAAGGCTCGGCCGGCTGCAGGATGGCAGGCTCCGCCCGCTCGTAGCCGGCCTGGGCGTACGAGGTCAGGAGCGCGCCCGCCCATACGGCGGATCCGGTGGAAACGGCAGGTCCGGTCATCAAAACGGGGGTCCGAGGGTCAAAGTTGCGGGTGCCCTTAGCATGGCTTTACAACGGTTTCGACAAGGATCGGGCCAAGCCCTTAACGGAAATGCGCTCAACCGCCGCCGCTTTCACCGCGCCAGTCGCCGAGCGCGGCCTGCACCAGCGTCAATGCCGCCACGGCAGCCGTATCGGCGCGCAGGATCCGCGGGCCCAGCGACAGCCGCAGAATACCTCCCTGGCGCAGCAAAAGCGTCCGCTCCTCCTCGGCGAACCCGCCTTCGGGACCGATCAGAACGTCGATGCCGGCTGCGGCTGCGCCCCGTTCCAGCGCCCGCAGTGGATTTGCGATCTCGGCAGCCTCGTCGCAGAAGACCAGCAAGCGTCCGGGGTCGCGGGAGGCCAGGAACCGCTCCAGCGGCACGGGCTCGGCGACCTCGGCCACGGTCAGGATGCCGCACTGCTCGGCGGCCTCGATGACATTGGCCCGCATCCGCTCGCCATTGACGCGGGAAACCTGGGTGAAGCGGGTCAGGACCGGCTGCAGCCGCGATGCGCCCATTTCCACGGCCTTCTGCACCATGTAGTCGAGCCGGGCGTGCTTGAGCGGGGCGAAGGCGTAAGTGAGGTCGGGCAGGCTGTCCTGGCGGCGGGTCTGTTTGATGACGGCCAGAGTATCCGCCCGCTTGCGGCCCGCAATCTGGGCCTGCCATTCGCCGTCGCGGCCATTGAAGACAAGGATGCAGTCACCGGCCGCAAGCCGCAGCACATTGCCGAGGTAGTTGCTCTGGTCGCGTTCCAGCGCGACGGCGGCGCCTGGCCGAAGTTCCGCATCGACGAAGAGACGGGGGGCGCGAAAGTCGAAGTCCGGCATGGTCACTGCGTCATATTGTTCCGATTCCACCCGGTTTTAACCTAAAGGTTTCAAATCAGGGGCAAATATTGATCATGGCCAACGACGGCGTGCCGCGCTGTTGCCAAATTCCGCGTTCTTGTTAAGGACCTGCAGGAATCGTAAAAAAGCCCATATTTCGGACGCCCGCGCCGTGATCGCAAAAGCCCTCTGCCAGGGCAATGAGGGGGTCACGGGCCTTGTCGGAGAAACCGCCTTGATCATTCGCCGCTTGCTGGTACCGCTCACGGTTGCCGTCGTCGCCCTCCATGCGGGCCACGCCGCCGCGCAGGGCGCGTTTCCCGCGCCACTCCCCAATCAGGGCGTGACCCCGAACGACCCGGCATTTCCGCCCGTCAATGGCGCGGCCCCCTCGGCTGCGGTCGGAGCGGCGCCCGTGTCGGCGTTTCCTTCCGCTGGCGCCGCGCCTGTCATGGGCGGCGGCGGCGCCGGTTTCGGTCCGCCGCCGCAGCCATCGGGCCCGACGCAGGCGGCCGGCGAGGCCTGCATGAAGGAGTTCATGCCGCTGCGTGAGGAAGCCGAAAAACGCGGCAAGATGATCAAGGCTGCGAGCGACCGCCATGCGGGGCCGGATGAAGCTTGCAAGCTCATCAAGAACTACTCGCAGGCCGAAGCCAAGATGCTCAAATATGTCGAGACCCATGCGACCAAATGCGGAATCCCGGCGCAGATCGGTGATCAGATCCGGTCCGGCCACAAGAACACCGAGGCGCTGGAGAGCAAGGTCTGCAACGTCGCCCAGCAGATGCAGCAGCGCGGGCCGGCGGGCCCGACCCTGAGCGATGTCCTGGGGTCGGCAACC
This sequence comes from Bradyrhizobium sp., assembly GCA_035293585.1. Classification (GTDB taxonomy): domain Bacteria; phylum Pseudomonadota; class Alphaproteobacteria; order Rhizobiales; family Xanthobacteraceae; genus Bradyrhizobium. Next base: position 100,720 of record DATGMN010000044.1, on the reverse strand, counting down.
GCGGTGCCGGAGGCGACCGCGGCCAAGAAGGGCGGCAGCACCTTCGATACGCTGAACGGCAACGTGCTCACGCGGTGATGAGGTGAGCGACGCGGCCGCGCGCGTTGCCGATTCGACCGGCAACTGGGTCGATACCCATGCGCCGCTCTGGCTGCGGCCTTATCTGCGGCTGTGCCGCCTCGATCGTCCGATCGGCTCCTGGCTGTTGCTGTTGCCATGCTGGTGGTCGGCCGCGCTCGCCGCGGGCGTCGCACATGATGTCTCGCAGCTGCCGCTGACGATTCCCCTGTTCTTGCTCGGCGCCTTTGCCATGCGCGGCGCGGGCTGCACCTGGAACGACATCACGGATCGCGATCTCGACGCCAGGGTCGAGCGCACGCGCTCGCGCCCGATTCCCGCGGGCCAGGTGAGCGTGAAGCGCGCGCTTGTCTTCCTGGTGCTGCAGGCGCTGGTCGGACTTGCCGTGCTGCTGCAGTTCAACCGCGTGGCGATCGTCACCGGCATCGCCTCGCTCCTGGTCGTTGCCATCTATCCCTTCATGAAGCGGATCACCTATTGGCCGCAGGTCGTGCTCGGGCTCGCCTTCTCCTGGGGCGCGTTGATGGGCTTTGCGGTGATCCTGCAGCGGATCGATGCGACCGCGCTTTTGCTCTATGCCGGCTCGATCTCATGGGTGATCGGCTATGACACGATCTATGCACACCAGGATGCCGAGGACGATGCGCTGATCGGCGTCAAATCCACCGCGCGCCTGTTCGGCGCCCGCACCCATCAGGCGCTGGTCATCTTCTACGCCCTGGCGGTGATGCTGATAGCGGCTGCGCTCGTGCGTGGCGGGGCGCACTGGCCGGCCTGGCTCGGACTCGCCGCGTTTGCCGCGCATTTGGGCTGGCAGATCAGCCGGCTCGACATCGGCGATCCCACGCTCTGCCTGCGGCTGTTCAAATCCAACCGCGACGCGGGGCTGTTGCTGTTTGCGGGGCTGTTGGTCGACGCGCTGTTGCGCGCCTAATTTCTTGCGATGATCTCGCGTTCGCCGCTGTAGTTCTTGGCTTCGTCGAGCAAGCCGCCGAGCCGGCGCCGCAGCAGGAATTTCGGCCGGCGCGTGCGGATGACGTTGCGGCGGCGACGGCGCTGGGCCGGCTCGCGGGCCGTGTCCTGAAGCATCGGCAGTGCGAATACGTCGCTCCAGAGCTGCCAGGCGGAAGCGAGCTCGTCCGTGTCGGTCGTGATGCAGAGCGGGATGGTCAACGAGGGATCGCGATGCGCGAGCACAAGCATCTCGCCGTCCGCGACGCTGCGAACCGAGATACCGAGAAAGTCGCTGACGCGAAGCTTGACCGACATCTGCATGCCGCGCACGGCACGGTGCAGCACCACGCGCTCGCGGTGAAGCTCGATCTGCCGCACGAAGCCGTCGGCGCGGGCATCATGCGCATGGAAGCTGACGGGCAGAGAGAGAGGGTCGAGCCGCATTGCGCGGCTCGACCCGGCGGGATTGATCCCACCTGTTGCTGTTTGACGCCTCACGGCTTTGATCTCCCCGCCGGGATTGTTCCCCGGTCGTTGCGTAAGACCCTAACCCGCGGCCGTCCGTTTCCCCTTAAAAAGGCTGGTTAAAAGCACGTCACCGGGCCTCGTTTGCTGCTCATGATTGACAAGATCTCACCCCGCATGATTGACGGGAGGTTGCGCGGCTGCTGAGATTTTATGGATCGGGTGCGCAAAAATGCTTGAAGTCCGTGCCAGTTGGGCACATCTGGAGCGGTCAGGATTTGTTTCCGGCGCTCCCGCAACTGCATTGGAAAACGTTCGTGATCTCTTCACCATCAGCCGCATCGACCGCCCAAGCTGCCGCTTCCGACCTGTTCGATCAATCGGCTCTGTCGGACCTTGCGCAACGCCTCGTCGAGGCGGCCAAACGTGCCGGGGCGGATGCGGCCGATGCGGTCGCCGTGCGCGGCGTCTCGCACGGCGTCGAGGTGCGCGACGGCAGGGTCGAGGAATCCGAGCGTTCGGAAGGCGATGATGTCGGCCTGCGCGTCCTGGTCGGACGGCGGCAGGCGGTGGTCTCGACCAACGATGTCTCGGGCGACGGCGTGTCGAAGCTCGCCGAGCGTGCGGTCGCGATGGCGCGTGTGGCGCCGGAAGACAAGTATGTCGGGCTTGCGGATGCATCGCTGCTCGCGCGCGACTTCCCGGAGCTCGACCTGCTCGATCCGGTCGTGCCTTCGACCGCGGAGCTGGAGCGGCGTGCGCAGGAAGCCGAGGCCGCGGGACTCGGCGTGAAAGGCGTCACCAAATCGGGCGGCGCGTCGGCCTCATCGGGCATCGGCGGCATGGTGCTGGTGACGAGCACGGGCTTCCACGGCCGCTACCTGCGCTCCAGCCAAAGCATTTCGATGACGGCGATCTCGGGTGAAGGCACCGGCATGGAGCGCGACTACGACTACACTGCGACGCCCCATGGCGCCGATCTCGATCCGCCCGAGCGGGTCGGCCGCCGCGCCGGTGAGCGCGCAGTCGCCCGCGCCAATCCGCGCAAGGTTGAGACCTGCCAGGTGCCGGTAGTATACGATCCGCGCGTCTCCGGCTCGCTGGTCGGCCATCTCGTCGGCGCCATCAATGGCGCCTCGATCGCGCGCAAGACGAGCTTCCTGAAGGACAAGCTCGGTCAGCAGCTGTTTGCCGGCGACATCCGCATCATCGACGATCCCTTGCGCAAGCGCGGCCTGCGCTCGCAGCCCTTCGATGCCGAAGGCGTCGTCGTCAGGAAGACGGCCCTGATCGATCAGGGCGTGCTGACCACCTGGCTGCTGGATTGCGCAACCGCGCGCGAGCTCGGACTTGCGACCACCGGGCACGCCCATCGCGGGGTCTCCTCGTCGCCGTCGCCGGGGCCGTACAATCTGCATCTGGAAGCCGGCAGCGTCTCGCCGGGCGAGCTGATCGCCGATATCAAGCAGGGCTTCTACGTCACCGACCTGATCGGTTCCGGCGTCAACGGCGTCACCGGCGACTACAGCCGCGGCGCGTCCGGTTTCTGGATCGAGAACGGCAAGATCACCTATCCTGTGAGCGAGGTGACCATTGCCGGTCACCTGCTCGCCATGTTCAAGTCGCTGGTCGCCGCCAACGACCTGGAATTCCGCTATGGCATCAACGCGCCGACGCTGCGCATCGAGGGTCTGACGCTTGGCGGACGATAGCCAGGAGATCTCGTCGCGCGACGCCGAACTCTTGAAGGACACCGTGCGCGAGGCGGGCGCGCTGGCGCTGTCGCTGTTTCGCACCGAGCTCAAGAACTGGACCAAGGGTGCCTCCTCGCCGGTCTCGGAAGCCGATATCGCGGTCAACGATCTCCTGGAGGCGCGCCTGCGCTCCGCAACGCCCGACTATGGCTGGCTATCGGAGGAAAGCGTCGACGACGAGGAGCGGCTCGGCAAAAGGCTGACATGGATCGTCGATCCGATCGACGGCACCCGCGGCTACCTGGCCGGGCGCGAGGACTGGTGCGTGAGCGTGGCGCTGGTCGAGGATGAGGCGCCGGTGCTCGCGGCGGTATTCGTGCCTGTCGCCGACGAATTTTTCTTTGCCGCGCGGGGGCGGGGCGCGGTGCTCAACGACCGCCGGATCCAGGCGAGCCCGGGGACGGGCATCGATTTCTCCCGTGTGGCGGGTCCCAAGCCGCTGGTCGAGCGGCTCAGGACGGACACGCGCGAGATTGCGCTGCATCCGCGAATCGGCTCATTGGCGCTGCGGCTCTGCCGGGTTGCGCAGGGCCGGCTGGATGCGGCGTTCGCCGGCGGAAATAGCCGCGACTGGGATCTTGCGGCGGCTCATTTGATCGTGCAGGAAGCGAATGGTAGAATGAGCGCGCTTTCCGGCAAGGGGATTCTGTATAATCGCCGGGAGGTGACACACGGGGTGCTGGTGGCGGCAGGACGCGATCGTCATGCGAGCATTGTCTCGCATTTTCGCAAGGCCTCGCCCGACTGACACGCCTCGATGTCATGAGACGATCACGCTTCAGACCACCAAACTTGATACCTTCACGCTTGCCGGGCATCGATAGGAAAGACAGCCATGCCAGACAGTGCCCCGCAGCCTCAACTGCTTCATCTCGTTTTCGGCGGTGAACTGGTCGACCTCGAACACAACACGTTCAAGGACCTCGACAAGCTCGACATTGTCGGGCTCTTCCCCAATTACGCCGCCGCGCACGCCGCCTGGAAGGCCAAGGCGCAGCAGACCGTGGACAACGCGCAGATGCGCTATTTTGTCGTGCACCTGCACCGGCTGCTCGATCCGGCCCAAGAGGCGAAATCGGACCATTGAAGAAGCTGCTTCGCAATATTTTGCGCAGCGGCTGGTTTCAGCGTGCTGTGGGGTTCCTCGCAGCCGAATATCTCCGGCTGGTCTGGAAAACCAACACGTTCATCTACGACCCGCCGCATGTCTACGGCATGGTCGAGGCGCGCCAGCCCGCGATCTTCGTGTTCTGGCACGGCCAGCACTTCCTGACGCCGTTCATCAAGACCAAGAAGGAACAGCGCGCCAAGGTGCTGATCTCGCGCCACCGCGACGGCGAATACAATGCAATCGCCGCCGAGCGGCTCGGCATCGGCACCATCCGCGGCTCCGGCGACCATGGCGGGGCATTTCACCGCAAGGGCGGGGTTGGTGCCTTCAGGGAGATGGTATACGCGCTGGAGGACAACTATAATGTTGCCCTGACCGCCGATGTGCCGAAGCGCGCGCGGGAAGCCGGCCTCGGTGTCATCATGCTCGCGCGGGAAAGCGGACGGCCGATCATGCCCTTTGCAATGGCCACCAGCCGTTTCATCCGTCTCAAGAACTGGGACCGCACCACCATCAACCTGCCGTTCGGGCGCGGCGCATTGGTCGGCATCGAAGAGATCAACGTGCCGAAGGATGCGGACGCCGCGACCATGGAGCGGCTGCGGCTGCGGCTCGAGGCCTATCTGAACGAAGCGACCCGCCGCGCCTATGCCAGGATCGGTCGCCCGGAGGCCGGCCGTGGCTAAGCCGCTGCCGATGACGCTGCGCATGTACCGCAAGCTGTCGTCGGCCGTGGTGCCGCTCGCGCCGGCCCTGATCAACCGCCGCCTCAAGCAGGGCAAGGAGGATCCGGAGCGGATCGGGGAGCGCCGCGGCCTGTCGCACGACGTGCGGCCCGCGGGCCCGATGGTCTGGATCCATGGCGCCAGTGTCGGCGAGGTGCTGGCGGCGGCCGCGCTGGTCGAGCGGCTGCGCGCGCTCAACATCCGCATCCTGCTCACGTCAGGCACCGTGACGTCGGCGGCGATCGTCGCCAAACGCTTCCCGCCCGATGTCATCCATCAATACGTGCCGTTCGATTCCCCGCGCTTCGTCGCGCGCTTCCTGGATCACTGGCGCCCGTCGCTGGCGCTGTTCATCGAGTCCGATCTGTGGCCGAACCTGATCCTGCAGAGCGCGGCGCGGCGGCTGCCGATGGTGCTGATCAACGGGCGGATGTCGCAGCGCTCCTTCCCGCGCTGGCGGCGGATGTCGGGTACGATCTCGGCGCTGCTCGACAAGTTCGATCTTTGCCTCGCGCAATCCAAGACCGACGGCGAGCGCTTTGCCGCGCTGGGCAGCCGCAACGTCATCGTCACGGGCAATCTGAAACTCGACGTGCCGGCGCCGCCGGCCGACCCGGTCAAGCTCGACAGGCTGACAGCGGCGACGCGCGGCCGTCCCGTCGTGGTGGCGGCCTCCACGCATCCCGGCGAAGAAGAGATCCTGATCGAGACGCAGCGCATGCTGGCCGGCTTCTTCCCGCAGCTGTTGACCGTGATCGTGCCGCGCCATCCGGATCGCGGCGGCGGGATTGCGAAGATGATCGAGGCCGCGGGGCTCAAGGCGGCCTTGCGCTCGGGCCAGGAGTTGCCGACCGAGACGACCGACATCTATGTCGCCGATACGCTCGGCGAGCTCGGTCTGTTCTACCGTCTCGCGCCCATCGTCTTCATGGGCGGCTCGCTGGTCCCCCATGGCGGACAGAATCCGATCGAGGCGGTGAAGCTCGGGGCTGCGATCGTCCACGGCCCGCATGTCTTCAACTTCAGCGACGTCTACGAGGCGCTGGACCAGTCCGACGGCGCGCGGGTCGCGGCCGACCGCGAAGCGCTGGTGAAGCAGCTCGGGCAATTGCTGGCGGACGCCGAGGCGCGCGACAAGCTTGTCGCGGCTTCGGGCGAGGTGGTTGAGCAGCTCGGCGGTGCACTGGAGCGCACGCTCACCGCGCTCGAGCCCTATCTGTTGCAATTGCGGCTCGAGATGGGAGCCGCCAATGCGTGAGCCGGCCTTCTGGCACCGGCCCCGATCCTTCACATCTTGTCTGCTCTGGCCGCTCGGCGCGCTCTATGGCGCAGTCACGGCGTTGCGGATGCAACGCAAGGGCTTTGAGGCCGGCGTGCCGGTCATCTGCGTCGGCAATTACCATCTCGGCGGTGCCGGCAAGACCCCGACCGTGCTGGCGCTGGCCGAGATCCTGCGCGAGCTCGGCGAGAAGCCGGTGGTGCTCAGCCGCGGCTATGGCGGCGAGCGGCGCGGGCCCGTCCTGGTCGATCCCGAGAAGCACAGCGCGCGCGAGGTCGGCGACGAGCCGTTGATGCTGGCCAGCCATCTTCCCGTGGTGGTGGCGCGCGACCGCATCGACGGCGTTGCCCTCGCCAAGTCCCGGCTTGCGAGCGTAATCCTGATGGATGACGGCTTCCAGAATCCGGCGCTGGTCAAGCATGTCGCGCTGATCGTGATCGACGGCGCGCGCGGCATCGGCAATGGCATGGTGTTTCCCGCCGGCCCCTTGCGGGCGCCGCTGGCGCCGCAGCTTGCGTGCACCGACGCGCTGGTCGTGATCGGCACGGGTACCGCGACGCAGGCCGTGGCCGCTGCGGTTGCAGCGGCCGGCAAGCCGGTGCTTGCGGCGCATCTCGAGCCTGACGCGGCGGCAGCGGCGAAGCTCGAGCGGCAGCGCGTGCTGGCCTTTGCCGGGATCGGCGACCCCGCGCGGTTCTTTCGCACATTGCAGGCAAGCGGCATTGAGGTGGTGCAGCAGACGGCCTTTGCCGATCACCATCGTTTCACGGTGGCGGAGATCGCAGCGCTGGTTGCGGATGCGAAGCGCGATGGTCTGATTCCGGTGACGACGGAAAAGGATCTGGTCCGGCTGCGGGGCGACGCGGAGCTGTCGGCGCTGGCGCAGGAAATCGTGCCGTTTCCGGTGACGCTGCAATTCGACGATGCGGCGACCTTGAGGAAATTCCTGGCCGACCGCCTGTTCAAGGCGCGCGAGGCGTCATTTAGCCGGTGAATTTTTTCGGATGGGTCTCGCTGCGCTCGACCCGTCCCGCATTCTTCACTGCTTCTGCACCTGCGCCGGATAATGCCGCTGCAGCACCGCAATCGGCGTGGCATAGGCTTCCTGGAGATCGACGCTCCAGTACTTCAACTCATCGAGCGGAATCCGTGCGTCGGTCACCGCGCAGCGTACATAGGTTCCGGGCGAGATCACGCGGAAGTCGCCGTCGAGATATTGCACCTGCGCTTCGCCATGGCCGGAGGGGCCGAATTTGTTCAGCACGGTTCAGAGCTCCCGATTAAATCCCAGTAATGTTTACCGCAGATTCCCGATTGGGCATGATCTTTTCGGAAAACCGCTGCACACTTTTCCAAATCATGCCCAGGCTAGCTAACATAAATAGGGTGCCCTGTCCGCCCGCAAAACCCACCGATTTGTGATGATTTACGCTTTCGACCACATGCTATTTTTTGTCCGGGGTGGCGCCGTGTTCGGCTCCGGCATAACGATTTGCAAAACTCTGATGCGCGTTCTCGCCGCAATCGCTGGGCTGATGTTGGTCGCCGCAGCTCAGGCTGCAACGGCGCCTGGGCCGTTGCCCAATCAGGTCGACATTCCCTCTGGCAACGTGACCCTGCGGGCCCAGCTGTTCAAGCCGGCGGGCGAGGGGCCGTTTCCGACCGTGATTGCGCTGCATGGCTGCGGCGGCCTGTCCACCCATTCGGAGCCGGTGCTGCAACGCTATCGCGATTGGGCCGACCAGCTCGTAAAGAGCGGCAGCGCGGTGCTGCTGCCGGACAGCTACGCCTCGCGCGGGCTCGGTCCGCAATGCCGCGTCAAGGAGCGGCGCCTGACCGCGCGCCGTGAGCGCGTTGCCGACATCCTGGCGGCCCGGCAATGGCTGCTGCAGCAGAGCTGGGCGCGGCACGACCGGATCAGCCTGCTCGGCTGGGCCAATGGCGCCAGCGCACTGCTCTGGGCGATTCGCCCGCAACTGCTCACGCGCAATTCGGATCCGGATTTCCGCTCAGCCATCGCTTTTTATCCCGACTGCCGGCTCTCCGCCGGGCTCGGCTGGAGCGCGCGGGTGCCGACCCTGCTGCTGATCGGCGCCAAGGACGACGTGTCCTCGCCGCCGGCCTGCCGGCAGATGGTCGACGGCGCCCGCGGCCGCAGCGCGCTGACGCGGATCGTGGTCTATCCCGGGGCCTATCACGATTTCGACCGCCCCAATCTGCCTGTGCATGCCGTGTCCGCAATGTCGGACGCCGCCACGCCCGAGCGTGGCCATGTCGGCACCGATCCCGAAGCGCGCGAGGACGCGCAAAAGCTCGTCGCGGAGTGGCTGGCGAGATAGGGGTGGTCGACGTTATCTTGCGCCGTCATTCCGGGGCGATGCAAAGCATCGAACCCGGAATCTCGAGATTCCGGGCTCGGTGCTGCGTACCGCCCTGGAATGACGGTGTCTAAAACAAGCTGCCCTGATCGGCCGATTTGATCGCGCGTTTCGGCACCCGCGGCTCGCGCGCCGCCCTTGGCCGCTCGGGCTGCATCAGCACAGGCTTGTCGGCACCGGCGGTTGCCGCGACGCGTCCGTCCGAAAATTCCAGCTCCAGCCGCGTGCCGGGCCCGACATCGGCGGCCGCGTGCAGGGGATGGCCGGCCTCGTTGCGCACCAGGGCAAATCCGCGCGCCAGCACGCTGCGATAGGACAGCGCGGCGAGCAGCTGCCCGGAGCGATTCATGCGGGCTTCCATCCGGTCGAACAGGGTCAGCATGGCGCGCTCGGCGCGCTCGGCCAGCCTGTACGTACGTTCGCGGCTGCGCGCGATGGTCTGGCGCTGCGCCGCCAAATTGGCAAGCCGGGATGCACGCAGGCGTGCCTCCAGCCCCGTAAAGCGGTCGCGGCGGCGGCGCAGCAGCGTGCGCGCGGCGTGCGTCAGCCGCTCGCCGCAGACTTGCTCGCGGTGCCGCGCCTGCTCCACCTGACCATGCAGCACGCGCACGGTCAGCCTGGCGCCGGCCGCGACAAAGCGGCGGAAATGGGCGTGGGTGTTGGCGCGCAGGCCATGGGACAGGGCGCCGCCGGCCGTATCGAGGCGCTGGCGCGGGATCGCCAGCAGCTCACCTGGAGCCGGCAGCGCGCGTGCTGCGGCCCGCAATTCGTTGCGGCGGCTCTCCTGGCCGCGCTGCCAGCAGATCATCAGGCGGCGGCGCAAGGTCTCGACCTCGCCCATCAGTTCGCTGCGCACCGGCACGGCCATCTCGGCCGCCGCGGTCGGCGTGGGGGCGCGCTTGTCGGCGGCGAAATCGATCAGCGTGATGTCGGTCTCGTGGCCGACGGCCGAGATCAGCGGGATGTGGCTCTCGGCCGCCGCCCGCACCACGATCTCTTCGTTGAAGGACCACAGGTCCTCCAGCGAGCCGCCGCCGCGCGCGACGATCAGCACGTCCGGCCGCGGGATTCGTCCACCCTCGGGCAGTGCATTGAAGCCGCGGATCGCAGCCGCGACCTGCTCGGCGGACCCGTCGCCCTGCACCTTGACCGGCCACACCAGCACATGGCGCGGAAAGCGGTCGGCGAGGCGATGCAGGATGTCGCGGATCACCGCGCCTGTCGGCGAGGTAACCACGCCGATCACCTCGGGCAGCCAGGGCAGGAGCTGCTTGCGCCGCTCGTCGAACAGGCCCTCGGCGGCAAGCTTGCGCTTGCGCTCCTCCATCAGGGCCATCAGCGCGCCGATGCCGGCGGGCTCCAGGGCCTCGATCACGATCTGGTATTTCGAGGAGTTCGGATAGGTGGTGAGCTTGCCGGTGGCGATTACCTCGAGCCCCTCCTGGGGCTTGAAGCGCATCCGGTAATGCACGCCCTTCCAGATCACGGCCTCGATCTTGGCGTTCTCGTCCTTGAGCGCGAAATAGCAATGACCCGAGGAGTGCGGCCCGCGGAAGCCGGAGATTTCGCCGCGCACGCGGACATGGCCGAAATTGTCCTCCACCGTGCGCTTCAGCGCGGAAGAGAGCTCGGAGACGGTGAATTCGGGCGCGTTGATCAGGTTTTCCGCTGCAGGCATTGCGATTCGCGAGTTTGGGGTCGGGGCCCAAGTTAGGGATTTTGGATGGGAAGCGCCAATGAACCCTTGTGCAATCCGTTACTCTGCTATATAGAGTACTCTATAAAATGTTGGAGGACGATCATGCTGGCGAAATGGCTGCTGTGGTTCCCGCTGGGTCTCGCGCGATGGGTGCTGTGCATCGTTGGCGCCGTCGCTCTCGTCCTCGCTGCGATGATCGCAACGCCTCTGACCCCGATACCTGAGCTGCGCTCCGTCTCGGAGACCGCGCGGGCCGTCGACCGCAGCACCATGCCGGGGTTGCAGCGCTTTGCGGCCCGCGATGGCACGACGCTGACCTATCGCCACTATCCGGCCCGCGGGCCGGCCGCGGGCCCGATCGCCATTCTCGTCCACGGCTCGTCGGGCTCGAGCCTCTCGGTGCATGCGCTGGCGGACGCGCTCGCCGTGCATGGCGTGGAGACCTTTGCGCCTGACATCCGTGGCCATGGCGGCTCCGGCACCCGCGGCGACATCGGTTATGTCGGCCAGCTCGAAGACGACATGGCCGACCTCGTCGCATTGGTGCGTAGTAGCAACCCGGTCGCACCCATCACCTTGCTCGGCCATTCCGCCGGCGGGGGCTTTGCGCTGCGTATCGCCAGCTCGCCGATCCAGAACCTGTTTGCCCGGACCGTTCTGCTCGCGCCCTATCTCGGCTATGACGCCCCGACCAACCGGCCCTATTCCGGCGACTGGGCGAGCCCCGATATCCCGCGCATCCTGGCCTTGAGCGCGCTGCGCAGCATCGGCATCGACTGGTGCGACGCCTTGCCGGCGCTCGGCTTCGCGGTGCCGCCGAACTCCCAGGATGTCCTGGCGCCCGCCTATTCGTATCGCCTGATGCGCAATTTCGCGACCCGCGGCTACAAGGCCGACTTTGCCGCCACGACACATCCCCTCAGCCTGATCGCCGGCGCCGACGACGAACTAATGCTGCCGGGAAAATATGCCGATGCCGTGCATGCGGTCGCGCCCAAGGTCGACGTCAGGCTGATCGACGGCGTCAATCACATGAGCCTGTTGAGCGACCCCAAGGCCGTCTCGGTGATCGCAGACGATGTCGCCAAGCGCGGGATGGCGGGAACATGATCGACAGCAAGCAGGCCGCCGCGGCACTCAGCGATATCGAGCATATCGTCCGCCGCGTGCAGCAATCGCAGCTCTATAATCTGGCAAGCCTCATCATGATCTGGTGGGGCGTGCTGGTTTGCGCCGGCAATCTCGCGACCTGGTTCTGGCCCCGATACGCCGGCTATATCTGGCCCATGATGAACCTTGTGGGCGTCGCAGGCATGCTTGTGATCAGCGGCCTCATGTATGCGCGAACGCGCGTGCGGGCCGTCGACGGCCGCGTCATTTCCGCCTATGTCCTGTTCTATGCCTTCGGCTATTTCTGCGCTGAAGTGCTCGGTCATTTCGGGCCGCGCGAGCTCGGCGCCTTCTGGCCGATCTATTTCATGCTGTTCTACGTGCTTGCGGGCCTGTGGTTCGGCCGCGCCTTTGTCGCTATCGGGCTTGCCATCACCGTGCTGACCTTGATCGGCTATTTCTATGTGCTCGGCGGCGCCTTCCTGTTGTGGATGGCGGTCGTCAACGGCTGCGGGCTGGTGCTCGGCGGTCTCTGGATGCGGTGGAACTAGCGCGGTGGCCGAGCTCGATGACATCATCCATCAGCCGCTGCGGCTGCGCATCATGGCGGCGCTCAACGCGCTGCCGCAAGGCGCGGGACTGGAATTTTCAAAACTGAAAAAGCTGACCGGCGCTACCGACGGCAATCTCGGCGCCCATATCGAGACGCTTGCCAAGGCGGGTTATGTCGGGGTGGAGAAGGCCTTCGTCGGCAAGAAGCCGCAGACCACGGTGACGGCTACGGCCGCTGGCCGTGGCGCCTTTGCGCGCCATGTTGCGATGTTGCAGGAGATCATTGCTGGAGGCGGCGGGCAGGGGTAGCCGGGCCCAGACCTCCGTCATTCCGGACGGCGCGCGAAACGCGCGCCGATCCGGAATCTCGAGCTTGTTTGGCACCGACGCCCACCAGCTCGAGATTCCGGGCTCGCGCCTTGGCGCGACCCGGAATGACGGTACATGGTGCAAGTGGCGTTTTTCCCTTGCGGGAGCAGGGGGACTCGTGTCACCGGACCTCCAATGGCTCTTCATTAGGCTACTGCAATGAACATTCTCCTGCTCGGTTCCGGCGGCCGCGAGCATGCCCTCGCCTGGAAGATCGCGGGCTCGCCGCTTCTGACAAAACTCTGGTGCGCGCCCGGCAATGCCGGCATTGCGCGCGAGGCGCAATGCGTGGCGCTCGACGTGGCGGACCATGCGGGGGTGATCGCGTTCTGCAAGGCCAATGCGGTCGAGCTCGTCGTGGTCGGGCCGGAGACGCCGCTTGCCGCCGGCATCGTCGACGATCTCGAAGCGGCCGGGATCAAGGCGTTCGGGCCGAGCAAGAAGGCTTCGCAGCTCGAGGCCTCCAAGGGCTTCACCAAGGCGCTGTGCAGCGAGTTCGGGATTCCGACCGGTGCCTATCGCCGCTGCACCAGCGCCGCGGAAGCGCTCGACTATGTGCGCGCGCAAGGCGCGCCGATCGTGGTGAAGGCGGACGGGCTGGCCGCCGGCAAGGGCGTGGTCGTGGCGAAGACCTTGCCTGAAGCCGAAGACGCCATCGCCATGATGTTCGACGGCGCGTTCGGCTCGGCCGGCGCCGAGGTCGTGATCGAGGAATTCCTGGAGGGGCGCGAGGTCTCCTTCTTCGCGCTCTGCGACGGCGAGACCGCGATCCCGCTTGCCTCGGCGCAGGACCACAAGCGGGTATTCGACCACGACCAGGGGCCGAACACCGGCGGCATGGGCGCCTATTCGCCGACCCCGTTCGTGACGGGCGAGATCCACGACCAGATCATGGACCGCATCATCAGGCCGACGGTATCAGGCATGAAGGCGCGCGGCATGCCGTTCCGCGGCGTGCTCTATGCCGGGGTGATGCTGACGACAGATGGCCCGAAGCTGTTCGAGTTCAACGTTCGCTTCGGCGATCCCGAGTGCCAGGTGCTGATGCTGCGCATGATGTCGGACATCGTGCCGGCCTTCCTTGCGGCCTGCGACGGCGAATTGCAGCATTTCGACCTGCGCTGGTATCCGGAGCCCGCGATCACGGTGGTGATGGCGGCCAAGGGCTATCCGGGCGATTACCAGAAGGGCACGCGCATCGACGGGCTGGCCGACGCCGCGACAATCGACGGCGTCGAGATATTCCATGCCGGCACGATCGAGAAGGACGGCGCCGTCCTCGCTAATGGCGGGCGCGTGCTCAACGTTTGCGCGCTCGGCAAGACGATCGCGGAGGCGCAGGCGCGCGCCTACCAGGCGATCGACCGCATCAATTGGCCGGACGGTTTCTGCCGCCGCGACATCGGCTGGCAGGCGGTGGAGCAGGAGCGGGGCTAGAACGCCGGACCTTTGAACCTCGGCTGCCCGTGGCGACGGGTCGCCTGTATTAGCGTCAAATTCGGCTGCGATTTCAATCCGCTGTGGATACAGCGGGCGCGATGGAATTGCCCGCTATGTCTGGCTATGATTATGTGCGACTGGGAGAGGTAATCGAAGGCCGCTCGAGGGGCCTGGCGCATGCAATGCACGCGGTGTGGCAACCAGAACAGTGTGGGAAACGAGTACTGCGAGAAATGCGGTACCCGCTTGACCCTTAGGTGCAGTGCCTGTGACCATTCGAATGCGCCGACCAGCAACTTCTGTGGTCAATGCGGGACCGCGCTGCAGTCGAAGTCAGCAGCAGCTGATCCCTTTCCCCAACGTCTGCTTCGCTCGCTCAGCACCAAGGGTGGAGAGCGCAAGCACCTGACCGTGCTGTTCGCGGACATCCGCAATTCAACCAGCCTGATCGACAGCCTGGGCGATCCGGAGCTCGCCATGCAACGGCTCGATCCCGTGCTCAAGTTGATGAAGGATGCGGTCCATCGCTATGACGGCATTGTCAACAAGATCCAGGGGGACGGCGTGATGGCGCTGTTCGGCGCGCCGCGTCCCCACGAAGACCATGCCGTTCGCGGTTGTCTCGCGGCGCTTGCCATGCAGGATTCAGTTGCAAGGCTTGCGGACCCAAACCTGCAAATCCGCGTCGGCCTGCACACCGGTGAGGTCGTCGTGCAGGCGATCGAGAACAGCATCTACCAGACCTATGACGCCGCAGGCGCCAACGTGCATCTCGCCAACCGGCTGGAGCAGATGTCGGATGAGGGCTCCATCCTGCTCAGCAAGGACACTTACGCCGGTGCGAAGCAGTTCGTGGAAGTCGAGCCGCTCGGCTTCAAGACCATTCGCGGCATCGCCGCACCGGTCGAGATCTTCAGGCTGACGGGACTGCTCAATGCCCCCGCGAGCGATATCTTCCGCAGCAGTCGCCGCTTGATGCCGATGGTCGGGAGAAGCGATCAGCTGGCCGTCCTCGAGGCTGAATTTGCCAGTGCGGTCAAAGGCGAAGGCCGGGTGGTTGCCGTCGTCGGCGAAGCCGGGATCGGCAAGAGCCGGCTGTGCTTTGAATTCGCCGAAAACTGCCGGCGGCAGGGCGTTCGCGTCTATGAGGCCCGCGTCCTCGCACACGGACAGGCCACGCCGTTCCAGCCGATATTGGAGCTGCTGCGCAATGTGTTCGGCGTCCGCGTCACTGACGGCGTGGAGGCCTCACGCCGCCGCGTCACCGAGCAGTTCGCGTCGATTGCGTCTTCCGAGCGGCAGCTGCTTCTCCTGCTGGAATTTCTGGGCCTGGCAGACCCCGACAATCCAGCGCCGAAGCTCGATCCGCGCGCGCTCAAGATACAATTGCTCCATATCGTGCGGACGCTTGTGCACGCGCGTCGCGGTGATACGGCGACCGTCATTCTGATCGAGGATCTGCACTGGATCGATGCCGCCAGCGAGGAGTTCGTCGAGGCGCTGGTCGATGCTGTGGTCGGGACCACAACCTTTCTGCTGGTCAATTTCCGGTCGGGCTTCGCAGTACCGTTCATGCAGCGACCGCATTACCGTCAGATCGCGATGTCTCCGCTGTCATGGCCGGAGGCCCATAAATTGCTGCAACAGCACTTCGGAGAGGACCCGTCGCTGGCTCTGCTGAGCCGGAATATCATCGAGCGCGCGCAAGGCAATCCGTTCTTTCTCGAAGAGCTCGTTGACGTGATCATTGAGCGCGGCGATCTCGACGGGGAACGGGGAGCGTATCGGCTGAGGCATGGCATCGGGGCCATTCCGCTGCCTGCGACCGTGCAGGCGGTCGTTGCTGCGCGCATCGACCGCCTCGAAGAGATCGCCAAACAGGTCCTGGAAACGGCCGCCGTGATTGGTCGGCTGGTCGCGATGGCGCTGTTGAGACCGGTCGCCGCTCTGCCGGATGAGGAACTGCTCGAGGCCATTGCGCAGCTCAGGCACGCGGACCTGCTCTACGACGTGCCACCTCACGATCAGGGAATTCTCGGGTTTCGCCATCCCATAATCCATGAGGTCGCCTACTCGATGCAATTGCGTTCGCGGCTCATGGTGCTGCACGCGACGGTCGCCAAGGTGATCGAAGCGTTCGAGTGGGGACAGCTCGACGAGTTTGCAGGCCTTCTTGCCTACCACTACGAGGCCGCCGGCCAAACGCTCGAAGCTGCGACCCATCTGCAGCGGGCGGCGCGCTGGATCAGCAGGACCAATTCCGCGGAAGCCCTGAAAAGCTGGAAGAAAGTGCGGGGCCTGCTGCAGGATCTGCCGCGATCGGAGCATGTCGACAGAATGCGGGCGTTGGCGAGCGGTCAGATTCTGAGCTTCGCCTGGCGCGAGGGCGTGTCCGCGGAGGAAGTGAAGCCCTACGCGGAAGAAGCCCTCAGCTTCGCGCGCGCCTCCGACAAGATGCATGAACCCATCCTGATCGGCGCATATGGTCGGGTTCTGGCGTCGAGCGCGGCGACGGACGACTACGTCAAGCTTGCACAAGACGCGGTCGAGTTGACGTCCGAGGAAGGTGATGTCAGCCGTTTCGCGACCGTGAACGCCATGCTCAGCCAGGCCTTCTTCATGTCCGGTCGCCTTAACGAAGCGCTCAACGCCGGTGATGTCGCGCTTGCTGCCATAACCGAACAGGGCGGCTTCGACAACAGCGTCACGCTGGGTCTCAATCCCAATCAGATCATGGGGTTCGATGTCGAGCACTGGGTCAAGTGCCTCAAGGTCAGGATACTGGTTCGACTCGGTCGATTTCGCGAGGCGGATCAGCGGGTCAAAGAGGTGCTTCAAGCCGTGCCGGAGCGCGTCGCCGCGGTCGTGCAGTTCATTCCGCATTTTGCGATCGTCGAGATGGCATGGGGACTGGGCGAGCCGGAACTGGCGCGGCCGCACGCGGCCAAGGTTGCGGAATTGGCGGACGTCTCCGGCATGCCGTATTTGCGAGTTTCAGCGATGATCTGTGCGGCGCTCGCAAAGGCAACCGCCGGCCAGTTCAATGAAGCGGCCAGCGAGTTCAGAGATACGATCGCGTTCGCGCGCCGCGCTCGCGCGGGACTCGAGTTTGAAGGACGCATGCTCGCCGACTTTGCCGACGTACTGTATCGCGCCGGCGACCTCAATGCCGCGTTGGAGACATGCGACGAGGCCATCGCAGTCGCGCGGCGCCGCACTGATCGAATTGCCGAATTTCATGCAACGGTCGTACGCGGCTTGACCCTCGTGGCTGGCGGGCCCGTGGAGAACGCTGACGAGATCAGGCAGCTCGTTACGCGGGGCGATGAACTCTTGAACGTATCGGGTGCAGCTTTCTTCGCACCGCTGCTGGAAAAGCTTCGATTGCAGCTTGAACCGCGCGAATGATGTGGCACAATGACGACTTTAGGTTTAATAACGAACTTTTCGATTAAGGAGGTTATTCTATGGGCGCGATGATCAAAGACAGCACGACTTTGGAGATCCTCGTTCAGCTGAATAGGCGGTTTGATCAAGATTCATTGCCGGAGATGGTTGAGCTGCAGAAGGAGTTTGACGTATTTTCCAAGGAGCACTCGCTTCAGCAGTCGTTCGCTCTCCTGGGCATCGTACCGGCAGACTGGTCGGAGCGGAAACGTTGGTACAGATTTCTTGAATTCCTAAAGACCTATCCGTCGGATTTGCCGGACGTGAACGGGCATGATCGCGTCGTCAAAGCGTTCAAGGACGGCCTGGAAGTCGAAAAGCCCATTCCAATCTCGATCAAGTGCCACTCTGCGGCGGATGATCCGAGGGTGTTCGTGACCGAAGACCGGCCTGTCATCTTCACCCTTGAAACGCATCTGATCGTGTCGATTCCGACCACGCCGGGACGCGAAATCCGCAAGCAGGCTGCGGAGGTCGCCAAGAAACGGCGTGCCGCCAAGAAGAAATGACGGGCTCTGCGGAGCGCGGCGTCATGGATCTTGCGCCTGGCGGTGCTGAACTCCAGGGTATCTATTCGGATATCGAGGCCTATTACGGTGCGCGGGTTGCCAAATATGGTGCGACCCCGCTGGGAGTGGACTGGTCCTGCGAAGCGACCCAAAACCTTCGTTTCGTGCAGCTGCTGAAGGTCTGCGACTTCTCCACCCCATTCTCATTGAACGATGTTGGCTGCGGTTACGGTGCGCTCTGCGCCTTCCTCGCCATGCGCTATCCCGACGCCAGGATCGACTATCTCGGCGTTGATCTCTCGAAGGCCATGATCAGCCGGGCGCGCCGTCGGTTCAGGGCGCCTGATCGGCGCTTTGTCGTCGGTCAGGCAAGTCCGCGCCTGGCCGACTATTCGGTTGCAAGCGGTGTGATGAATGTCAACGTTGGCTATCCGCATGCGGTCTGGGAGGACTTTGTGGCCGCGCTGCTCGGAGAACTGCGACGGACCAGTCGGCGCGGGTTCAGCGTCAACTTCATCAGCGATGCGGCGACCGCGTCCGGGACACATGGCGCTTCACGTGCGCCCCGCCTCTACCGCACCTGCCCGGAGCGATGGATTTCCTACTGCGAGGAGGCGCTGGGCTGTTCCGTCGAGCCACTCGGCAACTACGGAATGAGGGAGTTTACGCTCCTTGTCCGATGCCAGCGGAATTCGGCGGATCCGACTTTCCGGGATTGATTTCGAACCCTGAGGATGAATGCGTGCATTCCCCGAGCCTGAAGCGTCAGACTGGACGCAAAACGCCGACACTGGCGAATGAGGTCGCCAAGCTCCTTTCGCCGCGCGCGCATGCCGATGACGCCCTGATGAACAGGGTCTTCGCCCGTTTGCGGCAGCTGTCGCCGGTGCACTGGGTGGAGGTCCCTGGCGTCAAGCCGTTTTGGGCGGTGACGCGGCATGCCGACATCTTGTCCGTCGAGCACCGCAGCGAGGAGTTCGGGGCGGAGCCGAGAACCTATCTCTCCAGCGAGGCCATGGACTTCGCTCTGCGACAGGTTTCAGGCAAACCGCAGGTCGCGCGTGGCCTGACAGAAATGGACGACCCGGACCATAGACGCTATCGCGCAATCCTCCAGCGATCATTCACCCCCGTTGCGCTCCGGCCGCTCGAAGAATGGGTGCGTGACCGGGCGAGGGCGGCGGTCGATGCAATAGCCGGCCGCGGGGGGCTGTGCGATTTTGCTACCGAGGTTGCGATGCCCTACACGATGCGCGTGATTGCGCACATGCTCGGTTTTCCCGAAGCCGATGATGCAGAGCTGATTCGTCTGGTGCATGGGTTTGTCGGCGCCGAGGATCCGCAGCGGCGGCTGGCCGATCAGCCGGCCGAGGCGATGCGTCTGGCCATGATTGGCCTGCGCGATTACATCGAGGCCGCTGTTGCCGCGCGCCGATCATGTCCGCGCCAGGATCTGGCAAGCCTGATTGGAGCTGCGAAAATCGAAGGACAGGACATCCCCCATTACGAGATGATCTCCTATTTTTATCTTATGCTGACTGGAGGGCACGACACTGTCGCCCTTGCACTTGCGGGGGGATTGCATGCGCTTCTCACCTGTCCCGAGCAACTCGTACGGCTGCGCCAAAAGCCGGAACTGTTGGACCGCGCCATTGATGAGATGTTTCGCTGGACCTCGCCGCTTCGCCATTTCATGCGTACCGCGCGGCAGGACACTGAGGTCGGCGGCCAGCAAATTCGTGCCGGCGAAGCGCTGGCGCTCTTCTTCGGCTCCGCCAATCGCGACGAAACCGTTTTTGCCGATGCCGATTCGTTTCGAATCGACCGCTTTCCCAATCCGCACATCGCCTTCGGCGACGGCCCGCATTTCTGCATGGGGCATCATCTGGCGCGCATGGAGATGCATGCTTTGTTCGCCGAACTCTTGCGGCGAACAAAGCATATCGAGCTGGCCGGCCGGCCGAGACGCGCCCATTCCACGTTCATAACGGGCGTCGTCTCACTTCCGATCCGCTGCACCTTCTGACATTACAACAAATCGCCGCCCGCTGCGGAAGCGGTGGTGCCGTGCTCTCGGAACGCCTTGATGACGTTGCGGCCGACCTTCCATTTGTGCACCTCGTCCGGGCCGTCGACCAAACGCTGCGAGCGCACCTGGGTGTACCATTTCGCGAGCACCGTATCCTGGCTGAAGCCGAGCGCGCCATGCAGCTGGATCGCGGTGTCGATCACGTGATGCACCATGTGCGCCAGGTACACTTTTGCAATCGAGTTCTCTTGCCGCAGGTCCAGGCCCTTCTCGGCCTTGTAGGCAATGTGCAGGAGCATCAAGCGGCCGATATAGAGCTGGCTGGCGCATTCGGCGAGCATGAACTGCACGGCCTGGCGGTCGGCGAGCAGCTGGCCGAAGGTCGAGCGTTTGGTGACGTGGGCCACCGCCATGTCGAGTGCGCGCTGGGCCTTGGCGATGTTGTGCATGCCGTGGCGCAGCCGGCCATAGGCGAGGCGGTGCTGACCCATGGCAAAGCCGTTGCCTTCGCCGCCGAGCAGATTGTCGGCCGGCACTTTCAGATCCTTGATCTCGATCTCGGAGTGGCCGCCTGACAAGACATCGGCATGCGGGCCTTCGATGGCCATGTTCTTGATGTTGCGCTTGATGCGGTAGCCGGGATTGGGCAATTCGACGATGAAGGTCGAGAACTGCTTGTGGCGCGGCGCGTTGGGATCGGTCTTGGCCATCACCAGCGCGAGATCGGCGACGCTGGCCGATGAGGAGAACCATTTCTCGCCGTTCAGGATGTAGTTCTCGTTGCCGTCCTTCACGGCCGAGGTCTGCATGCCCGTGGCGTCGGCGCCGGAGGCTTTCTCGGTCATGGAAAAGCAGATGCGCTTTTCACCGTTGAGCAGAGGTTTGAGAAATTTCTCCTTCTGCTGCGGCGTGCCGTGCTCCAGGATCGTGAGCATGGAGGCATCGTCGGGGCCTTGCGTGTTCATCGAGAGCGCGCCCAGGATGCTCTCGCCCAATTCCATCTGCACCAGCGCATTCGCCAGCGGACCCAGGCCCATGCCGCCATATTCCTTTGGCACGAAGGGGCACCACAAGCCTTGCGCGCGCGCCTTGGCGCGCAATCTGCCGAGCACCTCGTCGAGCGGCTTGTCGTCCAGTTCCTTCTCCGCCGGGATGCATTCGTCATGCACCCATTGACGCACCCTTTCGCGGATGGCCTTGGCCTCCTGAGGGATTTCGAAATCGATCGGCATGGCGTTTCCTCTGCTGCTTCTTTATGGTTGTCCCCGCCCATTTGGATATATGCATGGGCGGAATGCGGCAACGAAAAACAAAGTTTGAAGCACCATGTCCGATCTCGCCGACCTCTTTCCCGGCTTTGCCTCCGAATGGATCAACACCACATCAGGCCGCATCTTTGCGCGCGTCGGCGGCAAGGGCCCGCCGCTGCTGTTGCTGCACGGCTTTTCCGAAACGCATGTGATGTGGCATCGTGTAGCGCCTCAGCTTGCCGACCGCTTCACGCTGATCATCGCGGATCTCCCGGGCTACGGCTGGTCGGACATGCCGGATAGCGATGCCGAGCATACGCCATACACCAAGCGCGCGATGGCGCGCACCATCATCGAAGCGATGGAGCAGCTGGGACACGTGCATTTCGCGCTCGCCGGCCACGACCGCGGCGGCCGCGTGTCCTATCGGCTGGCGCTCGATCATCCCGGCCGGCTGTCGCGGCTCGCGGTGCTCGACATCCTGCCGACCTATAATTACTGGGAGCGCATCAACCGGCTCTATGCGCTGAAGATCTATCACTGGACCTTCCTGGCGCAGCCCTATCCGCTGCCGGAGACGCTGATCACGGCAAGCCCGGATTTCTTCCTCAAGACCAAGATGGCAAGCCAGACCAAGTCGAAGACGCTCGACGCCATCGACCCACGCGCGCTCGAGCATTATCTCGCGCCGTTCCGTGATCCGTCGCGGGTGCATGCGATGTGCGAGGATTACCGCGCCGGCGCCGATGCCGATTACGAGATCGACAAGGCGGATGTCGAGGCGGGGAAGAAGATCACCATTCCGATGCTTGCGTTGTGGGGCGACGCCGGGATTGCGAGTGCAGCGGCGACGCCGCTCGATACGTGGAAGAACTGGGCGACGAATGTCGTGGGCTCGCCGGTCGATTCCGGGCACTTTCTCACCGAGGAGAATCCGGCGGAGACGGCGAAGTTGCTGCGGGAGTTTTTTACGGCGGCTTAGCCACAATCACGGTCGTCATACCTGCGAAAGCGGGGTATCCAGTACGCCGTGTCGTCTCGGCGCGAGCACCACTGTCTCTGGAATAATGGTTCATCCGCTTTCACGGATGATGACGGTGGAGGGGTGGTGGCGCAGCTCTGAGCCGCTACCTCCGCGCCCTGAAGAAGTCCCTCAGCATCGCCGCCGCCTCGCTCTCGCCGACCGCCGAATACACCTCAGGTACGTGGTGGCAGGTTGAGGACGCATAGAACCTCACCCCGGAATCGACCGCGCCGCCCTTGGGATCGGTGGCGCCGTAATAGAGCCGCCGGATACGGGCGAACGAGATGGCGGCCGCGCACATGGTGCAGGGCTCCAGCGTGACATAGAGATCGCAATCCACCAGCCGCTCGCTGCCGATCTTGTCGGCCGCCGCGCGAATGGCGAGAATCTCGGCATGCGCGGTCGGATCGCGGTCGGCGAGGGTCCGGTTCCCGGCTGAAGCGATGAGCTGGCCGTCCTGCACGATGACGCAGCCGATCGGCACTTCCCCGGCCTGGCCCGCGATTTCGGCTGCTTTCAGCGCCAAATTCATGAAAGAAGGTGCGTTCATGCCTCGTATCTTGAAACAAAAGCTGCTAAACGGGCGGCCTTCAGCAAAAGTGTAGACTGGTTTTTGCGAAAGTAGCGGCGCGCGAACGCGCGCGATAGCGTTTTACCCGACCCAGAGAGCCTTTCATGCCCCGCGACAAAGATAAAGACAACCGCACGCGGGGCCCGCGTGACCGCGCCAGCGGCGGCGGGCGCAAGGAGCGGCCGGCCGGCGCGCGTGGCGAGACCAAATTCGCCAAGCGCGGCTTTGCCGGCAAGCGCGAGGATGGCGGCAGGCCGCAGCGCGGCGACCGCAGCGAGCGCCCCTCCCGCAGCCGCGACGACCGCGGCGAGCGGCCGTTTCGCCCCCGCGAGGAGCGCAGCGAGCGGCCGTTCCGGAGCCGGGATGACCGTAGCGAGCGATCGTTCCGTCCCCGCGAGGAGCGTGGTGAACGGCGGGAAGGCCGTGGCGAGCGCAAGGATTTCCGCGAGGGCCGGGGTGAACGCAAGGACTTTCGTACCGACCGCGGTGAACGGAAGGATTTCCGCGAGGCCCGCGGTGACCGCAAGGATTTTCGTGCGGGCGGTGGCGCGCGCAAGGACTTCCGCGCGGACCGCGGCGCGCGCAAGGAGTACGGCGACGATCGCGGCAAGCGACCGGATTTTCGCGACGATCGCGGCGAGCGCCGGCCGGTCCGGGAGAGCCGCGGCGAACGCGGCGGCGTCCGCGATGAGGCGCCGCGCAAGCGGTTCGATGGCCCTCGCACCGCTTCAGGAGACGCCAAGCCATGGCGCCAGCGCGACGACAGGCCGCGCGACGGGCGCAGGAGTCCGGAGCGGAGCGCAGAGCGCGCCGGCGAGGATCGCCCCCGCTTTTCGCGCGACCGCGACCAGCGTGGCGGCGAGGATCGTCCCACATTCAGCCGCCCGCGTTTCGACCGGCCGCGCCGCAAGGATGACGAGAGCGGCGAGCGTTTCGCCAAGCGCCCGGCTTTCGGCGGCCGCGGCGCCTATCGCGAGCGCAAGGACGACGTCCGGGACCGCAAGGGTGGTTTCGACAAGCGTGCGCCGCGCGAGGAGACCGGGCCCAAGAAGGCCGGCGAGCGGATCGCAAAGGTGCTGGCTCGCACCGGGCTTGCCTCGCGTCGCGATGCCGAGGAGTGGGTGGTACAGGGGCGCGTCGCCGTCAACGGCCGTGTCATCAATTCGCCGGCGCTGGACGTCACCGCGAATGACGTGATCGAGGTCGACGGCAAGCCCTTGCCGGAGCGCGAGCGCACGCGGCTGTTCCTCTATCACAAGCCGCGGGGCTTGATGACGACCCACGCCGATCCGGAGGGGCGCCCGACCGTATTCGACAACCTGCCCGAAGGGCTGCCACGGCTGATCAGCATCGGCCGGCTCGACTTCAACACCGAAGGCCTCTTGCTGCTCACCAATGACGGCGGGCTTGCGCGCGTGCTGGAATTGCCCGAGACCGGCTGGCTGCGCCGCTATCGCGTCCGCGCCCATGGCGAGGTGACGCAGGCGCAGCTCGACGAGTTGAAGAACGGTGTCGAGGTCGACGGCGTCAGATACGGTCCGATCGATGCGACGCTGGAGCGCGACCAGGGCGCCAACGTCTGGCTGGTGTTTGCAATCCGCGAGGGCAAGAACCGGGAGGTGCGCAACGTGTTGGCCCATCTCGGGCTGGAGGTGAACCGGCTGATCCGCGTGTCCTACGGCCCGTTCCAGCTCGGCGAGATCGAGGAGGGCATGGTCGAGGAGGTCAAGACGCGGGTGCTGCGCGACCAGCTCGGCGACAAGATCATCGCGCAGGCCGGCGCCGATTTCGCGCTTCCCCCGTCTGCCCGTCGCGACGGTGAGAGCGAGGATCGTGCGCGCGACAAGAAGCCGTTCAAGCCCGCAGGCAAGAGCGCACTGATCGCCGACCGCAAGGGCCGCCGCGTGCTGGTGCAACGCACCGGCAGCGAGGAAGCCCGCGCCCGCAACGAGGCGGAGGCGAGCGGCTTCGGGCCGCCGCGCAAGCCGAAGCGCGGCTATCACGGCAAGCGCGATTTCAAGCCGCGGGACGAGTAAAGGCAGCATGCGCGTCGTCGGGGGAAGGCTCCGGGGCCGCAATCTGGCCTCGCCTCAATCGCGCGAGATCCGCCCGACCGCGGACCGGCTGCGCGAGTCCGTCTTCAACATCCTGATCCACGCCTTTGGCGATCCGGTTTCGGGCGCGCGGGTGCTCGATCTCTTTGCCGGCACCGGCGCGCTCGGCATCGAGGCGGTCTCGCGCGGTGCGGCTTTTGCGTTGTTCGTCGACAACGGCACCGAGGCGCGCGCGCTTCTGCGCAACAATGTCGAGGCGCTGGGTTTGGGTGGCGTGACCAAGGTCTTCAGGCGCGACGCCACCAATCTGGGGCCGGCGCATCCAGTCGAGCCATTCTCGCTCGCCTTCCTCGATCCGCCCTATGGCAAGGGCCTCGCCGAACAAGCACTGGCCTCGCTGCGCGATGGCGGGTGGCTGACCAAGGAGGCGCTGGTCGTAGTGGAGGAGGCGAAGGCGGCGGGCTTTGTTGCGCCGGAAGGCTTTGCGGAGCTCGAGCGGCGCGCCTATGACGACACGGAATTCGTATTTTTGCGGGCGGGCTGACCCGACGTTGTAGCGTGGGCAAAGCGAAGCGTGCCCACCCTCGCGATTGTGCCGCGTCATGGTGGGCACGGCGCGAAGCGCGCCTTTGCCCGCCCTACAACCCGGCCGTCACTTCCGCCCGAACAACCGCTCGATATCCGACAGTTTCAGTTCCACATAGGTCGGGCGGCCGTGGTTGCACTGGCCGGAGTTCGGCGTCTCCTCCATCTCGCGCAAGAGCGCGTTCATCTCTTCCGGCTTGAGGCGACGACCGGCGCGCACCGAGCCGTGGCAGGCCATGGTGGCGGCGACGTGCATCAGCTTGCGTTCGAGCGGCAGCGCCTCGTCCCATTCCTCCATGTGCTCGGCGAGATCGCGCAAGAGCGCCGCCGCATCGATCTTGCCGAGCAGCGACGGCGTCTCGCGCACGGCGACGGCGCCGGGTCCGAAGGACTCGATCGCAAGCCCGAACGAGGCGAGGTCGCTCTCGCGCGCCAGCAGGCGCTCCACCGTTGCCTCGTCCAGCTCGACGATCTCGGGGATCAAAAGGATCTGCCGCTGCACGCCGTCCCTCGCCAGCGAGGCCTTCAGCCGCTCATAGACGATGCGCTCATGCGCGGCGTGCTGGTCGACCACGACCAGTCCGTCGCGGGTCTGCGACACGATATAGGTCTCGTGAATCTGCGTCCGCGCGGCACCGAGCGGGCGGTCGATCAGGTCGCTTGGGGCTTCCGCTTCGGAGCGCACATCGGCGGTGGGCGCGCCGACATCGAAGGCGGCCTGATCGTGCTCGGCGAAGGCCGGCGCCGCCCCGCCGTAGCCCGGCAGCGGCCCGGTCGGCAGTGATGGCGAATGGCGCCAGTCCCAATTGCCGGGCCGCGGCGGTGCAAAGGCCGGGCGGAACGAGGCGATCGCGCCACCTGCGCCATTGGCAGCGGTGCGCCTGCCTTCGCGCGCCAGCCCCTCCTTCAGGGCATGCACGATCAGGGCACGAACCAGGCCGGCATTGCGGAAGCGCACCTCCGTCTTGGCCGGATGCACATTGGCATCGACCTCGCGTGCATCGCAGGTCACGAACAGCGCCACCACCGGATGGCGGTCGCGCGGCAGGTAATCGGAGTAGGCGGCGCGCACCGCGCCCAGGATCAGCTTGTCGCGCACCGGACGGCCGTTGACGAAGAGATATTGCCCGAGGGCGTTGGCGCGCGTCAGCGACGGCGAGGCCGCGAAGCCCTCGACCACGACGCCGTCGCGCTCGGCGCGCACCTCGATGGCGTGCTTGCGGAACTCCGCGCCCAGTACGTCGCCGAGCCGCGTCAGCCGCCCGGCGGCGCCCGGCAGCGCGGCGGCCCAGGTCACGGGGGCGCGCTCCTCGCCTGCGAGCGTGAAGGTGATGTCGGGACGCGCCATCGCAAGCCGCCGCACCACCTCGCGGATGGCCTCCGCCTCGGTGCGCTCGGTCTTGAGGAATTTCAGCCGCGCCGGTGTTGCGTAGAACAGGTCAGCGACCTCGACCCGCGTGCCCTGGCCCAGTGCGGCGGGCATGGCCGGCGATTTCACGCCGCCTTCGACCAAGATCGACCAGGCATGCGGCTCGCCGGCGTGGCGCGTGGTGATGGAGAGCCTGGCCACGGCGCCGATCGAGGGCAGCGCCTCGCCGCGAAACCCGAGGGTGCGGATCTGCAGCAGGTCCTCATTGTCGAGCTTGGAGGTGGCATGGCGCTCGACACATAGCGCGAGATCGGCCGCGGTCATGCCGCCGCCATCGTCGGTGATGGCGATTTTGCGCCGGCCGCCGCCATCGGTGAAGACATCGATGCGGCTTGCGCCGGCGTCGATGGCATTCTCGACGAGCTCCTTGACCACGCTCGCAGGCCGCTCCACCACCTCGCCGGCAGCGATGCGGTTGACGAGCTGTTCGGGAAGCTGGCGGACGGGCATGGGTTCCGTGAGGGACGAGATTCGGAGGCTGGACGTCCATTGTAGCGGCTGTACCGGCAAATGCATGCAGGGCCAAGGCGGGGCCTTGCCGGTTGGGGACGATGGCGGCCTATCGTGTTGAAGACATTGACGTTAGACGCGGTCGCCGCAAGTGTGGCGCAACCGCCTGCAGCGCGCGGCGCGAGCATTGTGGGGCTGCTCAGCCCGGTATATGGTTTCAAAAAACGAGAACGCGACGGGAGGAAATCATGTGCCATTTGTTCGCGCATCAGCCGCAACGCGACTATGCGTCCCAGACCCGGTCGTTGCGCATCGGCGGGCATTCCACCTCAATCCGGCTGGAAGTGGCGTTCTGGGACACGCTGGAGGAGATCGCCGCCACCCAGAACATGAGCCTCGCCAAATTCCTCACGACCTTGCATGACGAGGTTCTCGACCATCATGGCGAGGTCAGGAACTTCGCCTCGCTGCTGCGCTGCTCCTGCCTGATCTATCGCGCGAGAAACATGCAGCCGGTCACCGAGTTTCGCAACGCGGCCGCGCCGATCCTCGACGCGGCCGAATAGGGTTTTGCCGATATTCGCATCAGGTGGCCCTGTCTTGTGGACAGGGCCTCGTTTTCGTCGCCTCAAATCTCCTTCTTCTGCATTGCGCCTGCGATGTAGTCCGCCTGCCGGATCGCCAGCGCGACGATGGTGAGCGTGGGGTTGCAGGCCGCGCCGCTGGTGAACTGGCTGCCGTCGGAGACGAACAGGTTCTTGATGTCGTGGGTCTGGCCGTATTTGTTGACCACGCCGTCGCGCGGCTTCTCGCTCATCCGGTTGGTGCCGAGATTGTGCGTAGAGGGGTAAGGCGGCGTCGGGTAGGTGACGGTGGCGCCGACCGCCTCATAGACCGCAGCGCCCTGCCTGTAGGCATGGGCCCGCATCGCGATGTCGTTCGGATGGTCGTCGAAGTGCACGCTGGCGACCGGCAGGCCGAACTTGTCCTTGGCCTTGGGATCGAGCGTGACCCGGTTGGTCTCCTGCGGCATGTCCTCGCCGACCAGCCACATGCCGGCCATCCGCGGATAGCTTTCCATCGCGCTGGTGAACTCGCGCCCCCAGGCGCCGGGCTTGAGGAACGCGGCCATGAACGGCACGCCGAGCGAGAGCGTTTCCATCTCATAGCCGCCGACGAAGCCGCGGCTCGGATTGTTGCGCGCCTCGTCGCGGACGATGCCGGCCATTGTGGTGCCGCGATACATGTGGACCGAGTTCTCGAACGACGCATAGACGCTGCCGGTCATGTGCCGCATGTAGTTGCGCCCGACCTGGCCCGAGGAGTTGGCAAGTCCGTCCGGGAACATGTTCGAGGCGCTGTTGAGCAGGAGCCGCGGGCTTTCGATCGAGTTGCCCGCAACGGCCACCACGCGCGCCTTCTGCCGCTGCATGGCGCCGCTCTCGTCGGCATAGACCACGCCCGAGACCTTGCCGCTGGCATCATGCTCGATCTTGAGCACCATGCTGCCCGGGCGCACCTCCATATTGCCGGTGGCCTCGCCCTTTGGAATCTCGGTGTAGAGCGTCGACCATTTCGCGCCGGATTTGCAGCCCTGGAAGCAGAAGCCGATCTGTAGGCAGGAGCCGCGGCCGTCGCGCGGCTCGCTGTTGATGGCCATTCTGCCGGTGTGCACCTCCTTGTAGCCGAGCTTCCTCGCGCCGGCTTCCAGCACCCTGAAATTGTTGTTGCCGGGCAGCCCCGGAATGCCATTGGTGCGGGTCACACCCATCTTGTACTCGGCCTTGGCGTACCACGGCTCCATCTCGGCGAGCGTGATCGGCCAGTCCAGCAGATTGGCGCCGGGAAGGTTGCCATAGGTGCTCTTGACCTTGAACTCGTGCTCGTCGAAGCGCAGCGACGCGCCCGCCCAATGGGTGGTCGAGCCGCCGACCGCCTTCACGATCCAGGCCGGCAGATTGGGGAAATCCTTCGCCACCTGCCAGCTGCCCGAGGTCGTTCGCATGTCAGACCAGGCGAGCTGGGTGAAGCTCTCCCATTCGTCGTTGACGAAGTCCTGGTTCTCGATGCGCGGACCCGCCTCCAGAATGACGACCTTGACGCCCTTCTGCGCGAGCTCGTTGCCGAGCGTGCCGCCGCCGGCGCCCGATCCCACCACCACGACCACGTCGGAATCGTTCAAATCGAATTTTGCCATGTTGCGTTCCTCCTGATGTTGGTTTGACTGGAGCTAGGCTTTCGGCAGCCAGTCGATGTCGGAGAAGCCGCGCTTGATGTAGCCGCCATGCTCGGCGGAGGAGCCCTCATAGCCGAATTTCGGCCACAGCTCCTTCTGGTTATAGAGCGAGACGATCAGGTCGCCGCGCACCGTCTTGAAGAAGTCGCTGTGCTCGATGCCGCGCAGCAGCGCCACGCGGTCGGCCTCCCACGGCACCTCGGCATAGGGCACCTGGTGCCGCTCGCGCGCATCCTGGTCGAGCCGGCTGATGCCGTCGGCGATCAGCGATTTGGTGGCGGGATCCTTTGCCGCCTTGGCGTCCCACGGCTTGACGGCGGTGATGTAGTAGCTGTCACCGAGCATGTCGTGCGGATAGATGTCGCGCGCGACCTTCACCAGCGTCTTCAGCGTGGCCGGCGGTAGCGCGACGGCATCGTCGGCCCAGGCGTCCTGGATGCCGAGGCCCGTGGCGCTTGCGGCCGCAACGACCGGCACCGTGCTTGCCGCGCCCTTGAGAAAGACCCGGCGATCGAATTTGCTTCGACGATCAACTTCCCTCATGAGCTCCTCCAATGATCTTGGTTTGTTTTGATTGACGATCTAGCCGAAACGTCCGCCCCGCTGGATCACCTCGATCTTGTAGCCGTCGGGGTCCGAGACGAAGAAGAAGCGCGCCAGCGTCCTGCCTTCGTGCTTGAAGTCGCGCAGCGGTCCGGGCGCGAGCTGCTCGCGCGTGAAGCGCGCATGCTCGGCGTCGATGTCGTCGACGACGACGGCGAGATGGCCGTAGCCGTCGCCGAGCGAATAGGGCTGCTTGCGATCGAAATTGACCGTCAGCTCGACCTCGAAGGGCGAGGACGGATGGCGCAGATAGATCAGCGCGAAGTCGGGGAATCTGATGTTGTCGGCGATCTCGAGGCCGAAGGCGCGGGCATAGAAATCGAGCGACTTCGCTTCGTCGAGGACGCGGATCATGGAGTGCACCGGTTTCGCCATCGCTCAAAGTCCCTTCAGATAGGCAATGATGGCCGCGCGCGTCTCCGGCTTGGCCTGCCGGTAGGCCATGAACGCATCCGGTATCACCGCTTGCGGATTGGTCAGCCAGGCATCTAACCTGGCCTCGTCCCAGACGAAGTCGGCCTTCGCGAGCCCGGGCGAATAATGAAAGCCGTCGACCTTGCCGGCCGGCCTGCCGACGACCTTGGCCAGAGGCGGTCCCTGCCTGATCGGCTCGGCGGGATCGATGGTGTGGCAGGTCCCGCATTGCTGCTTGAACAGCGTCGCGCCGTCGACCGGTCTCGGCGCCGGCAGCGGCATCTGTGCAGCCGCCGCCGTTGCGATCAGTACCGCGCTGCAACACACAGGCGCAGTCAGGGATATCGAGCGCAGCTTCGCCATCCACGTCACCTCGCGAACCCGAGAGATGTTAGGCGGCGGAAAATCGGGCGTGGTAGTAGCGGGCTGTTTCAGCAGAGAACAAAGCGCAGTCGCGCGCGTGCGCTCGGTAGCGAATTGGCCAAGCGGATTGACCTAATCGTCGAACCCGCGCGCGCCGCGCCCGGCCTTGATGTCGCCGCGGCGCTTCTTGCCTTCGAGCCTGCGCTGCTTCGAGCCCAGCGTCGGCCGCGTCGGGCGGCGCGGCGTCGGGCGCACCATGGCTTCGCGGAGCAGCTCCACCAGCCGCTCGATCGCGTCGGCCCGGTTGCGCTCCTGGGTGCGGAAGCGCTGGGCGTGGATGACGATGACGCCGTCCTTGGTCATGCGCTGGCCGGCGAGGCGCTCCAGCCGCGCGCGGGCATCCTCCGGCAACACGATGCGGCGGGTGTCGAAGCGCAGCTGCGCCGCGGTCGAAAGCTTGTTGACATTCTGCCCGCCGGGGCCGGAGGCGCGGACAAAGCCGATCTCGAGATCGTTCTCGTCGATGGAGAGGTTGCGGGATATCCGCAGCATGGGACACCGGAAGGAGGTTGCAGGAATCGGTGCGCAGGATAGCCGCTTTGCGGCGGAATTGCCTCCTGCACCTCTCCCCAGCGGGGAGAGGTCGGATTGCGCCTCGGCGCAATCCGGGTGAGGGGCCGCAACGCTCTCGATAGACCGCAACCCCTCACCCGGATTGCATCTTGCGATGCAATCCGACCTCTCCCATCGAAGTCGGATTCATCCGACTTCGCTGTTCTCAAAGTTCAACTCGGGTAAACCCGAGTTGAATGGGAGAGGTGAACCGGGTTCGTGGCTCGAACGGATTCAATGGAGCCACACCCGAGCATTCCCAACGGATGTGATTGTCAAACAGCCACTCACTCAACTGTCATCGTCCGGCTCGACCGGACGATCCAGCATTCCAGAGACGCCGGACCTCGAGCCGAGACGCCTCGGCAATACCGGATGCCCCGCATGCGCGGAGCATGACGGCCGAGAGAACATGAGATCGCGCTCTCGCGGCGCGTTTTGCCCGAGCCATGCCAGGAACCTTGACCCTCCTCAAATCGGAGGGCGCAGGAAAGGCCGGGTGCCCGCTCGCACCCGTGGGCCCTCGCGCGAAAAAAGTCGCGCAAAGGCGCGAAGTCCACAGGTTGCGGCGGAGAACACTCCGGCCTTCCCTGCGCAATGGTTTTACGGCTTATACGCGCTCTCCTCGGCGAGCCAATGCTTGATTGCCACCGTCGCCTCCGCGAAGCCTTTCGGCTTTGCTCGGACTTGACGCCAGCGTCGGGGCGTCGGGACCACACGATTTCGCCGTCCGCATCCGCGCCGCTCGTCAGTCAGCGCATCCACGGCCACCGCATCCCCGCCCCGCGTTCGTGACGATCGCGATCGCCCCTCTTCGGTTGGGGCGGGATGGGGAGAACATAACAGGAATCTTGTTTCGGTAAAACGGAAATATTTTTGATGCGAGGGGTTGACAGGATTTTGCGAGCAGTGGGCGTCGGGCAAATCAGGTGTGTGGGCGCGCCATTGGGAGTAGCGCGTCGCGCACGCGTCACCGCTCCCCCGGCCACCACGTCATCGGCGGATCGCTCGCGGAAATCTTGGTCTGGCGCAGCGCGACGAGATGGCTGCGCTTGTAGGGATGGCCGCGCAGTTCGGAGCAGAGCTTGCAGCGCATGTAGCGCTCGAGCTCGTGGATCGGCGTGGTCTTGGGGCGCCTCACGATATCGAGGGCGACCGTCTGGTGGGTGTCGCAGCCGAGGCAGCGGACTTCGAGATAGGCGTAGCCGGCGTTGAGGGCGTCGCCGAGCGCGGGCGAGGGCTGTGCGGGTCCCTTGAAGGCGAGCATGCGCTTGGTCCAGGCTTCGCAGGCGAGCTTGTCGGCTTGCCGTCGCGCCTCGGCCGCACGCGCCGCGGCGATGCGCACGGAACTGCCATAGAGCCTGTCGCGCGATTTGGTGCCCATAGCGGAGAGAATGCCCGCGGCGGGGCACAGGCGACAAGCCGCTAGGTCTTGAGCGTCGACGCGCGAGGCACGCTACGCTGGCGCGCGGGAGGTATTGCGATCCCTTCGATGCGTTCAATGGTCGTCGGATTGTCGCCTACGCCCTCGACACATCTGCAGCGTATGCGGTGCGCATGGTTGTGCCTTCGCCCCTTGTGGTGGAACAGCCGCTCACTCCACTGTCGTCGTCCGGCTCGACCGGACGATCCAGTATTCCAGAGGTGACAGACGTTGAGCCGAGACGCCTCTCAGCCGCGGCTTTGCGCGGCGACGGTTCGGCTCTCGCAGCGGGGCCGTCGCCCTTCGAGACGGCCGCTATCGCGGCCTCCTCAGGGTGACTGGTCCGAAACAGGCGCGTAGGATGGGTAGAGCGCAGCGAAACCCATCATCCTTTCGGCGCGGCGAAACGATGGGTTTCGCTGCGCTCTACCCATCCTGCATGTCTTCATATCCTCTCAGGATGACGGGTCGGAAGTTCGCGCCTTGGACTCCCTCAATCCGCTCGTGTCGGCGGCACCGCCGCCGGTGCGGCGACCGGCTGTGCGACGGCTTGCGGGGCGCGGCCGACGATGACGGTGATGAGGCCGTTGCCCCACAGACGCTTCGCGGCCTGCTTCGCATCGTCGAGCGTCACGGCGTCGACGATCGCGTTGCGCTTTTCCAGGTAGTCGATCGGCATCCGGTCCATCTGGTATTGCAGCAGGCCTGCGGCGAGCTTGGCGGAGGTGTCGAGCGCCAGCATCTGGGAGCCCTTCAGATACGACTTCGCCTCGTCCAGCTCCGCCTGCGTCGGGCCGTCCGCGGCCATGCGGGCGACCTCGCGCTCGACGGCGTCGATGGTCTCGCCGGCGCGGTCGGCGCGCGTGCCGGTGTTGCCGATGAACATCGAGGAATGATCCATCCAGGTCAGCGCGCCATAGATCGAATAGGCGAGCCCGCGCTTCTCGCGCACCTCGCGATAGAGCCGCGACGACAAGCCGCCGCCGCCGAGAATGTGGTTGACCACATAGGCCGCCATGAAATTCGGATCATGGCGCATCACGCCGGGACTGCCGAAGGTGATGGTCGTCTGCGGCACGTCGAGCGGAATGAAGGCGCGCTGCGGCGGCCTCGTCACCTCCACATCGGCGACCGGCGTCAGGCTCGCCTTGGCCGGCAGGTCGCCGAAGGTCTGGTCGAGCAGCTTGCCGAGCGTTGCCGGATCGACGTCGCCGACCACGGCGATCTTGAGCGTATCCCTGGCGAGCACGCGGTGGGTGTAATCCTTGAGGTCGGCGACGGTGATCTGGGGCACGCTCTCCAGCGTGCCGGAGCTCGGCCGGCCGTAAGGATGGTCGCCAAAGGCGACCTCGAGGAATTTGCGGCCCGAGATCGCGTTGGGGTTGACGGTATCTCGCTTCAGCCCGGCGACGATCTGGGAGCGGACGCGCTCGACATCGACGTCGGCGAAATGCGGCGCGGTCAGCGCGCCGTGCAGCAGCGCGAAGGCCTCGTCCTTGTTGTCCTTGAGCATGCGCAGCGAGCCGCGGAAATGATCCCGCGTCACCGAGAAGCTCAGGTCGATGGCGCGGCGGTCGAGCCGTTCATGGAAGCTGCTCGAGTCGAGATCGGCGGAGCCTTCGTCCAGCGTGTCGGCGACGAGGTTGCCGACGCCGGGCTTGTCGGCGGGATCCTCCGCGGCGCCGCCGTCAAAGGCATATTCCATCGCGATCAGCGGCACGGTGGAATCCTGCACGAACCAGGCTTCGATGCCGCCGGGCGATATCAGATGCTGGATTCGGGTCGCGGCGCGCGCGGGTGCGGCAAAGGGCAAGGCTGCGGCGAGCGCAAGAACGAGAGCCGCGCGGCGGGTGAGCATGAAATGGATCACGAACGCTTCTCCTCGCGCTTGGCCGCGGCCGTCGCCTTGCTGTCCTTGATCAGATAGCCGGTCACCGAACGCTTCTTGTCCAGCCATTCCCTGGCCGCCTGCCGCACCTGGTCCGCGGTCACGGCGCGGATCCGGTCCGGCCAGGTTCTGATGTCCTCGATGGACAGGCCGGTCGTGAGCGCGCCGCCATACCAGCGCGCCATCGTCGCCTGGTTGTCCTGGGCATAGATCGCCTCCGCAATCAGCTGGGTCTTGACCCGCTCCAGATCCTCCGACGAGGCCGGGTTTTCCGCGACCTTCGCGATCACCTCGTCGATCACCTGCTCGACCTGTGCGAACGACACGCCGGGCTTCGGCGCGGCCGAGATCGAGAACTGCGTTTCGTCGAGCGAGGTGCCCTGATAGGCGGCGCCGGCGCCGACGGCGAGCGGGCGGTCGACGACCAGCGCGCGGTAGAGATAGGAGTTGCTGCCGCCGCCCATCAGCTGCGCCAGCACGTCGAGCGCGGCGCTCTCGCCAGGGGCCGCGGTGGCGGCCGACGGCACGAGGTAGTAGCGCTTGACGGTCGGCTGCTCGACCTGCGGATCGGACAAGGTCACGGTGCGCGGCGCGGTCGGCTCCGGCTCCTGCGGGCGGATGCGGCGCGCGGGGATCGAGGGCTGCGCGGCCACCTTGCCGAACGTATGCTCGACCATGGGGCGGATCTCGGCGGGCACGACGTCGCCTGCGATCACCAGGATCGCATTGTTGGGCGCATAGAAGCGCCGGTAGAAGGCGAGCGCGTCCTCGCGGGTCAGCTTCTCGATCTCATGATGCCAGCCGATCACCGGCCGCCCGTAGGGGTGGTTGAGATAGAGCGCTGCCATGATCTGCTCGGTCAGCCGCGCATCCGGATTGTTGGCGACCCGCATGTTGTATTCCTCGAGCACCACGTCGCGCTCGGGCAGCACGTTCTCGTCCTTGAGGATCAGGCCCGTCATGCGATCGGCCTCGAACTCCATCATCCTGGGCAGCTGCTCGCGCGGCACGCGCTGGAAGAAGCCGGTATAGTCGTAGGAGGTGAAGGCGTTCTCGTTGCCGCCGATGCGCAGCACGGTCTTGGAGAACTCGCCTTCCGGGTGCTTCGCGGTGCCCTTGAACATCAGATGTTCGAGGAAATGCGCCAGCCCCGACTTGCCGGGCGTCTCGTCGGCGGAGCCGACCTTGTACCAGATCATCTCGGTGACGACGGGGGTGCGGTGATCCTGGATCACCACGACCTGCAGGCCGTTATCGAGGGTGAAGGTCGCAGGTGGACCCGAGGTCTGACTGTCTTGTGTCTGACTGGCTTGGGTCTGACTGAGTTGGGTCGGATTGGCTTGGGTCGGGCTGACTTGTGCTGCCGAAGCGCCCGAGGTGAACAGGACGAGTGCGAGGAGGGTGGCTTTGAGCCGAGCTGCGGGCATCCTGACCTATGCAAAAAGCCCGAACGTCGCCGTTCGGGTCAAAGCACCTCATTTGCGGGTGCGACCGACGCTTTCGCGTCACGAAGTCTGATACGCCATCCGGAAGTCGGGTCCGGTCGTCCCGCGCGGCCAAAGAACGCCGCTCGCACGCGATCATGCTTACGCAAAGACGCCGAGGGTAACGATTTTCGCGGAGAGCTCATCACGCTCCGGGACAGCCGCGGCTACTGGGTGTCGCCATACTTGCCTTGCGCAGGATTGTAATCCTTGTTCAAGGATTCCATCTGCTTGCCGGTGCCGTAGACGAAATTCGGCGACGGCGTCTGGTAGCCGGGCGGCGGCTCGGTCAGCGATTCCCGCGTCGGCTCGCCCTTGAACGGCACGGCCTCGGTCTTGCTGCCGCCGAACAAGTTGGAGAAGCGCCCATCGAAGCCGAGCTGGGACGGGCTCAGCGGATTGCTGTTGGTGGTGCCGGGCGCCTCCGAATCGGAGGAATGATTGTCGGCGCCGCTGGTCGGGGTGGTCCGCGCGACATTGAGCTCGCTCGGCGACAGCGGACGGGTTTGATCACGCTGAACCGCGACCGCGTCGCGGGTGTCCTTCTTGTCCTTCTTGCGCTTTTCGATCGCCGCCTTGCGGCGCGCATCGTCGGGATCCTTCGGCCAGTTCGGCACGGCGGCTTCCTGCTTGGCGACGGCCGGCGGCGGCAGGTCGAGCTTGGGCGGCACCACCAGCGGCGAACGCTCGCGGTAGTCGATGCCGCTGTTTTCCATGTTGGTGGCGCCGATGCCGTGCATCACGCCTTCGATGATCTTTTCCTCGAAGGTCTTGTCGTCCTCGTCGTCATCCTGGGCGCGCGCGGCGCCGGAGGCGACCAGAAGCCCGATACCAAGGGCGACTGCGGAAAGCCGCATCGTGCGCATGAGCGCGATCGACGAGGTCTTCGCCATCCAGCCAGAGGCTTCGGTTTTGCGCATTGCTCTACCTGTCCAAAGTTGCGGGTTCGGCGGCTTAAGGGGCATTCCGCCCCGCAAGACAAAACGACCGCTCTTCCGGCCGTATCGGCCGGGATCAGGGCGCTTTTGCGGCGGGTATCCCCAGAAGGGAATCATATAACAGGCCTATGACCCCGGCAACGATGGCGACGTCGGCGAGGTTAAAGACGTACCAATTGAAGGTTTTTCCCGCGATTTCGAGGTGCAAGAGGGCGAAATCGACCACCGCGCCATAGGTGAGGCGGTCGATGGCATTGCCGATCGCGCCGCCGATGATCATGCCGAGCGCAATTGTCGCAAGCCACGTCCGCGACCGCGCCATCCAGACCGCAAGCGCAATCACGGCGACCACCTTGACCGCCATCAGGCCGAGCTGGACGAGCGTGCTGTCATCCTGCAGCCAGCCGAAGCTGATCCCGATGTTCCAGGCCAGCACCAGGTCGAAGAACGGCGTCACGCTGACCGTGCCGCGATGGGCCAGGTCGAACACGTCGAGCAGCCACAGCTTCGAGGCCTGGTCGGCGACCAGGGTGATGAC
Organism: Bradyrhizobium sp.; assembly: GCA_035293585.1. Taxonomy (GTDB): domain Bacteria; phylum Pseudomonadota; class Alphaproteobacteria; order Rhizobiales; family Xanthobacteraceae; genus Bradyrhizobium. The sequence goes on along the minus strand of DATGMN010000044.1, from coordinate 62,959 downwards.
GGCAGCGATCAGGCCGGCGCGGAGCGGTGACCTCAAGGCGTCACCCCCAGCGCCTTCCACTCGCGCAGCGCCTTGGCGTCGCGCGGGGAGACGTCGGGATAGTCGGGGTCCTCGCCGACCGTGGGCAGGATCTTCCAGGAGCGGGCGCATTTGGTGCCGACCGCCTTCTCGACCACCACGGCAATGCCAGGCACGTCGTTGAGGCGGAACGCCCCCTCGGGCGCCTCGCCCTCCTGCACCTCGTAGTTCGAGGTGATGCAGACTTCGCCCAGATCGATGTCGAACAGGGTGCCGAGCAGCTTGCGATCGGCGACATGGATCACGGGCGAGGCTTCCAGCGACGAGCCGATCTTCTTTGCCGCGCGCTCGAGCTCGAGCGCGCCGGTGACGACGCGCCTGACGTCGCGGATGGCAGCCCATTTGGCCGCAAGCGCGTCGTTGCGGAAACCTTCCAGGCCATGCGGGAACGTCGTCAAATGCACCGACGCCGCGCCTTCGGGGCGGTACTGCTGCCAGGCTTCGTCGCAGGTGAAGCTCAGGATCGGCGCCAGCCATTTCAGCACCGCATCGCAGATGATGTCGATGGTGGTGAGCGCGGACTTTCGCGCGATCGAGGAGGGCGGATCGCAGTACAGCGTGTCCTTGCGGATGTCGAAATAGAACGCCGACAACTCGGTGTTCATGAAGGCGGACAGCGTCGCAACCACCGTCTTGTAGTCGAACGCTTCATAGGCCTTCTGCACCGCGGTCGCGCGCAGGGAGAGCTCATGCAGCATGTAGCGCTCGAGCTCGGGCATGTCGGCGACCGCGATCTCCTCGCCCGCCTTGAGATGATGCAGCGAGCCCAGCATCCAGCGGATGGTGTTGCGCAGCTTGCGGTAGGTCTCGACCGTGTTCTTCAGGATCTCCGGGCCGATGCGCTGGTCGTCGGTGTAGTCGCAGGCCGCGACCCAGAGGCGCAGGATATCGGCACCCGACTGCTTGATCACCGCCTGCGGCTCGATGGTATTGCCGAGCGATTTCGACATCTTGCGGCCGTGCTCGTCCTGGGTGAAGCCGTGGGTCAGGACGATGTCGTAGGGCGCGCGGCCGCGGGTGCCGCAGCTCTCGAGCAGCGAGGAGTGGAACCAGCCGCGATGCTGGTCGCTTCCCTCCAGATACATGACGGTGTCGTTGCCGCCATCGGCCTTGCGCCTGATGCCGGCGAGCCCCGGGAAATGCACGGGGTCCTCCAGCACGAACGCATGCGTCGAGCCGGAATCGAACCAGACGTCGAGGATGTCGTCGACCTTCTGCCAATTCTCGTTGGCGCGGCTGCCCAGGAAGCGCTCGCGCGCGCCCTCGGCATACCAGGCGTCGGCGCCTTCCTGCTCGAAGGCGTCCGCAATGCGCTTGTTCACCGCCTCGTCCTGCAGGATCTCGGCGGAGCCGTCGCCCGCTTCGCGCACGAACACCGCGATCGGCACGCCCCAGGCGCGCTGGCGCGAGATCACCCAGTCGGGCCGCGCCTCGATCATGCCGGTGATGCGGTTCTGCCCCGACGGCGGCACCCATTGCGTCACCGAGATCGCCTGCAGCGCGCGGGCGCGCAAGGTATCGCCGGACTCCTTCACCTCTCCCCGTTGGGGAGAGGTCGACGCTCGAGCGGCAGCGAGAGCGTCGGGTGAGGGGGCTCTATCCAGCGTGCGCGACCGTCCTACGAAACGACCTGTAGCGCTCGCGGCATCCCCCTCACCCGGCCGCTGCGCGGCCGACCTCTCCCCACTGGGGAGAGGTAAGGAGAAGGCCTTGTCCATCGCGATGAACCATTGCGGCGTGTTGCGGAAGATCACCGGCTTCTTGGAGCGCCAGGAATGCGGATATTGATGCTTCAGGCGGCCGCGGGCGAGCAGCTTGCCGGCCTCGATCAGCGCCTTGATCACCGCCTCGTTGGCGTCGCCCTTCTCGCCCTTGTCGTTGATGACGCGCTTGCCCGTGAAGCCCGGCGCTTGCTCTGTGAAGGCGCCGTTCTCATCGACCGTGTAGGGGATCGCGGTGTTGATGCCGCGCGCCGCGAGCTCGCGCCCGTTCGCCATCCAGACGTCGAAGTCTTCGCGGCCATGGCTGGGTGCGGTGTGCACGAAGCCGGTGCCGGTGTCGTCGGTGACATGGTCGCCCGCCAGCAGCGGCACGGTGAACTCATAGCCGCCGGCGAGACCCTTGAGCGGATGGGCGCATTCGACCGCATCCAGCGTGTCGCCGGGGATGTCGCGCACCTTCTCGTATGACGTGACCCTCGCCTGCTTGAAGACGTCCTCGGCGAGCGCATCGGCGAGGATCAGGAGATCGCCTTGCTTGGCCCAATTGTCCGCCGGCGCCTCGGTCACCTTGTAGAGGCCGTAGGCGATCTTGGGCGAGAAGGCGATGGCGCGGTTGCCGGGCAGCGTCCACGGCGTGGTGGTCCAGATCACCACGCTCGCTTGCGCGAGCGCGCCGTGCGCGGGCGAGGTGACCGGAAACTTCACCCACACCGTATCGGAGGTGTAGTCCTCATATTCCACCTCGGCTTCGGCGAGCGCGGTCTTCTCGACCACGCTCCACATCACGGGCTTGGAGCCGCGATACAGCGTGCCGTTGGCGGCGAACTTCATCAGCTCGCGCGCGATCTGGGCTTCGGCGGGATAGCTCATGGTGGCGTAGGGATGATCCCAGTCGCCGATGACGCCGAGCCGCTTGAACTCCTCGCGCTGCACGTTGAGCCAGTGCGTGGCATAGGCGCGGCATTCCCTGCGGAACGCCACCATGGCGGCGGAGTCGCGAAAATCGGGCTTCTGCCTGCCCTTGGCGCGGTAATTCTCCTCCTCGACCTTCCATTCGATCGGCAGGCCGTGGCAGTCCCAGCCCGGGACGTAGTTGGAATCGAAGCCCAGCATCTGCTGGCTCTTGGTGACGAGATCCTTGAGGATCTTGTTCAGCGCCGTGCCGATATGGATGTTGCCGTTCGCATAGGGCGGGCCGTCATGCAGGACGAATTTGGTTCGCCCCCTGGCCTGGTCGCGCAGCCGTCCATAGAGGCCGATCTCGTTCCAGCGGGCCATGATCTCCGGCTCGCGCTGGGGCAGGCCGGCGCGCATCGGGAATTCGGTCTGCGGCAGGTAAAGGGTCTTGGAATAGTCTTTGGCGTCGGACTTTTGCGGCTTTTCGGACATGTTTCTGGACACGGGCTTTGGCTCGGAAGGGGCGCGAAAACGCTTTCAGGAAGCGGGCGGACAGGAAAGAACCCGGTCTTGCGCCGAGCCGTTAGCTCAGGCGGAAGCCGGGCCGCTAATGCCGATTATGATGCGCCGCGCAAACATGCGCCCTCCATAGCAGCCGGCCGAGGAAATCGCAAAGCCTGGTCACCGTCCGCCGATGTCCCCGAGCCTCGGGAACGCCTGCGGCGCTGCGGCGAGCTGTGCCCTGGCGGTCGCGGAATCCGCGTCCATCCGATGGATCAGGGCCTCGATGCTGGAAAACTTCAGTTCTTCCCGGATGAAGCCGATGAAAGCGACGTCGAGCCGCTCGCCATAGAGGTCGCCCTTGAAATCGAACAGGAAAACCTCGAGCAGCGGCGCGCCATTGTCGAAGGTCGGCCGGCGCCCGAAGCTCGCCACCCCGTCGATCCGGTCCTTGCCGCGGCCGACCCGCACCGCATAGATGCCGTGCTTGAGGCCGCAACTGGCGTCGAGCCGGATGTTGGCGGTGGGATAGCCGAGGTCGCGGCCGCGCTTTTCGCCATGGATCACCTCGCCATTGATGAACCAGGGGCCTCCCAGCATGGTGGTGGCATCGCCGATCTGGCCCTCGGCCAGCGCCATGCGGATGGCGGAGGATGAAACCGGCCGCTCCGCGATGTCGACATGGGGCTGCACGTCGACCTCGATGCCGAGCCGGGGCGCCTCGGAGACCAGAAGACTCGGCGAGCCGACCCGGCCCTTGCCGAAATGGAAGTCGTAGCCGACCGCAATCCCGGAGACGCCGAGCCGCTCGATGAGATCGTGGTGAATAAAGTCTTGCGCCGAGGTCTCGGCCCTCGTCTTGTTGAAGGTCATGACCACCGCCCCGGCCAGCCCCGTGCCGGCCAGCAGCCTCAGCTTGGCGGTCTCGTCGGTCAGGCGGAACTGGGGGGTGTTGGGGCTGAAATAGCGCCGCGGATGCGGCTCGAAGGTCACGGCAAAGGCCGGACGGCCGTGGGAGCGGCCCATTTCCATGGCCGCGCCGATTACCGCCCTGTGGCCGAGATGGACGCCATCGAAATTGCCCATGGCGACCACGGCCCCCGAGGGAAGAGCGGATGCCGGCGTGTCGTCGCGGATAACGGTAAAGGCAGCGGTCATTTCGGGATCAATTTGGGTGCGATTTGCGGCTTGTTGAAGCGGCCGGACCGTGGCTTGGAGGCCTACCGAAAGTCAAGTCGCGCCGTTTTGCCTACCTCTCGTTGCGGACCCGGCATGTTCGACCCTGGGTGAGTTAACGCGCTGTTTAAGGCCTGATGCTAGTGCTTGGGACACTGCAGCGGCGGCAGAAGCTCCGGGCAGCCTGGTTTTTGATCTGTCGACATAGTTCGCGTGGGGGAGTCAAGATGGCGGTTGATTTGTCGATGTCAGTGCTGGTCGTGGACGACTACAGCACCATGATCCGTATCATCCGGAATCTTCTCAAGCAGCTTGGATTCGAGAATATCGACGACGCCAGCGACGGCTCGGCGGCGCTCAACAAGATGCGTAGCAAGAAGTACGGTCTGGTGATCTCGGACTGGAACATGGAGCCGATGACCGGCTACGACCTGCTGCGCGAAGTCCGCGCCGATCCGAACCTCGCGACCACGCCGTTCATCATGATCACCGCCGAATCCAAGACCGAGAACGTGATCGCGGCCAAGAAGGCCGGCGTGAACAATTACATCGTGAAGCCCTTCAATGCGGCCACGCTGAAGACCAAGATCGAGGCGGTCTTCCCGGACATGGCCTCGACCTGAGGGCGCTCCTTCTGACCTCGCCCCGCTTGCGGGGAGAGGTCGGATTGCATCGAAAGATGCAATCCGGGTGAGGGGGACTCACCGCGCCTTCCTCTGCTTCCGAATTTGCGGGACCAGCCCCTCTCCCCGCAAGGGCGGGGCGAGGGAGAATTACCACCGCAATTCCCGGATCAGCGCCCTTGGCGGATGGCCGAACAGCTCCTTCACCGAGGCGGGGTCGAGCTGGTCGATGCCCTCGAATTCCTCCGAATGGATGCCGCGGGTGACGAACAGGCAGTCGATGCCGAAACCGAGCGCGCCGGCGAGGTCGGTGCGGACGGAATCGCCGATCGCCAGCACCCGCTGGCGTGACACCAGCTCGCCTTTCCGCTGCTCGGCGGCCAACTCCATGGCGCGTTCATAGATCGGCCGGTGCGGCTTGCCGTAGAAAATGACCTCGCCGCCGAGCTCGCGGTAGAGCTCGGCGATTGCGCCGGCGCAGTAGATCAGCCGGTCGCCACGCTCGACCACGATGTCGGGATTGGCGCAGATGAAGGGCAGATTGCGCTCGCGCGCCTTCAGCATCATCGGCCGGTAGTCCTCGGCCGTCTCGGTCTCGTCGTCGAGCAGGCCGGTGCAGATGAGGTAATCGGCCTCTTCCAGCGGCGACAGCACGGCATCGAGCCCCCGGTAGATCGAGTTGTCGCGCTCCGGTCCCAGCCAGAAGAGCTTGCGACCGGGATGGCTGGCGACATAGTGCCGGGTCAGGTCGCCCGATGAGACGATGGCGTCATAGGTTTCGTCGGCGACGTGCAGCTTGCGCAATTGCCGCTGCACCGAATCCGCCGGGCGCGGCGCATTGGTGATCAGGATGACGGTGCCGCCGCGCCTGCGATGGTTGTGCAGCGCCTCGCAGGCCTCGGGAAAAGCCTCCAGCCCGTTATGAACCACGCCCCAGATGTCGGACAGCACGACATCGACGCCATCGGTGACGTCGCGCAGACGCTCGACGAAGCGCAGAGCGGTCATGATGCGAGGCTAAGCCGCCGGACCGGCGGCGCGGCGCACCAGCGCGGCGTTGCCGGTCATGCGCGGCGGCGGTGGCTCGGTGGCGACGGCTTCGATGCCGCCCGGCTTGCCGGCGCCGCCGAGCTCGGTCCTGATCTCGCCCTCGCCGGCGCCTCCGGAAGAGGGCGCGCCGGAGCCTTCGGGGCGCACCGGGCGGGGTGGGGCGAACAGGAAGCCCTGGCCGAAGCGGACATCGTAGTCGAGCAGGTCGACCACCGCGCGTTCGCCCTCGATGCGCTCGGCGATCAGGTCGATGCCGAACCGGCCGAGCAGGTCCGAGAGGTCGGTCGGATGAATGTCGGATGCCGCACTCTGCTTCGGATCGAGCAGCAGCGCCGCCGGCACCTTGATATAGCGGACGCCGCGGTCGGCCAGCTCCCGGGGCTCGATTCTCAGATCGGTCACATGGTCCATCGAGAAGCGATAGCCGCGTTGCGCCAGCGCCGCCAGATGCTCGATCTCGGTGGGGCCGAGCTTGCGGAACGTCGACTGCTTGAATTCCAGGATGAAGGAGGGGGCCAGCGCCCGGTTGGCTTCCAGGAAGTCGAGGCACTGCGAGAACGCCGCGGGATTGGCAAGCGTCGCGGCGGCGATGTTGCAGAACACGCCGACATCCTTGTTGCGCACCATCAGGCGGCGCAGCACCTGCACGCAGCGCAGCATCACCATGTGATCGACGCGGCTGATCAGGCCGGCGGCTTCCGCCACCCCGATGAAATCCTCGGCGGGAAGAACCTGGTCACGCTCGTCGCGCAGCCGCGTCACGGCTTCATAGAAGCGCACCTTGCGCTGGGGCAGCGTCACCATCGGCTGCAGATAGACGTCGAGCCGGTTCTCGTCGACGGCGTTGCGCAGTGCGTTGAGGACCTGCGACTGGCTGCGGTTGCCGGGCGTGTCCTTGGCTGCCGGCGGGATGGCCGCGGCGGCCTTCTCGACAGGCGCCTGCGGCCTGTCGGCAAAGGTCTGCGGCTTCTCGACGATGGCTTGCGGCCTTGCGGGCGGCGGCTCGGCCGCCTCGACCTTCGCAGGCTGGGGAGCCATGGGCTGCGGGGCCGCGGGCGGCGGCGCCACAGGCTGGGCCAGCTGGATCGGAGCCTCGCCGAGCAGGTCCTCATGGCTCGCGACCGAAGCGGCAAGCTGTTTCACCAGCACGCCGAGCTCGTTGATCTCGCCGATCACGGCCTGCATGCGGTCGGCGCCGGCGGCATTGGTGGACGAGATCCTGGCTTCGGCCGCTGACAGCCGGCGGCCGAATTCGGCGAGCTGGCGGGCAAGGTCGGCGGTGCCGCGCGACAGGTCGGCGATCTGGGTTCCGACATCGGTGCGGTCGCGCAGTCGCATCGAAACCGCATTGTAGAGAATCAGGAAGGTCAGCGCGGTCAGCGCCACGATCGCCGACTCCGATCCGCTGATGCCGGCCATCGAATAGAGAACAAGGCCAAGCGATGCCGAAACCAGCACCATGCAGATGGCGATGAAGATCGTAGAAATACGGATCATGTTGCGCGCGACGCTCCTCGAAGCAGCACAACCTTAGCACCAAGTTTGATTCGAGATGCTAGCGATTCTGCAACACCGGGGAACTGGCTGACTGGTGTAACGCAGCGATCAGTTTCGGACCGTCATCCTGAGGCGCCGGAGCGCAAGCGCAGGCCTCGAAGGATGAACGGCCCCGCTTCTGCAGCCGGGCCGTCGCCCTTCGAGGCCGCCGCTTTGCGGCGGCACCTCAGGGTGACGGTGGATAGTATGCCCCCGCGGGACGAGGCGCGCGGGGGGCCGGAAACAAACAGAAACCTACGCCACCGCGCGAATCACCTTGCCGACCTTGTCCATGACCTCGCCGATCTGGTCCTCGCTGATGATCAGCGGCGGGGTCAGCGCCAGCGTGTCGCCGGCAATGCGCAGCATCAGGTCGTTGTCGTGGAACGCCGAGACCATGGCATCGTAGCCGCGCTTGCCGACCATGTCGGGCGCGCGCGGGGCGAGGTCGATGCCGGCGGTCAGGCCCACGGTGCGGATGTCGACCACGTTGGGCAGGCCCTTCAGCGTCATCACCGCGTCGGCGAATGTCGGCTCGAGGCTCCGCGCGCGCTCGAACAGCTTTTCGTCGCGATAGATGTCGAGCGTGGCCAAGCCCGCGGCGCAGGCCAGCGGGTGCGCGGAATACGTGTAACCGTGGGTCAACTCCACCATGTGCTCGGGCCCGCTCATGAAAGCGTCATGGATGGTGTCGCGCACCAGCACGCCGCCCATCGGCGCTGCACCATTGGTGATGCCCTTGGCGAAGGTCAGCATGTCCGGCAGCACGCCATAGCGCTCGGCAGCGAAGGCATAGCCGAGCCGGCCGTAGCCGGTGATGACCTCGTCGAAGATCAGGAGAATGCCGTGCTTCTGGGTGATCTCGCGCAGCCGCTTCAGATAGCCCTTCGGCGCGGGGATGACGCCGGTCGATCCCGCCATCGGCTCGACGATCACGGCGGCAATGGTGTTGGCGCCGTGCAGATTGACGAGATTCTCCAGCTCATCGGCGAAATGCGCGCCGTAGTCCGGCTCGCCCTTGCTGAAGGCCTGCTTCTCGCGATCGTAGGTCGCGGGCAGATGATCGACGCCCGCGAGCAGCGAGCCGAAGATCTTGCGGTTGTTGACGATGCCGCCGACCGCGGTGCCGCCGAAGCCGACGCCGTGATAGCCGCGCACGCGGCCGATCAGGCGGGTGCGGGAGCCCTGGCCGTTGATCTGGTGATAGGCCAGCGCGATCTTCAGCGCGGTGTCGGCGGCCTCCGAGCCGGAATTGCAGAAGAACACATGGTCGAGCCCGTCGGGTGCGAGCTCGGCGATGCGGCTTGCGAGCTCGAAGGCCTGCGGAATGCCGAACTGGAACGGCGGCGCGTAATCCAGCGTCTCGGCCATCTTGGCGATCGCGGACGAGATCTGGGTGCGGCCGTGGCCGGCATTGGTGCACCACATGCCGGAGGCCGCGTCGATGATGTTGCGGCCGTCGGCCGTGATGTAGTGCATGTCCTTGGCGCCGGCGAGCAGGCGCGGCTGCTTCTTGAAGGCCCGGTTGGCCGTGAAAGGCATCCAGTGCGCGGACAGATCGTTGGGCACGTTGACGGTATTGGCGCGGGGGCTCTTGTCGAGCATGGAGGCCTCCTTCGATTTCGGAATTGAACCGGTTGGTTATCCCGCAGGCTATCAGCTTCCGGAGGCGACGAAAACCGCGGAAGCGCTGCTATTTCCGCGCAGCTCTCAGACGAGGTCTGCAGCCGCGATCCAGAACACCTCGCCTTCGGAATCCTCGCTGTCGAGCCACAGCAGCGGCAAGTGCGGAAAGGCGGCCTCGAGATTGTCCCGGCCGCGGCCGATCTCGCACAACAGGCCGCCCTGCGGCATCAGGTGCGCCGGCGCCTCCTGCAGGATGCGACGCACGAGGTCGAGGCCGTCGGCACCGCCGTCGAAGGCGAGTTTCGGCTCGGCGCGGCATTCCGGCGGCAGCGAGGCCATGCCCTCGGCATCGACATAGGGCGGATTGGAGATGATGAGGTCGTAGGTCGAACCGTGCAGCGGCGCGAACAGGTCGCCGCGATAGAGCTTCACGCGGTCTTCGAGCCCGTGCTCGGCCACGTTGCGCGCGGCGACCGCGAGCGCGTCCCTGGAAACATCCACCGCATCGACCTGCGCATTGGGAAAATGCCGTGCGGCGAGGATGGCAAGGCAGCCGGACCCGGTGCAGAGGTCGAGCACGCGCTCGACCTCGAAGGGGTCGCCGAGCAGCGCAGGATCGCCGTCGTCGCCGCCTCTGAAATGCGTGTCGAGGATTTCGCCGATATAGGAGCGCGGCACGATCACGCGCTCGTCGACGTAAAACGGGAGGCCGCGCATGTAGATCTTGTTGACGAGATAGGCGGCGGGTTTTCGCGTGCGCACGCGCTGCTCGATCAGGTCGAGGACCTTTTTCGCTTCGAAGACGGCGAGGCGGGCGCTCGCAAAGCTCTCGAACTGGTCGGGATGCAGATGCAGCGCCTCCGAGATCAGGAACGCGGCTTCGGCGACCGGATCGGTGGTGCCGTGGGCGAAGACAAGTCCTGCTTCGTTGAAGCGACTGACGGCGAAACGGAGAAAATCAAGCAGCGTGAGCAACTCGCCGCTGCCGATTTTCGGGACGCCCGATCGCGCGCCCGCGCGCTTGGCGGCAGGCCTGGCTCGCTTGTCCATCAGGATCTGGTCCAGCGTGCCGCGGCGGCGTCGTCATGCGCGCGGGCCTCGACCCAGTTGTCGCCTTCAGGCGTCTCCTCGCGCTTCCAGAACGGCGCGCTGGTCTTCAGGTAATCCATCAGGAACTCCGCCGCATGAAACGCCGCCTCGCGATGCGCCGACGTCGTCAGCACCAGCACGATGTTCTGTCCCGGTTCGATGCGGCCGACCCGGTGAATCACGGTGACGCCGAACAGCGGCCAGCGCGATGTCGCCTCTTCCACATGCCGCGCGATCTCGGCCTCGGCCATGCCCGGATAATGCTCCAGCGTCAGCGCGGCGATGCCGTCGCCGTCATTGCCGCGGCAGATGCCGGAGAAGCTCACCACCGCGCCGATATCGGTGCGCCCCTGCCTCAACAGCGCGCTCTCGCGCGCGATGTCGAAATCGGCTTCCTGGATGCGGATGGTCACGCTGGTCATCGGAGATACGCCTCGGTTGAGACGGTCGCGCCGCCGACGCTCTTCACCTCTCCCCAGCGGGGAGAGGTCGGCGCGCAGCGCCGGGTGAGGGGCCGCAGTGTCCTCGATGGACCGTAACCCCTCACCCGGATCGCATCTGGCGATGCGATCCGACCTCTCCCGTTGGGAGAGGTGAACCTTCGCTGCTGCGCGCGCCTCATTTGCATCAGCCGCCGGTCATCGGCGGGAAGAAGGCGATCTCGCGGGCGCCCGCTATCACCGCGTCCTGCCTGACATGGGTGTGGTCGATGGCGGCGCGGATCACCTTCGGCTTCTCGAAAGCATAGGCGTAGCCTTCGCCGCGGTTCGTCAGCCAAGCGATGAGATCGTCGACGGTGCGCACGCTCGAAGGCGGCTCGATGGTCTCCTCCGCCTTGCCGATGCGCTCGCGCACCCAGGCGAAATATTTCACCTTCATCCCTCATCCTCCCTGATGAGGTGATGGATGCCGGCACGGAAGTAGTCGTAGCCGGTGTAGATCGTGATCAGCGCCGAGGTCCACAACAAGGCCAGCCCGATCTCGGTCACGAGCGGGCCGATCTCGGTGGAGATCGCGGAGACCGCGAGGTCGCCGGCTTCGCCGGCGAGCAGGAACCCGATCGCCACCAGCTGAATGGTGGTCTTCCATTTCGCGAGCTTGGTGACGGGAACGCTGACCCGCAAGGCCGCCAGATATTCGCGCAGGCCCGAGACCAGGATCTCGCGGCAGAGAATGATGATCGCCGCCCACAGCGACCAGCCGTGGATGATCTGGTCGGCGGCCAGCATCAATAGACAGGAGGCGACCAGGAGCTTGTCGGCGATCGGATCGAGCATGCGGCCGAAGGCCGATGACTGGTTCCAGGCTCGCGCATAATAGCCGTCCAGATAGTCGCTGATTCCCGCGGCGATGAAGACGGCGACGGACACCCAGCGCAACCACAGGGGGCCGTCCAGGATCGACTCCCAGTAGATGCAGCCGACCACCACCGGGATCGCGGCGATCCGGCCATAGGTCAGGATGTTCGGGAGGGACAATGAGCTTCTGTTGGTCCCTCGTGTCGTTGCGATGTTCATACCTCTACCAATACCCCTCAGGTCCCGAGGTCAACCGGCCATTCAGATGGCCCGGCGACGACGACGCCTGTGTGAATCCACACTGTTTTAGCCCGGCTGGGCGTGGAAAAACTCGAAAATCTTCCTTGCACTTTCGGCGCTGACGCCTGGAACCTTACCCAGGTCCGCAATCGACGCCCGCTCGATCTCCTTCAATGTCCCGAAATGCAGCAGCAGGGCCCGCTTGCGCGAGGGCCCGATCCCGGGGATCTCCTGCAAGCCGGCCTCGCGGATATCCTTCTTGCGCAGCTTGCGGTGCGAGCCGATCACAAAGCGGTGCGCCTCGTCGCGCAGCCGCTGGATGAAATACAGCACGGGGTCGCGCGGCTCGAGCTTGATGGCTTCGCGGCCGGGGATGAAGAGGGTCTCGCGGCCGGCGTCGCGGTCCGGGCCCTTGGCCACCCCGAGCAGGCAGACCTGGGTCACCCCGAGGCCGTCCAGAATCTCCTTGGCCGCATTGAGCTGGCCGCGGCCGCCGTCGATGATGACGAGGTCGGGCCATTGCGGGAAGGCGTCGTCGTCCTTGTCCGATTGCCCGGCGGCCTCCTTGACCTTTGCCGCCTCATCCTCGTTCGCCGCGACCAGGCGCTTGAAGCGCCGCTGCAGCACCTCGCGCATCATCGCATAGTCGTCGCCGGGCGTGAGCCCTTCGGACTTGATGTTGAACTTGCGATACTGGTTTTTCACAAAGCCGTCGGGCCCGGCCACGATCATGGCGCCGACCGCGTTGGTGCCCTGGATGTGGCTGTTGTCATAGACCTCGATCCGCCGCGGCGCCTTCGGCAGCGCCAGCGAGGCGGCCAGTCCCTGCAACAGCCGTCCCTGCGTCGACGTGTCGGCGAGCTTGCGCCCCAGCGCCTCGCGCGCATTGGTCAAGGCATGCGCGACGAGCTCCTTCTTCTCGCCGCGCTTGGGCACGGAGACCTCGACCTTGTGCCCGGCCTTGACCGCGAGCGCGTCGGCAAGGAGCTCGCCTTCCTCGATCTCGTGCGACAGCAGGACCAGCCTTGGCGGCGGCTTGTCGTCGTAGAACTGTGCGAGGAACGACGACAAAACCTCCTCCGGCGTGAACGACTTCTCCGCGCGCGGGAAATAGGCGCGGTTGCCCCAGTTCTGCCCGGTGCGGAAGAAGAACACCTCGACGCAGGAATAGCCGCCCTCCTGGTGGATGGCGAACACGTCGGCCTCTTCCACGGTGCGCGGATTGATGCCCTGCTGCGACTGGATCGCCGACAGCGCCGCGAGGCGGTCGCGATAGAGCGCCGCAGTCTCGAATTCCAGCTCGCTGGAGGCATGCTCCATCTGCCTGGCCAGTTCCTGTTTCACCAGATGGCTGCGGCCGGACAGGAAGTCGGTCGCTTCGCCGACGAGCTTGCCGTAGCCGCCGAAGTCGATCTCGCCGGTGCACGGGCCGGCGCAGCGCTTGATCTGGTAGAGCAGGCAGGGACGGGTGCGGCTTTCGAAAAAGGAATCCGTGCAGGAGCGGATCAGGAATGCGCGCTGCAGCGCCGTGATGGTGCGGTTGACGGCGCCGGCGGACGCGAACGGCCCGAAATAGCGGCCGGGCCGGCTCTGCGCGCCGCGATGCTTGAGGATCTGCGGCGCCCAATGGTCGCCGGTGATCAGGATGTAGGGGAACGACTTGTCGTCGCGCAGCTGCACGTTGAAGCGCGGGCGCAGCTGCTTGATCAGGTTGGCCTCGAGCAGCAGCGCCTCGGTCTCGGTGGTGGTCGAGACGATCTCGACCGACACGGTTGCCGCGATCATGCGCAGGATGCGCGCCGGCAGCGGCGCGTTGACGCGGGCATAGGAGGAGAGGCGCTTGCGGACGTTTTTCGCCTTGCCGACATAGAGCACGTCATTGGCGGCATTGAGCATGCGATAGACGCCGGGCGAGGTCGGCGCGTGCCGTACCGCTTTTTCGATCGCGGCATGGCCGGCCGACAACGTGCCCTCGGCGACGGCTTCCAGGCTTTCCTCGGACAGTTCCGGCAGGCGCGCCTCGTCGTCCTCCTCGGCAGGGGAGGTCTCGGGATCGAGATCCGGTGGAGACAGCGCCTCGGCCGGCAGATCGACCGCGGAACCGGTCCGTGCCTGGGCCGGGCCCGGCTCCCCTTCCGGGGCGGGCATCCTGGCGTGATCGCTCTTGTGGGTGGTCATGGGCTCGAATTTAAGGGCTGACGCGGCCGATTTGAAGTTGCCCGGACGCTTTCCGGTGGAAAGCGGGAGAGCACGATCCGGAAAACATGGGGGCCGGCTGCTTCGAAAGATCGTGCTCCATCGCGGGTCCGGGCCGCCGGACGGACGCCTTGCGGGCCGGCCAAGGCCCACCGCCTGCGCGGTTAGGACGTTGTTAAGAATGCTGATCGGCCGGTAACGGCGCTTAACAAGGCTTTAACTTAAAAGTCTCGATAAATCTTCGCGAAAAGCACTGGACTTTCGTAACCACGCGGTTCGTGGGCCTGCCCTCCCGGGCGCTCTCCTCGAACCTGTCGTCGTGGGTGTTGCGTTGGAGAGTACAATGAAAAGGTTCGCTGTGGGCGCCGCCGCGCTGACGCTGGCGGGCATGGTTCAAGCGGCTGATGCTGCCGATCTGCCCTATAGCCAGCCCTATACGGTGAACCAGCCGCTCAATGCGTTCAGCTGGGCCGGCCCGTATCTCGGCGGCAATCTCGGTTATGAATGGGGGTCGGTCACCAATAACCCGACAAAGCCCTCCGGCGTCGCCGGCGGCGTCCAGGGCGGCTACAACTTCCAGAGCGGCGCCTGGGTGTTCGGCATCGAGGGCGATCTCGAACTGACCGGGGCAAGCGACACGTTTGCATCCTGGAAATTCTCCAACCCGTGGTTCGGCACGGTGCGCGGCCGGGTCGGCTACGCCTTCAACAACATCCTGTTCTACGGCACCGGCGGTCTTGCGTTCGGCGAATTGCGCGCCGAGACCTTTGGCCTTTCGGAATCGCAGACCAATGTCGGCTGGACGCTCGGCGCCGGCACCGAATTCGGCCTGGTGCCGAACTGGACCGCGAAGATCGAATATCTCTATGTCGATCTGTCGGAGAGCCAGTTTGCGATCACCGGCGTCTCCAATGGCTATCACTTCGGAGTCATCCGCGCCGGCGTGAACTATCACTTCTAGGACGCGCGCGGGCCGTTCACGGCCCGGGGAATCAAAGAAGAAGAACGAGCAGCAGCAAACTCCCGGCCGTGGGCTCCACGGTCGGGAATTTTTTTGCGAACGCGTTCGCAAGCTCCTCTGGCGTTTTTCAAGCAAAAGACTGCTTCGAACCTGATCCCCAAAAGGGCTGCAGTTCGTGAGTTCAAAAAAACGCGTCGTCTAAATCAATGACACTAGGATTGTATCACCAGGTTGACCGCCTTGGGGCCCTTGCCCTTCTTGTCCGGTTCAACTTCGAAAGTGACGCGTTGTCCTTCGGTCAGATCCTTCAATCCTGCACGCTCGACCGCGGTAATGTGAACGAACACATCGCGCCCGCCATCGTCCGGCTTGATGAAGCCATAGCCACGTTCTCCATTGAAGAACTTGACCGTACCAGTCATGGCCATCGGGTAACTCCTCCCCCGCACTGCTTTCGACCGCTACGCATCACGCGCATCGGCCCGACCGGACATTTTCGTTTCCCGGAAAGCTGGCCACCTTAACGAGCCGGCATCGCAGCCGGATCGCCTGGATCTTTTTTTTGGCCTTCATCACTCCGCCGCAACCATTCGCGGAAGCGGGACGCAAAGCCAGTCTCGAAGGAAGATAGTTTAATACGGATCACCGCAAATTGACTACGGCTTTTCCACATTCTCGAAAGATCAGGCTTTGGGCGCCTCCAGCTTGAAGCGGGCGGCGCCGCCCTGGCCGAGCGGCTTCTCCAGCTCGGGCAGGATCACCTTGAGCTCGTTAGGCAGCGGGAAGGGCGGGTTGACGATCAAGAGCCCGGCGGAGGCAAGCGCTGCTCCCGCCGCCTGCGGCGCGACGCTGAATTCGAGGCGCATGAATTTACCGGCCGGCCTGGTCGCGGCCGCAATGTCCGCCACATGCTGGGCGAGCTCGTCGGCCGCGCGCCGGCTCTTGGCGGGATACCAGAGCACGTAGATACCGGTCGGCCATTTGACGAAGGCTGTCGCGAAGCGCTCGGCAAGTCGTTCGAACTCGTCCTTGGCCTCGAACGGCGGGTCGATCAGGACCAGCCCGCGCCGCTCGTTCGGCGGCACGAAGGCCGGTAGCGCCACCCAGCCGTCGATGTCGACCACCTTGGCCTGGGGATCGCGGCGCAGCGCGTCGATCAGGTCCTTGCGGGCAACATCGGCGACCTCGCAGGCCGTGAGGCGGTCCTGTGGGCGCAGCAGCGCGCGAGTGATCAGCGGCGAGCCCGGATAGGTGTTGAGCTCGCCCGGCGGATTGAAGGCCCTGACGATGTCGAGATAGGGCTTGAGCAGCGCCAGCGCCTGCTCGGAAAAGCGCGCCTGCAGGATGCGGGCTATTCCGGTGAGCCATTCGCCGCCGCGGCGCGCGTCCTCCGAGGTGAGGTCGTAGAGCCCCGCGCCGGCATGGGTGTCTATGACACGAAAGGCGGACGGCTTCTCGTGCAGGTAGACGAGAATGCGGGTCAGCACGATGTGCTTGACGACATCGGCAAAGTTGCCGGCGTGGAAGGCGTGGCGGTAGTTCATGGACGAGCGTTACGACATCGCAGGGCGAAAGTAACGTGGCGCGGTCACAGTCGTCATTCCGTGGCGATCCGCGGGCATCGAAGCCGGACTCTCGCGCGCAGGCCGCGTTGTGGCCCTTCGCCGACGAGCTCGAGATTCCGGGTTCGCGCCTGATGGCGCGCCCCGGAATGACGGTGAGAGCGTCGGCTCAGCCGCCCCGCATCGGCGGCATGGTGACCTGGTCGCGGCGGCAGGCGCGCTTGTCGATTTCCTCGCAGTCGCGGAACTGCAGGTCCTTGCTGAGGCAGACCCGCACCTCCGACAGCCGCGTCCGGTTGCAGGTCACCGCGACGGCGCCTGCCGAAAGGCCGGGATTGGCCTTCACGAACGCGTCCTCGACGTCGGACGGCGCCACCGTCTTCTCTTCCGACAATTGCAGGAACTCCGGCGGGATTTTCACTGCCGCGCGGGCCTTGCGGACGGTCTCGAAATAGGCCCGCTCGGACAGGCCCGAACAGGTGCCGTGCTTGTCCCATTCGTTGTAGATCAGCCCGGGCGCCGGCATCAGGTCGAGCATCGAGACCATGATGTTGCGGTCGAGCCGCGGCGAGGGTCGCTGGCAATATTCGGGATAGCCGTGCTCATATTGCGGCCACAGCCCGTGCACCACGAAGGAGAACGGCCGGCCGCCGCATTGGGTTTGCTGCGAGCGGCCGCTGTTTCCCCGCTCTTCCGCGTCCTCGCAGAAGGAGGGCGACCATGACAGCGACAGCACGTAATAATCGAATTCGCCGGGCGCATTCTGCCGTGCATCCTGCGCCGCGGCCGGGCCGCCGGTCACCGCCATCCAGCCAAGCAGAACAAAGCCGATCCGAACAAAAAAGGACATCGTAGCAACCTCCCCTACACATGGCGGCGGAGCGTAGCAGGCGGCGGGAACATTTCAAGAACAAATTGCCGGCGCAAGCGCCGGCAACGTCTCATGCCAATTCGCAGGGATGGAGTGATTCGCCGCCTACGGGCCGGCGGCGCGGCAGGCCGGGTTGTAGGCCCAGTCGCGGTCGAGCCCGGTCACGCACCATTCGACGCCCTGGTCATAGCCGGCAAACCCGCCATCCTCGATGATCGAGAAGTTCACGGTGTGGATCTTGCCGTCGTTGGTCTGCGCCTTGCCGGTGCAATAGCGGCGTGGAATGTTGTCGGACTGCCAGGGGCGGAAGGCGATCTCGTGGATGTTGCTATAACCCGTGATCTGCAGCTTGGAATTCCAGTAGGTGCTTTCCTTGTCCCAGAACTGATTCGTGATCGTGCCGAGCGCCTTTTCGCAAGGCGCCACGCGGCCGTCATATTTCGGGCCCGACAGCCAGAAGTTCATCTCGAAACCGTTGGCGGCCTGCGCCGACGGGGTGGGAGCGAGTACGCCGAGCAGGGCTGCAAGCGCCGTCGCGCCGGCCAGACCCTTGAATCCCGAGCATTTGAATGAAGCGATGAAGTCGCGCATGGCGTGTCCCGGCGAAGCTGATAGTCGAGGGCGCGACCGTGCCGCGAAGGCGGGACCCGGTCAAGTGCAGCGCGGCAACACTCTGCAGCAACTCCGCGCTTCCCGAGGCAAGCTGGCTTCTCAGCCGGGGACAGGCGTCCTAATATGGCTGCTTCGGAAAGGGAGTCACGTGATGCGAAGGATTGTGGCCGCGAGCCTGGTTGCCGTTTGCGGGGTGTTCGCCGGCCTGCCCGCGAAGGCCGACTGGGTGCCCCCCGTCAAGGGCAACGATACCGGTGGCATCATCGCCTATTCGGTGGCGACCGAAACGGACGCCCGGCAGATCGCGGTCGACCATTGCGCCCAATATGGCAAGGTCGTGAAATTCCTCGCGGTCAACGCCCAATATGGCGGATATATCTCCTTTGCCTGCCGCTGGGTGCCTTACGGTGCCCATGATCGGCCGGTAAAGGCGCTCTACTGATCCTTCTTTGGCGGACCTGAAGCGTTGGGAGGCCTCATGACGCGGCCTGTTGCTGTTTGCCTGGCGGTTTCCCTGGGTGCATTGGTCTTCGGCGCGAGTGCATTCGCGGAGGATTTGCCGCAGCGCAAGCCCGGCCTCTGGGAGATGAAGATCGCCCGCAACGGAAGCGGCCTGCCGGAGCTCACCATGCAGCATTGCACCGATGCGACGACCGACAAGGACATGAACAACGTGGTCTCGCCGATGGCAAAGCAGATCTGCTCCAAGCAGGATCTGCAGAAGACCGCGACCGGCTACGTCTCCGATTCCGTCTGCGCGATCGGCGGCGGCACCATGACGGCGCATGCGGAGATAACGGGCGATTTCAACTCCGCCTACACGGTCGTGACCACCTCGCACACCGATGCGGGCCCGACCAATCTGCGCGACCTCACCACCCGGATCGAGGCGAAGTGGCTCGGCGACTGCAAGCCGGGTCAGAAGGCCGGTGACATCGTGATGCCCGGCGGCTTCAAGCTCAACGTCAGGGACGCGGAGAAGCTGAAGGGGCTTTTGCCGAAGTCGAACTGAAGGCCTTCATCGAAGGCTGAGCCGAGGCTCGCACCATCACCGTCATTCTGGCAGCCCGCGAACCTTTTGAACCGTCATCCTGAGGCGCCATCGCGAAGCGATGGCCTCGAAGGATGAACGGCCCCGCTGCTGCATCCGGGCCGTCTCCTTCGAGGCTCGCTTTCGCGAGCGCCTCAGGATGACGGGGTTAGATGCGCAAGCTTGGCTAAGACGAGCTACACCGGTACTCGCACCGTGGCGCGCAGGCCGCCCATCGGGCTGTCGCCGAGCATGATGTCGCCGCCATGGGAGCGGGCGATGTCGCGGGCGATCGCAAGCCCGAGGCCCGTGCCGCCTTCGTCCTGGTTGCGCGCATCATCGAGCCGCAGGAACGGCTTGAACACCTCTTCGCGCATGTTGGCGGGAATGCCCGGGCCGTCGTCGTCGATGGTGATGGTGAGATAGCGGTGGTCGCGGTGGCCGGTGATGGAGATGGAGTTGGCGTGCCGCGCCGCATTGGAGACGAGGTTGGCAAGGCAGCGCTTGAACGAAGCCGGCTTCACCGTCACCACGGGCAGGCCGTGGAAGGCGACGGTCGCTGAATGGCCGTTGCGTTCGGCGTCGCTGCGCAACTCCTCCAGCGCCATCGCCATGTCGGTCGGCTGGGCATGCTCGCCGGAATCGCCGCGGGCAAAGGCGAGGTAGTCCTCCAGCATCATCGACATTTCGTCGACGTCCTTGCGCATGGCATCGATCTCGGGGCTGTCGCCGAGCAGCGCGAGCTCGAGCTTGAAGCGGGTGAGGATGGTGCGCAGGTCGTGGGAGACGCCGGCGAGCATCGCGGTGCGCTGCTCGATGGTGCGCTCGATGCGCGCCTTCATCTCCAGGAATGCATGCGCGGCGCGCCGCACCTCGCGCGCGCCGCGCGGCCGGAAGTTCGGCGCCTCGCGGCCCTTGCCGAAGCTTTCGGCGGCGTCGGCCAGCCGCAGGATCGGCCTGATCTGGTTGCGCAGGAACAGCACCGCGACGATCAACAGGATCGAGGAGGTCCCGACCATCCAGAACAGGAAGATCTCCGAGTTCGAGGCATAGGCGGCGCTGCGCAGCGCGAACACCCGCATCACCGCGTCGTCGAGCTGGATGCGGATCTCGACGAGATTGGACTTGCCGACCGTGTCGATCCAGAACGGGCGGCCGATCTGGCGGCCGATCTGGGCCGACAGCGATTGGTCGAGCAGCGAGAAGAACGGCTTCGGCCCCGGCGCCGGCATGTCGCCGACGGGAAGGAAATCGACCACGAGGCCGAGCCGCTGCTGGGCGATGCGGCGCAGCTGCGCGCGGTCCTTGTCCTGCGGATAGCCCTTGTAGACGTCGATCAGCGCGGCGATGTCCTGCACCACGGCGGCCGACAGATGCCGCGTCACCGTGTTCCAATGCCGCTCCATGAACACGAAGGCGACCACCGACTGCAGCACCACCATCGGCACGATCATGATCAGCAGCGCGCGGGCATAGAGCCCGGTCGGCATGAAGCCGCGGAAGGTCGCGCTCAGCCGGCCGTTGGCGGCGGAGACGCGCCCCGCCGCGTGACGGATGAAGGTGAGGCCGGTGTCGATCGTGCTCATGGGGCGTGGATCAGGACCTTGGCGGTTTGCACATTAGCCTCAAGCACTCATCTCGACCCGTCATCCTGAGGCGCGAGCGGAGCGAGCCTCGAAGGATGAGCGGCCCGTGCAGGTGCAGCGGGGGCCGTCGCCCTTCGAGGCTCGCTTCGCGAGCGCCTCAGGGTGACGGGGGTAGTTGCGAACTCGTTTCGGCGCGGCAAGATCATCCCTACGGCGAGGCCACCAGCCGATAGCCGATGCCGCGGACGGCCTGCAGATAGAGCGGGTTTGCGGGATCGTGCTCGATCTTGCGGCGCAGGCGGTTGATCTGCACGTCGACCGCGCGCTCGTTGACGGTGCCGTTGCCGGTCAGGGCGCCGCGCGGCACGGTCTCGCCGGGATTTTCCGCGAGAATCCGCAGCATGTCGCGCTCGCGGTCGGTGAGATGGACGATCTCCTCGCCCTGGCGCAGTTCGCCGCGGGCGAGATGATAGACATAGGGCCCGAATGCGACCTGCTCCAGCGCCTCGCTCGGCGGCCGCGCGGTGCGCTTCAGGATATTGCCGATGCGCAGCGCAAGCTCGCGCGGCTCGAACGGCTTGGCGACATAATCGTCGGCGCCGAGCTGCAGGCCCTCGATGCGCGCCTCCGCCTCATGGCGCGCGGTCAGCATCACGATCGGCACGCTGGAGGATTTGCGGATGAAGCGGGCGAGCTCGAAGCCGGTCTCGCCGGGCATCATGACGTCGAGGATGAGCAGGTCGAAATGCAGGCCGTTGAGGATGGCGCGGGCGTCGCTCGCACTCATCGCGGTGGTGACGCGATAGCCTTCGCTGGAAAGGAAGCGCGACAACAGATCGCGGATGCGGCGGTCGTCGTCGACAAGCAGGATATGCGGTGCGTCGTCTGCCGGTCGCGGGATCGGCCGCGCGGCGATTGAGGCGAGGGGCACGTTCATTCCTTTGTGCTGGCGTTTTTGAAAATCGTCTCCAAAACCTTGTCCGGGTCGTCGCGGTCGATCATCGCACGCAGGAAGCGCCGCACCGTCTCGGCGCCGGCGGCGTCGATCTCGGCGAGCGCACGCTCGATCCGCCTGGTCTGCAGCGTCGCGAGCTTGGTCACCAGCGCCTCCCCCTTCGGGGTGGCAAAAAGAAGGCGCTGCCGCCGGTCGTTGTTGCCGGTCTTCTGCACGATATAGCCTTCGTCGAGCAGCTGCTTGAGCACCCGCCCCAGCGATTGCTTGGTGATGCGCAGCACGTCGAGAAGATCGGCGACCTTCAGGCCGGGATAGCGGTAGACGAAATGCATCACCCGGTGATGGGCGCGGCCGAAGCCGAACGCCTCCAATTCCTGGTCGGCATCACCGACGAAATCCCGATACGCGAAGAACAGAAGCTCGATGATATCCCAGCGCAATTCGCCCTCCCGCGAGGCAGCCCCCCGCGTCTCGGCCGCGTCCCGTTCGGGGCCCGGCACGGCATTCGACTTTGCACTCGAGAATTTTATGTCAGCCATATTGACGTATCTTGGGTCCAATGTTACAAAACAATCGGCCGCGGCGAAATATTAGATCGTCTCGTTGCGCGGTGATGTTTCCAACCGGCCCGGCGAGGGCCCCGTAAGCGGCGAAGGGCCGCGACCTGATCTACCGCACGATTGCCGGGCGGCATGTCGGCAAACATACTGGACTTCCGCATTCCATAAAAGCGTGTCCCTCGGCGGGGAAGCCTTTGCCGGGAACGGCTTGCCTTTGGGCGGGGTCCAGGACCCTCAGAACCGCACCGGGCCATCGCGCCCGGCTCAAGCAACCGGGAGAAGGCCCATGGGCGTTTCGTTCGATCAAGTTGATGGTTTCATCTGGTTCGATGGCACCCTGGTGCCATGGGCGGAAGCCAGGATCCATGTGCTGAGCCACGGCCTGCATTATGCGAGCTGTGTGTTCGAGGGCGAGCGGGCCTATGGGGGGAAGGTCTTCAAGAGCACGGAACATTCCGAGCGGCTGAAGAGGTCGGCCAATATCCTGGATTTCGAGATCCCGTTCTCTGTCGCCGAGATCGACGCCGCCAAGCAGCTCGTGATCGACCGGAACAACCTGCCGGACGGCTATGTCCGCCCGATCGCCTGGCGCGGCTCGGAAATGATGGGGGTGGCGGCGCAGAGCAACACCATCCATCTCGCCATCGCCGCCTGGGCCTGGCCGAGCTATTTCGATCCCGCGGCGAAGCTGAAGGGCATCCGCATCGATCTCGCCCAGTATCGCCGGCCCGACCCGCGGACGATTCCCGCGCTGGCGAAGGCGTCGGGCCTCTACATGATCTGCACCATCGAGAAGCACAAGGCCGAGCGCAAGGGCTATGCAGACGCGATGATGCTGGACTGGGAGGGCCGGATTGCCGAATGCACCGGCGCCAACATCTTCTTCGTCAAGGACGGCGCGATCCACACGCCGACCGCCGACTGCTTCCTCGCCGGCATCACTCGCGCAACCGTGATCGATCTCGCCAGGCGCCGCGGCATCGATGTGGTGGAGCGGCGGATCTGGCCCGAGGAACTCGATGGCTTCAGCGAGTGCTTCATCACCGGCACCGCGGCCGAGGTGACGCCGGTCTCCGAGATCGCGCAATGGCGGTTCAAGCCGGGCAGGATCTCGGAGCAATTGATGCGGGATTACAGCGCGGAGGTGCAGCCGAAGGGCAGGGCCGTGGCGGCGTGACAGGTCTGTCGTCATTCCGGGGCGGCTCGACAGAGCCGAACCCGGAATCTCGAGATTCCGGGTTCGGTGCTGCGCACCGCCCCGGAATGACGGAGTCAAATAACGCAACCGGTTGCCGCTGCGGCTGCCGGCTGGTAAACGCCCGCGATGGCCGACAAACCAAAAAAACCGCAAAAACTCAAAGCCCGCCTGCCGCGCGGGCTGGAAGACCGTGGCCCCGCCGCGATCAATGCGACGCGGCAGATGGTCGAGAAGATCCGCACCGTCTACGAGCTCTACGGCTTCGAGCCGGTGGAGACGCCGGCGATCGAATATACCGACGCGCTCGGCAAATTCCTGCCCGACCTGGACCGTCCGAACGAGGGCGTGTTCTCGTTCCAGGATGACGACGAGCAGTGGCTGTCGCTGCGCTATGATTTGACCGCGCCGCTGGCGCGCTATGTGGCGGAACGATACGGTACGGAGCATCTGGTGCTGCCCTATCGCAGCTACCGGTTCGGTTGGGTGTTCCGGAACGAAAAGCCAGGCCCCGGCCGCTTCCGCCAGTTCATGCAGTTCGATGCCGACACGGTCGGCACGGCTTCGCCTGCGGCCGACGCCGAAATCTGCATGATGGCTGCGGACACCATGGAAGCGCTCGGCGTGCCGCGCGGGTCCTACGTCGTGAAGGTGAACAACCGCAAGGTGCTCGATGGGGTGCTTGAGTCGATCGGACTTGGCGGCGACGAAAATGCCGGACGCCGGCTCACGGTGCTGCGCGCGATCGACAAATTCGATCGGCTCGGCGAGGAAGGAGTCCGCGCGCTGCTGGGCGAAGGTCGTAAGGACGAGAGCGGGGACTTCACCAAGGGTGCCGGGTTGCACCTTGATGCAGCCGATCGCGTGATCGCTTCCACCTGTCCGGTCAGCGGTACGAACGACGAGATCTTTGCCAAGCTGATGCTGGTGTCGGCTGCTCCGATTGCGGAGGAAGGCGTCCAAGAGCTGGGGGCCATTGCGCGCCTGGTTGCGGCATCCGGTTACGGAGACCGTATCAAGATCGATCCGTCCGTCGTCCGCGGCCTCGAATACTACACCGGCCCCGTGTTCGAGGTCGAACTTCTGC
Source organism: Bradyrhizobium sp. (assembly GCA_035293585.1). Classification (GTDB taxonomy): domain Bacteria; phylum Pseudomonadota; class Alphaproteobacteria; order Rhizobiales; family Xanthobacteraceae; genus Bradyrhizobium. The sequence goes on along the minus strand of DATGMN010000044.1, from coordinate 38,509 downwards.
TCGACACCAAGGACGAGAAAGACCGCCCGGTGCGCTTCGGCTCGGTCGGCGGCGGCGGGCGCTACGACGGGCTGGTCTCGCGCTTCCGCGGCGAGCCGGTGCCGGCGACCGGATTTTCCATCGGCGTATCACGGCTGCAGGCGGCGCTGACGCTGCTCGGCAAGCTCGATACGCGCGCGGAGTTCGGCCCCGTGGTGGTGACCGTGTTCGACCGCGACCGCGTCGCCGACTATCAGAAGATGGTGGCCAGCCTTCGCGCCGCGAACATCCGCGCCGAGCTCTATCTCGGCAATCCCAAGAACATGGGCAACCAGCTCAAATATGCCGACCGCCGCAACGCGCCCTGCGTGATCATCCAGGGCTCGGACGAAAAGGCGCGCGGCGATGTGCAGATCAAGGACCTGATCGAGGGCGCGAAGGCCGCGGCTGCGATCGCCTCCAATCAGGAATGGCGCGAGACCCGGCCCGCGCAGTTCTCCTGCAAGGAGGACGAGATGGTCGCCAAGGTACGCGAAGTACTCGCGCGCCATGACGTGAAGTGGGGATAGCCATTCGCGGACGGCGTCATGCGCGGGCTTGTCCCGGGCGTCCACGTCTTGTTTGATGGACGAGGCGTGGATGGCCGGGACAGGCCGGGCCATGACGGAAACCAACGGGAGTGAACGATGCCTGAGATTACCGTGAGCATGGCCGCCGGCCGCACCGAGGAGCAGAAGGTCGGCATGATGCGCGACATCACCCAGGCGCTGGTGAAGAATCTCGGCGTCGACGCGGAAGCCGTCGTGATCCAGATCAACGAGGCGCCGCTGATCCACAAGATGAAGGGCGGCAAGACCTTCGTGGAACGCGCAGCGGCGCTGAAGAAGTAGTCTACCGTCATCCCCGGGGCAGCGCGTAGCGCTGAACCCGGAACCTCGCGCCACAACTTCGAGATTCCGGATCGGTCCGCGTGCCACGGCCCGTCCGGAATGACGGGAGTCGTTGAAGCAATCATGGACGCACGCGACTTCATCAAGGTGGGCATGAGCGCCGAGCGCACGCTGGTCGTGCCGCCGGAGCGCACCGTCGGTCATTTCCTCTCATCCATGCCGCTGGTCTATGCGACGCCGATGATGATCCTGGAAATGGAGATGGCCGCAGGCGATGCCATCGCCGCATCGTTGCAGCCCGGCTGGATCACCGTCGGCACCGAGGTCGACATCCGCCACCTCGCGGCGACACCGGTCGGCGCCACGGTGCGCACCACCGCACGCGTGATCGAGGTGGAACGCCGCGTCATCCGCTTCGAGGTCGAGGCGTTCGACGAGGTTCGTCGCATCGGTGAAGGCCGGCACGGGCGAGGGCTGGTGAATCTCGCCGCGTTCAAGGAGCGGTTCAAGGTCCCGTAGCACCGGAAGCGCCGCGGTCCGTAGGGTGGGCAAAGGCGCACAGCGCCGTGCCCACCATCTTCGGTACAGCTCGGAATGGTGGGCACGCTGCGCTTTGCCCACCCTACACACTCGGCTGTCACTACTTCGCCAATTCCTTCGACCTTGCCGTCGCCGCCGCGACCGCGCGGATCATCAGCTGCTGCAGGCCGTCGTCTGCCATCAGCACGCTCAGCGCCGCTGCCGTGGTGCCGCCCGGCGAGGTCACGTTCTGCCGCAACGTCGCCGCTGAGAGGTCGGAGCGATGCAACAGCTCGCCGGAGCCGGCGACCGTCTCGCGCGCGAGTTTCATCGCGAGCTGTTCCGGCAGTCCAGCGGCGATGCCGGCGCGCGCGAGCTCTTCCGCCAGCAGGAAGATATAGGCCGGCCCCGATCCGGAGACCGCGGTCACCGCATCCATCAGGCTCTCGTCGTCGACCCATTCGACCGAGCCCGTCGCGCGCAGCAGCGCATCGGCGGTCGCGCGCTGTGCCGCGCTGACATCGTTCGCTGGCACCGCGACGGTGATGCCGCGGCCGATCGCAGCCGGCGTGTTCGGCATTGCGCGCACGACGGCGCCGCCGCAAATCTCGCTCAGCGATGCGATGGTGGTGCCCGCCATGATGGAGACCACCAGCGTGGTGGGACTTACGAGCGGCTTCAACAGCGCGCCCGCTTCACGAAAACTCTGCGGCTTCACCGCGACCACCAGCGTCCCGACGGTCCCGACATCCCTGGCATTGAGCCGGATGCCTTTTGCCACAAGCGCCGTGATCTCGGCCGACGGCATCGGCTCGATCACCGCGACCTGCTTCGGATCGAGGCCGCCCGCCAGCCACCCGGTCAGCATCGCGCCGCCCATCTTGCCCGCGCCGGCGAGCGCGATGGTGCCGGTGATATCTTGCAGATTGCTCACAGCAATGTTCCCGTCGTCCCGGCGAAGGCCGGGACCCATAACCACAGGCGGTTCTAGTGAAGCGGGATGCGCGCGACAAGCATTTTGCCCAAACGCGGCCATCACGCGGGATGGGTCCGGCCTTCGCCGGGACGACGCGGGGATAAATTCGGAGGAGGAATCTACGCCTCGCCCTCGGTGTCGAACATCGCTGCCGCCAACGCCTCCGTGGTCGACTTGCCGGCCCAGACCACGAACTGGAATGCCGGGAAGTAGCGCTCGCAGGCGTGGATGGCGGCGGCGAGCATGGCCTGGCATTGGGCGCTGGAGGCGGTCAGTCCGCCCGGCAACACCAGCGCCTGGCGGTGCATGACCATGCCGGTGTGGGTCCACAGGTCGAAATGGCCGACCCACAATTGCTCGTTGATGCCGGCGATCAGCCGCTGCACCTCGCCCTTGCGCGCGTCGGGAATCTTCATGTCGAAGGCGCAGGCCAGATGCAGCGCCTCGATCTCGCTCATCCAGGTGAAGGAGAGCTGGTAGTCGGTCCAGTCGCCCTTGGAAACGATGGTGACCTCGTCTTCGCCCGAGCGTTCGAACGCCCAGTTGTTATCGGACGCGATATCCTCCACCACGGCGAGCGGGTGCTTATGTGAATCGACGATGCCTTCGAGCAGGGACATGCCGTCTCGACCTTCTTCTTTTCAAAGTCTTTGTTGATACGCAGGCGCGCCAATTCAATCCGCGCGCTTCTTACCGGCTGCATCCCCGAACGGTGCCGGGCCTGCCGGGATCAAGTGATGTGATTTGCGGAATCGGCGCAACCGGACCTCGGACGATTCCACAACATGTGACTCCGCCGTCCACAGCGCATTCGTTAACAGGAGAACAAACCGGAATCGGAATGATGCGGTAGGAAGTTGTTAACTTTTGGCGCAGGCGGGTTTTTGATTCGGTGCTGGTTCCGCCTCGCCCCGCTTGCGGGGAGAGGCCGACGCGCCACGCGCGGCGGCTGAGGGGGACTCTCCGCGCGCTCCGCTGCTTCGGTCTTTACGCGGAAGATAGCCCCTCACCCCGACCCTCTCCCCGCGAAGAGCGGGGCGAGGGAGGACGTTCCGCTTGCACCGTCATTCCGGGGCGCCCAAAGGGCGAACCCGGAATCTCGAGATTCCGGGTTCGATGCTGCGCATCGCCCCGGAATGACGGCGCACAAGACGTTGGTGAGCCGCGCGCGGGACAAGAGACTCGCCCGGATGATAGGAGGGGGCTGCCCGCCTCCCGTTCCCGGCATGGGGACCATGAGCATTTTCCCGAGCAAACCGGCTTGCCCAGCGCAATGGCGTTGGTCATATTTCCGCCCAGGCCGGCTCATTCCGAGCCGGCCGATGTTCTCAGGGCGGGGTGGAAGTCCCCACCGGCGGTAAGGGCTGTTATGGCCCAAGCCCGCGAGCGCCTTCTCTCAAAATCTGCAAAGAGAGAAGGGTCAGCAGATTCGGTGCAAATCCGAGGCCGACGGTCAAAGTCCGGATGAAAGAGAACGGTTGCGGTGACCCGCGCCTCCTGGCTCGCGCCTGGGGCGAGGCTCGTCGTTCCGTATGCCCTGATTCTGGTCCTGAAAGAGGAAAACCATGAATCAGATGTTGCAGGATACCCAAGCGCAAGACTCGCAAGTCCAAGGCTCTAAAGTCCAGGACTCCCAAGTCCAAACCTCCCAATTCCAAGACGCTCAAGCGCAAGAGTCCCAGTCGCAAGACTCGCAAATCACTGAGATCGCGCCTCCGGCCGATCCGCCGGTGCGGCCCGAGCATCCGCGCTTCGCCAAGCCGCAGCGGGTTGCCTTTGTGCAATCCGCCTGGCACCGCGACGTGGTGATGGAGGCGCGCATCGCCTTTCTTGACGAGATCGAGGCGCGCCACATTCCGCGCGAGCGAGTGGATGTTTTCGAAGTGCCGGGCTCCTTCGAGATCCCGCTGCATGCGCAAATCTTGGCCAAGACGCGGCGCTACACCGCCATCGTCGCCGCCGGCCTCGTGGTCGATGGCGGCATCTATCGTCACGAGTTCGTCGCCGACACCGTGATCAAGGCGTTGATGGACGTGCAGCTGCGCACCGAGGTGCCGGTGTTCTCGGCGGTGCTGACGCCGCAGCAGTTCCACGAGAGCCAGGCGCATTTCGATTTCTTCCGCAAGCATTTTGCCACCAAGGGCATCGAGGTCGCGGAAGCCTGCGCCAATACCCTGCTCAGCCTGGAGCGGCTCCGCGGCCAGGTCGCAGCCGGCATCATGCCCGGCTCGTAGAGCGGAGCGCATCCGCCACAATCCATTGATTGTCATTCCCGCCGCCGCGTTGATAAACTCGGCGGCGGGAGGAGGCTTGCCCGTGGCGACGGGTGAGCCTGAAAAGATCATGGTCGAAGGACACGATCCCTATCTCGTGGCGCTCTCGGTGGCGATCGCGATCCTGGGCGGCTACACCGGCTTTGCGCTGGCGGCGCGAGTGCGCGGCGCGGCCGGCGTCAGCCGCCGCGTGCTGCTGGCGGGCGCCGCCGCCTTCCTTGCGGTCGGCATCTGGACCATGCATTTCGTCGGCGTGCTGGCGGCGCCGATCCCCGCCGATACCGTCTATCTCGTGCTGCCGACGATGATCTCGTTTCTGATCTGCGCGCTGGTGGTCGGTATCTCGCTGTTTTTCGTGTCCCTTGGCGAGCCGTCGCTGCTGCGGGTGCTGTCGTCGGCGGTGCTGCTCGGGATCGGCATCGTCAGCATGCATTATGTCGGCATCCATGGGCTGTCGGGCAATTTTGCCATTGTGCATGACGGCAGCATGGTGGCGCTGTCGACCCTGGTTGCGATCGTCACGGCCTATGGCGGCTTGCGGGCCTTTCTGGCGCGGGCCGATGGCGTGCGGCTGATCGCAAGCGCGATTGCCTTTGGCATTGCGGTGTCGGGCATGCATTACACCGCGATGTACGGCATGCATTTCGTGCCGCTGTCCGCCGCAGCGCAGCATCATATGGCGGGCGGGCTTGCAGCGTCGCCGCAGATCCTGTCGATCGTGGTGGCCGTGCTGTGTTTTGTGATCGCCGCCGGCTTCCTGCTGTCGCTGGTGCCGGATCCGCGGCGGCAGATTGCGACCGTGCCGGTCGAGCAGACGGATGCGCCGGTGGCGAATGCGGTCGCCGCCGCGGCCGGGATCGCGCCGGTCGCCATGTCAGCGGCGATGCCAGCCACCATGGCCGCGCCGCGGCTGATGCCGGCGCCGCTCGGCGGACTCGGCCAGCCGCCGCGACCGGCGTCGGTGCCGCGGCTTCCGGTGCAAGGCGCCGACGGCACCCATTTCATCGATACCGCCGATATCCGCAGCGTGCGGGCGGATGCGCATTACACCCGCGTCCATGACGGCACGCGGGAGCGGATGTGTCCGTGGTCGATCTCGGAGGCCGAGGCGCAGCTCGACCCCGGCCTGTTCGTCCGGGTGCACCGCAGCCACATCGTGGCCATCCCGCATGTGACGCTGGTGCGGAAGGAGGGCGACGGTGCCGTCATCGAGCTCGACGGCCCCACCCCGCACCGGGTCCCCGTCAGCCGCGCCAAGATCGCCGAGGTGAAGGCAAGGCTCGGACTCGCCAAGCAGCGGAATGGGCACGCGGCGCGGTCGCAGGTGTCGTAGGTCGCGTCGTCAGCGAGCCATAACTCTCTCGCCGTCACTGCGACAGCGTCTGAAACATTCCGATCCGTCACCCTGAGGTGCTCGCGCCAGCGAGCCTCGAAGGGCGACGGCCCCGGTGCGAGCAGCGGGGCCGTTCATCCTTCGAGGCTCGCTGGCGCTCGCGCCTCAGGATGACGGGTCGATAGCTTCACATGCTCTGAGGCGACGCCGCAAAGCGGCGGCCTCGAAGGGCGACGGCCCGGCTGCATCGGCGGGGCCGCTAATCCTTCGAGGCTCGCGTTCCGCGAGCACCTTAGGACGACGGGACGAGAGCTCGGATAAGTCTCACCTCCTGACGCAATTCGTGCGCCCATGGCCGCATCTCGTGCGAATTTCCTGCCTCCGTGCCCCGGACGTTGCCGTGGGACGAATCCGGAGGGAGCCTTACCTTTAACGTCCGCACCACAAGGACAACGGGAGGAGACCATGATTCCTGGCCCATTCAGCTATCACCGGCCCGAAAGCGTTGGCGATGCAATAAAGCTGCTGGCCTCGCTCGGCGAGGAGGCGCGGCCGCTTGCCGGCGGGCACAGCCTGATCCCGATGATGAAGCTCAGGCTCGCGACCCCCGGCCATCTGGTCGATCTGCACGGCGTCGCCGCCCTCAAGGGCATCCGCCGCGATAGCGACCGGATCGTGATCGGGGCGATGACCACCCAGCACGAGCTGCTCGCCTCCGACGAGATCAGGACGTCGCTGCCGATCCTGCAGGAGGCGGCCGCGCTGATCGCCGATCCCCAGGTGCGCTATCGCGGCACGATCGGCGGCAACGTCGCCAATGGCGATCCCGGCAACGACATGCCGGCGCTGATGCTGACATTGGGCGCGGCCTATCGTCTCGAGGGGCCGAACGGCGCCCGCGAGGTGATGGCGTCCGACTTCTATCAGGGCGCCTATTTCACGGCGCTGGAGCCCGGCGAAATTCTCACCACGGTTACCATTCCGGTGCCCGCGGCCGGCCACGGCTACGCCTATGAGAAGTTGAAGCGCAAGGTCGGCGATTACGCCACCGCCGCCGCGGCCGTGGTGCTGACCATGGCGGGCGGCAAGGTCACGAGCTGTGCGATCGGCCTTACCAATCTGCACGAAACGCCGCTATTGGCCGCCGACGCCGCCAAGGCCGTGATCGGCAGCAGCCTCGACGACGCCAGCCTGAAGCAGGCAGCCGCTGCGGCGCAGGCGATCATGTCGCCGGCCGCGGATGCGCGCGGGCCGGTCGAATACCGAAAACATGTCGGTGGCATCATGGTGACGCGGGCGCTGCAGCGCGCCGCGAGCCGCACGAAGTAACGGAGGAAACAATGGCAAAAACCCATGTGACCATGAAGGTCAACGGCGCCGAGGTCGAGGGGCTGGTCGAGCCGCGCACGCTGCTCGTGCATTTCATCCGCGAGAACCTGCAGCTCACCGGCACCCATATCGGCTGCGAGACCACCCATTGCGGCGCCTGCACCGTCGATATCGACGGCATGTCGGTGAAGTCCTGCACCATGTTCGCGGTGCAGGCCAATGGCAGCGAGATCACCACCATCGAAGGCATCGCCAATGCCGACGGCACGCTGGCCTACCTGCAGGAAGGCTTTCGCCAGATGCATGGCCTGCAATGCGGCTTCTGCACGCCCGGCATGATCGTGCGCGCGCACCGGCTGCTCAAGGAAAATCCCTCACCGACAGAAGATGAAATCCGCCACGGCATCTCCGGCAACATCTGCCGCTGCACCGGCTACCAGAACATCGTCAAGGCGATCCAGTACGCCGCAAGCAAGATCAACGGCGTCGAATTCAAGGAGGCCGCGGAATGAACGACTTAACTCCCACGCGGGAACAACGCACCGCCGCCCTCGAAGGCATGGGCTGCAAGCGCAAGCGGGTCGAAGACATCCGCTTCACGCAAGGCAAGGGCAACTATGTCGACGACGTCAAGCTGCCGGGCATGCTGCATGGCGACTTCGTCCGCTCGCCGCATGCGCATGCGCGCGTCAAGTCGATCAACACGGATGAGGCACTGAAGGTGCCGGGCGTGCTCGCGGTGATCACCGCGGAGACGCTCAAGACCGTCAACCTTGCCTGGATGCCGACGCTTGCCGGCGACGTGCAGATGGTGCTGGCCGACGGCAAGGTGCTGTTCCAGAACCAGGAGGTCGCCTTCGTGGTCGCGACCGACCGCTATGCCGCCGACGACGGCGTCTCCAAAGTGGTCGTCGAATACGAGGCGCTGCCGGTGCTCGTCGATCCCTTCAAGTCGATGGCGCCGGATGCGCCTGTTTTGCGCGAGGACCTCGCCGGCAAGACCACGGGCGCGCATGGGCCGCGCAAGCACCACAACCACATCTTCGAGTGGACGGTGGGCGACAAGGATCTCACCGACGCCGCCTTCAAGAAGGCCGACGTCACCATCAAGGAGCTGATCTCCTACCACCGCACCCATCCGTCGCCGCTCGAGACCTGCCAGTGCGTCTGCTCCTTCGACAAGATCAAGGGCGAATTGACCATCTGGGGCACCTTCCAGGCCCCGCATGTGATCCGCACCGTGGTGTCGCTGATCGCCAAATTGCCCGAGCAGAAGATCCATGTGATCTCGCCCGATATCGGCGGCGGCTTCGGCAACAAGGTCGGCGCCTATCCCGGCTATATCTGCGCGGCCGTCGCCTCCATCGTCACGGGGAAACCGGTGAAATGGGTCGAGGACCGCATCGAGAATCTCACCGCAACTTCGTTCGCGCGCGACTATCACATGACCGCCGAGATCGCGGCCACCAAGGACGGCAAGGTGACGGGCCTGCGCGTCCATGTGCTCGCCGATCACGGCGCGTTCGATGCCTGCGCCGATCCGTCGAAATGGCCGGCCGGCTTCTTCAACATCGTCACGGGGTCCTATGACTTCCCGGTGGCCCATCTCGCCGTCGACGGCGTCTACACCAACAAGGCGCCGGGCGGCGTAGCCTACCGTTGCTCGTTCCGCGTCACGGAGGCCGCCTATTGCATCGAGCGCGCCATGGACATCCTGGCGCAGAAGCTCGGCATGGATCCGGCGGAATTGCGCCTGAAGAATTTCGTCCGGCGCGAGCAGTTTCCGTATCACTCGGCGCTCGGCTGGGAATATGACTCCGGCGATTACGAGACCGCCATGCGCAAGATGATGGAGAGCACGGACTACGCGAACTTGCGGAAAGAGCAGGCGGAGAAACGTGCCGCCTTCAAGCGCGGCGAGACGCGCGAGATCATGGGGCTCGGGGTCTCCTTCTTCACCGAGATCGTCGGCGCCGGCCCGTCGAAGAACTGCGACATCCTCGGCATCGCGATGTTCGACTCCTGCGAGATCCGCATGCATCCCACAGGTGCCGGCATCGCGCGGATGGGCACCAAGAGCCAGGGCCAGGGCCACGAGACCACTTGGGCCCAGATCATCGCGAGCGAAATCGGCATTCCCGCCGACAACATCATGGTCGAGGAGGGCAACACCGACACCGCGCCTTACGGGCTCGGCACCTACGGCTCGCGCTCCACGCCGGTGGCGGGCGCCGCCATCGCCATGGCTGCGCGAAAGATCAAGGCCAAGGCGCAGATGATCGCCGCCTACAAGCTCGAGGTGCATGAGGACGACCTCGAATGGGACATCGACGGCTTCCGCGTCAAGGGGCTGCCGGAGAAGGTCATGACCATGAAGGACATCTGCTGGGCGGCCTATAATTCCGTGCCTCCCGGCATGGAGCCGGGGCTGGAGGCGGTCAGCTACTATGATCCGCCCAACATGACCTATCCGTTCGGCGCCTATCTCTGCGTCATGGACATCGATGTCGATACCGGCGTCTACAAGGTCCGCCGCTTCTACGCGCTCGACGATTGCGGCACCCGCATCAACCCGATGATCATCGAGGGCCAGGTGCATGGCGGCCTGACCGAAGCCTTTGCGATCGCGATGGGCCAGGAGATCCGTTACGACGAGGGCGGCAATGTCCTCACCGGCTCGTTCATGGATTTCTTCATGCCGACCGCGGTGGAGACCCCGCATTGGGAGACCGACTTCACGGTCACGCCGTCGCCGCATCACCCGATCGGCGCCAAGGGCGTCGGCGAGAGCCCGAATGTCGGCGGCGTGCCGGCGTTCTCCAACGCCGTCAACGACGCGTTCTCGTTCCTCGGCGCGACGCATATCCAGATGCCGCACGACTATTGGCGCAACTGGCAGGCGGCGAAGAGTTTGGGTGTGTTCGCGGCTTGATGACGTCGTGTTGCGAGCCGCGCCACGGTTTCAGTGTCATTCCGGGGCGCCTCGAAGAGGCGAACCCGGAATCTCGAGATTCTCAGGTGCGCAATTGCGCACCGTAGTTCGGTCCTTCGGACCGCCCGGGAATGACGGAAAGCTTGGCCACAGATGAAAACCCGAGACGAGATCGCGCAAGCACTCGCGGACTGCGGCTATATCGCCGACGCCGAGCTTGCGACCGCGATCTCGCTGATGCAGCTCTTGAAGCGGCCGCTCTTGCTGGAAGGCGAGGCCGGCGTCGGCAAGACCGAGGTCGCCAAGGCGCTCGCCTGCGTCCACGCGACCGAGCTGATCCGGCTGCAATGCTATGAGGGGCTGGATCAATCCGCCGCCCTCTATGAGTGGAACTACCAGCGGCAATTGCTGGCGATCCAGGCCCATCAGGGCAAGGACGCCGACGCGGTCGAGGACCAGATCTTCTCGGAGAAGTATCTGCTGGAGCGGCCGCTGCTCGCATCCATCCGCCGCGACAAGCCGCCGGTGCTCCTGATCGACGAGATCGACCGCGCCGATGACGAGTTCGAGGCGTTCCTGCTGGAGCTGTTGTCCGACTTCCAAGTCTCGATCCCCGAACTCGGCACGATCACTGCGAGCGCGATCCCGCATGTGGTGCTGACCTCGAACGGTACGCGCGAGCTGTCGGATGCGCTGCGACGCCGCTGCCTCTATCACTATGTCGACTATCCCGATGCCGACCGCGAGGCGCGCATCATCATGGCGCGGATCGATGGCGCCTCGGCTTCGCTGTCGCTGCAGATCGCGCGGATGGTGGAGGGCGTGCGGAAAGAGGAGCTGCGCAAGGTGCCGGGTGTGGCCGAGACGCTGGATTGGGCAGCGGCGCTGGTCGGACTAGACGTCCGCGAGCTGCATGATGCACCGGAAGCGGTCTTTGACACCATGATGTGCCTGCTCAAGACCCGGGAGGACCGCGCGCGGATCACGCGCGAGGTCACCGAACGCCTGCTGGGGAAGGTCGCATGAGCTGCTGCGGCGATCATCCGTCGTTTGAGGAGATCGACGCGGTCTCCCGGCTGGTCGCGCAAAAGCTCGCCGCTTTTCTGAAGACGCTCCGCGACAACGGCTTTGCCGTGGGGCTCGCCGAAGGCCGCGATGCCGCGTCGCTGATGGCCTCGGGCTATGCGGCCAGACCGGGCCTGCTGCGTTCGGCACTGAAACATCTGTTCTCGGCACGCAAGTCCGACTGGGAGAAGTTCGACGGGCTGTTCGACGCGTTCTGGCTCGGAAAGCGCGTGCGCTCGCGCTCCATGACATCAGGCGCGGCGAAGGCCGCCAACAGCCCGTCGCTGAAGAATCTGCAGGACACCGGCGATATCGGCGACGGGCAGTCCGCGACCGACCAAATGCCGTCGGCCGACGATGCGCCGGAGGGGCGCGGCGGCGAGGGCCGCATGGAGGGCGCCTCGCGGGCGGAACATCTCGCCGATGTCGATTTCCGCAAGCTCGCCGATCCCGAGCAGGTCGCGCAGGCCCATGACGCAGCCGCGCGGCTTGCAAAGGCCATGCGCACGCGGCTGACGCGGCGCGATCTGGCGCGCCGGCGCGGCTATCGGCTCGACCTCCGACGCACCATCCACCGCAACATCAGCCACGGCGGCGTGCCGATTTCGCTGGTCAAGCGCCGGCGCAAGCACAAGCCGCTGCGGCTGGTCGTGCTGCTCGATGCCTCCGGCTCGATGAGCATGTATACCGGCGTGTTCCTGCGCTTCATCCATGGCGTGCTCGACGCGTTTGGCGAGGCCGAGGCGTTCCTGTTTCACACGCGCCTGGCCCACGTCTCGGGCGCGATGAAGGAGCGGGACGCGGCGCGCGCGCTCGATCGGCTATCGATCCTGGCGCAAGGCGCCGGCGGCGGCACCAGGATCGGCGACAGCCTTGCGACGTTCAACCGCCACCACGCAGCGCGCGTCATCCATTCGCGCACCTGCGTCATGATCGTCTCCGACGGCTACGAGACGGGAGACGCCAGCCTGCTCGGCCGCGAGATGGAGCGGCTTGCGAAACGCTGCCGCCGCATCGTCTGGCTCAACCCGATGATGGGCTGGCAGGGCTACGCACCGGTCGCCGCCGGCATCCGCGCCGCGCTGCCGCATGTCGATCTCTATGCGCCGGCCAATACACTCAAGAGCCTGGCCGCGCTCGAACCTTATCTGGCGAGGCTATGAGCATGATCCGGAAAAGTGGGGGCCGGTTTTCCGAATAGATCATGCTCCAAAGGAGAAGCCATGGGCGCGCATGTCGAAGTGATGGACCTGGTCGCGCAGATGAAGGCTGAGGAACGCGCCTTCGTGCTGGCGACGGTCGTGCGCACGGTCTCGGTGACGGCGGCCAAGGCCGGGGCGAAAGCGATCATCGCGCCCGACGGCACCATCGTCGCCGGCTGGATCGGCGGCGGCTGCGCGCGTGGCGCCGTGCTGAAGGCGGCGCGTGAGGCGCTCGGCGATGGCGAGCCGCGGATGGTCTCGGTGCAGCCGGAGGATCTGCTGGCGGAGCTCGGCGTGAAAGCGGGGGAGAGCCGGCAGGGCGTGCGCTTTGCCGCCAATTTCTGTCCGAGCCAGGGCACCATGGATATTTTCGTCGAGCCGGTGCTGCCGCACCCTTCGCTGGTGATCTTCGGCGCGAGCCCTGTCGCCTTGTCACTGGCGATACAGGCGCGTCAGCTCGGCTATCACGTCACGCTCGCCGCGCCGCCGGCGGATCGGCCGGACGCGGTCGAAGCCGACGCACTGGTCGACGGTTTCGTGCTGGGCGAACTGCACCAGGCGAAACGCTTCGTCGTGGTGTCCACTCAGGGCAAAGGGGACGAGGCGGCGTTGCGCGCGGCGCTTGCGGTCGATGCGGCCTACCACGCCTTCGTCGGCAGCCGCCGCAAGATGGCGGCGCTGCGCGACAGACTGCTGGCGCAAGGTGTTGCGGCCGCGGCGCTGGCGTCGGTCAAGGCGCCCGCCGGACTCGATCTCGGCGCCATCACGCCCGAGGAGATCGCGATGTCGATCCTTGCCGAGATCACGCTGGAGCGGCGCAGAGGCCAGCGCGGCTAGCTCGCGCCGCATCTTCCACTTCTGCCGAATAGCGAGAGAAGGTTGCCCTCCAGCTCCGGTTGTGAAATCCGGCGGGAAGGCGATAATCGGCCGACAGCCTGCGCTGCGGCCCGGCGTCAGCGCCTGAGCCGCCTTCGGCAGTTGTGCGCAGGCCAGGCCTGCCGCTACGCCCTCGATGAACTCCCGGCGACGCATCACCATGCTCCCGCCTGACAGGCCCGTGCCGCATCCAACCGGGCCAACTTGGCGATCAAAACACGGCGCAACCGGTGCATCGCGATTCCCGAGGCTGTTGAAAACGCAGGATACAGGTATATTTTAACCGTCAAGCAGGCGGAGCTCGTCGGGGGCTTGGTCGGGAGGCACTTCCCGATTTATATCCTGAGGCAGGAGTTCTTGTCAGGTTAAAGGACGTCAAGGAATGGCCTCGGTCGTTGCTCGGCGACGAGGCCTTTTCCTTGTGGTCGCGGCCTCGCGGCTGCAGGTCACAACGTCCACCGCCCGACGAAAGAGGGCAAGTCAGGCAGCCAAGCATATGCATTTTCGTTTCATCGCGGCGAATGACGCGGGCCATGTCCAGGCGGTCCTTGGACGTGTCACGGCCGCGCCGGGCGACACTCTTTGGTCTTGATCCGGATCAAGGGGGCCGTGTGATGCAACTCTATCATCCCGCCAATTCCGGGCCTGATCTGAAGGCGAGCATCGACGAGAAGAAAGGGTTCGCTGCGTTTCGAGCGCCGATCATACTTCTCCTCTTGTCCCTGAGCCTCATTGCCGGGGTGTGGCGCTGGCTGGGAATGCCGGTTACGCTGGACGTTGCGCCGATCGATGCCGCGCAAAAAGTGGATTGCGTGTCCTATGCGCCCTTCCGCGAAGGGCAGACCCCGTGGAATTCGCAAATCGTCATCAGCGACACGCAGATCGCCGAAGATCTCGCCCAGCTGGCCGGCATCTCCAAATGCGTCCGCATCTATTCGATCGAGAACGGCCTCGACAGGGTGCCGGAGCTCGCGGCGAGAGTCGGCCTGAAGGTCATCCTCGGCGTCTGGATCGGCCGCAACCCCGAAAAGAACGCCGCGCTGATCGATAGCGCCGTGCGGCTTTCGAAGGAGTATGCCGGGGTGATCGCCTCCGTCATCGTCGGCAGCGAGGTGCTGTTGCGCGGCGAGATGACGGCGCAGGCGCTGCGCGAGACGATCCGCGCCGCCAAGCCGAGATTCGATGTCCCCGTGGGCTACGCCGAGGTCGAAGAGTTCTGGCTGCGCGATCGCGAGATCGCCGGCGATGTCGACTTCGTCGCGGTCCATGTGCTGCCCTATTGGGAAGACGACCCGGTCCGCGCCGCGGATGCCGCGCGGCATGTGGACGATATCCGCAAAGAGATGGCGCGCGCCTTTCCGGGCAAGGAGATCCTGATCGGCGAGGCGGGATGGCCGAGCCAGGGGCGCATGCGCGATCATGCGCTGCCGTCCCGCATCAACCAGGCGCGCTTCTTTTCCGAGCTCTTGACCCTGTCGCGGCAGGAAGGCTTTCGGGTCAACCTGTTCGAGGCTTACGATGAGCCGTGGAAGCGTCAATGGGAAGGGACCGTCGGTGCCCATTGGGGCCTGCTGGACGGCGTCAGTCGCCAGCTGAAATATGCGACGGGAGCCTCGGTCAGCAACTTTCCGTTCTGGAAGGAGCAGATGGGCGCAGGCCTTGCCCTCAGTCTCGCGGTCTTCGCCGCCGCATGGTTGGCGCGCAGGGGCTGGCGCTCGGCAACGGGCTTCACACCGTGGCTCGCGGTGGCGACGTGCGCGACCGCGAGCGGAATCCTGGCCGGTCTGGCGGCGGAAAAGGCGCTCGACGAGAGCTATGGTTTTGCAGGCTGGCTGTTCCAGGGACTGCTGCTGGCCGCGGGCGTCGTCATGCCGCTGCTCTGCGCCGACGCGGTGATGACGCGGCGCTCGCTGCCGGCCTTCGTGGAGCTGTTCGGCCTGCGCCAGAGCCGCGTGCGATCGTGGCCTGCGCTGATCCTCGGATGGACGCTGACAGTTGCTAGCCTGGCCGCGACGGAGACGGCGCTGGGCCTGGTATTCGATCCGCGCTCGCGCGACTTCCCGTTTGCCAGCCTGACCATGTTCGTGGTGCCGATCTGGATCGTGACGCTTCTCAATCCCCGCAAATCCGACGCCAGCCGCGTTGCGGAAGGGGTGTTTGCCTGCCTGTTCGCCGGAAGCGCGCTGTTCATTTTCTTCAACGAAGGCATTCGCAACTGGCAATCGCTTTGGACGTCGGCCGCGTTCCTGCTGCTCGGCGTCAGCCTCGCTCCGCCGCGCGCGCTTTTCGTCGTGAGCACGGTCGCAGACGGCATCCTGTTCAAGCTGTCCGGAAAGGAGCGGCGCGCGGTGCTGCCCGTCGCGGTCGAAACGCGTCCACAGCCGACATCACAGGCCGGTGCAGCCGCCGGCTTTGCGGTGGCGTCATCGCGACTGGAACGCGACAATTGATGCCTGTCGTGATGCAGCCGTCTTCGGTCCGGGAAATGATCTCATGGTGTTGAACGGGCTTTCGCGGCGCCATTTTGCCGGGCTTGCGGCTCTGACCGCGCTCGGCGCGTCGTCGGCGCAAGCCGCGGCGGGCGCCACCCGGAGGCGAAGCGGGCCGGCGACCGGAAGTGTTACGCCCGGCTTTCCCCGCGGCTTCGTCTGGGGCACGGCGACCTCCGCCTATCAGATCGAAGGCGCGGTCAGCGCGGACGGCCGGGGGCCGTCGATCTGGGACACCTTCACCCATACGCCAGGCACGATCGAAGATCGCAGCAATGGCGATGTCGCCGATGACCATTACCATCGCTACAACGACGATATCGGCCTGATGAAGGCGCTCGGGACCAAGGCCTATCGCTTCTCGATCGCCTGGCCGCGCATCTTCCCGGACGGGACGGGCACGCCGAACGGCAAGGGCCTCGACTTCTATCATCGGCTGATCGACGGACTGCTCGCGAGCGGCATCGAGCCCTATGCGACGCTTTATCATTGGGACCTGCCGCAGGCGCTGCAGGATCGCTTTGGCGGCTGGCAGTCGCGCGATACTGCCAAGGCCTTTGCGGATTACGCCGGCTACGTCGCCGAGCGCGTGAGCGACCGCGTCAAGCACTTCTTCACCGTCAATGAATGCTCACGGCTGGTGGCGCTCGGCCACGGCCTCGGCATCGACGCCCCCGGCCTCAAACTGTCGCAAGGCCAGCAGAACCAGGTCCGCCATCATGTCGCGCTGGGACACGGGCTTGCGGTGCAGGCGATCCGTGCGCGGGCGCGGCGGAGCGTCAAGCTCGGCCCGGCCGAGAATCTGGTCGTCTGCATCCCCGCCATCGACAATCCGGCCAACGTCCGCGCCGCGGAGATCGCAACGCGCGAGCTCAATGCCGGCTACCTGACCGTGATGATGGAGGGACGCTATACCGACGACTATCTGGCCCAGGCGGGCAAGGATGCGCCGCAATTCACGCCCGAGGATCTGCGCATCATTGCGTCGCCGATCGATTTTCTCGGCCTGAACATCTACAAGCCCGATCACTACGTCGTCGCTGCCGACAATCCGCGCGGCTTTGCGCTCGCGCCCTTCCCGGCATCGTTTCCGCATATGGATCCGTCCTGGCTGATGGTTGGTCCGGAGGCGATGTATTGGGCGCCGCGTCATGCCGCGCGGCTCTGGAACGTGAAGTCGATCTACATCACCGAGAACGGCACGTCGGGGACGGATGCGCCGGATGCGGACGGCAACATTTACGACGTCGACCGCATCATGTATCTGCGCAACTATCTTTTTCATCTGCAGCGCGCGACATCGGAAGGGATTCCCGTCGCCGGCTATTTTCTCTGGAGCTTGCTCGACAATTTCGAATGGGCCGACGGCCTTAAGAAGCGCTTCGGCCTCTACCGCGTCGATTTCGACACCCAGCGCCGCACGCCAAAGCTGAGCGCCGCGTTCTATCGCGAGACCATCAGGCGAAACGCGGTGGCGTGAGCCACGCATTCCGCCGTCGTCCCGGCGCAGGCCGGGACCCATAATCCCAGGGCGGAGTTGTTTGGCCCAACTTCAACTCCGCGATTGCGAGCGAAGCGAAGCAATCCAGAGTCACGCAAACGACTCTGGATTGCTTCGTCGCTCCGCTCCTCGCAATGACGGAGATAAGGCTCAGGACGACAACAAGAGCCTGTGGTTGTGGTCCCGGCTTGCGCCGGGATGACGGCGAGCGGTTAGCGTCGGCCCACCACCTCATACACAGCACGCTCGAACGCATCCAGCGCCTCGAGCACCGTCGCATCCGCAAATGGCAGGATCTGCGTCATGAACACGCCAGCGACCTTCGCTGAGGGATCCAGCCAATAATAGGTGTTGTTGAGACCCGCCCAACTGAGGCTGCCGGCGCTGCGGCCCGTAGCCGTGGCGTCGGTGTTGATGAGGAAGGTCAGGCCCCATTTCTTGACAATGCCGGGCATCAGGTCGACGGTATTGGAGAGAAGCGGGTTGAACGTCGGCAGCGGCTGGACGTCGAGCGGCCCCATGTGGTTCTGGCCCATCAGCGCGACCGTTTCAGCGGTGAGAATCCGCGCGCCATCGAGCTCGCCGCCATTCATGAGCGCACGCAGGAAGCGCAGGTAATCGGGCGCGGTGGAATAAAGCCCGCCGCCACCGGGAAAGAATTCGCGCGTCGCCTCGTCGACAGGTGGGCTCGCAATCGGCTCAAGCCGGCCTTCGGCTTTGCGGGCATGAACGGCAGCCAACCGGGTCTCCCAGGCAGGACGCGCGACGTAGCTGGTGTCGCGCATGCCGAGCGGCTGCAGGATGTGCTGCTGCAGATAGGTTTCGAGGTCGAGACCGCTTGCCGCCTCGACCATGCGGCCGACCATTTCGATGTTGACGCCATATTCCCAGCGCTCGCCGGGGTCGCGCACCAAGGGCACGTTGAGCGCGGCCAGCTTGCCCGTGCGCATGGCGGGGACTTCTTTTTCCCTGGCGTAGCGGGCGATGTTTTCGTTCCAGATGTCGTAGGCGAAACCTGCGCTGTGGGTAAGGAGATGCCGGAGCGTGATGTCGGTGCGCGGCGGCCGCATCACCGGGCCGGAGGCGTCGAAGCCGGTGAGGACCTGAACCCGGCCGAGCAGGGGCAGGATCTCCTTGGCCGGCTGGTCCAGTGCGAGCTTGCCCTGCTCGACCAGCTGCATCGCCGCGGCGCCCGTGATCGCCTTGGTCATGGAGGCGATGCGGAAGACGGAATCGGCGGTCATCGGCGCCGGCTGGTCCGCGCTTTTCCGTCCGGCTGCGCCCTCGAAGATCACCCCATCCCTGGTTGCGACCGCCGCCGCGATGCCGGGAATTTTGTTGGGACCGACCGCGGCCTCGAGCGCGCGCTGAATAGGCCCGATATCCGTCATGAGACCCCCCGAAAGAGTGTTTGTTCTCTCGGGCTTGGTAGCGAATTGCGACGGCGGCGGCTACTGCCGCCGGCGCGGCCGGGGGATGCATCCCTGCCGGTTTGCGCCGGCTGCTTTACGCGGCCCGTATCGTTCCGAGAAACTTGCTGACCTCCAGCTTCAGCCGATGACTGTCGCTCGACAGCGACTGCGCGGTCGACAGCACCTGCGAGGAGGCCGAACCGGTGTCGGCCGCGCCGCGCTGCACGTCGGTGATGTTGGACGACACCTGCTCGGTGCCCTGGGCCGCCTGCTGGACGTTGCGTGCAATTTCCTGGGTCGCCGCACCCTGCTCCTCGACAGCCGCAGCGATCGTCGACGAGATCTCAGAGAGCCGCTCGATGGTGCCGGAGATTTCCCGGATCGCGTTGACCGAATCCTGCGTCGCGCCCTGGATGCCGTTGATCTGCTGGCCGATCTCGCCGGTCGCCTTGGCGGTCTGTTCGGCGAGCGCCTTGACTTCGGACGCGACCACGGCAAAGCCGCGGCCGGCCTCGCCGGCCCGCGCCGCCTCGATGGTCGCGTTGAGCGCCAGGAGATTGGTCTGGCCGGCGATGGTGTTGATCAATTCGACGACGTCGCCGATGCGCGCGGCCGCCTTCGACAACTCGCTGACGCGCTCCGTGGTGGAGCGGGCCTGGCCGACGGCCTCGCTCGCCATTCGCGCGGATTCCTGCACCTGGCGGCTGATCTCGTTGACCGACGACGACAGCTCTTCCGTCGCGGTCGCCACCGACTGCACGTTGGCGGACGCCTGCTGCGAGACCGAGGCGACCCTGTCGGCCGATTGCTGCGCCCGCGCCGCGGTCGTCGTCAGCGTGACCGCGGAGGAATCCAGCTCGGTTGAAGCCGACGCCACGGTCTCGACGATCTGCCCCACCGCACTCTCGAACGCGTCGGCAATCTTGACCATCTCGGCCTTGCGCTGGCGGGCGAGAATTTCGTCCTGCCTGCCTTTGGCTTCGGCTTCCTCGTGCGCCTTCTGTTCGGCCTTGACCTTGAAGGTCTCGACGGCCTGCGCCATGTCGCCGACCTCGTCCTTGCGGTCGAGCCCCGGCAGCACCACGCTGAAATTGCCTCCGGCAAGCTCCTTCATGCCGGCCGTAAGGCTGGACAGCGGACCGATGATGCCGCGGGCGATCAGCACGGCGATGACAACGCCGATCAGCACTGCGAGCCCGGCGACCGTTTCCTCGCTCGTGGTGGTGGTCGAGATCAGATCGTCGGTCTGCGCGGCCGTTGTCTTGAAGGCGTCTTCGATGCTGGCCTGGGTTTTCTCCATCCTGTCGATGACCGATACGATCACCGGCGTGATGCTCTTGTAGTAGAGGTCGTCGCCGCGCACGAGGTTCGGCCCGGTCTTGTCGAACGCCTCGGCGTATTTGCTGATGCCGGACTTGACCGTCGCGAGCTTGGTCGCGAGATCCGGCGGCAAGTCGAGCTTCTCCGTGCCGGCAATCAGCTCCTGCGCCTTGCTCACATTGGTCTTGAAGGTGGCAAGACCCTTTGCATCGCGCGTCGCCAGCATCCGCCAGTTTGCCACCCGAACCAGCAGGACCTTTGCCTCCAGCGCGGCGGCGTTCTCTGCAAACGGCGTGCCCGCCGCGGCATCGACGAATTTCTGCACGTCGGCGGCCATCTTGTCCCCCTCGGTATACAGCACGGCGCGACCCGCCAGCATCTGCTTGACGGCCTCGCCGAACTCGGCACGTTGAGCCTTCAGGGTTTCGATGTCCTTGGTGGCCTCCTGGAAGGTGGTCTTGCGTTCGACAGACCTGGTGTTGGCGACCGCGTCGTCGAGCTGTTGGGTGAGACGCGACAGGCGTTTGCCCGTCTCCTCATAGGAGGCTTCATCCTGATCAAAGGCGTAGCGGAGTATGCCGCGTCGGACCGCGTGCAATTCGCCGACGATGCCGGCGACGCGGATTGTGTTTCTGGATTGCAGGCTCAATACGTCGACCTGGTCACGAACGGCCAGGAGCTTCGAAACCCCGAACGCGGCGAGACCGAGGCAGAACACCAGCAGAATGGCAAAGCCGCCGTAAAGCCGGCCGCGAATCCGAAACCCGAGCATCGACATGGAAGACCTTTCTAAAAAGAAGAACCGGACGGTGAGCGACCACGCGAAGGTGCTCCGGCCGACTGAAACGCCGGCGAGAGGAATAGCCCAACAGCCCTAAAACACCTTTTGTCCGTCCATTGCCTTCGTGTCCGGATAATGCCGCAAGGGCCGCGGCGTTACAGAAATGCGTCGGTGCGGCGAACGCCACACGTCGCTATCTGCACTATCGGTGCTGTTCTGTTCCGCAAGCCTTAATGCGGCGGCAGAATTCCTGAAATCAAGTATTTGTACGGATGAGTGGCCGGTAATGAGCTACGGGCAATTGCCATCTTGTGATGACATCTATCATCTTTAGATATTCACCTGCGTTCCCGTGCGCGCTTGACGGGAAGACGGGCAACCCCGGAGCGCATCGACGCGTGCACCGGCTATGTCGGCAACGGCGATTCGCCCTGCGCAGCTCAGTCGGTCAGGCTTCCGCGTCCTTTTCCCACGGCGCCTTCGTCTTGGCGAAATTGCGCCAGGCGTCGCGCAGGCGCTGTTCGGTGCTCACCATCGCGGAGGCCTGCCAGCCCGCGATTGCTGCTGCGGCAATGCGGCTGTCCGGGGTTTCCGTGTCCAGCCCCGACAGCAACGAGGCGGTGGTTGCCATGTCGTTGTAGGAGCCAAGCTCCTCCTGCAGCTCGATCAGCCGTTCGCGGAAGCGCTTGATCGCCTTGCCCTCGCCGCACAATGGCAACAGGAAGTCGGAGCCATAGCGCAGCTTTTTGACGGCAAGCCGCAGGCGATGCTTCTGTTCCGGGTTCATCGATTTCAGACGCCGGCCGCGCTTGAGCACCTTGGCGTACTGCGCCGCAAGCGTGCGCTGCGCGAACGCGATGGCAGGCTCGGTCAGTTCGCTCAGGTTTTCCGACGAGATGTCGCTGCGCCAGCCGCGCGCCTCGATCCAGGCTCCAAGGCTGAGCACGAAAGTCGCGCAGCGGTGATCAGCCAGCAGGAAGCGCACCTTGTGATAGGCGGCGATGCGGCGCCGCTCGGCGACCTCTTCCAAGGCATCGAAGCCGGTGACGGACGGACAGCCCTTGGCAATGCCGGGGAGGGTCTGGCTCTTGAAAATATCCCACTCACGGGCGTCGGTCAGGCTGGACGCCAGCCATTTCGCTTCCGAGCGCAGCATTTCGAGCTTGTTGAGCGAGCTCACCGGCCGCATCAGATGCAGCGCCGAGCGCAGGCGCCGCAGCGCGACGCGCAGCTGGTGGACGCCTTCGGGGTCGCGGCCGTCGGCGGCTGCGGGAAGCGATTGCAGCAGATGATGCAGGCAGGCGCGCAGCATCCGGGTAAACGCGTCGTCGAGCGGGACCGATGGGTCGAGCCGCAGCCTGCGCGGCTTGGGCGCGGGTGGCGGCGCATCTTCGGCAAGATCGAAACCGCGTTCCGACTTGGCCTGGATCGAGGGCCGCACCGGTCCGTGCTCGGCAAGCTGCAGCGCAAGCTCGTAGATCGCGGCGGCGCTGCCGGCCTTGAGCTCCAGTTCGATCTCGCTCACCGGCGCGGAGCGCTCGCCTGCCTTCAACAGGCCGTGGTCGAAGGCCACCTCGACCGTGCCTGAGGGCAAGTCGACCAGGCGCTGATGCCGATGGATATCGGACGCGAACACGGGCTCGAGCGGCTCTTGTTCGAGATCGGCGAGCAGCTTCGCCGGAATGAAGGGTGCTGCCAGTGCGACATCGGGCGCAATCGACGGCACGCTCGCCTCCCATTCGCCGCGCGTCAGCGGATCGTCGCCGCACTCTGCTTTGACGGTCTGGGTAAATCGCGTGCCGCTCTGGCGGACGCGCAGGCTCAAGCCTTCGCGGCGAAGCTTCCGCTCCGGCGTGTCATAGTAGACGGTCTTGAAGTGCTTGCGGCTGCCCTTGCTGCGCGCGCTGGCCGCGATGACCGGCGCCTCGTTGAACTCGGCGAGTCGATCGGGATCGACGACAAGCTTGAGCTCGATCTCGGTGTCGGCCGGCGCCGCCTCGTGCTGCTGAGCAATGTCAGGCGGGGCAGGCCTGCGACGCAGCCGTCTTGCCGCGGGCTGCTGGTCAGCAACTTGCTCCGCTGTTTCGAGCCCCTTGGCGGGAGTGACGTCGTTTTCCATCCCCTTCTTATCCGGTGGGACGGAGGTTGCAGGGTTGAGCCCGGTCAAGGCGCGCGCATTTGCACCGCCGAGGTTCATCGCATCGGTTTCTGACATGAAGATTCTGTGATGATCTTATGACAAGTCTATAACACACGACCGAGTCCCTGCAAAGGAAGGAGTGGTGCACAAAGCAAGGTGAGGCAAAAGGTGTTCGACATAAACTTCTCATCTGCGCGAAACGAATTTCGTGAGCCGTTTCAATGCTGCATCGTCCCGGTACCGTCGCCAGGGCCAAAGGAGACGATCCGTCCTTCGCCGCGCCGGCCGTCAATCCTGCAACAATCTGCCGCGGCACGACCGCCGCCAGCAGTAATACCGAAAAACGTGACGATCAGTGCAGCGGCTTGCGAGCGGGCCCAGTTCAGCTGGTCAGTCAAAGGACATCACGTTGTCCACGGCAACCGGCAGCGGACGCGTTTCGCGACCGGCAACCACAATGACGAACCAGAATTGTTCCAGGAAAAAATCACCGCAAGGATGAAGGCAACCGCAAGTCCCGGCTTTGCGACGGCAAGCGCGACATGGCGGAACACCGGCAAGCGCGTGACGCCATCGATGGTCGCGGCTCGCTCCAGTTCCGGCTCGGCCGCGCGCCGGCAGTGCTGACCTTCGCGACAACGAAGACCTGTGGTTATGGCCCCTGGCCTTCGCCCGGGCGACGACGGCCTGATTAGTCGAACAGGCTCGACACCGACTCTTCCGCGGCAGTGCGGCCGATCGCTTCCGCGATCAAATCGGCGATGGAGAGCGTGCGGATGTTGGGCGCGTTGCGCACCGCTTCGGTCGGCTGGATGGAATCGGTGATCACCAATTCCTTCAGCCGCGAGGAGGTGATGCGCGTCACTGCGCCGCCGGAGAGCACGCCATGGGTGATGTAGGCGTAGACGTCCTTGGCGCCGTGGGCGAGCAGCGCATCGGCTGCGTTCACCAGCGTGCCGCCGGAATCGACGATGTCGTCGACCAGGATGCAGGTGTAGCCGGCGACGTCGCCGATCACGTTCATCACCTCGGACTCGCCGGGCCGTTCGCGGCGCTTGTCGATGATGGCGAGCGGCGTATTGATGCGCTTGGCAAGGCCGCGTGCACGCACCACGCCGCCGACGTCGGGCGAAACCACCATGATGTTGGCGAGGTCGAAGCGATCCTTGATGTCGCGCACCATCACCGGCGCACCGTAGAGATTGTCGGTCGGGATGTCGAAGAAGCCCTGGATCTGCATCGCATGCAGGTCCAGCGTCATGACGCGATCGGCGCCGGCATGGGTGATCAAATTGGCGACGAGCTTGGCCGAGATCGGCGTGCGCGAACCCGATTTACGGTCCTGCCTGGCATAGCCGAAATAGGGCACCACCGCGGTGATGCGGCGGGCGGAGGCCCTGCGCAGCGCGTCGGTGATGACCAGAAGCTCCATCAGATGGTCGTTGGCCGGATAGGAGGTCGATTGCAGGATATAGACGTCCGAGCCGCGAACGTTCTCCTGGATCTCGACGAATATCTCCATGTCGGCGAAGCGCCGCACCACGGCTTTGGTCAACGGCAGGTGGAGCCCGCCGGCGATCGCCTGGGCGAGCGCCGGGTTTGAATTGCCGGCAACGAGCTTGATGGTGCCATTCTTGGCCGACATCCCGGCCTCTCCTCGCGGTTTGCTGGAGACAACGTTGAGCATATCGGGTTTCCCCGTGGAACCGGCTAATTGCGACGGGGACGGAATATCAGGGAGATAACGTGGCTGGCAACCCGCGGGGGCGGTTTTCCCGGGCAAAAATGCCCGTCCCTTCCGAGATTTGACTAATGGTCGGTGTAGCCGAGCGCCGTGATACCCTCGTTGCCCGGGGTCGGGGCAGGTTCCGCCTCGGCAACCGCCGGTCCGGTCCTGCCAGGCGAGGGGCCTGCGGGCGGTGGTGTGTCAGGCGCGCCGTTGACCATGCTGCTCAGCCCGGCAAAGCCCGCTTGCGCGATCTTGCGCAACACCAGGTCGTCGACCGTGGCCCAGGCGTCGCGACCGGGTTTGCCGGTCGGCTCTTCGCCCGACAGGCGCAGCGTGCGCTCATGGTCGCGGTCATAGACGTCCCACACCCAGGCAATCACGGTGCGGCCCTTGACCACCTGCGCCGCCAGATAGCTGCGGACGCGATAGGCGGCCTGGCCTTCGCGGGACACGATGGCGAGGTTGCGCAGCTTGCTCTCGGAATCGAGCACGCCGACCATGCGGTCGAACACCTGCGGAGGCGGACCGTCGATGGATTCGAAAGCGATGGTCTGGGCGTCGGGAGTGGCCATCGCATACGCGCCACTTGTGGCACCACTTCCGGCGCAACCACCAAGTGTGCCGGCGGCAGCCAGCAACAAGGCTGCGACGCCCGCACGCAGAGATACGCGGCCGGCCCGCTTCCGGTGATTTGACGCTTCCCTCATTGAGCGCCAGCGATATCGTTAAAATCGATTAACGTCTAGGGCAGGCGGAACACACCGGGCACAACAGGGTAAACGCGCCGCGACGCCTTGCTGTCACGATTCGAGCGCAATCGCATGAACGTGGCGGCCGTAATCCGGCTCCTTGCGGTGCACTGATCGGCGGTAGCTGAAGCAGCGCACGTCGGAATAAGTATCGATGCCGAGATCGTCGATCATCAGGATGCCGGCATTTTCGAGCC
The DNA here is from genome assembly GCA_035293585.1 of Bradyrhizobium sp. Classification (GTDB taxonomy): domain Bacteria; phylum Pseudomonadota; class Alphaproteobacteria; order Rhizobiales; family Xanthobacteraceae; genus Bradyrhizobium. Next base: position 12,817 of record DATGMN010000044.1, on the reverse strand, counting down.
GCATGCGGATGAAGCCCGCGAGATCGAACATTGCATGGCCCTGGCGCTCTGACGGAATGAAGAAGACCGCATTGTCCGCATCCGCATCGAGAAAGCGCTCGACGAACTCGCCGCCGACTTCGTAGCTTTGCTGGCGGATCAGGGGGCCGATTGCGGCGACGATGCCGTTGCGGGCCGCGCCGAGCTTCTCCATGGCGTCAATGGTCGCTTCGAGCACGCCGGTGAGCGCGCCTTTCCAGCCGGCATGCGCCGCACCGATCACGCGTGCATTGGGGTCAACGAACAGGATCGGTCCGCAGTCGGCGGTGGTGACGCCGATCGCGAGATTGGGCGTCGCGGTCACGACGGCATCTGCCTTTGGCCGCGCGCTGGTCTGCCAGGGCCCGTTCGCGACCACGGCATCCGGTGAGTGAACCTGGTGCGCGTTGATCAGCCGATCCGCGCTCACGCCCATCTGCTCGGCCATGCGGCGGCGGTTTTCCGCAACGATCGAAGGATCGTCGTTGGAGCCGAGGCCGCCATTGAGGCTTTCATAGATGCCGTTGGAGACGCCGCCCTCGCGAGTGAAGAAGGCGTGACGCAGGCCTGGAACGGCCGAGAGCAGGGGTGAAGCAAGGATCATGACGTGGGAGGCTGTTCGTCGCTGAGGCCGGGAAGGGCCGGGATATCGGTGCTTGAGACGCCCAGCACCTTGAACAACGTCCCCATGCCGCTGCGGCCGCCGCCGACCAGCCGCTTCAGCGCGGAGGAGATGTCCTCGGACACTTCGGGCGAGGCCTTTGCCATCAACGTCGCCGCGCGCGTCTCGATGCCGATCCGCTTCAGGAAATCGCCTTGCGTCACCGGGCCATGGGCGCGCGCGCCGACATCTTCCGCGGCGCGCGCCAGTGCCTGGAAATCGACATGGGCGGTGATGTCGGCCTGTCCCGGCGCCTTCAACGGATCGGTGTAGCTGTGACGGGCGATGGCCTGGAGGGTGTCGCCGGCTTCGCTGCGCACATGACCGTAGTCGATGATCAGCGCCGCACCGCCCTGGTCGCGCACGCGGCTTGCGATCTTCATCATCTCCACATCGGGCCGCCATTCGAACACGGCGCCGATCGGAGCCGCGCGCACCAAATCCGGCAGCAGCACCTCGAAACGTGGGATCAACTCGCCGCTGGCGCCGAAGTCGAGTGTGTCGTTCTCGTCGAGCTCGATGACGCGTTCGTGCCAGCCGTTCGCGCCCTTGACGGCCTGGTGGATCGGCAGCACGTCGAAATATTCATTGGCGAGAATGATGGCGGGGCCTTCCGGGACGTCGTCGATCGAGTCGTGCCAGCTGATGTTGCGCACGCCGGTCAGGGTTTTCAGCTGCTTGTCGCGCAACACCGGATTGATCTCGACGAGATGCACGCTCAAGGTCTGATACAGCGGCGGCACAACGCGCAGCGCGCGCAAGGCGTCCGCCATCATGGTGCCGCGGCCCGGTCCAAGCTCGACCAGATGGAAGTTGGCCGGCGAGCCGATCGATTTCCACACCGAAGCGGTCCACAGCCCGAGCAGCTCGCCGAACATCTGGCTGACTTCCGGCGCGGTGGTGAAGTCGCCCTCGCGCCCGAGCGGGTCGCGCGAGACGTAATAGCCGAGCGTCGGGTGCATCAGGCACAGTTCCATGTAGCGCCAGACCGGCATCGGGCCGGAGGATTTGATCAGCCTCTTGATCTCTGACAGTAGCGGCGAAAATTCGGTCACGGCTCCAACGTTTTGGAAAAGAAATTAACTACGCGATTCTCACGTCTGCGGCTTTTTACCCCGCCACGCCCTTACCATAATGATAATGCCCGCAATCACCATGGGCACCGACAGGATCATCCCCATGGTTAACCCGCCCCACAGGAATCCGAGCTGCGGATCCGGCTCACGGAAATGCTCCCCCGTGATCCGCGCCAGACCGTAGATCGCAATGAAGGCGCCGAGCACCAGCCCTGGCCGCTTCAGGGCACCCAGGCGGATCATCACCGCCAGCACCGTGAACAGCAGAATGCCCTCGAGGCACGCCTCATAAAGCTGGCTCGGATGGCGCGGCACGGGCCCGCCGGTCGGAAAGATCATCGCCCAGGGCAGGTCGGGGTCGGCCGGCCGGCCCCATAACTCACCGTTGATGAAATTGGCGATGCGCCCGAGGAACAGTCCGATCGGACCGACAGCGGTGGTAATGTCGCCGAGCGAGAGGATCGGCACCCGGTTCGTGCGCGCGAACCAGATCACCGCGACCACGCAGCCCATGAAGCCGCCATGGAAGGACATGCCGCCCTTCCATAGCTCAAAAATCTCGAGCGGGTGCTCGATGAAGAACGGCAGGTTATAGAACAGCACATAGCCGGTGCGGCCGCCGAGGATGATGCCGATGGTGACCCAGAGGATGAAGTCGTCGAGCTGGACGACGGAGATCGGCGCCGGGCCGCCCCACAATTTCTCGTCTCTCAGGAGCGAGCGCGCATAGATCCAGCCCAATACGATTCCGCCGATATAGGCGAGCGCGTACCAGCGGATGGCGAACGGTCCGAGCGAGATCGCGATCGGGTCGAAAACCGGGAATTTGATCAGCAGGAACGGCATCAAGCGGCCAGGCTTGCAAGCTTGCGGCGATAGGCGATGAAGGCCGTGGTCTGACCCTCCCTGGTCGGGATGTCACGCTGCTGGTCGATCATGAAGTTTCGGGTGCCGTCTCGGTGTGTCTAGGATTCGTGGAGCCGGTCATACGAATACAAGGAAACGGACGCGTGACAAGGCAAGAGGTCGCGAGGGAGCGGCAGTCGGCCCCTTGATCGCCGCCGCGTCTATCGCCATTCTCCTGCGGAGAGGACATTTGCGCAAACCGCAGGCCACCGGAGTTGTTTCATGACCCAGACCACCAACCCCTTTTTCGACCAGATCGGTCGCCTGATGAACGACGCTGCCGGCGCGGCACAGGGCATGAAGAAGGAAGTCGATGCGCTCTGGCGCGCCCAGGCCGAAAAGGTCCTGCGTGACCTCGACCTCGTCAAGCGCGAGGAGTTCGAGGCCGTCAAGGACATGGCGCGTATCGCGCGCGAGGAGAACGAGGGCCTGAAGGCACGGATTTTGGCGCTGGAGGCCAAGCTCGGCACGTCGGCGAGCAGCCCCAATGCCGGCGGCATGAAGACGGAAGGATAGGATTACGCGGCGCGGTCGTTCCGGGGGGCGACGCGAAGCATCGTGCGCCGCTGCGCCATTGCGCATCTGAGAATCGGAGATTCCGGGTCTGGTCCTTCGGACCATCCCGGAATGACGCCGGGACAAAATTCCCCTTCATTTCCTTGTCATTTCGGTGCTTTGGAGCTAAAAGCCCGCCACGTCCGAAGGCCCCGACACCCCTGGAGGCATGCTTCGCGGACGAGAGACGGGCCGCGCTTGCGGCCTTTAGCTTTTAAAAACAAGGACTTAAGACAATGGCGACCGTCAAGGAATTGAAGGCGACCACACGTCCGTCAGTCGGCAAGGGGGCCGCACGGGCAGAGCGTCGCGCCGGGAGAGTTCCCGGAGTGATCTATGGCAACAACCAGCCCCCGCTGCCGATCTCGGTCGAAGACCGCGAACTGCGCCAGCGTATCCTGGCCGGCCGGTTCCTCACCACGATTTACGACATCGATCTCGAGGGCAAGAAGCACCGTGTGATTCCGCGCGACTTCCACCTCGATCCGGTGCGCGACTTCCCGATCCATGTCGACTTCATGCGGCTCGGCGAAGGCGCGACCATCCGCATCAGCGTTCCCCTGCATGTGCAGCGCGCGGAGTCGTCCCCCGGCGTCAAGCGCGGCGGCACGGTCAACATCGTCACCCACACGATCGACCTGGAATGCGCGGCCGAGAACATCCCGCAATATCTCGAAGCCGATGTCGGCGCGCTCGAGATCGGCCACTCGCTGCATCTGTCGGACATCAAGCTGCCGACCGGTGTGAAGGCGCTGACCCGCGAGGACGCAACGCTGGTTACCATCGTGCCGCCGTCCGGCTATGCCGAAGAGCAGAAGGCGGCTGCGGCCGCGGCCTCGGGTGCTCCGGCGGCCGGTGCTGCGCCCGCTGCCGCCGCGCCTGCGGCCGCTGCGCCTGCGGCCGGCGCTGCTGCTGCTGGCGGTGCGAAGGCGCCTGCCGGCGGCGACAAGAAGAAATAAGCTGGCGCGGGATGCCGCGTCATGCAGCTCTTCGTCGGACTCGGCAATCCCGGCCCGAAATACGCGCGTAACCGGCACAATATCGGTTTCCTCGCGGTCGACGAAATTGCGCGGCGTCATGGTTTCGCACCATGGCGCCGCCGCTTTCAGGGCGAGACCTCGGAAGGCGCAATCAACCATGAGCGCGTGATCCTGCTCAAGCCCACGACCTACATGAACGAGTCGGGGCGCGCGGTGCAGGAGGCGGCGAACTTCTTCAAGCTCGCGGCCGGCGAAGTCACTGTGTTCCAGGACGAGCTCGAGCTTCCGCCGGCCAAGGTCCGCGTCAAGGTCGGCGGCGGCATTGCCGGTCATAACGGCCTGCGCTCGATCACCTCGCATATCGGCAACGAGTATCGCCGGGTGCGGCTCGGCATCGGTCATCCCGGCGTCAAGGAACTGGTGCACAGCCACGTGCTGTCCGACTTCGCCAAGGATGAGATGGGCTGGGTCACGGCACTCTGCGAGGCGGTGGCCGACAATGCCGGCCTGATTGCGACGGGACGCGATTCGACGTTCCAGAACAAGGTGCATCTTGCAATGCAGGCGAAGGGCTTTTTCGACAACGGCGACGGCGGAGAGAAGCAGGTCTGACGCCGTCGCGTCGTGATGGCCGGGCCCGGAGCTCCGGCACGACGAAGACAGATTTGAGGACACGATGGGATTCAAATGCGGTATCGTCGGTTTGCCCAATGTCGGCAAGTCGACGCTGTTCAACGCGCTCACCGAGACGGCGGCGGCGCAGGCGGCGAATTATCCGTTCTGCACCATCGAGCCCAATGTCGGCGAGGTCGCGGTGCCCGATCCGCGGCTGGACAAGCTGGCTGCGATCGCCAAATCGGGGCAGATCATTCCGACCCGGCTGACCTTCGTCGATATCGCGGGCCTGGTGCGTGGCGCCTCCAAGGGCGAAGGCCTCGGCAACCAGTTCCTCGCCAACATCCGCGAGGTCGATGCGATCGCGCATGTGGTGCGCTGCTTCGAGGATTCCGACATCACCCATGTCGAGGGCAAGATCGCCCCGCTCGCCGACATCGAAACCATCGAGACCGAGTTGATGCTGGCCGACTTGGACAGCCTGGAGAAGCGGGTCGACAACCTCGCCAAAAAGGCCAAGGGCAACGACAAGGACGCCAAGGAGCAGCTCGATCTCGTCAACCGCACGCTGGTGCTGCTCCGTGACGGCAAGCCGGCCCGCCTGCTGGAACGCAAGGCGGAGGAGGAGCGCAGCTTTGCCATGCTGGGGCTTCTGACCTCAAAGCCGGTGCTCTATGTCTGCAACGTCGAGGAGGGCTCGGCCGCGACAGGCAATTCGTTCTCCAGGCAGGTTGCGGAGCAGGCGGCGAAGGAGGGCGCGGTTGCGGTGGTGATCTCGGCCAAGATCGAGTCGGAGATCGCAACCCTGTCGCGCGAGGAGCGGGTTGATTTCCTGGAGACGCTGGGCCTCGAGGAGGCCGGCCTCGACCGCCTGATCCGGGCCGGCTACCAGCTCCTGGACCTGATCACCTATTTCACCGTCGGCCCGAAGGAAGCCCGCGCCTGGACCATTCACCGCGGGACCAAGGCGCCGGCGGCGGCGGGCGTGATCCACACCGATTTCGAGAAGGGCTTCATCCGCGCCGAGACCATTGCCTATGACGACTACGTCGCGTTCGGCGGCGAGGCCGGCGCGCGCGACGCCGGCAAGCTGCGGCTGGAAGGCAAGGAATACGTCGTCGCCGACGGCGACGTGATGCATTTCCGCTTCAATACCTGAGGTCTCGACCGACTCCATCATTCCGGGTTCGCGCTGCGCGCGCCCCGGAACGACAAGTCAAATCATCGCATCCCGCCCTGGTCGCGGATGGCGCCCAGATGCTCGTTGATGCGGAAGACGATCAGGATGAACTCGGCCACGATCCGCGAGAACACGATGCCGACCAACACGCTCGCGATCGAGGACAGCAGCAGCAGGAAGCCGCCGAAGGGGCTGATCGCCATGGCAGCGAGGCCCGAGAAGATCCCCGACAGGCCGAACAGGCAGATCAGGGCGATGACCAGCCAGTAGAACGTCTTGATGATCGTCGGCGTGATGAAGCGGTCCCACTGGAACAGGTCCCTGAATTCAAACATCGGTCGGCTCTCCCCCGGCAAATCGAACGCTGCTTACGCCTGAACTGGCAGCCCGGCCAGCCCAAAACCGCGATGCGGCGGAATCGGGCCGTCGGCCATGCCGGCAAACAGGATTGAGATTGCCGGAAAGTGCGGCCACAATCTGGCTTTCCTCACCACAATTCTCCACGTAAGCACTGAATGACCACATTGACCTTCGAAGACTTTCCACCCGGCCGCTTCGGCAGCTTCGGACCGCACCATGTCAGCCGCGAGGACATCCTTGCCTTCGCCGGCGAATACGATCCGCAGCCGATGCATCTCGACGAGGAGGCCGCCGGCAAATCCATGCTCAACGGGCTGTCCGGCTCGGGCTGGCACCTCTGCTCGCTGATGATGCGGATGCTGTGCGACGGCTTCATCACCCGCACCGCGTCGCTCGGCTCGCCCGGCGTCAACGAGGTGCGCTGGCTCGCGCCCTTGCGGCCGGGCGACGAGTTGACGCTCGAGGTCGACGTGATCGAGGCGCGCCCCTCCAGGAGCCGGCCCGAGACCGGCATCGTGACCTTCAAGAGCACGGCGCGCAATGCCGCCGGCGTTGCGCTGTGCGAGATGACCTCGCCGATCATCATCGGCCGGCGCGCCAGCGCAGGGGAGGCGCGCTGATGCGGTTCTTCGAGGACATGGAGGTCGGGCAGCGGCGCGAGGTCGGCGCCTTCACCTTCACCGCCGAGGCGATCAAGGCCTTCGCCGCGCAATTCGATCCGCAGCGCTTTCATCTGAGCGAGGAGGAGGGCCGCAACTCGCTGTTCGGCGGCCTTGCCGCCTCCGGCTGGCATGTCGGCTCGGTCTGCATGAAGCTTCTCGTCGCCGACGGCCAGCGCGAGATGAAGGAAGCGGCGTCGCGCGGCGAGCCGATTGCGGTGTGGGGACCGTCGCCCGGCTTTCGCGATCTGCGCTGGCTGAAGCCGGTGCTGGCCGGCGACACCATCAGCTTCGCCAGCGAGATCGTCGCCAAGCGCGCGTCGGACTCGCGTCCGCAATGGGGCATTTTGCAGGCGCGACAGACCGGAACCAATCAGCACGGCGAATTGGTATACTCGCTGGTCGCAACAGCGTTCGTGCCGCGGCGCGCCGCGAGTTCCTGATCCGCGCAGCGTGCGTTGAGGTGATGCGCGCACAACACGGTTAGCGAATAGTTGCATCGGCCGTGCTCACAATGGCGCTTCGCGCGAACAAATCATTCGCTAACCTGTTATGAACCAGTCGCTGTCTATTTGAGTAACCGGGACAGACGGCGGGGATATACGATGGCTGATCGTGGCGCCTTGAAACTGGTGGGCTTCATCTTTGCAAGCGTGACGATTGCGGTGATGTTGACTGCGACCATGGTGGTCAAGGGTTATGCCGACGGCGTCTACAAGCTCGGCGCGCCGATCGAGAGCCGTTGACGCCTTTCGCAGGCGTCGCGCCGGCTTCTACCGACTATAGATCAGCGCCAGCAGCACGACGGCGATTGCCAGCAGTCCGCAGAAGCGGATCATGATGGTGCCCATCCGCGGCGGTGTCCGGCGCAGCGGAATCGGATCGGTCTGTTCCGGACGGAAGCTTTCCATATCGCGACAGGTCCCCTTGGGGCGCCACCGACGGTGGCGGCGCCAGACCTTGGTCGCGTCCGGCCTCCGAGGCGTTCAATCGCCGGCCGGTTTTTCGGTACCCCGAATCAGAACCGCCGCGCTCCCGTCCCCAAGGGGGCTGTCGGGAGGCGGCGGCTTGCTGTACGCAGCACTGAAAACCGGGTCTTAACCGTTGCGCAGCGTCTCGGCGGCGCGCTTCCACTGCGAGACGTTGTCGGCGATCATGCGGGTCGACTTCATCGCCTGCTGGCTCAGCTGCGCATAGCCGGAGATCTCGCGCTGGACGCGCTGGCCCTCGGCGTGAAGCAGGTCGCGCAGCGCTTCCAGCTCCGAGATCAGGTTCTCGATCTCCGACAGCGAGGTGCCGGCGACGCGCTGGATCAGCGAGTTGACGTTGTTCACGGTGGCCTCCGCACTCTGGTCGAGCGCCGGATCGGCGCCGTTCAGTGCGGGCGGCCGGCGCAGATACGCGATGTCGTTGCGCACGAAATCGCGGATGCCAGCCTCGACCTCCGAAACCGCAGCGTGGTTGCTGTCCAGCTCGCCTTCGGTCTGCTCAGTCTTCTCCGAACGCAGAATGCTCATCGGCCTTTACCCCTGTTTCGCGTTTTGGTTCGCTCTGTACAAATTGAGCATGATCCTTTCGCACCATGCCCTTGCGCGAGTGTCCCCCGCACGACGAATTGCGCCTGCCATAGGGACGGTTGATTTTGACCGCATCGCGGCCGATCTGCGGCAATGCGCGCCCAATAGAAGGATTTGCCGTGGCGCAGCATTGGCCTTAGCGCCGTCATGCTTAACGCCGCGTTACCAGCTCTTCTTCCATCCCGCGGTGACGCTCTTGCTGGTCGTCCCTTGCGCCGTCTCGCCGACCGAGCCGGAGACGGTGACGCCGTCGGACAGCTTCTGCTCGGCGCCGATCTTGCGCAGCCATTTGTCGTCGGCCGACGACAGGCTCTGGCCCGCGATGACGCTGGTGCCGGTATCGCCGATGTCGAGCTTGGCGGACTGGTCGGTCTCGTAGCTGCGCGTGGTGCGGCCGCCGATGCCGGGCACCGCCACCGTGCCCTGTTCGGTCACATTGTAGCCGTTCTGCAGCGTGACCGAATATTGGCTCGCGAGCGGCACCTGCTTGACGATGGAGGTGCCGAGCTTGCTCTGGTCCTGGGCGGGATCGACGCGGGCCTCCACCGCCGTCTTGTCCCAAAGCGAGCCGGCGCCCGGCGCGGTGACCGCGGCCCATGCGGTGCCGGAGGATTGCGGCACGTTGCCGCCATTGGTCGACTTCTCCGCCAGCAGCTCGGACATCGTGGTCGGCTGCGGCGCCACCGTCATGTCGGCGCCGACCCGGGCATCCCAGTAGGGCGAGAGCGACTGCTTCACCGACACCGCGGAGGCGCCGTTGGCCTGGTTCTGCGAGGACCATTTGACGTCGCTGCCGTCGGCCGCCTTTTTCGGCCCGGCTGCCTTGGCCTTGTCATTTGCCTTGGCATCGGTGACCGTCGCGGCATCGGCGGCGAGCTGGCTCCAGTCGAGCTTGGAGACGTCGATATCCTTCATGGCGGGATCGGCGGAGCCGGCGGGCTTGTCGGCCGGAGCGTCGTCTGTCTCCTCGTCCGCGTCCTCAGCCTGGCTCGGCTGCACCGGCCAGGCCGATGCAGGGTTGAGTTGGGTCGGCTTGACTTGCGTGAGTGTCTGTTGTGCCCGCGCCGGCAGCGCCATTAGCCCGACGGCCAGCGCCAGAGCGGCCAGCCTGCCGGAGGAAAGAACGGAAATCATCGAACCAGCCCGCAACATGCAATTCCACGATCAACGATGCGGTGATTTTCGTACCAAATTGTGGCGGCTTGGATCAAGTTACCGTCAGTTGTGCTGGCTGTGGCCAAGTCAATCATTGTCCGTCATTCGGGGGCGATGCGTCAGCATCGAACCCGGAATCTCGGGGTTGTGGCGCGAGATTCCGGGTTCGGTCCTGTCGGACCGCCCCGGAATGACGGTGTCTCCCCGACGCGACGGTGCCGCGCCTCACGCCACCGACGTCATCTTCGGCAGATGGATCGGCCGGCCCAGCGTCTGCTCCACCAGGTCGAAGGTGTCGAGCAGCACGCGGATGCGGACGAGGCGGCCCGCCTTGAACTGCGCGAAATGGGCGAGGCGCAGCGAGATCGGCTTGTTGGACTCGAGCGAGGTGAAGGAGAAGCGCAGCATCGAGGCGGCGCTGTCGACGCCGAGCAGCACCGTCTCGCGGTCGAAGCGATGCACCCGGAAATTCTCCGCGATCTGCCGGATCACCTCCAGCACCGCGGCCTTGCCGCGCCGCGCGCCGAGGAAGGGAAACATGTCGATCGGCCCGAAGATCGCCCACTCGACCTCGTCATCGATCAACTCGGCAATATCGTCGAATTGGCGTTCGTTGATCGCGCGGAAAATGGCGCGCGAGAAACGCCAGAGGCTGTGCTCTGTCATTTTGGATCGTTCCTGGAAATGGCGTGCAAAAAAGCAGCTAACGGAAACATGCCCGCGGTCATTCGCGACGCGCCGGGCTCCGTTGCTGCTGCATCATTCGTTTGTACACAAATAGTACGGCCGGACCGAAGTGCAAGTCACAATTTTGCAATGCACGGATGCGGCCGTTCCGGAACCAATTCTGCGGGAGAGGCGCTACTCGCGCGACTGTCCCTGCTCGCGCTCGATCGCGATCTCATTGTCGCGAAAGGCCAAAAGGCCGAACAGGAAGGCTCCGCCGAGCCCGCCGATCATGGCGCCGGCCGGCATGAAGGTGAAGAACACCAGCATGCCGCTATAGCCTTCAAAATCCGTGGTTTTGAAGATTTCGGTCCAGGCGAGCCCGAGCCCGACCCCGAGCGCGGCCCCGCCAAGTGTGCCCAGCACCAGGCCCAATAAAGCAAGCAACACAATTTTCATGGATGAAATGTTCGGTTCGCAATGACCCATGATTGGGTCGCGACAGGGGGCGATCGGGTTCAATGGCGGCTGCCGTGCCGACAGACGTTTCGGCCGGCTTTGCAGCAGGCCCCGATCTTGGACCGTCATCCTGAGGAGCGGCCGAAGGCCGCGTCTCGAAGGACGACAGCCCGGCTGTTGCAGCGGGGCCGTGCATCCTTCGAGGCTCGCGTTCCGCGAGCGCCTCAGGATGACGGTTTGACAGGGGGCCCCTACGCCTCGCCCGGCGGCGTCCGGCCGATCATCAGCTCCGCGCCGAGATCGCGCTCCAGCACCTGCTGGACCAGGTCGTAGGTATCCAGGATCTCGCGGATATGGGTGATGCGCCCGGCGCGCAAGGTATAGAAGGCGGCGAGGTCGAACTGCACCATGCGCTGATTCTCGACCTTGCGATGGAAGACGCGGATGGCGGCCGCCACCTTGTCGTCCTCGGCGACGATGATCGGCACGTCGTAGCGCGTCTCGGAATAGCGGGCGTGGATGGTCTGCCAGGTCTTGCGCAGGTCGTCCTTTCCGCGGCGATGACCCAGATGGGGCAGGATGTCGGTGGGCGCGCTGGCGAACATCTCGACATCGTCGCTGCAGCGCGCCAGTGCGCCCTCTGTATCCCCGGCGTAGAACAGCTCGAGAAACTTCAACACGCGCGTTCGGTTCAGATTGGCAATCATCCGCTCTCCGCCAACGCGTCCCGCTCTTCTCGGCTCGGATCGCGCTCATTCGATTGCGGCGCATCAATCCGGAAAACCTCTGAGACATTGTTAAGCGATAGGTCGTCGAAAGGTTGACGGCGGTTCACAATTGCATTTGCGGCCTATGCAACCGATGATTTCGGGCGGCCACGCAGCCCAGCCTGATCCGGGCTGGCGCGCCCCGAAGTTGGAGATTCGGCGGCGGGAACCGGATTGCGGCAAACGCCGTTGTAGTCCCAAACATCACCCATCACCCGTCACCTTCAATCGAGGATGTCATGAAGATCGCGATCGCTTCTCTCGTCGCCGTGCTTGCGCTGGCCGGCGCATCGTCTGCGGATGCCAAGGGCTGCATCAAGGGCGCCGTGGTCGGCGGCGTCGCCGGCCACTATGCCGGCCATCACGGCATGCTGGGCGCCGCCGCCGGCTGCCTCTACGGCCGCCACCGCGCCCACGAGCAGGAGAAGCAGCAGGAGCAGCAGAACCAGACCACGGGCCAGAGCAAGAGCTGACGCCAGCGCGGCGTCGCGGGCGCTGCTGCGCGCGTAGGTCAGCGTACAGATTCAACTGTCAAACATCTCGGTTGTCCCGGCGAAGTCCGGGGCAAAGCCAGGACACATGCCGCGACACATGCCGCGGAATCCATCTGCGGCGCTCGGTGCCAGTTACGCCTCGCCCCGGCGGGGAGAGGCCGGATTGCATCGTCAGATGCAATCCGGGTGAGGGGGACTCTCCACGAACTCAGCGCTTGGAGAGTCCCCCTCACCCGCCGCGCTTTGCGCGTCGGCCTCTCCCCGCAAGCGGGGCGAGGCGATCCGAGTCGGGGCGAGCCATGCACCCCGTCATTGCGAGGAGCAACGCGACGCGGCAATCCAGGGCCACGTCCACGACTCTGGATTGCCACGGCGCTGACGCGCCTCGCAATGACGGGTGGATAGACATGAGTCCATATCCTCGCGACGCCTTTCGCCCGAGCTTTGCATGGTCGTCACCCTCGTCGAACCACAGAGGGTACAGGGAAGGCCGGGTGGCCGCATGCACCCGGGGCCCCCGCGCAAGAAAACTTGCGCGAGCGCGCGTGGACCACAGGTACAGCGGAGACACTCCGGCCTTCCCTGCGCAGTGGGTTACGGCTTACTTCGTGCTCTTCCCGGTGAGCTTTGCTGGATTGCCACCGTCGCCGCCGCACGGCCTTTGGAGCCGACGACGGCTTGACGCCTAG
>DATGMN010000043.1:0-137609 GCA_035293585.1 Bradyrhizobium sp. | reverse complement strand
GGCCGAATATGTCACCGCCGTGATCGGCGGGCAGCTGTTCGGCCTGCCGATCTCCCGCGTGCAGGACGTGTTCATGCCGGAGCGGCTGACGCGGGTGCCGCTCGCCTCGACCGAGATCGCGGGCGTGTTGAACCTGCGCGGACGCATCGTCACCGTGATCGACATGCGCGCCCGGCTCGGCCTGCCCAAGGAGAGCTCCGGCAAGCCGCCGATGGCGGTCGGCGTGGACCTGCGCGGGGAATCCTATGGCCTGCTAATCGACCAGATCGGCGAGGTGCTGCGGCTGCCCGAAGACGGCCGCGAGGAAAACCCCGTCAACCTCGATCCGCGCATGGCCAAGCTCGCCGGCGGCGTTCACCGTCTCGACGGCCAGCTCATGGTCGTGCTCGACGTCGATCGCGTGCTCGAAATGGCGCATGACGCCAAGGCGGCCTGATCATAAAGGCCCGCCTGACAAAACCTGTACGTACGGTACGAAGGAAACGCTCCTTTAGGGACTACGGAAGTAAGAGGTTTACATGAGAACATGCCTCGTGGTTGACGATTCGAGCGTCATTCGAAAGGTCGCGCGCCGTATCCTGGAAGGTCTGGATTTTCAGATCACCGAGGCCGAGGACGGCGAGAAGGCGTTGGAGGCCTGCAAGCGCAACATGCCCGATGCCGTGTTGCTCGATTGGAACATGCCGATCATGGACGGCTACGAGTTCCTCGGCAATCTGCGCCGCATGCCCGGCGGCGACACGCCGAAGGTGGTGTTCTGCACCACCGAGAACGACGTCGCGCATATCGCACGCGCACTGCACGCGGGTGCAAACGAATACATCATGAAGCCTTTCGACAAGGACATCGTCACGGCGAAGTTCCAGGAAGTCGGGCTGATCTGATTTTTGTTTCGATCCGGCGGCTGAATGGCCCTCGGCCTAGTTGGTAATGCCGTCAGTCAGAGCTGGTGAAGAATGAGTGTTGCGTTGGCAGGTCCGCATGTCCCCACCGCTGCAAGGCAGGCGCCCTTGCGGGTCATGGTGGTCGACGATTCCGTCGTGATCCGGGGACTGATCTCGCGTTGGATCGCCGCCGAGCCGGACATGGAGGTCGCGGCCTCGCTGCGCACCGGGCTCGAGGCGGTCAACCAGATCGACCGCATCAAGCCCGACGTTGCCGTGCTCGACATCGAGATGCCCGAGCTCGACGGCATCTCGGCGCTGCCCAAGCTGCTTGCCAAGAAGCGTGACCTGATCGTCATCATGGCCTCCACGCTGACCCGGCGCAATGCGGAGATCAGCTTCAAGGCGTTGTCGCTCGGCGCCTCCGACTATATTCCCAAGCCGGAGACCACCCGCGAGCCCGCCGCCGCGGAGATCTTCCATCACGACCTGATCCAGAAGATCCGCACCTTCGGCGCCAAGCTGCGCCGTTCGCCGCAATCGCCCGCCCGCGCATTCACGGTCCAGCCGACGCTGGTGCCCGCGCCGCATGAGCCCGCGCGTCCGGCGTCGCAACCTGTCCCGTCGGCAATGCCGACGCAGGCCAATGTGAAGACCCGTCCGTTCAGCCCGCATGCCCCGCGCGTGCTCCTGATCGGTTCATCGACCGGCGGGCCGCAGGCGCTGATGTCCGTTGTCACCGATCTCGGCCCGGTGATCGACCGCTACCCGGTCCTGATCACCCAGCACATGCCGCCGACCTTCACCACCATTCTGGCCGAGCATCTGGCGCGCTCCTCCAAGCGCCCGGCGCATGAGGCTATCGACGGCGAGGTCGTGAAGCCCGGCACCATCTATCTTGCGCCCGGCGGCCGCCACATGCGCGTGGTGCGGCACGGGGCGGACGTCACGATCGCGCTCGATGACGGGCCGCCGGTCAATTTCTGCAAACCGGCCGTCGATCCCCTGTTCACCTCGGCAACTGAAATCTGGCAGACCGGCACGTTCGCGGCCGTCCTGACCGGCATGGGCTCCGACGGCATGCGCGGCGGCAAGGACATCGTCGCCGCCGGCGGCAACGTGATCGCGCAGGACGAGGCGACCAGCGTGGTCTGGGGCATGCCGGGTGCCGCGGCCAATGCCGGCATCTGCTCCGCCATCCTGCCGTTGAACCAGATCGCGCCCAAGATCGTGCGCCTGTTCGCAGGGGACCGCTCGTGACACCTGCGGACTATGATTTCCTGCGCAGGCTTCTGAAGGAACGTTCCGGTCTCGACCTCTCGGCGGACAAGCAATATCTCGTGGAGAGCCGGCTGGCGCCGCTGGCGCGGCGGGCAGGCCTCTCCGGCATCCCCGATCTCGTGCAGAAGATGAAGGGCAGCGCGGAGGCGCTGGTCAAGGACGTGGTGGAAGCGATGACCACCAACGAGACCTTCTTCTTCCGCGACAAGGTTCCCTTCGATCATCTGAACGGCACCATCCTGCCGGCGCTGTTGCCGGCACGCGCGGCGCGCAAGAGCCTGCGCATCTGGTCGGCGGCCTCGTCGACCGGGCAGGAGCCCTATTCGATCGCGATGTGCCTGAAGGAACGGGCCGCCGAGCTTGCCGGCTGGCGCATCGAGATCGTCGCCACCGACCTGTCGCAGGAGGTGCTGGAGAAATCCAAGGCCGGCATCTACAGCCAGTTCGAGGTGCAGCGCGGCCTGCCGATCCAGCTCCTGGTCAAGTACTTCAAGCAGACGGGCGAGCTCTGGCAGCTCAATCCCGACATCCGCGGCATGGTGCAGCATCGGCAATTGAACCTGCTGCAGGACTTCTCCCATCTCGGCAAATTCGACATCATCTTCTGCCGCAACGTGCTGATCTATTTCGACCTGGAGACCAAGCTGTCGATCTTCGAGCGGCTTTCCAGGATGCTGGAAGCGGACGGCACGCTGATGCTCGGCGCCGCCGAGACCGTGGTCGGCGTCACCGACGCCTTCAAGCCCCATCCCGACCGGCGCGGCCTCTACCAGCCGAACCCCGCGCGCGGAGCGCGGCCCGGCTTCGGTGCGATGCAGCCGCCGCTGAAGATCGTCGCGGCGCGCTGAGCAGGCGCCGGGCTCCGCCGACCTCGCCCCGCTTGCGGGGAGAGGTCCGAGCGCATCGAAGATGCGATCCGGGTGAGGGGGAGTTTCCGCAGACTGAGCTCGTGGAAAGAGCCCTCTCATCCCGACCTTCTCCCCGTAAGAACGGGGAGAAGGGGAAGTCACAATATCGCGTGCGGCAGGAAGCGCGACGTGTTGCCGGTGATCGGGGTCTCGTCCTCGCGGATCGAGAGGCCGCACGGCACGTGATCGACCAGCCAGCTGCCGAGCACCGGAAACTGACCGGAGAACGTCCGCAGCTGCGCGAAATCCTGGCGGATGAATCCTTCCGCGCCATAGGGCCCCTCGCGCTGCGCAAACGGCACCGCTTCGCTGACCAGCACGACATTGGCGCCCTCGCGCGAATAGAGCGGCTTGCGCACGAAGGAGGCGCCGAGCTCCCTTGCCCGCGGATCGTCCTCGAAATGGGCCGCAAGCAGATTGGGATGGCCGGGACACATCTGCCAGAGCAACGGCAGGATGCCCTTGTTGGAGAGGATCGCCTTCCATGGCGGCTCGATCCAGCGCGCGTCGGCTTCGGCAAGTTTGCTGCCGAACTCGTCCCTGAACATCCACTCCCAGGGATAGAGCTTGAACACCAGCGTCATGTCGCGATCGTCGAGATCGACAAAGCCGCCTGAGGCGCGCCAGCCGACGTCCTCGATATCGATCAGCGTGGTCGATAGACCTGCCTGCGTCGCGGTGTCCTGCAGGTAGACAAGGGTGCCGTAATCCTCGCTGCTGTCGGTCGTGCCGGTGAGATGCAGATGGCTGCCCGCGGCGACCTTCCTCCACGCCTCGATCAGCCGCTCATGGATCGAGTTGAACTGGTCGGCATGCGCTGGAATGATGTGTCGCTCGATCGCCTGTTCCAGCCAGGTCCACTGGAACACCGCGGATTCGAAGATCGAGGTCGGCGTATCCGCATTGTATTCGAGCAGCTTTGCCGGGCCGACGCCGGTGAAGGCAAGATCGAGCCGGCCGTAGAGGCTTTCCTCGTCGCTATGCCAGCTGTCGGCGATGAACGGCCAGAAATTCTCCGGGATCTTCAGCCGCCTCAGATATTCGTCGTCGTTGACCGCGCGGTCGACAAGCTCGAGACACATCGCTTCGATCTCGGCGGTCGCCGTCTCGATCTCGTTCTCGATCTCTTCAAGGGTAAAGGCGTAATAGGCGCGCTCGTCCCAGTAGCGCATTCCGTCCATGGTGTGGAAATCGAAGCCGCATGCCTCGGCGGTCTCGAGCCAATCATCACGCTCCGGGCAGGCGATGCGCTGCATCGCCTAGCCGCCGCCATGGCCGTGGCCGTGCCCGTGACCATGGCCATGCACGTGATGCAGCGTGCCGCCGAAGCCGCCATGGAGCGGCCGGCACCAGGGCTCGTTGTTCGGGCCGGGGATCGCCTCGTTGCCGGGGCCACACGCATTCTGCGGCGCAAGCCCCATCGAGACCGCGCCGACCGCGGCGCTTCCCATCATGGTCAACACGACCCGGCGTGAGCGTTTCATCGGCGCCGTCCCTTCCTGCTCGCGGTTGCCGTCATCCTCGCTGATCCCGGAACGGAGATGCAAGGCAAAGCAGGTGTTTTCGCGGCGATGTCGAACGCAGCTTCGGCCTGCTAGCCGCGGCCCGAGAAGCCGAAGGCGCGCGCGAGCGAACCGAAGCCGCCGCGGCTCACGCTGCCCTCGCCGGCCTCGGACGACGAGGCTCCCGACGGCGAACGGCCGGAGGACTCTCCGCCGCCGCCAAAGAAGCCATAGCGCGACGAGTGGTAGCCGCCGCTGCCGCCCGTCGAGCTCCGCGATGCGCAGCCGACGCCGTTTGGCTGAGCTACGGCAGGCTGGGCCACGCCGGGCGAAGCCGGTGCGGCCATGCCGGGCGAGGCCGGCGTGCAGCTCTGGCGCGGCATCAGCGCATAGGCGGCGCCGCCGACCGCAAACGTGCCCATCAGGAGCAGCGCCACATGCGAGGAGCGCTTGGGCGGCGGCTCCGCGGGCGGGCCGGGCGGCGCGCGCCGTCGCTTGCCGAACTCCTTCCGCGCTTGCTCGGCCATGGTCAGGTGATCATGCAGGCGGCGTTCAGCGCGCCGGCCGCAAGCGAGGACAGGCCGAGCCAGATCGCCGGCGCGAGCTCGCCGCCCGCGATCCGCTGCGACAGGTTGGGCACCGGGATCTTGACCAGATAATAGACGATCACCTGCACGATCAGGGCGATCAGGCTCCAGATCAGGCAGTCCACCACATTGGCCGCGTGCGCGATGGCGCTGACGACGGGCAGGGTAAAGCCGAGCAGGCTCAACCCCAGCGCAATCGCGGCCGCCGGATCATTGTCGCGGATCAGCTGAAACTCGTTGTGCGGCGTGATGCGGGTGTAGACGAACAGATACGCCACGACGGCGACGATTGCGGTGCAGAAATAGACCAGAAAGGCCGGCAGCCCGGCGAGCGATTGCAGGATCATGCGGAAGCGTCCCCCAGATGCCGACTCTTCAGCTGCAAAGAATGGCACGTTCCTTCGGTCGCTGCACGGCGGAGGACGGTTCGATCCCCCAACAACAAAAACCCCGCCATTTGCGGCGGGGCCAGTCCGGGAGGAGGAGCCGGAGTGACGCTCCGGCTCGCGGAAAAACCGATCAGGCGGGGATGCGCTCGTCGAGATCGTGCGGCTCGCGCAGCACGTAGCCGCGGCCCCAGACGGTCTCGATGAAGTTGCGGCCTTCGGAGGCGTTGGCGAGCTTCTTGCGCAGCTTGCAGATGAAGACGTCGATGATCTTCAGCTCCGGCTCGTCCATGCCGCCATAGAGATGATTGAGGAACATTTCCTTGGTCAGCGTCGTGCCCTTGCGCAGGCTGAGCAGCTCGAGCATCTGGTATTCCTTGCCGGTCAGATGCACGCGCTGGCCGCCGACTTCCACCGTCTTGGTGTCGAGATTGACCACGAGGTCGCCGGTCTGGATCACCGACTGGGCATGGCCCTTGGAGCGGCGCACGATGGCGTGGATGCGGGCCACCAGCTCGTCCTTGTGGAAGGGCTTGGTCATGTAGTCGTCGGCGCCGACGCCGAGACCCTTGACCTTGTCCTCGATGCCGGCGAGGCCGGACAGGATCAGGATGGGTGTCTTGATCTTGGACACCCGCAGCTGCTTGAGCACGTCGTAACCCGACATGTCGGGCAGGTTCAGGTCGAGCAGAATAATGTCGTAATCGTATAGCTTTCCAAGATCGACGCCTTCTTCGCCCAGGTCGGTCGTGTAGACGTTAAAGCTCTCGGATTTGAGCATTAATTCGATCGACTGCGCGACGGCACTGTCATCTTCAATCAGCAAAACGCGCATGCCAGTTCCCCATAGTCGCCGCTCCGGGCGTCAGGTCGGCCGCGACCCGCGGCACTCAACTAAACGCCTTTGACAACTGATTCGGATCCTGACGACTCATGGTTAACAAAAACTGATTCTGATCCGCAAGGTCTGTCGGTGCAATTTTTCTCGAATCGCCCTAAGATGTTGCGTCAAAGCAGCTTTTCGTGCCCATCCTCGTTCAAGTTCCACATTAAGAGCCGGGCCTAACCGACTCTCGAGACTCGCCGTTCCCTTATCGGGAGCAAACGAAAATGCTCAGTCATCAAAGACAGTGACGCAATGATTAATGACGCGGGTAAACACGAAGTTAAGCCGGGGGTTAAAATTCGCGGAAACTTAAGGTTTTTCCGATGAAAGCGTTGGCGGAGCAGATCGGCGACATCGACAGCGTCAACATATATGGCCGCGTGGTGGGCGTGCGCGGGCTGATGGTCGAGATCGCCGGTCCCATTCATGCGATGTCGGTCGGCGCCCGCATCGTGGTCGAGACCGGCGGCAACCGTTTCATCCCCTGCGAGGTTATCGGCTTTTCCGGCAACAATGCGGTGGTGATGCCGTTCGCCGGACTTGAAGGCGTGCGGCGCGGCTGTCGCGCGGTGATCGCGAATGCGGCGGGCCAGGTGCGGCCGACCGCCTCCTGGCTCGGCCGTGTCATCAACGCCATGGGCGAGCCGATCGACGGCAAGGGGCCGCTGGAGCAGGGCGCCTCTCCGATCCCGTTCCGCAACACCCCGCCGCCGGCGCATTCGAGGAAACGGGTCGGCGCCCCGCTCGATCTCGGCGTGCGCGCGCTCAACACCTTTCTCACCTGCTGCCGCGGCCAGCGCCTCGGCATCTTCGCCGGTTCCGGCGTCGGCAAGTCGGTGCTGCTGTCGATGCTCGCGCGCAATGTGGATGCGGACATTTCCGTCATCGGCCTGGTCGGCGAACGCGGCCGCGAGGTGCAGGAGTTCCTGCAGGACGACCTCGGCGAGGAAGGCCTTGCCCGCTCGGTCGTGGTGGTCGCGACCTCCGACGAGCCGGCCTTGATGCGCCGCCAGGCCGCCTATCTGACGCTCGCCATCGCCGAACATTTTCGCGACGAGAACAAGGACGTGCTGTGCCTGATGGATTCGGTGACGCGCTTTGCCATGGCGCAGCGCGAGATCGGCCTGTCCGCCGGCGAGCCGCCGACCGCCAAGGGCTACACGCCGACCGTGTTCACGGAACTGCCGAAGCTGCTCGAGCGCGCCGGTCCCGGCACCGGCGAGGGCTCCATCACCGCGATCTTCACCGTGCTCGTCGATGGTGACGACCACAATGAGCCGATTGCGGATGCCGTGCGCGGCATTCTCGACGGCCATATCGTGATGGAGCGCGCGATCGCCGAGCGCGGCCGCTATCCCGCCATCAACATCCTCAAATCGGTGTCGCGCACCATGCCGAAATCGGCCGATCCCGCCTACCTGCCGATCATCATGAAGGCGCGGCAGGTCATGGCGACCTATGCCGACATGGAGGAGCTGATCCGGCTCGGCGCCTATCGTCCGGGCTCCAGCAAGGAGGTCGACCGCGCCATCCGGTTGCATGAGCCGCTGGAAACCTTCCTGCGCCAGGGCAAGGACGAGGCCGCGAGCCTTGCCGACGGATATCGACGACTCGAACAGATCCTCAAGGATTTGGAAACGGAAAGCTAACTTTGTCACGCCATCATCCGCTCCAGCCGCTTCCGGCGGGCCCTGGTTGCAGGGCGGGCCGGCTTTGTCCCGCGTGTGAATTGGGACTTCTGGGGAGTATGAGTCGATGAAGTCACGCGAAACGCTGATCCGCCTGAAGAAATTTCAGGTCGACGAGAAGCGCCGAAGGGTCGCCCAGATCGAGGGCATGATCGCCGATTTCCAGCGCATGTCCGCCGATCTCGAGCGCGAAATTCTGACCGAGCAGGAGCGTGCCGGCATCAACGATCCCTCGCACTTCGCCTATCCGACCTACGCCAAGGCCGCGATCCAGCGCCGCGAGAATCTGATGCGCTCGGCCGAGGAGCTGCGCACCCAGCTCGAGGAGGCCAAGGGCCTGCTGGGCGAGGCTTTCGAGGAATTGAAGAAGGTTGAACTGCTCGACGAGCGCGACCAGGCCCGCGAACGGGCCGAGGAGAACGCCCGCGAGCAGGCCGACCTCGACAGCATCGGCCTGATGCGCGCCCGTCTCGGCGTCATCGCCTGAGCAGCCGCAACGCGCTTCAAGCACCGCCGGCAGGCCCGGACCGCAAGGTCCGGGTCTTTTTGCGTTTGGCCGTCCACAAGCGGCGCCGCGCGGCAACCTCGGGCAGCTTGGTGCGGTCGGCGGCGGCAGGATATGCTAAAGGCAAATCCGCGCGGGAAGGATGCGGTTCACCTCTCCCCAGCGGGGAGAGGTGAACCGCGTGGCACCCCCGGCTGCTAGTCTCGGCCAAAGGACGGCTCGCACCGGTATGAAGCGAATGGGGTATCGCGGTTGGGGAACGCCTTAAGATGACGCCGTCTGAGCTGGTCGGGCTGATCGCGGCAGTTGCGAAGCAGGATGAGGCGGCCTTCGAGCGCCTCTACGCCGCGACGCGCGCGAAACTCTACGGCGTGGTGCTGCGTATCTTGCGGCGGCAGGATCTCGCAGAGGAGGTCATTCAGGAGACCTACGTCAAGATCTGGTACAGCGCCGGCCGGTTCGACCCGGCGCTGGCTTCGCCGATCACGTGGATGACCTCGATCGCGCGCAACCGCGCCATCGACGTCGTGCGCAAGAAGGGCGAGGTCTCGATCGAGGAAGAGCCCGAGGCGATGGAGGTCGCGGCCGACAGTCCCGATCCGCTGGCGCGCCGGGAAATGTCGGAGGAGCTGAAACGGCTGCTCGAATGCGTCGGCCGGCTCGAGCCCGACCGGCAGAAGCTCGTGCTCCTGGCCTATTACAACGGCTGGAGCCGCGAGCAGCTCGCCGAGAAGTTCGGAAGCCCCGTCAACACCATCAAGACCTGGTTGCGCCGCGCCATGCTTGATATCCGCGAGTGCCTTGGACTTTAGCGATGATGACATTGACTCGACATAGCTTGGCATCGGCGGTCGACCTCTCCTCGGCGGGGATCCGGGCGAGACGCCTCGACTCCCGGTGCAACCGTAATCCTTCGCCCGCGCCTTCGCCACGACCTCTCTCGAAGGAAGAGCCGATCGTCGCGCGTGAGCCAAACTCAAAGGACGATAGCTCCAGCTGATGGCCCATAGCGAAGACGATATCGCGCTTGCTGCGGAATACGCGCTCGGCACTCTGGATGCGGACGAGCGCGCGCGGGCCGCGAGCATGATGGCGGCGGAGGAGGAGTTCGCGGCTCTCGTGCGCGCCTGGGAGTGGCGGCTCGGCGCGTTGAACCAGATGGTTGGTCTGGTCGAGCCGCGCCCGATCGTCTGGGAGAACATCAAGGCCGCGATCGCCCAATCCACCCCGCAGGCGCCGCCGGTCGCGCCCGAAATGCCGCCGCCACCGGTGCAGGAGGGCGTGGCCGAAGCGGTCGCGCCGCCGGTCGATGCCGCCGTGCCGCCGCTGCAGCCCGGCCTGTTGTCGTCCGAACCGAGCGCGCCTTCTGCACCAGCTGCGCCGGTGCGCGATGACTCAAATGTCGTCCGCCTCGATCGCGAGGCGCGGCGCTGGCGCGGTGTTGCCCGCGTCGTGTCGGCGCTCGCGGCGGCGCTGATTGCCATGCTGGGCTTGCAGATTTTCGCGCCCGATTATCTGCCGGACGTCTTGCGTCCGTCGCCACGGACCAGACTGGTGCAGGTGAGGCCACCGGCCGCGCCGAGCCCGCCCGCCGCGCAATATGTCGCGCTGCTGCAGGCCCAGGGCGGCGGCCCCGCCTTCATCCTCACTGTCGACGGCGCGACCAAAACGTTCAGCGTGCGCAAGGTCGGCGCGGCCCCCGCCGATCCCGGCAAGTCCTATGAGCTCTGGCTGATCTCCGACAAGCTCGGCCCCCCGCGCTCGTTGGGGGTGATCGGCGCGACCGACTTCACCGTGCGCCCGACACTCGCCGCTTACGACCCGGATATTATCGACAGTGCCACCTATGCCGTCACCATCGAGCAGGCCGGCGGCTCCCCCGACGGCAACCCGCATTCCGCGCCGGTCTATAGCGGCAAGCTGATCGAGACCGTGCCGCCACCGGCGGCGGTTCAGCAGCAGCAGCGGTAGCTGCCAAGAAGAACGAAGTTCTCCCGCGCCCCGCTCTTCGCGGGAGAGGGTTGGGGTGAGGGGCTCTATCCGCGGGATCAATCGTAGGGTGGGCAAAGGAGCGCTTGCGCCGTGCCCACCATTGTTGGTCCGACGCCGAGGCGCGGTGGGCACGCTTCGCTTTGCCCGCCCTACAACTCCGCAGCTAGCCGCTCGCCTTGCAGCTCACCGGACCATTGTCGAGCATGATCTGGTTGCCGCCGCTGTCGGTCAGGATCTGTCCCTCATAGCTCGTCTTGCCCTTGCTGCGCTGCGCCGAGATCACGATTCGAACTCGCGACTTCTGCGTCTCGTCGATGGCAACCAGGAGAAGGTTGTCGTCCCTGAAGCTGAACTCGGTGACCTTGGACGGATAGTCGAACTCGATTGCCGGCAGGCCGCCGAGCTTTTTCGGCACATCGAAAGTCAACTGCTGCCCACTGGCATAGCTGCAGGTGATCGATTTCGCCGCCGCGGCGCCTGTTTGGACAAGCGCGGCAAGCAGTAGAAGGCTAAGCGTGACCGATCTCATTGGAAAAATCCATCGTCATATCGCGTATGTCGCGTCAAGCCGCTGCTGCGTTCAGCTCGACCGATCAACTTCGGTCCGCCCGCAATTCCGGCATGGAAGTCGGTCAAGAGACGTCTATAGTCGACGGTCTGAGAACCGCAACAATGCGGTCGACAACGAAAGCAGGGAGGATCAGATGGCGACGCATCGCGGCGAGTGTTTCTGCGGCACGGTGAAGATCGAGGTCACGGGCGAGCCGGAGGGCATGGGCTATTGTCACTGCCGTTCGTGCCGTTCGTGGTCCGGCGGTCCGGTGAATGCATTTTCGCTCTGGAAGCCGGATGCGGTCCGCGTGACCGAAGGCGCCGAGCACGTCGCGATGTACCAGAAGACGCCGGTCAGCCAGCGTCAATACTGCAAGCGGTGCGGCGGCCATCTCATGACCAACCATCCGCCGCTGGGACTGGTCGACGTGTACTCGGCGACCATACCCACCCTGGAGTTCAAGCCCGGCGTGCATGTGAACTACGCCGAGACCGTGCTTCCGATCAAGGACGGTCTGCCGAAGTTCAAGGATTTCCCGAAGGAGTTCGGCGGGTCGGGCGACATGGCATCGGAGTAGGCGAGCCGCGACCAGCTACCCGAATGTCTTGCTGGTCGCGCGCAACCGCTGCGCCAGCACGCGCATGACCTTGAGCGCGAAGTAGGGCGTCTGGCCCACCATGAACAGGAACTGCTTTTCGCTCACCGGCACCAGCTCGACATCGGTGACGGCGACGGCAGTTGCGCTGCGCGGCTCGTTGTCGATCAGCGCCATCTCGCCAAAGATGCTCTCGGTGGGAAGCTCGGAAAGCGTGCGGTTGCCGAGCTGGATCCGCACCGTTCCGCGCTTGATCACGAACATCTCGTTTGCAGCATCGCCCTGATGGAAGATGATGCTGCCGGCCTTGAAGAACCTCGTCTCCACGTTGTTGCCGGTCAGCACGCCAAAGCTCGTGTCTTGCATCAGTTCAGACCCCCTATGACAATTGGATGACATGCTAGGACAAGGCCGGGGGTGAGGCAAGAAACAGCCGCCAGAATTGGTGCGGCTGAACCATTGGATTGGGCCGCCGGGACTCACTTGTGTCTGAGCCCAACGAACGTGCAGAGGCAAACGAGATGCGTCCGATCTTGCCAGTGGCGTTTGCTCTGCTCGCACCGGTTGTTGCGGCGCTTGCGGCGCAGGCGGTTGGGCAAGGCGCAGCCCCTGCGCCAGCCGTATTGGCGCCAGGGCAGGCGCCGCCGCTACCGGCGGCCGGTCCGCTGGCCGCGCCGCGAGCGTCGGCGCAGACCGGCCTTCCCGCGGTCCTGACCGCGCAGCTCGTTCCGCCGGGCAGCCAGGTGCCGGCGGTTCTGGCGCTGGGCGAGAAGCTGTTCTTCGAGCCGCGCCTGTCCGGTGACGGCACGGTTGCCTGCGCCACCTGCCATGATCCGGCGCGCGCCTTCACCGACGGCCGGCCAACCTCGATCGGCATCCACGGCCGCGCCGGTCAACGCAACGCGCCGACCATTCTGAATGCGCTCTACAACAAGACCCAGTTCTGGGACGGCCGGGTCGACACGCTGGAGCAGCAGGCAGCGCTTCCGGTCACCAACCCCGACGAGATGGGCGCGGCCAGGCTGGAAGAAGCCAGCTCTGGAATCGCAGGCGACAAGGACTATCAGGACAGGTTCATGCAGGCCTTCGGCCACGCCGTGAACCCGCAGGACATGCTGAGCGCGATGGCCGCCTATGAACGCAGCCTGGTCTCGTTCGATGCGCCCTTCGATCATTTCGTCGCGGGGGAAGCGAATGCCATTTCCGACTCCGCCAAGCACGGCTGGGAGCTGTTCAACACCAAGGCGCGCTGCAATCTCTGCCATGCGCTGCTCGACAATCAGCGCGACGTGACGCTGTTTACCGACAACGATTTTCACGACATCGGCATCGGCATCCTCAAGGCCGGCGTCAACATGCTGGCGAGCCATGCCCAGGGCATTCTCAGGCAGCAGGCTCCGCTGGATGTCGATGCCGCCGCGATCTCGAGCGAGCGGTCGGTGCTGGGCCGCTTCCTCGTCACCAGAAAGACGAGCGACATCGCTGCGTTCAGAACGCCCGGCCTGCGCAACGCCCTGGTTACCGGTCCCTACTTCCATGACGGATCGATGCAGACGCTGTGGGACGTGCTCGACCACTACAACAAGGGCGACGGCATCACCGACCCCTGGCTCGACCAGGACATGCAGCCGCTGGCGCTGACGGAAGCGGAGATCGACGACGTCATAGCCTTCCTCGCTTCGCTGACCAGCCCGCAATACAAGTCGCTCGGCGACGAGGAATATGCGCGGCAGCTCGCGCTCTCTAGGACCAGCCGCCCGCAACGAGACACTGCGCGCGCCTTCGCCCCGAAGCATCCGCAACCGCCGCCGCCGTTTTGACGGTCCGTTGTGGACGCGGAGTCGGGTGAGGTTGGCTGGCAGCCAAAGCGAGATTCAAGCGAAAGCGACATCCGGGAGCTGACCGCGGGTCTTCCTCCCTGATGTCGCCTTGCTCCTGCGCGCTGCCGGCGATCCGCCAGGCTGTCGCGGCCTAGTAGATCTTGGCGGAAGGCGCGCGGACGTGATGCCGCGGCTGCACCGCCAGCCGCAAGCCGCCGATGTTGCGGTCCGAGGGCAGCTGAGCGGCCATCGCGTTGCCGGGCCATGGCGGGTTCAGCACATCGGCATTCGGATGAAAGAAGGCGTAGTTGCCGGGCTCGTCGATCACCGCTTGCGCAAAGACCGGCGTTGCGAACTGCACGGACACGATCAAGGCTGCGCGGATGAGTGTATGGGTCATCGTCATCGATCTCCTCCTGTCGGCGGCCTCTGACCGGGTTGGCAAGGGCCGCTTAAGGACTGGACCGATCTTCGCGCGCCGGCATTCCCGGCTGAGCGGGCCATGCTCATCACTGTTCGGCGAGGGGGACGTTATCGCTTCGTGTCTTGCCGCTTGAAAAGCGCGTGCGCGCAAAATCGAATTCGCGCGAGTTGTCGGTCTTCCCTGCTTGCTCTGATCTTTCGGAGGGTGAGCACGATGCAAGACTCGGGCGACATGCGTCGCGAGAAGGCTGCCTCATGTCCTCACGGTCGTTCTGGGACGGGGCGATGTGCATCGACTACTTGGCTGCCAATTCGTACCCCCCAAAAGAGAAAACGCCCGTGGGGAGCGGGCGTTTTCCGTAGTCGACTTGGGGGTAGTTGGGTCTTCTACATATCCACGGGGCGACTTTGGGGGGCTGGTAAAGAGCCTCGTGAATTCCTTTAAACTCCTCTTTGACTCCTCCTTAGCGAACCATCGAGGTGTTTGAACTCGTGACCGCAACCGGCTTGCCGGCCTTGATGACGTGCGCGGTCTGCGTGTAGCCGTCATCGGAATTGGACAATCGGGCGGAGATCGAGAGCCCCGTGACAGCCACGGCGGCAACCAGAGCCACGACCACGATCTTCAGATGGGTCGACCGATCTGCGCTGTAGATCGAATGGTTCATGGAAGTCTCCTGCCTGCCTTCCTGCACGTTCGTGGATTCTCTGCCCAGCGTTTCGTCGAATAGTTCAACCAGAAGGTTCGACGTTTCGCACGTCACAAACGTAGGAACTGGCCATCCAGTTCCCAATATTTGATCACAAAGCGGTGATGAGGTGTGAAAGGTCGCGATCGGCAGGGTGTGCGATGCGACAAAAAGGTAAATCTATTCAGCTGATTAACGGATATTCATCTGAGCGGGGCGGTTTTGGTCCGCTGCCCGCCGAAAAGGCAGAAATCAGTTGCCTGTGACGAAAAAGCCCATGCAGTGCAACTGCTTCGCGGGAAGTTTCAGATGCTCCCGACCGTCTTCAGCCGGGCGCGGGGGTGAATCTCGGCCTGCGAGAGTACCGTGGTCTGGGCGCGAAAACGCTCGACCAGGGAGCGGACGTAGGGCCGGATACCGGCGGAGGTGACCAGCACCGGTGCTTCGCCTTCGCGCGCGGCGCGCTCGAAGGCGTCGCGCACGGCGGTCATGAACTCCGACAGCTTGGTCGGCTGCATCGCGAGCGTCCGCTCGTCGCCCTGGCCGACCAGCGATTCCGCAAAGGCCTGCTCCCATTTCGCCGACAGCGCGATCAGCGGCAGGTAGCCGTTGTGGGAGGTATTCTGGGCGCAGATCTGGCGGGCGAGGCGGGCGCGGACATGCTCGACCATGGTGGTCGGGTTGCGCGAGACCGACAGCGCGTCCGCAATGCCCTCCAGGATGGTCGAGAGGTCGCGGATCGAGATGCGTTCGGCGAGCAGCAATTGCAGCACGCGCTGGATGCCGGAGACCGTGATCTGGGCGGGCGAGATGTCCTTGACCAGCTCGGCCTGCTCCTTCGGCAGCTCCTTCAGGAGCTTCTGCACCTCGCCATAGGACAGCAGGTCGCTCATGTTGTTCTTCAAGAGCTCGGTCAGATGGGTCGACAGCACGGTCGCGGCATCGACCACCGTGTAGCCCTTGAGCGAGGCCTCCTCCTTCAGGCTGGCGTCGACCCAGGTGGCCGGCAGGCCGAAGGTCGGCTCGGTGGTGTGGATGCCGGGGATCGAGACCTGGCTGCCGGCGGGGTCCATGACCATGAACTGGTTCGGCCAGATCTTGCCGGTGCCGGCGTCGACCTCCTTGATCTTGATGACATAGGTGTTGGCCTCGAGCTGGACATTGTCGAGGATGCGCACCGAGGGCATCACGAAGCCCATCTCGATCGCCAGCGACCGGCGCAGCGCCTTGATCTGCTCGGTCAGGCGGTCGGTGCCGTCGGGACCGTTGACCAGCGGCAGGAGTGCATAGCCGAGCTCGATCTTGAGGTCGTCGATCTTGAGCGCGGCCGAGATCGGCTCTTCGGCGGCGGCTGCGGCGGCCTTGCCGGCCGGCTCCGCGGCAGCCTTGGCATCGGCGGCGGCCTTGGCGCGCTTCTGCTTGCTGGCCTTCCAGGCGAGCGCGCCGGAGCCGCCGGCGAGCGCGAGGAAGGGGAGGGCGGGAATGCCGGGCAGCACCGCCAGCACGAACATCACGGCCGAGGCCATGCCGAGCGCCTGCGGATAGCCGGAGAACTGGCGGATCAGCGCCTTGTCGGCGGCGCCGGAGACGCCGGCCTTGGAGACCAGGAGGCCCGCCGCGGTCGAGACGATCAGCGCCGGCACCTGGGTGACGAGGCCGTCGCCGACGGTCAGCAGCGTATAGGTCTGGGCGGCCTCGCTGAACGAGATGCCCTGTTGCGCAACGCCGATGATGATGCCGCCGATGATGTTGATGAAGACGACGAGCAGGCCCGCGATGGCGTCGCCGCGGACGAATTTCGAGGCACCGTCCATGGCGCCGAAGAAGCCGCTTTCGTCCTCCAGCGCCTTGCGCCGCTCGCGCGCCGCCTTCTCGTCGATCAGGCCGGCGGAGAGGTCGGCGTCGATCGCCATCTGCTTGCCGGGCATGCCGTCCAGATGGAAACGGGCCGCGACTTCGGCGATACGGCCCGAACCCTTGGTGATGACGACGAAATTGACCGTCACCAGGATCGCGAACACGATGATCCCGATCACGAAATTGCCGCTCATCACGAAATTGCCGAAGGCCTGGATGACGTGGCCGGCAGCATCGGTGCCTTCATGGCCGTGGGCGAGGATCAACCGGGTCGAGGCCAGGCTCAGCGACAGCCGCAGCATGGTCGAGATCAGCAGGATGGTCGGGAAGGAGGAGAACTCCAGCGGCGCCTGGATGAACAGCGAGGTCATCAGGATCAGGATCGAGAAGGTGATCGAGATCGCCAGAAACAGGTCGAGCACCATCGAGGGCAGCGGCAGGATCAGGACCACCAGGATGGTCATGATCCCGAGCGCCAGCGCGATGTCGCCGCGCCTCAGGATATTGCCGATCTCGGCGAGTGAGAATCCGCTCGGCGCCTGTGCGCCCTGGCCTGCCGTGACGTCGACCATGTCTGCCGCTTCCCCTCGCGAATGCCGTCCGCGCGCCCCAAAGCCTTGCGCGGCGGCCACCGGACCACCGCTTCGTAAGTGAGGCACAGCACTGGCGTCCACGGAGCTCTCCCCGTCTTACGCGGCCGACGACACTCGACTTCACCCGGCAATTTTTGCCCGGTGTATGGTTAGGAAAGGGTTAACGAGGGGGTAATGTGGTGCCTGGCCCGTCATTCCGGGCGACGCGAAGAGGCGAACCCGGACTCCCGCGATTCCGGGCGCGGTCGTTCGGACCGTCCCGGAATGACGAGCAAGCCACGCGATGACGTTGCCGTGACCACGATGATCGCCCGGCGGAAGGCCGCGGCGAGCTCGCCTCACCTGCTCTTCTGCAGCTTGGTCACGGTGTAGACGCCGTCGGCGCTCTCGGCCTCGAACTGCACCTTGTCGCCGACCTTGAGCTGCTTGAGCAGCGCCGGATCCTTGACGCGATAGACCATGGTCATGCCCTCGTCCATGCCGAGGCTCGGGGCAGGGCCGTGCTTGAGCGTGATCCTGCCTGCGCCCGTATCGATCTTCCTGACCTCGCCGGTGATCGTCGCATCCTGCGCAACAGCCGCGGTCGTCACGAGTGCGAGGGCGAGAGTTGCGGCCTTGATACGGCCGATGATGTTGTTCATGGCTTGCTCCGTTGCTGAGGATTCGAGGTGGGTTGCCGCGCCGGCCCGGCGGCCGGTGCGTCGACTTCGTAAGCGACGGTGCCGGCGGGGTGCTGATAGGGACCGGGGTCACGGTAATCGTCGTGCGCGAGGTCCTTGCGGACCTTCATGACCGTGAACATGCCGCCCATCTCGATTGCGCCGAACGGGCCGTGGCCGGTCATCATCGGCAGCGTGTTGTCGGGCGCGGCCATCTCCATCTCGCCCATCGCCATGCCGGTCGCGCCCATCACCATCGCGTCGGGCGCGAGCCGGTTGACGGCCCTGGCGAGATCGGCGCGCGACACGCCGATGAAATTGCGCATGTCATGGCCCATCGCATTCATGGTGTGGTGCGCCTTGTGGCAGTGAAATGCCCAGTCACCGGGATTGTCGGCGACGAAGTCGACGGCCCTGATGGCGCCGACCGGGATGTCGACCGTCACCTCCGGCCACTGCGCGCTCTCCGGCACCCAGCCGCCATCGGTGCAGCTCACCGCAAAACTGTGGCCGTGCAGATGAATCGGATGGTTGGTCATGGTGAGGTTGCCGATGCGAATGCGCACGCGGTCGTTCAGCCGCACGGCGAGCGCATCGATGCCGGGATAGACGCGGGAATTCCAGGTCCACATGTTGAAGTCGGTCATCTCGTTGACGCGCGGCAGGTAGGTGCCTGGGTCGATGCGGTAGCTGTTCATGATGAAGACGAAGTCGCGGTCGACCGAGCGGAACGCGGCATCGCGCGGATGCACGATGAACATGCCCATCATGCCCATGGCCATCTGCACCATCTCGTCGGAATGCGGGTGGTACATGAAGGTCCCGCTCTTCCTCAACTCGAACTCGTAGACGAAGGTCTTGCCCGGCTTGATGTGCGGCTGGGTCAGTCCGCCGACGCCGTCCATGCCGCTCGGCACGATCATGCCGTGCCAATGCACCGTGGTGTGCTCGGGCAATCTGTTGGTGACGAAGATGCGGACCTTGTCGCCTTCGACGGCTTCGATGGTCGGCCCTGGCGACTGGCCGTTATAGCCCCAGAGGTTTGCCGTCATGCCGTCGGCGAATTCGCGCACGACGGGCTCCGCGACGAGGTGGAATTCCTTCCAGTCGCCGTTCATCCGCCATGGCAGGGTCCAGCCGTTGAGCGTGACGACCGGCCGGTAGTCGGGCCCGCTCGCGGGATGCAAGGGCGGCTGCATGGCTGCCCTGTCCATGCTCGGCGCTTCGGGAATGGCGGCGGCCTGGACGCGCCCGCTGACGGCGGTCGCGCTCACCAGCGCAACGGTGCTCAAAAATCCTCGGCGTGAAAACATCGCAATTCTCCTATCAAAGGCCGCCGTCGGCCAGCGACATGGCCGTCGCGCCGGCCCTGTCGCCGCCATCCTCACCGCCGCCATTGACGACGGCCTGCAGCTCGGATTGCGCCAGCCAGAACGCCCGGTTCGCCTCGATCGCGGCGCGCTGCGAGCCGATGCGCTGGCGCGCCTCGACCAGCAGGGCGAACACGTCGACCTGCATGCTGGAGAATTGCAGCTGCATCTCCTCGGTGATGATCTTGCGCAGGGGCAGGATCTCGCGCTGGTAGTGGCTTGCGATGTCGTAGGCCGAGCGGTAGCTGCGATAGGCCTCGCGCGCCTGCGAGCGGATGTCGATGGCCTGCGCCGTCAGGCGGTTGAAGGCGCGGTCATAGGTCGCGCGGGCCTGGCGGACGCGCACCTCGCCGCCGTCGAAGATCGGAATCTGGAAGGCGATGTCGAAACCGCGCTCGCGGAACGGCGCCGTGTCCGGATCATGGGTGCGGCGGTCGATGCCGGCGATATCGAGCAGCGTGACGAAGCGCGTCGCGTCCGTCAGCTGCAGCGATTTCGCCAGTGCCGCGAGTTCGATGCGCGCCATCTGCAGGTCGATGCGGTGGCCGATCGCGTCCGCTTCGATGAAGGGCAGCGCCCGCGCACGGCGCGGCAGCGGCGGCAGGCGATCGGGAATGCGAAAGGCGAGATCGCCGTCCCACAGGCCGAGCAGTCGCGCGAGCTTTTCGCGCGCACTTGCCGCCGCGTCGCGCGCCGTCGCGAGCTCGGCGGTCGTCTCCGCGTAAAACACCTGCTCGCGCGCCTGATCGAGCTTGTTGAGCGAGCCGGTCTCGCCAAGCCTGGTGGCAAGCCGTGCGGTGGCTTCCGCGGTCGACCTGGCCTCGGTGAGCAGGCCGACCATCTCGTTCGCCGCGACCGCGCGCACATAAGCGCGCCGCACCTCGGCTGCGAGCCGCAACGTCTGCAGTGCCGCCTTCAATTGCGCGGCCCTGAACCGATCGTGCGCGATGTCGGAGCGGGCCGGCAGCGTCGCAAGCGCCAGGATGTCGCCGACGATCTGGCGCTCGACCTCGCTGGCGCCGTCGCCGGAGATGCGCGAGACCGAGAACACCGGATTTGGCGGCAGGCTCGCCTCGACCAGTTCGGTCTCGGCAAGCGCGAGCTCATTATAGGCCGCCTGCAGGCCCTTGTTGTTGAGCAGCGCGACCTGCACGGCCGCATCGGCGGAAAGCGGATGCGCCAGCAACTGCTTCACCCTGCCTTCGGCCTGGTTGGCATCATCTGCCGAGCGCACGAAAGCGGTGTCCTTGCCGATCGCGTGGCCGGTGACGTCGGACACCACGCTCATGCCGCTGTCCGGCGAGAATGACGCGCAGCCGGAGAGGCCGAACGCGGCTGCCAGCAGCAGGGCAGGCGCCGAGCGCCTTGTGACGAAGCTTTTCATCGGCGCGCTCCTACCGGTCAGGCCTGGTTGCTGGCGTGTCGCCGTCGCCGCGCTCGCGCCAGCGCGCAGGCGTCGCCGGCCGCAGGCTGGTGTAGGGCGCAATGGTCGAGCGGTAGCCGGCCGCGGCGACCTTGGCCGCGGGATCGGCCGGGTCGTTGCCAGCGAGCGGGGTTACGGGAACGCAGGCCGACAGCAGCATGGCAGCCGTCAATGCGGCCGCGAGCCGGCGATTGACTGGGGCGCGTCCACGTGCCGCGCGAACGGCAGCACGCTTCGCCGGGAATGGCGCAAACATGAAGAAATTCCTGATCTGTCGATGGAGCACGAGCGTATGCGCGCGATGACGCGCGACGCGAGCTTGCTTCTCGTCAGCTCAGGCGAATCGGAGGGCGATCGAGCAGCGGCGGTGCCTCGCCGGGCAGGCTGCGATCGGTCTCGGCGGCACAGGTGGAAACCGGCTGCGACGGCGCGACGACCGTGGGCAGCGGGCCCGGCAGCGCGCTCACGCACATCATGGCGCAGCACGGGCCGAGCGCGCCCTTGCCGTCATGATGATGCGCGGTCGAGGGATCGCTGCCATCGACCAAGTGATGCATATGCATCGCATGGTCGTGCATGGCGCCGTCGTCATGCATGGGCATGGACGTGTACATGGACCCGGCCGCGACGGCGAGATCGCCATCGAGGCAGGGCGCGGGCCCTGTTCCGAGCGCCAGCGCAGCGCCCGGTGCGAGCACGCAAGCGAGATAGCCGAGCGCGAGCAGCCACCCGGTCCAAATCCGAACAGATCTCGTGATGCGTAGAAACACGTCGCGCCGCTTCGCCGTCCACCTCATCATAGCAATACCGCCAAAGCCATAGCGCGCCAAGGACCCCCGAGGATGACCGCAAAGGGGCCTCGTTGCATCGCACGCGGGAGCGCTGCCTAATCTCGCGCCATTCTGGCCCGCCGATTTGGGCTTGCCTTATTGTATGGTTATGCCAACAATCATCCAATTGAGGGCGGACGATCGGGTTGGCGCCATGCAGGAAGATATCTCCGACGGCTTGCCGGTCCTCGAGGCGGAATGGGCCAACCCGCCGCTCGACCGGTCCTCGCCGCTGCCGCTCTACGCGCAAATCAAGCAAAGGCTCATGGGTCTGATCCTGCGCTGGGACCAGCCGGGGCGGCGCTTCTACTCGGACGAGCAGCTGTGTGCGCTGTTCTTTGTCAGTCGCGACACCGTGCGCCAGGCGCTCTCCGAGCTCGTCCGCGAGGGGATGCTCACCCGCAGCCGGGGACTCGGCACGTTTGTCGCGGTCCACAAGCTGGAGGAGCGGTTCGGGCCCGGCATGGATTTCATGCGGCAGTGGGCGGCGGCCGGCACGCCGATCCAGCCGACGCTGCTTGCGTTCGAGCGCTGCGGCGCCGATGAGCAGGTCGCGTCCGCCCTCGAGCTCGAGGTCGGCACGCAGGTCCTCTTCATCAAGCGCACGCGTGCGGCGGCGCGCGTGCCCGTCGCCATCGACTATCGCTATCTGCCGGCCGACCTCGTCACCGATTGGGATGAGAGTGCAGCCCTTGCCTCGCCCTTGCATCTGTTGTGGCAGCGCGTCGAGCTGCGCAGCGGCGACTTCGGCATCGAAGCCGGCATCGCCGGGCCCGAGGAGGTCGAATATCTGCATCTCGCCGCGGGTGACCCCGTGCTCACCCGCACGCTGCGCTATCGCGATGTGAGCGGGCGTTTGGTGATGGCCGGTCACACCGTGCATCGCGGCGACCTCGTGCGCTATTCGCTCAACGTGCCGCTGTCGCGGGACGGCGCCGCGCAGCCGAGCGAGATCGACAAGTCCGGCGTGCACGATGATTGAGCGACACCAATGACATCAGGGCGCCATGCGGCGGCTGTTTCGAGTGGAGGGGCTATCGTGGATTTCGCAAGACGCAATTTCCTGCAACTCATCGGCGGCACGGCGCTGGCGACGGCAGGCGCGCGGATCGGCCGGGCCGGCGACGAACCCTTGCGCATCGGCTCCATCCTTTCAGTGACGGGGCCGGCGGCCTTTCTCGGCGAGGACATGAAAGCCGGACTGCAGCTTGCTGTCGACGAGATCAACGCCGCGGGCGGCATTGGCGGCCGCAAGATCGCCTGGACCTTCTATGATGCGGAGAGCCAGACGCAGAAGGCGATCTCCGCAACCCGCAGGCTGATCAGCCAGGACAAGGTCGAGCTGATCGTCAGCGGCGGCAACATGAGCGGCATCGCGCTTGCGATGGCGCCGATGGCGGAAGCCGCCAATCTGCCGTTCATCTCCTCAGAGGGCGCGCTCGCCATCGTCACCCCGGTTGCCGAACGCAAATGGGTGTTCAAGAGCACCGTCGACGACGAGGACGTGCTGGAGCGCATCGCCGACTATCTTGCCAAGAAGAACATCAAGAAGGTGGCGCTCGTCGCCGACACCTCGGGCTTTGGCCAGGGCGCCGTCACCCAGATGAAGAAGGTCGGGCCGCGGCGAAATCTCGACGTGTCCTACGAGTCCTTCGACCCTGCCGACACCGACATGATGCCGCAGCTCACGCGTATCCGCGACAGCGGCGCGGAGGCGATCATCTGCTGGACCGTGACGCCCGCCGGCGTGGTGTTCCTCAAGCAGGCCCAGCAGCTCGGCCTCGACAGCCGCACGCTGATCCACAGCTATGGCTTCGTGTCCTCGCGCTACATGGAGCTTGCCGGCGATGCCGCCAAGCCGGTGCTGCTGGCCAGCCTCAAATTCCCGGTCGGGGACCAGCTGCCCGACAGCGATCCGCTCAAGGCCGGTATCCTGCGACTGTTCAAGGCCTATCAGGCGCGCTTCAACCGCGCAGCCAGCCTCTACGCTGCGGAATCCTACGACGCGGCCATGCTGGCGAAGGAAGCGCTCGGCAAGGTCGGCGGCGATGTCTCCAAGCTTCCGCAAGGCATGGAGCAGATCAAGAATTTCGCCGGCATGAGCGGAATGTTCTCGTTCTCGGCCGAGCGTCACTCGGGCCTGTCGAAGAAGGACATCGTGCTGATCAACTGGCGGGACGGCCGTTTCAACCTCGCCGACTATGAATGAACCATTCGAACAAGATGAGGGATGAGCGAGATGGAGGACAAAATGACACTCTCGCCTGAGATGTCGGACGCGCAGGCTTTCGAGCTCGTGCAGACGCTGCTCGATGCACCCGAGAGCCGTTTTCCGCTGACCTTCAATTCCGACCTGCCGCGAATTCGCGAGCTGTTCCAGTCCGCGACCCGCAACCAGTGGGATCCCAAGACCGACGTCGCCTGGGATCAGCTCAAGCCGGAGATGTACACCGAGGCGCAGCGCTACGCGGCGCGGCTCTACTGGAGCCGGCGCGCCTGGAGCGAGTATGGCGCCATTTCGGAGAGCCCCTCGCTGCAGCTTCGCTTTGGCCTGGAGAACCGTCCGTCGGACATGCAGCTGTTCTTCACCATCCGCTCGCAGGAGGAGGCGCGCCATGCCGAGGTCTGTCATGCGATGGCAGAACGGCTCGGCGGCTACATCGAGAAGCCGGTGCAGCAATTGTTCGAAGGCTCGGTGTCCACGCACGGCGTGCGCCGCGCCACGCTGAACGCCGAGGTGCCGCTCGAAGGCATCATCGCGGCGCTGGTGTGCACCGCCGAGGAGATTGCCTTCGACGTATTCAAGCATCTCGACGACGTCACGCGCGATCCCGTCGCCCGCCAGATCGTCCGCCTGATCATGCGCGATGAATCGCGGCACTGCGCCTTCGGCTGGTATTTCCTGGAGGCGATCTGCGACACGCTCACGGCCGAGCAGAAGAAGATGATAGAGAACTCGGTCATCACCATGATGGAGAAGGTCGAGCTCAACGGCTATCATTCGAGCTGGCTCGCGCCCGAAAATCCCGCCTCGCGCGCCGAGGTCGAAGCCGACCGCGTCACCTATGAGGCGGGGCTCGGCGCCACCGTGGAGGAGGTCGAGAAGCCGGTGTTCGTGGCGACGGTGCAGCGCATCCGCGACCAGATGAAGCCGCTCGGCATCAACCTGCCGCCTTTCAGCCATCCCAAGCTCGGAGTCATCTGATGCAAAGGGTGATGCACAGGGTCGAACCGAGCTTGCCGCCGTCGCGGCTGTTGATCGAGCGGCGGTTTCCGCTGCAGATGAATGTCACGCTGCCCGAGATCCGCGAGCTTTATGACAGCGGCAAGGCCGGACGCTGGAATCCGTATCGCGACATCGACTGGAATGCGCTTGCGCCGGCGCAATATGACGAGGCGGTGCGGCAGGCGGCGCGACGGGTCTGGAGCCGGCGGCTGTGGGTCGAGGCCACCGGCCTGACCGAGACGCCGGCGCTGTTGATGCGGTTCTGCATGGAGACCGATCGCGAGATCGATTCGAAATTCTATCTGACCGTGCGCAACACCGAGGAAGCCTGGCACGTCGAGTGCTTCGACCGCCTGGCCGAAGCCTTTGGCGGACGCATCGCGGCGCCTGCCGATCCCGCCTATCAGGCCGCCTTCAACCGCAACCTGCACCGGCGCGTGATGGACGCGGAGCAGCATCTCGACAGCTACGTCGCCTCGTTCGCGGCGTTCGAGGACGGCCTGGAGCTCGAGCTCTGCCGCATTTGGCGCAGCCATGCCACCAACCCGGTCGTCCTGGCCGTGCTCGACCGCGTCATCGCGGACAAGGAACGGCACGCGGCCTTCGGCTGGCACTATCTGACCGCGCGTGCGCCGCGATGGACTGCAAAGGATCGTGCGACCATTGCGGTGGAGCTGATCGAGCACGTCCGCGACACCGAGCTGAAGGGCTATCATTGTCCGTGGCTCGCGCCGGAGCATGCGGCGGCCGAGGCGGCGGCCGATGCGATTGCCGCCGACGCCGGCCTCGGCGGCGCGCCGCGCGCGGCCGAGGAGGAGACGCTCGCGACCTACACGGCGAACGTACGCGAGAAGCTCGCCGAGCTCGGCATCGTCCTGCCGATGTTCGAATCCAACCGCATGCGGGCGTTCTGATCGTGATGTCCGCCACCATCCTGCAGCTCCTGGTCGCAGGCATCGGCAGCGGCAGCATCTATGCCCTGATCGCGCTCGGCTTCAATGTCGTGTTCAAGAGCACGGGCGCGATGAATTTCGCGCAAGGCGAGTGGGTGGTGATGGGCGGGATGATCTCGGCGCTGCTGTTTGCGGCAACGAGCCATATCGGCCTTGCCTGCCTGCTCGCGGTCGTGATCGTGACGGCGGTCGGCATCCTCTCGGAGCGGCTGGTGATCTGGCCGCTGCGCCGCCCGAGCACGCTGCTGATCACGCTGGTCAGCATCGGGCTCGCCATTTTCACGCGCAGCATGGTGATGCTCCTGCTCGGCAAGCAGCCGGTCGGCTATCCCGGCTTCTCGCAGGTTTCGACCTTGATGGTCGGCGGCGTGACCGTGCAGACCCAGACGCTGTGGATCATCGCCCTGACCATCGCGTTCCTGATCGCCATGCATCTGTTCTTCGAGCGCAGCATCCTCGGCAAGGCGCTGCGCGCGGCCGCGGCCGATCGCGATGCGGCCGCGATCGTCGGCGTGCGCGTGGAGACGACGGTGATGCTGTCCTTTGCCATTGCCGCCTTTGCCGGCGCGCTGGCCGGCGCCATCATCACGCCGCTGACGCTGTCGTCCTACGACCAGGGCGCGCTGTTCGGCTTCAAGGGGTTCAGCGCGGCCATGCTCGGTGGCGTCGGCAGCCTGCCCGGCGCCGTCGTCGGCGGGCTTGCGCTCGGCCTGCTGGAGGCTTTCGGCAGCTTCTATATCTCGTCCGATTTCAAGGACGCCATTGCCTTTGCAGTGCTGCTGATGATCCTGTTCGTGCGGCCGTCCGGCCTGCTCGGCCGCGCCGACGTCGTGAAGGTGTAGCGGGATGACGCTCGCGCCCGCAAAATCTGCGCCATTGAGTGCCGCGCCGGAGGCGGCGTCGCCGCTCGTGATCAGGCCGCGTGGGGCCAGGGCGGGCCTGTCCGACCATCGACGGCTGCTGCTCGTCTGGCTTCTGCTGCTGGCGGTGCCGTTCGCAGCCCCCAACGCCTATTTGGTCTCGCTCGCCAACATGCTCCTGATCAACCTCATCCTGATCGCGAGCCTCAACCTGCTGATGGGCTATGGCGGCCAGATCTCGCTTGGCCATGCCGCCTTCTACGGGCTTGGCGCCTACACCAGCGGTGTCCTCAACGTGAAATTGGCCTTGAGCCCCTGGATCGGGCTGCCGGCGTCCGCGCTCCTTGCCGGTGTCGCCGCATTGCTGATCGGCATCCCTGCACTGCGGCTGCGCGGGCTTTACCTGTCGATGGCGACGCTCGGCTGGAATGCGATCCTGGTCGTGCTGTTCAGCCGCCTGATCGACCTCACCGGCGGCCCCAACGGGTTGCTCGGCGTCAAGCCTTTCGCATTGGGCCGGTTTGCGCTCGACAGCGACACGCGGCAGTTTCCGCTGCTCTGGCTGGTCTCGCTGCTCGTGATGCTGGCCATTCTCAATCTCCTGAACTCGCGGATCGGCCGGGCGATGCGGGCGGTCGCCACCAACGAGCTCGGCGCCGACGCCGTCGGCATCGACAGCTTCCGCACCAAGCTCCTGGTGTTCGTGCTGAGCGCGGGCATGGCGGGCATCGCCGGCAGTCTCTACGTGCACGTCAATCAATACGCCTCGCCCGAGACCTTCAGCGTCTCCAATGCGATCCTGCTGGTGGTGATGGTCGCAATCGGCGGCACCGGCCTCTATTGGGGGCCGCTCTGCGGCGCATTGATCCTGACCGCCGTGCCGCAGCTCCTGCTCGACTACGAGGATGTCGAGCTCATGCTGTTTGGCCTCGCCATGCTGGTCGTGCTGATCGCCTCGCCCACGGGGCTCGCCGGATTGCCGGCGGCGCTGCGTCGGCGCTTTGCAGGGGAGCCGCTGCCGTGACCGGGATCCTGCTCCGCGCCGAGGCGCTGAATTGCTATTTCGACGGGCTGCGCGCGGTGGCCGACCTCAGCTTCGAGGTCCGCCGCGGCGAGATCAAGGCCGTGATCGGTCCGAACGGCGCGGGCAAGAGCACGCTGTTCAACATGATCGCCGGCGTCACGCGGCCGAGCTCGGGCCGCATCTTCTTCGACGGCTTGCGCATCGACAGCTTGCCGACGTTCCGCCGGGCGAGGCTCGGCATCGCGCGCACGTTCCAGAACCTGCAGATCTTTCGCGAGATGACGGTGCTCGAGAACGTCATGACCGGGCGCCACACCCATGGTCGCGCGGGCGTGGTCGCAGCGCTCCTGCACGGCCCGGCGCTGCGGAGCGAAAATCGCGCGATGGCGGACGCCGGGCTCGCGCTGCTCGCGCGCTTCGAGCTCGACGGCAAGGCGCACATGCTGGCGGGAGATCTGAGCTTCGGCCAGGCCAAGGTGCTGGAACTGGCGCGCGCGCTCGCCAGCGAGCCGCGGCTGCTTTTGCTCGACGAGCCCGCCGCCGGATTGCCGCAGGCCGAGGCCGAGCATATCGGCAAGATCATCGCCTCGCTGAACCGCGAGGGCATGACGGTGCTGCTGGTCGAGCACAACATGCGCATGGTGATGTCGCTGTCGCACGACATCCTCGTGCTCAACAACGGCATGCGCATCGCCGAGGGCGATGTCGACAGCGTGCGTCGCCACCCCGATGTGCTGGCGGCCTATCTCGGGGATGGTGCCCATGCTTGAGGTGGAGGCGCTGACGGCGGGCTATGGCCGGGCGGCGGTGCTGCACGACATCTCGCTGCGGGTCGAGGCCGGCCAGTCGGTCTGCCTGATCGGCGCCAACGGCGCCGGCAAGACCACGCTGCTGCGCTGTCTCGCCGGATTGTTGCGCCCGAGCAGCGGACGCATCAGCGTCGAGGGCAGCGATATCGCCGGCAAATCCGCCTCGACGCGGCTCGACTTCGGCGTGACCCTGGTGCCCGAAGGACGGCGCGTCTTCGCGCCGATGAGCGTGCGCGAAAATCTCGAGATGGGCGCCTTTCGCAGGCTGTGGCCGCGGCGAGACCGTGCCGTCGCCGGCGACATGGAGATGGTGTTCGATCTGTTTCCGCGGCTGCGCGAACGGCAAAGCCAGCTCGCCGGCCTGCTCTCCGGCGGCGAGCAGCAGATGCTGGCGATCGGGCGGGCCCTGATGTCGCGGCCGCGGCTGTTGCTGCTCGACGAGCCCTCGATGGGACTGGCGCCGCGCATCGTGCAGGAGATTTTCGCCGTCATCCGCCGGCTCAACCAACAAGGCATCTCGATTCTGCTCGCGGAGCAGAACGCCAACATGGCGCTGCAAAGCGCCGCCCGGGGCTACGTTCTCAGCGAGGGCGAGATCGTGCGCGAGGCCGACAGCGGCTCACTCGCGCGCGATCCGATCGTCCGGACCGCCTATCTTGGATTATAGATGATGGATACTGACAGCGGGATCGCGCCAGCGATCGACGACAGGCTCGAACGCCAATTTGCGCTGCGCCGGCGCCATCCCGAGCGCGAGGAGATCTATCGCGATCACCAGGAGCGCAGCGCGGCGCTGCGTGCGGCGGGCGACTGCCGGCTGGACGTGCGCTATGGCGAGGGTCCGCGCTGCCTGCTCGACATCTTTCCCGCCGGCGAGCACGCCCCGGTGTTGTTCTTCATTCACGGCGGCTACTGGCGGGCGCTCGACAAGTCCTATGTGTCCTTCATCGCCGAGCCCTACCGCGACGCCGGCATGACCGTGGTGATGCCGAGCTACGATCTGGTGCCGGCCGTGCGCCTGTCCGGCATCGTCAACCAGATCCGCGCCGCCTTTGCCTGGACGGTGTCGCATCTTGCGCCCGCGCGCGCGGTCGTGGCGGGGCATTCGGCCGGCGGCCAACTGGCGGCGATGCTGGCGCTCGACCAGGCGGCGCGGGGCGAGGGGCCCATCGTCGGCCTTGCCGGCATCAGCGGCGCCTTCGACCTGCGCCCCCTGCTGAAGACCTCGATCAACCGCGACCTCATGCTGTCCGCGCAGGACGCCGCGGATGCCAGCCCGCGGCTGCGGTTGCGACGGCTGGAAGCCGCGGCACGCCTGGTGCCCCTGCTCGGCGTGGTCGGCGCCGACGAGACCGACGGCTTCAAGCAATGGACCGCCGATCTCGTCCAGGACTGGCGGGCGCAGGGCGGCGAGGCCAGCTATTGCGAGATCGCCGGGTCCAACCATTTCACGGTGCTGGACCATGTGGCGGATGCGCAAGGCGAGGTGTTGCGCGGTATTGCGGCGATGCTCGGGTGAAGTGGCGTAAGCAATCGTCGGAAGACTGCTCCCGCACACGGACTTGGTTGGCGATGGCTCCGGCATTGCCACCGCTTCCGCTCAAATAGCAAAAATAAGCTCTGAGACTGTGGAGCTATCGGCCTCTATGCAGCATTTAGTGCAGCGATCGACTCTCCAAGCCTTCTGAGAGCTCGAACGTCCGCCTCCATTCGTCCTGCAACGATATCGAGATATTGAACCAGATCCGCGATCGCGCAATTTTCGGGAACCGAGATCCAGACCGGCAGAGATGGATAATCATTCGGTTGCAGCGCGGTGCCCGGCCAGCATCCGTCGATAGAGACCGGCTCTAGTTGAGCAGGCGCATATTCAGGCCTTAGACCGAAGACAAGGCATCCTTCTTGTTGGGCGGCCGTTGCGGCCAACTCCTCGTACTCATTTTCTCCTGCGAGATCGGAACGGATATTCCGTGCAGCAAACACACGAGTGGCGACGACATTGAAGACTTGTTTCTGGACGCTGCCGGTGTGACACAGCACCTTGATTGGCCCACGTCGATAACCGACCGTGCTCCAGTCGGTTATTTTTCCCTCTAGGATTTCTTTCGTGAGTTGGCGAGTGAGATTGAGGCGACCGAGGGTGCGATCGGCATAAAGAATGGGCTGTGCATTATAGAGCGAGTGCAAGCGGCGGGCTGTGTTCTCCGGAACATGCCCGTGGTGAACGACGACCTCATTTCCGGTGCGCGACATAAGATCGTCGACGTCGAACGTGTACCTCTGGACAAAGTTATGGGTCTCGCCATTGCGAGGGCAGGCCCCTGTAGTCGTAATCGGGATGCCCGACGAACTGGCGGCAATGCGCCGCTGGAATGCAGAAAGAGCGATATCTATACTGTTGAATAATGCTGCCGTCATAGCTCACTCCCGATTGAAGGTTAATCGTGCCACCCGAGTTTGAGCCACTCGCGTAGCTTATTAACGCTCGCGGCTCCGTTAAATGCAGGCGATAGGGGCGTTCCTTGCGTCCAGGCGTCTGGATTTTGGAAACTGCGGAACGCAGTCGCTTCGTATAACGCTTGCAACCGAGTCTTGAGCGCTGGACACTGCTCAATCATCTTGATCTCATCGAGTCCTATGTTTACGGTCTGATTGCCGAAGTGCAAATACAGGTAGTATAAGAGGAGCTTCCCTGGAGGCTCCCACCACACCAGATCGGCCGCACTGGAAAGTCGCCGCCGGAGCAGAATGATCCGCTCGTAGTTGCCCACAATATCGTCATTGTATTGGCAGCGCTCGGTATCAGTCGTCCCTTTGGATTGCAGCGCAATCTTCAGGCTTGAGACATGATCGAGGCCCTGCTGGAAAATGTGGTCGGCGACCAGAGAGACGCTTGTAAAATCGGTATTCGATATCGAGCTCAAAAGGTTGTCGAATGCGTGAACGCTGTCGTAATCAGGCTCCTTTTTCGAGAGTTCGTCTTTCCACATCGCAACCTGAATCTTCGCTCCCGGATCGTCCTGCCGCAGATCGGAGAGGATCTTTACGGCCCATTGCTGATCTTTCTCTTCGTTCGTCTCGAATGCGACCGAAGCGAGGAAGCGGATCGGGTCTCGTCGCGGCAGGCTGGAGCTGTCGTTGCCGATTGCGATTCTATGGCGAGCGTTGAATTTGCTGAACCTCTTCAACAAAGCAGTTCGATCAACAGCATTGAGAAAGGCCTTATTATAGCGGCCAAATACAGGTGTAAGTAGGTCGATCGAGATCAGTCGCGATGCTCTGGTCAGGACAAACGGGACTTCGGGGCGATCGGGCTCAGCATTGAACGCCTTTGCTAAGAGTGCCGGTTCGGGTGGCGCAATGCCGTCGACGCCGATCGAGGACAGGGCCTCGTCCATGGCCTTCATGTAAGTGTAACGGTTGTAGATGCGATCAAACATGGCCAGAGTCCAAGCCGAAGCCATTGAGACGATGATGCCGGTTATCAGCCAAGAGAGGACCGGGCGCACCACCAGCGTTTGAAGATAGGTGTCCTTGAA
The DNA here is from genome assembly GCA_035293585.1 of Bradyrhizobium sp. Taxonomy (GTDB): domain Bacteria; phylum Pseudomonadota; class Alphaproteobacteria; order Rhizobiales; family Xanthobacteraceae; genus Bradyrhizobium. The sequence continues at coordinate 105,767 of DATGMN010000043.1, read as the reverse complement.
GGGAAGAAATCGCGTACCGGCCGGAACGAGGTAGTTGGTCAGGAAAAATGCCGCGAACGCAATGGCGTAGGCCGGTGTGGCAAAATAGAACTCATGCGGGAAGAAGTAGAATACGACAAAAATGACCGCGAAAGACGCGAGCAACGAGTGGATCAGTATCAGAAAAAATGTGCTCGCGACGCGCACAAATTGCCCCGAGGCAAAATATTTGAAACAGCGAAATCAAGTTACACCTTAAAGTGGAATTTAAGTAATCTCAATAGTCGGATGACATCAATTCGGAATTCCGCGCCAATGGCGACGCAACTGTCGGCTACACCGCCTGCCCGGCCTTGATCAGCGTGCAGCCGGTGATCTTCAGGCTGCCGTCCGGCTCGCGCTCGAGCGTGTAGAGCGCTTCCCACATTTCGCCATTGGCGTCGGTGATGTGCACGCGCTGTGCGATCCAGTCGCCGTCGATTTGCGCCTCGCCGAATTCGAAACGCTTGTGGCGATAGACCGGCGTGTAGGTGTTTTGCACCATCGACATGAAGATGTCCGCGGCGGGGAACCGCTCCTTGATCGCGGGCGCGGCATAGGAATAGGCGGCGGCCGCGTCGTCGCGGCCGAAGGCCTGCTCCTGTGCGCTGATGACGCCCTGCGCCGCCGTAATGTCGTCGGCGCGGGCAGGCGCGGCAAGGATCAACAGCAGGGTGAGAAACAAGGCCACGCGCATCGGAAGCTCCGCTGGTCGCTGTGCGCTTTCAGCCCATCCTATCAGCAAAAAATCGCGCCTGCAGCTGCCAACCTGATGACGTCCGTGACGTGATATGTTGCAGCTATCGCTTTTTCTTCGCGCGGGTGGCGGCCTTTTTCGGGCCGCCTGTTCGCCGCGGCACCGCCTTGCGAGGCGCTTCCGGCCGCACCCGCAGGCCGTCGACGAACACGTCCATCAGCCGCACCACGGTGGACTGCCAGCCCGGCTGGTCGTGCAGATAGCACATGCCGACCAGCGTCCGCAGCAGGTCCTCAGGGCTGACATCGGCGCGGATCTCGCCGGCTTTCACCGCGCGATCGAGCAGCACGCCGATCGCCTGCGTCAGCCGCTCGAAGGACAGGCTCTGCAGATGCGGCAGGCCGTGCGCGGCGACCGCGAGTGCCGTGGCCATGCCCTTTTTGGTCGCGACGAATTCGATGTTGGAGGCGATCCAGCGGCGCAGCGCCTCGACCGGCTTCTCGTCCTTGAGGGTGTCTGCGAGATCGCCGAGCTGCTCCACCTCGCGGCGGTAGACGGCTTCATACAGGGCCTCGCGGGTGGGAAAATGGCGATAGAGCGTTCCGATGCCGACGCCGGCGTGCCTGGCTACGGCCTCCAGGCTCGCTTCGGCGCCGCCGGCGCTGAATACGGCCTTGGCCGCCTCCAGCACGCGCTCGCGATTGCGCAAGGCGTCCGCGCGCGGTTTCCGCGATGCGGCTTCGGTCTTGGCCTCAGTCTTGGCTTCGGTCTCGGCCTCAGTCTTGGCCTCGGTCCCGGCCTCGGTCTCGACGCTCATCTCAACTCTTTGTGTCCTTCGCCGGATTGAAATGCCTGGGAAATATTCGCCCGCTTCTATGCTCTTGTTCGAGCGTGAATTTTTCGGAAAGAGCAGCATTAGCCGTTCCGGCCACGCCGTGCAGCCCCTTGTAAAGCGGAGGGTGCCTCCGTATATCCGCCGACGCCAACCGGGCGGCAATCGTCGGCTCCCACCGCGAGTGGGAGCGCAGGCGATGACCATAGCACTGATCGGAGCCTTGCATGAACCACTCCATCAGCCTCACCGTGAACGGGGTGCGGCGCGAGATCGCGCTTCACGACCCGCGCGTGACGCTTCTCGACCTCTTGCGCGAACAGCTGGACCTGACCGGAACCAAGAAAGGGTGCGACCGCGGCCAATGCGGCGCCTGCACCATCCTGGTCGACGGCAGGCGCATCAACTCCTGCCTGGCGCTTGCCGTCAGCCATGACGGCGCCGACATCACCACCATCGAAGGCGTGGCGCGCGGCGATGAGCTGCATCCGCTGCAGGCCGCCTTCATCGCCCATGACGGCTTCCAGTGCGGCTTCTGCACGCCGGGCCAGATCATGAGTGCGCTCGGCCTCATCAATGAAGGGCAGGCGGGCTGCGACGCCGAGCGCATCCGCGAGGGGATGAGCGGCAATCTGTGCCGCTGCGGCGCCTATGACGGCATCACGGAGGCCGTGCTCGAGGTGCAGCAGACGCTTGCGGCCGACAAGGAAAGGCGCGTGGCATGAAAAGCTTCGATTATGTGAAGCCTGCGAGCATCGCGGAGGCGATCGCGGCTGCGGTTGCACCCGGTGCGGCCTATCTCGCCGCCGGCACCAATCTGCTCGACCTGATGAAGGGCGGCGTGAGCCGGCCCGATCGGCTGGTCGACGTCACCCATCTCCCCGGGCTCGATGCCGTCGAGCGGCTCTCCGACGGTGCGTTGAGGATCGGCGCCCTGGTGCGCAATGCCGACCTCGCCCATGATGCGGCCTTCGCGCGGGACTATCCGGCGGTGGCCGAGGCCCTGCTGTCCGGCGCCTCCGCGCAGCTGCGCAATGCGGCGACGGTCGGCGGCAATCTCCTGCAGCGGACCCGCTGCGCCTATTTCTACGATGTGGCCAGCGCCTGCAACAAGCGCGTGGCCGGCTCCGGCTGCGACGCACGTGGCGGCGACAACGACATGCATGCCGTGCTCGGCTGGAGCGAGGGCTGCATCGCCACCCACCCGTCCGACTTCTGCGTGCCGCTGGTCGCGCTCGATGCCACGGTCGAGGTCGAGGGCAAGAACGGCCGGCGCGAGCTGCGGCTGGAGGATCTGCACCGGCTCCCCGGCACCACGCCGGAACAGGAGACGGTGCTCGAGCCGGGCGATCTCATCGTCGCCTTGAGGCTGCCCGCCGCGGCGCGCGGTTTCGCTTCCCATGCGCGATATCTCAAGGTGCGCGAGCGGACGTCCTATGCGTTTGCCGTCGTCTCCGCCGCCGCGCATCTGACGCTTGCGAACGGCAGGATCGCGCAGGCGCGCATCGCGCTCGGCGGCGTCGCCGCAAAGCCGTGGCGGGCGCGTGAAGCCGAGGCTGCTCTCGCCGGCCAGGAGGCGACGACGCAGAACTTCCGCCGCGCGGCGGACGTCGCACTCGCTGCCGCAAGGCCGTCCGGCGACAACGCCTTCAAGATCGAGCTCGCGCGGCGCATCGTCGTGCGTGCGCTCAACCTGGCTGCTGCCGGCACGCCCGAGCGCATCGCCGCTCTGCCTGCCTCCCCTTTCTCGATTCATCCCGGAGCGTTGCATGACGCCTGATCTCCGCCTCAACCAGGCTCCCGCCCATCAGCGGCACGGCTCGAACATCGGCCAGCCGCTGACCCGCCGCGACGGCGTGCTGAAGGTGACCGGCAAGGCGCCCTACGCCGCCGATCATCATCCGCAGGGCATGCTCTATGCCGTCATCGCGACAAGCACGATCGCGCGCGGCCGCGTCACCTCGCTCGATGTCGCCGCCGCCAGGCGCCATCCCGGCGTGGTCGAGGTGATGACGCCGTCCAACCGGCCGAAGCTTGCCGAAGACCAGGACGCCAAGACCAATCCCTTCATGTTTCGCATGGAGCTGTTGCAGGACGACAGCGTCCGCTACGCCAACCAGGCGATTGCGGTCGTCATTGCCGAGACGCTGGAAGCGGCGACCGAAGGTGCGGCGCTGCTGTCGCCGCAATACGAGGCGTTGCCCGCCCGCGTCGGCCTCGACGGCGACGAGAGCTATGTGCCGCCGGCCGTCGGCATCGGCCATCCCGCAATCGTCGAGCATGGCGACGTCGAGGCCGGGCTCGCCAGTGCCGCCTATGCGATCGAGGCGACCTTTGAGACGCCGGCGCAATATCACAATCCGATGGAGCCGCACGCCATCATTGCGGCGTGGGACGGCGACAAGCTGTCGGTGGACACGCCGAGCCAGGGCATGGCGATGGCGCAGATGCGGATCGCCGGCCTGTTCGGCATTTCGCCTGATAATATCCACATCCGCAGCCCATTCCTCGGCGGCGGCTTCGGCTGCAAGGGCCTGTTCTCGGGCCCGCAGGTTCTCGGCATCATGGCCGCACGCCTGGTCGGCCGGCCCGTGAAGCTCGTGCTTCGTCGCGACCAGATGTATGGTCCGGTCGGCCATCGCTCCCCGAGCCGGCAGCGGCTGCGCCTCGGCACCGACGCGGCTGGCCGGCTGACGGCGATCGAGCATCAGGCCAGGATTCTGACCAGCAGCTTCGATGATTTCTACGAGGGCGCGGCCGATTCCTCGCACACGCTGTTTGCGAGTCCCGCGATCAGGACCGCCCATGAGGCGGTGCGAGTGGACAGCGGCACGCCGCTATTCATGCGCGCGCCGGGCGAGGCGACGGGATCGATTGCGCTGGACAGCGCAATCGACGAAATGGCTTTCGCCTGCGGCGTCGATCCGCTGCAGTTTCGTATCGACAATGATGCGCCGGTCGAGCCGATCACGGGCAAGCCGTTCTCCTCGAAGGCGCTGCGCGAATGCTACGCGCAGGGTGCGGCGCGGTTCGGCTGGGCCGGACGTCCACTCAAACCGCGCCAGATGCGCGACGATCAGGGCTTCCTGGTCGGTTGGGGCGTGGGCACGGCAACCTTTCCGGCCCTGATGTTCGCGGGCAATGCGCGTGCCGTGTTGCGGGCCGATGGCACCGGCGCGATGGAGACGGGCGCCCATGACATGGGGCAGGGAGCCTGGACGGCGCTGGCGCAGGTCGCAGCCGACGGGCTCGCGCTCGATCTCGACAAGGTCGAGTTCAAGTCCGGCACTTCCGATCTGCCCGACGCCGGCATCGCCGGCGGCTCGGCGCATACGGCGACCGTGGGCTCGGCGATTCACAATGCGGGTGCCGCAGTGATCGCAAAGCTCGCCGATCTTGCCACGCGTGATCAGCGTTCGCCGCTGTTCGGCGCCGGCAATGCCGGTGTCGTTGCGCGCAACGGCCGGCTGCACCGCCGCGATGACGATACGCGCAGCGAAGCTTATGCCGAGATCCTCGCCCGCGCCGGACTGGCCGAGATCGACGCGACCGGCACCGGCGCGGCCGACCCTGCGGCACAAGGCGAGTACGCGATGCATTCGCATGGCGCGGTGTTCGCGGAGGTGAAGGTCGATCCCGATCTCGGCCAGGTCCGCGTCACGCGGATGGTCGGTGCCTTCGCGGCCGGCCGCATCATCAATCCCAAGCTGGTGCGCAGCCAGCTCCTGGGCGGCATGATCTGGGGCGTGTCCTTCACGCTGCATGAGGAGGCGGTGATGGACCGCCGCTCGGGCCGCATCATGAATGCGAACCTCGGCGAGTACCATGTGCCGGTGAATGCCGACGTGCCGTCGATGGAGGCGCTGACCGTGGACGAGCACGATCCGCATGTGAACGTACTCGGCATCAAGGGCGTCGGCGAAATCGGCATCACCGGCAGCGCCGGCGCGGTCGCCAACGCCGTCTGGCACGCGACAGGCATCCGGCCGCGGCGCTTTCCGATCCGCATCCGCGATCTCGTGAGCGCGGCGTAAGACGGGCGCTGGGTCTCTTCTCCCTCTCCCCGTTCTTACGGGGAGAGGGTCGGGGTGAGGGGCCGTCTCCGCGTCTTCTTTGGCTGAGGAACTCGCGGAGAGTCCCCCTCACCCGGATCGCATCTGGTGATGCGATCCGGCCTCTCCCCGCAAGCGGGGCGAGGCAAAGAGAAACCGCGGACGCAGCTTTCTCCTAATAGAACCTGTCCGCGAACACATCGATGTCGGCCGACGGCTTCGCCGGAAACAGCCGCGCGGTGGACGAGGCGCTCGGCGAGCGCCGGCATTTCATCGCATCGATGCCCTTCTCGCCGGAGCGCTTGTTGGCAAACGCGTCGTCGCGCCGGTTGACGATCAGCATGGCATGATCGCGCTCCAGCGTGTCGGGGTTCCTCTCGGGGTCTTTGGGGTCGTCGTCGGCGCGGAACGTGCCGCCCTTGGCGGTGCCGCTCATGTCGTATTCGCAGCCGCCCTTCCAGTCCTCCTGGTCCCACTTCCAGCCCTTGGCTTCGAGATCGCCGTTCTCGGCCACGGTCACCTTGATGATCGCGGTGTAGCCGAGCCAGGTGCCGGCGAGGCCCTTGCGGTTCTCGTCGAAACCTTCCAGCAGCGCGATGCGGGCGCGCTGCAGCCTGGACATCCCGTCGCGCCCGGCGGCGAGGTGATGCATGTCATAGGTCGTTTTGTCCGGACCCGGATGCAGCGCCAACAGATACTGGTTGGTCTGCGCCTGCACCCAATGCCGCTGATCGTCGGTGAGCGCGCGGCGCGTGGCGTCGTCGAGCCGCGGCAGCAGCGCCTTCCAGGCGCGATTGAGCCGCTGGTCATTGTCGGCAAGCTCGGGGTCGGCGCAGATCTCCTCCTCGCTCGCACTGCCGGGGCGGGTGCAGTCGAAGGTCGGCGCCGTGAACGCGGCATCGACCTTGTCCGCCGCGCCAGCATCCTGTTTGCCGCTTGCAAAGAAGCTGCCGGTGACCTGCTCGGCGTTGCCGCAATGGGGAATCAGCGTCAGCGTATAGGCGCTGTCGTCGGGCACGCCGGCAACGACGCGCAGCGTATCGCCCTGGCGCCGCAGCTTGATGGTCGGCGGCTGCGACGGCTTGCCCTCGGCATCCTTCAAATCGCTGGCATCGGGATGTTTCGCCACGGCGTCCGGCTCGGGCAGCAAGGTGCCCGCGAGCCAGCCGGCCGCGTCCGGCCTGACGATGGCGCTCGCCTGGCATCGCCACTGGTGCTCGTCCTCCGGACCGTAGATCGAGCTGGTCGCAATCGCGACACGAAAGGCGCCAGCCTCGGCCGGCGTCACCGTGATGCTGCCGAAGGCGTCGACCCACTTGCCCGGAATGCCGCTGCGGCCGAAGCCGTCGCCGATCTGGGCGAGCGCCGCTACGCGGTCGTGCAGCATGTCGTCGAAGCTGTTGCGGATCTCGGCGCTGTCCGATCCCGGCATCGCCTCCGCTGCCATGACGATCATCTCATGAAAGAATGCCTGGTCGCGCCGGAGCAGCGGCCGCACATTCGCCGGCGCCTTGGCGCTTGCGGCCTGGATCGCCTTGTCGAGTTGGGCGACGAGCGCGTCATAGCCTCGGCTCTTGCAGAGCTCGGTCGTGATCGGTGCGCCGTCGACGGCCTTGCCGCATAAGGCAAGCAGCGTCGGCGCGCCCGACAAGGGCGCATTGTCGTCGTCGGCATTGGCGGCCGGCGGGCTCAGCAGGATGGCGGCGAGCGCAAGCGCTGCGATGGGGCGAAAACGGGACATGCGGGATCGGGGGACCGAGAAGCTCTGCTCTTCGGCATTGGTCGCCGATCGCGGCGGCGAGGTTCAGCCCGTGCCGGCAGGCCCGGCGCGCAACGGTACATTTTCCGGCCTGGATTGATCCGGATCAAAGAACGCGCGGCAGGTGCAGCGGAGAAAGTCCTCGAGCCTGGAGAACAGTTGACATGACCAAGACCATCAAGGTCGCGCTTGCCGGCGCCGGGGCCTTCGGCATCAAGCATCTCGACGGTATCAGGAACATCGACGGGGTCGAGGTGGTCTCGCTGGTCGGCCGCAGACTGGAGCCGACCAGGGAGGTCGCCGCCAAATACGGCATCGCGCATGTCACAACCGAGCTTGCCGACAGTCTCGCACGCGCCGAGGTCGACGCCGTCATTCTCTGCACGCCGACGCAGATGCATGCGGCGCAGGCGATCGCCTGCATGAAGGCCGGCAAGCATGTGCAGGTCGAAATCCCGCTTGCGGACTCGCTCGCCGATGCGCAAGCGGTGGTCGACATGCAGCGGAAGAGCGGCCTGGTGGCGATGTGCGGCCATACCCGTCGCTTCAACCCCAGCCATCAATGGGTGCACCGCAAGATCAGGGCCGGCGAGCTCAACATCCAGCAGATGGACGTGCAGACCTATTTCTTCCGCCGCACCAACATGAATGCGCTTGGACAGCCGCGCAGCTGGACCGATCATCTGCTCTGGCATCATGCCGCGCACACCGTTGATCTCTTCGCCTACCAGGCGGGCGCACCGATCGTGAAAGCCAATGCGATCCAGGGGCCGATCCACCCGACGCTCGGGATCGCGATGGACATGTCGATCCAGCTCAAGGCCGCCAACGGGGCGATCTGCACGCTGAGCCTGTCCTTCAACAATGACGGCCCGCTCGGCACCTTCTTCCGCTATATCGGCGACACCGGCACCTATATCGCGCGCTACGACGATCTCGTCGACGGCAAGGAGGAAAAGATCGACGTCTCCAAGGTCGACGTGTCCATGAACGGCATCGAGCTGCAGGATCGCGAGTTCTTTGCGGCGATCCGCGAGGGGCGCGAGCCCAATGCAAGCGTCGCGCAAGTCCTGCCGTGCTACCAGGTGCTGCATGAGCTGGAGCGGCAGCTCGCCAGCTAAGGCGTGGTCCCGAACGATCTCAGGCCTTCAGCTTTGCCGGCGGTTGTTCCAGATCAATTCCGCCGCCGGCGACAGCGGGCAGTATGGCCTCAATCAACAAGCGATGCGGGCCAACCCGCCCGCAAGAAGGGAAAACGCCATGCCGACAGCGAATCCGCGTCAACCCGTGCCCGGCACCACGATCTTCGACGGCGAGCAGGCCCGCAAAGGCTATGCACTGAACAAGATGTGCTACTCGTTCAACGATGCCAGTAATCGCAAGGCCTTTGTCGAGAACGAGGACGCCTATTGCGCCAAATACGGCCTCAATGCGCAGCAGCGCGAGGCGGTCCGCCACCGCAACGTGCTCGAGCTGATCGAGGCGGGCGGCAACGCCTATTACCTCGCCAAATTCGCCGGCATCTTCGGGCTCGACATGCAGGACATCGGGGCCCAGCAGACCGGCCTTACCAAGGATCAGTTCAAGGCCAAGCTTCTGGCGGCGCGGGAGTAGACCATGGCCAGCATTGTCGGGACCATCACCACCTCGCACGTGCCCGCGATCGGCGGCGCGATCGCAAAAGGCATGCAGGACGATCCCTATTGGAAGCCGTTCTTCGACGGCTTCCCGCCGGTGCGCGAATGGCTCGCCAGGGTGAAACCGGATATCGTCGTGCTCGTCTACAACGATCACGGCCTGAACTTCTTTCTCGACAAGATGCCGACCTTTGCGATTGGCGCAGCCAGCGAATACCGCAACGCCGACGAGGGCTGGGGGATTCCGACGGTGGCGCCATTCCGGGGCGATCCCGAGCTGTCCTGGCACCTGATCGAGTCTCTGGTCGGTGAGGAGTTCGATCTCACCACCTGCCAGGAGATGGTGGTTGACCATGCCTTCACTTTGCCGATGGCGCTGTGCTGGCCGGACCAGAAGTGGCCGGTGCGCACCGTGCCTGTCGTCGTCAACACTGTGCAGGCGCCGCTGCCGTCGGCCGCGCGCTGCTACAAGCTCGGCCAGGCGATCGCGCGCTCGATTCACGCATGGCCGGGCGATGAGCGGGTGGTGGTGATGGGCACCGGCGGCCTGTCGCATCAGCTCGACGGCACCCGCGCCGGCTTCATCAACAAGGATTTCGATCTCAAATTCATGGACAGCATGATCGACAATCCGGGCTGGGCGACCCAATATTCGATCGTGGAGCTGGTGGAAAAATCCGGCACCCAGGGCGTGGAGCTGCTGAACTGGATGGTTGCGCGCGGCACCATGCCGGAGAAGGTCAGGAAGCAGCACGCCAACTACCACATTCCGATTTCCAACACCGCAACCGGGCTGATGGTGCTCGAGCCCGCGGCGTGAGCCGGCAGCCTGCTGCCAGAGCGCGATGGGTTTTGGGTGAATCCGTGAGCCGCAGGCTGCCCGCCTCTCCCTTCGGGAGAGGCCGGATTGCATCGGGCCAGATGCAATCTGGGTGAGGGGTTACGGTCTATCGAGTGAGCTGCGGCCCCTCACCCGGATTGCGCCGGACGATGCTTCGCATCGCCGGGGCAATCCGACCTCTCCCCGCTGGGGAGAGGTGAACGCTGCGGCGACCAACTGAACCCGATCTCATCAGGCCTATGCCTCCGCCACCGCGTCGCCCCAGGCGTGGAAAATCTCCGTCGCGCCGCTATTGCTGTCGCCGTCGCGCAGCACGAGGCTCGGGAAGGCGAACTTACCGGGCCAGGACTGCACGCGCGCGTCCTCATAATCGAATTGCCGGCGCAGCTGTTCGCGCGCATCGGCCGGCAGGCGCACGTCGCCGATCACGATCGGTCCTTCGCTGGCGTCGATGCGCGGCTGGTGGATCGCGGCATCCAAGTCCATGCCGTAGTCCATGACGAAGGACAAGAGCTGCGTCACCGCAGGCAGGATGCGGCGGCCGCCGGAGGCGCCGACGGCCAGGCGGCGTCCGTCGGCGGCATGCGCCACCACCGGCGTGTAGTTGCAGAGGCAGCGCTTGCCCGGCGCCAGCGAATTGGCGCCGCCCGGCGTCGGGTCGAACCACATGATGCCGTTGTTCATGGTGACCCCGCTTTGCGGGGTGACGAATTTGGAGCCGAAAGTGGACAACAGCGTCTGCGTCACCGCCGCCATGTTGCCGTGGCGATCGACCACCGAATAATGCGTGGTGCAGCTCGGTGCCAGATGCTCGGCGCCGAGCGCGCGGCGGCCGTCGGCATCGCCCATGTCCTTGAGCCGCTCGCGATAGGCCGCCTGCAACGCCTGCGCGTAAGCCGTGTAGGCGCCGGCATCGGGACCGCTTGAGCCCGCCTTGAGATCGTTCAGCTGCCGCAGCGTCTGCGCCAATGTCGGGCCTGCGGTCAGCTCGGGCGTCGCATGGACCGTGCCGCCGCGATAGGGAATCTTCAACGGCTCGCGCCAATGGGCCTGGAAGGCGGCAAGGTCCTCATAGGACAGCGAGCCGCCGGCCGCCTTGATGTCGGCCGCCATGCTGCGCGCGAGGTCGCCCTGGTAGAAGTCGCGCGCGCCCTGTTCGGCGAGATGAGACAGCGAGGCCTTCAGCCGCTCCTGCGGCAGGCGCATCACCGAGCGGATGCCCCATTGCGGCTGCGGCGGCAGGCCGTCGCGCAGATAGGTGGCGGCGCTCGACGGATAGCGGCGCAGATCGGTGGCAGCGCTGCCGATCGACAGCGTCGTCCACCAGTCGACTAGGAGCCCTTCGGCGGCAAGCGCAACGCTCGGCGCGAGCAGATCGCGCCACGGCAATTTGGCGTAGCGGCGGTGCGCCTCCTCGTGGCCGGCGACCACGCCGGGCACCGCGATCGAGGAGGGACCATGCAGGTTGCGGTCATCCTTCACCCGCGGCCAGGGGAAGATGTCGGAGGCCGCGCCATCGCCGGTGAGCGGATAGTCGTCGACCCGCAGGCTCTGCGGCGCGCTCATGCCGTAGTCGATCACCTCATAGCGGTCTTCGCGGGCGCGGTAGAGCACCATCGCGCCGCCGCCGCCGATGCCGCTCATCCAGGGCTCCAGCACGCCGAGCGCAAACCCGGTCGCGATCACCGCATCGACGCAGTCCCCGCCCGCGGCCAGCACCTCGGCGCCGATCTCGGCCGCGCGGCGCGACTGCGAGGCGACGATGCCGCCCTTAGATTGGACGGCGGGCTTGCGGATCTGCTGGCGATTGGAAAGGTGGTCGGACATGGCGTGCTCGATGTTGAGGCGATCGAATTGGGTAACAGCCGGGTTGGCCCGTTGTCCAGATCGGTGCGGACGGGCCAGCAATGCGCGGATGCGAAGGTTGTCGACCCGGGTCGTAGCACAGGCACTGGGTCGTAGCATTGGGCAGAGACCGGCGCGCTCATTGATGATGTTTTTGCATTGCCGCGCGTTCGCCCGTCCGATCCGTCATCCTGAGGCGCCGGAGCGCTGCGCAGGCATCGAAGGATGAACGGCCCCGCTGTTGCAGCCGGGCCGTCGCCCTTCGAGGCCGCCGCTTTGCGGCGGCGCCTCAGCGTGACGTTCGAAATCTCGTGCGCTTTTGCCGGGCGACTCCCAGACACCTCACGCCGCGAGCCGCGCCAGTCCCCGCCAATCGAAATCGACGCCATGTCCCGGCCGCGTCGGCGCCAGCGCCATGCCGTCTTCGAGCACCAGGGGATGGGCGATGTAGCGATCGAGCCCGAAGCCGTGCGCTTCGAGGTAGGACCGGTTCGGACAGGCCGCGAGCAGATGCACGGTGATGTCGTGCGCGCCATGGCTTGTGACCGGCAGGTTGAAGGCTTCGGCAAGCCGCGCGATCTTCATGAAAGCGGTGACGCCGCCGCAATTGGTGACATCGGGCTCCGGATAGGACACTGCGCCGCTCGCGATATAATTCTTGAACTCCCACAGCGATCGCAGGTTTTCGCCGGCCGCGATCGGCACGCCGCCGGCTGCGAGAATGCGGGCGTGGCCTGCGACATCGTCGGGAATGATCGGCTCTTCCAGCCAGGTCAGATCGAAGGGCAGCAGCGCGCGGGCCGCACGCACGGCCTCCTCGACCGTCCATTTCATGTTGGCGTCGGCCATCAGCGGAAAGCCGTCGCCGAGATGGGCGCGCATCGCGCGCACGCGCGCGACATCGGAGGCGAGATCCGGCCGGCCCACCTTCATCTTGATGGCACGAAAGCCCTTGCGCAGGTTCTCGTCGGTCTGCGCCAGCAGCGCATCGACCGATAGATCGAGGTCGATGCCGCCGGCATAGCAGGGCACGTGGTGATCGAATCCGCCGAGCAGCCGCCACAGTGGCAACGAAGCGCGCCGCGCCTTGAGGTCCCACAATGCGATGTCGAGCGCCGAGAGCGCGAGCACGGTCGGCCCGCCGCGCCCGCCATAATGCAGGCCCCACCAGACATGCTGCCAGATCGCTTCGGTGTCACAGGCCTCGCGGCCCTCGACGAGAGCAGGCATCTCGCGCCGCAGGATGTCCGCGATCGCGCCGCCATTGCGGCCGACGGTGTAAGTGTAGCCCACGCCTTCCGCGCCATCCGCGTCACGCACGCGCAAGGTGATCAGCTCGAACGCGGTGATCTCGCCATGCGTGCTGTCGGACAATGTGACGGACAGGGGAATCCGGTAGTGCCCGGTCTCGATCGATGCGATGAGTGCCATTGCGCGTCCACCCGCGTGTTGTTTTGGCGGCAGGTTAGGCGTGCGGTGGCGGCGGGGCAAGCAATTGTAGGACGGGTAGAGCGCAGCGAAACCCGTCATGCTTTTTCGCGCCGTCATTCCGCGAGCCCGGAATCTCTAGATTCCGGGCTCGATGCTTCGCATCGCGACAGGGTGGCCGCCTTACGATCCCGCGATCTGCTGAAGCTCTATATCTACGGGTATTTGAACCAGATTCGCTCGATCCGGCGGCTTGGTTGACGATTTCCCGCCTCACCACTCCCTGTGGTCATGGGTCGAGGCTTTCGCCGAGACGACTACAGCGAGCGTCTGAGGCCACACAGTTCACAACGAACGCTTGCCGTCATCGATCTTCCCGGCATCGCCGTCATCCTGTGGATCCCCGATTAACACCGCCGGCTCGTCGTAGCCGGCGCGGCTGGAGTAGAACAGCAGGGTCATCAGGCCGACGCCGACGGCGAGCGAGAAGATGACGCCGAACGCCATCGCGACGTAGCCCGACAGCGGGACGCTGGTATCGGTGCTGGTCCAGCCGAGATAGCCGATGATTGCGGCGGCGACCAGCAGCAGCAACAGCACCGTCAATACAATCCAGGTGCCGACGCGGTTGCTGCGGGGCGCGCCCGATGCGGCGCCGGTTCGTTGCCGGCTGGCTGCGGCGTCTTTCATGCGACATGCTCCTGAACGACGAGGCGCCGCCCGCGATCGCTCACGGCGCGGTGGTTGCCTTGCCCGAGATCGCCTTCAACGCGCCCGCAAGGGCCGCGACCGCGGCCTTGGCCGCCTCGTCGATGCCGTGGCGTTCGGCGATCCAATGCGGATCGTTGTAGGAGAGCCAGGTCACGCCCGATGCGTCCTGCCAGACCAACGCTTTCAGCGGCAGATCGATGCCGATGGTCTGCTGCGCCTGCATCAGCGGCGTGCCGCCCCTGGCATTACCGAAGATCAACAGATCGGTCGGCCGCAGCGCCAGGCCGACGGCGGTTGCACCGGCGGCGTGGTCGATATGGGCAAACACCGTCAGCCCCTTGGCCCGCACCTCGGCCTCGAGCCGGTTCATCGTCTCGTCCGGCCCGAAGGCGCTGCGGAGGGTGATCAGTCCGTCTGCGGCCATGGCGCGCGCTCCCGTTGGCGATATCCGCATACTGAGCGCGAAAGTGGCGGCCGTCATCAGCCCGGCGCGCCGCGCCGTATCATTTTTTGCTGAAGGGCGCCCGCTGGAGCCATCGACCGATTTGCCCGACGAGATTGGGCAAGAATCCGGATACTCCACCTCCACGTCGTCCCGGCAGAGGCCGGGACCCATACCGCGGGATCTATCCGTGGTATTCAGTTGGAGACAGTCTTCGCAAAACGAAATTCTGTGATTATGGGTCCCGGCCTTCGCCGGGACGACGGCGGTGCCCCTGACGCCGGCCTGCAAGTGATTTGCCCGACGGGTGGCCCGCGCGCAGTGCTGTCAAGCCCGTCGCGGAAAAATATTCCTGTTTTCAGAATTTCGGATTTGACGTATCCTGCGCCCATCCCGCCTCGCTTTCCAGAGGGGCGTTTCGCGGACGTCACGAGACGTGAGGCGGGGATGCGGTGGACGTGGGGACGCTGTCCGACGAGCGGCGGCCTTTGCGTACGGCGAAGTCGTGTGGTCCTGGCGCCCCAAAGATCCGGCGCCAAGTTGCCGAGAATGCGGAGACGCATCGCGGCGATGACGGTGGCAAACGGAATGGTTCACCGGGGAGAGCGCGTATAAGTCGTAAAACCACCGCGCAGGGAAGGCCGGTTGTCACCGCCTGTACCTGTGGTTCACGCGCTCGCGCAAATCTTCTTTGCGCGTGCAGCCCCGGGTGCAGCGGCCACCCGGCCTTCCCTGCACCCTCTGTCCTTGATGAGGGTGAGACGCAAGCAAGGCTCGGGCGAAATCCGCCGCGAGAACGAGACCGCATGTCTCCCAGTGTCATATGTCTCTCAGTGTCATTGCGCACGAAGTCGCTTCATTCCGATCGATTCTCCCCACGCACGGCACGAGACTTGCACCATGCGTGCATCAGTTTCGGCAGCAATTGCGCGCAACCGATCCGCGCAAGCCGCACAGACAGGAGCAGGCCAATGAATCGCAGACAGTTGCTATTGAGCGGTGCATCCGCGCTCGCTTTCGCGGCCACACCTGGCCTGCTTCGCCCCGCGCGCGCAGACGCGGCAAAGGAGGTCACAATCGGCGTGCTCTACCCGATGTCGGGCGCCAACGCGCAGGTCGGCATCAATGCGCGCAACGCGAGCGAAACCGCGGCCGACATCATCAACAATTCCTACGACCTCGATCTGCCGACGGCGAAGAATGCCGGTCTCGCCTCGCTCGGCAACGCCAGGATCAGGCTGGTGTTCGCCGATCACCAGTCGGATCCGCAAAAAGGGCGCGCCGAGGCCGAGCGGCTGATCACCCAGGAGAATGTCTGCGCCCTGATCGGATGCTACCTCTCCTCGGTCTCCTCGACCGTCAGCGCGGTCGCCGAGCGCTATAACCTGCCGTTCCTGTGCGGCGATTCCTCGTCGCCGTCGCTGGCGCGCCGCGGGCTGAAGTACTTCTTCCGTCCCGCCGCGCAGGACGAGATGTTCTCCGGCGCGATGTTCGATTTTCTCGATGCGCAGAAGGCCAAGGGCAAGGCGATCGAAACCATAGGCCTGTTCTTCGAGGACACCATCTTCGGGACCGATTCATCCAACGTGCAGCGCAAGCTCGCGGCCGAGCGCGGCTACAAGATCGTGGCCGACGTCAAATACCACGCGAGCTCGCCGTCCTTGACGGTGGAGGCGCAGCAACTGAAGTCGGCCGATCCGGACGTGCTGCTGCCGTCGAGCTACACCACCGACGCGATCCTGCTGACCAAGACCATGGACGAGCTGGGCTACCGGCCGAAGAACATCGTGGCGCAGGCGAGCGGCTTTTCCGACAAGGCCTTCTTCGATGCCATCGGCGACAAGGCGATCGGCCTGATCACGCGCGCGAGCTTCTCGCTCGACATGGCGAAGAAGCGGCCGAGCGTTCAGGCCGTCAACGACATGTACAAGGCACGGTCCGGCCGTGACCTCGACGATTCGACCTCGCGCGAGCTGATGGGCCTGCTGGTGCTGGCCGATGCGATCGACCGCGCGGGCTCGACCGAGGGCGAGAAGATCCGCCAGGCACTGGCTGCGACCGACATCCCCGGCACCCGCACCATCATGCCGTGGAAGCGCGTGCATTTCGGCGCCGACGGGCAGAACCCGGATGCCGATCCGGTGCTGATCCAATATGTCGGCGGCGGCAGGTTCGCGACCATCTATCCCGAGGCCGCCGCGGTCGCCGATGCGCGCTGGCCGATGCGGGCGTGATCATTCGCGAAAAAGCGCATCGCTGCGCTGCGCTTTTTGCGATCGCGTGAAGCGGGAAGGCGTGGTTTACCATGCGCCATGTTGAACTTGGGGAGGCCGGCATGCCGACCGTCGATCTGAACTCCGACCTTGGCGAAGGCTTTGGCACCTACACCTGCGGCGACGACGCGGCGATGCTCTCGATCGTCACCTCGGCCAACGTCGCCTGCGGCTTCCATGCCGGCGACCCCGACGTGATGGCGCAGACCTTTGCCACGGCCAGGAAGCACGGCGTCAATGTCGGCGCGCATCCCGGCTTTCCCGACCTGCGGGGATTTGGCCGCCGCCGACTGCCGTTCTCGGCAGCCGAGATCGAACGGCTGGTCGCCTATCAGATCGGCGCGGCCGCCGCGCTCGCCGCCTATTCGGGTCACCGCATCACCTATGTGAAGATCCATGGCGCGCTCGGCAACATCGCCTGCGAGAACCGCGAGATCGCCGACGCCGTCGCGCGCGCCTCGCGTGCGGTCGATCGCACGCTGGCGTGTCTCGCGCCCGCGCTGAGCGAATTGATCGCCGCGAGCGAGGCGATCGGCATCGCCTCCTACCAGGAGATCTATGCGGACCGCGGTTACACCGAGACGGGCCAGCTGATTCCCCGCGGGCAGCCCGGCGCGATGATTCTCGATCCCGAGCAGGCGGCGACGCGGGTGATCGACATGATCAAGGCGGGCGCGATCATCACCGCGCGCGGCACCCATCTCGCCACGTCCGTCGACTCGATCTGCGTGCATGGGGATTCCGTTCATGCCGTCGAGACCGCGCGTCTCATCCGCACGCGGGTCGAGCAGGCGGGCATCGAGCTGAAGCAGTTCGCGGCCGGCAAGACATGATCAAGACGTGATCAAGACATGATGTTGGACTCCGGCGCGGCCCAATCGGCGCGGCCCTCCTATCCGCGCTTCCTCGACGCCGGCGAAACCGCGCTGGTGATCGAGTTCGGCGACACCGTCGATCCCGCGATCAATGCCGCGGTGCTTGCGCTCGATGCGGCGTTGCGCCTCGCTCAGCCGAAGGGCGTGCGCGAGTTCGTGCCGACCTATCGCTCCCTGATGATCCATTACGAACCGCTGGAGATCGAACGGAGCGAGCTGATCGGCATCGCGCGCCAAGCGATGGCGGCGGCAACGGTGACGGCTTCGGACGGCGCCAGCTGGATCCTTCCCTGCTGCTACGAGCCGCCGTTCTCCGAGGACCTCGACGAGGCGGCGCATCTGCTCAAGCTCGGCCGCGACGAGCTCATCGCCCTGCACACCGAGGCGAGCCTGCGGGTCTACATGTATGGCTTCACGCCCGGCCAGCTCTATCTCGGCGGGCTGCCGCAAGAGCTTGCGATTTCGAGGCGCCCTGAGCCGCGGCCGCCGCATCCGGCCGGCGGCGTGCTGATCGCCGGCGGTCTTTGCGTGGTGGCGCCGTTCATGATGCCGACGGGATGGTATGTGCTGGGGCTGACGCCCGAGCGGCTCTATGCGCCGGAGCGCGACAATCCGTTTTTCGTCCAGCCCGGCGACAAGCTCCGCTTCGAGCCGGTCGATGCCGCGACCTTCCGCGCGCTTCAGGCGCGCACGGCCCGCGGCGAAGTCGTCGCGCGCAGGAGCGCAGCATGATGTCGTCGGAAGCTGGCTTGCGCATCATCCAGGCCGGGCCCGGCACGACGTTGCAGGACGCCGGCCGCCACTTCTATCTGCGCTTCGGCATCACCGCCGCCGGTCCGATGGATCCGCTGGCGCACGCGACCGCAAATCTCGCGGTCGGCAACGTGCGCGGCGCAACGGCGATCGAGGTGACGCTCGGCGGCCTCGAGGTGACGGCGGAGGGCCGGCCGCTCACGATTGCCATCGCCGGCGGCGACTTCGCCATCAGCCTCGATGGCCGCCGGCTGCCTGCGGGATGCGTGCTGCTCACGCTCGATCCGGGCGCCGTGCTGAAGATCCGCGCCGGGCAGGGCGGCGCCTGGTGCTATCTCGCGATCGCCGGCCGCCTCGCTGTATCGAAGGTGCTCGGCTCCCACGCCACGCATACCCGCACCGGTCTCGGCGGCATCGACGGCCGCGCGCTGCGCGCGGGCGATCGTCTGCATGTCGAGCCGTCGGCAGCGCCCGCGGTGCCGCTCGGCATGGTGGCGGCGCCCTGGCTCGACCGTCCGCCGGGCGTCATCCGCGTGGTGCTCGGACCGCAGGATGATTATTTCGCCGCGGACCAGATCGCGGCCTTCCGCGATGGCCCGTGGCGCGTCTCGACCAGGGCCGACCGCATGGCCTTCTTCATCGACGGTCCGACGCTCGCCCATGTCAGCGGCTACAACATCGTCTCCGACGGTATTGCCATGGGGGCGATCCAGGTGCCGGGCAACGGCCGCCCGATCATTCTGATGGCCGATCGCCAGTCGACCGGCGGCTATCCGAAGATCGCAACCGTGATCGGTCCCGACCTCGGGCGGCTGGCGCAGACCCGCGCCGGGGTGGAGTTCCGCTTCGAGATCGTCTCGGTCGAACAGGCGGTCGCCGCGCGGCGCGCGGAAGCCACGGCGCTCGCAACCGGCATCGTGGTCGAGCCGCTGGTGCGAACGAGCTTGACCTCCGAATTCCTGCTCGGCCTCAACTTGATTGACGGAGTCGTTGCCGCTGGCATGCCATGACCTGAGGCCGCAGAAAGCGGCCTCCCGAACGGCCATTTTGGCCGTGCATTACCGGCCTGATTGTGCCACGGAGGGGCCCTCGCAGCCCGCGATTCTGCCCTGGCTGAGGCTTGCCTCGCCGGCCGTGCCGATTACATGCAGCAGGCTCAAGCGAGGCCAAACCGACGGAAAAGACCAGTGATCAACAGAAATTCGCTCGATTCCCAGCTGTCGCTTGCAAAGGACAAGATCCGCGTCCTCCTGCTCGAGAACATCAGCGAGACCGCGGTCGCGTCCATGCGCTCCGCCGGCTACACCAATATCCGCCAGCTGCCCAAGGCGCTCGACGGCGAGGCGCTGAAGGAAGCCATTCGCGGCGTTCACCTGCTCGGCATTCGCTCGCGCACTCAGGTCAATGCGGAAATCATCGAGGAGGCGGATCGCCTGATCGCGATCGGCTGCTTCAGCGTCGGCACCAACCAGGTCGATGCCGATGCGGCCCGTCATGCCGGCATTCCCGTCTTCAACGCGCCGTTCTCCAACACCCGCAGCGTCGCCGAGCTCGTGATCGGCGAGATCATCATGCTGTTGCGGCGGATCCCGGCGCGCTCGGCCGGCGCGCATCAGGGACGCTGGGACAAATCGGCGGAGCGCAGCTTCGAGGTGCGCGGCAAGACGCTCGGCATCATCGGCTACGGCAATATCGGCTCGCAGTTGTCCAACCTTGCGGAAGCGTTCGGCATGAAGGTGATCTATTACGATCACACCGACAAGCTTCGCCACGGCAATACCGAACCGGTCGACAGTCTGGCCGAGTTGCTTGCGCAGAGCGACGTGGTGTCGCTGCATGTGCCGGAGACGCCGGCGACCCAAGGCATGATCGGCGCCGCGGAAATCGCGGCGATGAAGCAGGGCGCCTATCTCATCAACAACAGCCGCGGCACGGTCGT
Organism: Bradyrhizobium sp.; assembly: GCA_035293585.1. Classification (GTDB taxonomy): domain Bacteria; phylum Pseudomonadota; class Alphaproteobacteria; order Rhizobiales; family Xanthobacteraceae; genus Bradyrhizobium. The sequence goes on along the minus strand of DATGMN010000043.1, from coordinate 85,665 downwards.
CGACCTCGACGCACTCGCGGCGGCGCTGCGCGAGAACAGGCTCGCGGGCGCAGCCGTCGACGTGTTTCCGGTCGAGCCGGGCTCGGCGGCCGAGCGCTTCTCCTCGCCGCTGCAGGGCCTCGACAATGTAATCCTCACCCCGCATATCGGCGGCTCGACCGAGGAGGCGCAGGAGCGGATCGGCTCTGAGGTCGCGCGCAAGCTCGTCGACTACAGCGACGTCGGCGCCACCATGGGCGCGGTGAATTTCCCGCAGGTGCAGCTGCCGTCAAGGCCGATGGGAACGCGCTTCATCCAGGTCCAGCGCAACCTGCCCGGCATGCTCGGACAGTTGAACGAGGTGCTCGCGCGCCACTCCGTCAACATCGCGGGCCAGTATTACGAGGCGCAGGGCGATATCGGCTATGTGGTGCTCGACGCCGATGCATCGACCGCCGACAGCCGCAAGGTGCTTGCCGACATCCGCGCGCTGGAGGGTACGATCCGTGCCCGGCTGCTCTACGAGCGCGGCAGGTGATCTGCGGCGGCGAGGCTCGCATGGCCGGCGGGGATGGCATCCACCGGCTCCAGCGGCAATGTGAACTGAAAGACGGCGCCGCGTGGCTCGTTCGCAGTCGCCCACAGCCGGCCGCCATGGGCCTCGATGATCGAGCGGCAGATCGCGAGCCCCATGCCCATGCCTTCGGCCTTGGTGGTGAAGAAGGCCTCGAAAAGACGGTCCACCTGCTTCGGATCGAGGCCGGGACCGGTGTCGTGCAAGCTGACCATGATGCCGCCTTCGTCGGTCCTGGCGGTCGCGATCAACAACTCGCGCGAGGCTTCGGCAACGCCTCTCATGGCTTCGATGGCGTTGATGATCAGGTTGAGCAGCACCTGCTGCAGCTGGACCCGATCGGCCTGGACGACCGGCAGGCGCTCGTCAAGCCGGGTGCGCACCTTGACGCGGCTTTTCAGGACCTCGCCGCGCGTCAAAGCCGTGACCTCGAGCACCGTCCTGTTGATCTGCAGGCTCTCGCGCTGCGGCGGCGCCTTCTTGATGAGGCCCCGGATCCGGTCGATGACCTCGCTCGCCCGCATGCCGTCGTCGACGATGTAGTCGAGCGTCTGGCGGACCTGCTCCAGATTGGGCGGATCTGCGCCCAGCCAGTCGACCCCCGCCTGTGCGTTGGTCACGGCCGCCGCGATCGGCTGGCTGATCTCGTGGGCGATCGAGGCGGTGAGCTGCCCGAGCGTCGAGACGCGGTTGGCGTGCGCGAGCTCCATCATCGCTTCGCGGTAGCGCCGTTCGCTCTCGCGCGCCTCGGCCTCGGCCCGCTTCAGCCCGGTCAGATCGAGCACGAAGCCGACGCCCTGGCTGCTGCGCTCTCCGAACATGGCACCGCCGATCATCACCGGGATGCGGCTGCCGTCCTTGCGGAAATACTCCTTCTCGAACGGGTTCATGATGCCGAACTGCTTGAGCGCTGCGACGTTGCGCGCGTCGATGTCGTGCCACTCCGGCGGCGTCAGCTTCATGCGGTTCAGACGACCCGCCGCGAGATCCTCCCGGTCGTATCCGACGATCCGCAGGAACGCGTCGTTGGCCTCGAAGATCTGGCCCTCGACCTCCCAGATGATGATGCCGATGATGTTGGAGTCGAACAGGCGCCGGATCTTGCGGTCGCGATCCTCGAGGTCGCTGTAGAGCTGGATGTTTTCCTCGGTCGCCTTGCGCCGCCGCCCTGCTTCGAGCCGCGCCAGCAGCAGCGCCGTTGCGGCGAAGGCGGCGATGATGACGACGGCGGCCGTGATCAGCCAGGCCTTGCGCCGCTCGAGTGCATCGGCGCGTCGCTCCCGATCCACGAGCTGGAAGCGCTCCTGGTCCACCATCAGGTCAAGTTGGATGCGGATTTCGTCCATGGCGCGGACCATGGCGATCGCGGCGAGCCCCGATGCGCCGGCCGCCTGCTTGACCATGTCGTCGATCTCGCGAAGCTTGGCGGAGACGATCAGGGCGAGGTGTGCAGCGCGAAGGCTTTGCAACGGATCGTTCGCCACCAGGGCCTGCAGCGCCTGGGCTTCGCGCCGGACATTGTCGTCGGAGACGCCATAGGCCTTGAGATAGGTCGGGTCGAGGGTGAGCAGATACCCCCGCCGTTCGCCCTCTAGATCGGTGATGATGGTCTTCAGCCGGTCCAGCGTGTCCACAACCTGGCGGCCATGCTCGCGCGCCAGATCGAGCGCCTGCTGCTCCTGCCAGGCGCGGAAACCGAAAAAGCCGGTCGCGGCAAGCAGCACCAGCAGCACCGCGGCCGCCAGCATTGGCAGCCGCGTCATCCACCTCAAAGCATCGCTTGGTGCAAGGGCTGACATTGGCCACAGCTGTTCGAGGCTCGACCGGTCGTGCACCTTCTGGTGCCGAGACCGAAGCACTGCTAGAATAACAGCATGGACGGGCGGCCGTACAGGCGAGCCGGAAACCCGACATCCTCGACCAGCATACTGTACCGGAATTCGGGATCGGCTCGCTAGGTTACCTCCCGATAGGAATCTCCCGGACAGGGCCGGGAGCTCGGCCGTCATTCATTGCCGATGGTGAGGAGCACCAGCATGGCGCGGGATGGAAATCCAGGGAATGATCGTGTGCGGGCGAGCAGGCGCAGCTTTGTCAAGGGACTGGGCGCGGCAGGGGTGGCGCTGCCGGCGCTGGCCATCGCGCCGCGGTACAGTCTTGCCGAGGACGATGACCTCGCGCCCTATGCCACCGCTGCGATCGACTGGAAGCAATTTGCAGGTGAGACGATCACGCTCGCAGGCGCCATTCATCCGTGGTCGAACGCGATCGGTCCGCTGCTGCCGGACTTCACCAGGCTTACCGGCATCAACGTCGTGCCGGACTTCCAACTGGAAACCATGTATCTCAGCGCGCTGCCGGTCACGCTCGCGCGCGGCGCGTCCACGCCCGATGTCTTCATGTTCACGACCTATGGCCAGGGCGTCTCGGGCGGATGGCTCGAGCCGCTGAACGGCTATTTCGCCAACAAGTCGGTGACCGATCTCAGCTGGTATGACGAGAGCGACCTGCTCAAGACCGCGCGGGCTTTCCCGCTGTGGTCGGACGGCGAGCGGTATGCCTGTCCGATCACCTCCGAGGCGATGACGCTGTTCTTCAACAAGGACGCGCTGGCAGCCGAGAGCCGGCCGGTGCCCCAGACGTTCGACGAGCTGCTTGCGACTGCAAAGGCGGTCAAGACCGACGGGATGGCGGGGATCGCAATGCGCGCTTCGGCCGGAGGCAATTCCTCGGCGCCGGCGATGGGCTTCCTGTTCTCCTACGGCGCCGACATGGTCAAGGATCAGCTGGCCGCGTTCGCAAGCCCGGAGGGGATTGCGGCCGTCGACATGTATGCACGGCTGCTCAGCGAGGCCGGGCCGCCCGGCGTCGGCAGCTATGAATGGTACCAGGTGTTGGACGACTTCCTGCAGGACAGGACGGCGATGGCGATCGACAGCAGCAATTTCGCCACCGATATCTCCAATCCGGCGAAAGGCCCCGTGGCGAAGCAGGCCGGGTTCGCAGCCTTCCCGCATCTCCCCGGTCGCTCGCCGGTCCCGTTCATGTCGCATTGGCAGGCGTGCGTGAATTCCAAGTCGCAACACAAGCGGGCAGCCTTCCTGTTCCTGCTGTGGGCGACAAGCAAGCCGACCTCGCTCAAGACTGCGGCCGCGGGGCTTGCGACGACGCGCGTGTCGGCCTGGTCGAGCGACGGCTTCAAGAAGGCGTTCGGCGCGCAAGCCGCGGAGGCCGCGCTGACCAACCTGCAAAACGCCGACGTCGATCGCGCCAAGGCAATCCTTTTCCATCCGAGATCGCGGATCATCCTGGACGCCTTCATGATCGGCGTTAACGAGGCGATCTCCGGCGCGAAGCCGGCGAAGGTCGTGATGACGGCCGCTGCCGAGAGGGCCAATGCGGCGATCCGTGGATAGACGTGCGGCGTCTGCGTGGCGCGCTGGAATGTGCGCCAGCCGGGAAATGCGGCGATCCGAACGGTCATGGCATTCCCGCCATGGAGCCCTGCGCTATAGACTTTCGTCAGCAATGCTCCTATCGCAAATGCGAGGTCCCGCGCTTGCCGGGCGGGACCAAACGCGAACAGCGCAGAACGATGGGAGTTGAAATCCGTGGCTGACAGCAGGCCCTCTGCTACACCCTTGTCTTCACCCTTGGCCTCCATCGAAGCGGTTGAAAGCGGCCTCGCCTCGCAGGGCTACATTGCGAGCCGGCAGATCGCGACCGCCGTCTATCTGTCGGAAAAGATTGCAAAGCCGATCCTGGTCGAAGGCCCCGCGGGTGTCGGCAAGACCGAGCTTGCCAAGGCGATCGCGGCATGGCGCGGACTGAAGATGATCCGCCTGCAATGCTATGAAGGACTGGACGAGGCCAAGGCGCTCTATGAATGGAAATACGCCAAGCAGCTGCTCTACACCCAGATCCTCAAGGACAAGCTGGGCGAAGTTTTGGGCGGCGCGCAAACCCTGCACGCGGCGCTCGATCAGCTGCACGATTTCGGCGACGTGTTCTTCTCCAAGGAATTCGTCGAGCCGCGTCCGCTGTTGCAGGCCCTGGAGCAGCCCGGCGGCTGCGTGCTGCTGATCGACGAGATCGACAAATCGGATGCGGAGTTCGAATCGCTTCTGCTCGAGATCCTGTCCGACTTCCAGGTCTCCATTCCCGAGCTCGGCACCATCGCAGCCTCAGTTCCGCCGACCGTGATCCTGACCTCCAACAGCGAGCGCAACCTGGGCGATGCGCTCAAGCGCCGCTGTCTGCATCTGCATATCGGCTTTCCCGAGCAGAAGCTCGAGGAGCGCATCGTGGAAAGCCGCGTTCCCGGCATTTCACAGACGTTGCGCCGGCAGCTCGTCGGCTTCATCCACGAGCTACGCACCCTGGACCTGAAGAAACAACCCTCGGTGAGCGAGACCATCGACTGGGCCCGCGTTCTCGTTCTGCTCGAGGCCGCCGAGCTCGGCCATGACATGGTCCGGGACACGCTCAACGTGCTCCTGAAATACGAATCCGATGTCGAGGCCGCGCTGCCGCATGTGACGGCCTTCGTGGCCAAGGCTGCTCGCCAGAACGTCTTCGGCTGACTGCCATGAGAGAGAACCTGCATCGCTTCTTTCGCGCCGCGCGGGGAGCGGGGGTTCATGTCTCGCCGGCCGAGAGCATCGATGCGATGCGGGCGGTATCGACCGTGGGCATCTCCGACCGGGCCGTGTTGCGCGACGCGTTGCTGCTGACGCTTGCCAAGTCCGAGGACGAGAAGAAGGCGCTGGGCGCGTGCTTCGATTTGTTCTTTGCCGCGCCCGAAGCGTCGCAGGCGGGCGGTGAGGCGGCAGAAAACGGCGAAGCCGCGGAGCGGAGCGGCGAGGCGCAGGACGACGACGCTCAAGCTGCGCAAGATGGCGGCGGGGAACGCGGTGATGACGGCCGGCTCGAGGAGCTTGGTTCGCTCGCGCAGATGCTGCTGTCGCAGGATCGTGCCGCGATCTCGGCGGCGATCGCCAGCGCATCAGCCGCGTCCTCGCTGTCCGACATCCGGTATTTCACCCAGCGCGGCATCTTCTCCGGCCGCATTCTTGAACAGATGGGCATTGCGCGCCTCAACGACGATCTGGAGGGGTTGACGGCAAGCAATCCTGCGCTGGCCGAACGGCTGTCCGCCTTGACCGACGGCTTGCGCGAGAATGTGCGCGACGTGGTCGCGCAGGCGTTGTTGCTCTACGGTCGCGAGGAGGCCGAGAATCTGCGCAACGAGATCCTGCGCAATGCGCCGCTTGCCCGGATCGAGCCGCGGCGGATCGAGGAGATGCGCGTACTGATCCGCCAGATCGCGCGCCGCCTGCGCGAGCGCTATGCCAAGCCGCGCAAGCGCCAGCGCCGCGGCCATCTCGACGTGCGCCGTACGCTGCGCCGGAACGCGGCATGGGGCAGCGTTCCCTTCCTCACCGCCTGGAAGCGCAAGCATCGCGAGCGGCCGCGCATCATCGCGCTCTGCGACGTCTCGGGCTCGGTCGCCCGCGTCTCCGACTTCTTCCTGCTCCTGATCCACAGCCTGCACGAGGTCGTATCCGACGTCCGCTCCTTTGCTTTTTCCGGGCGTCTGATCGAGGTCAGCGACGTCCTTGAAACCAAGAGTGCGGAAGAAGCGATGCAGGACATCATGTCCAGGGTCGGCTTCGGATCGTCCGACTACGGCACTTCATTCGCCGACTTCGAGCGACAGTGGATGGAGACGGTGACACCGCAGACCACGGTGATCGTGCTGGGCGATGCCCGCAGCAACAACCTCGACCCTGGCGCGGACATCCTGCGCCGCATCTCCGAGCGCGCGAAGCGGTTGGTCTGGCTCAATCCCGAGGGGCGCATGACCTGGGGATTTGGCGACTCCGAGATGCCGCGCTATGCGACGTTCTGCAACTTGGTGCGGCAATGTGCCACTGCCCAGCAGTTGGAGCGCGCGATTACCGATATCGTCGCTACCTATCATTAACCGCTCTCGGCAACGTGATAAAATGTTGATTGTCATTTCATTGATCGTCAATGCGTTGCGACTACGTCAGGGTGACGTTCACAACGCGATGGTCATGGAGAATGACAATGGCCAGGAAACCCCACGAACTCGCCCAATATCGTTACGAACTCGTGCACGGCGATGACGCCGACTTCGTTGCCTATCAGCGCCTTCTCGGCGGCGTCTGGCAGACCTTCTCGACATGGATGGTCCCGCGCAGCGCCTGCCCGTAGCCATGTCCACCCCTCGCGAGCGGCTGGTGCTATAAAGACGCTGGCGGATCGAAGGCGCGAATTGGCGGGAGGTTTCCGGAGAACCTCTCGCACTCGACCACGGTGACCTGGCCACAGCAGCCTTGTGCGAGGCGCGATGTGCCGATGTCGCGGGTCAGTACGTTTGGATCGCGCAGCGGGCTGATGCAGACGAAGCGGGTGCCGCGGCGCGCGGCGCGCGCCATGGCGTCGCGCTCGATATGCCGGCTGAGGCCGCCGCTGGCGACAGCCGAATTCTTCAGTGCCATGCCGCCGAAGGCGAGCACGACGTCGGTGTGCTCGGCAATCTGGTCCCAGGTGACATTGCGGCGTGAGATGTCTTCGTAACCGCCCGTGACATGCGGCAGGATCACGGCCGATGCACCGGCGCTATAGGTGTCGACCGAGCGCACATAGCCGCCGAATGCCACGTTGAGAAAGCGGTGCACCTGGCTTTGCGCGTGATGAAATCGTCCGGCGCTCGACCAGCCATAGGAGCCGCCGAACACGGCGCCGCCGCCATATTCGCTGCGTACGCGCGCAAGCTGCGCCCCAATGGGCGCTGTGCAGACCCCAGATCGCCGCGCGCTCGTTCATTCATCGCTCCCGATTTTCGAAACTGCTCTTCGGCACGGGCCTTGCTTTCCCGCAAGCGACGACAGCGACATCGGCCCAGGTGATCATTTATGACGATGATTTATGACCCGATCGCCGATAGGCTGACAAGGACGACGGCCCGGCGCTGCGCGCCGGACGACATGTGACCATGACATGGCTAGTTGAGTTGTCTAACCAGGCCGGCCATTGTGCCGACTGATTGAGATTTTGATGGATTGAAGATGGAGGCGTTCGCGTGATCAAGAGCAGGCCGAATGATCTGGCGGAGCGGTTGCGCGAGGCGATTGATCGCAACTTCGAGGACCAGGTCGCCTTCCTGGCACGCATGGTTCAGTTTCCGAGCCTGCGCGGCAAGGAGCAGGCGATCCAGCAGTGGCTCGCCAAGCAATTCGCCGAACGCGGCTACAAGGTGGATCAGTTCAGCCTCGCGGACATCGATCTCTTTGCGCATCCCAAGGCCGCGCCGATGGACGACATCCCGCTCGAAGGCTCTCACCAGGTTGTCGCCACCTATGATCCGCAAGGGAAGGATGAAGGCAAGGGCCGCAGCCTGATCCTGCAGGGGCATATCGACGTGGTGCCGGAGGGCCCCGCCGAGCTCTGGAGCTCGCCGCCCTTCGCGGCGGAGATCAAGGATGGCTGGATGATGGGCCGCGGCGCGCAGGACATGAAGGCCGGCGTCTCCGCCATGATCTTTGCGCTCGATGCGATTCGCGCGGCAGGCTTTGCGCCGGACGGCCGGATCCATCTGCAGACGGTGACGGAGGAGGAGAGCACCGGCAATGGCGCGCTCTCCACCATGATCCGCGGCTACCGCGCCGATGCCTGCCTGATTCCGGAGCCGACCGCGAACACGCTGTCGCGTGCGCAGGTCGGCGCGATCTGGTTCCGTCTGCGCGTGCGCGGCACGCCGGTGCATGTTGCCTATTCCGAGACCGGGACCAGCGCCATTCTGTCGGCGATGCATCTGGTGCGCGCGTTCCAGGACTACACCAAGACGCTGAACGCCAGGGCGGCCGAGAACGCCTGGTTCGGTGGGGTCAAGAGCCCGATCAAGTTCAATGTCGGCATCATCAAGGGCGGCGATTGGGCAAGTTCGACGCCGGCCTGGTGCGACGTCGATTGCCGCATCGGCCTGTTGCCGGGCGAGACGCCGGAACAGGCAATGCGCGGCATCGAGCAGTGTCTCGCCGATGCGCAGCAGGCCGACGAGTTCCTCAGGGACAATCCTGCCGAGCTGGTCTGGAGCGGCTTTCAGGCCGACCCGTCCGTGTGCGAGCCTGGCAGCGAAGCGGAGGCGGTGCTGGCGGCCGCGCATCAGTCGGTGTTCGGCAAGCCGATGGAGGAGCGCCTCTCGACGGCGGTCAACGACACCCGCTACTACAAGGGCATGCCCGCGCTGTGCTACGGGCCGAGCGGCATCGGCCCGCACGCCTTCGACGAGCGGGTTGAGCTCGAGAGCATCCGCAAGACCACGCTCGCCATCGCGCTGTTCGTCGCCGAGTGGTGCGGATTGCGCGAGCTGTAACGGGCGGCTTGCGAGCGTGAGCTGGGGCGGCGGCGCAGGCGTCGATATGCGCGCACCAGTCCGGTCATCTCGTGGCCGCGGGCAGGCTTGAAAATTGCGCGTCGTGCGCGGGGCGCCTCGATGTAGTAGACTCGCCGCCGTGTTCATGTTCAGGGCGACGCAAATGGCAATCCGGGTTCCCTTGCTTGACCGCGTCCGCGTCGTCCTTGGCTTCGTCTGTGGGTTCTGTGCGTTCGTCGCCGCGGCGCACGCTGCGCCGCCTGCATCCGACCGGGTCTCTCTCAGCGAGTCCTCGATCAAATGGAGCACCGTCAAATATGCCACGGACGCGGAGAACGGATTTGTCCGCGGATCCCTCGACGAGACGACGATCGTCGATCGCACGTTCAAGACCTACATTCTCGAGAACAAATATCTGAAAGTGACGCTGCTGCCCGAATTCGGCGGCCGCATTCTGTCCATCATCTACAAGCCGACCGGCCATGAGGAGCTTTATCGCAACGAGGTCGGCGTGCCCTATGGGATCGGGGCAGGCAATTTCTATTACGACTGGCTGATGGTCTATGGCGGCATTTTTCCGACCTTCCCGGATCCCGAGCACGGCAAGACCTGGCTGAAGCCATGGGACTTCAAGGTGGTGCAACAAAGCGATAATGACGTGACGGTGGCGATGTCGCTCACCGACGATTTTGCTTATGGCGCCGCACCGCAAAAGTTCAGGCGCGGATCGACCGGCATCGAAGCGACCTATTATGTCACGCTCAAAGCCGGCCGCGCCGCGCTTGATGCACGCGTGGTGCTGAAGAATCCGAGGCGCGAGACGATCTCATACGAATACTGGACCTGCACGACGCTCGCGCCGGGATCGGAGCCGGACCATCCCAGAACCACCGGCGGCGCCGAAATCATCGCGCCGGTCAGGGCCTACAGCACGCCCGCCTGGTCGGCCAATATCGCCGAGGGCGACACTATTGCAGGCGCGGGCGAGCGCCGTTTCGAGAAGCTGCGCTACTTCAGGAACTGGCCGAGCATGGGCATCGCCTACGCGTCGCCGGACATGCAAGGCGGACATTTCTGGGGCGTGATCAACCACGACAACGAGGAGGGGATCATCCGCGTCGCCGACAACAGGATCACGCGGGGCCTGAAAATGTGGACCTGGGGATTTCCAACATTCACCAACCATACCCATGCCCGCAAGGCGCCGAGCGAGGCGCAACCCTATGTCGAGCTGTGGGCGGGCGTCTCCGACCAGTTCTTTCACAGCGCCGAGTTTCCCGCACTCGGCGAAGTGTCCGTGGCCGAAACCTACGGCCCGACCGTCGGCATGAGCAACGTGACCGATGCGAACGACGAGGTTCTGGTCAATCTCGAAGCCGACGGAGCCCGCGCCGCCGTACAGTTCGTCAGCCTCGAACCGGCCACGCCGTTGCGCGTCACGCTGAGACGCGGCGATACGCTGCTGTTCGAGGATGACGTGAAGGCCGATCCCAAGGACGGCAACCGCATTGCTGCGGCGATCCCTGCTGCCAGCAGCGGCGACCGGGTCAGTCTGACGATCAGGACCGCGGCGGGGAGGGAACTGATCGCGGCCGAGACGAAAATGAAGTGAGGCTCTAGCCGTCGGAAAGCGTCGCCTGGCCGGCGGACGCCCGCTCGATCATGTCGAGGGCGGCAACCGCTGCTGCCTTGACGTGATCGATGCAGCAGCGCTCGGCGAGCTCCTGGTCGCCGCTCTGGATGGCGCGCCAGATCGCGGTGACCTCGCGCAAGCTCTTGTTGATCCGCTTCGGCTGCGACATCGAGGTGATGCGGAGCAGCGTGATGCGGTCGTGCAACGGTTTGAGCATGCGTTGGATGAAGGCGTTGCCGCAACCGCCGATCAGCGCGCCGTAGAAATCGGTCTTGGCTTCGAGGCAACCGCCGAGGTCCTGCTTCGCGGCGGCTGCCTTCAGCCGCGTCAAGGCGTCGCCGATCTGGCGCACCACTTGCGGATCGCGCAGGCGGGCGCATTCGCGCCCGGCGAATCCCTCCAGCACCGCACGGGCGGCATAGAGCTGCCGGGCCTCGTCGATGCTGATGGTGCTGACCACCGGGCCGCGGTGGGGGACGGTGTTGACCAGGCCGTCGGCCTCGAGCAGCCGCAGCGCTTCGCGGATCGAGGGGCGGCTGACGCCCATCATCTCGCAAAGCTCGCGCTCGACCAGCCGCTGGCCGGGCTTGAGCGTGCCGGACATGATCGCCTCGCGCAGCTTCTGCGCCACCATCGCCCTGACCGTCGGGACGTCGTCGATGCGAAGCGTGGATTGAAGTTCGGCGCGCCGGTCCATGTTGCGAGATGCCCTGGTTCTACCGCTGTTGCCTCAGCCGCGCATCTCGACCCCGGCCCATTCCTCGACCACTCTGGCGATCGAGGTGAAATCGGAGGCCGCGCCATATTTGGCGTTCGTAATCGCGAGGATCTGCCGCACCACCGCGCCGCAGACCATCGGCACGCCCATCGCCTCCGCCTCGTCCACGCACAGCCGGACGTCCTTGTAGGAGAGGCCCGTGGTGAATCCGAAATCGAAGGTGCCGGGCAGCACCGCGCGCGGGAACTTGTCTTCGGACGCGCTGTTGCGGCCGCTCGAGGCGTTGATGATGTCGATCAGGACCTTGGCGTTGACGCCGCCCTTCACGCCCATCGCGACCGCTTCGGAGGTGATCACCAGCGCCGCGGCGGCCATCAGATTGTTGGCTAGCTTGGCGGTCTGCGCCACGCCGGGCTTGTCGCCAGTGTAGAACAGCTTGCCGAAATTCTTCAGGATCGGCTTGACGGTCTCATAGGTTGCCTGCGGGCAAGACACCATCACCGCCAGCGTGCCGTTGACCGCACCCTTGATGCCGCCGCTCACCGGTGCATCGACCAGCGTAATGCCCTTCGCTTTCAGGCCCTCCGCCACCAGCTTCGCCGCGCCCGGGCCCGTGGTGGACAGATCGACCATGATCCGCGCGCGGCTGCCGCTGGAGATCCCGTCCGGACCGAGTGCAACCGCTTTCACGATGTCGGGGGTCGGCAGGCTCGCCAGCACGATATCGGCGCGGGACGCCGCGTCGGCCGGCGATGTCGCGAGCGCCGCGCCGCGCTCGACCAGCGGCTGCGTCGCCCCGCTCTCGGTGTCGTAGACCACGAGCGAATAGCCCGCATCCATCAATCGTCCCGCCATGGGGCCGCCCATGCGGCCCGTGCCGATCACGCCGAGCGTCTCTCCCGCCATCATTCACTCCTTCACACGCATTTTCCTGAGCCGTCGGCCGACTGTCCAGATTGTCTGTCAATCTGTCAAGCTGAACATTTTGCCGTCGACAGTCGGCCGCGGCTCGGCATAATGTTGCGGCATCGGGAACGCTCCAGAGTGAAAGGGACGATCATGAGCAAGAGCGAGCTGTTCGAAAAAGGCCTCAAGGTTCGCAAGGAGGTGCTCGGCGAGGACTACGTCAACAAATCGATCGCGGGTGCCGACGAGTTCACCCGGACCATGGCGGAATGGTCGACCGAGTTCTGCTGGGGCGCGCTGTGGACGCGGCCGGGGCTTGATCGGCGCACCCGCTCGATCGTCAACCTCGCGATGCTCGGCGCGCTCAATCGGCCGCATGAATTGAAGCTTCACGTCAAGGGCGCGCTGAAGAACGGGCTGACCAAGGAGGAGATCAAGGAAATCCTGCTGCAGGTCGCAGTCTATTGCGGCGTGCCTGCCGGCATCGACGCATTCCGCAATGCGCGCGAGGCTTTCAACGAGATGGAGCCGAAATGAGCTGACGCGGGCTCGTCGGCGCACGGCTCGTGCATGCAGAGCCGGCGCAGGCGCTATCGCGCTCGCGCTCCGCGCGAATTGCCGAGTTGGACCGGTGCGATGATCGAATGACGCGCGGCAAAGTCGATCAACGCGATGCGCGCGGAATTGTCCGGCTGCAGCAATTCCCTGTGCGTGCCGAACAAGGTCACGGCGAGTTCGATCTCGCCTTGCCAATTCGTGATCGCGGACGAAATCGCGCTCAGGCCCGGAATGAAGCGCCCGTCGACATAGGCGACGCGCTCGCGCCGCACTTTCGTTGTCAAGGCCTCGACGCTTGCCGGATCGGGAGCGAGATCAGGCCAGCTGACCCCGGCAGAAGCGGCGCGCTCGAGTTCATTCTGCAGCCGCACGGTGAGTTGCGGCGACGGCAGATAGGAGAGAAAGACACGTCCGGTCGCGGAGTCCAGCAGGGGAAAGGTGCTGCCAAGGCCGATCGACGTGGTTGTCAGGTTGGGGCCTCTCTCCAGCCTGACGACGGTCGGGCCATTGTTGCTCCAGACGGCAAGCAGCGCCGCCTGCCCGGTCGCCGTGGCCAGTTCCTCGAGCTCGTCCGACGCGCCGGTGACGAAGTTGTTCCGGCTGATGGCCGCTACGCCGAGCTCTGCCGCTTCGCGACCCAGATCGTAGCGGCCGGACCGCTCCTTCTGCACCGCGAGGCCCGCATGGATGAAGCTCGCCAAATATCGATGCACTTTGCTTGGCGGCATCCCGGCTTCGCGCGCGATATCCGACAGCGTCGCGGGCCCATCGAAGGAGCGCAGCACGCGCAGGACCGACAGCGCCGCGTCGAGCGCCTGGATGCCGCCGGGAGCCATCCCGCCGCTGTCGCCAGCCATGTCCTTCGCAGGCATACGCTTCATTTCAGCAGTTCCTTGAACGCGCCCGGCACGCCCGCGCCGCGGAGCCCGCCGGTATCCGTGAGAGATGCCCAGGCACGCTGCTCGAAGCCGCTGGCGACCAGCACGGTCCCCACTGAAAGCTTGTAGTCGATTCGAAACCGCCGCTCCTGCCACTCAGCCACTTCCGCCCGGATCAGCAGTTCATCGTCGTAGCGGGCGGGCCCCACGAACTGGGCCCCGACATTGACCAGCGGCGTGAGGCTTCCGAAGCGGCGCTTGAGCTCGCGCTGGCTCAGGCCAAGCTGGCGCAGCCAGCGCTGATAGGTGCAGTCGAACCAATAGAAGTAATTGGGATAAAAGACGATTCCGGCTTCGTCGCAATCGCCCCATTCGATCGTGAAAGCCGTCTCAAACATTCTAAACCCTCCACAGACCGGCGCGGATAAGAGCCCAGGGCCGGCTCGAGCATTACATATAGTAAAATCATTTTCGTGCTGCGTAAAATGTATTGTATTTCCCGCAACTGATTCCATAATGTGCAAAAATTAACGATAGGCAAACCAACAGGGGAAGGAAGGTCATGCGGCTCGGTCGCATCGCTGTGCTCGGAGGCGGTCCTGCGGGACTGTATTTCGCCTATCTGTGGAAGCGCCGGCATCCGGACGCCCAGGTCGAGGTCTTTGAGCAGAATCCGGATGGAGCCACCTGGGGATTTGGCGTCGTGTTCTCCGACAAGGCGCTCGATTTCCTTCGCGCGGATGATCCGGAAACGGCCGAAATCGTCTCGGCCCGGATGGAGCACTGGCGGGACATCACCCTCGTTCACCGCGGTGAACGCGTCACGCTCGACGGCGTCGGCTTCTCGGCGGTCGGACGGCTGGACTTCATCACGCTCCTCGCCGCGCGCGCACGATCGGTCGGGGCTAAACTCCGGTTCAGTACGGTCGTGCGCTCCGTCGACGAGCTCGCAGGATATGATCTGATCGTGGCCGCTGACGGCGTGAACTCGCTGGTCCGACGAAGCCATGAAGGCGACTTCAAGACCTCTCTCTCATATGACGACAACAAGTTCGCCTGGTACGGCACCACGAGGCGCTTCGAGACCCTGACCCAGACCTTTGTCGCGACCGAGTTCGGCAGCTTCAACGCGCATCACTACCGGTACTCGCCGACCATGAGCACGTTCATCGTCGAATGTGATCGCGCCACGTGGTTGCGCGCAGGCTTCGCCGAGAAGTCCGAGGACGAGAGCAGGGCCCTTTGCGAGCAGGTGTTCGCCGACACGCTCGAAGGCCATCCCCTGGTCAGCAACAAGTCGATCTGGCGGAATTTCCCCTGGCTGTGGAACGACCGATGGTCGCATCGCAACATGGTGCTGGTTGGCGATGCGCTTCACACCGCGCACTTCTCTATCGGATCAGGCACGCGCCTCGCGCTCGAAGATGTCATCGCCCTCGTCAAGGCGCTGGATGGTGCGCCCCACGATCTCCGCCGAGCACTCGAGGCATACGAGAGCGAGCGCCGCCCCGTTGTGGAGAAGCTGGTCAAGGCCGCGAGGACGAGTGCGGCCTGGTACGCGCATTTTGCCGAGCACATGAAGCTCGCGCCGCTGGCGTTCGGCTACAGCTACATCACCCGGTCCGGCCGCATCGACGACGATCAGCTCCGTGCCATGTCGCCGCGCTTCATGGAGCGCTACGACGCGTATTCGTCGGCCTCCGCCGGCTCGCGACAATGAGGACCGCTCCCATGACCGACCGGATTGGCCACGCGATCGTTGATCATGTGCCCGACGATGCCCCGAGCGCGCGGGAGATCGGCTTTGCGATTCCCGATCGCTACAATGCCAGCGAAATCCTGTTCGGCAACCTGCGGGCAGGCCGGGCCGACAAGGTCGCGATCTACACTGCCGCGGGCAACACCAGCTACGGCGAGTTGTGCGTCCGGGCCGCCAGGTGCGGCAACGCGCTCAACTCGCTCGGACTCGCGGCAGGCGACCGCGTGCTTCTCCTCCTGAACGACACGGCGTCCTATCCGGCGGTGTTTTTCGGCGCGATCCGCGCCGGCCTGGTGCCGATGCTGATCAACACGCTTTCGCCAAAGGATCTCATCGGCTTCTACCTGCAGGATTCGGCGGCCCCGGTCGCGGTGGTCGACGCCGAGCATGCCTCGCTATTCGATCAGGACACGATCGCGAGAACGCAGCTCAGGACGCTCATCGTCCTCAACGGCGAGGGCGCGCCCGAACCATCCTCGATCCAAGTGCTCGACGGCGACCAATGGTTCGCCAAATTTTCATCGGAGCTGGAAGCTGCGTCGACAAGCCGCGACGACATGGCGTTCTGGATGTACAGCTCGGGCAGCACCGGTCGGCCGAAAGGCATCGTCCACCTGCAGCACGACATGGCCTATACGGCGGAGAGCTTCGGCCGCCACATCCTGGGGATACAAGAGAGCGATATCTGCTTTTCGGTGCCGAAGATCTTCTTTGCCTACGGCTTCGGCAATTCGATCACCTTCCCGTTCTCGGTCGGCGCCAGCACGGTGCTGCTCGCCGGCCGCCCCGAGCCGCATGCGGTGCTCGACGTGATCGCGCGGTTCAAGCCCACGCTGTTCTTCGGCCTGCCGACGCTCTACAACGCGCTGCTCAATCATCCGCGCATCGATACTGCCGATTTGTCGAGCGTGCGTCTTTGCCTGTCGGCCGCCGAGGTGCTGTCGCGGGACATCTTCAGCGACTGGAAACGACGCTTCGGTTTGGAGATCATGGAGGGGTTCGGATCGACCGAGGTCCTGCACATCTATCTGTCGAATACGCGCGGGCAGAAGAAAATCGGAACCGCCGGCAAGCGCGTTCCCGGATACGAACTCCGGCTCACGACTCCCGAAGGCGAGCCCGTCGCGCAAGGCGGTGAAGGGATCATGTGGGTTCGCGGCCACTCCAACGCGCCCTGCTACTGGAACCGGCCGGACAAGACCGCGCAGACCATGCGCGAGGAGGGGTGGATCTGGACCGGCGACAGGCTCGTCGAGGACAGCGATGGGTTCTTCACTTTCGTCGGTCGCGTCGACGATCTCATCAAGGTGAGCGGCCAGTGGATCTACCCGCTCGAGATCGAGCTTTGCCTGTCAGAACATCCTGCCGTCCGCGAGTGCGCCGTGCTTGGACTGGAGCTTCCCGACCGCCGGATGACGACGAAAGCATTCGTGATCCTTCACGAGGATCATTCGGCCAGCGAGGCGCTGACGCGGGATTTGCAGGATTACGTCAAGTCGAGGCTGCTTCCCTACAAATATCCGCGCCTGATCGAATACCGGACCGATCTGCCGAAGACGGGAACAGGCAAGATCGATCGGCACACGCTCCGCAGCGCAGGGTCCTGACCGGGCGACGGCGAGCCCGCGATCGCGCCGTCAGCCCCGACGGGAAGAGTATGCGGAGAGCGGGCGAGCACGGCTTCGGTGCTCGCCCGCCGATACGCGCAGCCGCCTCAGGCCTTCAAGGTCAGCAGGCCGCCCATTGCCGGATCCGACATGCTGTCGCATCCGGTCTCGACGTGACCGGCCAGCCGGTACTCAAGGCTCGAATCTTCCGCGACCGTGACGACGAGGTCGTACCAGCCGTGGAATTGCGTGAGCGACAGCCTGCTATCGACACGCCCCTTCGGGCCGAGCGTGCGGATCATCTTCTCGCCGCTGTATGCATCGAGCACGGTCACGCTCGCCTGATGCGAGCCGGCATTCTGCACGGAGAAGAACATCACGGCGTCGTCGTCATCTCCATATTCGGAGCGGACATCGAGCACCACGGCGCCGGCACCGACACTGCCCTTGAAGGCGCGCATGAAGCCGTTCGGACCGTACACGGTCAGGTCGTATGAGCCGGCGACGGTCCAGCTTCCCGATAGCGTCTTGCCCGCCTCGACCGTGTAGTTGCGGACCGTATCGGTGGTGTTGCCGGAGCGGACCTGGAACACCGCGCCTGCCTTGCCGCTGTTGACGAACTGCAGCGCGACGGTGCTGCCGGAGACCTTGCTGTAGACGTTCAGGTCGTAAGGCAGGGCCCGCGCCGGGCGGATGCCCTTTTCCTGCGCGGGAACGCCGATGATCACACTGTTCGCCGCGATTGGGAGGTCCGGCGGGCTGACGGTGCCGGACAACTCGCCCGCCGACGGCAGATAGCCGGCGGTGGAGGGCAGGTTGAGCCGATCGCCGGCGCCATCCGGATCCTTGAAGTTGAACGCCGAGGTGAGGTCGCCGCAGACGGCGCGGCGCCAGGGCGAGATGTTGCGCTCGTAGACACCGAAACGCTTCTCGATGAACTGGATCGTCGAGGTGTGATCGAACACCTGCGAGTTCACGTACCCGCCTTTGCTCCAGGGCGAGATCACGAGGCACGGCACGCGAGTCCCGAGCCCGATCGGGCCGTTCGGTGCGGACGTGGTGACGATCTCGTTGTGGTAGTCGACCGTCGAGGCGCCGGTGTTGGGCGTTGCCGGCATGGAGGACGGCGGGGTGGGCGGCACGACATGGTCGAAGCTGCCGTCGGCTTCGTCATAGTTGACGATGAATACGGTCTTGCTGAACACGTCGGGCTTCGACACCAGGATGTCGAGCACCTGCGAGATGTACCAGGCGCCATAGTTGACCGGATAGTCCGAGTGCTCGGTGTAGCCCGCCGGCGCAACGATCCACGACACCTGGGGCAACGTGCCGTTCTGCACGTCGGCCTTGAACTGGGAGAAAAGCCCCTCGGCCCAGGTTTTCCAGGCCGCGGCCGGCGCATTGGCTGCAGGCTGATTATACGCCAGCTGCGTGCCGGTGCAGGCATTGTCGAACAGCGAGCTGCCCGCGCTGGAGTTCGCATATTGCGCAAAATAAAGCAGCGAATTGTCGGTGTAATTGCCGTCGAAATTGCCGGCCGGGCCTCCGTCGCCGAAGTCCGGCGAGAACGTCGCACCTGCCAGATCCTGATAGATCTTCCACTTCACGCCGGCCTTGTCCAGCACCTCGGGAAACGTCTCCCAGGCCAAATAGTGTCCCTTCGGACTGAGGCCGTTGCCAGTGATCGGGCCCGATCCGAATCCGTCCGTTCCGCCGGCGCCGAGATAGTCGACGTTTCCGACGCATCCGGTCCACATGTAGCAGCGGTTCGGATTCGTCGGGCCCATGATCGAGCAGTAGTAATTGTCAAGCACCGTGAAGGCGTCGGCCAGCGCGTAGTGATAGGGAATGTCCGCGCGGGTAAAATAGGTCATCGCCAGCGGGCCCTTGTCGATCGCCCAGCGGTCGTATTGACCGAAATTCCAGGCGTCGTGGGTGCCGCTCCAGCCGTGATCGGTGCCCGGGATGTAGCTGAGGCCGAGGCTGTTGAGCCCGAACTTCGTCGGATCGATACGGAACGGCGGAATGACGGGCACGCCATTCGCCGGGCCGCCGAGGTTGCCATAGTTCGCCGGAACGCCGAAGCCGGCAGCGGTATTGGCCGCACCGGCCGGCTGCAAGAACACCGGCGCCTTGACGATTTCGCCGGACTGCAGCGGGAAGTTGATCTTGACGGCGCGCGGATCTGCGAAGCCGCGGACGCCGCGCAGCGTGCCGAAGTGATGGTCGAACGGGCGGTTCTCCTGCATCAGGATCACGATGTGCTCGACGTCCCTGATCGTGCCCGTGCGGTGGTTGGCGGGGATGGCGAGCGCTTTCGCCACGGTCGAGCCGAGGGTGCTGGCTGCTGCAGCGCCCATGCCCAACATTTGCATAAACTGACGGCGGTCGGTATTGGTCAACGAAATATCCCCCAAGTCATAATGCGTGCGGATTTGATCGAGGCGTGCCGAACGGCTCCGTCTCGAAATCGGGTGAGTGCCGCAAACTAGGAACGGATCATTGCGCTCCTGTGAACTAACCGTGAAGCGAAAGTGAAGTGGTTGTGACTGACCTCGCCCCCGCAGCGATGGATGGCGGCCCGTTCGCCCCGGAGTTGCGTCGCGTCCAGGATCTGACCCGGGCCCGCCGTCATGCCGAGGCGCTGGCGGCGGCGCGTGCGCTGTTGCAGCGCGCGCCGTCGCATCGGGCCGCACTTTATATGTCTGCATTGAACTTGCGTCTGCTCGGTCAGTCGAATCAGGCGCTGCAGGCGCTGGCGGCCCTCGAGCGGTCACACCCGGATTACAGCCTGCTCTTCCAGGAGCGCGGTCATTGCCTTGTCACACTCGGCGATTCCGCGCGGGCGATCTGGTCGTTCGAACGTGCGGTCGAACTCAATCCGGCGCTTGCGTCGAGCTGGGCGGCGCTCGAAGGGCTGTTCAAAGCGAATGGCCAGCTGCAGCGCGCCGGCGTCGCCTCGCAGCATCTTTCGAAACTGAATGAACTGCCGATCGCGATCGTCGAGGCGGGCAGCTGGTTCTGCGACGGCGAGCATCTCGCAGCGGAAAGCCGTCTGATGAGCTACATCGCCAGCGACGGACGGCACGTCGAGGCGCTGCGCCTGCTCGGACGGATCGCACAGCGCCGCGGCGCAACGTCGCAGGCCGAGGAATTTTTCCGCGAAGTGGTCGATGCCGCGCCGGGCTACGTCGCGGCACGGATGGATTTCGTGCGGATTTTGATCGAGCGTCAGAAATATGCGGAGGCGCTGGCGCAGGTCGAGCAGCGGCTGCTGGCGGCGCCGTCCGATCCCGAGGCGCGTTTCCTTCGTGCCACGATACTCGCGGGCCTCGTGCGCCATGAGGAGGCGGTCCCGATCTTTCGCGAACTGCTCGTGGAGACGCCGCAGCGTAACCATCTGCGGATCG
Organism: Bradyrhizobium sp.; assembly: GCA_035293585.1. GTDB lineage: Bacteria > Pseudomonadota > Alphaproteobacteria > Rhizobiales > Xanthobacteraceae > Bradyrhizobium. The sequence goes on along the minus strand of DATGMN010000043.1, from coordinate 65,239 downwards.
TGCTGGGCCATTCGCTCAAAGCGCTCGGCCGGACCGACGAGGCGATAGCCGCCTATCGGGACGCAACGAGCGGCGAGGCCGATATCGGCGACGCGTATTGGAGCCTGGCCAATCTGAAGACGTATCGCTTCGGCGATCGCGAGATCGAGCGCATGCGGGCTCTGGAGGGGCGGCCTGGACCGGGACTGCCGGACCGTGCACATCTCTGCTTCGCGCTGGGAAAGGCGCTGGAGGATCGGGCCGACTTTGGCGCGTCCTGGTCATTTTACCAGCGCGGCAATTCGCTGCGGCGCGCCGGAAGCGGCTACCGCAGCGAGGCGATGGTGGACAACGCCCGTCGGCTGATCGCGACCTGCAGCGAGGACTTCTTCGCTGCCCGCAACGGCGTCGGCGCCGCCGACCGCGACCCGATCTTCATTGTCGGCTTGCCGCGTTCGGGCTCGACGCTGCTCGAGCAGATCCTGGCCTCGCACCCGGCTGTCGATGGGACGCAGGAATTGCACGACATCCCCCGCATCGTCGCGGACTTGCAGGAACAGGGGACGAACCGCGACAGCGCGCGCTATCCGGATCTGTTGCCGGGTCTCGACCCGTTGCTGTTCGAACGCCTCGGGCGCCGCTATTTGGAGGAGACGCGCGTCTATCGGCGGGATCGGCCGCATTTCATCGACAAGATGCCGAACAACTTCCGGCATGTCGGCCTGATCCACCTGATGCTGCCGAATGCAAAGATCATCGACATCCGCCGCGAGCCGATGGCCTGCTGCGTCAGCAACCTGAAGCAGTTTTTCGCCAGAGGACAGGAATTCTGCTACGGAATTGAAGAGATCGCGAGCTACTACAGGACGTATCTGGAGCTGATGCGTCACTGGAATCGGGTCCTGCCGGGACGCGTGCTTCGGGTCAGCTACGAGGACCTGGTCGAGGACCTCGAGGCGAGTGTGCGCCGGATCCTCGCGCATTGCGGGCTCGCATTCGACCCGGCCTGTCTGGAATTTCACCGCAGCCGGCGCGCGATCAACACACCGAGCTCGGAGCAGGTCCGCAAGCCGCTGTTCCGCGAGGGATTGTCGCAATGGCGGAACTACCGTCCCTGGCTCGATCCGTTGAAGGAGAAGCTGGGCGATGCGATTGATCGTTACCGCGACTAGTTTGGAAAACTGCGCGCATGTGATCGATCCCTAGATCGCGCCCGCTTGCTGCTCGGACCGGCCCATCCGCGCGCTCGACGGCTCGTTTCGCATGAGAACGTCGCCGCGTTGGCGCGGCAGCGCCCAGTGCATCTCCTTCTGGAGGAACGCGATCAGCTTCTCCCGGATCTCGCACCGCAGGTCCCAGGCCTGCGGCGCATTGCGGGTACTGACCAGCGCGCGCAATTCCATCGTCGTCGGGTTGGTGTCGACGACCTGGAGATTGACGACCGCGCCGTCCCAAAGCTTGGATTCGCGAACCGCCCCCTCGAGCTTCTTGCGGATGCCGGGAACATCGGCGGAATAATCGACAAAGAGCATGACCGAGCCGATCAGCGAGGCGCCGTCGCGCGTCCAGTTCCGGAACGGCCGCTCGATGAAATAGGAGAGCGGAACGACCATTCGGCGCCGATCCCACAATCTGACCACGACATAGGTCGAGGCGATGTCCTCGATCCAGCCCCATTCGTTCTCGATGATGACGGCGTCCTCGATCCGCATCGGCTGGGGTCACGGCGATCTGCACGCCGGCGATGAGATTGGAGAGCAGGGGGCGGGCGGCAAGGCCGACGACGAGGCCGGCGGCGCCGGCGGACGCGAAAAGGCTGACGCCAAATTGCTTCACTGAATTGAAGGTCATCAACGCGGTCGAGACCGTTCGCACCCGCCAAGCATCGTGATGCAGAGGAAAAGCACGAAGAGCCGAATGGTGGATGATCCGAACGCATCACGTCGAGAACGGCTCCGCAAAAGGTAGTTCCTGCGGCCCGACGTGCAGGAACCGGACACCGCGGCCGCGCTTTAGAACTTGACAGAACGGCAGGTTATTCAACTTCGGAACTGCACCATGTCCAGGACACGCCGACTGAGCTCCGACCTCGAAGTCAAGCCCAACAATGCGCCCTCGGGCGGATGGGGCTCGGTGCGGTCGCTCGCAAAGAGCTTGACCCGGAATCTGGTTCCGATCAGCGGGCCGCGGGTCCTGCTCAACCAGAACAAGCCGGATGGCTTCATGTGCGTCAGCTGCGCCTGGGCCAAGCCTGCCGATCCCAGGGTGTTCGAGTTCTGCGAAAACGGCGCCAAGGCGACGACCTGGGAAATCACGCCCAAGCGCGTGACGCCCCAGTTCTTCGCCAAGCATACCGTCACTGCGCTCGAGCGATGGGATGACCATCAGCTCGAGGATGCAGGGCGGCTGACCCATCCGATGCGCTTCGATGCGGCATCCGACAAATATGTCCCGATCGCCTGGGAGGATGCCTTCGCGGAGATTGGCCGTGAGCTGCGCGCGCTGGAACCCGATAGCGCCGTGTTCTACACGTCCGGCCGCGCCTCGCTCGAGACCGCCTTCATGTACGGGCTGCTCGCGCGGGCCTACGGCACCAACAACCTGCCTGACAGCTCCAATATGTGCCACGAGACCACCTCGGTGGCGCTGCCCGAAAGCATCGGCGTGCCCGTCGGCACCTGCACGCTGGACGATTTCGCCAAGACCGACTGCATCTTCTTCTTCGGCCAGAATGTCGGCACGTCGAGCCCGCGCATGCTGCACCAGCTGCAGGAGGCGGTGAAGCGGGGCGTGCCGATCGTGACCTTCAACCCCTTGCGCGAGCGCGGGCTCGAGTCCTTCACCAATCCGCAATCGCCGCTGGAGATGCTGAGCGGCACCTCCACGCCGATCACCTCGCAATATCATCAGGTCAGATGCGGCGGCGACACCGCCGCCATCATGGGAATCGCAAAGGCGTTGCTCGCGCTGGACGAGAAGGCGGGCCCGTGTGCGGCCGTCATCGATCGCGATTTCATTCGCGAGCACACCCACGGCTTTGACGAATTCATGACGAGCGTCAAGACCTGCGACTGGTCCGATATCGAGCGCCGGTCCGGGCTGACCCGTGGCGCCCTGGAGGCAGCAGCCTACGTCTACGCGCATCGCAAGTCGGTGATGTTCATCTACGGCATGGGGCTGACGCAGCACGAGAAGGGCTCGGAGACCGTGCAGACTCTGGTCAATCTCGCATTGATGCGCGGCAATGTCGGGCGCGCGGGTGCCGGCATCTGTCCCGTGCGCGGCCATTCCAACGTGCAGGGCCAGCGCACGGTCGGCATCACCGAAAAGCCGGGCATGGTCCCCGCGGACAGGATCAAGCAGCTGTTCGGCATCGATGTGCCGCAGAAGAAGGGCCTCAACACCGTCGAAGCCTGCGAGAAGGTCATCGATGGCTCGGTTCGCGCGATGGTCCTGCTCGGCGGCAATCTGGTGCGCGCGGTGCCGGAGCATCGGCTGGTCGAGCCGGCCTGGCGCAAGCTGCGCCTGACCGTGAACATCCTGACCAAGCTCAATCGCAGCGCCCTGGTGCATGGAGAGGTGTCGTACATCCTGCCGTGCCTCGGACGGATCGAGATCGATGAGCAGGCGAGCGGGCGGCAGGCGGTGGCGATGGAGGATTCGACCGGCTGTATGCACGGCTCCCGGGGGCAGGTGCCGCCGGCAAGCCCGCGCCTGCTGTCGGAGCCCAGGATCGTCGCCGAGCTCGCCAAGGCCGCCGCACCGTCGCGGTCGACCATTCCCTGGGATGATTGGGTGGCCGATTACAGCAGGATCCGCGACGCCATCGCCGCGACCTTTCCGGACATTTTCCACGACTTCAATGCGCGCATGTGGCAGCCGGGCGGCTTTCACCGTCCGCTCGCCGCGCGCGAGCGCAAATGGAATACCAAGACCGGCAAGGCGAATTTCATCGTGGCAAAGTCGCTCGCGGAAGACGTCGACACGAAGCCGGAAGATCGCGACATCGTCCAGCTCATCACGTTGCGCAGCAACGGTCAGTTCAACACCACGATCTACAATTATGATGATCGCTTCCGCGGCATTTTCGGCTCACGCGAGGTCGTGCTCATGCACCGCAACGACATCGATCGTTTCGGATTGAAGGAGGGCGACAGGGTTACGCTCGCGACCGCCGCCGATGACGGCGTGGACCGCAGGGTGGGCGGCTTGCGCGTGGTCACCTACGACATCCCGGAAGGTTGCATCGGCGGCTACTATCCGGAGTGCAACCCGCTCTTGCCGCTCTGGCATCACGAGGAGAAGGCCAAGACGCCGGCGGCAAAGTCGATCCCGGTGCGGGTGAGCGCCGAGATCTGAACCGTGCCGATGGACGAAAAGTCCCGCGACGTCGCCATGATTGCGGCGCCGCGAGCTGGCTCACGACGGTGGAGAAAGGTGCTGCTGAGCACACCGAGCTCGGCTGCCGCCCGCCAATTCGACTTTGGTTGAGGCATGTCGGCCGCGTGTTGCTGCTTGCTTCTGCGGCATCCAAACTTGGCTCTGCACAAGTCGTTCCTGGCGGCTCGTGGGTTGGCGTGACTGAAGCATCGGCTGTTGCTCGCACTCGCCCCCGCAGGCTGCTTACTCAAGTGGCGCAAAACATGCGTCCGGCGCCGCCCGCACAAGTCGGAAATGTGTCCGAGGGCGCGCTTCGTTTCTGCGGGTGCCTATCCTGTGTGAAAGACGGGTCACCAGCGGCGTGCCACTGTGAGCCCATGCAGGGAAGCCAGATTTGGAGATGCCACATGTTGGTGGAAAAAGTGCACCGCACCCGCAACCGCGCCAAGCAGGAATTTCCCCTCAAGACCCGGCTGGAGCGCGCTGCGGGTGCATGTCGCGATGCTGCGCGGCGGGCAGGCTCGGAAGCCGAGCGCGAGATGCTGCTGCGGCGCGCGCGACGATACGAGGTGACCGCCCATCTTGACGAATGGTTGTCGTCGCCCGGCCTGCAGCCGCCGGAGTAACGTGGAGTCCTTGCCCGGACCATCGGCGGGAAATGCCCCGCGGAACTTACCAATACGTCAAGGCGTTTCGGGCTAAAGGGAGACGCCGACATGACCAACGTATTCGTGGAGCCCCGGCCGAAGGGCAAGCCCGATGGAAGTGCGATCAGCGATTTTGTTGTCGAGGATCATGCGGACCATGTCCTGGCGACTTTCCGGACGCAGGAGGAGGCGATCCATTGGGCGCGAACGCACGGCTACATGACGCACGTCGCGCGCGTCCGCCATCTCAATGACAAGAGGAAGCCGGACCAATGGCGACGCGTCTAGAGCCCGCACCGCAATGACCAACCTGTTCAAGATTCCGACCTGGGCCGACAAGGAGCATATCTATGCCGTTGTCGAGACGCCGCGCGGCAGCACCTGCAAGCTGGACTTCGATCCCGAGCTCAAGGTCTTCACCCTGGCCAAGCCGTTGATGGCCGGTCTGACCTACCCTTACGACTGGGGCTTTATCCCATCGACGCAAGCGGAAGACGGTGATCCGCTCGATGTTCTTGTGGTCCATGACTCCAAGACCTATCCCGGCGTGGTGCTTCGCTGCAGGCCGATCGGGGTGCTCGAACTGAAGCAAACGAAAAAGGGCGACGACGAAGAGCGAAACGATCGCATCTTCGCCGTACCGGACCGCGCGCCGTTCGAAGGCGATCTGCAGGACATTCGTCATTTGCCGTCCAGGGCTGTCGAGGAGCTGGAGCAGTTCTTCAAGGCGACGGACGCGCTCGAGGACAAGAAGCTCAAGTTTCTCGGCTGGCGGGGTCCGGCAGACGCCGTCAAGCTGATCAAGAAGCATTCTGCATCGTGAGGCGCGACGCCCCGCTCGCTGCGGCTGCGACAAAGGAACCAATTCTTCTCTGCGTCTGTTGGCGCCACAGGGAGAGCCATTCATGCGCACTATGGATGAAGCCGCCGCAATGACCGAAGCCTTGGGGCTCTCTCTTGGGTCTCGCTGAGGAGCAGCCGCGCCTCGATCGCGCCGCCGACGCAGCCAGGATAACGAAGGACATGGCGGACGGCCAACCGGCACCGGCTGGCGGACATGCTTCGCCAAAGCACGACGGATGCGCCGCTGCAATCGCTCGCGATCGCCTTTCTGCTCGGCATTTTCGTTGCGCCCAGGCGATCGTCCGGCAGTCCGTCGGCTGGCGCAATTTGCTTTTGTTATTGTTCGCTGTGCCCCTTTGCGATACCCGTTGGCTCCTATGGCAAGGTCCTCAAAGCTCGTGACATCCAAACGTGGCCGCGTGCTGCTGGTGCGCCGCCGCTGTGACAGCCGTTGGATGTTTCCGGGTGGCCGTAAACGTGCGCGTGAGACCGAGTTGCAGTGCCTGCGGCGGGAGATCAGGGAGGAGCTGCCGGGACTGAAACTTGGGAAGCTGAGGCTTTGGAAGGAGATAACGAAGAAAAATCACCATTCCGGGCGCAAGATGAACGATGCCATTTTCGTCGCGCGAAAGGCCTGCGGCGGTTTGAAGATCGGAGACAAGCGCGAGATCGATCGGGCCGAGTGGCGAAAGCCGCGGGGCCTGAGACTGACGCCGACCTCGCGCTATATCCGCGACCGGCTGTTTCCGAAATGAACCAGAAGGCCGTTTTAAATCGCGGCATGCGTGGCGCGTCGTTGCAGCCGTAGGCGCGGAGGCAGACCGGCTCGCCAAGCCTGCACCGCCCAATCCAGATTATGCTCCAGGCTGGGATCGCTGGTCGGAACAGCGATGTGCGACACGGCCGCGCGAGCGAAGCGAACCAAAACCCACTTCAATCATTGGATCTGAGAGACCTCAGGGGCAGGCACTCGGAGGTTAACAATGACGACCGTCGCAACGCTCCTGGCGCGAAAGCAGAAGCTGCTGGAACTCCTGCACGAGCAGCCGGGGCCAGCTGAGCTCGCCGAAATCGACCGACAATTGGTGGAGATCAATCAGGCATTGGACCTGATCGAAAGCACAGGCGCTCCGACGTCGCCAGAGCGGCCGATAGTTCAGCCGGTGCATGGTTGAGGCTTTCGGCTTCGAACGATCTCCAAGGTGATGGCGGCGCGGTTGTGGGATCACGCAGACAAGGGATCCGATGTCGATCATCGGTGTTCTTTGCCTGCAGCGTGATTGTCGACGGGCAACGGGGTGATGTTCCCGGCGTTGCTCGGCGGCAGACACCTACGAAGTGCTAAGGCGACTTTTGACGGCCTGTCACGTTGCCCCAATGTCAATTGAATCCTCCACACCGCTTGCAATGAAGCCGTAGCGGATACGCGTGCAAGCGGCTTGCAGCGCTCTGGACAGGAAGAAGCGATGAAGCCTGAAATCTCGATCGATGGCGTGCGCGCTCGCGCCTTCGAGATTCCGACGGACAAGCGAGAGGCCGACGGGACCTTGAGTTGGACCTCCACTACGCTTGTGCTGGTCGAAGTCGCGGCGGGCGACAAGGTCGGCTTAGGCTATACTTATTCGGACGCCTCGGTCGTCGGCCTCGTCAACAGCAAGCTTGCGCCAATCGTAAAGGGGATGGATGCCCTTGCGCCGGGGCGCGCGTGGCTTGCGATGCAGCGCGCGGTTCGCAACCTGGGGCGAGAGGGACTCGCCGCAACGGCGATCTCGGCCGCCGACACCGCGCTCTATGATCTCAAGGCGAGGCTGCTGGAGGTGCCGCTGGTGTCGCTGCTCGGAGCAGTCCGCCGGGAGATACCGATCTATGGCAGCGGCGGCTTTACCAGCTATTCCGATCGCGAATTGGCCGAACAGCTCGGCGGCTGGGTCGCCGAGCAGGGCTGCGCCTATGTCAAGATGAAGGTCGGCTCCGAGCCCGCGCGCGACCCGCACCGGGTCAAGGTCGCCAGGCAAGCCATTGGCGATCGCGCAGTGCTGTTTGTGGACGCAAACGGAGCCTACGGCGAGAAGCAGGCGCTCAGCCTTGCCGAGGCGTTCGCCGAGCAGGGTGTCGGCTGGTTCGAGGAGCCCGTCTCCTCGGATGACCTCGTGAGCCTCGGGACGATCCGGCGCCGCGTGCCGTCGCCGATCGACGTCGCCGCGGGCGAATACGCCTACACGACCGACTACGTGCGCGCCATGCTGCAGGCGGAGGCCGTCGACGTTCAGCAATCCGACGTCACCCGCTGCGGCGGCATCACGGGCTTCCTGCAGATTGCAGCACTCTGCGAGGCCTTCCACACCGATCTCTCCGGACATTGCGCGCCCGCGCTTCACCTGCACGTCGCCTGCGCCGCACCGCGGCTGAGGCATCTCGAATGGTTTCATGATCATGTCCGTATCGAGCACATGTTGTTCGAGGGCGCCCCACGCGCGTGTGACGGCAGGATCGCGCCTGACCTGTCGCGGCCGGGAAACGGCTTGCAGTTCAAACACAGGGACGCCGAACGCTACGCGGTCGGGGGTGCATCATGAACCGGTCGCTTGGTCGCGAAATCGCCGCCTGTGCGGCGCTTGGTCTTTCCGGGCTTGCCGTGGCTTCGCTCTTGTCGTCGCGCGATGAGCAACCTCTGGCGTCGCCGGCACGGCCGCGCGCCAAGGCAACGCGCTTGCGGGGCTTCAGCACCCGCGCGACGGTGACCGCGGCACGCCGGCTCAATCGGGCCGCCGGCACGCTGGCTCTCTCGGTGCTCGCGGACTCCGGGGTCGAGCACTACCGCGGCTCGTTCAAGAACAAGGCGATGTTCACCCCGCTGGTCGTCTCCGCGCTGACCTTGGGCATCAGCCTGCACGGCACCGCCGACACGCGGCCGCTCGCGCACAGGGCGCGGGACGTCATCTATATGCTTGCGGCAGCAACCGGACTGCTCGGCAGCGGATTCCATTTCTACAATGTCGGCAAGCGGACCGGCGGCTTCAGCTGGCAGAACCTGTTCTATGGCGCGCCGCTTGGCGCGCCCATTGCGATCCTGCTGGCGGGATTGCTCGGTTTCTGCTCGGAGCGGGTGCGCGAAAGCCGCGCTGGCGAGAGGCCCGAGATTTTTGGCCTGCCGGCGGCACGAACCATTGCGGCGGTGAGCAGTGCTGGACTGCTTGGTACGGCCGGCGAAGCCGGGCTGCTGCATTTTCGCGGCGCCTACCACAATCCCTTCATGGCCGTTCCCGTCACCTTGCCGCCACTGGGTGCCGTCCTGCTCGGCAGGATCGCCGCAGCCAAGGGCGGTGGCAGGCATAATCTCGCGCGCTGGTGGATGCGTTTGCTCACCGCCGTAGGTCTGGCGGGCGTCGGCTTCCACGCTTACGGCGTCTCCCGCAACATGGGCGGCTGGCGCAACTGGAGTCAGAACGTCCTGAACGGTCCGCCGCTTCCGGCTCCGCCGAGCTTTTCCGCGCTCGCCATGGCAGGGCTCGCGGCACTCGGGCTGATGGAGGAGCATCCCGATGCATGATCCGAAGCGCAGCACAGCGGGCGGCCGCTATCCCGGCTATGACGTCCTCTCCAAATGGAGCGGCCCATCGTGGAATGAAAAGACGCGTGAAGTGATCAGGCGCCGGCTTGCAATTGCGCCCGACCCGCGTTTCTTCACGACGGAGGAATTCGAGACCGTCGGCGCCATCGCCGCACGCATTGTGCCGCAGCCCCCGACGCGGCCGCCGATTCCCGTCGCAGCATTGGTCGACCGCAGACTGGATGAGGGCACCATGGACGGCTATCGTGTGCCGGGCATGCCGCGTGATGGCGAGGCCTGGCGCATCGGCCTGCGAGCACTGGACGCCGAGGCGCACTCGGCCTATCAGCAGCGCTTTGCGGGGCTGACGGCCGAGCGCCAGGACATGCTGCTGCGCCGCGCGGAAGCTGGCGAGCTCAGCGCGCCGGAGTGGGGCACGCTCAGTCCAAGGGACTTCTTCAGAAAGCGTCTCGCCCGCGATATCGTGCTTGCCTATTACTCGCACCCCACGGCCTGGAGCGAAATCGGCTTCGGCGGCCCGGCAAGCCCGCGCGGCTATGTGCGGCTCGGCTTCAACGAGCGCGATCCCTGGGAAGCGGCTGAGGCCAATGGCGGTGACGACGCTGCCGCCCGCCGGAGCAATCGTCATGTCCGGTGAGGCCCTGCATCATCCGCGTGCGCGCGACGGCCGGGCGCCGGATGTGTTCCGGCCCGGCGGTTGGGTGCCGATGCGCGAGTATCGCGACAATGAAGCGGTGGATTTCGTCATCATCGGCACGGGCGCCGGCGGCGGCACGCTGGCCTGCAAGCTTGCCGAATATGGATTCTCCGTCGTCGCATTGGATGCCGGGCCCTATTTCCGGCCGCTGGAGGATTTCGCCTCTGACGAATCCGAGCAGACCAAGCTTTACTGGACCGACGACCGCATTGTCGACGGCGCCAACCCGCTGCAGCTCGGCAGCAACAACAGCGGCAAGGCCGTCGGCGGCTCGACCGTGCACTTCGCCATGGTCTCGCTGCGATTCCGTCCCGAATGGTTCAAGTCGCGCAGCCTGCTCGGCTACGGCGCCGACTGGCCGCTGGATTGGCGCGAGATGTGGAACTACTACGGCGAGGTCGAGCAGGCGCTGAAGATTGCCGGACCCGTGACCTATCCCTGGGGACCGCCGCGCCCGCGCTATCCCTACCGCGCGCATCCCTTGAACGCAGCCGCGCTTGCGTTGGCCCGGGGATGCGAAGCGATGGGCATCCAATGGACGGAGACGCCGCTTGCGACGCTCTCGGCGCCGCGCGGCCGCGCGCATCCTTGCGTCTACCGGGGCTTCTGTGTCACCGGCTGCTCGACCAATGCCAAGCAAAGCGCGCTGGTGACCTGGATCCCGCGCGCGCTCGCGGCCGGCGCCGAAATCCGCGATCTCGCGATGGCCGGCCGCATCGCGGTCGACGAGGCCGGGCTCGTCTCGGGCGTGCACTACGTCAGGGATGGTGCCTGGCGGTTTCAGCGCGCGCGCAATGTCGTCGTCGCCGGCTATGCGATCGAAACGCCGCGGCTGCTGTTGAATTCAGCCACCGACAAGTTCCGCGATGGGCTCGCCAACAGCTCGGGGCTTGTCGGCAAGAATCTGATGACGCAGTCGAACCAGGCGGTGTGGGGCGTCATGGACGACGAGGTCCGCTCGTACAAGGGGCCGCCGTCGCTGGCCATCACCGAGCACTGGAATTACCAGGACAAGGGCAAGGATTTCTTCGGCGGCTACGCCTATATGAGCCAGGGACCGCTGCCTCAGCTGTGGGCCAACACGCTGATGAGCGCCCGCGGCCTGTGGGGCGATCGCCTGATGAAGGCGATGAAGGACTACAACCACGTCGTCGGCCTGAAGATCGTCGGCGAGATGCTGCCGCTGGAGACGAACTGCGTCACGCTCGCCGACGAGGTCGATCAATACGGCCTGCGCATACCGCGTGTCACCTATTCCTGGTGCGACAACGACAAGCGCCTGATCGATCATTCCGTCAAATTCATGAGCCGGGCATTGCAAGCGGTCGGCGCCCGCGACATCTGGGTCCAGGACGACGACACCTGCCATCTCAACGGCACTGCGCGCATGGGAGATCATCCCGCTCGCAGCGTGGTCGATGCCGACTGTCGCAGCTGGGACATCCCCAATCTCTGGATTTGCGACGGCTCGGTGTTTCCGACGGTCGGTGGCGTCAACCCCTCGCTGACCATCCAGGCAATCGCCTGCCGGACCGCCGATCGGATTCGCACCCTCGCGCGGCGCGGCGAGTTGGAACCCTCGGGCAGCCGCGGTGGGCCAGGCCGGCGCAACGCGAAGGATCCGACCCGTGGCCTCGCGCTGGTGCGGCCGGAGCGGTGAGATGAATGGTCGAGATACATGAGGTATTGCGAATGAATGATCACAAAGCTTCGGGACCCGTCGTCGTCGTGACCGGTGCGTCGGCGGGTGTCGGTCGCGCCATCGCGGGTCGGTTTTCACGTGCGGGTTGGCGGGTTGCCTTGATCGCCCGCGACGGTGACGCGCTGGATGAGGTTCGCCGCGAGGTCGAGGACATGGGCGGAACGGCGCTTGCCATTCCCACCGATGTCGCGGACGCGCAGGCGGTCTTCGCTGCGGCCGAGCAGGTCGCCAACGCGTTCGGCGCCATCGACGTCTGGATCAACGATGCGATGGTGACGGTGTTTTCGCCGGTGTGGGAGATGACATCAGAGGAATTCCGCCGCGTCACCGACGTGACCTATCTGGGCTTCGTCCACGGCACCATGGCGGCCTTGCGCCACATGCGGCCCGTCGGTCGCGGGACCATCATCCAGATCGGTTCGGCGCTGGCCTATCGCGGCATCCCGCTGCAATCCGCCTATTGCGGCGCCAAGCACGCCATTCGCGGCTTCACGGATTCGCTGAGGACCGAGTTGATTCATGAGGGGAGCCGGATCAGGCTCTCCATGATCGAGCTGCCGGCGGTGAACACGCCGCAGTTCGATTGGGCCCGCACCCACATGCCGCGCCAGCCGCGGCCGGTGGCACCGGTGGTGCAGCCCGAGGTGATCGCAAACGCCGTATTCGTCGCCGCGCACAAGCCACGGCGTGAATATTGGATCGGATCCAGCACGCTGAAGGTGATACTGGGGAATATGCTGTTTCCGGGATTTCTCGACCATTACCTGGCCAGGATCGCGTTTGGAGCGCAGGAAACCGAGCAGCCGGTCAGCTGGGCGCGGAGCGACAATCTGATGGCGCCGGTGACGCGGTTGCACCGGACGCATGGAAGCTTCGACAATGAAGCGCAGGGCAGCGCGCTCGTCGTGAGCGGCGCGGTGTCCCGCATCGCTCCGGTTATCGTCGGCACGATCGTCCTGTTCGCGTCCGGTCTCGTCGCCGGCGCGCTGGGCGGACGGCGCAAGAGACCGCGGCGGATGCGCAGACGCCTGGTCTAGCCGCGTCGGATGGATGCTGGCTTCGCTGTCAAGCGCCGGTCCTGTGCCGGATCATCAACCGTCGAGCCCCCGCCATCCGAATCCGGCATGGCGCCGGATCCGGGCGTTTTCTGATCGTTGCTCAATTTGGGGTCTCGCGTCGCTTCGCGAGACACCGATTTGTCCGGATCGGTATGGTGAACCGTTTGCGCACGCTTCTTGTCCGTGGGCTGCTCTTCGCCCCGGTTGCGGGCGATACCCTGATCTGAGTGTTTCATCGCGCTCTTCCTGGCATGCGGTCTCAATGCCCGCGGGCGGTGGAAGGTTCCAGGCTCTCCCATCGGCAAAGACATTGGCGCGGATCAGGAGACGATGAAGTCATATCCGGAATCGGTGGCATCGTCGGGCGCGGTGTCGCAGGGACGAATGCTGAGATTGTCTTCGAGCAGTTTCCTGCCATCCGGGCTCGTCTCGACCAGGCCGGCGCGCTCGGCGGCGGCCAGGACATCCTGTTCCGTGGCAAAGCTGCGCGTCAGCCGCACGTCATCCTCGAACAACGCATAAGGCATTAGCGGCTCCGGAAGTATCCACGCCCAATCCCGCAACGGACTAATTCGGGATGGTCTTTGCCGTTCCTTGACCTTCCCCGCCGGGAACGAACGCCAGCGGCACCGAATTGCCTGTCATGGTCAGCACAACGATCACCATCCTCGAGAAGCCGATCACACGTATCCGCGAGACGTGTGAAATGATCGGTGCCGGCGAGAGATTCGATCGCCTGCTGCCGGACCTCGAGACCTATCTCGAAAGCGAGGTCGCCTCGGGGGAAACGAGCGAGACACGGCTGACCTATCACGGGCTCGTGTTTCTTAAGGGCCGCTTTGACTGGCGCTGAACGAGGTCCGGGCCACTGCCGGATGAGCGCGCGCTTGCCCTCAAGCCTGCCGGACTCGATCCAATCGACCGGCCCGGCTATGCCCGGATTTGGCTGGCAGCTGAATGACGAGCAGGTCGCTGCGGTCGCGAGCTACGTCCGCAACCGCTTCGCTCACGCACCTGCCGTGACGGCCGAGCAGGCCGCCCAGACCCGCGCCGATCTCGCTTCCATAACCAATTGACTGGCGCGGACCTGCGCCGGACCGCCCCAGGAACGGGGCGCCCGACATCGCCTGCGGTCAGGACTTGCTCGGCAGGATCGCTTCGAAAACCTGGCGCGCGGTGCCCTTGAGCACGCCGGCCTCGTCCGGATCGCCCTTGAGCATGGCCTCGGAGAAGTGCTTGGCCTGCTGCAGGCTGATATGCGGCGGCAGCGGCGGCACCTCCGGATCGGTCTTGACCTCGAGCACGACGGGAACGTCGCTCGCCAGCGCCTGCTGCCAGGCCGAGGCGAGCGCCTCGGGATCATCGACATAGATGCCGCGCAGGCCGATCATCTCGGCAAAGCGCGAGTAGGGCACGTTCGGGATCTTCTGCGAAGCCTCGAACTTCGGATCGCCGTTGATGATGCGCTGCTCCCAGGTGACTTGGTTGAGATCCTCATTGTTGAAGACGCAGACGATCCAGCGATGGTCGATCCATTCCCGCCAATATTTGGCGACCGTGATCAGCTCCGCCATGTTGTTCATCTGCATGGCGCCGTCGCCGACCAGCGCGATGACGGGGCGGTCGGGATGCGCAAATTTCGCGCCGAGCGCATAGGGCACGGCAGCGCCCATCGAGGCCAAGCCGCCGGAGAGCGACGCGTTCATGCCGCGGCGCATCTTGAGATCGCACGCATACCAGTTGGCGCAGGCGCCGGAGTCGCTGGTGATGATCGCGCGTTCCGGCAACAAGGGAGAAAGCTCCCAGGTCACGCGCTGCGGGTTCACGGGGTTCGCCGGCTGCTTGGCGCGGCCCTCCAGCGTCTTCCACCACTCGCGCATGCCGGCCTCGATGCCGTCGCGCCAGGAGCGATCCGTTTTTGGCTGGAGCCGCGGCAACAGCGCGCGCAGCGTGTCGGCGGCGTCGCCGACCAGCCCGACTTCCATCGGAAAGCGGATCGACAGCATGCCGGCCTCGATATCGATCTGCACGCCGCGCGCCTTGCCTTCCTTCGGGAGAAACTCGGAGTAGGGAAAGCCGGAGCCGACCATCAGCAACGTGTCGCATTCCGTCATTAGCTTCCAGCTCGGCTCGGTTCCGAGCAGGCCGATCGAGCCGGTGACCCATGGCAGATCATCGGGCAAGACGGATTTGCCGAGCAGCGCCTTGGCGCAGCCGGCGGACAGCCGGTCGGCCACCGCGATGACCTCGTCGGTAGCACCCATAGCGCCGGCGCCGACCAGCATGGCGACCTTGTTGCCCGCGTTGAGGATCTCGGCCGCGCGGTCGAGGTCGGCATCCGTCGGCACGATCTTGGGCCGGCTGTATCCGACGCCCGAACGCAGCGTGCCGTGGGCGCGCGGCGGATCCTCGTAAGTCTCGTCCTGCAGATCGCTTGGCAGGATGATCGCGGTTACGGTGCGGCGGGCCAGTGCGATTCGCGCGGCGCGGTCGATCATGTGGCGGACCTGGGCGGCCGAGGAGGCCTGCTCGACATAGGCGCCGGCGACATCCTTGAACATCGAGGTCAGATCGAGCTCCTGCTGATAGTGCCCGCCGAGCGCGTTGCGCGCCTGCTGGCCGGCAATGGCCAGCACGGGCTGGTGATCGAGCAGCGCGTCATAGAGCCCGGTCACCAGATGCGTCGCACCCGGACCGGAGGTGGCGATACAGACGCCGAGCCGGCCGGTGAATTTCGCATAGGCCGATGCCATGAAGGCTGCCATCTCCTCATGCCGCGCCTGGATGAACTGCATCTTGTCCCCGGCGCGGTTCAGCGCGCCGAACACGCCATTGATGCCGTCGCCGGGGTAGCCGAACATATGCCGCACGCCCCATTGATGGAGCCGTTGAACCAGGAAATCGCCGACGGTCTGGGACATTTCGAACTCTCATGGCTTGAAGGAGAGAATGGCAGGACCGCGACTGCGGTGGCATGCCTGAGAGGCTAATGCGGCAGGGAAACCGCCGTTCCCCGCGATTGGCGTGAAGTCTCTACGACTTTCGAGATTGGGCCTCATCGCGCTCGCCGAGGTCGCGCTACGCCATGATGGCGCGAAGCTATGATGGGATGCGACGGCGGCATCGTTGCATCAGGTCTCGCGGCCATGCGGCCGGGACCGCATGCGCGTCAAGGGGTGGCACGTCGGTGCGCGTTCCTTTTGGGTGCCGCGTACAATGCGAGGGCCTGGGTCACCGATGAGCGCGAAAATTGATCAGCGCGCCAAGCCCACCGAGGCCGGGTTACCTTGCTGGTCGGCTGACGTCACGCGCCAGACCGTGTTGCCGACATCATCGGCGATCAGAAGCGCACCGCCCTTGTCGAGGGCCAGTCCGACCGGGCGGCCACGCGCGTGGTCTTCGCCATCGAGGAAACCTGTCACGACATCCTGCGCCACGCCGCTCGGCTTGCCGTCCTGGAACGGCACGAACACGACCTTGTAGCCGTTCAACACCTCACGGTTCCAGCTGCCGTGCTCGCCGACAAACGCCCCGCCATGATAGGATTGCGGCAGGCCATTCGCCGTGTCGAACACGAGTCCGAGCGGCGCCACATGCGAGCTCAGGGCATAATCCGGCGGGATGGCCTTCGCCACCAGGTCCGGGCGCTGCGGCTGGACGCGGGGATCGACATGCTGGCCGTAATAGCTGTAGGGCCAGCCGTAGAAGGCGCCGTCCTTCACGGATGTCATGTAATCGGGCACGAGGTCGGGACCGATCTCGTCGCGTTCGTTGACGACCGTCCAGAGGGCTCCGCTTGTCGGCTCGAAGGTGAGGCCGTTCGGATTGCGCAAGCCGCTTGCGAAAATCCGGTAACGGCCGGAGGCGCGGTCGACTTCCAGAATGTCGGCGCGGTTCTTCTCGGCTTCCATACCGTTCTCGGTGATGTTGCTGTTCGAGCCGACGCCGACATAGAGGCGCGAGCCGTCGGGACTTGCAACGAGGCTCTTGGTCCAGTGATGGTCGATCGGTCCGCCGGGCAGCGGCGTCAGCGTCTCGCCCGATGCGGTGATCTTGGTGTCGCCGTCATGATAGGGATATCTGACGATCGCATCCGTGTTGGCGACATAGAGGTCGTTGCCGACCAGCGCGACGCCGAAGGGCGAATTGAGGTGATCGAGGAAGACGCTCTGCTGATCCGGTACACCGTCACCATTGGAGTCGTGCAACAGCGTGATCCGGTTGCTTTCCCCGGTGTCGCCACCGGACGTGGCCCACGACTCGATGAATCCCATCACGATTTCCTTGGGCCGTTTGATCGCGGCCGCCTTCGGCGCCTTCGATTCCACCACCAATACGTCGCCGTTCGGCAGCGTATAGAGCGAGCGCGGATGTTGCAGCCCGGTGGCGACGGCCTGGATTTTCAATCCCTTCGTGACCGACGGCGTCTCGCCCTTCTTCCATCCCACCACGCGCGCGATATGCATCGGAGGCAGAAGATATTGCTGCAACTCGGGCAAAGTGGGGTTGGCGCCAATCTGCGCCTTCGGATCACCGCTGCCGTCATTGCATCCGGCAAGACACAACAGCGAACCGCACAACACCGTGGAGCGCAGCAGATTTGAGCATATCGTCATCGGGCCACTCCCACACCATGGCGATACACCATCGCCCATCCGAGCCAGCCGGTGACAGGAAGGATCAGCACGGTGACGATCGAGAGAATGAGCCCGGTGGGCACGACCGAGGTCCATGCATCCCTGGTGTGTATCAGCACATTGAAGAACGCCAGCACCAGCACCGCGACATTGCCGAGCGCGTGCGGCCAGGCGGGCGTCAGGGAGCGAATGGCGCGGTTGCTCAAGAGATCGACGAGGCCGGCGATCGCGGCGAGCAGGCCGATAATCACGCCGACGACCAGCAGCCACGCGGAGAAGTCCGCCCACATCATTTCCGCGGTCGCGTAGTACATAATGTCGGTCAACAAGGCGCCGATGAAGCAAACGATAGGGACAGGCACCAGCATCGGATGGAGCGGATGCTGCGCAATCTGCGCGGTCGAGCGCAGTCTTTCTTCGTAGGGTGATGACGTCACGGCGGGCCTCGCGGGCTTTGCTTTGTAAGGGCCAACCGCTGCAATCCGCCGCGGTTCCTAACTTGGCATGCGCCTTTCGGTCGTACGCTGGTCTGGAACCGACGAGCATCGGTCGCCAATCGGACTGGAACAACGGCAGCAGCCGCGGATTGGTGGGCATCAGTCATGCCGCGACAGCGGGCGCGGCCAGAGGAGCGGAGGATCGAGATCATGAAGCGTGGAATCATCGTACTGGGCTGCGTTCTGCTGGCAAGTCCGGTGCTTGCCCAATCCGTCGGTGAGAAGACCGGTGTCAATTCGGCGCTGGGCATCGCGCCTACGACGGCTGACTTCGTCAAAGAGGTCGCAATCAGCGACATGTTCGAAATCGAATCGAGCAAGCTCGCGGAGCAGAAGGGAAATGCGCAGGAGAAGTCCTTTGCGCAGCAGATGGTGACCGATCACACCAAGACGTCGAACGAGCTGAAGGAAATGGTCAGTAGCGGCAAAGTCAAGGCGGAGCTGCCGCGAACGCTCGACAGCTCGCACCAGAGCAAGCTGGACAAGCTGAAGGACGCGTCGGGAAAGGACTTCAGCTCTGACTTCGACTCCGATCAGGTGAGCGCCCACAAGGACGCGATCTCCTTGTTCGAGCGCTACGCCAAGAGTGGCGATAATGCCGATCTCAAGGACTGGTCCGGCAAGACGTTGCCCACGTTGCAGCACCACCTCGATATGGCCCAGGAACTCGGCAAGGCCCCGAGCGTCGGCCAGTCCCGCAAGTAGGCTCGACAGGCCAGACCGATGTCGAGATGCCGGCAGTCGGCATCCTTGCCAGGGAGCGAGGGCGGTCTGCGGAGAGCGCTTTGCAGATGAAAATCGCGCCGCCGCTGGCGCCGACCCATGGATAAGCGGCGCCCGCGGAACCGGAAGCTGTGCCGGTCACTTATCGCGGCACGCCAATCGCAAGCAGCCGCACTCCATGATCGACGATCTCTGGTACAAGAACAGCGTCATATACTGTGTTTCCGTTGGCACCTATATGGATGCGAACGGCGACGGAGTCGGCGATTTCAAAGGGCTGTTGCGGCGGCTGGACTATCTGCACGGGCTCGGGATCAGCACAATCTGGCTGATGCCATTTCAGCCTTCGCCCGGCAAGGACGACGGCTACGACATCTCGGACTATTACGGCGTAGATCCGCGCTACGGCACGCTCGGCGACTTCGTCGAGTTCACCCATGGCTGCAAGCAGCGCGGCATCCGCGTAATCATCGACCTCGTCGTCAATCACACCTCGAACGAGCATGCCTGGTTCAAGTCGGCGCGGAGCAAGGACTCGCGATACCGCGACTGGTATGTCTGGGCCGAGCGAAGGCCGGCCAATGCCGGCAAGGGCATGGTGTTTCCCGGCGTGCAGAAATCGACCTGGACGCACGACAAAGAGGCGGGTGCCTGGTATTTTCACCGCTTCTACGATTTCCAACCCGATCTCAACACCTCGAACCCGCTGGTGCAGGCGGAGATCCTGAAGATCATGGGCTTCTGGATCCAGCTCGGCGTGTCCGGGTTCCGCATGGATGCCGTGCCCTTTGTGATCGCGACCAAGGGCGCGAAGGTGAACAAGCCGGTCGAGCAATACGACATGCTGCGCGCGTTTCGCGAGTTCCTCCAATGGCGCGAGGGCGACGCGATCATCCTTGCCGAAGCCAATGTGCTGCCGGAAACGGACATGGACTATTTTGGCCGCGACGGCGACCGCATGCACATGATGTTCAACTTCCAAGTCAACCAGCATCTGTTCTATGCCTTGGCATCCGCCGATGCCCGCCCGCTTGCAAAGGCGCTGGCGGGAACAAAACCCCGGCCGGCCACGGCGCAGTGGGGCCAGTTCCTGCGCAACCATGATGAGCTCGATCTGGGTCGGCTGACCAGGCCGCAACGCGAGGCCGTTTTCGCAGCCTTCGGGCCCGACCAGGACATGCAGCTCTACGACCGCGGCATCCGGAGGCGGCTGGCGCCAATGCTCGGCGGCGACCGGCGCCGCCTCGAGCTTGCCTACAGCCTCATGTTCACGCTGCCGGGAACGCCGGTGATCCGCTACGGCGACGAGCTTGCCATGGGCGACGATCTGAGCTTGCCCGAGCGCAACTGCGCGCGCACGACCATGCAGTGGTCGAGCGAGCGGCACGGCGGCTTCACCACGGCCGACAAGCCAAGACTGCCCGTCATCGACAAGGGGCCGTACGGCTACGAGCACGTCAATGCCGCCAAGCAGCGCCGCGACCCGAACTCGATGCTGAACTGGACCGAGCGCATCATCCGGATGCGGAAGGAGGTGCCCGAGGTTGGCTGGGGGGACTTCACGGTCATCAGGACAGGCGACCCGGCGATCCTGATCATCCGCTATGACTGGCGCGACAACTCGGCTCTGTTCGTGCACAATCTGGATGAGCAGCCGCGCGAGATCTCGTTTGCGGCCGGGCTTCCCGGCGACGAAGGAAAACTGCTCGTCAATCTGCTCAGCGAGAACCATAGCCACGCCGATGAAGGCGGCCGTCATACGCTCGTGATGGAAGCTTATGGCTATCGCTGGTATCGGGTCGGAGGACTCGATTATCTCTTGAAGCGAAGCGACATCGACACCAGGACCGGGGAAAAGCCGGCACACCCGGCGTGAGGCTCAGCCGAAGCAGTGATCGGGCCCGGGTTTGTCTGGCCGCCGGCCGGTCTTGAGAATTGCGAGCTTCGCCTGAATCGAGCGAAGGGT
This sequence comes from Bradyrhizobium sp., assembly GCA_035293585.1. GTDB lineage: Bacteria > Pseudomonadota > Alphaproteobacteria > Rhizobiales > Xanthobacteraceae > Bradyrhizobium. The sequence continues at coordinate 44,539 of DATGMN010000043.1, read as the reverse complement.
GTCCTGAGTTATGGCGAACTCGGTTTGCAGCTCAGACCACAACGTGCGGCTGCGCAACATCTCCCGGTGGCATGCCTGAACGGCGCGGCTGGTGGCATGGCGGTCCGTCCGAATGTTCACCTTCTGGCGCGGCCGGAGAGTTTCGGAAAAGGAAATGTGCATGAGCATGCGGCCGTCTTCGTCGGCAATTTCAATGCCGTCATCGGTGGGATCGTCATGGGCTCGGAGCTTTGCGAACGAGATCTCGAGTACCGCCTCGTAGGCGTCGAGATAGGCGGCCTCGAGAGAGGGAAACACGGTTCCGACGTCGTCCCTGCCGACCTGGTCCTGCGAGGTGAAATGGAAAAAAAAGCGTGGCATCGGTCGGCTCCTCAATGTCGAGCTTGAAGATGTCAGAGAACTCCTGAAGCCGGATTGTCCTTGGCGACGCGACAGCCACGTATGCAGGTGCTCCACGCTCCGCACCATTCCGCGCTTGATCGGCCTCGGAAGCCCGGCGCCGAAGTCGCGTCAATCGCCTTCTTTCGGCAATTGCGCCCCTTTTTGGATCGTCCTGTCGTCGCGCTTGCCTCCAGCGAATGGCCATCCGGAGCGAAAAGACTGACGCCGCCAATACAGCAAACTGAAAGAGGGCGGGCACGTTCCAATTTTAAAATTTGGGCAACGGGTCGGAGCGACTTCCGTTAAGGCATTGACCCCGTTTGGGGGCGTCTCGAGGACGGCGGTGTGAAGCTGTCCGGCAGAGGCGATGCAGCATCGGCTGCCGATAGCGATTGCCCTGGAAAGATCTGAGTTTCCCATTATCGGGGATCAACTGTCGGGAAGACCGGCTCTTGCAGCCAAAGGCTTTGCACAGCACACGGCCCAGGCCGCGGTCAAAGCCGGCATCGCTGTGTGCATGCGTCGCTGCAATGTCCCGTCCGGGCACGTGTCGAATTCAACGATCGCCCGGCCGCTGTCGCGCCATGACAACACTCGCCGAAACTCCGCGGCTCTATGCCGCGTTCGACTGAGCGGGAGGATAACGATCGGGATCGTTGATTCTCTGACGTCTTCGTCTGTGATCGATCCCGTTCGTTGCGTCTTGTTCAGGTCGTTTCTGGTGCGATACTGGTTTGGTGGCTTTTGAGGGCCAAAACCCCATGGGCAATCTCGGCCATTACAGGCGAAAACGACTTCGGGTCAGCATGATTTACTGAACAGCGCGAAGGTGTCGCAACCTCCTGAAGAGCGATGTTCGATAGGGCCGTCACCTTAGCCCTCCAGAAACCGTGACGATCTCGCCGGTCATCCAAGCCGACGCGGTCGAGGCCAAGAAAAGCGCGACCGGACTGATATCCTCCGGACGCCCGGGCCGTTTCTCGAGCGGAGTGGCCGCGAGCAAACGGGCTTCGGCCTCTGATCCGCGCACGCCGAATGCTCGGGCTCCCTCGGTATCGTAATATCCCGGCATGATCGCATTCACCCGGATTTTCCGCTCGGCGAGTTCAAGCGCGAGCACCTTCGTGATCGCGTTCACTGCGGCCTTGGAGGCGGTGTAGACGGCGCGGCCCGGCGCAGCACCCTCAGCCGCCAGAGAACTGATGTTGATCACGCTCCCGCCGGCGGGCTCGAAATTCGCGACCGCGATCTTGGTGGCCATCAGTAGGCCGAGCACATTGGTATTGAAGATGCGGTGGAAGTGCGCCTCAGTGATCTCCGCTAGCGATTTGTAATCGAATATTCCGGCATTGTTGACCAGGATGTCCAGGGGGCCGAACGCCGCCACTGTTCGGGCCATCATGGCCTCGATGTCGGCCGTCTCGGCCAGGTCGCACTGCACGGTGATCGCATGTCCACCGGTTGTTTCGATGCCGTGGGCGACCCGTTCCGCGCCTTCCTTGTCACGCGCATAGGCGACCGCCACGCTTGCTCCGGCCGCGCCAAATGCTTGTGCAATGCCGGCACCGATCCCCTTGGATGCCCCGGTCACCAAAGCGACCTTGCCAGCGAATTCACAGTTCATGGTCTTCACCTCTTGATGGTCCAAAAATCGCGCTGCGAACCGCGCTATTTCCGCTCTCGCTTGCCGGCGCGATGGCGCCCCGCGGCGCCGGGACCTTCTAACACCCGCCACTGCCAGAATCTGGCAGCAGCCTCGTGATGCCGTTACTCGACGCCATGGATAAATGCGACCACGCTCGAATTCCCCAGCACTTCGGGCCTGGAATTCGGGGCTACCCAATGGCACGCTGCGATCGCTGCTTTTCGCAGGGACAGATACCACGCGGGAATTCAATCGGCGCGAGCTTGTGGCATCTCGCCACCCACAGTGATGACCGCGAGCGGCTTGTTGGCGACCCGCGACTGATCCCGACCAGGGTCGAGGAGTTCCTGCGCGCCTATACTCTGGTGACCGTAGCGCGTGACATCGTCAAGGGCACAGAGATCGACGGATGTCCGGTCAAGCAGGGCGAGATGGTGATATTGGCGTTTGGCGCCGGCAATCGCGACCCCGCCATTTTTCCCGATGCGGACCGTGTCGTCGTCGATCGCGACGTCAACCGGCATGCTGCCTTTGACCCGGGCATCCATCGTTGCATTGCTTCGACGCTGGCACGGATGGAAATGCGGGTCGCGATTGAGGAAGGGCTCGCCAAATTCCCCGAGTTTTTCCTGACGCCCGGCGCGGTCGTCGAGTGGTCGGCCGGAACGGTCCGTGGTCCGCGGCAGCTTCCGATAACATTTGGAGCACCTTGAAAGACCGAGGTAGTTTGCAGGCTGCTGAAGTACGGCTGACGACAGAGCAGCGAGGAGTTTTCTGGAGCGGTGATCCCGCTACGCGCGAGACGACTGGTGACAAGTCGCTGACGATTGTGGTGGGCCCGGCAGGACTCGAACCTGCAACCAGACCGTTATGAGCGGCCGGCTCTAACCATTGAGCTACAGGCCCCCCGGGGCCTGTCGGCCCGGTGGGGCTTCCGTTTACAGGCTGGGCTGCCGCGGTGCAATGCCGCCCGACGGGGTCTCGGCGGCTGAATGCGGCCGGGCGGCGGGCGGGATGCCTCAGTCGTGCCTGAGATCGGTCGGCCTCATGCCGAAGCGGCGGCGGAACTCGCGGTTGAAATAGGAAACATCGGAAAAGCCGGCGGAATGGGCGATGTCGCTGATCTTGCGCCGCCTGTTGCGGGGGTCGAGCAAGAGCCTGCGGGCCAGCAACAGACGCTGCTCGCGGAGGAATTCCGTAAAGCTGGTCTCGGTCTGCTCGAACAGGCGCTGCGCCTGGCGGGTGCTGAGGCCATATTTCGGCGCCAGCGCGGCCAGCGACAGATCGGCCTGGGCAAGATTGGCCATCACGTCGGCGCGCATCAGATCAAGCCGGGCGGCGGCCTGGCCGCGTCCGCGGGCAAGCTCCGCGCGATCGCCCTGGGCGCCGAGCAGGAGGCCGATCAGATCGATCATGTGCTGCGCCATCAGCTGTTGACCCACGACGTCGAGCTGCGGCGCAAGCTCCGCGGCCAGCGCGTGGTAGCGCATGATGGTTTCGCGCAAAGCGGGCTCCTCGCCGATCACCCGGTCGAGCCGGTCCTCGGCCTGGGGATGCAGGGACAACAGCGCTGCACGGGGAATCCGAATGGTCTTGAACTGCGCGGTCCCGGTCTGGCCGACCGTGCCCAGCACGCTCATGTCGGCGAGGCACATCTGCTTCGTGGCGAGCTCGATCGGCGTGCCCTCCTGCACCACCTGCACCCGGCCGGCCGTTGCCGTCACCAGCACCAGATCGTCGCAGCCATCGCCCAGAACGGCCGGCGTGCGGGCAAAAAGGGCCGACGTTCCTGTGGGCACCGCGAGCGCAAGCCCGCCCAACAGGCTGATCTGGATGTTGCAGTCGATGATGTCGCTGTCACTCGGCAGGATGTCGAGACTGCAGAAGCGACGGCAGGTCTCCTCTCGCCACAACTCGTAGTCCCGTCCGCGCGGCGTTCCTTGGTACGAATTCAGGAAAATATTCGGCGCGCTCGCCGGGTCCATAATCAATCCTTCGAACGATGGGGGAGGAGAAAGATAGAAGGAGGTCAGTCGGCGCCAAGGTGCCGGGCGAACGGATGTCGCTGCAGTCCACATGATTGGCGCGAGAATCCAGATTCCGGCCCCGTCGACCAAAGTTTGGGCAATTCGTTCATTCCAAGACATTCCGGCAATCGGTCAGATCATCTGGATTTAGACGCCACACCGTGCCGGCAGGTTCAACCGCAAACACGGCCAAGCAAAGGAAGCTGTGACCGTTCTGCATCACTGGCGATCCTCCGCGCAGCGCTGGCGCGACAGTCCAATCACGTGGCGGAGCCTTCCAAGACAACACGACGGGCCTGTCCCAAGCATCGACCGATATCGCGCCCCACTCCCGGCCGCCGTCAGCGGCCGTCTGCGGCGCGACCTGTTGGGAATTGCCGCGAGGTTTGCATGCACGGCGCCGCCGATCGTTCTATTCATGATGGCAAGGGTTTCGGCGTCGCCGGGCCGGATCATGGCGGCCTCGTGGGTCGGCCTGCGCCGCGTCTGCGGGCCTGGCTTGCCGGCTCGACGGCGTTGACCGGGCTCCTGTTCGCCGCGCCCGCCCACGCCGCCTCCGTGCAATGGATCGGTACCCTGTCCAGCAGCTGGCTCGTGCCGGGCAACTGGAGCACCAGCACGGTGCCGACGGCCGGCGACAATGTGACGATCGACGCGACGACGCCGAATTCGACAGGCCTCACCGGCGGCGCAACCGGCTCTGCCAACCAGCTCTTCGTCGGCGCGACCACCGGCGGCCATCTGTTCATCCAGGGCGGCAGCGTTCTCAACACCAATAGCGGCACGCTGGGCCTGTTTCAAAACGGCAATGGCATCGTCACGCTGTCGGGCACAGGCTCCGCCTGGCACAACAGCGGCGATCTCGCCATCGGCTCGAACGGCACCGGCGGCCTCGGCATGAGCGCCGGCACCACGCTCACCAATGTCAACGCCAATATCGGCGCGTTTGCCGGTTCGAGCGGCCTTGTGCTGATCAGCGGTGCCGGCGCGAGCTGGATCAGCTCCGGCGACGTCCATGTCGGCGACGTCGGCGCTGGCGCGCTGTCGATCTCCGGGGGCGCCACCGCCTCGGCCGCAAACAACGTGATCGGAAACAATGGCACCGGCCAGGTGGCCGTGACGGGCGCGGGATCGAGCTGGAGCAGCGCGACCAACCTCATCGTGGGTGCGAACGGGACCGGCAGTCTGTCGGTTTCGCAAGGCGCCAGCGCCACGGCTGCAGCCACGAGTGTCGGCAATTCGACGGGCTCGCAGGGCACGGTCACCATCGACGGTACGGGCTCTTCGCTGGCGGCCGGCTCGCTCAATGTCGGCGGCGCAGGCAGTGGACAAGTGGCGCTGTCCAATGGCGGGCAGTTGAGCAGCAGCGTCGGCAGTATTGGCGTCAGTTCCTCCGGCACCGGCAAGGTCACGGTGGACGGTGCCGGTTCGTCATGGACGAATGCGGCGGCGATCCACATCGGCGATGCCGGCACAGGCAGCCTCACGGTCACCAATGCTGGCGCGGTCTCCGGGACCTTCGGCTATGTCGGCATGCAGGCGGGATCGAGCGGCACCACCCGGATCGACGGCACGGGTTCGAGCTGGACCAACAGCGTGGGCCTCTTTGTCGGCAACTCCGGCACCGGCGCGCTCACGATCACCAATGGCGCGCTCGCTTCGGTGGGGTCGAACGGCACCCGGATCGGCTTCAACTCAGGCGCTTCCGGCAGCGTCACGGTTGACGGTGCCGGCTCGAGCCTCAGCATGAGCGGCGGCGGCGGTCTGGTGGTGGGCTCGACAGGCAATGGCACCCTCACCATCAGTCATGGCGGCACCGTCAGCGATCTGGTCGGCACGATCGCAGCCAATACCGGTGCGACCGGCAGCGTGACCGTTGACGGTGCGGGGTCGACCTGGACCAATGGCGACAAGCTGTATGTCGGTGGGGCCGGCAGTGGGAGCCTCTCGATTTCCAATGGTGGCCGTGTCGCCGACGCCTTTGCCTTCATCGGCAACAATGCGGGCGGTACGGGCACGGCCAGCGTCGATGGCGCGGGTTCGAGCTGGAACGCGGGCGGGATCTATCTCGGCGCCGTCGGCAGCGGCACAGTGGCAATTACGCGAGGCGCGACGGTGACCGGCACGTTCGGCATCGTCGGCTATGGCGCGAGCGGGACCATGAACGTCGACGGCTCCGGCTCGTCCTGGAGCAACAGCGGTGACCTTTCGCTGGGTTATACGCTGGGCAGCCAGGGTACGCTGACCATTTCCAATGGCGGCGCGGTCTCCAGCGTCAACGGCAATATCGGCTATTCAAGCGGCGCTACGGGCGCGGTCACGGTCGCGGGCGCGACATGGGTGACGAGCGCCGTGCTGTTCGTCGGCCTCAACGGCACCGGCTCGCTCAACGTGCTGAACGGGGGGCAGGTCAGCGCCGCAGGCGCGCAGATCGGCGCCGCTGTCGCCAGCTCCGGCACGATGCTGGTCGACGGCGCGGGATCCGCGCTCAACAACAATGGCGACCTGCTGGTTGGCTATGCCGGTGACGGCACCTTGACGATCGCGCATGGCGGCGCGGCTGCGATTGCCGGCAATCTCTACATCGCAGTCAGTCCGTCCTCGACCGGCATGCTCAATATCGGCGCCGCGCCCGGCGCGGCTGCCGTGGCGCCGGGGACGCTGACGGCGGCCTCGGTCCAGTTCGGCGCCGGCTCGGGCGTCATCAACTTCAACCACACCTCGTCAAACTATGTGTTCTCGCCCGACATCAGCGGCAATGGCGCGGTGCACCAGCTCGCCGGCACCACGGTGCTGACCGGCAACAACAGCTACACCGGCGCAACCACCGTGGACGGTGGCACGCTGTCGGTGAACGGCGCGATCACCAGCTCGGCGACGACGGTCAATGCCGGCGGTGTGCTCGGCGGCAACGGCAGCGTCGCCGATGTCACCGTCAACGGTGGCGCGCTGGCGCCGGGCAACTCGATCGGCACGCTCACGGTGCAGGGCAATCTCGTCTTCACCACGGCTGCGAGCTATATCGTGCAGATCTCGGGCGCGTCCGCGGACAAGACGGTCGTTTCGGGAACTGCGCAAATCGCTGGCACGCTCGTCGTGGCACCGATCGGCCATGTCAATGCCACCACCACCTACACCATCCTCACGGCCTCGAATCTCACCGGCAGCTTCGGCACGGTGAGCCTGAGCAGCCCGGCCTTCGCGCGCAATCCGCGCGTCAGCTATGCCGGCAACAGCGTGCTGCTCACCGTCGATGCCGGCCTGTTGTCGCCGGTGCTGCCAGGCTCCGCGAGCCTCAACCAGAGGAACGTCGCTGCCGGCATCGACGCGGCGCTGCTGGCGGGGGGCAATCCGTCGAATGCCTTCAACAGCCTTTTCAATGCAAGCGGCGTCAACCTGACCGGCGCGCTGACGCAAGCCTCAGGCGAAGCCGCAACGGGCACGCTGCAGACGAGCTTCACGGCAATGGACCGCTTCCTCAACGCGCTGCTCGATCCCTTTATCGGCAATCGCGGCGAGGCGGCCGGGACGGGCAGCGCAGCCATGCCCTATGCCGGCGGCACCGCGGTGCCGCGCGTCAAGACCGACGCCTTCGCCTCGATTCTGACCAAGGCGCCCATGGCGTCGCAGCGCTGGAACGTCTGGGCGACCGGCTATGGCGGATCGCAGACCACCGACGGCAATGCGAGCGTCGGGTCGAACGGGGTGACCAACCGCATCGCCGGCGTGGCCGCCGGCGCGGACTATCTGCTGTCGCCGAACACGATCGCTGGCTTTGCGCTCGGCGGAGGCGGCACCAGCTTCTCCCTCGCCAATGGTCTCGGCGGCGGGCGCTCCGACCTGTTCCAGGCCGGCGCCTATGCCAGGCACACGAGCGGCAATGCCTATGTCGCCGGCGCGCTTGCCTATGGCTGGCAGGACATAACCACCAGCCGCACGGTGACCATCGCAGGCCTCGACCAGCTCCAGGCGCGTTTCAACGCCAATGCCTTGTCGGGCCGCGCCGAGGGCGGCTACCGCTTTGCAAGCCCATGGATGGGGATCACGCCCTACGGCGCGGCGCAGTTCACGACCTTCTTCCTGCCTGCCTATGCCGAGCAGGCGCTTACCGGTGCCAACACCTTTGCATTGAGTTATGGAGGCAGGGACGTGACCGATACGCGCAGCGAACTCGGCGTCCGCCTCGATCGCTCCTACGCACTGGAGACGGCGGTCCTCACCCTGCGCGGGCGCGTGGCCTGGGCGCACGACTTCAATCGCGACCGCGCGCTCGCGGCGACCTTCCAGACCCTCCCCGGCGCGAGCTTCGTGGTGAACGGTGCAGCGCAAGCGCACGACTCGGCGCTTGTGGGCGGGTCGGCGCAATGGAGGTGGGCCAGCGGCTGGTCGACCGCCGCGACCTTCGAAGGCGAGTTCTCCAATGTCACGCGCAGCTACATGGCGAAGGGCAGCGTCGGCTATAGCTGGTGAGAGCCCGCCATTGAGCAGCTCGCAGATCGTGTCCCGTTTCCGGCCGGGATAGGGGATCGCGACCGTTTGCCACGATTCATCGGGCGCCTCACGCGCGCAGCGGAGCCTGATGCACGTTCCGCCGACGCACGCCGTTAGATGGCTGTCGAAGCCTTTTGCGAACAAGATGAAGGCCTTGGACATGAAGCCGCGGTCGTGCGTCCCGCTGTGGGGAGCGGCTCTGCCGAGGGCTGTGTGCCCGAACGCGGGCGGCGAGCTTTGTCAACCGGCCTTGTGTCGCCACATTCCATGGCGATGATCAGGAAAACAAAGTCTGGCTTGCTGACGAACCGGCAGGCTTGGGGGGCAGGATGGCAGCCAACGCTTCAACGGGACAGAAACCCGGCAGGCCTTCGGCGGCGCACCAAGTCGCGGCATCGGCGACACCGCCGCCGTCATCGTCAAATCTTTGCAGGCAACATCCAGATTGCAGGAGCGCGGCACGCGGTCGATCGCGTCGATAGCCGATCACGCGCAGCGGTCCGCAATGCAGCGACCGTACGTCATCATAAGAAGCAAACCGGAGGAAGTGCCCATGAAGAGGAAGCTGAATTGTTTTGCTTTGCCTATTGCCTTTGCTGCGACGCTTGCCGCGTCGTCCGCGCTTGCCCAGTCCGTGGATACGGCCCGTATCGAGGCCGGCGGCCAGAATGACTGGCTGACCTATCACGGCTCCTACAAGTCCTATCACTACTCGCCGCTGGCGCAGATCAACACCAGCAATGTCGGCAATCTGAGCGTCGCCTGGATCCATATCCCCGGACGCTCCACCCGCGGGCTGCAATCGATGCCGCTGGTGGCCGATGGCGTGCTCTACTACACGGGCTCCTACAGCCGCGTGTTTGCGCTCAACGGCGCCACCGGCGAGGTGATCTGGTCCTACTTCCCCGAGCTGGACGAGGCGCTGATCGCGCGCCAGACGCACTCGCCCTACAATCGCGGCGTCGCGATCGGCGAGGGCAAGGTCTATGTCGGCACCATGGACGGCCGGCTGATCGCGCTCGACATGAAGAGCGGCAAGGTGATGTGGGACACCAAGCTGGTCGACTCCCAGAAGCTCACGGTCGGCTTCACCGGCGCGCCGCTCTACGCCAAGGGCACCGTGGTGATCGGCTCGCAGGGCGGCGAATGGCCGGGCCGCGGCCCGATCTTCGGCGTCGATGCTGCAACCGGTAAGAAGAAGTGGGAGTTCCTGACCGTTGCCGGCACCGACGAGGCGATGAAGACCTGGGGCAACGATGCCTGGCGCACCGGCGGTGGCGGCGGCTGGATGCCCGGCACCTATGACAACGAGACCAACACGATCTGGTGGGGCACCGCCAATCCGGCGCCGCTCTACGACTGGTCGGGCGCCGACTACAAGACGCAAGGCGCCCGTCCCGGCGACAATCTCTATACGTCCTCGGTGATCGGCCTCGATCTCGACAGCGGCAAGCTGAAATTCTACCACCAGGAGCTGCCGCACGATGCCTGGGACTTCGACAGCGCGGTCGGCGAATTCGTCATGCTCGATCGCGACGGCCAGAAGTATGTGGTGCATCCGAACAAGAGCGGATACATCTTCGTCTATGATCGCAACGCGGGCGTGAAGAATGTCTGGCGGATCACCGAGAACAGCAATTTCGTCAAGAACATCGATCCCAAGACCGGCGAGCTGATCGGACGCAGGGACTTCTCTGCAGGCAAGGTTTCCGAACCGCTCTGTCCGCATATTTCCGGCGGCGTCAGCTGGAACGCGGGCTCCTACGATCCGAAGACCGGGCTCTACTACAAGCTCGGCCAGGAATGGTGCATGACGCTGGAGGTCATGAAGACGACCCCGATCGTCGCGCCCCAGGCCCAGCTCAATATCGGCGCCGACTTCAAGATCGCACCGCCCCCGGGCGGCGAGATCTACGGTCATCTCGACGCGCGCGATCCCATCACCGGCGCCAAGAAGTGGGAGGTGCGCTTCCCCGAGCCGCCGCTCGCCAGCGTGCTGTCGACCGGAGGCAATCTGGTGTTCGTGCCCGACTCGCGCGGCACCATTCATGCCTACGATGCCGAATCTGGAACCGAGCTGTGGAATCACTCCGACGGCACCGGCCACCAGGGCGGCATTGTCAGCTACGCCGTCAACGGCAAGCAATACATCGCTGTCGTTGCCGGCTTCGGCGGCATGGCCTCGGACGACTACGCGCCGACCTTCGGCGGGGTCTACAAGAGCATGCCGCGCGACGACGGCGCGCTCATTGTCTATAGCCTGAAATAGGCGTTGCTCAACGAGATCTCCAGGGAAGCGGGCACAAGCCCGCTTCCCGCGCGTTTTGAATGGGTCGATGGACTCTTTCGAAGATATGGACCGTTGTGAAAATGAACCTGAATGTGATGAGACCAAATCCGCGCTTGCTGCTTCCGGCGCTGCTGGCCGTGTCACTGACCTCGACAATGCCGGCCTTCGCGCAATCCGCCAACGCCACGCCCGACGATGCGTCATTGGACGTCCCCCAGCTGTTCGCGACGACCTGCGGCTGGTGCCATTCCGACGCTGGTCGCGTAGCCGGCAAGGGACCGCAGCTGATGAACACGCAGCGCAGCGACGACTTCATTCGCAACCGCATCAAGAACGGCAAGGAGGGCGCGATGCCTGCGTTCGGCTCGGTCTTCAACGACGCCCAGATCGACCAGATCATCAAATATATTCGCGAGCTCAAGCCGCGCGAGGGGTGAGCCTTCGAGATCGGGCCGCCCCCCACAGGGAGAGATGCAATGAAGGCCATTCTTGCGTTATCCATCGCCGCTGCCGTCGGCCTTGCAGGCGGGGCACAGGCGCGAACCCTCGATGCGATCCGTGAATCCGGCGTGCTGGGGCTTTGCGCCCATCCCAATTCGCTGCCCTTTGCCAGCAAGGCCGGCGATCCTCCGGGCTTCCAGATCGAGCTGGGCCAGGCGCTTGCCCGCGAGCTCGGCGTGTCGCTGCGGCTTGACTGGATCATCACCCAGTATCAGATGCGCAGTGCCGGCTGCGACATCGTGCTCGATGTGATCGCCGACCGCGAGGCGCAGGGCGAAACCAACTTGCGGATATCAAAGCCGTACTACCGCACGGGCGTCGCGCTCGCGGTGCCGGCTGCAAGCGGGCTCACCTCGTTCAGGAGCCTCGACGAGCACACCAAGGTCGGCGTGCAGGTCGGCTCCATCGCAGCCATGATCATCGGGCAGCGGCATGTGCCGACATCGACCTTCGGATTCGAGGCCGACAGCCTCGATGCCCTGGTCAATCACGAGATCGACGCTGCGGCGGTCACGCCGACCATGGCGAGCTATTTCAACCTCACGCATCCGGACAAGGCGGTCCGCATTCTCGACCGCGACGAGAGCGAGGCCGACCTCAACTGGAACGTCGCCGTCGGCATGGTCCGCCCCGATGACGCCCTGCGCAATGCGATCGACGCCGCGCTGTCGAAGCTGCGTGACGACGGCACGGTCGAGCAGATCTACCGCCGCTATGGCGTCGCGCTGCAGGCGCCGAAGTGAGGGTTCCGCGCCGATCGTCCCTCACGGGGCCGGCGTGTCCTTTCGGCTGGCGAGCGCTGCAATGATCAGCACCGCGCCCAGCACGATCAGGCCGCCGCCGACGGCAGACCAGACGGACCAGGCGCCATCAAAGGTCACGGCCTGCCGCACCCCAAGCTTGAGGACGGCGCCGCAAATGGCGATGCCTCCGCTGAGAAAGATCACCCGGGAGAATTTGCCGATCAGGAATTTCATGAACGTCTTGTAACGGCTGCCTGGATCGTGGCCTCACTGGTCGGCAAACGTCCTGCCTGGAGGCAGGCGTCGTGCCCATTCGCAATATCCGTGAAGCAAAGTGATGGCAATCGCGTTCATCCAGCGCGGTATCGCCGTCACCGCCGCTGATTTAATCCACCGACACGTCCGCGAGCTCCACGACCTCACGCCATTTCTCGTTTTGACAAGGACTTGCCGGGAGAGCGGACGAGGCGCGAACCGGCAACCATGATTTCCAGTCCGTCATCTTATCTTGAGGAGCTCATGCTTTCATGCATTTGCACTTTGCCGACGCGGTCGGCGCCGTCATGATCGGACATCTTGACAGGCGCGAGCCAAAGCCGATCATGGAAAGCCGATGCTGAAGAACAGACAGAGCCTGCTGGTTGGGGCCGCCATGCTGTCGCTGGTCGGCACGGCGGCCGCGGCAGAAGGGGGCAGGACCATGTCCAACAGCGTCCCTGCAAAGACCATGATCGTGTTGGGGACCGCGACGCCCGGCGGCGGTTTCCCGCTCTACGGCAATGCGTTCGCCGAGGTGATGAACGCGGCGGATGACACGCTTGCGGTCGAGACGCGCAACACCAAGGGCAGCAATGAGAACATTCCGCTCCTGGAACAGGACAAGCTCGACATCGGCCTCGTCGCCGGCGAGCCGGCCTATGAGGCGTTTCTTGGCCTCGCCGGCCGGCCGAAGACCAACGCGAAAATATTGACCGCGATCTATTCCTCGCCCGGCATGTTCGTGGTCCGCGCCGACAGCCCCTACAAGACCATCTCCGATCTGAAGGGCCAACCGGTCGCCTTCGGAGCCAAGGGCTCGGGCCTGCCGATCCTCTCCCGCTACATCCTCGATGGGCTCGGCCTGAAGCAGGACGAGGATTTCAAATCGATCTACCTCGATCGCGCCGGCGATGGTCCGGCCATGGTGCTTGACGGCCGCGCCGCAGCGTTGTGGGGCGCCGGCATCGGCTGGCCGGGTTTTGCGGCCGTGGCCTCGAGCCCATCTGGCGCGCGCTTCATCGCGCCGAGCGCCGACGAGATCGCGCGCATCCGCGCCAAGCACAGTTTCCTCAAATCCCTCACGGTGCCCGCAAACAGCTATCCCGGCCAGCCGGCCGCGATTTCCTCGGTCGGATCATGGAGCTTTGTGCTGGTGCGCGCCAGCCTGCCGGATGACGTCGCCTATCAGCTCGCGCGCACCCTGCATGGAGCCGAGGCGACATTCTGCGGGAAGCTCGCGCAAGCCTGCGAGACAACGGCCGCAAACACGGTCGCTGCTGCGCCTGACATCGCGCTGATCCATCCCGGCGTGCTGAAATATTTTCGGGAGATCGGCGTGGTGAAGTAGTTTTCCGTGGTCCCGGCGAAAGGCCCGGACCATGAAGGCATTCAACTCGGACCTCAAACCTGGACGTCGCTGGAAGCGGGCTTGTCCGCTTCCGCCATAGCCTCGGCGAACCGCAGGACCATCGTCGTTCCTTCGCCGGGCGACGAGGTCACGATCAACTCTCCGCCATGCGCGGCCATGATCTCCTGGACGATCGATAGCCCAAGCCCAACGCCGTCCTTTGCGGGGACGTCTGCCTCGAACGGCGCGGCGGCGACCCCGTCTTCCGAGCTCGCGGCGAGGCCGGCGCCGTCGTCGCTGATCGCGACCGATCCACGCGAGAGCCGCGCGGTGATGCGCCGGGCGCCCCGCGCATGGATCAGCGCATTGCCGATCAGATTGGAGAGCGCGCTGCGAATGGCAGCTTCCACGCCTTGCACGACGGCGCCGCCGCCGTCCGCCTGCTCCAGCGACAGCTCGATCCCGGCGTCCAGCGCCGAGGGGCTGAAATCCGCCAGCACATCGCGCGTCACCGCTGTGAGGTCGACCGGTCGTTTCTCGATGGCATGGTTTTGCAGCCGGGCGAGGTCGAGCATGGCCGCAACAAGCGAGGTGAGGCGGCGAACGTCGCGCACGAGCTCGGCCTTCAGGGCAGGGTCGCTCACATCCTCAATCTTGGCGCGGAGCAGCGTCAGCGGCGTTCGCAGCTGATGCGCCGCATTGCCGAGGAAGCGACGCTGCATCTTGATATAGGCGTCGATCTCGCCAAAGGCGCGGTTGAGGGCGGCGGCCATCGATTGGAGTTCGACCGGGACCTCTTCGAGCGGAATGGATCCCTGCGGCGCCGCCGGATCGATCGCGAGCGCAAGCTTCGTGACGCGTTCCATGCTGCGGCCGACGAAGCGCGCGGCCAGCAGCGCACCGATGGCGGCGATCGCGGCGAAGGCCAGCGCCATCAGTCCGATGGGAAGGAAACTGCGGCTCAGGAAGGCCGCCGCGATATGGCTGGAGGGAATTTGCGCCCCGCCGATCGCCATCGACAGCTCGAGATCCCCGCGGCGCATGACGGCGAGGCAAAATACGCTCCTCTGGTCGAGCGCATAGAGCACCGAGAAGCCGGTGGGGCCGCCATAGGGAAGCGCGAACGGAAGCGGAGGCCGGCGGTCGCGGCCATACTCGTTCACCAGAGTCTCGTAGGAGATCACGTACCAAAGGTCGTGGCTGCTCGCCTTCAGTTCGTTGACCTCTTTGGTGTTCTGGACGGTGAGGACGTGGCCCTTCTCGATCACGGTGGCACGCTCGAGAATGGCAGAGGCGACGCGACAGACCGCCTGCTCGCGTTCGCGCGCGATCGGCAACGAGATGGCGGCGCCGAGCAGGATGACATAGATGATCCCGGCGGCAGAGCCGAGCGAGACGGCCAGCCTTTTGGTGATCGACTTCATCGGCCCTCGGCGATGCGGAGAATGTAGCCGATCCCGCGCATGCTGCGGATCTCGACATTGCCGCCGAGTTCGGCGAGCTTCCTGCGCAGGCGTGAGACCTGCGCCTCCAGCGTGTTGGACTCGATCTCGTCGTCGAAGCCGTAGATCGCCTCGATCAGTGCCTCGCGCGCGATGACGCGGTCGCGCCGCATCAACAGCGCCTCGAGGATGAGGGCTTCGCGGCGCCGCAGCAGGATCTTGTTGCCCGCCACGACGGCTTCGTTGCTCCCGAGCCGCAGTTCGACATTGCCGCAAGACAGCACCGAAGGAAGCAGTCGGCGCGGCCGCCGCAGCACGGCCCGGATGCGTGCGATGAGCTCCTGCGGCTCGAACGGCTTGCCGAGATAGTCATCGGCGCCGCCGTTCAGGCCGTCGATCACGTCCTCTTTCGCGTCCTTGGCCGTCAGCATGATGATGGCGGGCCGCTCCGGCAATTGACTCATTGCCGTGACGATGTCGAGCGCGTCGCCGTCGGGCAGCATGCGGTCGACGATGACGAGATCATAGCTGAAATTGCCGAGCGCCTGCCGCGCGTCCGAAACGGATCCGACGATGTCGACGATTCCGGACAATTGCTCGAGCAGGCGGCCGACATAGCCCGCGATATCGGGTTCGTCTTCGATCACGAGGGAGCGCATCGGTGGTCCTTGCTGTCTCGCCCGCATCCGTACCGCGTCGGAGCGCATCCCGCCACTTACGGCAATCCGCTTTGCCAACGCAAGCCGCGCCGGTCTTGCCATGGTGCGGCCTGCAAAATGCCCGACGCAAGCAATCTTCGGGCAATGTTCGCGGGCCACTTAGCCGCGTGTCAATCGGCGCCCCCCATGGGCAAAGGCCTCGGGAGGTCAGGTGTCCTCATGCGTGAACTCGTCTTAGCGTTTTTCCGCAGGTCTGCGGCCAAGACGGCGTGCCGCGCCTCGTGCTTCTCGCTTGTTGGCGCCCTTGTTCGCGCGCTTGGCGTCGGGGTCGGCCTGCCGGTGACCGCATCGGCGCAAGCCGCCTTCACGCTGCCGTCGCCGCCGTTCGAGCTGCCCTTCCTGCCGACCTTGTCGGGGACTTGGACTGCGACCATCGGCGCGGAGGGCGCTTACAAGCCGGACTTCGAGGGCGCAAACGCCAGCCTGCTGAGTGCGGTCCCGATCATCTATCTCCGCCGGGCCGGTTCGCCGGACGATTTTCGCAGTCCGCGCGACAATGCCAGCATCGCACTGATCGATTTCGGCGACCTTCGGGCCGGTCCCGTCGGCAAGTTCGTGCCGGCGCGAAACCAGTCCAGCAATTCCGCCCTGTACGGCCTTGGCGACGTCAATGCCGCCTTCGAACTGGGCGGCTTCATCGAATTTTTCCCGGTCGATTGGTTTCGCCTGCGCAATGAAACGCGTGCGGGCCTCGGCGGGCATCACGGCGTGACCTCCGACTTCTCCGCCGACTTCGTCGTGCCGGTGACGCGGGCGCTGACCGTCTCGGTCGGGCCACGCTTCACCTTGGAAAGCAGTGGGGCGACCTCGCCCTATTTCAGCATCAACGAGGCTCAGGCCATGGCGACCGGGCTGTCGGTATTCGACGCCAAGGGCGGTGCACACTCGGCCGGCGTCGGCGCCCAGGTCAAATACCGCATCGATCCGCGATGGGAGGTGCATTCCTATGTCGAATATGACCGGCTGCTTGGCGATGCCGCCAAGAGTCCGCTGGTGACCGTGCGAGGCACGCCCAATCAGACCACGGTCGGCATCGGTGCCTCCTACGCGTTCGATTTCAGAATCCGGTAGACCTCCATGAGACACGGCTTCCGACGTGCGGGTTTTGCATTGCTCACGCTTCTTGCCCTGGGCGGCAGCGCGCGCGCTCTGTTCGAGACGCGCCAGACAAGACTGCAGGCAGTGAAGACAGTCGGCATCATCTCGGCGGTCGGCGACCGTTTCGTCTTCACCAAGGCCGGGCTGACCGGCTTCGACAATGCCAGCCGCAGCGTCTCCATTGCGTCCTGGGCTCTCGACGACTTCTTCGCGCAGCAGGCCGCCACCATGCTGGGCAGCCGTTTTCAGGTCAAACCGGTAAGCTACCCGCGCGCGATGTTCGCGGCGATCAGCCAATCCCCGCTCAAGCCTGTGGAGCTTATCCGCGGCGATCAATTCAAGAAGCTGATCGAGACCGAGGTCACGCCGCAAGGGCTCGACGCTCTCATCGTCATCAGCAGGGCGCGGACGGACCTTGGCGCTGGCGGCCGCAAGCTCGAAGGCATCGGGCTCGTCACCTACAACACGATGACGGAATCCTACAGGGCGATCCATGCGCTCTACGAGATCAGGGTCGTCGACGGCAAGACCTTCGATGTGATCGAAAAGATTGCAGCCGGTCCTCTCGACAATTCGACCGACCTCAGGCTGGCCGGCCCCAGCCGGCTGCTCGATGAGGGTGGTGCGGTCGGGGGCGATCCGGCGAGCGACGAGAACCTGCATGGCGCCATTGTCGACCTCATCACGCGCAGCCTGCCGGTCACGATGGACGATATGCACCTTCGTTGATCTCACCGAAAGCAGGAGAATGCGATGAATGCAGTGCGTTGTTGCCTCGCTGCGGCGGCGTTGCTGTCCCTCAGCCCTTGCCTCGCGGACGAATTGTCGGGTACCTGGCTGCACGAGAAGGGCAATTTGCAGGTCCGGTTCGAGCCGTGCGGCGAAGTCAGCTGCGGCACCATCGTCTGGGTGAAGCCTGGCGCGGAGACACGCGCCAGGGTCGGGCAGCGCATTTTCTTCGACATGCGGCCGGACGGCAGGAATTCATGGAGCGGCAAGGTCGCGGCCAACGGCTCGGTCTATTTGACCAGGCTGTCCGTTGACGGCACGAGCCTCACCACGTCGAGTTGCATCATCAGGGGCGTGATCTGCAAATCGGCGAATTGGACCCGGGTGCAGTGAGCCGCATCGGCATGGCCGGGACGACAGGCCCGGCCGTGATGTCACGGGCCCGCGGGGCGAGACTGCGCCGCCCTCACTTCTTCACCATGCTGCACGCCGGATCGGGCGGGCCGAAGGCGTCGTCGCCGGAGATCTTGGTGAGGATCTTGTAGTAGTCCCACGGATATTTGCTCTCGTCCGGCTTCTTCACCTGCACCAGCCAGAGGTCGTGGACCATCAGATTGTCATCGCGAAGCTTGCCGTTGCGGGCGAAGAAGTCCTCGATCGGCTTCTCACGCATCTTGGCCGCGACCTTCAAGGGATCGTCGGTGCCGGTGTCCTGGATCGCCTGCAAATAATGCATCACCGATGAATAGATGCCGGCCTGCCACATGGTCGGCATGCGGTTCATCTTGGCGAAGTAACGCTTGGACCATTCGCGGGTCTTGTCGTCCATGTCCCAGTAGAACGACGTCGTCAGCAACAGGCCCTGCGCCGCCTGCAGCCCCAGCGAGTGGATGTCGGTGATCAGAGCGAGCAGCGCGGCCATCTGCTGGCCGCCCTGGAACACGCCGAACTCCGCGCCGGTCTTGATCTCGTTCATATTGTTGGGCGGACCGGCGGCAATGCCGATGATCTTGGCCTTGGAGGCCTGCGCCTGCAGCACGAAGGATGAAAGGTCGGGCGTCGCCAGCGGCGGCCGCACAGCGCCCAGCACCTTGCCGCCATTGGTGGTCACAACGGTCGACGCATCCTTCTCCAGCGAATGGCCGAAGGCGTAATCGTCGGTGATGAAGAACCAGCTGTCGCCGCCGCGCTTCACCACCGCCTGTGCGGTGCCGACCGCGAGCGCATGGGTGTCGAACACCCACTGGATGGCGTAGGGCGAGCAGAACTTGCCGTGGAAATCGGCCGTGCCGGTCGAATGAGTGATGAACAGCTTCTTCTTTTCATTGGCGACGTTCTGCACCGCAAGGCCGACGGCGGAGACCGGCACGTCGACAATCAGGTCGACCTGCTCGGTGTCGTACCAGCGCCGCGCGATGGCGCCGCCGATGTCCGGCTTGAGCTGATGGTCGCCGACGACGATGCTGATCGGCTTGCCCAGCACCTTGCCGCCGAAATCGTCGACCGCCATCTGCGCCGCCGTGACCGAGCCCTGGCCGGTCGGCGTCGAGGCCGGCCCGTTCATGTCGGTGAGCACGCCGATCTTTACCACATCGTCGGAGATCTGCGCGCGTGCAGCTGATGCGGCGAGCATTGCTGCGGCACATGCAGCAAAACTGAACCAATTTCTGGCGGCCATTCCAAACCCCTCCCGGATGCTTGCGGCATTGTCGCATGCCTTGTCTTTTTCAATCGCATCCGAGCGGCGCAGTCAACGTGTGCAGGGGCCCATGCGAAGCCTCCGCTACATATTTTGCGATCGATCACGTTAATATGGGCTGGCCGGCAAGCAAGCTCGCAACCCAAAATAGCAGGCGGCTGCCGGACGGAAGACAAAGAGGAAAACAGGGATGGCGCCACGAGCTCTCAACATCGCGATTGTCGGTGCCGGCATGGGCGGCCTGGCGGCCGCGGCGACGCTCCGCCTGGTCGGCATCGACGTCACCGTCTACGAGCAGGCGGGCCAATTTGCCCGGATCGGCGCCGGCATCCAGGTCGGCTGCAACGCCATGAAGGTGCTACGGCGGCTCGGGCTGGAGCCGATGTTGCGCAGCCAGTCGTTCTATCCGCGCTCCTGGAATAACCGGGACTGGCGCACCGGCGAGATCAAGTTCGACATGATCTTTGGCGAGAGCGCGGAAGCGAAATATGGCGCGCCCTATCTGCTGGCGCATCGCGGCGACCTGCATGCGGCGCTCGCAAGCGCGGTCCCTGCCGAATGCATCAGGCTCAGCCACAGGCTGGTCGGCCTCGATGAGACCAGCGACGGCGTGCGGCTGACATTTGCGAACGGCGCCGCCGCAATTGCCGACGCCGTGATCGGCGCCGACGGCGTGCATTCGACGGTGCGCGATATCCTGTTTGGCTCAACCCCGGTGAATTTCACCGGCCGCATCGCCTATCGCACCACATATCCGGCGGCGCTGCTCGGCGCGCACAGAATAGGCGATTGCACCAAATGGTGGGGCGAGGACCGCCACATCGTGATCTACTATGTGAAGCCTGACCGTAGCGAGGTCTATCTCGTCACCAGCCAGCCCGAGCCGGAATTTCGCATCGAGTCCTGGTCGGCCAAGGGCGACGTCATCCAATTGCGCAAGGCCTTCGCGGGCTTCCATCCCGAGGTGGAGCAGGTGCTCGCCGCCTGTCCCGACGTGCACAAATGGGCGATCGTCGATCGCGATTCGCTGGCGCGCTGGCAGGACGGCAGGGTGACGCTGCTCGGCGATGCCTGCCACCCGATGACCCCCTACATGGCGCAAGGCGCGGCGATGGCGATCGAGGACGCCGCGGTCTTGTCACGCTGCCTCGACGGTGTCGGAAGCGAAGGCATCACGGATGCCTTCCGCCGCTTCGAAGCAACGCGCAAAGAGCGCACCGCGCGCGTGCAGGACACCTCGCGCAAGAACATCTGGCTCAAGGAAAAGACCAACGCCGACTGGGTCTACGCCTATGATGCGTGGACCACGGAGCTGGCGGCCTGAGTGCAGCCTCACCCGCCCGTGGAGGGGGCGGGTCGATTGCGCATGCAATGCGCAATCGGGGTGGGGTGACACTCTCTCCGCGAGATCAGTGCTGCAGTGACGAGGAGCGCGTCACCGCGAAGTCAAGGACGCCGTTGCATCAACAGACGATTTCTCTCACCGAAGCACCGAATTCGCGGAAAGACTGTCACCCCATCCCGCCCGCACCACCGATGCTTCGCATCGTCGCTGCGGTCGACCTTCCCCCTTCAGGGAAAGGTGGGGGTCTCAAGCCGCGTAGCGAATCTGCCCCGCAGGCGCGGTGTCGTAGCCCGACAGCTCCGCCGCGCGCTGCTTGAACCGCTTGCTGCCGAGAAAGGTGATCAGCGCCTGCATCGCCGGGCGAAAGAAGCTGCGCTGGCGCATCAAGAGGTCGAAATTCTCCCAGAGCAGCGGCACGAAATCGAGCCCGGCGGCATGCGCCGCGGCGCGCGTGGCGATGCCGCAATCGGCATTGCCGGCGCGGATGGCGGCTGCGAGATCGGGGCCGGTGAGGCAGGGCGGCTCCAGCGGGTGGAGCTCCTTTGCAGACGCGCCGATCCGCGTCAGCAATTCCTCCAGCAGCAACTGCGCGCCGGCACCGCGCTGCCGCACGGCTATCGTTGCACCACCGGCCACCACGTCGCGCAGGCTCTGCAGGTTTTTCGGATTGCCCGATGCGACCAAGAGCCCCTGTTCGCGCCTGACGACGCCGACCAGCACGGCATCATGCAGGCCGGGGATCGCGTGCATCGCTGCAATGTTGGGATCGCCGCTCGTGCCGCCGCCGAGCTCGTCGCCATGGAAATGGACGGCGGTGGCGACCACCTCGCCATGGCTCAGCCGGTCGACGCCACGCATCGTGCCTTCATTGAGGGAAGCGAGCGCGGAGCCCGACTCGCGCAGCGCCCATTCCAGCAGATCGTCCTGGCTGCCGCCGATGATCGGTGGCGGATCATGCGCCATCATGCCGGCCGGCCGGGCGAGCCCCGAAAGAACCCAGACATCCAGCTCGTGGCGCGGGAACAGCCACTTGCCCGTCACCTTGCTGCAGGGAATGGCGCCCGAGGTGACGAGCTCATAAAGCTTCCGCTCCCCGAGCCGGAGGTAGTCCGCAGCCTCGCTGGTGGTCAAAAACTCCATTCTGCATCTATATGCATATTCTTGTTCTGGTTCAACCAATAGGCGCACGGCGGAAAGTTTGCTGCCGAATGCGAGACGACAGCCGCCGGTATTCTCCGAGGAAGAGCCGGCACCCCAGAGAGAGCTATAGAGAGAGCTATAGAGAGAGCTATAGAGAGAGCTATAGAGAGAGCTATAGAGAGAGCTATAGAGAGAGCTATGAAGCAGGTGATCGCCCGCCCAGGCCGTCGTGGCCGGGCTCGTCCCGGCCATCCACGACGAGCCGCACGCTGAGGACGACGTGGATGCCCGGGCCTTCGCCTCGCCGAAGCGGCTTCGGCCGCGCAGGCGGGTCAAGCCCGGACATGACGGAGGAGAGAGGCCCGCCTGCAACCACGTTCTGTGGATTATGTACGGGGGCCGGCTTTTCGGCCGGGTCGGCGGCCAATGCCGGTGGCCATGTTCGCCCGTCAGCTCAGCTGTGCAGCCCCGGCGCCTCGTGGCCGGTGCGCGCCACATACTCGGTATAGCCGCCGCCATATTGATGGATGCCGTCCGGTGTCAGCTCCAGCACACGGTTGGAGAGCGCGGCGAGGAAGCGGCGGTCGTGGGAGACGAACAGCATGGTGCCCTCGAAGTCCGACAGCGCCGTGATCAGCATCTCCTTGGTCGCCATGTCCAGATGGTTGGTCGGCTCGTCCAGCACCAGGAAGTTCGGCGGGTCGTAGAGCATCCGGGCCATCACCAGCCGCGCCTTCTCGCCGCCCGACAGCACCCGGCAACGCTTCTCGACGTCGTCGCCGGAGAAGCCGAAGCTGCCGCACAGCGCGCGAAGCGAGCCCTGGCCGGCGAGCGGGAACGCGGCCTCCAGCCATTCGAACACCGTGGCCTCGCCGTCGAGCAGGTCCATGGCGTGCTGGGCGAAATAGCCCATCTTCACGCTGCCGCCGATGGTCACCGTGCCGGTGTCCGGCTCGGTCGAGCCCGTTACCAGTTTCAACAGCGTGGATTTGCCGGCGCCGTTGATGCCCATCACGCACCAGCGCTCGCGCCTGCGGATCTGGAAGTCGAAGCCTTCATAGATGCGCTTCGAGCCGTAGCTTTTGTGCACGTTCTTGAGCCCTGCGACGTCCTCGCCCGAGCGCGGCGCCGCCGGAAAATCGAACGCAACCGTCTGCCGCCGCCGCGGCGGCTCGACCCGGTCGATCTTCTCGAGCTTCTTGACCCGGCTCTGCACCTGCGCAGCATGCGAGGCGCGCGCCTTGAAGCGCTCGATGAACTTGATCTCCTTGGCGAGCATCGCCTGCTGCCGCTCGAACTGGGCCTGCTGCTGCTTCTCGTTGAGCGCGCGCTGTTGCTCGTAGAACTCGTAATTGCCGGAATAGGTCGAAAGCTCGCCGCCGTCGATCTCGAGGATCTTGTTGACGATCCGGTTCATGAACTCGCGGTCGTGCGAGGTCATCAGCAGTGCGCCCTCGTAGCCCCGCAGGAACTGCTCCAGCCAGATCAGGCTTTCGAGATCGAGATGGTTGCTTGGCTCGTCGAGCAGCATCACGTCCGGACGCATCAGGAGAATCCGCGCCAGCGCCACGCGCATCTTCCAGCCGCCGGACAAATTGCCGACGTCGCCGTCCATCATCTCCTGGCTGAAGCTGAGGCCCGCCAGCACTTCGCGGGCGCGGCCCTCCAGCGCATAGCCGTCCAGCTCCTCGAACCGCGCCTGCACCTCGCCATAGCGGGCGATGATCTCGTCCATCTCGTCGGCGCGGTCGGGATCGGCCATCGCGGTTTCCAGCTCCTTCAGCTCGGCCGCAACCTCGCTGACCGGGCCGGCGCCGTTCATCACTTCGGCGACCGCGCTGCGGCCGGACATCTCGCCGACATCCTGGCTGAAATAGCCGATGGTGACGCCGCGATCGACGGAGACCTGGCCCTCGTCGGGCAGCTCCTGGCTCGTGATCATCCGGAACAGGGTGGTCTTGCCGGAGCCGTTGGGGCCGACCAGGCCGATCTTCTCGCCCTTTTGGAGGGCCGCGGAGGCCTCGACGAAGAGGAGCTGGTGACCGTTCTGCTTGCTGATGTTGTCGAGGCGGATCATGGGGATTTGGGCTGCGCGGCACGAGAAAATTGCTGCGCCGCACTTAGCCCATGTGGCGGGTCCAAGGAAGGAAAATCAGGCGCTTTCGTCCAGCGCGGCGAGCCGCTCGGCTTCGGCGATGTCCTCGACCGTGTTCGCATTGAAGAACGGATCGACCGGGGTGACCGGCCAGGTCACGGTGGCCAGGGGAAAGCGCGCGGTCCAGCGGTCGATCTTGCGGATGTCCTCCTTGACCAGCGCGTGACGCAGCTCGTCGCGGAGATGGACGGCCCACAGCCCGATTGTGGGATGCGACTGGCCGCCGGAGGCGGCAACCGCCAGCTCGGCGTTCTCCGCAGTCCGCGCGGCCTCGAGCCGCGCCACCAGGTCGCGCGGCAGGAACGGGCAGTCCGCCGCCGCGCTCAGCATGTGCGTGACCTCGGGGCGATTGGCCGCCGCCCAGTCGAGTGCGGCAAGGATGCCGGCGAGCGGTCCTGGAAAATCGGGGACGCCATCGGCGATCACGGGCAGGCCGAAGGTGGCGAAGCGGGCGGGATCGCCATTGGCATTGAGGATCAGCCCGTCGCATTGCGGCGAAAGCCGCGCGATGACGCGCTCCAGAATGGTGCGGCCGGCGATGCTGCGCATCGGCTTGTCGCCGCCGCCCATGCGGCGCGCCAGTCCGCCTGCGAGCAACACGCCGGGAATGTTATGCGTCATCGCCGCCCGCACCCTTGCGCCGGTGACGCGCGGATTCCTCCTCGACATAGTCGAGGTTCTGGTCGTAGACGATGCGCTCCTCGCCCGACAGCGCGATGAAGCGTTTTCCCCGCGTGCGCCCAACCAGCGTCAGCCCGACCTGGCGGGCGAGCTCCACGCCCCAGGCGGTGAAGCCCGAGCGCGACACCAGAATCGGAATTCCCATCCGCACCGTCTTGATCACCATCTCCGAGGTCAGCCGTCCCGTGGTGTAGAGGATCTTGTCGCCGGCATCGACGCCGTGCTGGAACATCCAGCCCGCGATCTTGTCGACCGCGTTGTGGCGGCCGACATCCTCGGTGTAGCAGACAGGCTCGCCCTCCCTGCACAGCACGCAGCCATGGATCGCGCCGGCCTCCAGATAAAGCGAAGGCATGGTGTTGATGGTGTGCGTCATCTGGTAGAGCCAGGAGGTGCGCAACTCGGCTCTCGGCAGCGCGACGCTCTCCACCGCCTCCAGGAGATCGCCGAACGCCGTGCCCTGGGCGCAGCCTGATGTTTGCGTGCGCTTCTTCAGCTTCTGCTCGAAATTGGTGTGATGGGCGGTGCGCACCACGACCACCTGGAGGTCGTCGTCATATTCGACCTCGGTGACGACGTCGTCGTATTTGAGCATGTTCTGATTGAGCAGATAGCCCAGCGCCAGATATTCCGGATAGTCGCCGATCGTCATCATGGTGACGATCTCCTGGGCGTTGAGGTAGAGCGTCAGCGGCCGCTCCATCGGCACGTTGATCTCGATTTTCGCGCCGGTCTGATCGGTGCCCGACACGCGCTGGGTCAGCCGCGGATCGGCCGGATTGGGCAGGATCAGCGGAACGGGCTGCTGTCTATCGATCTTCATCATGGCCGGCACGTTAGCATGACAAGGGGGCAGGACCGATATAATGCTTCAAACTCCGTCATTCCGGGGCGATGCGAAGAATCGAGCCCGGAATCTCGAGATTCCGGGTTCGCCTCTTCGAGGCGCCCCGGAATGACGGGCGAGCGGAACTTGGTGCGGAGTGTGAGTGACATGAAAGTGATCGGACTCGCAGGCTGGAGCGGCGCCGGCAAGACGACCTTGCTGACGCGCGTCATTCCACTGTTCCGCGAGCAGGGCCTGCGCGTGTCCGTGATCAAGCATGCCCACCACAAGTTCGACATCGACGTGCCCGGCAAGGATTCCTGGCGGCAGCGCGAGGCCGGCGCGGAGGAGGTGCTGGTGTCCTCCACCAACCGCTGGGCCTTGATGCACGAGCTGCGTGGCGAGGACGAGCCGCGGCTGCCGGAGCTGCTGCAGAAGATGACCCGCGTCGACCTCGTCGTGGTCGAGGGCTACAAGTCCGAGCCGCACCGCAAGATCGAGGTGCATCGCGCGGCCAACGGCAAGCCGCTCCTGTTTCCCGATGACCCCTGCATCGTCGGCATCGCCAGCGACATTCCCGTTGAAACGCGGCTGCCGGTGGCCCATCTCGACGACATCCCGGCCATCGCCGCATTGCTGCGGCGGTCGGCGATTTCGCTTGATGATGTGCTGTCGATGAGTGCGGTTGAGGGCTAAAGCATGATCCTCTTACAGCGAAACGGGGTCGAAACCATCGCCGTCACCCTGAGGTGCTCGCGTCAGCGAGCCTCGAAGGGCGATGGCCCGGCTGCAGCAGCGGGGCCGTTCATCCTTCGAGGCTCGCTCTGCTCGCACCTCAGGATGACGGTCAGGCATGGAGTCCGGGCGCCTGCGAAGATCGTGCACGCGAGGTAGCATGGCGCAGCTGTCCGACGATTGTTTTGCATTCGGCGGGCCGATGATGTCGGTCGATGAGGCCGTCGGTCTCATCGCCGAGCGCGTCACGCCGCTGCGCGACATCGAGACCGTGCCCCTCGAACACGCCGACGGCCGCATCCTTGCCCGCGATCTGGCCGCTCCCTTGCCGCTGCCGCCCTTCACCAACTCCGCCGTCGATGGCTATGCGATCGCAAACGCCGACCTGCCGCGCGGCGAGGCCCGCAGCTTGCCGCTCGCGGGCCGCGTGCAAGCCGGCGCCGCGGCGCAGGCCGCGCAGCCCGGCCACGCCGTGCGCATCTTCACCGGTGCGCCGATGCCCGGGGGCACGGACACGGTGTTCATGCAGGAGGACGTCACAATCGACGGCGGCCGCGTGGTGCTGCCGGCGGGGCTGAAGCCCGGCGCCAATGTCCGGCCCGCCGGCGAGGACATTGCCGAGGGGGCGGTGGCGCTGAAGGCCGGGCACCGGCTGCGGCCGCAGGATGTGGCGCTGGTGGCGGCCTTCGGCCTGACGCAGGTCGAGGTGGTGCGGCGTCTGCGCGTCGCGGTCTTCTCCACCGGCAATGAGCTGGCATCGCCCGGCACGCCCCGTGCCGGCCCGCAGCTGTTCGATTCCAACCGCTTCATGCTGATGGCGATGCTCAAGCGCCTCGGCTGCGAGGTGAGCGATCTCGGCATCCTGCGCGACGAGCGCGCAGCGCTGGCGGAAGGGCTGAAACAGGTCGCCGCTCGCCACGACCTCATCCTCACCACCGGCGGGGTCTCGACCGGGGAGGAGGATCACGTCAAGGCGGCGGTGGAGAGCGCGGGCTCGCTGGTGCTGTGGCGGATGGCGATCAAGCCGGGCCGCCCCGTCGCCATGGGCATCATCGACGGTACGCCCCTGATCGGGCTGCCCGGCAATCCCGTGGCGAGCTTTGTCACCTTCGTCCACGTGGTGCGGCCGACGGTGCTGGCGCTGTTGGGCGCCAGACCCGCGCCGCTCACGCCGATGCCGGTCCGCGCCGGCTTCAGCTACAAGAAGAAGGCGGGGCGGCGCGAATATGTCCGCGTCCATTTGCGCAAGCGCGAGGACGGCACGCTGGAAGCGCACAAATTCCCACGCGAAGGCGCAGGGCTGCTGTCGTCCCTGGTCGACACCGACGGGCTGGCCGAGCTTGGCGAGGCCGTGACCAGGGTCGAACCCGGCGCCATGATCGGCTTTCTGTTCTATGCCGACCTGCTATAGCCATCTCGAAAAGCTGATGTGATGACCACCACAAAACTCGACCTCACCGGCCTGAAATGCCCGCTGCCCGCGCTGAAAACGCGCAAGGCCCTGAAATCGGTCAAGTCGGGTGATTTCCTCGAGGTCCACTGCACCGATCCATTGTCGGTGATCGACATTCCGAACCTGATCCGCGAGACCGGCGACAGGATCGAGATCAAGCAACGCGACGAAAACCGCATCGTTTTCCTGATCGAGAAAGTGGATGAGGTATCAAGCCTTCGCTCTTGAAGCGAAAGGGCTTTCCGGTCGCAAAGGTTGTATGTAAACGGCCTCACACCAAGAATGTGATTTAACTCTCACTTCTTGGTTTCTCACGCTTCACTTGAAGAAGCGAAGGTGCCTTGTCGGCGCCCGGAGAAGGCAGATGAAGTCGCGCGCGTCGGGCCGCAGGATGATCGCGTCCGAGCGATCGTGCCCCACCATGCCGGGCAAGGTTTAATTTTTCGTATGCCGCAACGCGGGGGACTGGGACGCGAGGTCGCGCCGATCATCCTGCTAGCCGCGCGCCGCCTTGTGTTCCTCATGCGCCGCTTCCCAGACCTCGCGTGCGGCGTCAGCATTCATGATGGCGATGCCGGCGCCGACGATCAGGTCGGGCCACGCCGAGCGCCAGAGATAGGCCGTCACAGCACCGGCGGCGATGATAGCGATATTGGCGATGACGTCGTTGCGCGCCGACAGGAAGGCCGCCCTGGTCAGGCTGCCGCCGTGGTCGCGAAACCTGGCGAGCATCAGCGCACAGGACAGGTTCACGGCGAGCGCGCCGAGCCCGGTGAGCGTCAGCGGGAGGGGCGCAGGTGGCGCCAGCGTGACGAGTTTCTGCCAGGCCGTCCAAAGGCCGGCCGCTGCCGGAGCGAGCAGGATCAGCGCCAGCACCATGCCAAGCCTTGCCCGGCCAGCCGCGCTCCAGCCGAGCGCGACCGCGATCAGCACATTCACCGAGGCGTCCTCCAGGAAGTCGACACTGTCGGCGAACAGCGATACCGAGCCGATGGCAAGCCCGACGGCAAACTCGATGCCGAAATAGGCGCAGTTGAGCGCAGCCGCCAGGATCACGGTGCGGCGGAGCGCCCGGTCATGGTCGGCTGTAACAGGTGATGGCATCTGTCCTCGCGGCGTTCCGGTGATGGCGTTCTCTATGCCGCACGCGCGCGGGCGAAGCTATTGCGCGATCTCGCGGCTTCCACTAACCTTTTGCCATCATTGGATGGGGATGGGGTTCCCCCGATAACCGCCGCAAGGCTGATGACTCCTGCCAGGCGCTGTCCGCGTCGGTAGGGGCATGTCCAAAACTCCTCCACGGGTCAGCAGGTTTGTTTGCGCGCGGCCATTATGGCCGGTCGCCGTGGAGGTGTGTGAGATGGAACGGGCTGGACGCTTAAGTCGAATCGCGACTGGTTGGCCGGCCGCCGACTCGCCTATCCTTGCCGCGGAGCAGCAGCTGGAAGGACCCGTCTGCCCGTGATCGGCGGTTTCATCAGCGTCGCCCTGGGCAGCGTGCTGGGGGCGGTATCGCGCTATTTCGTGTCCGGCGTCGTGGCGCGGCGGGTCGGCGAGACCTTTCCGTACGGTACGCTGCTGATCAATGTCACCGGCGCATTCGCGATCGGCGTGTTCGGCGGGCTCGCCAGCGACACCGCCTCGCTGTTTGCCGAGCCGGATCCCTGGCTGTTCGCGGTGACCGGCTTCCTCGGGGCCTACACGACGGTCTCTTCCTTCAGCCTGCAGACCCTGTCGCTGGCGCGAGACGGGGAGGCCGGGCGTGCGGGGCTTTACGTCGCTCTGTCGGTCGGGCTGTCGCTCGGCGCAGCTTCGCTTGGCTTTGTCCTGGTCGATGCGTTGAAGTGAGGGGCGGGCCACGATCATGACCGGTAGCAGGGCAACGTCGAACGCGCGGACCACCGCCATGCTCTACGCCTTCGTGGCGGCCGGCGGCGTGCTCGGCAGCCTCGCGCGCTACATCGCCGCGCTCGTCATCCCCGTCGTGTCGGGCTTTCCCTGGCCCACTCTGTTCGTCAACATCACCGGCTCCTTGATCATCGGCTTCTATGCCACACTGAGCGGGCCGGACGGCCGGCTGTTTGCGAGCGCGCGGCAGCGGCAATTCGTGATGACGGGCTTCTGCGGCGGCTATACCACCTTCTCGTCCTTCAGCCTCGAAACAGTCAGGCTGCTGCGGGCAGGCGAGAAGCCCACGGCGCTGCTATATATCGGGATATCGGTCGTCACCTGGCTCGTTGCGGTGTGGCTTGGCCATACGCTCGCGGCCCGTCTCAATCGCCTGAAGGGGAGCTGACTCATGCAAATTCCGAAACAGGCCGTCCTGCTCCGCATCTTCATCGGCGAGAACGCCCAATGCGATGGGCGGCCGCTCTATGAGGCGATCGTGCTGAAAGCACGTGAAATGCATCTGGCTGGCGCCACCGTGCTGCGCGGCCCGATGGGGTT
This sequence comes from Bradyrhizobium sp., assembly GCA_035293585.1. GTDB lineage: Bacteria > Pseudomonadota > Alphaproteobacteria > Rhizobiales > Xanthobacteraceae > Bradyrhizobium. Next base: position 14,385 of record DATGMN010000043.1, on the reverse strand, counting down.
CGGCGCCTCCAGCCACCTGCACACCACCAAGATCCTGCGTCTGTCCGAGGATCTACCGTTGGTGATCGAGATCGTCGACGCCGAGGACAAGGTCGACGCCTTCCTGCCCGCGCTTGACGCCATGATGTCGAGCGGTCTCGTCACGCTGGAGAAGGTACAGGTGCTGCAATATGGCGCGAAGGGCGCAGGCTGAGGCGATGATGCCGACGCGGTCGCCAGGCATTTCCAAGGTCGTCCCACCGAGTTCCCTGCGCGCTCCCGAGCGGAGAGGGTTTGCAAGCCAAACAGCCGCGGCGACTTTATTGCGTCGCGGGAACACGGAGTTTTGTTCGCGATTGGCAGATCGAATTGCTCGATCGAATTGCCCGATCGAAGCGCTCAATTCAGTGCAGCTCGCCACAACACGGAAGTGATACTGCCCTGTTGTAGCCGAAGTTTCGCCATGCATGCCTATCAAGAGATGACTTCCTGCAGCCATGCACTGCGCCCCTTCTTCCGCAGGTCGCGACCTTTTGCCTATCGACACCAAGGCAGGCTTCTGCCCCAATCGAATTGACACCGCGAAGTGGCGGAGGTTGAGTCATGCCTCCGATGCAAGCTGTCGACGACAAGAAGAACAACAGCAACGTAGTAATCGCGGCAGGCGGTTGAGTGGGTGCCCCCGATAGGGCGCCGGGTGTGACGGTTCCGAAATGCGCTTTCTTGATCCCGGCGCGTTTCAAAGGATTGTGCGAAGCAGCAATGCGCTGACGCATATCCGAAAGGAGCCTGGGGACGGGATCCGAGGGCAGACACGGCCGAAGGGCGGCTGCCAGTGGAGGCAATGATGGCGACTGCTGAAACGGCCGGCCCGGTGTCCGGTGCCGGTGCGGGTATCCTTGATCGTGAGCATACGGTTGCAAGAGCGGGCTTCAACCGCTGGCTGGTGCCGCCGGCCGCGCTGTGCATTCACCTGTGCATTGGCATGTCCTACGGGCTGAGCGTGTTCTGGCTGCCGCTGTCGCGCGCGATCGGCATCGACAAGTCGGTGGCCTGTCCCAGTCCGTCGGTGATGGGTGATCTCTTCACCACGAGCTGCGACTGGCAGGTGACCAATCTGTTGATCATCTTCACCATCGGCATCGTGATGCTCGGCCTGTCGGCGGCGGTGTTCGGCGGCTGGCTGGAGCGCGCCGGGCCCCGCAAGGCCGGCTTCGTCGCGGCATTGTGTTGGGCGGGCGGCTTTTTCATCTCGGCGTTCGGCGTCTATGTCCATCAGCTCTGGATCCTATGGATCGGCCTCGGCCTTGTCGGTGGCGTCGGCCTCGGTCTCGGCTACATCTCGCCGGTCTCCACCCTGGTGAAATGGTTCCCCGACCGGCGCGGCATGGCGACCGGCATGGCCATCATGGGCTTCGGCGGCGGCGCCATGATCGGCTCGCCGCTCGCCAATCTCCTGATCAACTATTTCAAGACCCCGACCTCGGTCGGCGTCTGGCAGACCTTCGTCTGCATGGGCGTGATCTATTTCGTGTTCATGATGATCGGCGCCTTCGCCTATCGCGTGGCGCCGGTCGGCTGGCAGCCGGACGGCTGGACGCCGCCGAGCAGGTCCAACGCCATGATCTCGACCAACAACGTTCATCTCAACAATGCGCACAAGACGCCGCAGTTCTGGCTGATCTGGATGGTGCTGTGCATGAACGTGTCGGCCGGCATCGGCGTGTTGGCGATGGCCTCGCCGATGCTGCAGGAGATCTTTGCCGGCTCGCTGATCGGCAAGGCGGGAGTGGGCTTCTCGGCGCTCGACGCTGCGCAGAAGACGGCGATCGCCACCATCGCGGCGGGCTTTGTCGGCCTGCTGTCGCTGTTCAACATCGGCGGCCGCTTCTTCTGGGCCTCGCTGTCCGATCACATCGGCCGCAAGGCGACCTACTACATCTTCTTCATCCTCGGCATCGCGCTCTATGCGTCTGCACCGAGCTTTGCGCATATGGGGTCGCGGCTGCTGTTCGTCGGCGCGTTCTGCGTCATCCTCACCATGTATGGCGGCGGGTTCGCGACCATTCCGGCCTATCTGGCCGACATGTTCGGTCCGCAATTCGTCGGCGCCATCCATGGCCGGTTGCTGACGGCGTGGTCGACGGCAGGCGTGGTCGGTCCGCTCCTCGTCGGCTACATCCGCGACGCGCAACTGCAGGCCGGCATAGACCGCGCATTGGTCTACGACCGCACCATGTACATCCTGTCGGGGCTGCTGGTCGTCGGCCTGATTTGCAACCTCCTGATCAGGCCCGTCGACGACAAATGGCACCTGAGCAAGGAAGAGGCGGCAAGGCTGCAGGCCGAGAGCGACAAGAGCGAGGCGGCGATCCAGCACGGCTCGTTCGGCATCGGCAAGGGCGGTCTCGACCTGTCGGCCGGCCTGTTCTGGTTGTTCGTTTGCATCCCGCTCGCCTGGGGCGTCTACAAGACACTTGAGAGCGCGATCAAGATCTTCTGATCGCTGCTCGCACCGGGGAGGACGTGCGCGCCGGGCGCACGCCCTCTTCGGTGTTGCTCTCGAAAGATGTCCGAAAAAAATTTCAATGAATTGTCAGGGGACCTACATGTTTCGCGCCATGGCCTGCATCGTTGCCATACTGATCTTGACCGCCCATCTGCAGTCCACCTCGGCCCAGACCGGCACCGCGCCTGCGGCGACCGCCGCTCCGGCCGCAACGTCTGAAGCAAAGCCCTCGCGGATCAAGCTCACCGTTGCGAAGATCAGGGAGATGAAGGCGAAGTGGAGCGCCAACAGGCCCAAGATGAAGGCGTGCCGCAAGGAGGCCAAGGCCAAGGGGCTGGCGGGTGACGACCGCTGGTTCTTCATGTCAGACTGCATGGAGAAGAGCTGACGACGGGACCGCGCTGCCTGCCGGTCGCGTAGAGGGGGTGGGCGGCGCTGCCGTCTGCCCCTTTAAGTTGTTACCGGATCGGCTGAATTTGCTATTGGCATCTGGCATGCCAGGACTTAGAGTCGCTCATGCCGACGCAACGAACGGGACCAATCCATGAGCCAAGACGTGCACCAGGTCCGGTCATTCGAACATCCCGGGGAGGGGCGCAGGCGGGCCAAGGCGACGCCCAAGGGGCGTCAGGTCGATCCCACCGCCGCCGAGGAGATCGCCCGACTGCTCGGCGCCCGGCCGCGCCGGCGCGACCTCCTGATCGAGCACCTGCATCTGATCCAGGACACCTACAAGCAGATTTCCGCCGCGCATCTTGCGGCACTTGCGGAAGCGATGCGGCTCTCCTTTGCCGAGGTCTTCGAGACCGCGACCTTCTACGCCCATTTCGACATCGTGAAGGAGGGCGAGCCCGGCATTCCGCCGCTGACCATCAGAGTCTGCGATTCCCTGACTTGCGCGATGCTCGGCGGTGAGAAACTGCTCGCCGACCTGCAGAGCCAATCGGGCCCCGCCATTCGCGTGGTGCGCGCACCCTGCGTCGGCCGCTGCGATACCGCGCCTGTCGCCGAGGTCGGGCATCATTTCATCGACCACGCCACTGTCGGCAATGTGCTGGCCGCGGCCAATGCCGGCGAAACCCATGCGCATCTGCCCGCTTATGTCGACTACGCGGCCTATGTCGGCGATGGCGGCTACAAGCTGCTGCAGCGTCTGCGTTCGGGCGAACTGGCCAAAGAGGACGTGCTGAAGGCGCTCGACGATGCGAGCCTGCGCGGCCTCGGCGGCGCCGGCTTTCCCACGGGCCGCAAATGGCGCGCGGTGCTGGGCGAGCCCGGGCCGCGGCTGATGGCGGTCAATGGCGATGAGGGCGAGCCCGGCACCATCAAGGATCGCTATTATCTCGAGCGCGACCCGCATCGCTTCCTGGAGGGGACGCTGATCGGTGCCCATATCGTCGAGGCCAGCGACGTCTACATCTATATCCGCGACGAATATCCGGCCTGCCGTGAAATCCTCGAGCGCGAGATTGCAAAACTGCCGTCTGATGGCCCGGTGCTGCACATGCGCCGCGGCGCCGGCGCCTATATCTGCGGCGAGGAATCGTCGCTGCTCGAGAGCATCGAGGGCAAGCGCGGCCTGCCCAGGCACAAGCCGCCTTATCCGTTCCAGATGGGCCTGTTCGGCCTGCCGACCCTGATCAACAATGTCGAAACGCTCTGGTGGGTACGCGAGATCGTGGAGCGGGGCGCGGATTGGTGGAAGAGGCACGGCCGCAACGGCCGGGTCGGTCTGCGCAGCTATTCGGTGTCGGGGCGGGTGAAGGATCCTGGTGTGAAACTCGCGCCCGCCGGCGTCACCGTGCGCGAGCTGATCGACGAGTTTTGCGGCGGCATGGCCGACGGCCACAGTTTCTATGCCTACCTGCCCGGCGGCGCCTCCGGCGGCATCCTGCCGGCGTCGATGGACGACATCCCGCTCGATTTCGGCACGCTGGAGAAATACGGCTGCTTCATCGGCTCGGCGGCGGTCGTCATCCTGTCGCAGCAGGACAGCGTGCGTGCGGCGGCCCTCAACCTGATGCGCTTTTTCGAGGATGAGAGCTGCGGCCAGTGCACACCCTGCCGGGTCGGAACCGAGAAGGCGGTGAAGCTGATGGAACGGCCGGTCTGGAACCAGCAATTGCTCGAAGAATTGAGCCAGGCGATGCGCGACGCGTCGATCTGCGGGCTGGGCCAGGCGGCCTCCAATCCGCTAACCTCCGTCCTGAAATACTTCCCCGACGAGTTCAAGGACGCAGCCGAATGACCAAGATCAAGTTCGAGCTCGACGGCAAGGCGGTCGAAGCCAAACCAGGCGAGACCATCTGGCAGGTGGCAAAGCGGCAGGGACAGGAGATTCCGCATCTCTGCTACTCGCCTGCGCCCGACTATCGCCCCGACGGCAATTGCCGCGCCTGCATGGTCGAGATCGAGGGCGAGCGCGTGCTGGCCGCCTCCTGCAAGCGCACCCCGACCGTCGGCATGAAGGTCAAGACCGCCAGCGACCGCGCGATCGCGGCGCAGAAGATGGTGATGGAGCTGCTCGTCGCCGACCAGCCCGCGCGCCAGACCTCGCACGATCCGGATTCAAAATTCTGGCACTGGGCCGAGAAGACCGGCGTCACCGAGAGCCGCTTCCCCGCCGCCGAGCGCTGGGAGCTCGATGCCAGTCATTCGGCGATGCGGGTCAATCTCGATGCCTGCATCCAGTGCGGCCTGTGCGTGCGCGCCTGCCGCGAGGTCCAGGTCAACGACGTCATCGGCATGGCCTATCGCAACCATGGCGCCAAGATCGTGTTCGACTTCGACGATCCCATGGGGGAATCGACCTGCGTCGCCTGCGGCGAATGCGTGCAGGCCTGCCCGACCGGCGCGCTGATGCCGGCGGCGTTGCTGGACGACAAGCAGACGCGCACCGTCTATGCCGACCGCAAGGTCGATTCGCTCTGCCCCTATTGCGGCGTCGGCTGCCAGGTGACCTATCAGGTCAAGGACGAGAAGGTGATCTATGCGGAAGGGCGCGACGGCCCCGCCAATCACAACCGGCTGTGTGTCAAGGGCCGCTTCGGCTTCGACTACATCCATCACCCGCATCGCCTGACAAAGCCGCTGGTGCGGCTGCCGAATGCCAGGAAGGACGCCAACGACCAGGTCGATCCCGCCAATCCCTACACCCATTTCCGCGAGGCGTCCTGGGACGAGGCGCTCGACATCGCGGCCAAGGGCCTTTTGAAGATCCGCGAGGAGAAGGGCGTCAAGGCGCTGGCCGGCTTCGGCTCGGCCAAGGGCTCCAACGAGGAGGCCTATCTGTTCCAGAAGCTGGTGCGCACCGGCTTCGGCTCCAACAATGTCGATCACTGCACGCGGCTCTGTCACGCCTCCTCGGTCGCCGCGCTTTTCGAGGGGCTTGCGTCCGGCGCGGTGTCGGCGCCGTTTTCGGCGGCGCTGGATGCGGAAGTCATCATCGTGATCGGCGCCAATCCGACCGTCAATCATCCGGTCGCTGCGACCTTCATCAAGAACGCCGCCAAGAAGGGCGCAAAACTGATCGTGATCGATCCGCGCCGGCAGACGCTGTCGCGCCATGCCTACAAGCATCTCGCCTTCAAGCCGGGTTCGGACGTCGCGCTGCTCAACGCGATGATCAACACCATCATCACCGAGGGCCTGACCGACGAGCAATATATCGCCGGCTATACCGAGGGCTTCGAGGACCTGAAGGCCAAGATCAAGGATTTCACGCCGGAGAAGATGGCGCCGATCTGCGGCATTCCGGCCGAGACCTTGCGCGAGGTGGCGCGGCTCTATGCGCGCTCGCGCGCCTCCATCATCTTCTGGGGCATGGGCATAAGCCAGCATGTCCATGGCACCGACAATGCGCGCTGCCTGATTGCGCTCGCGCTGATCACCGGCCAGGTCGGCCGTCCCGGCACCGGCCTGCATCCGCTCCGCGGCCAGAACAACGTGCAGGGCGCCTCCGACGCCGGTCTGATTCCGATGTTTCTGCCGGACTATCAGCCGGTCGGTCGCGACGATATGCGCGGCGCCTTCGAGAAGCTGTGGAAGACCGACCTCGATCCCGTCCGCGGGCTCACGGTGGTCGAGATCATGAACGCGATCCATGCCGGCGAGATCAAGGGCATGTATATCGAGGGCGAGAACCCCGCGATGTCCGATCCGGACCTGCAGCATGCCCGGCAGGCGCTCGCGATGCTGGATCATCTGGTGGTGCAGGACCTCTTCGTCACCGAGACCGCCTTCCACGCCGACGTCATCCTGCCGGCCTCGGCCTTTGCCGAGAAGGAAGGCACCTTCACCAACACCGACCGCCGCGTGCAGCTGGCGCGCGAGGTGATCAAGCCGCCGGGCGATGCCAGGCAGGATCTCTGGATCATCCAGGAAATCGGCCGGCGCATGGGGCTCGACTGGAATTACAATGGCCCCGCCGACGTCTATACCGAGATGGCCTCGCTGATGCCATCCCTGAACAACATCAGCTGGGACCGCCTGGTGCGGGAAGGGGCGGTGACCTATCCGGCCGATGATCCCACCAGGCCCGGCAACGAGATCATCTTCACCACTGGCTTCCCGACCGAGAGCGGGCGCGGCAAGATCGTGCCGGCGAATATCCGTCCGCCGGACGAGGTGCCGGATGCGGACTATCCAATGGTGCTGTCGACGGGGCGGGTGCTCGAGCACTGGCACACCGGCGCCATGACGCGGCGGGCCAGCGTGCTCGACGACATCGAGCCCGAGGCCGTCGCCTTCATGTCGCCGAAGGACATGCGGCGGATGCAGCTCGTCCCCGGCGACTTCATCCGCCTGGAGACGCGCCGCGGCGCGATCGAGGTCAAGGTGCGCGCCGACGGCGATGTGCCCGTCAACATGGTGTTCATGCCATTCTGCTACGCCGAGGCGGCCGCCAACCTCCTGACCAACCCCGCGCTCGATCCGTTCGGCAAGATTCCGGAGTTCAAGTTCTGCGCGGCGCGGGCCGAGCGCATCGAGATGCGCTCGGCGGCGGAATAGCCGTCTCGGCCGGCCGCGGAGCCGGCTTAGACCGTTTTCGAGCGAAGTGGATACCGGTTCGCGTGAAGAAAACGCGTCAAAACAAAAGCTGGGGCCCGGTTCTGATTCAATCAGAACCGGAAATGCTCTAGCGGGCGGGCTGCGGTCCTTGCGGCGTCTGGGGAGACCGGCGTCCAGGGGTGGTGGTGGTCCTTGCCGTCGTCATCAACAGCAGGAACAGGGCTCGTTCACCCTGGTACTTCGCTTCGGCCCGGCTGCTCTCGGAGGCGCCCATAATGGTTTGCCCCTGGGAGTCGAGGACCCGCCATTCCCATCGCGCCCGACCGCGTTTTGTGAGGATAACTTCCAGCATCAATCATTGAGTATCATCTCGGACACTTTGGTTTCCTCAACAGGTATGAATTTTTTCAAAAAAAGTACGGGAATAAACTCCGACCCACTAGGAAGGATGTCTTATTTTACAGGGATTTAGCAGCCATTGATCGGCATGGTGGGAGCCATGAAACCGCAGCGCGAAAAGCGGGCGAAAAGCGAAGGTCGGCCGCTCCAAACGAAACACTGAAGTGCAAGGTGAGGGTGAGGGCGGCGGGGCGCCATCATGCCTCGGTCGCACCGGGCAGATCCTCGTCGGCGACCTCCATCAGGGCGCGTGCGACTGCAAGCCTGGACGGTTCGTCGAGCCCGACCAGCGGGAGCCGCATGGTGGGACGTATCAGCCCGAGCAGGCTGAGCGCGTATTTCAAGGCGGCCGGGCTCTCCCGGCCGAGACAGGCCTGGAGCGAGGTCAGCCGCCGCTGCAGGTCGCGCGCGGTCTGCAGCCGTCCCTGCCGCAAACTCGTATGGACGGCGCGGCAGAGGTCGGGCGTGACGTTTGCGACCATGGAGATCGCGCCGTCGCCGCCGGCGGCGATATAGGCAAGCGCGGTCGCATCGTCGCCGGACATCAGACGGAAGCCGCAGGGTAACCGCCCGGTGAGCCGCAGCGGGCGCGTGACGTCGGCCGTCCCGTCGCGCAGGCCGATGAACTGGCGGCGCTCCGCGAGGCGCGCGAGCGTGTCGTCCGCAAGCTCGCGGACCGTGCGCGAGGGCACGTCGTGCAGCACGATCGGCAAGCCGGTCGAAAGCGCGATGGCCTGGAAATGCGCCGCGATGCCTGCCTGCATCGGCTTGTTGTAATAGGGCACGACGCACATCAGCGCATCGGCGCCCGCGGCTTCCGCACGGCGCGCAAGCTCGATGGCTTGGCCGGTCGAGTTCGAGCCCGCGCCGGCGATGACCTTGGCGCGCCGGTTCGCGATCTCGGCGGCGGTGCGAATGAGAAATTCCTGCTCCGCCGCCGACAGGGTCGAGGCCTCGCCCGCGGTCTCGCCGACGACCAGCGCCGGAGCGCCCGCTTCGATCTGCTGCGCGCACAAGCGGGCGAAGGCTGTCCGATCGATCTCGCCGTCGTCATCGAACGGCGTGGGAAGATCCGCAATGCAGCCTGCGAGCCAGGGGAAGGGACTCGACAACGTCATGATCATCACGCCGCAGCTTCCATCCGTGCATATCCCTGCCGGGAGGCGGACAGCACGAGCCCGCGATGACAGCGCACGCCGGCCTCGATCCGAAAACCGCTCTGCTGCAGCCGCTCCCGCACCTTGATGCAGAATTGGCCGTCACGCGGTCCGACCAGGACAGCGACGGCCGCATTGGCGCCGAGCAATGCCGAGGCCTGATCAAGCGCCGTGAGCGTATCCCGCGCCGCGATCAGGGCAACCGCATATTGCCGCCTGAATGTGCGACACATCGTGGAGGTTATGACGCGAACAAAGCCGCGCCGCCGCAGCGAGAGATAGAGCTCCATGCTTTCGCTCCCCGCGACGAGGGCCCCATCCAGCTGGGACAGTTGCGTCAGCGCAATCATGGTGTCGACGACCTGCTCCAGATCCGATGGAAGGTCTGATGCAAAGTCCGATGCACAGCAAGGCTCCATCATTGCATCCCCCTGAATTTGCCCAGTCAGGCTGTGTGCCTTGCGCCGGTCAGGATGCCCGGAATATCGAGCTCGACCTCGCGCGACAGCTCGACGATTGTTTCGGGATGGCGGCCATTTTCGAACAGCGCATATTTGACGGCCTGTGCGCGGTTGACGAAGAGGCCGCCGAACAGGCCGTTCTGTTCGCGGGCGACCCAGTCGCCCCTGCGGTTGCGGCCGATGAAGACGACGGTGGATACAGCGGGACTGCACGAGGGAGGTTCGACAAGCTTCACGTTGGTGGTCCTTCCAGAGATCGCATGCTCGAAAAGCCGATGCCATGGCGAGCATGCTTGACTTGACGCATTGACTATCGGTTGGCCTGGATATGAAATCGAGGGCGAGCGCAGGTCGATCTCATAAGAGCGACATAGGCAGCCTGGCGCTACGCCGCGGCGTGGCTGAGGCTCTGGATCAGGCAGCACAGGGCAATATAGGCCACGGCTTCGTCCCAATGATTGAGGGCGTCGGAAAGCGGCAGCTCGCGCTTGAACGTCGCAATGCCTGCGCTCAGGATCGTCGACATCCACAGCAACATGGCAAGGCCTGGCGCAAAGCCGATGCCGGCGATCGCAGCGAAGCCTATAAGCACGATCATTCGTACCAGGAATCGGACGATCACCTCGCCGGACCTGAACGCGCGCGATGGGCGCGACAGTTGCGTGCGCATGGACAACTCCGGCGCTTAAGCAAAATTATCGCAGCAGAGGGGCGCGCAAGCCGCGCTGTCGTGCGGCACAACCGGCACGCTCGGCCGTCCCAGGGGCCGGACGGTCCGCCGCGCCTCGAGCAAAGCCGCAAACAACGCGCCTGGCAGATCGGAATGACTTGCTTCCACCGCCTCGTCGAGCCACTCCGGCACTTCCCGCCGGCGTGACAGCGCGCAGTGCCATTCGCCGCCGTCATAGGCGAGCCGGCGCAGTTGCCATTGCGGCAGTTCAAGATCGAGCAATGCCAGCGCGAGCTCGATCCAGGCTTCCGCCACCATCAGCCGCTCGATGCGCGCGATCGTATTGGCTTGCCCCGGATGCGAATGGCGCCGGCAGACGAGTTCAATCACGTCGCGGACCAGCGGCGCGGTAACGCCGCGCGCGTCGCGGAGCCGATCGGGAAGCAAAATCTCGTCGTCTTGTTGCAAGTTTCCCCGCATGGCTTCATCTCATCTTCACGAATGGCGGAGCGACCCTCGATGCTGAGGATCTTCTCCGAAGATGACGAGAACGCCATTTAAATGCGAGATGGGGACGACCATCGAGAAATAAGCGCGGCATAAAGCCGTGCCAACGCAGCTTGTTGCCGTTCGAGTAAGCCCTCGAGATCGGTCGGCGGGAGCTGCAAGCAGACCGGCGTGACCAGGGCCGGCAGCTCCGTCTTTATGAGATTCCTATAACATCGCCGTCGCCTCAGGCTCGAAAACATATGAGCGGAATGGCACTTCATGCGCTGCAATATGACCCGGACGCAGGATGTGTGGGCTGCGCAAGTGTTGATATGGCGCAATCCGCTGTCCTGTATCTGTGTGAGAGTTGCCTCGGAAAACAAGCACAACTCGGAGTGTGCCATGATGGACGTCCTGATGGTGGCCCTTGCGCTGTTATTGTTCGCCGCCGCGATTGGCTACACCTACGCCTGCGAACGGCTGTAACGGAGCGTGCCATGATATTCGACTATTCGCTCGCGGGCCTCGTCTCGATCGGCCTGCTGATCTACCTGACCTACGCCTTGCTTCGCCCGGAACGGTTCTAAGACCGTTTCCCGGCGTGCTTCGCGCATCTCCTGAAGGCTCACCTCCATGACCGCTATCGGCTGGCTTCAAATCCTTCTCTATTGCGTCATCATCGTTGCGCTGACCAAGCCGCTGGGCTGGTACATGACGCGCGTCTTCAACGGCGAGCGCACCTTCCTGTCGCCGGTGCTGCGCCCGGTCGAGGTCGCGATCTACTGGATCGGCGGCGTCGACGAGAAGCGCGAGCAGCACTGGCTGACCTACACGGTCGCCATGCTGCTGTTCCATGTCGGCGGCTTCCTGATCATCTATGCCCTGATGCGTCTGCAGGCGAGCTTGCCGTTCAATCCGGCCGGCCAATCGGCCGTGGCGGAGGATCTCTCCTTCAACACGGCGATCAGCTTCATCACCAACACCAACTGGCAGAACTACGGCGGCGAGAGCACGCTCTCCTATCTCGTGCAGATGGTGGCGCTCACGCACCAGAACTTCCTTTCGGCGGCGACCGGCATCGCGCTGGCGCTGGCGCTGATCCGCGGCTTTTCGCGGGCGTCAGTGCGCACCGTCGGCAACTTCTGGGTCGATGTGACGCGCTGCACGCTCTATGTGCTGCTGCCGATCTGCATCGTCTATGCGCTGTTCCTGGTCTGGCAAGGCATGCCGCAGACGCTCGGCGATTATGTCGACGCCACCACGCTCGAAGGCGCCAAGCAGACCATCGCGGTCGGCCCCGTCGCCTCCCAGGTCGCGATCAAGATGCTGGGCACCAATGGCGGCGGCTTCTTCAACGCCAATGCCGCGCATCCCTTCGAGAACCCGACCGCGTTGTCGAATTTCGTGCAGATGATCTCGATCTTCGCGCTCGGCGCCGCGCTCACCAACGTATTCGGCCGCATGGTCGGCAACCAGCGCCAGGGCTGGGCGATCCTGGCCGTGATGGGTGTGCTGTTTCTCGCCGGCGTCGCAGTGACCTATTGGGCCGAGTCCAACGGCACCACGATGATGCAGGCGCTGGGGCTGACCGGCGGCAACATGGAAGGCAAGGAAGTCCGCTTCGGCATCGTCGCGTCCTCGCTGTTTGCGGTGGTCACCACCGACGCCTCCTGCGGCGCGGTCAACGCCATGCATGACAGCTTCACCGCGCTCGGCGGCATGATCCCGCTGATCAATATGCAGCTCGGCGAGATCATCGTCGGCGGCGTCGGCGCTGGCCTCTACGGCATGCTGCTGTTCGTCGTGCTGTCGATCTTCGTCGCGGGCCTGATGGTCGGCCGCACGCCGGAATATGTCGGCAAGAAGATCGAGGCGCGCGAGGTCAAGATGGCGATGCTCGCCATCCTGGTCCTGCCCTTGATGTATCTTGGCTGGACCGCGGTCGCCGTGGTGTTCCCGCCGGCGGTGGCCTCGATGGCCAATGCGGGGCCGCATGGCTTCACCGAGGTGCTCTACGCCTATACATCGTCGACCGGCAATAACGGCTCCGCCTTCGCTGGGCTCACCGGCAACACCTTCTTCTACAACCTCACGCTGGCAAGCGCGATGTTCGTCGGCCGCTTCTTCATGATCGTGCCGGCGATGGCGATTGCGGGCTCCTTGGCCGGCAAGAAGTCGATCCCGCCGTCGGCCGGCACCTTCCCGACCACGGGCGGCTTGTTCGTCGGCCTCGTCGTCGGCGTCATCCTGATCATCGGCGGCCTGACCTTCTTCCCGGCGCTCGCGCTCGGCCCGATCGTCGAGCACCTCGCGATGACCGCCGGCTCGCTGTACTGAAGCGAATAGTTTCGGAGTGACCTCCATGGAAACCACCAAACTGCAAAAGCGTACTCCGGCCGCGACGATGCTGGATCCGAAGATCGTGGTCCCCGCGATCAAGGCGTCCTTCGTCAAGCTCGATCCGCGCCTGATGATGAAGAACCCCGTGATGTTCGTGGTCGAGATCGTGGCCGCGCTCACCACCGTGATCTTCCTGCGCGATCTCCTGACCGGCGGTGCGAGCCTCGGCTTCACCTTCCAGATCATTCTCTGGCTCTGGTTCACCGTGCTGTTCGCCAATTTCGCCGAAGCCGTCGCGGAAGGCCGCGGCAAGGCGCAGGCGGAGTCGCTGCGCAAGACCCGCACCGAAAGCCAGGCCAAGCTGTTGTCGGGCTCCGAAGGCACCTACCGGATGGTGCCCGGCACCAGCCTGAAGGTCGGCGACATCGTGCTGGTCGAGGCTGGGGACATCATCCCCTCCGACGGCGAGATCATCGAGGGCGTGGCTTCGGTCAATGAAGCAGCGATCACGGGCGAGTCCGCGCCTGTCATCCGCGAGTCCGGCGGCGATCGCTCGGCCGTGACCGGCGGCACGCAGGTGCTGTCCGACTGGATCCGCGTCCGCATCACCGCCGCGCAAGGCTCGACTTTCATCGACCGCATGATCAGGTTGGTCGAAGGCGCCGAGCGGCAGAAGACGCCGAACGAGATCGCCCTCAACATTCTGCTGGCGGGCCTCACGATCATCTTCGTGTTCGCGACCGTCACCATCCCGAGCTATGCAACCTATGCCGGTGGGCAGATATCGGTGGTGATCCTGGTCGCGCTGTTCGTGACGCTGATCCCGACCACCATCGGCGCATTGTTGTCGGCGATCGGCATCGCCGGCATGGACCGCCTGGTGCGTTTCAACGTGCTGGCGATGTCGGGACGCGCGGTCGAAGCCGCCGGCGACGTCGATACGCTGCTGCTGGACAAGACCGGCACCATCACGCTCGGCAACCGCCAGGCCACCGCCTTCCGTCCGGTTCGCGGCGTGACCGAGCAGGAGCTCGCCGACGCCGCGCAGCTCGCCTCGCTCGCGGACGAGACCCCCGAGGGGCGCTCGATCGTGGTGCTCGCCAAGGAGAAATACGGCATCCGCGGCCGCGACATGGCCGAGCTCGGAGCGACCTTCATTCCCTTCACGGCGCAGACCCGCATGAGCGGCGTCGACGCCGGCGGCTCCTCGGTCCGCAAGGGCGCGGTCGATGCCATCCTCAACTATGTCGAGGGCGGCACGATACAGACGCTGGCGTCGGGCAACACGGTGCGCTCGATCCAGACCGGCCCGGTGTCGGACGCCACGCGCGAACTCCACGCGATGGCTGATGAGATCGCCAAGGCCGGCGG
>DATGMN010000042.1:0-229638 GCA_035293585.1 Bradyrhizobium sp. | reverse complement strand
GGGGGAGGAAAGAAAGTTGGGGAGTAGACATGACCGAGATCGTCACGGCCGGCTTGCTCGTGATCGGCGACGAGATCCTGTCCGGACGGACCAAGGACAAGAACATCGGCTTTATCGCCGAATACCTGACCAATATCGGGATCGACCTCAAGGAGGTCCGCGTCGTCGCCGACGAGGAGGCGGATATCATTGCCGCCTTGAACGCGCTGCGGCAGCGTTACAACTATCTCTTTACCACCGGCGGCATCGGTCCGACCCATGACGACATCACCGCGGACGCGGTCGCCAAGGCGTTCGGCGTCGGCATCGACCATCACCCCGAGGTCGTGGCGCGCTTCCGCGAGCGCTGGAGCGAGCAGGACCTCAACGAGGCGCGGCTGCGCATGGCGCGGATCCCCGACGGCGCCGAGCTGATCCAGAGCGCGACCATCCTCGCGCCCGGCTTCAAGCTCGGCAACGTCATCGTGATGGCCGGCGTGCCCTCGATCATGCAGGCGATGATGGACATCATCTCGCCCAAGCTGAAATCCGGCGTGAAGATGCTGTCCGACACCGTGCGCGCCAACGCGCGCGAGGGCGACATCGGCGGTCCCTTGAGGGCCATTGCCGCCGCCCATCCCGATACCATCATCGGCAGCTATCCCTTCACCGACGAGGACAAGAAGCCGAACACCAATCTCGTGGTGCGCTCGCGCGATCCGGACAAGCTTGCGGCCGCGATGAATGCGGTGAAGGAGATGCTGGCGGGTTTGAACATCACCCGCTAGTAGGAACAGTTCAAGACAGCGGCCGATGGCCGCAACTGAGGAGAGAGACTGATGAACGGGGAAGCGACGCTGAGCGCCCAGGAGCGGGCAGGCAAGGCGTTTCCGGTGTCGTGGGACCAGTTCCACCGGGATTGCCGGGCGCTGACCTGGCGGCTCAACGAGGTCGGGCCGTTCCATGCGGTGATCGCGATCACCCGCGGCGGCCTGGTGCCGGCGGCGATCGTCGCGCGCGAGCTGGGTGTCCGCATCATCGACACCGTCTGCGTCGCGAGCTACGACCACGACAAGCAGGGCGATCTCAAGGTGCTGAAGGGCATCTCGGACGAGGCCGCGAAACTCGGCGGCGGCACCGGCAAGGGGCTGCTGATCGTCGACGACCTCGTCGACACCGGCAAGACCGGGAAAATGGTGCGCGAGCTGCTGCCCGATGCACATTTCGCCACGGTCTACGCCAAGCCGAAGGGACGGCCGCTGGTCGACACCTTCATCACCGAGGTGTCGCAGGACACCTGGATCTTCTTCCCCTGGGACACCGCGCTCTCGTTCCAGCCCCCGATCCGCGACGGCGCGGCGTGACTTCTTGCCTCGCCCCGCTTGCGGGGAGAGGCCGGATTGCATCGAAGATGCAATCCGGGTGAGGGGGACTCTCCGCGCACTGAGCTCGCGGATGGAGCCCCTCATCCCGACCTTCTCCCCGTGAAGGACGGGGAGAAGGAGAAACAAGATGCCCCTGCAAAACCGCGTCACCCCGACCGGCGACATCATCGCAACCCCCGAGCGCGGTCTCTTCGTCGGCAATCGCGGCATCATCCACGATCCCGCCACCAAAACCCTCCTGAGCAGGCGCTGGTCGACGCCGGCCTGGCTCACCTGCGTGCTGCAATTCCGCGGGCGCCGCCGCGAAGTGATGGCGCGGCGCAGCTGGACCGAGCTGTTCTTTCTCGACGAGGCCACAGCGTTCGCTGCCGGCCACCGCCCATGCTTCTACTGCCGCCGCGACGACGCCAACCGGTTTCGGGCCGCATGGGAGGCGGGTAACCGCAAGCGCGAGTTGCTGGCGCCTGACATCGATGCGGTGCTGCACCACGAACGGCTGGATGGCCGCAACAAGCGGCTGCATGCGCTGCCGATGCCTATCGCAAAACTGCCCGACGGCGCCATGGTGCAGGCGGGCGCCGAGAGTTTTCTCATCGCGCAGGGCAGGGCGCTGCGCTGGTCGCCGCAAGGCTACAGCGAGCTTGCGAGCGCGCTGCAGCACCCGATGCTGCTGACGCCGCCCTCGACCCTGCGCGCATTCCTGGCGGGGTATCGGCCCGTGCTGCATCCAAGCGCGAGCCTGTAGCCGTCAGCGCAGCGGCCGGCCGTTCTCGTCGACGCTCATGCGGGAATCCCGCAGCGTCCATTCCTTGATGACCTGCCGGCAGTGCCGGATCTCGGCGCTGTCGCTCGCGGGCGCCTGCGCCACCAGCGCCTTGCAATGATCGAGCAGTGTGCGGTCGTCGGCGGCCTGCGCGCGGCCTGCCGCCGCCGCGAGCAAGGCCAGCAGGATCACGCCGCGCATCAGCCGAGCTTCTGCCGCGCCAGTTTCGCGCCGGAGCCCAATGCGGCGAGTTTCGCTTCCGCGATCTCTCGCCGCATCGGCGCCATGCCGCAATTGGTGGTCGCGATCAGGTTGCTCGCGGGCACGAACTTCAAGACGGCCTCGATCGTCCTGACCACATCCTCCGCGGTCTCGACCTCGTCGCTGGCGACGTCGATCACGCCGGCCTGCACCATCTTGTTCGGCAACAGCCGCAGCAGGTCCAGCGGCACCTTCGAATTGCGGCATTCGATCGCGACCTGCTGGATCGAGCTGTTGTCGATGACGGGGAAGATCTCCTCATATTGCCGCCACTCGGCTCCCAGCGTTTCTTTCCAGTCGGTGTTGGCCTTGATGCCGTAGCCGTAACAGATGTGCACGGCGGTCGCGCAGGTGAGACCTTCCGCAGCGCGCTCCAGGGCCTTGATGCCCCATTCATTGACTTCCGACATGTAGACGTTGAAGGCGGGCTCGTCGAACTGGATCAGGTCGACGCCGTCGGCCTGCAAGGCTTTCGCCTCCTGGTTCAACAGCTCGGCGAAGGCAAACGCCATCTTGACGCGGTCGCCATAATGGCGGTCTGCGATGGTGTCGATGATGGTCATCGGGCCGGGCAAAGTGAATTTCAGCTTGCGCGCGGTGTGCGTGCGGGCGACGCGCGCCTCCTCCGCATGCACGCGACCCCGCAGCTTCAACGGCGCCACCACCTGCGGCACCATCGCCTTGTAGCGGTCGTTGCGGATGCCCATCTCGACCTTGTGGGCGAAATCGATGCCGTCGATCTTCTCCAGGAAACCGTGCACGAAGTGCTGGCGCGACTGCTCGCCCTCGGTGACGATGTCGATGCCGAAATCCTCCTGCAGCTTGAGCCAGACCAGCGTCGCGTCGCGCTTGGCGCGGGCGAGCGCCTCGCCTTGCGCCTTCCACGGCGCCCAGAGGATGTTGGGCTCGGCAAGCCATTCGGGCTTGGGCAAGGAGCCTGCGATGGTGGTTGGAAACAGCATGGAGCCCTCCCGGTTTTGGCTGATTGAGCCCTTCTCTGCCATGTCTTATGCTCGAGGTACAGAACAACAAAAGTCGCTCCCGTCGGGGCGGCGTGCCCGGGGAAACCATGATCGACCTGCATTACGCGCCGACGCCGAACGGCTGGAAAATCTCGATCATGCTGGAGGAGCTCGGGCTGGCCTACAAGGTCATCCCGATCAATATCCGCGCCGGCGAGCAGTTCCGCCCCGAATTCCTGGCGATCAGCCCGAACAACCGGATTCCTGCCATCGTCGACCACGCGCCGGCCGATGGCGGCGAGCCGTTCTCGGTGTTCGAGACCGGGGCGATCCTGATCTATCTCGCCGAGAAGACCGGCCGCTTCCTGCCTCAGGATTTGCGCGGCCGCTCGCGGACCATCCAGTGGGTGATGTGGCAGATGTCGGGCCTCGGACCGATGCTCGGCCAGCACGGCCATTTCGCGCTCTACGCGGCGGAGAAGATTCCCTACGCCATCCAGCGCTACCGTGACGAAGCGGCGCGGCTCTATCACGTGCTCGACGTCCAGCTCGGAAAGACCGGCGCCTATGTCGCGGGCAGCGATTATTCCATCGCCGACATGGCCTGCTTCCCCTGGACCATGACCCACAAGGCGCAGGGCTTTTCGCTCGACGATTATCCCAACATCAAGCGCTGGTACGCCGAGGTGCGGGCGCGGCCGCAGGTGCAGGCGGGGCTTGCGATCGGCAAGTTCGTCAAGGAGCCCTTCGACGAGGAGGCGCGGCGCAACATGTTCGGGGATCGCGCCAAGGAGATGGCGGAGAGGAAGTGATCGTCAGTGTCAACCGAACAAGTGAAGACTTTCAAATCCGTCATCCTGAGGTGCTCGCGCTAGCGAGCCTCGAAGGATGAGCGGCCCCGCTGCTAGCACACGGGCCGTCGCCCTTCGAGGCCCGCTGACGCGGGCACCTCAGGGTGACGGTGCAAGAGCCAAGTTAGAACGAACAAAGGAAACACCCATGATCGAATTCTTCTTCGACTGCTCCAGCCCCTGGACCTATCTCGCCTTCCACAACATCCAGCCGCTTGCGAAAGAGTTCGGCGAGGAGATCTCGTGGCGGCCGATCCTGGTCGGCGGCATCTTCAACAGCATCAACCCCAGCGTCTATGCCTCCAGGGAGAATCCGGTGCCGGCCAAGCTCGCCTACCAGAAGAAGGACATGGCGGACTGGGCGCGCTCCGCGGGGCTCGCCATCAAGATGCGGCCGACGGTGTTCCCGGTGAACAGCGTCAAGGCAATGCGCGGCTGCATTTTGCTGGGCAAGGACATGGTGCCGTTCGCGCGCGCGGTGTTCGAGATCTATTGGGGCGAGGACCAGGACATCTCGCAGGACACCGTGCTGGCCGAGGTGTGCCGGCGCGTCGGCGTCGATGCCGAGAAATTCTTCGCCGGCATTGCGCAGCAATCGATCAAGGATCAGCTCAAGGCCAACACCGACGAGGTGATGGCGCGCGGCGGCTTCGGCTCGCCGACCATCTTCCTCGACAAGACCGACATGTATTTCGGCAACGACCGCCTGCCGTTGGTGCGCGAAGCGCTCGCCCGCGCCAGGGAGCGCGCGGCCTGATGCCGAGGGCGGTGGTCTGCCGCGAGCTCGGCCCGCCCGAGCGGCTGCGGCTGGAACAGGTCGCCTCGCGCCCCTTGCGCGAGGGCGAGGTGCGGGTTGCGATCCGCGCGGCCGGCATCAACTTCCCCGACATTTTGATGGCAGCGGGCGAGTACCAGCTCAAGCCGGAGCTGCCGTTCACGCCGGGGGTCGAGGCCGCGGGCGATGTGGTCGAAGTGGACGGCGCCGCGCGCGCGGCGGTTGGCGACAGGGTGATCGTCAAGATGCGCCATGGCGCCTATGCCGACGAAGCCGTCGTTGCATCTGCGCAGCTCACACGAATGCCTGACAATTTCGACTATGCAGAGGGCGCGACCTTTTTGGCCGCCCATGGCACTGCTTATCATGCGCTGGTCGACCGCGGGCAGCTCGCGGCCGGCGAGGTGCTGCTGGTGCATGGCGCCGGCGGCGGCGTCGGGCTCGCTGCGGTCGAGATGGGCAAGCTGCTCGGCGCGACCGTGATCGCGGCCGCGTCGTCGGAGGCGAAGCTCGCGGTCGCGAAAGCGCGCGGCGCCGATCATCTCGTGCTCTATGCGCGCGAGCCGTTCCGCGATGCCGTCAAGCGCATCACCGACGGGCGCGGCGCCGACGTGGTGTTCGATCCCGTCGGCGGAGAGATTTTCGAGAACAGCCTGCGCTGCATCGCCTGGGGCGCGCGGCTGCTCGTGATCGGCTTCACCGGCGGCATCGGGCTTGCCCGCACCAATCTGGTGCTGATCAAGGGCGCGAGTGTGCTTGGTGTGCGCGCTGGCGAAGCCGCGCGCAAGAACCCCGCGCTCGGCGCGGTGCGGCAACAGGCGTTGCTGCAATGGGCGGAGCAGGGCCGCATCCGCCCCAATATCTCGCACCGCCTGCCGCTGGAAGAGTTTGCGAGCGCGATGCGGCTGCTGATCGAGCGCAAGGCGATCGGACGCGTGGCGCTGGTGATGGGTTAGTCGATGGTCATGCCCGGAGGAAGTCGGGCATCGTGTGAGGTGGGCACCATCGCCGGCTCCCTTCCCCCTTGCGGGGAAGGGTTGGGGGAAGGGGGTTCCACGCGCACCGAACCCGGGGCTACCCCCCTCCCTGACCCTCCCCCGCAAGGGGGGAGGGAACGGAGAGAGCGTCGGGACGGTTTGCGATAATCCGTAGGGTGGGCAAAGCATAGCGTGCGCACCGGCCCGGAGCCGGAGCAAGATGGTGGGCACGTCGCTTACGCTCCCGTGTCCACCCTCCAAACTGCGGCGGCCTTCCGGAGTTACTCGTACTCCCGCTCGTCCCACCACGGGAAATAGTCCGGCATGTCCGTCGAGACCTTGTTCTTGAACACGGCCGGGCGCTTCTCCAGAAACGCCGTCACGCCTTCCTTGACGTCGTCCGAGCGGCCCCTCGTGTAGATGCCGCGGCTGTCGACCTTGTGGGCTTCCATGGGATCGTCGGCGCCGAGCATGCGCCACATCATCTGGCGGATCAGCGCGACCGACACCGGCGCGGTCTTGGCCGCGATCTCGCGCGCCAAAGCGCGTGCGGTCGGCAGGAGTTCGTCCGGCGGCACGACCTTGCTGACGAGACGGCCGGCGAGCGCCTCCTGCGCCGGGAAGACGCGGCCGGTGTAGCACCATTCGAGCGCCTGGGAGATGCCGACGATGCGCGGCAGGAACCAGCTGGAGGCCGCCTCGGGCACGATGCCGCGCTGGGAGAACACGAAGCCGAAGCGCGCCTCGGAGGAGGCGATGCGGATGTCCATGGCAAGCTGCATGGTGACGCCGATGCCGACCGCGGCTCCGTTCACGGCCGCGATCACGGGCTTCAGGCTCTTGAAGATGCGCAAGGTGACCTGGCCGCCGCCGTCGCGCACATTGGCGTCGCTGTAGTCGACCTTGCCGTCGGCCAGGCGCTTGACCGGTCCGCGCCGCGCGTCGCGGTCGAAGGTGTTGGCGCCGGAGGAGAGGTCGGCACCGGCGCAGAAGGCGCGGCCGGCCCCGGTGACGATGATGGCGCGGATCTCGTCATCCTTGTCGGCCTGGTCGAAGGCGTCGATCAATTCCTGCTGCATGGTCGCGTTGAAGGCGTTGAGCTTGTCCGGCCGGTTCAACGTGATGGTGAGGATGTTCTCGGCTACCTGGTAGGTGATGGTCTCGTAGGCCATGGGTGTTTCCTCTGTTTATTTTTGGCACCGTCATTCCGGGGCGGTGCGAAGCACCGAACCCGGAATCTCGAGGTTCCGGGTTCACGCTTCGCGTGCTCCGGAACGACGGATGTAACTACGTCTTCGGCGGGCTTGGCCAGGGGCGCTGCGGGCCGCGCAGGCTCTCGAAGGTCTTGGCCATCGCCAGCACCCCGAGGTCGTCGAAGCGGCGGCCGATGATCTGCACGCCGATCGGGAAACCGTCGGCATCATAGCCGCCGTTGATGGAGACGGCCGGGTTCTCCGCCATGTTCCACGGCACGGTGTAGGTGATGTGCTCGAACGGCCTTTCGGGATCGTTGAGCGGGGAGGCGAACTCGGCCGGGAATTTCACAACAGGCGATACCGGCGAGATCACATAGTCGACATCGCAGAACAGTTTTGCAGCCGCAGCGCGGATCGCCATGGTGGCGTTGAAGCCGCGGATCACCTCGACGCCCGACAGCTTCGCGCCGCGCTCGCCCCATTGCACGATGTAGGGCAGCGCCTTGGCGCGCTCGGCCGGCTCAAGCTTCGACAGATCGTCCCACATGCGGGCGCGCCAGAAATTGTCGAGCCCGTCGAGCATCTCGCGGGTGAGGATGCCGTCGATCTCGGTGACGACACTGCCCGCGGATTCGAAGGCTTTCGCGGCCTTCACCACGACCTCGCGCACCGGCCTCTCCAGCGCCTGCCCGGTGCCGGCATCGAGCATCAGCCCGAGCCTGAGCTTGCGCGGCGACTTCTCCAGCGACTTCCAGTGGATGTCGTCGGGCGGCAGGCTCATGCCGTCGCGCCGGTCGGGCTTGGACAGCACGCTCATCATCAGCGCGGCATCGTCGACGATCCGCGTCATGGGACCTGCGACGCGGCCGACATAGGGCGGATCGATCGGGATGCGCCCGAGCGAAGGCTTCAACGCCACAAGCCCGCACCAGCAGGCCGGCAGCCGCACCGAGCCGCCGATGTCGGTGCCGAGATGCAGGGGACCATAGCCGGCTGCGGCGGCCGCACCGGCGCCCGCGCTCGAGCCGCCGGGATTCTTCGACAGATCCCAGGGATTGCGCGTCAAGGGATGGAAGCTGGAGAGCCCGGACGACAGCATGCCGTAGTCCGGCATGGTGGTCTTGGAGAAGATGATCGCGCCGGCCTCGCGCAACCGCGCCGCGGGCGGCGCGTCGGCGGCCGCAGGCACGAGCTTGACGCTGGCCGCGCCCAGCGGCACCGGCTGGCCCCTGGTTGCGATATTGTCCTTGATGGTGACGGGCACGCCGTCCAGCACGCCGGTCTTCTCATCCTTTTGCCAGCGGTCGGTCGAGGCCTTCGCAGCGGCGCGCGCGCCGTCGGGATCGAAGGCATAGAGCGCCTTGATATGCGGCTCCCAGGTCGCGACATGCGCCAGCACCTCCTCCATGACCTCGGAGGGCGAGAACTGCTTGGCACGATAGCCGGCGATGATGTCGACGGCGGACAGATCGTGCAGCGAGGTGACGGTCTCGTCGCTTCCCTCGCTATGCATGGGAGCCTGCCGGAAGCCGGGTTTCGATGATGCGGGCGAGCATGCTGGCGCCGATCGGCAGGATCTTGTCGTCGAGCACGTAGCCGGGATTGTGCACCGGCACCGAGCCGTCATGGCCGATCCAGAAATAGGCGCCGGGAACCGCCTGCATCATGTCGGCGAAATCCTCGCTGCCCATCTTGGGCTTGGAGCGGGTGAAGACCTTGGCGGGATCGACGACGGTGCGCGCGACCTCCTCGACCACCCTGGACTGCTCCTCCTGATTGATCAGGACGCTGAACGTGTCGCGGATGTCGGCCGTGATCTCGCAATTGAAGGCGGTCGCCACGCCCGCGCAGATCGCGCGCATGCGCTCGCGGATCAGCGCGCGCGCTTCATCCGAAAACGCGCGCACGGTGCCGCAGAGCCGCGCCTCGCCCGGGATCACGTTATAGGCCGAGCCGGCATGGATCTGGGTGATCGACAGCACCGCCGGATGCATCGGATCGACGTTGCGGCTGACGATGCTCTGCAGCGCCTGCGCGACCGTCATGGCGATGATCACCGCGTCCTTGGAGCGCTCGGGCATCGCGCCATGGGCGCCATAGCCCTGAATGACGATGTCGAAGAAATCCGCGCCGGCCATCGCCGGGCCCGGCAGGATCGCGATCTCGCCGTGATTGAGATCGGGCGCGTTGTGCAGGCCATAGATCTCGTCGCAGGGAAATTTCTCGAACAGCCCGTCCTTGATCATGGCGCGGGCGCCGCCGAGGCCTTCTTCCGCAGGCTGGAAGATGAAGTGCACGGTGCCGTCGAAATTCCGGGTCTCGGCCAGATAGCGCGCGGTGCCGAGCAGCATGGTGGTGTGGCCGTCATGGCCGCAGCCGTGGAAGCGGCCGGGAATGGTGGAGCGCCATTTCAGGTTGGTGTTCTCCTCCATCGGCAGCGCATCCATGTCGGCACGCAGGCCGATGCGCTTGGCCCCATCGCCTTTGCCCTTGAGCACGCCGATGACGCCGGTGCCGCCGAGGCCGCGATGCACCTCGATGCCCCACTGCGCGAGCTTCTCGGCGACGATCCCGGAGGTGCGCACCTCCTCGAACCCGATCTCGGGATGGGCGTGGAGGTCGCGGCGAATGGCGGTCAGCTCGTCGGCGTAGCCTTGGATGCGGTCGATGGTCGGCATGTCTCTCTGGTCCGGTTGAAATGGTCGTGCTTCAGGTTTTGAACGCGGGGCCGTTCGGCTTGACGCGGATTCCCGGACGCAACCGCGTCCAGGGCAGGGTGGCGGGATCGGCTGACATCGGCCCGGGCGCGGCGCAAATCAACAGCTTTTCGGCGATCGGCTCGAAATCGGCGCGGAAATGCACCGAGCTCTTGTTGACCAGGATCGCCTGCTCGGTCGGCTCGATGCCGACGAAGCGGTACATCGCCTGGTCGGCGAGCTGGGCCTTGTGCGAGACGAGGACGACGCGGATGTCGCCGATCCGCAAAGCGGCTGATGGTCCCATATGCATCTTGCGGCCGCCGTAGAACGGTCCCGGTGCGACGAACCTGCCATCGGACAGTTCCTCGACAACGAAACTTTCCTCGAACGGCGCATCGCCTGGAATATTGGATTTGCCGCCGAGCGACAGCGTCACCGTCGCGCCCTTGCCGGCGGCGTGCGCTGCCAGCGCCGCGTCCGGATCATAGATCATGCCGATCGCGGCGCGTTGCGCGCGGTTGCGCACCAGCGCGCGCAGCATGCCCGTGGTGTTGGAATCGCCGCCGGCGCCCGGATTGTCCTGGGTGTCGGCGATCACGATCGGCTTGGTGGCTTGCTTCGCAAGCTCCATGGCATGGCGCACGCCGTCGTCGGGCGAATAGATGGTGCCGGCGAAATCGGTCTCGTGGCCGGTCACCAGCGCCGCAATCGCGTCCGCAGCCGCGTCGGCGTCGGCTTGCGTGCGTCCGTATGCAAACACGCTCGGCCCGCAATGGATGAAGTCGGCCGCCGGAAAGCCCGGCGCGAACGACAGCGTCGGAACTTGTTCGCTCTGATGCGCCGCGAGCGTCTCATAGATGCCCTTGGCGGGCTGGTCGTTGGTGCATTGCCAGCTGATCGGAATCAGGAACGGAAGCTGCCGGAACGCCTTGGCGAAGCGCTGGCCATTCAAGAGCAATGCGAGATGCTGTGCCGAGGCGCGGCCGGTCTCCGCCATGTCGGTGTGCGGATATTTCCGATAGGCGATCAGGGCGTCGGCGTTCGCCATCATCTCGGGCGTGACGTTGGCGTGGAGATCGAGGCTCGTGACCAGCGGCACGCCCGGGCCGATCACCTTGCGCACGCGCGCCAGAATCTCGCCTTCGCCGTCGTCGAGATGCTCGGTCACCATGGCGCCGTGCAGGTCGAGATAGACGCCGTCGAGCGGTCCGGCCGCCTTGATGCGATCGATCATGACGCCGACGATCCGTTCGAACGCATCCTCGGTGACATGGGCGGAAGGGCTGGCATGGCAGGCGACGGTCGGAACCACCGCCCAGCCCTTGGCCTCCGCGACATCGATGAAGCCGGCCTGTCCGGCATTGATGTTGCGCATCGTCGTCAGGACGTTGGCCGCGTCGGCGATCGAGGCCTTGCCGCCCCCATGCATGAAGTCGTCGTAAGTCGCTTTGCTCGGCGCGAAAGTGTTGGTTTCGTGCAGAAAGCCGCCGATCGCGATGCGTGTCATCAAGGAGGTCTCGAGGTTACGTTTGGCGGGCGACGTTAGCCCCGTCGTTGCAACCGGCGCAAGGCGCGGAGCATTCCACTTTTGCATGGTGTATGAGCGTGCGGCCTTTGACTCCGTCATTCCGGGGCGGTGCGTAGCACCGAACCTGGAATCTCGAGATTCCGGGTTCGCGCTTCGCGCGCCCCGGAATGACGGCATTCATTGCCTCGCACCACCCCGGAATGGACGGTGCGGATGAACTGTGCCCTACGCCACCGCCGCTTCGCCCACCGGGCGGAAATTGGCAAAATCCCAGCCGCGGCCGGGGGCGGCTTCGAGCAGGGCGCGGGTATAGGGCTGCTGCGGGTTGGTGAGGATCTCCCCGGCGGGGCCCTGTTCCACCACCTTGCCGTTCTGCATCACAACGACGTCGTCGCAGATCTGGGCTGCGACGCGCAGATCGTGGGTGATGAAGAGCAGCGCAATGCCGAGCCGCTTCTGGATCTCGTCGAGCAGGTCCAGCACCTGCGCCTGCACCGAGACGTCGAGCGCGGAGACCGCTTCGTCCGCGACCAGCACGGCGGGATCGAGCGCGAGCGCGCGGGCAATCGCGATGCGCTGGCGCTGGCCGCCGGAGAACTGGTGCGGATAGCGAGTGACGGCGTCGGCCGGCAGCCCCACCAGCTCGAGCAGCTCGCGGGCGCGGGCGAGCGCCTTCTCGCGCGGCACGCCGTAATTGATCGGGCCCTCGGCGATGCTCTCGCCGGTCGTGATGCGCGGATTGAGCGAGCGGTAGGGATCCTGGAAGATCATCTGGATGCGCTGGCGGTGCGGCTGCAGCAGCCGGCGCGACAGATCGGAGATCTCGCGGCCGACCAGGCGGATGCCCCCGGAGGTCGGATCGATCAGGCGCACGATGCAGCGCGCCACCGTCGACTTGCCCGAGCCGCTTTCGCCGACGATGCCGAGCGTACGGCCCTTGCGCAGCGTCAGCGTGACGTTGTCGGCGGCATGGACCTCGCGCGGTTTGCCGAGGAAGGAGCGCTCGCGATAGACCTTGCCGAGCTCGTTGGCCTCGAGCACGATCGGCTCCTGCGTCTCAGGCCGCGGCGCGCGTGGCACGAGGCTCGGCACCGCCGCGAGCAGGTTGCGGGTATAGTCCATCGCCGGCTTGCGCAGGATGGTGTCGAGCGCGCCGGTCTCGACCAGGCGGCCCTGGCGCATCACGGCGACGCGGTCGGCGATCTCGGCGACCACGCCCATGTCGTGGGTGATGAACAGCACGGCGGTGCCGTGGTCGCGCTGCAGGTCGCGGATCAGGGTCAGGATCTGCTTCTGGGTGGTGACGTCGAGCGCGGTGGTCGGCTCGTCCGCGATCAAGAGCTTCGGCTCCAGCACCAGCGCCATCGCGATCATGATGCGCTGGCGCTGGCCGCCGGAAAGCCGGTGCGGATAGGAGGCGAAGATGCGCTCGACCTGGGGCAGGCGGACCTGCTCCATCATGTCGAGGATCCTCTTGCGCCGCGCCCGCGCATCGAGACGGGTGTGGGCGCGCAGCACCTCGTCGATCTGGCGGCCGACCGGCACCACCGGGTTGAGCGCCGTCATCGGCTCCTGGAAGATCATCGCCATCCGGGTGGCGCGCAGCTGCCGCAGCCGGCCTTCGCTCGCGGTCAGCAGCTCCTCGCCGACCAGCTTCACGCTGCCTGCGGTCGGCACCAGCGTGCCCTTCTGCAGCAGGCCCATCGTGGTGAGCGAGGTGACGGATTTGCCCGAGCCGCTTTCGCCCACGACGCACAGCGTCTCGCCGGCGCCGACCTGGAGCGAGATGCGGTCGATGATGCGCCTGGCATCCGGCTTGTTGCCGAGGCTGACGACGAGATCGCGGATGTCGAGGATGGTGTCGGTCATACGTTCATTTCTCCACCGTCATTCCGGGGCGCCTCGAAGAGGCGAACCCGGAATCTCGAGATTCTCGGGTGTGCAACAGCACACCAGAGTTCGGTGCTTCGCACCGCCCCGGAATGACGGAGTGTGTTGCGCTCGGCCGCTTCGCTCTCAATGACGGAATTCTCTGCACTCCCATCACTTCCCGCCTTCGCGCTGCTTCATGCGGGGATCGAGCGCATCGCGTGCGGCGTCGCCGACCAGGTTGATGCTGAGGATGGCGATCGAGAGCAACAGGCCCGGCCAGAAGATCAGCGACGGCTTGATCTGGAAGTAGGCGCGGCCCTCGGCCATGATGTTGCCCCAGGTCGGGGTCTCCGGGCTGATGCCGGCGCCGAGGAAGGACAGGATCGCCTCGGTGAGAATGGCGGAGGCGCAGACGTACGTGCCTTGCACGATCAGCGGCGCGACCGTGTTCGGCATCAGGTGCCGCCACATGATCTTGGGCAGGCTGGAGCCGAGCGAGATCGCGGCTTCGACATAGGGCTCCTCGCGCGCGGCCAGCACGACCGAGCGGACCAGGCGCGCCACGCGCGGCACTTCGGGAATGGTGATCGCGATCAGGACGGTCATGACGCTCGCGCCCGACAGCGAGACCACGGCGATCGCAAGCAGGATGCTCGGGATCGCCATCAGGCCGTCCATGATGCGCATCAGCACCGCGTCAACCCATTTGAAGAAGCCGGAGACCAGCCCGATCGCGAGCCCGACCACGACCGAGAAGATCGCAGAGCCGACGCCGATCAGGAGCGAGATCCGTCCGCCATAGATGACGCGGGAGAGCAGGTCGCGGCCGTAGCCGTCGGTGCCGAGCAGGAATTGCGGGCTCGAGGGCTTGAGCCGCAGCGCAGGGGCAAGCTGCAGCGGATCGTGCGGCGCGATCCAGGGCGCCAGCACCGAGATCGCGACGATCAGGACCAGCAGGATGGTCGCGACCGTGATGATCGGGGTCGCGGTCAGAAAGCCGAACTTCGGCCGCAACGGCGTCGTGATCGGAAGCGACGGCTCGGGAAGGGTGTCGATCGCCATTGGTACCTAATCCCTAGTATCGGATTCGTGGATCGAGCAGCGTGTAGGCGACGTCGATCAGCAGATTGACCGTGACATAGATCAGCGACGTCAGAAGGATCATCGCCTGGATCACCGGATAGTCGCGCGCCAGCACCGCGTCCACAGTGAGGCGGCCGATGCCCGGCAGGTTGAAGACGCTTTCGGTGACGACCACGCCCGAGATCAGGAGCGCGAAGCCGGTGCCGATCACGGTGATCACCGGTACCGCCGCGTTGCGCAGGCCATGGCGCAACAGCACCGCGGCTTCGCCGATGCCCTTGGCGCGCGCGGTGCGGATGAAATCCTCACCCATGACGTCGAGCATCGCCGCGCGGGTCATGCGCGCGATCAGCGCGACATAGACAAAGGACAGCGTCAGAGTCGGCAGGATGATGCGCTCGAGGAACGGGCCGAAGCCTGCGGTGATGCTCTTGAAGCCCTGCACCGGCAGCCAGCGCAGGTCGATCGCGAACACCTGGATCAGCACATAGCCGATCACGAACACCGGCACCGAGAAGCCGAGCACCGACAGCCCCATCACGAAGCGGTCGATCCAGGTGCCGTGCTTCCACGCCGCGATCACGCCGAGCGGAACGGCGATGAGCACGGCAAGAATGATGGTGGCGAGCGCGACCGAGATCGACGGCTCGACGCGCTGGCCGATCATCTTCAGCACGGGCACGTTGGAGATCAGGGACACGCCGAGATCGCCATGCAGCAGCTTGTTGACCCAGGTGAAGAACTGCACATAGAGCGGCTCGTTGAGGCCGAGCGAGGTGCGGATGCGCTCGAGCTGCGCCGGGGTCGCGTTATCGCCGGCGATGATGGCGGCGGGGTCGCCCGGCGTGATCCGCAGCAGCAGGAATACGAACAGCGCCACCACGCCCATGACAGGCACGGCAGCGAGCACGCGGCGAACGAGATATCCGAGCATTACTGTCTCCGGCTACGGAACGGGGTGGGGGCCGGGCCCGAGACTGGCGCTGGCCTTCAGGCCTTCGCGCGGCCTCAACGCGTCCATTGTTCCCGTCATCTGCATCATGTGCGCCTGTCGTCTTGACCGGAAAGTTGGCCTGAGGACCCGCCCCGACCGGGCAAATAGTGTGCCAATGGCTGCGCCGGAGCAAGGGGCGGACCGGCCGGCGCGGCTGCTAATAATGACGGTGCGGCCTCGGCTTCGAGACGAATTGAGGGCGCGGCCGGGCGCGCGGCGGGCTCGTGCCAGTCGTCGACGGCCTGGGCGACCATCTGGGCCGTTGCGGCCGAGAGGGTCCAGCCGAGATGACCGTGGCCGGTGTTGTAGAACACGCCGGCCAGGCGTCCGGCGCGAACGACCGGCATCATGTTCGGCATCATCGGGCGCAGCCCGGCCCATGGCACGATCCGCGACGTGTCCACAGCCGGGAAGTTGCGCCGCACCCAGTCCACGAGCGGACGGATACGGTCGGCGCGAACGTCGCGGTTGAAGCCGTTGAATTCGGCGGTGCCGGCGACGCGGAACCGATCGGCGCCAAGCCGGCTGGTGACGATCTTGGCGGCCTCGTCGAGCAGGCTGACGGTCGGCGTCGCGTTGCGGCTGTCCGGTGAATCGAGCTGGACGGTGATCGAGTAGCCCTTCACGGGATAGACATTGACCCGATCGCCGAGACGCGCGGCGAAGTCACGGCTCGCAACCCCGGCGCAGATCACGATAGCGTCCGCCTGCAGCTCGCGCCGTGCCGAGGATGCGGCATCGGTCGAGGCCGCTTGGCGCCAGCCGATACGAAAATGCGGACCTGCGCGCATGATGGTGTCGACATCCGCTTCGTGAACGAAGGTCGCGCCGCGGCGGACACAGGCGTCGGCGAGCCCGCGGGTGAATTTGTGGATGTCCCCGGTTGCATCCGAGGGCGTGAAGAAGCCGCCGTAATAGGCCTGCTGCAGGGTCGGCTCGATGGCCCGGATTTCCTCGGGCGTCACCGGGCGGCGATCGAGGCCACCTTGCTGCAACAGCGCGTTGACGCGCAGGCCGGCCTCGAAACCGGCCCTGTCGCGATAGATGTGGAGAATACCGCGACGTTCGAGATCGAAGCTGATGCCCTCGCGCTCGGCGATCGCGAACAGATGCCGGCGTGCCTCGATCGCAAGTCGCGTGGTCTGAACCGTGTTGGCGCGGTAGTTGCCGATCTGGCCGGCGAACTCGGCCATCCAGGAATATTTGTGCCAGCTCGGCCGCGGATTCATCAGAAGCGGTGCGTCGCTTCGAAACATCCAGCGCAGGCCCTTGAGGATGGTCGCTGCGCTATTCCACACTTCGGCATTGCTCGCCGAAAGCTGGCCGCCATTGGCGAAGGATGTTTCCATCGCGGCGTAGCGATGCCTGTCGAGGACAGTCACCGTGTAGCCGCGTTCGAGCAGGGCATAGGCGGTCGTCACGCCGGTAATGCCGGCGCCGACAATGGCGATATGGGTCATGATGGTCGAGAGGCTCCCGTGCGTTAGAGTCGCCCGCGCCGGCGATAGACCGGTCGCGACGCCCCATCTGTCACGGTACCTGAGAGCTTGATCCGCCTTCGGGCCTTGGGCCCGCCGGCGAACTATCCCCTTCGGTGGACGTCACGCGCATGCCTGCCGTGCCGTCTCTCTCCAGATGTCCTGACGATACGGTCCTTCTGCCTGAGAGTTTCCGGGGCGGTTGCTCCGTCGGCGCCGATGACGAACGCCGCAGGCTTTCGTCATCGATCTCTCCCGCATCGTCGCGTGGACGGGCGTCTCTTACGATGCGCCTCTTTTTTGAACAAGGCCAAATTTTCAACCGCTGCTGCCGAAGCATTGTGCAGTGCAAATTCGAGTCAGGCGGCGTGATTTTCGCTGCGATTTTCCCCGATCGAGAGCGCGCAGATGCGGGACAGCTGCACATAGGGCAGTCCGGTTTCCGCGGCCCAGGCATTGAACTGCGCCTGCACTTTCGCAAGGTCGCCTTTCGATTTGGCCTCGGGGGTGATGTCGAGTCCCGCGTCACGCAGGCAGGCGATCACATCCTGCGAGGTGACAAAGCCGTCATAGCCGAGGAAGCGCAGCAGCATCTGCCCGGTATTGCCGCCGAGCCTGCTGCCGCGCCTGGCCAGGAGATCGAGCAGGGCGACCTCGTTGGACGACGGCCAGGCCGCGAGAAATTTCCCGAACGAGCCATGCTCCTTGCTGACCGCCTGCACAAAGGCGGCGTTCTCACGCACGGACTGAATCTTCGCGCCGTTGCGCACGATGCGTGCGTCCGAGAGCAGCGCGTCCCAGTAGTCATCGGGCTGGAACGTCAACTTCCCCGGTGCAAACGCGAGGAAGGCCTGCTCGAAGCCGTCCCATTTCGCTTCGATCACGCTCCAGGCAAAGCCTGCGGAGAACACCCGCCTGGTCATTTCCGCCAGCACGCGGTCGTCGGTGAGCTTTGCCAGCGCCTTCGGATCGGGCTTGCGCGGCAACAGCTTTTGCAACGCCTCAGCGCCGCCCTTGCGCTTCTCCGCGCGGGCGCGAATGGTCTTGAACGGGATGGAGCGGGGCGTCGCTTGTGCCTTGGGCATGAGCGCTAGCCTAGAGCATTTTCGGTTCCGATTGAATCAGAACCGAGGCTCCGGATGCTGTTTTTGAAGCGTTTCGTTCGCGCCGACCGGTGCCACCCCGGATCAAGTCCGGGGCAGGCTTGCGCCGGAAACCGCGCTGATGCCTTACGACAGCGTCGCCAACAGGCCTGCCATCAGCCGGCCGCGTTCGGCGAGGCTTTCGACGATCAGGTGCTCGCCCAGCGTGTGCGCGTCGGCGCCGCGCACGCCCAGGCCGTCGAGGGTGGGGATGCCCATGGCGCCGGTAAAATTGCCGTCCGATCCGCCGCCCGCGCTGCCATGCGGCAGGTCCATGCCGAGCTCCTGTGCTACGCCGCGCGCCTTTTCATACAGCGCCATGGTGCCGGCATCCGGCTCCCAGACCGGGCGGGTGACGCCGCGCGTCACCGTGAACGTCACGTCGTCGGTGGTGCCTGACAGCGCCAGCATTTTTTCCACGCCGCGGTCGAGATCGGCCTGGCGCTTGGCCATGCTGAGCGCTTCGCCGGTGCAGGTGGTCGCGACGCAGTTGACCCATTGGCCGCCATGCACGATGCCGACGGAGTAGGTGCAGTCGTCGGTGGTCATGTTGTCGATGACCAGGATCTGCCGGGCCATTTCCCGGATCGCGGAGCGGCCTGACGACAGCGTCGCGCCGGCGTGGCTCGGACGACCGACCGCTTCGAGATTGAAGCGCGCAATGGCATAGCGTCCGGTGACGACGCCGTTGTTGGCGCGGCCGGGCTCCGGCACCAGCACATATTTGTTGCGTGCGGCTTCGGCCTCGATGATGTCGCGGGTCGAGGGGGTACCGACTTCCTCGTCCGGCGTGAACAGCACCGTGATCGGCAGCGGCGTGGTGACGCCGGCGCGCGCCAGCTGGCGGATCGCTTCCAGCGACAGATAGTTGCCGCCCTTCATGTCGTAGATGCCGGGGCCGTAGCACTTGTCGCCCTCGCGGCGGAACGGCAGTTTGCCCAGCGTGCCCACGGGATGCACGGTATCCATGTGCCCGGCGATCAGGATGCCGGGCTCGCCTTGCCTGGGATGCGGGAAGCGCGCACGGACGCAGCCGGCGAAGCCCTGCCGTCCCGCGATGCGCTCGATGGTCGCGCCCATGATCGCCATGTCGCGCGCCGCGAGATTGAGCATCCGTTCAACCGCGCTCGCATCCCAGGTCGGGCTCTCGCATTCCACCCAGGTGCGCAAACCCTGCAGCATGGCTTCGGAATCAAATGGGAGGTTGGCAGGATTCATGACACTCTCTTGAAAGCTCGGCGAGGCGAAGGGACGGGATGGATGGCCGTAGTGAGACGGCGCCGTGAACGGTTTGTAAAGCGGAACATCTGCAGGGCAGCACTCGACCAAATCTCGATTGACGCGCTGCGGGCTTGGTGCAAGTCTCGAATCTGAAAGGATTTACAGCGTGTTAGTTCGTTTATTCGCCTAAATAACGAACGGCATGCTTAAGCAATGACCGCGCTTTGACTGCTTTCACGTCACTTCAGGAGACCACGAATGTTAAAGATCTCGCGCCGCAAACTGCTCAAGCTCGCCGGCGCCGCACCCATCGTCTCGGCGTTCTCGAGCGCATGGATGTCGAAAGCCTCTGCGGCCGACAAGAAGACCATCACCGCGGTGATGCAGTCGGATCTGCGCGTCATCGATCCGCTGTTCACCACGGCCTACATCACGCGCGATCACGGCTACATGGTGTATGACACGCTGCTCGCCACCGATTCCAACTTCAAGGTCCGGCCGCAGATGGCGGACTGGAAGGTGTCCGAGGACAAGCTGACTTACACCTTCACGCTGCGCGACGGCCTGAAATGGCATGACGGCGCGCCGGTCACGGCGGACGACTGCGCGGCCTCGCTGAAGCGCTGGGGCAGGACCGACAATATGGGCCAGAAGCTGATGGACTTCACGGCGTCCATCGAAGCGGCGGATGCCAAGACCATCGTGCTGAAGCTGAAAGAACCTTACGGCCTGGTGCTGGAATCGATTGGGAAACCCTCATCCTATGTGCCGTTCATGATGCCGAAGCGGCTTGCGGAGACACCGGTCGGCAAGCAGATGGCAGAGCAGATCGGCTCCGGTCCGTTCAAGTTCGTCGCCAGCGAGTTTCAGCCGGGCGTCAAGGCGGTCTACGAGAAGTTCACCGATTACGTGCCGCGCAAGGAGCCGCCGAGCTGGACCTCCGGCGGCAAGGTGGTGAAGGTCGACCGCGTCGAATGGATCACCATGGCGGATGCGCAGACCGCGGTGAACGCGTTGCAGTCCGGCGACATCGATTTCATGGAGCAGCCGCCGTTCGACATGTTGCCGATCCTGGAAGGCAATCCGGATCTGAAGGTCGAGACGCTCAACAAGTTCGGCTTCCAGACGCTCGGGCGCATGAACTTCCTGCTGCCGCCCTTCGACAACGTCAAGGTGCGCCGCGCCGCGCTGCTTGCGATGAACCAGAAGGACGTGCTCGACGCGCTGACCGGCAACCCGAAATACTACAAGGTCTGCGGCGCGTTCTTCGGCTGCGGCACGCCGCTGGAGACCGAGGTCGGCGCCGGCGACCTGATCAAGGGCGGCAACATCGAGGCGGCCAAGAAGGCGCTGGCCGAATCCGGCTATGACGGCACGCCGGTCGTGATCATGGCGCCCGGCGACAACACCACGGTGAAGCCGCAGCCGATCGTGGTCGCGGAAGCGTTGCGCAAGGCCGGCTTCAAGGTCGACCTGCAGGCGACCGACTGGCAGACGGTGGTCAGCCGCCGCGCCAGCCAGAAGCCTGTGAGCGAGGGCGGCTGGAACATGTTCTTCACCAACTGGGTCGCGGCCGACGTGGCGAACCCGGTGGTCAACTCCTCGATCGGCGGACGCGGCAAGAACGGCGGCTGGTTCGGCTGGGCCGATGATCCCAAGATCGAAGAGCTCAAGGACAAGTTCGTGCGGGCGTCCTCGCCCGACGAGCAGAAGAAGATCGCCGAGGAAATCCAGAAAGAAGCCTATGACCAGGTGATCTATATTCCGCTCGGGCAATATCTCGCCCCGAGCGCCTGGCGCAAATCGCTGTCGGGAATTCTCGACGGTCCGGCAACGCCGATCTGGTGGAACGTCGACAAGAGCGAGGCGTAACAGCCGTCCGGCCGTGAAGGGTGGGTCAAGCGCTAGCGAAACCCACCTGACACGGAGAGCGCGAGCTAGAAAGAAGATGGGTTTCGCTGCGCTCTACCCATCCTACTGCTTTCACGTCGTGTCAGGAGACCACGAATGACAAAGATCTCGCGTCGTAAACTGCTCAAGCTTGCGGGCGTCGCGCCAGTCGCGTCCGCGTTCTCGTCCGCATGGATGTCGAAAGCCTCTGCCGCCGGCAAGAAGACCATTACCGCGGTGATGCATTCGGATCTGCGCATCATCGATCCGCTCTTCACCACGGCCTACATCACCCGCGACCACGGCTACATGGTGTTCGACACCCTGCTGGCGACCGATTCCAACTTCAAGGTCCAGCCGCAGATGGCGGACTGGAAGGTGTCCGACGACAAGCTGACCTACACCTTCACGCTGCGCGACGGCCTGAAATGGCACGACGGCGCGCCGGTCACCGCGGAGGACTGCGCCGCCTCGCTGAAGCGCTGGGGCAAGAACGACAACATGGGCCAGAAGCTGATGGACTTCACGGCGTCCATCGAGGCGGCCGATGCCAAGACCATCGTGCTCAAGCTGAAGGAACCCTACGGCCTGGTGCTGGAATCGATCGGCAAGCCGTCGTCCTACGTGCCCTTCATGATGCCGAAGCGGCTTGCCGAAACGCCGGTCGGCAAGCAGATGGCCGAGCAGATCGGCTCCGGCCCGTTCAAGTTCGTGGCAGCCGAATTCCAGCCCGGCGTGAAGTCGGTCTATGAGAAGAACACCGACTACGTGCCGCGCAAGGAGCCGCCGAGCTGGACCGCCGGCGGCAAGGTGGTGAAGGTCGATCGCGTCGAATGGATCACCATGGCGGACGCGCAAACGGCGGTGAATGCGCTGCAGTCCGGCGACATCGATTTCCTGGAAGCGCCGCCCTTCGATCTGTTGCCGATCCTGGAAGGCAATCCGGATCTCAAGACCGATGTGCTCAACAAGTTCGGCTTCCAGACGCTCGGGCGGATGAATTTCCTGCTGCCGCCCTTCGACAACATCAAGGTCCGCAAGGCGGCGCTGCTTGCCATCAACCAGAAGGACGTGCTCGACGCGCTGATCGGCAATCCCAAATATCAGCAGGTCTGCGGCGCGTTCTTCGTCTGCAACACGCCGCTCGCCAGCGACGTCGGCGCCGGCGAGCTGATCAAGGGCGGCAACCTCGATGCGGCGAAGAAGGCGCTCGCCGAATCCGGCTATGACGGCACGCCGATCGTGATCATGGCGCCGGGCGACGTGGTGTCGCTGAAGGCGCAGCCGATCGTGGTCGCGGAAGCGCTGCGCAAGGCCGGCTTCAAGGTCGACCTGCAGGCGACCGACTGGCAGACGGTGGTGAGCCGCCGCACCAGCCAGAAGCCTGTCAGCGAGGGCGGCTGGAACATGTTCTTCACCAACTGGGTCGCCGCCGACGTGATGAACCCCGTGGTCAATTTCTCGATCGGCGGCCGCGGCAAGAACGGCGGCTGGTTCGGCTGGGCCGACGATCCCAAGATCGAGCAGCTCAAGGACAAGTTCGTGCGGGCAACCTCGCCGGAGGACCAGAAGAAGATCGCCGAGGAGATCCAGCAGGAGGCCTACGACCAGGTGATCTACATTCCGCTCGGGCAGTACACCGCGCCGAGCGCCTGGCGCAAATCGCTGACCGGCATTCTCGACGGTCCGGCGACGCCGATCTGGTGGAACGTCGACAAGAGCGAGGCGTAACGTCTCGTCCGTAGGGTGGGTAGAGCGCAAGCGAAACCCACCTACGGAAAGGAAGACGATGGGTTTCGCTGCGCTCGGCCCATCCCACGCGTTCTCCACCGCTCATAGGTAACGATGGCCTTCGATCTGATCCTCCGCGGCGGTCGGGTGATCGACCCCTCGCAAAAGCTCGATGCCGTCACCGACATCGCCTTCGCCGGCGGCAAGGTGGCGGCGATCGGCAGCGAGCTCAAGGCGGATCCGGGAACGGATGTGCGCAAGGTGTCCGGCCATATCGTCACGCCGGGCCTGATCGATCTGCACACCCATGTCTATTGGGGCGGCACCTCGCTCGGCATCGATGCCGAGGAGTTTTGCCGCACGTCGGGCGTCACCACGGCGGTCGACACCGGAAGCGCCGGCCCCGGCAATTTCGCGGGCTTCCGCAAGCATGTGATCGAGCCGAGCCAGGTGCGCATTCTGGCCTACCTGCACGTCTCGCATGCCGGCATCTTCGGCTTCTCCAACCGCGTGATGGTCGGCGAGAGCGAGGAGCTGCGGCTGATGAACCCGATCGATGCCGTTGATGTCGCGGACGCCAACCGCGACCTCATCGTCGGCATCAAGGTCAGGGTCGGCCGCCACTCCTCGGGTACGTCGGGCATCGTGCCGCTCGACATTGCGCTCGAGGTGGCAGATCAGGTCGGCATGCCGCTGATGGTCCATATCGACCATCCGCCGCCGAGCTATGAGGAGGTGCTGGCGCGCTTACGCCCAGGCGACATCCTGACCCATGCCTTCCGGCCGTTTCCGAACACGCCGACGACGGCGCAAGGCACGGTGAAAAGGATCGTGCTCGAGGCGCGCGACCGCGGCGTGCTGTTCGACATCGGCCATGGCAAGGGCTCGTTCGCCTTCAAGACCGCGCGCGCCATGCTCGCCAACGGCTTCTATCCCGACACCATCTCCTCCGACATCCACGCTCTGTGCATCGACGGCCCCGCCTTCGACCAGGTGACGACGCTGTCGAAATTCCTCTGCATGGGCATGCCGCTGCCGGACGTGGTGGCCTCGTCCACCGTCAATGCGGCGATGGCGCTGCGGCGTCCCGAGCTCGGCAGCCTGAAAGTGGGCAGCGTCGGCGACGCGACCATCATCTCGATCAGGGAAGGCCGCTTCGACTATGTCGACGTCGTCGGCGAGCATCTCGTCGGCGACCGCAAGATCGTCTCCGATGGCGTCGTCATCGGCGGCCGCTGGTGGCATCCGACATCCCCGCCGGAGCCCGCTCTGTAAGGATCGTCTGCGCGGTCGGTGACCGCGTTCCGAGTGCCGTCACATCGCGTCGGGAGACAACGCATGTCGCAAATGTCGCGTCGGAAACTTCTCAAGCTTGCGGGTGGCGCACCGCTCGCGTCCAGCCTCTCGTCCGCATGGATCTCGCCGGCAAAGGCCGCCGACAAGAAGACCATCACGGCGGTGATGCACTCGGATCTGCGCGTCATCGATCCCGGCTTCACCACCGCCTATATCACCCGCGACCACGGCTATATGGTCTATGACACGCTGGTCGCGACCGATGCCGACTTCAAGGTCCGGCCGCAGATGGCGGACTGGACGGTGTCCGACGACAAGCTGACCTACACCTTCACCCTGCGCGACGGCCTGAAATGGCATGACGGCGCGCCGGTCACGGCGGAAGATTGCGCCGCTTCGCTCAAGCGCTGGGGCCGCAACGATGTGATGGCGCAGAAGCTGATGGAGTTCGTTGCCTCCATCGATGCTGCCGACGCCAGGACCATCGTGCTGAAGCTGAAGGAGCCCTACGGGCTCGTGCTGGAGACGATCGGCAAGCCGTCGTCGCTGGTCGCCTTCATGATGCCGAAGCGGCTCGCCGAGACGCCGGCGGGCAAGCAGATCGCGGAGCAGGTCGGCTCCGGGCCATTCAAATTCGTCGCGAGCGAATTCCAGCCGGGCGTCAAGGCGGTCTATGAGAAATTCGCCGATTACGTGCCGCGCAAGGAGCCGCCAAGCTGGGCCGCGGGCGGAAAGGTGGTGAAGGTCGACCGCGTCGAATGGATCACCATGCCGGATGCGCAAACCGCGGTGAACGCGCTGCAGTCAGGCGATATCGATTTCCTCGAAAGCCTGCCTTACGAATTGCTGCCGGCGCTCGAGGCCAATCCGGAGCTGCAGGTCGCGACGTTGAACAAGTTCGGTGGCCAGACCTATGGACGCATGAACTTCCTGCTTCCCCCCTTCGACAACGTCAAGGTCCGCCGCGCCGCGCTGCTGGCGATCAACCAGAAGGACGTGCTCGACGCTCTCGTCGGCAATCCCAAATACTACCAGGTCTGCGGCGCCATGTTCGTCTGCAACACGCCGCTTGCGACCGAGGTCGGCGCCGGCGACCTTACCAAAGGCGGCAACATCGAGGCGGCCAGGAAGGCACTGGCGGAGTCCGGCTATGACGGCACGCCGATCGTCGTGCTGGCCGCGAGCGACGTCCAGCTCCTGAAGGCCCAGCCGGTCGTGGTCGCGCAGGCGTTGCGGCAGGCCGGGTTCAAGGTCGACCTGCAGACCATGGATTGGCAGACCGTGATTACCCGCCGCGGCAACCAGAAGCCGGTGGGCGAGGGCGGCTGGAACATGTTCTTCACCTTCTCGACCGCGCCCGACGTCATGAACCCGATTGCAAGCTCGATGATGGGAGCCAAGGGCAAGACCAGCTGGTTCGGCTGGCCGGAGGACGCCAAGCTGGAGGCGCTGCGCGACAAGTTCGTGCGCGCGTCCTCGGCTGCCGAGCAGAAGCAGATCGCCGCGGACATCCAGGCCGAAGCCTACGACCAGGTGATCTATCTCCCGCTCGGCCAGTTCCTCGCTCCGGCCGCCTGGCGCAAATCGCTGACCGGCGTGCTCGAGGGACCGGCAACCCCGGTGTGGTGGAACGTCGAGAAGAGCGAGTAGGCACTGGCACCGCTCTAACCACGAGGAGCGTTTGCGACGAAGCTCGTAAGGTGGGCAAAGCGCAGCGTGCCCACCATGCCAGCAATGATTGCATATCGGTGGGCACGCTGCGCTTTGCCCAGCCTACAACGCATCGAACCCACCTTGACATCCCCGTAAGTCATGGCTTACCGTTAGCCATGGCTTACGCAACGACATTGACTGTCCTGGCGGACCCGACGCGGCGGGAGGTGTTCGAGCGGCTGCGCGCGGGGCCGCGGGCGGTGAACGCGATCGCTCAGGGCATGCCGGTGTCGCGGCCGGCGGTGTCGCAGCATCTGAAGGTGTTGAAGGACGCAGGGCTCGTCGAGGAACGCAGCGAAGGCGTGCGGCGCATCTATTCGGTGCGGCGGGAGGGCCTGGCCGAATTGCGCGACTGGCTCGAGAGTTTCTGGGGCGAGGCGCTCGATGCGTTCAAGCTGGAAGCGGAACGATCCTACCGGACGAAACAGAGGTCCAAATGAGCGAGCGCGTTGCCATTGCGCCGGTGCGCAAGACCGTTCACCTCAAGGCACCGATCGATCATGCCTTCGAGGTGTTCACCAGCGGACTGACGCGCTGGTGGCCGCATGATCACGGCGTCGGCAAGAAGCCGATCGCGAAAGTCCTGATGGAGCCGCGGCTCGGCGGCCGCTGGCTGGAGATTTCGGCCGACGGCACCGAAACCGCGGTCGCCACCATCACGGTCTGGGAGCCGCCGCAGCGTCTGGTGCTGATCTGGCAGATCAACGCGCAGTGGAAGCCGGACCTGTCGATGAAGTCGGAGGTCGATGTGCGCTTCACGGCGGATGGGCCGGACGCGACGACGGTCGAGCTCACGCACCACAAATTCGAGACCATGGGCGCGGAGGCGGGCACCTCCATGCGCAACGACGTCGACCGCGGCTGGCCGGGCCTGATGGAGCGGTTCGCGCGCGAAGCCGAGAAGCAGGACTAGCAACTAGCAAAGCCGAGACGGAGGAGACCATCATGTCGGACTATGTCGTGCATTCTCATCCTGGCAGCCCGTTCGGACGGTCGGTGATGGCAACATTGGAGGAGAAGGGGGCGCCCTACCGCCTTGCCCGCCTTGCGCCGAAATCGCCTGCGCATCTGGCGCTGCATCCGTTCGGGCGCATCCCGATCCTCGAGCATGACGGCTTTCGCCTGTACGAAACCCAGGCCATCCTGCGCTATCTCGATCGCGTGCTGCCGAACCCGCCGCTGACGCCCGCCGATCCCAGGCGCGCCGCGCGGATGGACCAGGTGATGAACATCAATGACTGGTATCTGTTCCAGGGCGTCGGCAACGTCATCATTTTCCACCGCGTGGTTGGTCCGCGCGTGATGGGAACCGTGCCGGACGAAGACGCGATCAAGGCGGCGATGCCGAAGGCGCACACGGTGTTCGACGAGCTGGCGCGGCTGCTCGGCGCGCAACCCTATTTCGCTGGCGACACGATCTCGCTGGCCGATCTCATGATCGCGCCTGCGATGGCGTTCTTCGCCTTGACGCCCGAATGGTCGGTGCTGAGCGCGCCCCATGCCAATCTTGTGACGTGGCTTGCGAACATGCAGGCGCGCCCGAGCATGACGGCCACGACCTGGGAACGTCTCTCCGAGATGGCCGAAGCGGCGTAACTGCGCGTCCGGCTCACACCGGGTGGTCGCGCAGATGCTCCAGCATCAGCTCGCTGACGCGCTCGGGCATCTGCTCGGCGGCGAAGTGGCCGACGCCGGGGAGTTCGACAAAGCGATACGGCGCGGCGATGAAATCGACGGTGCCTTCGGCCGCGGCGCGGCCGACGGTGTCGTCGGCATTGCCCCAGATGTAGAGCGTCGGCACTCGCGTCGGGCCCAGCGGCGTGCGGATCGCGCCGCGGGCGCGATACCAGGCGAGCGCCGCCTCCATGGCGTCCCTGTTGCCGAGCACCGAGAGATGCTGCTCGATGGCAGAGCCGGGCACGCCGGCCGCCGCCAGCCGCTCGCGCAGCCATTTGGCGTCGTCGGCGAGCAGCTTGTCGGCGGCATCGAGCTCGAGAAAGGCGCTGTGATGGCGCGAGCGGCGCAGCTGGTCGCCATCGGGCAAGAGCAGCGCGCGGTTGAAGGCATTCGGATGCGGCCGCGACAGCACGGTGAGCGAGGCGATCCTGTCGGGGTAGCGATCCGCGAGCGCCCAGGCGATGCTGCCGCCCCAGTCATGGCCCGCAAGGTGGAAGCGCTGGCCCTCGCAGCCACAGGCCGCGACCAGCGCGAGCGCGTCGTCGATCAGCCGGTCCATGTGATAGCGCGACGGATCGCGCGGATCGGGCCGCGCGCCCGTCGAATAGCCGCGCTGGCTGGGCGCAATGGCGCGATAGCCCATGTCGGCAAGGGAGGCGAGCTGCGCGCGCCAGCAATGCATGGATTCGGCAAAGCCGTGCAGCAACAGCACTGGCGGCGCGCCGTCTTCGCCCGCGACAAGCACGTCGAAGGTGA
Source organism: Bradyrhizobium sp. (assembly GCA_035293585.1). Classification (GTDB taxonomy): domain Bacteria; phylum Pseudomonadota; class Alphaproteobacteria; order Rhizobiales; family Xanthobacteraceae; genus Bradyrhizobium. Next base: position 201,409 of record DATGMN010000042.1, on the reverse strand, counting down.
GATCGGGGGAGATGGAGATGTGCTGCACCGTCATCACTCCTCACTTCGTCGCGCTGTCGGGTCGCGGCCGCTCGCGCGATCTTGCGGCGATCGTCGCCTGCAACTCGGCGCGGACACGCGCGATCACGCCTGCGTAGTCGCGGCTTGCGTCCTGCCTGTAGAGCCGCGCGCTCGGATACCACGGGCTGTCGTCGCGGTCGAGCAGCCAGCGGTAGTCCGGCGTGTAGGGCAGCAGGATCCAGACCGGCCGCGCCAGCGCGCCGGCGAGGTGCGCGACGCTGGTGTCGACCGTGATCACCAGGTCGAGGCAGGACAGGAGCGCAGCGGTTGCGCCGAAATCGGTCAGATGCGCGGACAGATCGACGATCTCGGGCCGTTCGCGCAAGACCTCCTTGTCCGCGGGCCGCGGGTCCTTCTGCAGGCTCACAAAGGTGGCATCGCAGTCGAACAGCGGCGCGAGCGCGCGCAAGGGCAGCGAACGGTTGCGGTCATCCTTGTGGCTCGGATTGCCCGACCAGGTCAGCCCGATCCGCAATCTGTCATGCGGCAGTTTTTCATGGAGGGTAAGCCGGGCGTCCCAGGCTTGGACCTGCGCGGGCTCCGGCGCGGGCAGATAGGGGGTCGCGCCGGGAATGCTGTGAAGCGTCGTCGCGAAGGCGAGCGGCAGGCTCGAGATCGGGCAGTAGGTGTCGAAGGCGATCACCTTATTGCCCGTCATCGGCACGCATTCGACGACGCCGGGGAGCCTCGCCAGCAGCGGACACAGGGATTCAGGCAGCAGCAGGACGACACGCGCACCGCGCGCGGCGACGTCAGGCACGTAGCGCGCGAACTGCAGGGTGTCGCCGATGCCTTCATCGGCATGGATGAGGATGGTCTTGCCCTCGAGCGAGCTCTCGCCGAGCCATAGCGGCTGCGCAAAATTGTAGTTGATGACGGGAAGGCCCGGCACCCTGAACCGGGCCTCGCGCCCGCGCCAGCCGGCGGCGAAATTCCCGGTCAGGAGCTGCAGCAGCGCTTCGCTCCAGATCGCCTCCACATTGCCGGGGTCGATCGCCTTCAGCGCGTCGTAGGTTGCAAACGCCTCCGCAAAGCGATGCAGATGGGTGAGCGCAAAGGCCTTGTTGTTGTAGGCCGCGAAATAGTCGGCCTTGCGCGCCAGCGCGGCGTCGAACCAGGCGATCGACTCCTCGCCGCGGCCGAGAAGGCGCAGGAACACGCCGATGTCGTTGCAGATCGAGGCGTTGTCGGGATCGAGCGCATGGGCCTTGGTGAGATCGGCAAGCGCCGGCTCCAGCCGGTCGAGGCTGTGCTGGGCGAGCGCGCGCACCTGCAGCGTCGGCGCATGGTCGGGGCGCAGCCGGTCGCATTGGTCGAGGCTGACGATCGCCTCCTCGGTGCGGTTGAGCTGCAGCAGCACCGAGGCGCGCTTCATGGCGGCGTCCCAATCCTCTGGCGCGCGCGCCTGCAGCTGGCCGAGCGCAAGCAGCGCCTGGTCGAACCGTTTCAGCTCCATCAGCAGGGCGGCGAGATCCCGCCACGGCTCCGGCGCCGCGGGGTCGAGCTGCACCGCCTTGTCGAAGGCGCGCAGCGCCTCGTCGTGCCGTCCCTGGCGGCGCAGCAGGTTGCCGAGGCTCGACAGATAGCGCGGCCTTGCCTCCTGCCGGATGGCGCGCGACAGCCACTCCAGCGCGAGCTCATGTTGCGCGGCCTGCGCTGACAGAAGCCCGAGCAGATGCATCGTGTCGGCATGATGCGGGTCGAGGCCGAGCGCCTGCCGGCAGCAAAGCTGCGCATCGAGCACGCGACCGGCCTCGAAATGGCGGAAGCCGGCCGCGCAGAGCGCGCCGGCATCGCTGCCAGCGTCGGATGCCGAAGGGGATTGTCCGGCCGCAGCCTGGCGATCGCGATGGTTCATGGCGCGCGTTTCGAGGAAGACGAAGCGCCATGAGGATATCTGATTCTGTGGCGACGCGATTCAGCGGCGTGGGAGGAAGCGGCCCGCCGCGTCGGGCAATCCTGTCAGTTGACGTCCGGAGATTGCGATGACAGTGCACTCAATTGACGGGCGCGCCTTTGTGGGCAGGGCAGGCGCGGCGGAGCCGTTCGGATCGGAGGGCCGGCAAGCATTGCGGACCGCGCAATGACGCGCATCGGACTGCACCGAACTACGAAATCACACCGAAATCAACCAGGCTGCCCCAGCCTGCTCAAGTCTCGTCGTCCTCCGGTTCGGTCGCGGCGATCGCCTCCTTGGCGTGAGCGATGAAAGCGTCGGCCTCTTTCTTCATCCCGCGAATGAGCTGTTCGGCGTCTTGGCGGAAGCGGTCGAGGTCGAGCTTGAGTCCGCTGCTGGACGGTTTGGCGACCGACGTTGCGTAGGCCATCATGCGCGTGCTCACCGCAAGCCGGAGCAACAGCAGTGGCAACAATTCGTCGGGGACATCCTCCTGCTCGGCGACTTCCGAGATCCGCTCGAACAGCAGTGCGCTCAGCCGGTCGAACTCGTCGACCGCTTCATTCTCGTCTTCGCCGAAGAGATCGTCGTTGCTGTCGGGCATGTCCACTCTGCCGTTCTGGTTGGTGTGGTGCGGGCGGTGGGAGTCGAACCCACACGACGTTGCCATCGAGGGATTTTAAGTCCCTTGCGTCTACCAGTTCCGCCACGTCCGCGCTTTGATTCCCTTAGACTTTTCGCCGTTGCGGGGCAAGTGTTTGACAGAAACGGCCTCGTGTTTGACAAATCACGAAATGTTCTGTTCTCGGCCTGTCCCGGCTCACTGCTTGTCCTTAAGCCGATCGAAGGCACGGATGATGCTGATCTCCGCCTCGACGTGGCGGGTGTAGTGCTTGCCCATCTTGTCCGAGACGTCGCCGATCAGGGCGGCGACCTCGCTATCAGATGCGCCGTTGCGCTTCCACCAAGCGGCATAGGAGACGCGCAGGCCGTGCAGCGTGGTGCCGGCGCCGATGTGGCCGGCGCGCTCCTGGTCGCGCAGCCAATGGCTCACGCGCGTCTGCATCTCCTTTTCGCTCGGCCAGAGCGATCCGTCGTCGCGTACCGCTATCACGCCGTCGGCGCGCTGCACCTTCAACTCGGCCAGGAAGTCCTGCATCTCCTGCATGACCGGCAGGAACACCGACTTGACCCTCTTCCGGTTCTTGCGGGGAACATAGCGAACGGCCTTGCCGGTCGGCCCCTCCGGGTGGTCCTCGATCTGCTTTCGGTTGAGGCTCACGATGGTTTGGCCGCGCAGCCCAATATGACGCGCAGCCATCATCGGGATCAGCACCTCGAGCGGTGCGTGCCCGAGCACGAAGTTCCATTCCTTGGCATACCATTCCCGGTTCGCGTCTGGGTCGGCTTCGTGCGCACGATCCATGCCCAGGCAGGGATTGCGCTCCATCTTCCCGCGCTTCACCCCCTGCTTGAACATTGAGGAGAGCGCCCGGATCATCTTGTCGGCGAAGCGCGTTTTCTTTTTGACGGCGCACTTGTCGCGCAGGTCATAGAGTTCCGGCGTGGTGAACTCCGATAGCTGGGCGTCGAAGATATCGGCGAGCCAGCGGTACGCTTTCAGATAGTCGTCGCGCGTCGCCTTCGAGAGCTTTGACCACCCCGGATAGCCTTCATCGATCACGCCGGCTGGGTCGAGATCCTTGGGCTTGCGCTCAATGTCGCCGTTGCTGAACCAGTGCACCAGCGCGCCGAGCGTTCCATCGCCGAAGTCCTTGGCGGCGCGCTTGGGCAGGCGGGGCTTGTTGTAGGCCTGAAGGAACTCCGGAGTCTCAAGATGGCGATCTAGGGCCTTCCTATCGCCGACTAACCCCTTGATCAGGACTTCTCCTGTCGCCCGGCGATAGACGTACCACTTACCCCTGGCCTCAAAAATCTGAAGCCCTCTGAGTTTGGACACCGCCACCACCGATCCGCTCCGCCAACCGCCGCCGCGTGGGCGCCGAGCGTGCGATGTTGGGATCGAGGCTGTCAAGCCATTCATCCAGGCGGGCACGGAGCCAGCGCCGGCCATGCGAGGATTCCGTGAACTGGATCGGGGCAACGGTGCAGACCTCCTTGAATGTGTCGACCGATAGCCCGCAATATTCTGCCGCTTGGTCCAGGCGAAGGGCGGCGGGCCAGCGTTCGCTCATGAACGCTCCCATTTGAAGAAGCCGAGCATGCCTGACGCCGGCCGGAATGAGCACGGTCGCGCGTCGCGCAGCACGAAGGCGTAGGGACCGAAGAACCAGGGGCTGTCGCTCTTGGTCACCAGATCGATGATCACGACGCTGCCGACAATGCGGCCGCGCGGCAGATCCTGCGGACCAGGGCAGATGATGCCGAGTCGGTCGCGCATGTATGCGGCCGCCTCTTGGTAATAGGCCTTGGTCATTCCATTCGAGGCGTGGATTGCGATCCAGCCGCGCTGCTTCAGCCTCGGGTTGGTCGGGCGCCAATCCCGATTTTCGAGATCCTTGCCGGCATAGAACAGAGCCCAGGCCCACGGCCGGCGAGCCGACAAGGCGAGGTGGGGGATTTCGTGTTCCATCAGGCGGACCCGCGGTTGCGCATCGTGAGGACGGTAGCGCTGATCTTGGTCCCGCTCTCGCTGAAAGAGCCGACTGGCAGGTCTGACCAGTGTCCGGTCAAAAGGCCGTGGTCGTATCGTGCGGTAGCCGGCAGTATTGCCGTCAGCGTCCCGCCCGGCTCATCCAGCATCGGTTCGCCGCCAAGGCCGGCCGAGATGACATGCCCATAGATGATGCCTATCCGCGCGTTGATCTCGATGCCGCAGCCCTCGCAATGAGGCACGCCGTCGCGGCAGCGCCGCACAAAGGCCTTCTTCCGGACCAATAGCCGAAATCCCATCCGCTTGATGCCGCGCAGGCCGCCCACTTCAACAGCTCCCTGTAGAAGGTCGCGAACTTGACGAGCAGTTGTCCCAAGCGCTCGCGCTCAGGTCACCCGCGACTTCATGAGGTACGCACACTTGCGTCTTCGCCAATCGAGTAAATGTCGGAGGTGTCGATCATCCCGAGCATTATACTCAGGCGAGGTCGAAGTGGAACGGCGGCTATAAATGCATCGTACGATTGCGTGCTACGGCGAACAAAAAGGAAAGAAGAAGCTGCCCGCGGCCTTTGATTATCGAATTTTCGGCGTTAGGGGCGATGCACGCAGTCCGCTCTGACGAAGAGGGTACCTCCCCGATGCTTGGGGCGAGAGTCCACCGCGGCCGCAAACGGGGCTTTGACCAACTATTGATTTCGCTGTTGGTTCGGACTGCACTCGAACCTGCAACCAGACCGTTATGAGCGGTAGGGAAAAGATCAGGGATCGTTGGTTGTTGTACTTTCGTTGGTGATTGATCGCGGTCGTCGCACCTCGTCGACATCGTTTCTGGTGCGAAACTGGTGCGGTGAAAGGCGCGTTCATTGTGAATGGCGGGGCAGGGCAGGTCCCGATTTTTGTTCGTATGGGAATGCCTGGGCATCGATCTCGGCGCGGGGGGCGGCCGGGAGCTGACCGTAAATCAGCCGCCTCATGGCTTCGAAGGTTCGAGTCCTTCCTCCCCCACCAGCCTTTTTCCCTTATAAAATCTGATAGATAGCGAGGATGCGTATAAGGCGGCGGCAGACATCCTCGGCGGCGTTTTTCTGTGTCAACGCCTTGTCAACGTGAAGGACGGCTAGGGCAGGACAGGCGTATTTGCCCATGGCAGGCTGCCACATTGACGATGCCTTAGACATACGCCCCAATCGACTAACAGCTCTCTGGTGATCGCACCGTCAGGTTGTATAGTCACCTCGGCTGGCAAAAAGAGACAGGGCCTGGGGGAAATGGCAGAAAGCGAGGGCGGCAGTATGAGCCGTCAGATGTTCCAAGTTGCCTATGATGGCGACACCGATACCCATTCTATGGATGTGCAGGAGTTGGCTCCCGCGTTGATGGCATTCGGCAGATTGGTGCGCGAGGCAAATGCGGCGTTGAACGGCAAGCGCGCAACCGTAAAGGTTTTGGTCCAGTCGGACTTTGAACACAAATGCTTCAACATCAACTTTGAGGTCATTCAGACCATTCTCGATGCCATCGCTGGCTTCCTTTCGAGCGAGGAAGTCAAGTCGGCACGACAGATTTTGGTTGATCTGGGTATCATCGGTGGGGGCGGCGGCCTAGGACTGTTCGGTTATCTGAAGCTGCGGCGGGGCCGTACTGTTCGCGAGATCCGCGACACCGATCAAAAGAGCATTGTCATTGTTCAACTGGGCGATGGCAATACCGCGCACGTTAGTCGAGACGCCATCGAGCTATCGAGAAGTCCCAGGGTTCGGTCTGCGGTTGAAGGGGTGCTGGCCCCGCTTGGTACCGAGGGGGTGAAACGGATTTCCTTCAGAGAGAATGACAAGGAGTTGGAAGCGGCTGACGAGCAGCAGGCGAAGGATATGCTCTCGTCGTTTGACCTTGCGCCTGCGCAGGAGATTGAGGAGCAAGGAGAGCCAGACGTCGTCACAGCGTGGTTACGGGTTTATTCGCCTGTGTATGATGAGAAAGCCGACAAATGGCGATTTTGGTATGGCGATCATCCGATCTATGCTGATATCAGCGAAACGAGCATCGCGAGAGACGCGATTGGGCGTGGTGGTGCTCTGATTAACGACCTCTACAAGGTCAAGATGCAAATCACCCAACACCTGACCAAAGGCGGCACCGTGCGCCCGGATTTCAAAATCTTGCAGGTGATCGATTTCAAGGAAGCGCCACGTCAGAATGCGCTACCGTTCACGCTGTAGTCGGTTTCGGGACCGTGAGGTTCCCCTGTCACTGATGAGGCTGCCTCCACCTTGAATGGGCTAAGAGGTCGTGCTCTTTCGCGCTATGCCCGCCCTGACCCGCCGCCGCAGCCCCGATACCAGCCAAGAGACATGGCTGGTCTACTACGGTGATGTCCGTGTCGGCAGCATCGGCCAGCGCGCTGGCGTACCGGTCGACAAATGAAGTCCGTCGAGCCTCGCCCCTTCGCCAATCCTGATGCTGCCGCGCGCAAGCTGGTCGAGATCGCCAACGCTGTGGAGCCGGTGCAGGACGGCCGCATCCATATAGAGAAGATCAACGGGCCATTCCTGTATCAGCACAAGGGCACGCCCGCCGAATACAAGGCGGGCCTCGACCTTGCGATTGCCCGTGGCTGGCTGTGGCTGCATGAGAGTGGCACCTACGTGAAGTTCACCGAGGCGGGGGCGGCGCTGTTCGCCTGATCCCGGCAGGCGGCAAGGTTCCGACCGAGCAGGCAATCCCGCCCCTTCCGCGCCGATCTTCTTGGCCCGACTTGCTTCCTGTGCGAACATGCGGGGCGTGGAGGTCCTGTGCCATGCGTACCTCGCCATCAATCGTGCCCCATGGGGCCGACCAAGACACCTACCTCGTAGTGGACGACTTCGGCCGGACCGGTTGCGCCTGGCGCGAGACCGACGTGGAACGCGCTGACCGCGAGACGTTGATCCGCGACCTAGTGGACGGCCAGTACGGCAAGCCGGTCCGCATCGTCGCCTTCAACACCGCCGAACGCTGGTCCCGTGACGTGACCGTGGACATCGCTGATGAACTGCGTCGACGCTACGCCGAGTTCGGCGAGGTACCGGACTCTATCCTCAACTTCATTGAGGCCAACCAGCGTTGATTGAATCTGCCAGCATCAGATTCGCAAGAACGGCCGCCAATCCTTATCTTGGCGGCATGCCCAGCACCTTCTTCGATTTCTGTCTTCCCACCAAGGCCACTAGCGTCCCGACCGGCCCTACCGGCAGGACCTGCACTTGAGCGACGCTTCCAGTTTCCAGATCGGCGTATTGCGCGGTCGACGGATCGCGTCCAGCGGGATGCTGGCCTTGGTCTCGCAGCGGTGACACTTCACCTCCAGCCAGCCGTAGCCGCCGTTGAGGCATTGGGCGATGGTGGGCGACGGCTGCGCCGGTCCGCCGAAGCCCTCTATGCGCAGCGACCACGCGGGGGCCTCGGCCCGGTCCGCCTCGCGGACGGCCTCCATAGCCCGTTTGCGGGCATGCTTGGCGTTGATCCTAGCCGCGCTGACACGGCCACCCCAGATCACCTCGCGCGACTTGGTGCTGCTCATTGGGTAGATTACAGCGCCCTCGTCGAGTCCGTGCAATCCACTAGGATTTGAGGCGGGTTTCCGATGTCAGCCCCAATAGGTACGGCCTAGGAAGCCGCCATCATCGCCCACATGAGGTGAAAGACATGGGTATCACGTTCCGGCGTGCCGCAGGCTTTGGACGGCGCATGGAGTACTGGCTGATCGGTCGGATGCTGCGCGAGGGGCTAGACGTCTATGTGCCCTTGGTCGATGATTTCGGCATCGGCGCCGTGGTCCGCAAGCAGGACAACCAGTTCATCGAGGTTCAGATCAAGGCGCGCTCAACGGATGTGCAGCACGGCAGTGCAGCGCTCTTCGCAGCCATCGAGCACCCCAAGCCACGCAAGAACTACTAATTCGTTTTTTATTCGGAGCGGCTCGAGGCCATGTGGATCATGTCGTCTTGCCAGCGGCATGTTTGCCGCCCGCAACTAGCGAAGACAAATGGCCCTTCCTCTCTTCATTCGAAAACTCATGGCTCCGGTCGAGGTAAAGCTCGTACTCTCGGCAGTCTCGAGGGAAACGCTGCTCATTATCGACGATCCAAAGCGAGAGCTAGGCGGACGGATCGCAACTGATATTGTCACGCCGAAGGTCGTCCGAGACATTCTCGACTGGTCAAAGAATGTCGAGAGGGTCATACACAACGGTAAGCCGCCGCGCGTTCTCGCGCTGTTTCTGATGATGAACGTGGCCCGGGATTACCTAGGCTCGGGCAGATTTCATATCTATCGCGGTACGTTGTCCATGCAGGGGCATGCCCTCAAGGGGATGAATGCTTACTGTCTCGGCGAACTCGCTAAGCTCGGTCACTTTACGGACGAGGAAAGGAGAGCCGCGTTGAGAGCGACCAACGAAGATATTGCGGAGGTTGGTTAATGACGGAAGCAAACCACACGACGGACGCAGCGCGCCAACCGGGGGAAGCCATGCAAGCCGATGATCCGCGCTTAGAACAGGTGCACAAGGAAATCCTTGCGCGCCGAGAAAAATACGAGGAGTGCATTGTAGCGGTCTTGAAAGGGCACCTCGCCGCGGAACAGGCATTAAATGATTTGCTGAGAGTAGCTCGCAGACGGTGGAAGCGCCCATTCGCGGGAAAAATCGATGTAGCTGAAAAACTCTTTCTGCCCGACCTCACCACAGAACTTTGGGCCGTACTCAAAGCAGGCAACAATCTACGCAACGCAATCGCGCACGGTCACAAGCAAGGTACGATAACTCAAAGGATCGCTGATCTCCGTAGGGCACTCCTCGCATGGGCTTCACCCTCACAGAGACCGGGCATTGAGGCGATGACGGACGTTCAGCTAATCAGCACTGCGTTTTTTCAAACCGCCAGCCACATCGTCGTCGCGACCATTAAGCTGGAAGAGCAAAACAAAAAGAAACCTTAGCTCTTGTGCTTGTACGCATCGTACGGGCTCGCGCGCTAGCCGCGTTTTGCGTTCCGCAATTTGCAGAAAAAAGCATGCTTTCCCGAATTTTTTTCCTCCCGGTGGGTCGGCGGTAACGTCCCTATGACTGGCGCTTTTGTCCTCCCAAAACGTTGGCGGCGCACATTGGTCCGCGATACCCACTCGCTGCGATCAGCGGTCACAAGGACCTGCGCGAACTGCAAATCTACATCGAGGCGTCTGATCGCAAGCGACGCGCGCGCAGGGCGTGTCGCCACCAACGAACGTCGGCGACTGGTTGGTCTCGGACGACAGAAGAGCCCCCATCTGGTCGGGTGGGTTTCAGAAGTTTCTTCATGAGGTTTCACAACATGACGCAGTTCGGAAGGCTCTGAAGCAGCGCGGCTCTCCGTGACCCGCCGACGAGCGTTGGTATCGTGATCGTGGTTCAGAGCGGACTGATGGTCGAGTTCTCGCAAGCACAATCGTAGGAAACCGGAGCCTACACGGACTCCAATAAAGGTTTCGGCGCCCAGGCGACTCGGCGCCGTAACCGATCCCAATTTCGGCGCAGCCCGGGCTACCGTCGATCTTCGATATCCGGTCGGACAACCGCAGATGTGACCCACCGGAACAGCCGTTCCAAAAAGTGGGTCACTCCGAGCAATTTTTGCGAATGATTTCAAGGCCATTTTAGCCGCTGGCGCTCCCTAGCGGAATCTAAAAAGTTGAAGTTTCAAGGGCTTGGGCTGGTGTGGGTCACAAAGGGGTTCCCTGCAATCCCAAGGGATTTTTCTGCATCTGACCCACTTTCCGTTCTCACGCGGGTTGCGGCCCTGCCTACCCTGACGAGCATCAGACGGGAGAGGCCAAGTCGGAAATGCTGTCGACTGCAGCCGCGGGCGCCGACGCCCCATCCCAAAGCCATCGTGGATATCTCGGCGTGCATTGCACCACTTTAGATTGACTTGGAACCATCGATCGTTCCAAATTGTCGAGTGTGGAGGCTCGATGGGGTCGGGCGCGGGCTCAACCTACAGGAAGGTCGCCCAGGAGGCCGCCGCAGCAAAATGGCGCAAACATGACAGCGGAGATCGCGATCCTGAATAAAGCGGCGGTGGCATTGGCTGCTGATAGCGCTGTCACCGTTGGAACAAGCGATCAAGAAGAAAAGACGTATGACTCCGCCGACAAGCTATTTGAATTGTGTCGTCACAATCCCATCGGCGTGATGATCTACAACGGTTTGAGTTTCGCGGAGACGCCGCTTCAAACACTAGTCAAGCGATTCAGATCCAAATGCGCTTCCTTTGACACAGTAGAAGACGCCGCGTTCGAGTTCTTGCGCTATCTGAATGCCTTCGGGGCTTCGTCCCCGGAACGGGTCAAGGATGACTCAATAAAGCGCCTTGTTCTGCCGGTCATTAGTCAAATATCCAGGCGCTTTTTCCGAGAGATGCAGGAAAAGTTTTTCGACGACAACGCAGATGCAAAGGCTGATTGGGCGGCAATAGGAAGGGACACTCTCAATACCGTAATTGCGATATGGGAAAGAATTTATTCGCGTAGAAAAGACTCGAACTTTGTGGGGGATGGACCCTTTGCCATTTCTCAGCGCATCAATCGGCAGCTTGCAGATCTGGTTTCGAATCAAATCAAGTTCGGAGATGACGAGCAAAAGGCGCGGATTCTTGCAATCTTAAAACTCGCCTTACAGAAAGATTTACTCTCAAATGGTTTGACGGGAATCGTGATAGCCGGATTTGGGGGGGGCGGAGCTTTTCCCGACGCTGATCTCATTTGAGATCGACGGCATGGTAGGGGATCGGTTGAAGTACGTCGTCAAGAACGAGACCGATATTGACCGAAACGGCCCGCGCGCCGCTGTGATACCTTTCGCTCAGAAGGAGATGGTTGATCGTTTCCTGCACGGCTTGGATGATGCGATTGAACGACAGCTTACTCAGTTTGCAGAAGGCACCATCTCTAAAGTCCGCGAGGCGGTCGTCGATCAAGTAACTTATGATGATGACGACGATAAGAAAAACTTCGAAGAAGTGGTGCAGGCCGCCGAAGAAGCGTTCATATCTGGACTAAAGACGGACGCCTTCCAAGCAATACGACAAAACTCACAATCGGAAATCGAGAGCCTGATCGAATTCATGCCAAAGCCAGAATTGGCAAAGATGGCGGAAGCGCTGGTGAATTTGACGTCCATCAAGAAGCGTGTCTCGAGAGGGATGGATACTGTTGGAGGGCCGATCGACGTAGCGGTAATATCGGAAGCTGAGGGTTTCGTGTGGGTTAAACGCAAGCACTATTTCCCGCCAGATTTGAACCCGCGATACTTACGTCGCGTTGAGAAGACGATGACTCAGGAGACCTATAATGCAAAATCGAACGCTAGAAGCTCTCGAAAGAGAGGACGAGCGTCAGCAAAAAAGGGAACAGGTGCCTGAGGGAATTCAACAGGCAATCAAAAAGACGCAAGACGCCATCAAAAAGGCCTTGAGCCGGCCTGGGCTCAAAAAGGGAACCAAGATCAAAATTGCCTCTCATACTTGACCGTCAAGCACGCAGGTCATAAGCCGCCGCCGGCGATCAGCTATTAACGCACCTTCCGCAGCAATAGATGGGATCGCGGAGCTCTTGGTGGGGCGGGTCACAGAGCGGATACACCGCACCGGACGCATACGATGTCGATGCTACCCACCTTGCTTTCTCTTTTCACCGTAGCAAACCCATCTGGCAAGTAATCTGCTTTAGCGTGATAGTCGGATTGAATCGGAGGCAGGGCATCATCGGACATTTGGGCCGTACCTTCGCGCCCGCATTCTGGACATCTAAAGTCTTGAAGCCATCGGTCGCGGCGAGACATAGCCCAATATGCGCCTGAAACCGCGTCCATGCCAGCCCTTCCGGGACGATAATCAAGCTCCAAAAGTCAGCAGGTTCATCGCTCCGCCGGCAATCAGCTGCTGGCGGGCCTTTTTGGTATAGAGCTCGGCCTGGGCGAGCGTCTTCCAGCCGAAGATCGCCATCAGCTGATGCGGTGTCGCTCGGTTCTCCGCCGCAAGTGTTGCGCCGGCCTTGCGCAGCCCGTGGGCGCGTCCGGGCACGCCGGCCTCCACGCACCTGTCGGCGAACCAGTTGCCGAGCCCCTTAGTCGTGTGCGGCTTGCCGAACTCGGTTTCAAGGAAGGTGAGCGCACCGACAGGCGAGATCTTCAGGACCTCCTCGAGCTGCGGCAGGATCGGCAGCACCAGGTCGACCGGCGCACGCCTGCGGTTCTTGTGCTGCCGGAAGGCGACCCAGCGGCCAGGATGGATCTTGCGCATCAGCGGGCTGATATGCTCAGGCTTGCGGATATGCTGCTTGCCGAGGCGGGCGGTGTCCGACAGGCGCTGGCCGAGAAACAAGAATAGCGCCAGCGCGAGATCGGCCTTGGTGCCCCGCGGATGACGCTGGACATATTGGGCAATCTCATCGAGCGTCCAGGAATGCCAGCCGCCGGTCTCGATGCGGCCGAGCAGTTCGACGTCCTTGGTGACGTTGGCGCGCATCAGCTTGACGTTGTCGCTGACTGCCCATTCCGAGAGCTTGCGCAGCGCCTTCAGCCAGGCGTTGGCGCTGTCGATCGAGGTCTCGGCCTTGCGGTTGACCAGGACCATGATCTTGTCCTTCGGGATGTCGCAGGGCAGCTCGCCGATCTTGAGCTCGGCGCCCTCGTGCACCGGCTCATCACAGATCTTGTCGAGGATCTGCCTGCGGACCTTCTTGGTCTCCTCGTCATAGAGGCAAAATTCGTGGCATTCGCGCATGTAGCGCTGGCACAGCCAGCGCAGCGATCTCTCCACCACGCGCGGCGCCGGCGGGGGGCCGGTGGTGCGTCCTTCCTGATATAGGGTCGGCCGGCGAGCGCGGCGGCGAATTCCTCGTAAAATTCCGCCGTGCTCGGCTCCTCGCGCAGCCGCACCTTGCGGACCTTCTTCGAGCCCTTGACGCGCCGGCGGAAGTAGCGCCGCAGATTGCCGTGGCGATCGTGATCCTCGTAATAGTAACGCTGGTCGATTGGCGGCATCGTTTGTGCCTAACCCCAGAGCGACTGGAGCGAATATGCCCGACCAATCCCGAAGAGAACGGCCAGAACGCCCGCACCCAAAATCAGCACGCCGTCAACGTTCATTTTTCTCGGAACGTCTTTTACCTTGGCAATTCCGCCTCCGACCACTTGGCGCAAGCTGAATGCGATGACTGTATGAAAACGCCACTCACCCAAGGCGACAAGGAACAGGCCGCCGAAGATTGACATCAGTGAACCCGAGCGGCCGAGCAAGGTGATCAAAAAAGCGGGCGCCGAAACGGCGGCTAGTGCCTTATACCAAGTTGTGACCTGCAGCTTTTCGAGCGGATTATCCACACTAGTCTCCCGCGTGCAGCCCGCAAGAAGCGAAATCCTTACCGAACCTGGCTCCAAGCGTCGGCTGGTCCGGGCGCCAGTGTGACCGGTTCGTCGTCGTCGGGCAAGTTCTCGAAAGCCGTATCGAGCTCGTAGCGGTCCCAGACCCGGCAGCCACGCACCAGTTTTCCCCGGGGCGGCAGGCCGTCCCTAACCAGCTCGTCGAACTTGGTGGGCGACATCCCGACCCAATCTGGAGCTGCGGCGCGCCGCAGTCCGCGTGGAGCGTAGGCGCGCTCTCGGTGATCGGGCGTGTGCTTCATTTGGCTGTCTGCCCTGGTATAAGGACCCTCGGTGCCTTTCGAAGTCGGAATGCACTATCGGATCAACGGCCACGGCTGGCCGGACGCTACGTCAGGATGTCGCGGTTCGTCATCAACCCGGCCATGCTCGTCCCGCAGCTCCTCGATCTCGACCAGGCAGCTTTCGGCCAATCGCGATTGCGCATCGTTCGCCAAAGCCAGCCCGAACAGCTCCCGGCGAAGCTCAGCGAGCGATATGCTGAACTCCTCATAGGTATTAGCGCTCCAGCCTTCGACTGGGCGTCGCCCGAGCGCAGCGTTGCGCAGGGCCTGGGCAAGGCCGGCGTCGTAAGGCCGGTGGTCCGCCGCGTAGCCGCGAACCAGCGCGCGGATAACCGGCGCGTCGGCGAGTTCGATGAGTGCCGATTTGAGGATCGATCTCGCGCGCCCGCTGTTCAAGCGCTGATAGCGTTGCAGCATCTCTTCCTTGAGCGATGGGAATTCCTCGGCGAGGTGCGCGAGCTGTCTGGACAAGTGAAAGGAATCGACTCCACCTGCGTTGCCCAGCTCGCCATCGCAGACAAGCCCGAGAAGGGTCTGGCCTGACTTCTCCATGCCGACCCTAATTACGGCCTGTACCCAATCATGCCTTGCCAGGAGCCGGGGATCGCGGCGTGCGAGCGCCCGGAGCACATCGAGGGCGCCGTCACGCGGGCTCTTCGCGAGCGCTGACAGCAGGCGATCCAACGAGCCTGGATAGCCGTATTGCGCGGGCAGCCGGTCAAGCACGCCGAGCACGGCCTGGGGATGGTCTGAAAACGCGAACAGCTCGACCCAATTCATAAGCTCGCCGTTATTTTCCGCCAACCGCCACGACTGCGTCTTGCCGGATTCGAGCAATTCGTCGTATCCCGCGACGAGGATTTCGGACTGGAGAACTTCGCCGGCCATCGCACTCGCGATCAGCAGCCGTTGTTTCGCCGCGAACGGCACGGGGAGAGCGAGCAGGCTATCGATCTCGGCACGCTTCAAGCCGTGCGGCATGCCGAGGCCCATAACCGAGAGGGCGATGGCATGCAGTTGGATGCGAGAGTCCGCCGCGCTGGTCCCGATGGACCTGGCGACATCGAAGATCGCTTCCGCATAATCACAGGTCGCTAGCGTTTTGGGGGCCTCGCGGCGTTGTTTCTCGAGCTGTTTCGCGCGGGAATAGTCCCGCCCGAACGCAGCGATCGGCGCTCTGCCCGACGGATGGTCGCGGTTCCAGATTTCCAAGAGAGCGCCAGCCGCCTGCACGCCAAAGCGCGGATCCGGTAGATACTCCTTCAAGGCGGCGACCGCCGCATCGTTTCCGATTGCGGCGAAGGCTCTCTGGTATTCTAGAGTGTGGTTGTGGGTCACGTCGGGCGAGGTAGGCCCGCGATGCGGCGCTCTGGCACGCTCCTCGCGTGCTCGCGCCCAATCCGCGAGGTCGCGCTCCAGCATCTGGCGCAATCCGGGAACGAATTGCGGATCGGGAAAACGTGTCATTGCCCGGGCCACGGCAGCGAGTTGATGCCGGTTGGCTTCTTGCGATTCCAGCAGCACGTTCATCCAGCGCTGAAGGGTCCGAACCATCGCCGAACCCAACTCGTCTCCGACGCTGGAGGGCTCCTCGGCTTTTTCGGGCCGGCCGTGCCAGCGCAGGAGATCGGCGAGAAACTCGATGCGGGCCGGATCGTCGGTCTCCGCACGGTCCAAGAGGGCCGACAGGAACGAGTCTTCACGCGAAGCTTCGATAGCGGTCCGCAACCGCCCTAATTCCTCGCGTTCGGCCTGATGTTCCGCACCGCCCCACGCGTTGCGATCACGGTAATAGGCCTGATGCACGTCGAAAAGCCGGTCGATCACCGCCCCGACCGTTTTGGGACCGACGACCACGAACGCGGCCCTCGTCACGATTTCGGGCGTCCCCGCATCGAGCAGCGCTTCCACGACAGGCCCCTCGTCAAGGGCGTCGCCGCCCGCCAGGAACTCGTGCGCGCGGAACGGCAACTCCAAGCGCGCCGCGATGCGGCGCTGAAGCCCTTTCCGAATCGGTTGGGGATAGGCCGCTTGCGCCTCTTGAAGAACATGCGCTGCTTGATCATTCCTTACTGGAAAGCTGGTTGCCGCGATCAGTTCCTCGATCCGCGTTTCGGTTTCCGCGCCCTTGACCTTATGCGTGGCGAGGCTCCTCAGGCTCTTCATAGGATCGGTTTCCGTATCCATCCGCGTCCGCCGGAGTTCGGCGAGCCTCTTGTTCTGTTCGAAATCGGCAAGCTCGTCGGGATATCCGGCGCTAGCCGCAAGTTGCCAAACTTCACCCGATGCGGTTTGCAGAATTCCCGTCACCATCCGGTCGGCGCGCCGGAATTGCAGCGCCTGGAGCACTTCGAGCACCGCATCCGCGCTGGGGTCGGCCATTGCCACACGGACAGCCAGCTCCATGCCATCGAAGCCGCTGTAGCTTGCGATTTCTGCCACGACGTGCTTGCGCGTTTGCAGCGGCAAGGCCGCAAGCTTTTGCTCGGCACCATTGCCCAAGACCGACGGCCGAAAGCGCTGGGCCGACCGCACGGCGGCGAGATAGACTTGGTTGTCCGGACTGGAGATCAAGGGCCAGATCTGCGGCGCGAATTCCGGCCGCCCGGTCGTCATCATGAAGCGCGCCGCGCGATCTATCTCGCCGGCCGTGTGCCAGCGCGCCGCGAAGGCCGTCGTTTCTGCGCCGATCAGTGTCCAAACCTCGGGTGACGAGCGAAAGATCATTTCGGCCGCGAGCATCGGATCGATCCCAAGCGTCTCGCGGATCGCCGCCGCGACCGCCTGCGCGCCGCCGGCGTTCTCGCGCGATAACCGTTCGCATGCGAACAGGACCGATTCCTCCCAAGCCGGCCAGTTCAGAATGTCGGTCCGAAGCCTTGTTCGCGCCACCGCGTCGCCATCCGCTGCCTCGCGCATGATCCGGCCGACGTCGAGCGAGCCGTACCATTCCTGGAATTGCTGGTGCTGGAACGAAATGCCACCCGAGGAGACGCGGATCAAGAGATGGCTGCTTACCAGAACCTCTATCGCAGTCGCAGGCTGCGGCGGGCTTGTGACCTGCCCCGCTGCGGCCAAATGCGCGCCGACGTTCGCGATGACCCGGTTGGCTGACGTGTCCGAGAGCACCGTGTTCGCGACGCGGTTTGCCTCGACGCCGAGGCCGGTCAGCATGTCACTATGAAACCCAAGCAGTTCCTTTCGCAGGATCGCCGCCTTTTCGGGCTCCTCTTCGTGCTGCGTGACGAAGAGCCGCAAGACCTCTTCTTTCGTCTGCGGGAATCTCGAGCCCGGCGTGCTGCGGAGGAGCGTCGTCAGGTAGAGTGGGATGGTCACGAGATCGCGCACGCCCGGTGTGCGCCAGGCCTGATCTACGAGCGCTTCACCTTCTTGCCCCCGTAATGCCTGCGCCAGTTCGAGTTGCTGGCTCTCGGAAAGCGACTCGACTTCGACGACCGCGCCGGAAATCGGCAGGAGATGCCGTCGCGTCCCGACCACGACGCCGAGCAGCGGATAGTCGCGCCTAAGCGCCTTCAATAGACGCGTCGCCGCGACCCGCGCCGCCGGATCGAGTTCGTTCCACCCGTCCAGCAGAAGCGCAAAACGGCCGTGATAGGCGAGTTGCATGAAGTGCCGCCCACGGAAAGTCCCGAAGGCGTTGCGTCGCGTCAGGAAGGTGAAGAAATCCTCGCGGCGATCGGACCATTCGCCCAGGGGCACGAATCCCGCGACCACTTCGCCCGCCTCAACCAGCGTTTCGGCCAGTTGGACCAACGTCGTCGTCTTGCCGGTGCCGGGCGGCGCGACGAGATGCAAAGTTTCGGCGGCGTCGAGGCCATTGGCCAGGCCTTCGATTGTCACCGCATGCGCACTGCCTCCGCTGCCGCGGAGCGTCAGGTTGAGGGCGATGGCATGGGATGGCCATTCTTTCGTATTTCGGAAAGTGGCGATGTCGCGCCGGGCGGCAGGCAGCATGCGCGCCAGCACCGCGTCGAGCTGGTCTTCCAGCGGCAACGCCAGTGAGAGGAGGAACGCGCGGTCCTCATCGTCGAGTTCCATAACGAGCACCGGTCGCCGATAGGTCCCCGGCGCGGCGGTCGCTATGTCCCGAAGCGCGCGCTCTTCCGCGTCCTGCTTCCACTTGCGCAAAAGCTCGACCGTGAAGCGCGCCTCATCGGTGTCGATCAGTTTGGCGCAGAGTTCGCACAGCCAGATTCCATTGCTTGCCGCGCGGCGCTCCTCCTGCGTCAGGGAGGCGTCGTATCTCTTGGCACCGGGCCCGGGCGCCGCGGCCGTGATATGCGCCGCCTCTCCGACATTGACGGACTTGTCTTCCGCCACGGCCGGACCGGAAGTGGGACGCAGGCACTCCGGATTGGAACAGCGGTGACCCGCCCGGCCTGCCAAGGTTCGGATCGTTGCAGCTCGGAATTCGTCGCGCATCGTTATTCCGGTTCAAGTCGCCCCATGGCGCGCCGATCCAAATTACCTAAAAGTAGGCCCGCTGCTTAATCATCGCCTCTGCTTCTCGGGTACGATTCCGTCAGGTTTAAACGGACTTCGGGCAATGGATCGGCGCTTGCCTTGTCGATCCAGGCCTCAGATCAAAAACGGGTCGCCAATGAGTGCGCCACTTCGCACGGGCAACTATATCCGCCGTGGGCGCTTGGGGGCATCCTAACGACCGCAGCAGGGGCAGCCTTGACCGGAAGGGCCCATGCTAATGCCGTTGTCTTTGCGAATCGTGGCTTCTTCAATTTTTTTGGTGCGTTCGTCCTCAATTATGTCTGCGATTTCCTTGCGCTGTTGAGGGTTGAGCGAGAGGTATCCGCGCAAGACTGACCTTGTTTGATTGTCCATTAAATTTCTCCTCCGCAGACTGGGCAGCGTTTGTTAACAATTTTGGGTATGTCTATTGTTGCCGGAATTTTCTTGCATTCTATACAGGCGCGCGGAATCTCTTTAAGACCCGCACGCAAGCCAATTTGCCGTTCGCTTTCGGAAATCTCTTTACCGATGTCGTGGGAGTCAATTGCCCTCTGCTGCGTCTTTGCGGCTTCGTAGGCGACGACAAGATCTGGAACATCTTTCTTAGCAATTTCTCGCCACTTTGCTTCCATGTCATAAGCATCCCGAAGAGCCCTCAAAGAATAAGATCGCTCCTCATCCCAACGCGCAATTAAAGACCAGCCAGACAGAAGCACCTGAATCAGCCCGGCGATAGCCAGTATTGCGAGGGCAACCGCTTTAAAGCTTCCGAGTTTCTCAACGAAATCTGTTGTTGCCACGAAGGCGACGACCACGGGAATGGCAATTGCTGAAAAATCGCGCGCCTGCATCCATCGCTTCAGGGAAGCGGCCCGCCTCGTGAAAATCGTATATGTACCTCTGGCATCGATGAACTGCTTCCAAGCTTCTTGGCGAATATCGTCTTCGTTGAGAGCCATTCTGCTGCCGTTGAAGTGCCGAGTTTGGGTTGAGTGATATAAATCCTTGCTACCTGAGCGGCAGTCGGTCAAGTAGGCTCGGTCTGCGATCCAAGCAGGACTCGAATTCGCGATCAGGTATCCCGCCTAAATTCAGCTTAGTAGCTTAAGCTCGAAATCGGCTCGCTGAATGCGGTCGCTTTTCGCAGCCCCGATCGCAAATTTGTGGCCCACCAGAACAGGCGTTCCGAAATGTGGGTCACTACGCATATTTTCTGTAATGATTTCAATGCCTGTTTTGGCCGCTGGCGCTCCCTAGCGGAATTCCACCGTCGAGCGCGGCGCACCGCAATATCGGTTTACCAGGAGCAGCGAATTCCAAGAGACCGGAACCAAAATTATTACCCGATAACAGGGTGGAGACACCGGCTAGAACCCCTCTGATCGTAGTTTGAAATCGCGGATTTGGAGACATCGGGCGAAAAAGTGTAGTCTTTTCAATGGCGGTTTGGAGGAGCGGTGATCTGCCGATCAGACTTCAGCGCCTTTCCGACACGGGGTATCACCGGTCTTCTCTTTTCCGTTGGAGTTGGTCGCTATTTTGATCTTAACGGCGAATCCGGATCTTGTTGCAGTAAAATAAATCCCGATAAGGGGCGCGTCCGCGTTTCGCGGACCAGGCTCTCATGAACCGCGCCGGACAGAGCGTCGCGGCCAGGCGGGGTCGAACCTTCGCGCAAAAACAGATCGTGTCTCTCACCGAGGCGGAAACGAAAAACCGGACCTTTATGCAGTAGCCAGCTGCACAAAGGTCCGGACTTATAACGCCTTGCCGCGATACCGGACGGCTGCAAAGGACATTTCAGATCCTTTGGAGAGGTTTCGCTTTGCGTCCGGGTTGCGACCCCGAGGCGGCGATTTCTCAGTCGCGGATCCGACTACTTCTTTTTCTTTGAAGTTTTCTTTGCCACCTTCTTGGTGGCTGCTTTCGCGGTCTTCTTTGCCTTCTTCGCTTTCTTGGCCATGTCGTCCTCAGGAGAAAACTTGCTCAGTGAACATGCGCCTACCGTGCATCGGCATGCGCAACACTGAGACAATATCATAAATGCAAAATTGATACCAATGCGGTGCGAATTCGCTCTTGAGTCGCTCGCCGGGGGCAGTCGGTCCCGCGTCCCGCCTTCGGCGGCGCTATGCTGACGCTCCTGCGGCTGCCCTCTTAACCGGTCTCGCGACCCGCGAGTGGTCTCCGCTGGCGCTGCGCCCATACGCTTCTTCTTTCTCTTGAAGAACTATGGGGCTCCGCCCCTCGCGCACGCCAGGGTGAAGCGCCGGCAAGTGCCGGCGCCGACCCGAGCGGTCTCCCCGGTCTTCCGCGCTCTCTCAGATCCTGAATCTTTGCGGTCAGCCATTCGCTTGTGCAGACCCGCTCTTCGAGCGGCGCCATGCGGGCGGGCGATCCCCCTCCGCTCGGGTCGCCCTGGCACTTGCTACCCCCGGTCTCGCCGACGGGCAGGGGCGCAGGCGCGGAGTGCGCTCTGTGCCCCTAACCCAAAGGAGATCAATCATGTCGGCCAAATCAGTTGACACCGTTGTCGAGAGCGGCACTGAGGTTTTCATTCCGCTCAACAAGTTGAAGAGGTCACCCAAGAATGCGCGCAAGACGCCACATAGCGAGGCGGCGATTGAAGCGTATGCAGCGAGTATCGCCGCGAAAGGCATTCTGCAAAACCTCGTGGTCGAGCCGGAACTGCATGGGGATGGTTCGGCGACCGGGTTCTATTTCGTCACCATCGGCGAGGGCAGGCGGCTCGCCCAGCTGCTGCGGGTGAAGCGGAAGGAGATCAAGAAAACCGAGCCGATCCGTTGCGTCATCGACACCAAGAACGATCCGCATGAAATCAGCCTTGACGAGAATGTCACCCGGGAAAACATGCATCCCGCCGATCAGTTCGAGGCCTTCAAGACGTTGGCGGAAGAGCGTGGCTTCGGCGCGGAGGAAATCGCCGCCCGCTTCGGTGTGACGCCGCATATCGTGCGCCAGCGCCTGCGGCTCGGCGCGGTCTCCCCGAAACTGATGCAGGTCTATCGCGACGGCGAACTGACGCTTGAGCAGTTGATGGCTTTCGCCATCACCGAGGATCACGCCCGGCAGGAGGGTGTCTATGAGCGCCTGTCCTATAACCGCGATGCCAGCACCATCCGCCGCCTGCTCACCGAAACGCACGTCGCCGCAACCGACCGCCGCGCCCGCCTTGTCGGGATCGAGGCGTATGCAGAGGCGGGCGGTACGATCCTGCGCGACCTCTTTACCGAGGATCGGGGCGGTTATCTGGAAGATGTGGCGCTGCTCGATTTGTTGGTGACAGCAAAGCTTGGCCGCGAGGCCGACGCTGTGCGGGCAGCCGAGGGCTGGAAATGGACGGAAGCCCATCTTGATTTTCCGCACACGCACGGCATGCGGCGGACCTATCCGCATCCGGTGGAGCTTTCGGCGGAAGATCAGGCCGCCCTCACAACGATACAGACGGAATTCGACCAACTGACCGAACAGCATCAGGCGGCCGAGGAACTTGCTGACGACGTGGATGCGCGGTTCGGCGAGCTGGAGGCTGAAATCGACCGGCTGGAAGCGAAGCGGCAGGCCTATGATCCTGATGACATCGCGCGGGGTGGCGCTTTCGTGATCCTCAATCACGACGGCACCATTCGGATCGAGCGGGGGTTCATCCGCCCGGCAGACGAGAAGCCCCAAGCCGAAACCGAGGAGGGGAGTGATGCGCAGGCGCCGAACGAGGGTGGCGAGACAGATGGCCAAGCGGCGCAGGGTGATGATGCAGAAGAAGTCGTTGCCGAGGAAGAGGACGACGACCGACCGCTATCTGACGTTCTCGTTCGGGACCTCACCGCACATCGCACCTTGGGACTGCGCCTCAATTTGAGCCAACAGCCTGAAACAGCAATTGTAGCAGTGACGCATGCGCTCGCGGCGCAAATCTTCTATCTCGGTGCGGATGCGCATGTCGTCGGCATCCAGCCGATCAAGACGGATTTGGCGGGGCATGCGGACGGCATCGAAGATAAACCGGCCGGCAAGGCTTGGGCGGATCGTCACGCCAATTGGGCGAGGCAGATGCCCGGGGACGTCACCGGCCTTTGGACTTTCGTGGCCGAACTCGACCACGATAGCTGCATGGCCTTGTTTGCGCATTGCGCTGCATTGACCGTCAATGCGGTGAAACTGCCGTGGGAGCGGCGGCCGCGAGCGCTGGCAACAGCCGAACGGCTGGCGGAAGCCGTTTCTCTCGACATGACCGGCTATTGGCGGCCGACGGTGCGCAGCTATCTTGGCCGCGTCACCAAGGCGCGCATTCTGGAGGCGGTTTGCGAAGGCGTGAGCGGCGAGGCTGCCGAGCGAATGGCGGATATGAAGAAGGTCGATATGGCAGAAGCCGCCGAACAGTTGCTGGCGGGGACAGACTGGCTGCCCTCACTGCTGAGAACGGCCAAGCCGGAGGATCGGGCGGCTGCGCCAAACGAGGCGCAAGGCGGTGATGCATATTCGCAGGCCGCGGAGTGACGCCAGAGCTGAGGCCGCGTGAGCGGCCCTGGCCAGCTTCAAATTTTTGGCCGCGCGCCTGACCGGCGCGCGGCCGATTTTTTTGTGCACAGCGGCGTCCGCTGAAGCCCCGCCATGATCAAGACCTCGATCACTCTGATCTGGGCCGTCTGAGGCAGCCAAGGGGATAGCTGTGTCGTGCTCTCAATCAGCAGCAAGCGGTGAGGCCGGACGCTTTGATCGTGTGATGCCTGGAGCATTTGAGATTGCTGTCCGGCGGATCACTCCAGTCGCATTCTCGTACCTGGCACGCGAGACTGCGACGAGGGGCGCTAGCGTTTGCCAAGATGCGTATTTCTTGCCGTTGATGCGCGGGCGCCAGCAGTTGTTCGATCGACCCAGGCACGTCCTTGTGCTGCGTCGGTGTCGGCCGCCATGGTGGTCTCCGTCAGTTCGTTCATGACGCGTCCAACGCAACCTCGAATGGGCTGATCAGGCCCGAGGGACGGCCAAGACCTCGATCGCCTTCCCGCAACGGCTGCGCCTGCTTTTTTCCCCTGCCGCGAAGTGGCGGCATTCCTCGCGGGAAAACAAAAAAGCGGGCTTGTCGCCGTCCTGCGCTGGCGCTGCGGGCCCGAAGGCTGCGGGCCGATCGCTCCCCGGGCCAAGGATCGCCATCGAGGCCGCGAAGGGCGCGGCTCGAGTAACAAACGGAGACCACCATGGCTACCATCGGCACCTTCACCGCTTCGGATAACGGTTACGTCGGCTCGATCAAGACGCTGACGCTGAACATCAAGGCCAAGTTCACCGCGTCCGAGAAGGACAACGACAAGGCGCCCGACTACCGCATCTTCGCCGGTGTGACCGAGTTCGGCGCCGCCTGGAAGAAGACCGCCCGCGACAGCGACCGCGAATACCTCTCGGTCAAGCTCGATGATCCGAGCTTCCCGGCCCCGATCTACGCCTCGCTGGTGAAGGTCGACGGCGACGGCTTCACGCTGATCTGGTCTCGCCGCAACGGCGACTGATCGCTGGCAATCATCGGCCCCGCCCTCGGAGGCGGGGTCTTTTTGCGCTGCTTGCGCGGCCTTCAGCCCAGCTAGGCGAAAATTCTGCGGTCACGGCCGCCAATATTCAACGAGCAGGACCTCATCATGGCCGAAACCACCCCGTCCCGCCCATTGGATGACATGGAGGCGCTGGTTTGGCTTCGCTCGCGTCCCGACGGACACGTGACCGCCAGCGCCGCCGAGCTCGCTCGACAATGGGGTTGGAACCGGATGCGGGCCAGTCGCCGGTTGAGGGCGTGGCAGAAGGCAGGCCTGATCCGCTGTAACGCCGAAGAGATCGTTGTAACCATGCCTGTTACACCGACTGTTACAGAGGCCGGGGGTGTAACGGTCGCGCCCCGCGCAGCGGTTGCGCGGAGTTCACTGACGCCCGTCAAGCTTGCCGCATTCGTCGTGGCGCTGGCGCTCGCTTGTGTATCGGCGGCCTTTTCTATTGACGGCCTCACCGCAATCTTTGCCGGTGCGTTCTGGCCCATCATCACCATGGGCGCCACGCTAGAAGCCGGAAAGCTCGTCGCCGCGGCGTGGCTGACCGAGAATTGGCACTCAGCGCCCTTCCTGCTGCGTCTGATCCTGGTCGCCATGATCGGCGTGTTGATGAGCCTGAACGCAGTCGGCGTGTTCGGTTTCCTCACGAAAGCCCACCTTGATCATATGGTGGCCGTCGATCTGGCGCTCGCGGACAAGAGCGCTGACACCGAAGCTCGCCTCGCGATACAGGGCCAGACCGTCGCCGATCTCGATCGGCGCATCGCCCAGATCGACGCAGCCATCGAGGAATCGACGCGGCTTGGCCGCCCCGTCGGCGCGATGACGATCGCTGACCAGAAGCGCCGCGATCGTGCAGACATCGTGGCAGTGCGTCAGCGTGAGGTTCAGGCGCTCGCCAGGTTGCAGATCGATCAGGCTAAGATTAACGCCCAGCGCAAGCGCGCAGAGGCCGATGTCGGCCCCATCCGATATCTCGCCGAGCTGATTGGCGCGCCGGCAACCGACCTTGAACGACCGGTCCGGCTGCTCACTTTGGCGCTTGTCGCCGTACTCGATCCGATGGCGGTAGCGCTCCTGCTCGCCGCGGGTTCGCACACGGCGCGCGCGAACTCGCGCTGACCAATTGCTCGAATCGCGTCGCGCGAACGGCGCGCTGGATCATGCTTTGCGATTGTATGTGCAGCACGGCCGCGGACGCCAAAATTCCACCAGTTCACTGCAGTGGGCTTGCATCAGGGTAGCGGGCGAAACGACATCGCTCTGCGCGGCGACTGCTGCTCGATCCGCGCCCAGATTGCAAAAATTGTGTTCTTTGAGACGTTCGAAAACAAGCCGTCACACAGCTCGACCCCGAAGCCAACGTAGCCGTCAGTCCAAGGAAAGGAAGGAAGAAGAGTTTTTCACACCCTATGCACCTGTGGTGCTGACGCTTCGCGGACCGCGCGCGGCTATCTCATTGGGGTGAAACGCCTCTTGGCGGGCGAACGCTGTTTACACGTGACCTGGAATCGATGACAGCCCACGATGGAGTTTGGCAGAACACAATATCTGACAACGACTTGCGCGCACGGGGGGCGATTACAGCAAAGGGGATCGATTTTTTGCAGTCGACCTGACCCAATGTTCGCTCCATTTGCGGGGCGCAATCAAAGCTGGAAACACTGCCCGCATCGTCCACAGCTTCGGCAACGGCTGTCTTGCGAGCGCCGGATCAACCGCGACGCAAGGACGATACGACGGTCGGCGGCCCCTTGGGGGAAAGCGAGCTCTGTGAGGTAGCGAACGCGCAAATCCAAGTGGTTTGACTTTCTGGCTGCCGGTCATTCGCGCTCGCGTTCGTCATAGCGAAGCTTGACCTTGATGCCCGACATCCCTGCAGGTTGGTCCAAGGCACGAATTGCTTGACCGAGCCGGGACCCGAGTTGGGCAGCGCGCTGCTGGTCGTTGTTTGGCGCGGTGGTTGCGGCCGAGGTTTGCACAGACTGGGTCGGGGAGGGGGCATTGTTCCAGCTAACAGACCGGCCTTGGTGATGTTGCCTGCTTGAGACAGACACGTCTCTGGTTTGCTCGAAGCCCAGCTCCTTGGCCTCCGCCTGCCAATGCTTGATGAGGTCGCTCAGCCTTGCGTCGCGCTTGGGACGGCGGGTCCGAAGGGTCGCCAGCTCCATTCCTTTCGGTGTGCTGTAGCCATGAATGCGGGCGGCGTCCTCGATGGCCTGGCGTCGCTTGGAGAAGGCCCGCTCGACATCGTGTGGGATGACCGCAACCCGGAATGTACCCTTCTGCCGCTCGAGCTGAATACCTTGGCGTTCCAGCTCAGATGCAAGTGCGCTGCGGTAGGTCGCGCCGGCCTGCTTTTGCGCCTTGTAGAGTTCGCGGCTGAGGATCGCGCCCCAACTGCCGTCGCGGCGCGGGGCGAGATTGAAGATGAATGTGTGGGTGTGCAGCTGCGGGTCGGATTCGCGGCTGGTGTGGTGATCGAACTGCGCTACCAGGAGCCCCGCCGTGCGTTCCCGCACGCTGCCGCCCCGGCCTCGTCTCGCCCAGCCGGCCGTCGCTTCGAGATGGCCTGTTGCCGCCAGCACCGCCGAGCGATGGGCCTGCTCGATGAGCTGTCGGTCACGCCCATCGGAGAGGGCCCACAGCACCGAGACCGATTTGGGCGCGCTGAAGGTCATGTCCCAGCCGGCAGAGTGCTCGCGCGCGCGTCCGCCATATTGCGCCAGCCGCTCGCCGGTCTTGGGGTCGACACCTCGCAGCGCCGCGTCGAACTCGGCATGAGTGACTGGTCCAATGAGGCTCAGCCGCTCCGCACCACGGCCAGCCCAGCGGCCTGGCGGCTCCCCGCCGCGGCTGTAGTAGTCGTCGCGCTGCAGATGATCGTAATAGCGTAACGCCCTGGCGGCATTCCCTCGCGCGGAGATCGAGGCCACCATGGATCAGTGCAGTGTCCGCTGCTGCCGGACCAGGTCGGCTAAATCCTTGGTCAGGCGCGAGCCTTTCGGCGGCACCTCAGGATCTGAGCCTCCATTGGTGGGGCCGGAGGGCTTGGGTGGCCATGGCTGCACCCACTCGGCCGGCACGGTCGGATCACGCAGTTTGAGCAGATGGATGTATGGCAGCTCGATCTCATAGACGTCTTCGCCAAGACCAACGAAAAGCACCCGGACGCCGGCTTTGGTCGGCCCGAGACGGGAGGCCAACTCGGAGGCCGTGATTACGCGCCGTATTTCACGCTGAGTGCTCTTGGTGATGCTGACCTTGCCGCCGGCGAGAGTCTCACTCTGCGTGCGCCGCTCGACCTCCTGCTCGCCGATCAGACGGCTGATGTCTTCCGCCGCCTCGCTCGCATTGATCCGGGTGATGATCTTGGTTCCGATCATGCCGAACCAGGATTTTGCTTGGTCAGCACCATAGACGGCCCGGATCTGAGCCGTGTCCTGAGCGCCGATGACGACAGCGATGCCCTTGGAGCGGCCAAGTTCAAGGAAGGTCGGAAACTGCTTGATCGGAGGGAGCTGTGGGAACTCGTCCAGAAACAGCCAAACCCGCCGCCGAGGGTTTTCGGTCAAGGTAGGGCTTCCCACCGCCGAGGCGAGGAGGCCGAGCATGCTGCCGATCCAGGTTCGCGACAGTTCGGGATAGCCGGGATCATGCTGGAGGATCACCGGGCGGTCTCGAGACGGGTTGTGCAGCCAGGCTCTGATCGAAAAGCGTCCGGCCGAACGATCGGGCCAGGCCTCGGCTAGGACCGAGACGATCCGCATGTGGGTCTGGAAGGTTGTGAGAATGCTCAGGGTCGTCTTGCTTTCGGGCTGGTTGAGGAGCCGCAGCGCATTCGGGTTGTGGTCCCTTGCATAGGCCGTGAGCTGATCGACATCGGCGGTGACGACCTTTTCAAGATCGGCCCAACCCCAATCCTTGCCCTTGGTCGCCTGGAGATGGACGATGCAGGCCACGAAAATCTCTTGCGCCGCCTCCGACCACATTGGATCGGAGCTTGTCGGAATGAAGCGGGCCGCGAGTTCACGGGCGTCCTGCTTGATGCTGCAGTCGGCTGATATGTCCCACACCCAAGACCTGCGGTCATGAGGCGCAACGAGCAGGGGGTCTTCCGGTGCCGGGAGACCACTCATCATGTCGCCCTTGGTGTCGAGCACCAAGACGCCGTCCTGGCGAGCCCGAGCCTCAAGGATCAGATGAAGCATGGTCTGGGTCTTGCCGCCTCCGACGCTGCCAAGGATCAGGAAATGCCGCGCCTCACGCTCGCGACCTAAGGGAATCGACGGCATCAGGGCCACACCCTGGCCGTGGATCTTGCACTCGGTGGCAGCAGCCCGGGCAAAGGCCTTTAGGCCCCGAGCGCCCGCCTGCAGTCGTGCCCCGCGAATGACCTTGAACGAGGGTGAATCGAAACGAAAGCTCAGTGCAAAGACAAACAGCGCAACGAGCCCGACCAGATCGAGGCCGGCAACGGTCCAGAACCGAAATTCGAACCCGTCGAGGGCTCCATATTGCGACAACTGTTGTTGGCAGGTTCGCCAATGGGCGTTTCCGTAGCCATCTCCGAACCAGGCCAGGACCCGTCCCCGGAGGCAAGCTTCAACGTCTGCCGATCGGAAGGGCGTGGTGCTTCCATCCGGCATCGTGGCGCTGGGGGGCCACAGTTCAAAGCCGAGGTGGTAGGTGCCAGCCGCCAAACCAAAGCAGCCGATTGACGCGATGAAGGCGATGATCCGCAGGTGTTTGCTCATGCCGCCCTCCCTGCGCTCTTGTTAGCGAGCGCGGTACTCTCCCCCGAGAGCGCCTTCAAGAGGGCGTCGAACATGGCAAGCAGGTCGCGCGTCCCTCGATCGATCGACTGAACTCGGGCGTGCGTTTCCTGACCTTGCTGTTCAAGAGCGACGATGCGCCGCTCGATCAGCATCAATCGATCAGCGAGTGCTCTGTTGTCGCCGCCGGCAAGCCCCGAGCGGATCAGGTCGCGGGCAACGCCAGCAACGCTTGCCGACAATGTGTAGGCACGCGCCTGAAGTTGGTCGATCTCGTTTTTTGTCAACCGGATCGAAACCGGTCTTGTCTTGTCACTCATCAAAGGCCTCAGCGAAGGTTGCAGAGGCGATCAATCGCGAGCTCAACCAAAGCCGCTGCTTAATCCGGCCGCTGTCCGGCACCGCGCCAGCAGCACGCTCATGCCACGATGATTCGAAGCAAGGAGCGGCAGAGCTCATCGGCCGGAGGCCTTAATCAGCGAACAACATCGATCGAGTTAGGTCGTCGCCCCGTATCGGATGTCGTTCGAGCAATATGTTCTTTATTGTCTCGCCGGACGCCGATCGTACAATCGGCGGGGAAATATTCAGGGCCGCCAGAACTGCGACGTTCTTCGCTAGGCCCGCACTGCGTACGCTAACGTACTCTGTGGTACGAAAAGGATGCGATGGCATTCACGCACATCTGATCGGATCGCGAAGCTCGGTGACGTTGCCGTAGCGGTCGGCGCAAGATGGGGGCGGAGAGAAAGAGCGATGGATGCTCGCCTTCGATACCTGGATGCGCGAGGCTCGTTGGCAAAACAAGCACGAAACGGCCAAGTCGCAAGACACGATCATCGAGCTGGATAAGTCAGAGATTTGCGAGCGAGCCTTCGGAGCCAAGAGTTGGCAATACCGGCTTGCGCAATCGCCGCAGGTCCGGTGCTAGTGAGTAGCCGCTCGCATCTTTGCTGCAAGCGCATATCCATTGACGTGACCGAGCCGTCGTGATTCGATTCGCGAGCTGGCCGCTATGGCCGGACGAAGCGGCCCGCACAGGTGCTAGGAACACCTGCACGGGCCTAACCCTCAACATGGAGTAGACCATGTCTCAGGCTGATTCTGCCTATATCACGAGTCGTTCAATCGTTCCCGGCCTAGCCTTACGGCGCCGGCAGTTCGTTACAGGAGGCGCCGCTCTCCTGGTCGGGGCTATCACTGCGTCGCGACCGGAAATCGTCTCTGCCTCGACGGCGCCGTACCCCATTGAACATGCCATCGAGGGCCACCGCCACCTCTTTGAGGAGCTGCGGCGCTTGCTTGCTGAGCAGGATGCTGCCGAGCGTCGGTTGTTCTGTTCGCCCAGGGGCAGGCGGGCCGCGCTGGAGGCTCAGTTGGCGCTTCTTTGCGAGGCTGAAGGGGCACTTGGCCGTGCTGAGATGAAGGCTTCGCTTCGGCTCGCCCAGACGGTGCCGGCGAGCCTCAACGGAGCGGCGGCGGCGCTACGCTATGTGCGCGAGCACTACGATTTTGGCCAATATCCGATGTACGAAGAGGATGGCTACCGCCTGCTGCTGTTCTCGACCGAGCGTGCGATCTGTGCCGCTGCCGGTCTCGAAGTTCCGCATCGTTGCCGGTGATTAGCAATGACGGGTGCGCGCCCCGAAACGCTGGGAGCGCGCACCGCAACCGTGTGGTCGCGCTTCATGAGGATGACGCTTGAGTAGCGCTTCTCATCGTCGGTATTGTGACAAGAGTGGTGGTATCGGCCCGTGCGTTCATGGGGGCCCGCCGAAGCACTGCAAGCAAGAAAGCCATCCGAAGAGAGCGAGGCATGGTGTCCCATATCGCAGGCCTTCAAATAGCGCGCCACCTCGTCGGGCAGACGGCAGCAGCGCGGGCTTAGCTGCGTCTGGTGAACGGCACAACGGTAGGCGCTGGCTTACGCCTCTCCGCTTGCTCGATTGCGCCTCGGATCACGTTCAGTGCGGAGAGGATGGTATCAATGGCATCTTGTGCGGCCTCGTGCCGCTCCAAGGTGATCCGGTCGGTCGCGCGAAGCTCAAGGAGCCCTTTGTCTATTAGCGCGGCGGTGCGCCCGATTGCAGCGACGCAACTCTTGACATCCTCGTTCCCGATCATCGGCCCTCCGCACGCAACCTCCGAGCACCGGTTGTGCCTAGCAGGACCACACGTGGAAGGCTAGCCTCTCGCGGGCCCCGACATACACCAGCCAAGCTGCAGGCTGAGCGATTATTCTTCCCCCACCGCAGGGTGCCACCGCTTAAATCAGCAACAGAGAGGGCGCATGTCCGGTATTATGGCGCAAACGCCGCCGAGGTCCCAAAATGCCCCCGAGGCGGTTATCCACTACCAAAACGTGCAAAAGCCTCCACCCCTAGGCTAGGATGCCGTAGGGGGTATTTTCCATGTCAGAAACGAGCGGTCTACCATCACCGCCTGAGCCGCCAGACTTTGTCATCTATTGGCGTTGGTTCACTGATTATCTTTCCCGGGAGGGTAAGGTGATCAGAGAGGCCAAGGCCACCTTTGGCGCCGCCGCCTTGGTTCTAGTTGCAGCGTCAGCTTGGCTGACATGGAGAGCCGCCGGCTCTTTCTTCGAAGAAAGAGCCGCCGTTCTAGAAAAGACAATCGAATACCAAAAAACCCAAATCGACGATCTGAGAAATCGAGTCCAAACTGTGGCTCCTGCTCCGGTCCCTAGCCATACGCAGGTGATACCTATCTTTCTGAAATATTCTCAGGCTACACCGGAGAGCAAACGCCCGTTTGTGAATTTTGCGATTATGAATGTCTCGCCAATTCCAGCAAGGGGACCGTCGGTAAAGGGCTACATGCAGGTGTTCGACAAGATTCTAACGGCAGAGGAGGAATATAAAATTATTCTGGAATTAAAAGCCGAAGTTGGTCAGGCAAATCCAAAAATGGCGACCAACCAACTATCCTTCGGTGAATACACCTATTCCACGGCTTTCAATAAGAAAGAAAGCGATGACGAAAAATTGGACGCTGTGAAAAAGGGAGAAAAGTATCTCTATGTGTTTTTTGTCGGCCAATACACAGACGACAACCAACCCAAAGATGAAAAATATGTCGTTGAAAGATGCGCAATCTTTTTCAACTCGTGGGATACCTCAGGGACCTGCCAAGGACACAATCAGACCTACGTCGAAAAGATGAAATAGGTCAGATCTCACCGAGTGCAACGCCCTCTAATTCTAGAGCGTTCAAAACTAGGTTGGCGTGACGGTGCCGGTGCGACAATTTTGAATGAAGCCATATTATCGCAGATAAGAAGCAAAGAACGGCGCTAACCCTCCAGCGCCCTAATCATCTCCACCCGCGTCGCATGTCGACCGCCCTCGAACAGCGCGGTCAGGAACGCATCCACGATATCGAGCGCCAGCCCTTCGCCCACCACGCGCGCGCCAATCGAAAGCATGTTGGCATCGTTGTGCTGGCGGATCATGCGGGCTGAGAATGTGTCGACGCAGACGCCGCAACGGATGCCCTTGACCTTATTCGCCGCCATCATGATGCCCTGGCCGGTGCCGCACAGGATGATACCAAACCGGCAATCGCCGGACGCGACGAGCCGCGCCGCCGCTTCGCCGTGTTTGGCATAATGTGTGCTTTCCGGCGTCGTCGGTCCGATGTCGACCACCACCCAGCCATGCGCCGCGATATGAGTGGCAATGGCCTGACGGAGCTGAATGGCGGCGTGATCGCTGGACAGGACGATGCGGTTGCTGGTTGTCATATGCGGAAGTCGTCCCGTTTCGGCTGGAGTTGAGAGAGGCGCCTCCTGCAGCCCCGCGCCAGCCGACATTCGTCGGGCACTCCAAAACCGAGTGCGGACTGGTCGACTAGCGTCAATGGCGAACTCATCGGCGTAACCACAAGATGATGATACCGACTACGATCGGAGCCAGTCCACAGGCCATCGCGGCCCAAAAATTGGGCTCATGGAGGATGTCGAAATCTTCGAGCATGGTGGCGCTAAGCATAGCGGCAGGTAAACACCTGGTCACGCTTGGTTAGCGGGCTCCCTGACAATGCGGTAACGACGGCCCATGTCCCGCTAACCTGAGGCGGCATCCTTGTCGTCGGGTGGGGCATCATCCGATTCGATTAGCCGTAGACGGCTCGGCTGCAAAGCACCTGCGCGCTCCAGCACTGGATAGGCGACCGAGCAGATATGCGAATGAATGCGTTTCAGGTCGCGCAGCACGTCCAGATGTAATGAACTCGATTCAATACTCTCGGGCCGACGTTCGCGCAGCCGTTCCAGATGGCTCTCGGACGCGGCCAATTCAGCCGCGCGCAAAGTCGCCTTCTCCGCGATCAGTTGCCGGGCGATCTTGACGTCGCCCGACATGAACACGCTGAACGCGAGTTTGAGGTTGCTCATGACCTCCTGATGGAAGGTCTCCAGCTCCGTCGTGCCTTGTTTCGAGAAAGCGAGGTTCCGTTTGATCTTCTTCTGAGCAAGCTCCATCAGATTCTTGTCGATAATGTCGCCGATGTGCTCCAGGTTGATCGAGAACGCGATGATCTCCATGGCACGTTGACCGTCCCGTTCGTCCAGACTCTCGCGGGTGAGCCGTGTCACATAGAGCTTGACCGCCTCATCGAGCTTGTCGACCGCGTTGTCCATCCGGCTGACCTCGGCGACAAGGCGGCGATCGTCGGTCATCAGTGCCGTCATGGCCTGACGCAGCATGGTTTCGACGATGTCGCCAAGATGAAGGACCTCGCGTTCGGCGCAGGAGAGTGCGACCGCCGGGGTGCCGAGGGCCGTATCGTCAAGATAAAGGGGTGTCGCGGGATTGTTTGGTTTCGCCCGCTCCGGCAGAAATCGCGTAAGGAGCGAGGCGATCCAGCCGAGTGGAAAGATGAAGACAGTTGCCAGCGCCAGATTGAAGGCGGTGTGGAAGTCCGCCGTCATGCGGGACGCGTTGGGTTCAAGCTGAATGAGCGCGTCGGCGATCGGGTGCAGAAACGGCAGCGCAACAGCGCAGCCGATCAGGCGATTGACGAGATTGCCGACCGGCAAGCGATAGCTGGCCGGATTGCTGCTGTTGCTGCCTTCAATCACCGGATTGACGGCGCTTCCGAGATTGGCACCAAGTGTGAGGGCAAGTGCCGCCACCGGCGTGATGAAGCCGGAATAGGCCAGCGACATGATCAACAGCAAGACCGTGACGCTCGAGTGAGCGACCCAGGTCAGCACAGCGGCCATCAGAACGCAAAGCAGGGAGTCGCTGGTGATCGCCGCCAGGAGCGTTCGAACGACCGGTGCATTCTCGGCTGGTGCCAGTGTGTCGAGCAGGATGTGCAGCGACAACAGCATCAGCCCGATCCCGATCGCGACGCGGCCGAGATCGCGCGTCCGGGTCTGGCCACCGCGCTTGAATGCGATGACGCCGACCAAAAACAACAGCGGTGCCACGGCCGTGACATTGAACGAGAGCGCTTGAACGATCAGCGTCGTGCCGACGTTCGCCCCGAGCATGATGGCGAGCGCCGGAGCAAGATCGACCGCGCCCCCTGTGACGAAGGAGGCAGTCATCAACCCGGTCGCCGTGCTGCTTTGCAGGAGCGCCGTCACGATCATCCCGGCGAGGAACGCCAGGAAGCGATTTCGCAGCGCAGTTCCCAGCAGGCGTCTGAGATCGGAGCCAAAGGCCCGGACGATGCCGCTGTGGACCATATGCAGTCCCCACAGCAGCAGCGCCACGCCGCCAAGAAGATCGAGGAGGATCATGCTGCTCAAGTTTTCCTCCTTTCGCTCGCGTCCCTGAGTATGGGCGGCGGATGCCGCGTCTTCAACGGGTTGATTTCTGGAAGAGTTGGTCGCGTATGTATCGCGAGGTAGGCGTCAGCCTGATGCCTCGGGGCTTACGCCACACCGCCCGGTCGATCTCCCGCTTGTCACCGATCGTCAATTCGCCTGACACCTTGCCCGCGATGAATATCGCGTCGCTCATCTTGCGCCCGGACAGCCGATTTCTCTTTTTGACTTCCTTCCAGAGCTTAAGCCGACCGAGTTTGAGGTTGGGCAGCTCCTCCCTGATCTCGCGATGGAGGCATTGCTTGTCGCTCTCGCTGGTTCGCTTCCGGCCGCCGGGAAACATCCAGCGCCGGTCGCGCCGTCGTCGGACCAAAAGGACGCGACCGCCCTTTACGGCCACCAATTTCGAGGATTTAGCCAACTCTGTCACCCGAACCGGTCAATTTCCGATTTTCCTAGCTTCACCCCAGGAGAGCCCTCTTACTTTGGCGCCAGCCGACAGCCGGCGAGTTGAGAGAGCGGCGGAAAAACCCTCGGGTACAAGTCTTTGAACGATTCCAACTGCGTCCTCGTGAGAACTCGCAACTGCCCATAACTCTTTGTGTCCGTCCGGGCCGGTCACCTCGACCAATGGCATGGAAAAGTAAACGTTCGTCATGCCCGAAATATGAACTTAAAATCAACTGGGCGCCAAGCCCGGTACGGGGCGCTAGTGCCTTGACAAACGCCAAATCGGGCGTGAGGATTCAACATATCCGCGCCGCCATGGGCGCTCATGCTTGCCGCTACCAACTTCCCAGTTGGGTTAGTCGCGACGATTTGGTCCCGTCCAGGTGAGGTCCGGTCCCCCCTGACAGCCGACGCCAACGTGACCGGCAGATTTCGTCGCGATGGGCCACGAGTAGAAGTCATGCCAGCGCTCTCGATAAGCTTGTGGACCGCCGGAACGTGCTGGCTTTACATGCCGTCAATTCACTGGAAGACGCTCGGCCTAGGGCGCATATTGCTCTGATGAGCCACATTGACGACTGTTTCAATACTCTGCGCCTCCTGATCGCCGCAGGCGATCCGACCGGTATGACCGCGGCTAAAGAGGCCATCGAGCGATACTGGGCGGCCACTCCGCTGCGCGCAAGAAAGAGTGGCCTGCTCTATGTCCAGCAAATCCTACACGATCGTCGCGACAAACTCGGCCCCCAGAGCCGGGATTTCGCAGACACCTTGGACGCCTACTTCGAAAGGAAATTGGGAGGTCCCTTGGAGTGATGCCCGCCCAAAAGACTGTGCGTTTTACCTGCTCCTGTGGGACGCACTATGAGGCGACGCGCGAACCGAGGAAAGAACAGCTGTCCGGACGTTTTGATTGTGAGAGCTGCGGGAGGCCGCTCTGCTTGTGGACTGGTCCCTATGATCTCGTTGACTGGCATGCTGTCACAACGCCATTGCGCCCGAGACAGACATGAGGACTGCCGAGGCAGCTAATCCCTGATCAGTAGTGCAGCGTAATTGTTGCACCCGCTACGCCAAGGTCGTCCAGCACCTCGATCGCGTCGGGGACCAACATGGCGGCGTTGCCTGTGCGCGGGGTACCAGACGACAGAAAGCGTGTCTCGCCGAACTCGCGGGTGGTAGGCGCGATCGTACGCAATCCTACGTCGTTCAAGCGCGGGATAATGGTATCCTAGGTGGATGAGTCGTCGGGCCAGCCGTTAAGGAGGAGAACTACGGGAGCGTCCCGGGGCCGCCATCTCGGTAGGTGATCTCGAGCAAGCTGGTTTGAATCTTCGGTATTTCCGTTAATCCCACGCGGCCTGTCCCTCCCAGGATGATGAAAGTAGATGCCAATCCGGTGCCCTTATTACGCCTTGGCCGACCCCTCACCGCCTCACCAGGCGGCGAATACGTTGGCACAGATGCTCATGACAGTGCGTCAAGGAAGGGCCCGGCGCCGCACCCTGTTGCTCACTTGCCCCCGGTGACATCGAGAAATGTGCCGGTGATGAAGGAAGCCTCGGCGCTTGCCAGCCAGAGGATCGCCCGCGCAACCTCTTCAGGTTGACCGCCTCTTCCCAATGGGATCGTGTCCTTGACGCGATCCACCCGTCCCGGCTCTCCGCCGCTGGCATGCATGTCAGTGTAGATGTGCCCAGGGCGAATGCAGTTGACGCGTATGCCGTCCCGCGCGACCTCCTTGGCGAGGCCGGTCGTGAATGTCTCGAGGGCCCCCTTCGACGAAGCGTAGTCGACATATTCGTTTGGACTGCCGAGCCGGGCGGATGCCGATGAGATGTTGATCACGACGCCGCCCCGTCCGTTGCGACGATACGACATCCGCTTCGCTGCCTGCTGTGCACAGAGAATAGGGCCGATCGAGTTGACCGCGAAGATTCGCCGCATCCGCTCGAATCCGAGATCCTCCAGCCGAGACTGCTGCGCAATTATCGCGGCATTATTCACCAGCACATCGATCCGGCCGAACTTCCGGTCTATCGCGGCGAATAGCTGAACGACCTGCTCTGGATCTGCGCTGTCTGCACGCATGGCTAAAGCCCGGCGTCCAACAGCCTCTACATCAGCCGCCACCGCAAGGGCGGCAGTCTCGTTGGAGACGAAGCTGATCGCCACATCATAACCTTGTGCGGCAGCAAGCCGCGCAGTTGCCGCGCCTACGCCACGACCTCCACCTGTTATCAGAATTAGCGGCGCTTGCGGGACGGTATCCATTTAGCGAACCCTCATGTGGTGGTGATAATCTTGGGCGGACCAACTCAATGCAGTGCCGGCTCTCCGGCAGCGTCAGCTTCGAGACTGTCGCAGCCTATCCTCCACGACAGTCGCGGGATGCGCGATCCTTGGCGCTGAGCGCCGCGGAGGCAAGTACGTGTCATGGACCAAAGCGGATCAGTACCACCTCAGAGCACAGCACTCCAACTCGCGTGCAGCACCGCGGCGCACATGACACCAACGAAGGCGAGCAGCGTCATGCCTTCTGTCCGGACGAATGCGACGCTGCACCTACTTCGAAGTTCTCGCTTAGATGGCTTGAGAGTGCGATCATGAACGGGCAGATCGCGAGCGCCGTTATCGCGGTCGCGGCCGTTGCCGTCGCGGGTCCGAACGCGTCGCCCAGAAAACCATAGAGAACCGGGGCCCCGGCGCCCGCGCCGATGGTGCCGGTATAAAACAAGGCAAATGCGCGCTCGGTGCGATGGGGTGGGGCAAGTTCGGGAACCGTTCCATACAGCACCGATGACGTGCCGTTGAGCATCACCCCCAGCGCCGGCAGAAGTACGATGGCCGGGACGAGCGGTAGGGCCAAAACGCCGAGAATCAGAAGGGCAGTGGCAACCTCGGTGAAGAGGACGGTGCGCCGGGTGCCGATCCTGTCGCCAAGCCAACCGCAAGCGAACTTACCGGCGGCCCCACCGATGAAGACAAGTGCCAGAGCAAAACCTCTGGTGGGAAGCGTCGCTCCTTTTCCAATCAGTAGAAATGGCAGAAAGGTGAGGAAGCCCATTCTGACGGCGCTATCGAGCATTCCGATCGCCAGGAGCCAATAGAACCCGCCCCGACTTTGACCCGCCTGGCTCGACCGTTCCTTCGGATCTGCCGTATGTCCCTTGCCGACGGCCGGCATCCATGCAGCCATTAAGATGGACACCGCGATGCCGGCGACCGCAAGAGTGAATATAGCCTGTCGCCAGGCGACGCTGACGAGCAGCAGAGACATGAGCGCCGGGATGGTCGCTTTTCCCAGATCGCCTGTGAAATTGTAGACGCCAAGTGGCATGCGCGCAGCGCGGCCATAGGCACCTGAAACGGCGGCGGACGCCAGAGGGTGTTGGGTGCTTGAACCTGCGCCTGCCAACGCGAGCGCAAAGCTCAATCCGACGATGCCGCCGGAGATGCCCGCGAGAGCGTAACCCAACGCCGACAGCGCCGTTCCGCAGCAGAGAATGAGTTTGGCATCGATCCGTTCCGCCAGATGCCCTGCCGGAATCTGCAGACACGCCATGCTGCCAGAATAGAGACCGCGAAAGATCGCAAGTGCGCTGTAGCTCAGCGCGAATTCGGTCTGCCAGATCGGCAGCAGCACGTAGATCGTATCGGTGAAGCCGTCGTGCAGAGCGTGATTGAGCCCGGCCAATGCAAGCGTTCGCGCGGCGCGTGTCCGGTTCGGAAGAGCTGTAGTCGAGGACCTCAAAGTCTCACGGTAGGTCATGGGATCATCCGGAGCGCACGGGGCAATTGAAGAAAATCTAAAATCTGGCGTAGCAGAGCTGGGTCTGGCGGGCTGAAGCATCACTAAAGTCATCATGAACGAGACTTGCGACTGTCACAAATCAGTAATATTCAGATTATGGGTTAGAAATTCTCAAGCATGTCCATTTTTGTCCCACGACGTAGTCTGCCGCCGCTGAATGCGGTCCGCGCCTTCGAGGCTGCCGCCCGTCTTGGCAGTCTGAAGGAGGCAGCCGCTGAGCTCAGCGTGACCCATGGCGCCGTCAGTCAACAGATCCGACTGTTGGAAGACTGGTTAGGCGCTCCCGCGCTTTTTCGGCGCTCGGTCCGACGGGTCGTGCTGACGCCTGCCGGCGCAGCGCTGCTGACCGAATTCGGACCGGCGCTCGATCGCATTTCGGCTGCCGTGCAGCAGCATCGAACCAGACGGCACGACGCGCCATCCATCGTGTTGCATGTGAACGCGCTCGCGACCTTCAGCCTGAGATGGCTGTTGCGGCGCATGGGTGCTTTTCGTGCGGAGCATCCCGACATCGAGGTGCGTTTGAGTACGTCGAACGAGACGATCGACGCCCTAGCAGAGTCATTCGACGTCGTGATCAGAGGTGGCCCGGACACCTTTCCTGGCTACACCTCGCGTTTCCTCTTCGGGGAGCGACGGCTACCTGTGTGCAATCCGGCCATCTTGGATCGAATTACGCTGACCGAGGTCCGTGATTTGTCCCGCCATACGCTGCTTCATACCAGTTCGATGCCGCGATTGTGGCGCGACTGGCTGACCGAAGCCGGAGAGCCCGCCCTTCGCCCAGAGGCATCTCTGACCTTCGATCATTTCTATCTGACCATACAGGCAGCGATCGATGGGCTCGGCGTTGCGATGGGCCCGACCGCATTGGTCGCTGATGATCTCGCGGCCGGGCGATTGATGACGCCGTTTCCGGACATCAGTCTTTCGGCGCGAAGCTACTTCGCCTACCTGCCCGAAGCGCGATGGACCGATCCCCATATCGCTGTGTTCTGCGATTGGCTCGAGCAACAAGGCCGCGATCTCGTCCGCACCTAGTCGTCGACAACTACGATCGCCTCGATCGGCCCATTTCGTAAGTCGAGCAGATTTTTTCGGGTGCAGATGCGGGCGTGTTCCACTAACTGGCTCCCTCCTTCCGCTGCTTGCGCGCCTCGAGTTCGAATCAAGAGAGAGCTTTGTAAATCATGTAAGTGGCCATCAGCGAAACGAAAAAGATCATCGCGACGTGGAGCATCGAACGATCGATTTTGTTTGCCACGCGTGCGCCAAGGTCGGTACCAATGAGGAGACCGACGATTACTCCAATGAGTGCAGCCCACGACCACGACCAACCTTGTTCCCAATAGATCCACGCCGCGGGAATGGTCGTCGGAATAAGTGAAAGGGCGAGACTGATCATTTGCGCCTGACGTTGAGGAACCCCCAGCGCTGCGCTGAGACCAACAACCGTTGCGAGGCCCCCGCCGATCCCCAAAAAGCCTGAGGATAGCCCGGCAAACGAGCCGACCGTCAGCAGGGCGGCCCAATGCAAATCTTTCGTTGCTTTAACTTCTTTGTGATCAGCTGCTGTTCGCGCGCCGCGAGCAAACAGCATCGCATCCAGGCCCAATAAGTAGGCCACGTAGGTCCATTGCAGCACGCAGCTTGATGCGCGGCTTGCGCCGTAAGCTCCAGCAACCCCTCCAACCAGGAAGCCGACTGTCAGGAAAGCGAGCCAACGTAAGGGACTGCGGCTGCCCGCTTCCCAATATCTTTTGATTCCAGTCATGCTGGTCGGCGGGATCTGGGCAACGAGCGAAATGCCTTGGGCTACGTGCTGTTCAGCGCCCAGTAGCAGTACGGAAAAGACAACCAAACCTCCACCAGGACTAACGCCGAGCAGGCCTGACGTGAATCCCCCGGCCAGACCGGTGCCTATGCCACCGAGAAGATCGCAAACATTCATTCCGGCTCACCCGCGCGGTTGCGGTTCGGGCTGCTGCTGTTCATCGCCGAGAATCGGTTCGGGCAGATTGGACTTCGTCGCGCTTCGCGATGCCTGCAAGAAAGGCATCGAATGCCTTCATGGCCTCTGCAGTCGAGAACGGCTCGCCCCACAGACGCTGCAGTACCATTCCCTGGAACATGGAAACCATCGTCCTTGCGATGGTTTGCGGGTTGATGGCGCGGTCGATCACGCCAAGACGTTGGCCGTGCCGCAACACCTTCGCAATGATTGCAATCGGCTTACGTATCCCGCTCGTGACCTGCTCGCGGACAACCTCGTCGCGCAAGGCCTCCGCCCAGAGCTGCAAGGCAACCCGTCGGGTTCGAAGTCCCTGTTCCTTCTGCAAGTCACCCAGAAAAGCGCGCGCGATGGTGCGCAAACTTTCCAGAGGGTCAGTCTCCTTATCCTTGACGGCTAATAGCGCGCTGTCGCGCGTGTGACGATCCTCGCCAATGGCTTGGATCAACTCCTCCTTGCTGCCAAAATAGCTGTAGATACACCCCGCGCTCAGCCCGGATTCCCTGATGACATCCTGAATAGTGGTTTGGTGGAAGCCCTGGCGCGCAAAGCACGTCTCGGCAGCCTGCAGCACCTGCTCGCGCCGCGCCGCCAACGTCTCGGGCTTAACTTTCGGCATTGCCGTCCTCTCAGTTCCTTTAGCCCACTGCAGCGATGGAGCGGCAAGGTGGCACGAGGTCAATACAGGCGCTGCCACCAGCGGTGATCTCCGGCTTGACGACCATTACCATTCCTTATAAAGAACGAATATTCGTTTTGTAAAGAGGAGATGCGGATCTTGCTCGATTTTGCGAAACTCCTGCTGCAACCGGGTTCGAGCGAGATCATGAACGCCGAGCTACCCTCTAATGGGTCGCGGATCGCGTTTCTTCTGATCACGTTCGCAATCGTGTTCGCGTTCGAAATCGGTTTTCCCCTGTTTGCTTACAACCGGGCGGCCCGGCTGCGTAATATGGGTCGGAACGTTGGAATTACGGCGATTTTTCTCGCAGTGAACCTGTTGCTGCACCCGATTTCGCCCTTGGCGACTCAACTCGCGTTGGATGCGCGGTTCGGACTGTCGTACTGGTTTGGGCTATCACCGTTGGGCCAGCTTCTCCTAGGCATCGTTGGACTGGACCTGTTTGCCTATTTCGCGCACGTGACGATGCACAAGTTGGGTTGGATGTGGCTTTTCCACCGCATGCATCACTCCGACGCCATGGTGGACGTCACGACGGCGTTTCGGGAACATCCGGGCGAAACGCTGTGGCGGGTGGGCTGGCACATCGTCGGCCTGTTCGTGTTTGGAACGCCGGCCTGGGTATTGGTAACCTACCTGACGCTGTCCGCGTTCAACGCTCAATGGGAGCACGCCAATATACGCCTGCCCGAGCGGCTCGATTGGTGGCTGCGGCTTCTGTTCGTCACACCGAACATGCACAAGATGCATCATTCGCGCTATCAGCCCGAAACTGACAGCAATTATTCGAACCTGCTTTCGATCTGGGACCGGCTTGGTGGCACTTACAATCGCGGACCGTCTTTTGCCAAACTGCACTATGGGCTGGACGGCTTTGACGAGCCGGAAAAGCAATCGCTAGGCGGCTTGCTCAAGATGCCGTTGATGCGCAGTTGGGGTCAGCCGAACATGCGGTCCGAGCGAAATGCGTCCGGTCGACCCCTTGAAACTTCGTCTGTCGGCCGTACGGAGTAGTAGCCCGACAGATCTAAATATCGAAATGTTTCCTGCACCCTTTCGATGGGCCGGCAATGGGCAAAAGTTGGCCTTTGCGGCCCACTCGAAGTGGACCATGATACGCAGGGTTTTCTCCCCGCCCTCGATCGGTGTCCCGCGATGCGACTGAAGTTTCTCGGCTCGGGCGATGCGTTCGGCTCCGGCGGACGCTTCAACACCTGCTTCCTGGTCGATCGCGGCCAAGCGAGTTTCCTCGTCGATTGCGGCGCCTCTGCAATGATCGCGATACGCAAGTTCGGTGTCGATCCGAACTCGATTGAAGCCATCGTCCTGTCGCACTTGCATGCGGATCACTTTGGCGGCATCCCGTCCTTTATCCTCGATGGCCAACTCGTTAGCCGGCGAATCCGGCCGCTCACCATTGCAGGACCTCA
Organism: Bradyrhizobium sp.; assembly: GCA_035293585.1. Classification (GTDB taxonomy): domain Bacteria; phylum Pseudomonadota; class Alphaproteobacteria; order Rhizobiales; family Xanthobacteraceae; genus Bradyrhizobium. The sequence continues at coordinate 158,090 of DATGMN010000042.1, read as the reverse complement.
AGGAATGCGCGATCGCCTGGAAGCCTTGATGGAAGCGCACTTTCCCGGGTCCTCGAAGGTCAAGCGAAAGTTTGAGCTGGAGTTGATCGAGTTTGTTCCAGAATCGAAGACGCCGATTATGGCCGCAGTAACCGCTACCGCCTACACAGTCGATCATCCGAGCGGCACGCCGTCCCTGGCGTTACGGATCGAGTGCGATGGCAAGGTGCTCGCATATACCGGCGATACCGAATGGGTCGATGCGCTGATCGAGGTCGGGCGCGAAGCCGACCTTTTGGTTGCGGAATGCTATACCTACGATCGCAAGATACGATTTCACCTTGATTATGCGACGCTTAGAAAAAAGCTTCCACTGATTGGCGCAAAACGTGTCGTGCTCACCCACATGTCAACTGACATGATAGCGCGAGCTGCGATAGTCAAAGAATGCGAGGCGGCTTGCGATGGCTTCGAGATTACACTCGATTGAGTTTAGGATGGCGCACGTCCGCTCTAGGTAGATCATTCTCCCCTCAGTCAGCCGGTCCCGCCTGTCGGTTAGTCAGGAACCGGACTTGGTCTATGTGCGCTACTACCCAATACGAAGTGGCGGGAGGCCTAATATACTTCCGCTCTTGAACGAATGGCGGAAGTGAAACCGGCATCTCAAAACCCTCAATTGTTGCAGTGGATAGCGAGGGCGAGGCGCCGGATTGTCGTCCACATCACTTCTCAAGCAGCACTGTTTGCAGTCGGCCCAAGACAGTTCGGCGGCCGTTGACCGATCCAGCACTAGGCAATCGGTTTGCGGAGGAAACGCAGGCCGTTGACCCATGATGCACGGTTTCGGCGAGACGGAAAATTCCTTGCTTGGAGTAAGCGCTGGGTGCTCGGGGAGGACGGCAAGGGAAAAGCGTCGCCTCCGGTCGCGCTGATTGTGGTTGTTGGAATTGAGTTAACGGGCGTCGCGGGAATCGACCTGACGGCGCTTCTTGCTATCATCGCTAAGGCCTGAATTTTCTTGGTGAGTCTGTGGTGAGTTTTGATTTCTTGCGCGTTGGCCACAATCCGCGCAAGCTAGGAAAAACTGGCGCGCCCGACGCGATTCGAACATGTGACCTTTGCCTTCCGAAGGCAAGGTTCGGTCTAGGTGCCCCGCCGACGGCCGCTGAATGACTTCGCCGCAATGCCTCATCACGCCGTCTGCAGTCGCGAGAAATTTACCTGATGCCGTTGATCTTCCAAATGCACTCGAACGGACGCTACCGCCCGCGATTGTACGCTAGAGCCGTCCGGCGTTCGCATTGACTCCGATCGCCGCACCGCAAACTCTCGTCCCGTTGAATTCACGAAGTGGGAGAGATGCTTGAGATACAATCGACAACGGAGAAATGGGAGCGAACAGTTTGCGGGTATTTCAACGGCTCCATCCGAAGAATCAAAATCGATTCCGTTTACCCAACGACTGACGTGCACGATTAACGAAGCGTGCGAAGTTACCGGCTTGGGGCGCACGAAGCTTTATGAGTTGATAGGGACCGGACGCCTTGCAACGACAACCGTAGGCCGTCGGCGGTTAGTGCTAATAAACTCCCTCCAGGCAATGCTCGAAATGAGTTCTTCAGAGCCCGGCGGTATAAAAAAGATTTGGTAGCGCCGTAAGAATAGCCATAGTTGTTCGCCCGCTTTCGCTCCAATCCGCCGGCACGACTGGGGTGACAGCGTGGGAATGCCGAAGGTGGACTAAGCCAAGCATTTGAAAACACAGAGAGATCCTCCCTTCCTCGCGGACTCCCTCTCCGCCACCGATTTTCAGCAGCGCAGAAGTCATTCAAAATAAGCGGGGATCGGCGCGGACCATCGAGATCGACGATTTCGTCGACCGCAGCGAGATCGACCCGCGCTAGGGCGGCGCGAGGTCGATAGAAACGACGCCGGCACCTAACAAGGCCAAGAAAGCCTCGACAGGCGAGAAGGAGATGCTGATGCCGATCGCCGGCAAGAAGCAGGTGAAGGGAGCCGCAGCGAATAAGCCTGCGTCAGCCCAGCGGCGGAAGTCGGCTTAGGCCGCTGATGTCGGCGTGGAATCTGAAGAGGTTTCGTTCCTCGGTCGGGAATGCCTAATTTATCGAGTTGAGTGAAGCCTCAGATTATTCGGATGGCGAACCGCACGGCGCGTAAGCTGTCGCGTCGCGATAGCGTCGCTGTCCGCTGGTTGCGCCGCGAGGTCGGCTACGACCTTGAGACGATATTGACCAACGGGCCGGGCAGTTTCGATGGAGACCTTTCCTCCCGCTTTCGCTACCAGTGACTGCAGGCGTTCGAACTCACCGCACCAAATCGTTTCCATATCCCTGTTTCGGATTGGGTCACGCGCCTCGGCGGGATTTCCAATGCCGACGGCTCTTACCTGCATGACGTCCGCTTGCGATCCGCCCGATAGCTCGACCCCCATATGCCGGATTGGCAGGCTTTCGGAGAACGACCCGACCGCCCGTGACCCATGCCGTCATCATTCCTTCCGAGACTTCATGACCGAGTCTCGCGAGACCTTCCAAGACGGCTCGCCTTCGCTCGTCCGCAGCGATGGCGCGGACTTCGGCTTCAATGAGGAAATCAGCACGCCTTACGAGTTCGTGAGCATTGGTAGCCGGTGTTACCAGCGTACGCCCTATCTCGGTCCGCAACGCGGACGCCTCGTTCGATTTCATTTCCGATAGCTCGGCAAGCCGATCGGCAAGACCTCGTTCGAAGCGCCGGCGCTCCCGCCCGTTCTTGACTGTCGCGGTAAGATCGATCAGCAGACAAGAAATCGATGCAATGGGCCGAAGCACTCGACACGCCGTTCTTATTTTTAACCGCGTTAAACCCAGCGGCTTACGGCAGCCTGGCTGTCCAATTAAATAGCTTGCGCCATTGCATGGGATTTGGACCTTCCTGAGCTCAGTGCTCCTTGCCGAAGTCGCAAGAATGTTACACAATTTACGGTAGAATGGCATCGGCTGGAAGGAAGCGGCTGTGACCGAAAGTACGGACGCCCGCCAACTTACGCGTATAGTTGCTAAGATTCGGAGCCTGCCTGGCTTCCAGAACCTCCAGTTTACTTGCCCCAATACTGGCGTTCCGCTTCGGCCGCAGACTCTTCGCGCCTCGATCGTCGTACCCGACGAGACTGACCTGGTGATTGAGTTGCTTGATGGGCGATTCAATACGATCGACTGCGTCTGCGGAAGCAAGCACGTCCTCGCGGCCCCTGTGATGGCAATCCACTCGGCCACTGGTGAGATCATATGCGTAGGAGGCGGAGCGTCGGTAACGCCCTTGCGGAACGTGATGACAAGGCTCGGTCCGCCGTTTAATCGAGCTGCATTTTGCGATGATTATGATGGATTGCTGCGCCATGTCTTGGGCTGGCTGGACGCAATGCTGCTGGATTTTGTGAACGATGTGCATCGGGGAAAATTTGACAAGTTCACTCCCGCTGAACGAATTGTCCGCAGGCACAAGACGCTGCTCGTCTATCTGCACGATCTGGCAGATGGACTGTTGCCGGCCACTGTGGCCCTCTCAGACGGCACACGCGCGTCGCCCGATGTCGCCCGAAAATTTCACCACACTGTGTATGTTGGCGTGATGAAGGGCCAGCTTGATGATCTCATGACGGAGTTCGGGCCTAGTCGGTTGATCGTCGAAGCTTCGGCACGGATCCCAGCGCGGGCAATCAGCGAAGGATTACTTGTCGAACTTGCCCAGCGTGCCGCAGAGGAGCTGCGGCCACTACTGGACGATGCTCCCGCTGCGAACGCAAGCGCAGCGCCAACGGACTCCAAGGATGCGTTCACCCGAGAGTATGCCGCGGGAATAAAAAACGCAGTCGTGCATGCAATCGCCGGTCAAACGAACCCCCAAGCCAGACGTTGGGCCGCATTAGTACGCCAAGCTTGGCAAATCTGGAGCGACTCGGACGAGAATCCGGTGTTACCGCCATCCGATCAGGCAGCCCGCGTAGTTGCTTTCGAACCGTTATGGGACCACGTCCGAGACGAATTGAAGGATGCGAACGGTGCCAAGGCCGAGCAGGTTCTGGAGGACCTGCGACGCATGTTCACTCGTCTAGGCCACGCCGAACGCTTCAAAAGCCTGATGCAGGCTGGCGTCTTGCGGTTTGAGACCGATGACGAGGCAGATCTAATCGAATTTGTGCTGGAAGCCGTGATGGAAAAGGCAAAACTCCTCGTCTCACCCGCTACAAGTTACATGAACGGGGGAATGGCGGGTGCTTCCGTGCAGACGTTTCTGAGCAGCGGGAGTCTTAAATCAGCCCGAGCATTCGCGTCGCGCTATCTGGAGACCGTTCTTGCAGTTGAGGACTACATTGCCGCATTTGCGTTTGGCAAAGAGGCCATTCCCGCCCTATGTCACGCCGAGCGACCAGGAGAGGCTGCTTCAATCGCCTTGCAGCTATGTCCCCTATTTAGGGAGCCAAGGGTCACAGCACAATTACAAAGGGCCGAGGTCGGTTTGACCGTCTCGTTTTGGAACGAATGCGGCAGCCTTTTTCGTTACTTGGGTCGGCCGAAAGAAGCGCTAGATGCCTACCACATTTCACGCGGCTTTTTGCCGCTTCTAAACGATTCGACGGACCGTGCCGGTCGGGAAAAGGTGCTCGATCTAAATGAGGGCCTGGCAATGCGCGACCAGGGCCATTTTGTGGACGCATGGCCGCGGATTTCCAGAGCAGCCGAAGCATCCCCGGCCAATCCCGCCGTTCAGATCAATCTCGCCATGTTGTTGCTAAGCACCGGGCATTTCACACAGGCCGAAGCGATCGCGGATCGCGCTGTCGCTTGCAGCGATCCGGTCATGGGATCTGGCCAGTATGCGCGCGCGCTGATCATGCGCGCGGAAGCGCGACGTATGCTGCTCCGGCCCGAGGCCGCAATATCCGATCTTAGCGAAGCCATGGGCGCGGCGCCGGTCTCGGCACACGACATGAGAGTGCGCATCGCTTTCGCGGCCACCCAAATTACCGGCGCCCGCGCGCTAGCGCCGGATCTGATAGCCGAGGCTGAGCGTGTGTTGCGTGATGAGGTCGCCTCCGGTGAGGCGGCTCATTTGACTGAATACCACTTGACCAAGGTCATACCGATTGGATTGACCGGGCTCGGCCAGTTGCTATTGGACGAACAACGCTATTCAGAGCTAGAGACATTCGACCGTGACTCGTTAGACCCATTCCTAGCAGGTACAGGTGCGGAATCATCCGTTGATTGGAGATTGCTGCGACTTAAAGGGCTAATCGAAAAGCACCGCGGTGGAGGATGGAATGAACTCGCATGGAACTTCTTCGAAGCGGCGGCAGCCGAAATCGATACCGACGCACCAAACGGTCCCGACGCGCGCTTTGCCGGAGGATGGCTCGCAAACAAGGAAGCATTTCAGCTCGAGTTTATGGAGGCGACGATCACGATGGTCGCGCAGGGGGCGGTACCGACTTCGGCCTTGCTCCGCGCCTATGAACTCGCGAATGGCCGGGAACTAGCAGCGTCGCTCAATACGGATCGGCCCGGCCCCAAGATCGCCGATCTGCTACAAGCATTAACAACGGCAAAAGAAGATCTTGGCCGCTCCGTGCTGGTGGTGGCCTTCTTGGACACGCCGGTTCTCGTGCGTGTCTTGGTTCTGAACGCGAACGACGGCGCATGCATGCTGCTGCCTGCCCCTTGCTGGGCCGCGGCGCACGTCGAACAAACGTCAAGCCGCTTCATTCGCACCATGGACACGACTAATCCGGCGGCTCCTGAGACAATCGAGCGCCAGCTCGTCATGTGGCGCGCTATGATGGAGGAGCTCGGTGCCGCAGTGGCGCCATACCTGACAGCCGGCGCGCTCGTAGCGATGTTGCCAGGGCGGCGCATGAGTAGTTTGCCGCTCCATCTCATGATGCTTCCCGAGCAACGGGGCGAGCTGTTGCTGTCCCACTCTGTTGTTTTCTCCGCCAATCTGGCGCTGCTTCTCGACGTGCCTCAACCGGCGCCCATATGTGCGGATTGCCTCTCACCCATCTATTCACGGATGGTCGTGGCCTGCGCCAAGGAGCGCGACAGCCGAAACTTCCGGCGGCGCCTCGCGAGAGTGACGCGGCGCATCACCCAGGGTGGCACGAGCCACAGAATCTTGCGCTTATCCGGCCGGCGCGCCACGCCGGAACGCGTTCTGGCCAGCGTAGCGTCTGCTGATACGCTTTTCCTCCTCTGCCACGGCGCCAATATCGGGCGGCGCAAGGGGTTTGGGATTTATCTGTCGGACGGTCGGGACCTGCCGCCCGCCATGGCGATCGATATCGATGTCGCCCCAGATGTCGGACGTTTCGCCCTTGCTTGGGACGACTTTTCCACTGTCGAGCGCACCCCGCGGCTGATTGTTTCGCTCGCCTGCTCAAGCGCGCGCACCGTACTAGCCTCCGGAGGGGTTCGTATTGGGCCAGAGGCAGCCGCCTTCAGCAAGGGTACTGAGGCAATCATTGCGCCGCTCTGGAATGTCGAGCAAGAGGCCGCTTTGAGTTGGGTTGAGCGGTTCGAGATTGCCCGCGGCGCCGATGGGACTCTGCCCGTGTGGGATGCGTATCGACAAGCCTGTCTTGATCTCCGGGCCGATTACAAGCAGGCTTTTTTCTGGGGCGCGTTCCTGCTCAATGGGCGCCTAAGGGGGCTGGCAAGACACTTAACAGGCGACTACCGGGAGACTAAAGATGTCGCGCGAAACCGAACTAGTTGAACAGATCATGGTGTTACCGCGAGAGACCGCGATAGAAGCGGCTCGCTTCGTCGCGGCTGAAATCGCAGCTGATGCTCCGGTCGATACTGCGGAAAAGGCTGGTGCATGGGCAAGCGCTACTCCCTTCTCGCACGTCGAAGATATCGAGACACTCGCCCGCCTGGTGTTGGTTGCGCTGGCGCTTGGCGGTGAGGAGGCGGCAGCGCGCGCTAGCGCCGCAATTGCGGGAACAGGACGACAAAACGTTGTACTCGGCGGTATGGAAATCGTCGCCTTGGCCGGGCTTGGCGTGATCGCGCTACAAATCTTGTTGACGCGCGGCAAGGTAACCGACTCCACGATGGAGTTGACAAAGGACAAGAACGGCAAGCCAATTTTGAAGATAAGAGTAAAAGAGACGCCGGTGAAGCTGTCGGATTCCTTGGCTGCAGTTCTCCGGCCCATCTTCCATCATAAGTGAATATGGTACAACTCGTGCCGTTGCGCTTCGAAATCGCGTCTGCGTCAACGAAACAGTTGTCAGGCGATCGCCACCGCTTCAATGCCTTTGTGCCCAACGAAGAACTCGCGTCGGAAGTTCCGCCTTGACAAGGTAACAACCCGCCCGCCGTCGAGTGCGGTCCTCGACTCCTTAGCTCATATTTCGCTTGAGGCGCCAAACCGGACCTTCATTTGAACCAATTCCACGATGCGGACCTGAGCTTGGGGATTCGCCTTGATGTACCTCTGCGTGGTTCGAAGGTTCGAGTGTCCAGCGAGTTCTTGGACATCCTTCAGCGATCCGCCGACCGTCGACATCTTCCGGGCGGCGTTGGTGATGAAGGTCCGTCGGCCGCTGTGGCTGGAGCAGCCGACGAAACCGAGGTGCCTGTACCACCGGTGGAACAGGTTCACCATGGCCTGCGGAGACGTGGCCAGTGAGCGCTCGGTGCAGATAGTACTCTGACCCAGAGCGAGTCATGCTAGGCATGGCTCTCTCAGATTGTCAGCGAAGGTGAGAATCGCAAGGGCCCAAACTTGAGTTCGGCCACATCTGCGCGCTATCGTCCTTTTGTCTAGGGGAGTTCGTGTTGAAAATCGACGATATATTATTGAAATCTCTAGTGGAAGTTGTAGAACCTCTGTGGCGGGGACTTAACCAGACAATGATAACAATGCGTCTCCGCAGCAGGAGGACCTGTGGGGGACCGCGCGGAACTAAGGGCTGCATTCTATAGCCTGCTCGAATCGAGGGGGCTAAGATATCCAGACGGTCGGCCTCTATATACTTACCGTTTCGCGCGCGCTGACTACGATCAGGTCCACTCAATCTTAAAGCGATTTGGTCCGTCTGCAGTTTTCGACCGATATGGCGCGGCGCTCGTCGTCGCCTACGTTGCTGAATGGTTCCGACGCGAGCGAACTGGAGGTCATTGGGATTGGATACGGCCGTTGCGGAGCGTCGGCTACGACTACGGACCTTACGAGCGTATCCAATACCGGGACATCGAGAGCCTGGTGAGCACCGGTTTGGCGGTTTGGCGTCGACCAGAACCGAGTGGTGGCGAGCGGCTCCTTGGAATCGTCAGGGAGGCGGGTTTTCCTGTCGCTTCGGTTCGCGAAGATCCCAGAATTTCTTCATGGCTGAAGAATGCAGTCCGCAGCGCTGAAAAAGGTTTCTCGCCCACTGATGCCGTGGGAATGGAAGCCTGGCGGGTATCCGACCGATTGGCTCAAGCCCTATTCGAACCTGCAACGGAACTTTGTGACAAGATCGTAGAGCTACGCGCCTGTCTTCCCCCGCCGGGAGTAAGAGGCGATCCGGTCGACTACCTCGATCAGAAGAGGTCCAATTGGCGCAACGAGCTCCCCTTCGACGTGGAATGCGAAGACATTCGTACGATGGTCGAAGAGATAGTGCGGCTACGTGAGGATGGCGCAGCTGCTCTTGATGTAGTTCGTACACTCTTTCTCTGCGATGATGGCGAATGGTGTCCGAGGGCATCGCTTGGCTTGGCTGGTCGAGTCGACCTGAGGCGATTGCCCGCTATTCTCAGTGAAGCCGTGCGAAGCGGTCGCCGGCTCCGAATCTTTCCGCGTCCACCATTCTGCGAGGAGCTAATCGCGGTAGCAGCAATCGAAACGATCGAGACTGATGACGAGGTTGTGCATGAGCTTCGCCCGTTCGTCGCAACTTTTGAAGCACCGCTGGCTTTTGCCGACGAAGCGCGACTGGTCATGCAATCCGGAAACAACACGATCGGCGAGTTCATCGCTGCTGGTGGAGAAGCTCTTCTTCACCCAATCATCGCGCTCCAGGTCGAGCAATTGGGCGAAGATGGCGCTCCCAAGGGTCTGCGCGTTTTGGGAACCTCGCCGGCCCAAACGGCTCGACCCGTACTCGCGCTTGCGATTCGGGAAGAGTATTTCCACGCGGTATCGTTTTCGGAGGGCTTCACTGACCTTGGACGTTGCACTGGATCCGACCATCGTATTGTCAGTTTTTCCGGCACCGCAACAGCCGTCATTAGCGGGACCCGTTGGGTATGGCGGACAGCTGCCGATCGCGACATTGACGGACGTTTGGTTCTCGTCGGGGGTCTCATGCCGAACTTGCGGGAAGCAGTGTTCCGAAGCGTTCCGGAGATGTGGATCGAGCGCGATGGCCATTTGTCGACGCCGCGCCGTCAGTCGCTGCACTGGCGCCCACGGGGAAGGGGAAGTTGGCGGGAGATCGATAAGGGCAAGCCTTGGGGCAACGTAGACCTGGCCGTTATCGACAACGGCGAACTTCGGTACGCCGTTGGTGCATCCATCGTTCCGCCGAACTTCCAAATGGAGATTGATCGACGAAAGGGCGAACTTCGGATCGCTGGGTTGCAAACTCGGACTATCGCAGCTCGCTCCGGGACTAATTTGAAGATCCGATTTGAAAATGAGTGCGCCGTTGTTGCTTTGGGCCCCCCTACCAGAGCGGCAGCGATTACGGTGACACTTAGGTGGGATGCTGAACTCCAATCGACTTTCGCAGATCCGCGGTATGAGTTGCGTTTGATCGACCAGAGCGACTTGCTCGTGCAACCAAGGGCGATTTTGTCGGTCGATGGTCTGAGAGGACCTCGACTTATCGCAGCACGAGAGGTTTCCCTGTGCATGGAGCTGAGTGCAAATGACGTACGGCGATTGTCCATTACTAGAACCATCTCGGGAGAAGTGCCGCTATCGGCGTTTGCCGAAACCATCATTCAGCTGCTCGGAAGCTCGGAAAGCCTCGATGCTCGAGTCCGTCTGTCTGCGCTTGGAGCGAGCGAACGCATCGCTGACGTTCGTTGGTATGACGACGAGATAGACCCCTTCAATGCTCCTTCCAAAAATGCGTTCGCCGTGCTGGGTAGCCTGTACCAACTCGAGGTTCAGGCCATCTGCCTTGGTCGTCCCGCCCTTGGAACGGTTCGCATTGAGGCTCCTGCGAATCAGGCCGCTATGAGGTCCGAGCTTTCCGCCAAATTACCACCTGGGCCATGGTTGATATTTGGCAGGCGTCGAGGGGGAACCAAGATAAGGCCGAGGATCGTTCCGTCACCAGCCAGGAAGACAACGACTGAGAATACCGACCTGGAGCGAGCGATCGAGGTCGAGGCGTCAGATCTGCGTGAGAGCTCATTTCTTCGGATCTATTCCAAGCCGGAGCTGCTCTCGTTAGAGGATCGTCGAACGATCATTGACCTTCTAGTCCTCTCAAGGAACGAGGGGCTACCAATTTCCTCGCTAGACGCATTGAGACTTCTCGGTCGCTGTCCGAAACTCGCCGTCTTACTGCTGGCGTCTTGCGATTCATTGACCGAACGCGCCGCCCTGCTGGATCTGCAACGCGAGTTGCCGTTTTTGTGGTGCTCCACCTCGATTCACGATTGGCTTGAGGCCTTTTCATCTAACCTGCGGCAGGTTGGAGAGAAACTTGCCGCAGTAGGAATCGACGACGGCACCGTAGCTGTTCGAAGCGTGAGTATCGCGCTCGACGATATCGTTGGCTTGAGACCAGACCTGGCGGGACATGCGAAGTTCGTCTTTCTTTGTATCGCTGCCGAGATGGCGCGCCAGAAGAAGCCGGTTGATGGGACGGCACTTCACCTCCGAAAGACCCGTCGCAGTGACGGAATTCGGAGGGAGGTGGATCGACTCATCAGCCGGCATGATGAAGATACTCTACCGCCGCAAGACATCTTCAGTTCAAAGAGTCTGTCGGTAAGGCGATTGTACTTCGAGCCTTACAACGCAAGCTTTGCGCAGGTCATCGCGGCACCGTTGCTCGTCGCGGATCACGCGACACGAAGAGTCGTGCTCGATGAAAGGGAGGTACGGCATAGTCGTGACGCGTGGTTGTACGACCCTGAGTATTTCGAAACGGTTTTGCCGATCGGCATAGATGAAGCGCTTCATGGTTTTGACACTAAGGAAAGTGCGCGAGCATGATTGATCTCGATCGCATGATGACGCGGTTGCCCGAGCAGGCGGCCGACGCCATCATTGGGATGCTACGCCCCCGGTCTCGTACGCTGGCGAGCTACTTGCGTAGCGTGTGGGGAGCGCCGGCCGGCAATCCTGGCTCTCTCATTGCCGAGCCGTTCGTCGAAGGTGCCTTTCCTTGGCTCCCGCTGAAGGGAGGATGGTCAGGGCTCGAACACGGGGTCTTCGATCGTCGGACAACAGAGGTGCTCAATTCCGTATCATACCCGCCTTACGCTCACCAAGCAGAGGCTTGGAAGCACCTGAGCTCAGCAAATGCGCGTTCGGTCATTGTGTCCAGCGGCACGGGATCAGGTAAGACCGAATGCTTTCTTGCGCCGATCCTCGATCGGCTCATTAGGCTGTCCGACGGAGGGCGAAGGCGACTGGAGGGAGTGCGCGCGATACTGCTTTATCCGCTGAATGCTCTGATCAGCAGCCAAGAGGAGCGGTTAGAACGTTGGTTCGAACCGTTCGGAGGCAGCCTACGGTACTGCCTCTATAACGGCGAGACACCTGAGACAGCGCGAGCTTCTGTCAGGGCCGAGCGACCTTGGCGTGTTGGCGATCGCACCGCGCTGCGGGCGTCGCCGCCACCGGTGCTCGTGACCAACGCCACGATGCTGGAATACATGCTGATCCGTCAAGTTGACGCCCCGATCTTGGCACTGTCTCGGGGCACGCTGGACTTCATCGTTCTCGACGAGGCTCATTCGTACATGGGGGCGCAAGCCGCTGAAGTTGCGCTTCTGCTTCGACGCGTTGCGTTAGCATTTGGCCGGACGCCCGATCAACTCCGTTATGTGGCGACCTCGGCCACAATTGGCGGAGCCAATGCGAAGGCGGAGCTCCACGATTTTCTCTGTGACCTTTCCGGTGCGCCGCGTGATGCAGTGGATGTTGTAGAGGGATACCGTGCACCATTGCCGCCAATGCCAACCTTTCATGAGGGTGATCAACTTCCTGCAAGAGACCTTTCTGAGCTTGATCCGCTGGACAGCGGGAGCGTACTGGCCCGATCGAAGAGGTTGCGAGCCGTGCGCGAGGAACTTCGGTCCGGGAAGATTTACTCGTGGCGCGCCTGGGCGCAGGAGGTGGCAGCGCTTGGTTTGGGAGGGGGCGATGCCACGCGATTTCTCGTGGAAGCGGCTAGGGCAAGGGATCCTCAGGCTGATCCGGCGATGATCACCATCGGCGGAGACTCCATTCTTCCGAACCGAATTCATCTATTTCATCGTACAGTGAACGGCCTCTGGGCGTGCATAAATCCTAGTTGCTCAAAAAGTCCTGCACGTGGAGTGGATGGCTCCGATTGGAACTATGGGGCGATTTTCTCGGAGACTCGCGAACATTGTCCTTACTGCGGGTCGATCGTATTGGAGTGGGTCTTCTGCCAGCTTTGTGGCGAAGGAGCGTTGAGAGCCGAAGAATTTGATGGTGGTTCCCGAATTGCGGCGTGGAGCGAAGGCGACGAAGAGGATGAATTTGAGCAGACTCTCGAGCGAGAGGATCCGGGCGAAGATGCAGAAGAAGACGATGAAGGGACTACGATAGACGCCCCGACGGTTGTCTCTCGTCGATATCTTACCTATCCCCCGAAACCGGGTTCGCGTCGGCTGAACCTGGAGTTGGAAACGGGAAAATTGGACGAGAACGCAAACCTCGTATTCGCCGCAAGTCGGGATATCCTGGAATGTCCGTGCTGTGCACGCGCGCCACATCGGTTCGATCCGAGTCGCGGTGCATTGCGGCCAGTCGCTGCTGGTGCGCCATTCTTGATGGCCCAGATCACTCCAGGTTTCCTTGCGGATTTATCGCCGGAGCTTGCTGCCCCTGAGCCGCTTCCGTTTGACGGGCGTCGCCTCATTACGTTTACGGATGCGCGCCAGGGTACGGCGAGGCATGCGGCCAATGTGCAGGTCGCGTCTGAGCGTATGTTTGTACGATCGTTCATTTATCAGTTCGTGCAAGAATCCCGTCCCGTTGATCAACAACAGCTTGAAGCGCTGAATACCAGAATTGCGCGCCTGAGGGAGTTTCCGAACGATCCAGTGTTGACACGATTGGCTGATGACTCCGAGCGCGAGCGATCGGCGATGCTTGATGGTGGGGCGAAGCGGTGGCGCGAACTAGTCCAACGGTTGGCATCGCACACCACCGTCAATACCTTTCTGAGGGATCTTTGGACCACAACCAACCGAGATGAACGCTTCCAAGATCCAGAGGTGCTCGCTGAATTCCTGCTATACCGAGAAGCAATGAGAAGGCCGGTCCGTGCTAACTCCGCGGAGACGCTCGGACTATTTCGATTTGAGCTGCCAGGAATCGACCGAGCGGAGCCGCGAGTGCCTGCGGCGGCGCAGCGGATTGGCATGACCGACGAAGATTGGCGCGATCTACTTCGTCTCTTGGTCACGCACTTCTTGCGCACCAACGTCGCTCTCGACTTTCCGCGATGGTGGTTGAGTTGGATCGACCGGCGCCAAAGTCATATTGAGGTCAAACCCTGGAGCCCGGGGGAGAGACCGACTCGATATGTGCGTTTCTGGCCTAACGCGCAAGGCCCGAGGCTGACGCGCGTCGTTCGGCTGATGTTTCAAGCTCTGCAGCTCGATCCCGACAGTCGCGCCGACAGGGACAGTGTGGATGAAGTTCTTGGGGCGGCTTGGCGAGAACTCTTTCGTTTTTTGAGTGCTACAGATAATGGCTTCCGTTTGAAGCTGGGCGACCTCGCTGTTGCCCGGGTCGACAGGGCATTCTGGTGTCCGACAACGAGGAGAGTGCTGGACACCACCCTCAGGGGACGAAGCGCTTATGATGTGGACGGTGTCCACCCCATCGCGACGCCCATTACGATGCCTCGCCCGCCATACCCCTGGCGCCGTGATTCTGTCGGGCAATTAGTAGCTGAGGATCAGATCGACCAATGGCTGGCGACCGATCCAACGGTTGTGTCGCTTCGATTTCTTGGACAATGGGGCGATCAGCAGGATCGTGCGGCAAAATTCTTACCTTGGATACGAGCGGCTGAACACTCTGCACAGCAGCCGAGTGCAACACTTCGCCGGTACGAGAGAGAGTTCAAGGCTGGCAAGATCAATGTTCTTAGCTGTTCGACCACCATGGAAATGGGTGTCGATATCGGCAGCATCGAGGCGGTGCTGAATACGAATGCCCCGCCGGAGATTGCGAACTATCGCCAGCGGGTCGGTCGGGCAGGGCGGCAGCGTCAGCCGATCGCAGTAGGACTTACGCTCTGCAAGAATCGTCCACTCGATCAAATGACGATTTCGAATCCGATCGAGTATCTCCAGCGTCAGGTGCGAACGCCTCGGGTAAGTCTTGACAGCCCGACCATCGCAACGCGTCAGGCCGCGGCACTCCTCTTGTCAGAATTTCTCTCGAGTCTTGGATCGGAATTGCACAAACTGACTAATCAGGCCTTTTTTGGTCTCGCGGTCGAGACGAACTTGCCGGCTGATCCGCCACCGGCCACAGCCTTTGTGGCTTGGCTCGATACCGTCCCCTCGGCTCCGACGCTGTCGGAAGGGCTAGCATCGTTGTTGGCTGGTACGCCCGTCAGACCGGGTTGGGATCTCATTGAAGTAATCAGAGCTCGCATGGACCGGATACACTCCGAGATTCAGGCCGAATGGCAAGCGCTTGCGCCTGCCACCTCGGAAGGCCTGACTGGAGATGTCGAGCTCGCGGCAATCAACAGGGCGCGAGAGGTTCAGAGACTTCGTCTGGAGCGAGGGTATTTATTGGGTGAATTGGCCGGCAGAGGGTTTCTTCCATCCTACGGGTTCCCAACCGATGTGGTTCAGTTCGTCACCGAGACGGCGAGCGAGAGAGCGGCAAAAAAGCGACGAATGGAGGAGGGCGAAGAGCTTCCAGAGCGAAGCTTTGGTCGCGGCTATCCTTCGCGGTCACGTGAAGTCGGAATATATGAATATGCGCCCGGCCGCGGGATCATTGTAGACGGTGTCGTTCGTGAGTCCGGAGGCGTCACTCTCAACTGGCAGAGGCCTGTTTCACAGGAAGGTTTGCGCGAGATACAAAGCTTGAGGACGATGTGGTCTTGTAGGACCTGCGGCGCTCTGAGTTCGAAACCATCTGCGGTTAGCCAAACGCCCTGCGTCGAGTGCGGATCAAGTAACTTTACAGCAATTCGATATCTAACCCCTGGCGGTTTCTCCGTCGACGTCCGCTTCAAAGTGCACGACGATCCATCCGACCTTGGAGGATCGATGGTCATCGACCCATGGGTTTCGGCTCGAGAGGCTCCGTGGCGGTCACTGCCGGACCCAGGAATAGGTCGAGTACGCGCGAGCACAGATGGTACGATTTTCTGGTTCAATCCCGGAGAGCGCAGGCATGGCTACGCGATTTGTCTTCATTGCGGCCGATCCGAAGCCGAGCGAGAGGAGGCGGGGGGCGCTAGATTGTCGGGCCATAAACCATTGCGTGGGGCACCGACCGCGGCCGATGGTCAGACCTGCACCGGTGCTCCTGAGTTTTCGCCATTTGCTGTCGTGCGAAACATGTATTTGGGCCACGAAATAAGAACCGACGTTTGCGAAATCCAGCTCTATGATTGTCGCTTAAGGGACGTAGCGTTGACGATCGCCCTTGCGCTTCGTGAAGCCGCAGCGAAGAAGCTCGGGATCGATGCTGACGAAATGGGCTTTGCCGCGCCAGCTGCTCCAAACGGCCGCGGCTTAGATTCCTACAGCGCAGTGATATTTGACAGGGCTAGCGGAGGAGCGGGTTTCTCGGCGGCGGTCGCACGCGATCCAGTAGGGTATTTGAGGGAGGCGCTCACTTTCCTCGACTGCACGGCGGTGGGTCGATGTGGAGACCGCGATGCGGTGAGGGTTTGTCCGCGTTGCGTTCTCGCACCGGACGCGCAGCACACCGTTGAGGGGACGGATCGCTTGGGTGCCTATGCTCTGCTCGTACAGACACTCTCGCGAATTTCGATTCCTGAGCAGCACCGCCTTTTTGGGGCAAGCACGGTGTACGAGTCCGCAGCTCTGGCGGACGCTCTGAACGATTGGATGGCGACGAACCCGGCTGCGGAGCTGAAAGTGATGCTGCACGGCGACCCAGTCGGATGGGATTTCGAAAGATGGCCGGCTGCTCCTGTCTTAGAACGGTGGGGCGCTCGCAGGCGCGGCGTGTCAGTCGAAGTAGACGAGACAACGTTGCAGCACGCAGACGCGGTTACACGCCGACGGATTGCTCTTTTGGTAGAGCGAACAAGAGCGTCACTCCGCAACATGTCGCCTCAGAACGCGAATTTCTTGGCGGTGATCACGGCAGATGAGAGAGCCTTCGCCTGGCGATCGCTCGATTCTGCTGCTTATTCCATCGGCTCGAATTGGGCCTGCACAACGGACGCTCCTGTCGTCCGGGGCAGCTTGGACCGAGCGGCTGACGACGGCATGGGAAATATCGATCCACACGCCCTACTAGTCGAGAGAGTACGTGAGACGATCTTCGAAGTCGGCGCTGAAATCGATGGACCGGTCGAGGGCTTCGGAAAGCGGTTGACGGCTCTTTTAGCGAGCAGAAACCAAACGCTTGCTGAGGTACTATCCGCGCCATGCATCGAACTGCAGTATTCAGATCGATATCTCTTTAGTCCGCTCGTGGTAAGGCTTGTTTCTGAGCTGTTGGCGGGCTTTTCCGACCCAAGCACCGAGATCATCGTAGACACTCTGCTACAACGACGTGACCAACGCCGTCCTCGCATCGGAACGACAGTGAGAGATGATTGGCCGGACATGGATGCTCGCAGGGTGATATTCGAACATCTCCTCAAGGGAATCTCCCCTAGGGCGAGGCTCGGACTTCATCAAGATCTGCCTCATCGCCGTCGTCTCAGTTTCCGCACGGCCCGAGGGCAGGGTACGATCTTTTTCGATCAGGGGGTTGGATCGTGGATCTCCGCGGGAGCAGTTCCGTTCGATCCCATGGCTTCAATTCCAGACCAACTTCGCGCCATCCAGGAGCCATTTCTAGTGGAAAACGGTAGGAACGGCACTTTCTTTGCCTGCAGGCTGGATTGAGGAATTGAGAACATAATGAGAACGTGTTAGCTTTCGATTCATCGATTCGCTGGTTGGGGTGGGAAGTGAAGGTTGCGGGGTTGTTTGCCGGTGTCGGGGGATTCGAGCGCGGCCTTATTGCGGCGGGGCATGAACCAAGCCTGCTATGCGAGATTTGGGAACCCGCACGGGCCGTTCTCGCAGTTAAGATGCCCGACGTTCCATGCAAACGGGACGTTCGAGACCTCAAGGCGCTTCCAACGGAAGTTGACCTCATAACAGGCGGGTTTCCATGCCAGGATCTTAGCCAAGCAGGTCAAACTCTGGGCATCGGAGGCTCGCGGTCAGGCTTAGTGGGTGAAATCTTTCGTTTGCTCGATCGCCGGCGCGTGCCTTGGGTCGTGCTTGAGAATGTTTCATTCATGCTGCAGCTGGACAAGGGAAGCGGCATGCGAACCCTGGTCGAAGCATTTGAGGAGCGCGGCTATCGCTGGGCCTACCGAGTCGTGAATAGTCTCTCATTTGTGCCGCAACGGCGGGAGCGGGTGCTTTTCGTCGCCACAACGACTGAAATCGATCCTGCTTCGGTAATTCTAACGGACGAAGCTGAGCCACGTTTGGTCCCAACCAATCTCGATGCGTACGCTCACGGATTCTATTGGACCGAAGGAATCCGTGGCCTGGGGTGGGCCCCTGATTCGGTTCCTACATTGAAGAACGGTTCGACCGTAGGGATCGCCTCTCCTCCCGCGATCTTGTTGCCGTCAGGGGATGTCATTACCCCCGACATTCGGGATGCAGAGCGTCTTCAAGGTTTTCCCGAAAATTGGACCCGTCCGGCAGAGCAAGTCTCTCGCGCTTCGCTTCGCTGGTCGCTCGTCGGGAACGCTGTCACAGTTCCGGTTGCAGCATGGTTGGGCAAACGCCTAGCTCGACCGGGCAAGTATGACGTCAGTCGAGATGGTGAGCTTCCTGCGAATGGCAGGTGGCCCACGGCGGCGCGCCATGACGGCAACGGCCGATATGCAGTTCGCATCAACTCGTATCCAAAATGGGAAGCGCGATCAGCCTTAGCTCAATTCCTCCGTCATGATGGAAAACTCCTTTCGGCGCGTGCCACACGGGGATTCCTTTCGAGGACCGAGCGGGCAAAACTACGCTTTGCCGACGGCTTTCAGGATCGACTTCGCGAGCATCTCCATCGGATGGAGGCGCCTGATAAGGCGAGCGATACCAAGTTCGCCATTGCTGCTGAATGAAAGCGGCACGCCCTGATCCCGAAACATCCGCGCGAATGGCGCGGATAAGGCAGAAGGGAACAAAGATCGAAAAGATCGTTGCGACCGTGTTATGCGATCTAGGCCTCCGCTATCGCAAGAACGTCAAGAAGCTTCCCGGTAGTCCAGATTTCGCGAATAGCTCCAGGCGCTGGGCCATCTTTGTAAACGGGTGCTTTTGGCATCATCATACAGGCTGTCTCAAAGCCACAGTGCCAAAATCCAACCGGAAATTTTGGATCGCCAAGTTTCACGACAACAGGCGTAGAGACGCTCGCAGCGTAACCCATCTCCGGCGGGATGGTTATCGCGTGATCATTATCTGGGAATGTCAACAGGATCGGATCCGAGACAAATTAGCTAAGGTCCTTAAACCGCGTAGCATAGATACCTGATAGCCGAGCAATCATGCTTTCATAATTATAGATGTCGCCCTTGGACGGCGCGGGCGGCCCCTCGACGAGCTTAACAGCACTCCCGTCGTTTGCCATGTCTATCACGACGATGGACATGGCGTCATAACCAACGTCGCCTACCTTCGAACGACGCGGAAGCTGCTTTATTTTATCAATTGCGAGCTGAGCATCACGCGGCTGTTTATGTTGGCTCCACGCTGGATCAGATGATCTGTTCTTCTTATTCAAATCCGGGCTGAGGTAAGTATCCGCGACATTTACCATGGTGAAAGCCACCGCAATCGCCTGATCACTTGCTCCGTGCACGGTAAGGTGGGACGAATTTAGCTCGTCATACAGGCGAGGAAGGGCACGTTGATGCGCCGTCATGCAGGCTTTGGCTTCGAGTGCCATCAGCACCGAACCGACCGGCGCGCGAGTGAGGGGCGGAAGTTCTTCGAACGCGATTCGCTCCTTTTCGGTCAGCTTGATTTTGTAATCCGCCGCGATGCTTGCCAAAGTCTCGCTTGTTGTGGGACCGCCAGGCGTGCAGAGCACGAGATCGAGGTTTTTCTTACGGTCGTGGACGAAGTCTCGCATTTCGTGATTGATGCCGAAGCAAACTGCGCCTGCTTCTACGTGGCGCCTCAGAAGTGGAGTAGACACCAGCAAATCAAAGACCACGCCCCAGCAACCAATCTTTGAATGGTGATCACTACGCGAGTGATACTGCCAAGCGTTACCATAGCGGTCGCGGATGCTGGCCGACGACAATGTTCGAACGAGTATTGCAGGCCCATTCATCCGTGCCTCGGATTTTTTCATCCACTCGTTTCATCTCTACCTGATTCGCTCAAGCTGACGCCCCGGAGCAAGCTAGGATTGAGCCAGGTCAAGCTTTCTGTGCCATGCGCCGGCGTTCTGCCCGACCTGCAAAAGGATGGCGACGACGTCCTGATCGGGAAAACCCTGCTGAGCCCGTCAGACTAGCCGCTATCCGAACTTGAGCGGAATGCCCCACCTGTTGACTGCTGGCGCGGATCCTCGCCGGTGGGCAGGGGGTGATCTTTGTCCTCAAGCGAATACTGGGACGGTTGCTGACGGCTGATGCGCCGCTCGGCCTCGGCAATGAACGCAAACGGGCCGTTGCTGGCGAGGCGTGGATCCATCGTGAGCATGTGACGGGCCTTCTTGACGATCCTGATATTGCGGGCCGCATTTTCAGCGGTTGGCGCCGCCGCCGCCACATGCCTTTCGTGGGCAGTGGCGAGGAGGCCGGTCCATTCGGCCTGCTTCTTTTCGCCCGCCCGGGCGTCGTCATCGGCCGCCCTGACGCGCTCGCACGCGTCCTCGGCTTTCTTGATCTTGGCGGCCTGGCTGCCGGCCACACGTTCCCACCACGACGGGAGTTGCACCGATCGATTTCAAAAGCAGACAGCCAGGCCGGCTATCTTGACGATTGGGTTCTCAGGGGGGCTTCGCGGAGTACGCCCAGGCAAGAAGCGAGCTGTTAGGCCGAGATCATCGGGAAAGTAAGAGCTGTTCTCACCGAGAACGCCGCAACGAAATCGCAACGAATTGGGTGAAACGAGCGTGAACAGAACGTGACGAAATCATCTGCCACATCAAGAAAAATAAATAACTTAAGAAATATGCACTGCGTTCGGGACGCAGCACCCTAGCCGAAGCGATCACCTAGCGGTCGGCCTGCTACGTGACAGACGGCTTGGATCAATAGTCGTACGGCGGGTCTAGCCGAGCGCAAGCAGGCCAATGACCATGGCTATCGCAGTGAAGGCGTCCCGGTATAGGGGCTCCGCCGATATGCTCAACTTAAGGTACGTTTGACAAATCGTGCTTTGTTCTATCGTCCTGCATCGCGATCTTGAGCGGCATTTGACAAAATTCACGAGGGATTTCAGCGAGCCGATGTGATTTTAAGTCCCTTGCGTCTACCAGTTCCGCCACGTCCGCCCGTTGATTTCCATAACTTTTTCAGCCCAGAGCCGCAAACCTTTTCCAGCAAGACCCTCGTGTTTTCCATCGGCGCAAGAACGTGACTGGCGTTGTTCGCCTTTGTGCCAGCAGCCTTGTTTGGCCATTGGAATGCGCCTAGGCGACCAGGTCTGAGGGGGTTCCTGCGGCATCGATCAGGTGGACGCGCTCGATATCCACCCTTGCCAGCAGCGAGCTTATTCGATCCGCGCTCATGAAGCTGAAGGCTGTCGACAGCGCATCGGCAGCGGTCGCGTTGCGCGATACGGTCGTCACGCTGCGGTAGAGGCTGGCGCAGCCGCCCGTGCGCGGGTCGAACAGGTGGTTGAAGCGGCCGTCCGGATCGAACCGCAGGCCGTAGGCGCCCGATGTCGAGACCGCGCGGTCGATGATCGGAAGCACCGCTTCAGTCCGCCCCGCGACATCGGGATCGGCGATTCCAATGTTCCAGGGATGGCCGTCCGGACGCGATCCGATGGCGCGCGTCTCGCCCATATCGACCAGACTGTGATCGATCCCTTCCGATCGCAGGAGGTCGACGACCTTGTCAGTGACATAGCCCTGGGCGATTCCGTTCAGCGTCACCGCCGCGCCATGCGGCATGACGATGCGATCTCGGCCGATCGTCAGCCGGCTGTAACCGACGCGCGCGAGCGCCGCTTCGATGGCCGCCGGCGCCGGGCCGGCCGGATCCGGATGCTCCTGCGAGAAGTGGCTCGAGTAAAGTTGCCACAGCGGCTGCACTGTTGGATCAAACAGCCCGCCGGTCAGTTCGGCGTAGCGCTGCGATCTCGAGAGCAACTCGACCATTTCGGCGGCGGGGTCGACGAGGACGCCCGTCCGATTGAACTCGACCAGCGCCGAATCCGGCAGGTACAGGCTGAACAATCGCTCCAGCCGGCGTGCTTCGGCGCAGGCCGCCGAAATCAGCCGTTCCGCCTCTGTCCGGTCCTCGTGGTGGATCTCCATGGTCGCGATGGCGCCCAGCATCGTGCCGCGCCAGGTGACGCGTGCTGCCCCGGCGTGGGCGGGGCCTCGCGACGGCAGAAGACTGAGACCTGCCGCTGCGGCACTGATGCGAACGAAGCGTCGCCGCGAGATGATGCCGGTCATGAAGCCCTCCTCAATCGCTCGCCCGCTGCGGGGCCGCCACGTCATCGGCGGGCGGGCTCTCCTTGGCGCTATCCGATGCCAACACGTAGTCGCGCGGCACCTGGTCGAAGTTGACGATGCGGCCGCCGTTCTTGCCGACGAAGCTCTCGGCGGCGGTGCGATCCGAGAACGGCACGGCCTCGTCGCCGCCCATGCCCCCCTTGATGCGGCTGCCGATGACGAACACGGCTTTCCGCGCCTCGATCCAGTTGTCGGCGCCAGGCTTGTCCCAGCTCGGCGCCTTGCCCATGTCGGAGACGTAGATCGCCTGGATGTCCTTCGGCTCGTCCGGCAGCATGGTGAAGGCGATGGTGTCGCGTACGGAGGAGAACCAGACCGGCTCGATCAGGCTTGCGGCGAAGATCTGTCCCTTCGGTCCGGGATGCTCCAGCAGATTCATGCCGCAGTAGTGCCCGACGGCTTCGAGGGTCATCTTCTGCGGCAAGGGGAGCTTGGCCGTGTCCTTCTGGCATCCGGCAATCACAGCGAGCAGCGCGAAGGCAAGGCCGAGGCGCGTCATAGCTCCCTCCTCGAAAAGGCCAATGCGGCGAAGCCCAGCGGGACCGCCATCCATAACAGCAAGGCCAGCAGCAGCAGTTGGACGGACAACGACGTGCTTTGGGCAAGACCGGCCATGCCTGCGAACGCGCTGACATTGGCGAACCCGGTCAGGTTGAGCAGCCGATACACGTCGGTCGGGTTGAACAGCAGCATCACGTTGAGCGCGATCGCGGAGACGTTGCGGCCCTGGTCGAACGCGAGCAGGCCGAGCAGCGCCATGTCGTAGATCAAGACCAGAAACAGCCATAGGCCGATCGAGACACCGGCGGCCGTGCCACGGTCGCGCACCAGCGCGCTCACCAGATAACCGATTGCGACGAATACCGCGCCAAGTAGCACCGATGAGCCGATCATGGCGGCGAATGCCGCAACACTGTCGGAATCGACGCGGCTTCCGCTCGCCACCAGGGCTGCCGCCGCCAGTCCGTAGCCGAGACTGGTCGCAAAGGCGAGGACGGCGAGATGTCCGAGGAATTTTCCAAGCAGGACCTGCCAGCGCGCCACCGGATAGCTGAGCAGCAGGAGCATGGTGCCACGCTCCATGTCGCCGACGATCGCATCATGCGAGATGAGAAGTGCGATCAGCGGGATCAGGAAAATCGTGAGGCTAGAGAGGCTGACGATAACGATGTCGAGCGCGCGGGCGCCGACCGTTCCGGTCGGCGCGCTGCCGAGGAAGGCCAGCGAAAGCGCCAGAGCGGCGAGAAGGAGCGTTGATGCGAGCACCCAGCGATTGCGCACGGCCTGATGGATCTCCTTGCGTGCCACGATCAGGACGTTCATTGCGGTGCCTCCGTTTGCCGCAGGAAATGCGCATAGAGCTCGTCGAGATTTGGCGGCACGACATCGAGGTCCTCGAGTGCCGTCCCCGCCGCCGTGGCGCAGCGCAACAGCTCGATCTTGTGCTCCGGCGCGGCGTCGATCTCGACGACATGGCCGTTCAGCCGCCGGCAGGGCGCGCTCGCTGGCAGCCACGACGGTATCTCGCCTGGCGCAAGCCCGGCAACCTTCAGCCGGATCCTGGTCGGCAGCCGCGCGAGGTTGCGCAAGTGCTCGATCGAGCCGTCGGCGACCTTGATGCCGCGGTTCATGATGATGACGCGCCCTGCACGCTCTTCGAGCTCGGTGAGCGCATGCGATGACAACAGAACCGTGGTGCCCTCGGCAGCAAGCCGCTGGATCACCTCGTAGAAGGTCTGGCGCAGCTCGGGGTCGAGCCCGGTGGTCGGCTCGTCCAGCAGCAGCACGCGCGGCCGGCCGATCAGCGCCTGCGCGAGCCCCAGACGCTGGCGCATGCCCTTGGAATAGGTGCCGACCCGCCGGGCCGCAGCCGCGCCCAGCCCGACGAAATCGAGCAGCTCCAGCGCTTTCGCAACCGGCTCCCGCTTCAGCCGGGCGTAGAAACGTTGCGTCTCGCGGCCGGTGAGGGCGGCATCGAAGGACACGCTCTCCGGAAGATATCCAATATGGCGGCGGCCGGCGAACTGGCCCGCAGCGGGATTGTCACCGAGAACCGCGATGGACCCGCTTGTCGGACGGATCAAGCCAAGCATGAGCTTCATCAGCGTGGTCTTGCCGGCACCATTATGGCCGATCAGCGCCACCATCTCGCCTTGCCCGAGATCGAAGCACACGTCTCGCGCCGCTTCGAGGCGACCGTAGCGCTTCGTGACATTGGCAAGGCAAACCATGGCGTTCATCGCTCGCCTCCGGCCAGGTCCTGCCGCAGCGGCGGCGACATCAACGGATGGCTGTCGACGACGCCGCCCGGGAGCAGTGCCGGAAACTGCGCCTGTGCCCAGCGGATCACCTGCACGGCGGGGCTGTTGATCAGGACCTTCGCCGTCGGCGCTGTCCACAGCAGGCGATCGACGAGATCGTTCGGACGGTATGCCGTATCGGCGATGCCGTCGCCATTGAGATCGAACGCCGGGTTGTCGCTCCAGTAATTGCCGCGACCGTTCTTCGACCAGTCGAGATGCCGCGACCCGACATATTTGATCTGATTGGCATTGTTGACGAAGGCATTACCGGTAATCTCGTTTCCTTCCGAACCGGCGGTGAAGTGAACGCCGATCTCGCAGCCCTCGAACCAATTGCGCTCGATCCGGTTCTTGTTGGTGTCGTAGATGAAGACGCATTTTTCCGGCCCGATCCGTGCGTCGCGAGCAGGTGTGGGCGACGCGGCCTCCGTTTGCGGCATGCCTTCTTCGGCGACCCGGTTGTCCGCTGTCGCCCAGCGTTCGGCGGGCTGCGGACCGCCGATTACGGTATTGCCGGTAATCTCCGATCCGTTGGTCGAGTTGAAGAGAATGCCGCGGTCGCGATCGTGGTCGGAGACGTTGTCACGCACGACAAGATGTTTGGAGAACATCAGGGCGTAGCCGATAATGTTGTTCTTGGAGACATTGCCACTGATCTCACTGTCATTGGTGTACATGTAGTGGATCGCGAACCGCAGGTCCTGGAAGTGATTTCCACTGAAGACGTTGTTGCGGCTGGTGATCGCAAAGATGCCGTCGCGGCCGTATCTGAAGTCATTGCTCAGCACCTTGGCGCCAGGCGCATTCCAGACGGTGATCCCGTTTCCCTTTTCGCCGTTGCGCGCCTGGCGCAAGCCGACCACGGTGTTGTGACGCGCCACCGCGTCGGGCGCTCCGTGAAAATACATCCCGAACAGATTGTCCTCGAGGCAATTGTCCTCCACCACGGCACCGCGCGCGGACTGCTCGACGAAGATGCCGGAATCCATGGTCTCGAGCGACCTGCCGGACCCGCGTACATCGAGCCCCCGCACCACCGCATCAGGCGCGGATATTGTGATGACGCTGCCCTTGCCGGACCCGGCAACGACGACGCCTTTTGTCCCCGAAAGCGTGACGCCATGGGTAAGGCGCAACGGTCCGGGATAGGTGCCGGGCGACAGCGATATGACGTCGCCGTCGGCGGCGCGGTCGAGAACCGCCTGCAGGTCGTTCTCCTCGGGCGTGACCGAAAGTTGCGCGGCCCACCCAAACGTGCCGGAGCCGGCGGCAAGGAGTGCCGCCAGCCCCAATTGCGCGATGTGGCGAGCGCATCGCATCGTCAGGCGCTCTGCGGTTCCACGAACATGCGCCCGCGCATCTCCATGTGCATGGCGTGACAGAACCATGTGCAGAAGTACCAATAGACGCCCGGCTTGTCGGCAATGAAAGTCACCGAGGAGGTCTGTTGCGGACCGATCTCCATGTTGATGCCGTAGTTGACGATGCAGAAGCCGTGCGTGAGATCCTCCACGTCATCGATGTTGGTGATGTAGACAGTCACCTCGTCGCCCTGCTTCACCTTGAAGCTCTCCAGGCCATAGGAGGGTGCGCTGGAGAACGAGTAGACCCGAACCTTGTTGCCGTCGCGGATGACCTTGGCGTCGCTCTCCAGCGTGACGCCGTCTGCCTTGGCCTGCTTGACCGCATCCGCGAACATCGGGTCGTCGCGCTTGTAGATGCTTGTGATTTTCCCCTCCAGCTTGGATCGGTGCACGATCACCGCATCATGCGGCTCGGCGAAGCTTGGGCCGTCGTGCACCAGCTCCATCTTCTCGCCGGAGATGTCGATCAATTGGTCGTTCTCCGGCTTGAGTGGGCCGACGTTGAGGAAACGATCCTTGGAGAACTTGTTCAGCGAGATGAGCCACTTGCCGTCTGCCTCCTTGGTCTCGCCCATGGACGAGTGGTTGTGGCCGGGCTGGTAGTGCACGTCAATCTTCTGGATGATCGGATTGACCTTCTCGCCCTTGAAGGCCCGCTTGGCAATGTCGATGCTCCACTTGCAGACCTGACTGTCGAGGAACAGCGTGGTGTAAGCGTTGCCCTTGCCGTCGAAGGCGGTGTGCAGCGGGCCAAGGCCGAGCTCCGGCTGGGCGACGACCGTGTCGCGCGGCTTGATCTTGTCGTCGAATAGCTGATCGAACAGGCGCACGTCGAAGACCGAGACCGTCGGCGACAGCTTCCCGTTGGCGACGACGTGGATGCCATCAGGGCAAGTGTTGATGCCGTGCGGACTGTTGGGGATCGGAACGTAACGGGTGTAGGGCGAGCCATGGCGGCCGTCGATGACGGGCACGCCGTTCATCTCCTTGAAGTCGCCTTTCTTGACCGCCTCTTCGATCCGCTTGAGGTTGAAGATGATGATCCAGTCCTGCTCCTTGGCGGTCATTTCCGCAAGGTTGATGCCTTTTACCGAATTGTAGCAGGTCGAGAATGCGTACTTGCCCTGGTAGTCGGCGTCGGTGTTGTCGAGGTTGCCGTCGACCATCACCTGCCAGGCGATCTTCATGGTATCGCCGTCGACGGCGGAGAAAATCGACCAATACTTGGTCTTGTCGTCGAGCACCTTGCCGTCATTGGGCACCGGCACTTCGTACTCGCCGTTGCAGAAGACGTATCCGGTGCGCGGATATTTCTGCGGCCGCATGCCGTGGATGGTGTACTGGTTCGGCAGTTCGACAATCTTGTCGCACTTCATGATGTCGGTGCGGATGCGGGCGAGGCGGGTGTTCGCCTTGTCGTTGATGAAGATGTAGCGCCCGTCATAGGTGCCGTCCGTGAACGACATGTGCGGGTGATGGCAATCGCCGTTCTGCCAGACGCCGTTCAAATGTCCCTTGAGCCGCTCGCGCGTCTCAGCCGTCAATCCCTCGGTCAGGATCTTCAGCGATTCGTTGGTCCGGCCCCATCCGGTGGCGCTGTCGCGGTTGAATACGGGGATGCGCATCAGTTCGCGCATCGACGGCATGCCGACGATGCGGACTTCGCCTGTCTGCCCCGAGGAGAAGAACACGTAATATTCGTCGAGTTCGCCGGGAGCGACTTCGGCCTTGCGCGCGCCGCCTCGCGGGGCTTGCGCCTGTGCCGCTCCCGGCACTGGCTCGACTGTCTTTGCCAGACCGAGCCCGCCGGCGATGCCCGCAGCCCCGATGGCTGCGGTTCCAACGATCTGTCGTCGGCTGATTCCTGTTTTCTCGTCGTCGTCGCGCGTCATCTTGGGTCTCCTCCTGGCTATGAAGAATGGGTGTTGGTCTGGTCGGTGCCGGCCCTGACCGGAATAGGCTTGCCGGCGTGGGTGATCACCGTCTTCGGGGCCGCCCCGCCGGAGCGCATCGAGGGCGAGGACATGGCCGCGAACTTCTCGCGCTTGAGCCGCACCTGGATCATGTGCGGACAGCGCTGATCGTCGTAGTAGAGCTCCTGGCAGTGCATGCAGTAGATGCACTCGTTGACGTTGATGTGCCCCTCCGGATGGATCGACTGCACCGGGCATTCCTTGGCACAACGCTGGCAGGGCGAGCCGCATTCCGACCACCGGCGCAGCCATTCGAACGTCCTGATACGACCGGGGATCGCCAATGCGGCGCCGAGCGGACAGAGATAGCGGCAGAAGAAGCGCTCGATGAACAGGCCGATCACAAGCAGTGCGACGGCGTAAAGCACAAACGGCCAACCGCGCGCGAATTTGAGGATGATGGCGGTCTTGAACGGCTCGACCTCTGCGAATCTTTCGGCCATGTCGACGGAGTAGAGCGACAGCCCGAACAGTCCGAGGAAGATGATGTATTTGATCGGCCACAGCCGTTCGTGCAGTCCCCATGGCACCGTGATCTGCGGCAGCTTCAGCCATTTCGCCATCGTGTTGCTGAGCTCCTGCAGCGCGCCGAAGGGGCAGAGCCAGCCGCAGAATGGGCCGCGGCCCCAGAACAGAAGGGCTGCGGCGGAGGCCGCCCAGAGGATGAAGATCAAGGGCGCGGCCAGGAAAAATTCCCAGTGGAAGCCGGTCAGCAGCGCGTTGCAAAATGTCAGGACGTTGACCACGGAGAGCTGGGCGTTGGCATACCAGCCGAGCCAGACCAGCACGAACAGCAGGTAGGCGCGCCGCACCCAGGTATGGAGCACGGGCCTGCGCACCAGGACGTTCTGGAAGAAGAAGATCACGGTCAGCACCGCCATCGCGAGCGCGACAATGCCGAGATTGATGGTTTGTGACCGCCAGATGTGCATCCAGAGCGGCTCTTCGCCCTCGGCGGCCGAGATCGGCTGCGTGGGCCCGGCAATGGCCGGCGCTGACGCGTTCGCGGTCGCCGCCTGCTGCTCGCGCCGCAGATATTGATCGGGCAGCGCGTAGTCGAGATCGAATGTCAGGAACGCCTTGTCGCGCGCCCCGGTGGCGCGCTGCACCAAGAGCTGCAATTGCCACGGCTCGGCCGGATCGAGCGTGAATTCGGGTGGCGTGACGAACAGGCCGATTTCCTTGAAGTCGGGGGCGCCCGCGGCATGCAGTGCGCCGAGCCGGGTATGGTTTCGGTCGCGGAAGCGGGTGCTGCTGCCCTCCTGCAGGATCTCGACCCGATCGAAGATGCCGCCGCGGACGTAGGCCGAGCCCTTGAACGAATAGGCGCCGTTGGCGGCGATCACGAACGCCTGCTGACCCGGCTTGAGGCTCGCCTCCAGCCGCTCGTAGCCCTCCTCGCCAAGCAGGCTGCGGCCGATGGTGGGGGCGGTAACGAGGGCAAGATAAAGGTCGATGAAGGTATCGGTTGCACTGTCGGTCTCAGGATTTTGTGCCGCCGCCGGATTGCCAGCCTTGGCGAAGGCGCCGCTGACGTCGCCGACGGTCAGGTTCAACCGTCGCACCGAACCGTCGCCGACCAGGCTCGCCCAATCCCTGACGTCGCCGTGTTGCAGATCGATCGTTTTGATCAGCCCCGGCTGCGCCGCTGCAGCGGTAGCGGCTACACCGCCGCCGAGACGGCTGGTTCGGATCAGCCGCACGGCGGCGCGTACGATGCTGTCGCTGATCACCAGCACCGTGACGGTGGCGCCGCTGACAATGTCGACCTGCGGTGCATGCTCGGTCCCTTGCGCGACCGGCTTCATGTCCTTGCCGATCAGCGAGTTCACCGCGCCCACAATGCGCGCCTCGGGAATGCCGATCAGCACGATCGGCTCCTTGTGGTCGACGAGCTTCAGCCCCTTGATGATGCCTTGCGGATCGATGCCGACCAGGACGTGAATCGGCCTGCCGGAATATCCGATCGCGTTGGCAAAGTCCGAGTTGAGGTAGACGAAGCCCTGCAACTGGTCGCCGCGATAGACCGGCACGATGGGCGGGTCGCCCTGCGGCGGGCCGAAGCGGTCGGCGCCCGGGAAGAAATCCGCAGGGGTGATCTTCGGCAGATGGGTGGACAGCTCGCTTGCAGATGCAGCCCGTGGCCCCATCGCCGCGAACAGCGAGAGCCAAACCGCGAGGATGCAGGCGGCCAGTCGGGTTGAATCGGCAAAGGCTCGCACGAAGAGCTCCCCATGCTGAATCGCGTGTCCGACCAGGGGCACGTGCTTCAGCTGAACTTGACGCTTTGGATGCGGGTAGGGGTGTCGCCGTTGACAGCCCGAACAGGAAACATGGATCGAGCCATTGCAGATTGACTCCGATCAATGCGGATTATCTAGTTCGGACAAAGCTGACCGTGTTTGCGCTGGATCAAACAGGTGAAACTTATGCCGCTGTCACGCACGCTGCTGCTGAAGACGGAACCGGCGGAACATCTGCGCTCGCTCGATGAGCTGTTTGCGCTCGCGCGTGCAATGGAGCAGGAGGCCGCAACCAAATATGCGGAACTTGCCGAAGAGATGAAGCGTCGGAACAGATTCGATCTGTCAGCAGTGTTCACCGAGCTCGCGGCAGCCGAGCGCGAGCATGTCGACAGCCTCACGCGATGGTCGCAATCGCAGCGTGGCAAGGCGCCGGATCCCGCACTGGTGCGCTGGGAAGGGCCCGAAACCTTTGACGCTGAAACGGCCGCTGAAATGCGGAACTCCCGGCTGATGACTCCGTATCGGGCGTTGTCGATGGCAGTGCGCAACGAGGAGCGCGCCTTCGCTTTCTGGTCCTATGTGGCCGCATTCTCCCAAGACGGCGAGATCAAGAAGGCAGCCGAGGCGATGGCCCGCGAGGAGCTTGCCCACGTGGCGACGCTGCGCAAGCAACGGCGTCGCGCCTATCACCGCGAGCACGACAGGACGGCGGACGCTGAAGCGGGGCACGCGGCGCCGCCGCGGGTCGACGCGCGACGGCTCGAGCTTCGACTCGCAGCCCATCTCGCGGATATCGGGCGACGCCAGCAGGGGACAGCGATGCGCACGCAGGAGCTTATCGACGAGACGATGCGGATGGCCGACGAAAGCGGCGGTTTCGGGAGCTTCCCAGCTGCGCTGGAGCGAAAGGATTCGCTCGAGATCGCGGAAGCCCTCGTCGAGGCCTATCTCGACGGCGCCGAGCGCTCCGACGATGCGGCGCACATGCAAAGCCTGCAGCGCCGGGCGGAGCGCGCCATCTCGAGATTGGCGTGGCTGCGTTCGCTCACCCCAGACTGAACCGTCGCGGTTCGCCCGCCAATGCGGCGGGCTCTGCTTTCAGAAGTCAACGCCTTCGACGAATCCCTCATCAATTGAGCCGCCTCTCGAACCTTGACCGCAGTGGATGGGCGTTTGGCTCGGCGCGTTTCTGTTCATTGCCCAATCTGCCTCTCCAGCATAGCAAGGGTGCGGTCTGGCGTCAGACCCATGCCGGCGAACTCAACGTGAGCAAATCTGGTCAGCTATGCCGGCGAAAGGAAATGAAGGGGACGGCGATCCGCGTCGCCGCCTTCGGCCGAAGCGGGATGGAGCGGCCGTCGATGCGGGCTGCTTCGTCAGAACGGGCTGCTCCGTCAGAAGCCGGCCTGCTCGCTCGCGTAGAACGTGTTGAGGATGGAAATGCGGGCCTTGTCGGTCGTGATCTTCGGCCGGCCGTGCCAGCTCATCTGCGTGAGCGAATGGTAGGCTTTGAGGACCACAAAGGCGTAGCCGATGTTGGGAATGAAGGGGATCGTCTTCACCGGCTCCAGGCAGTAGGAGCGCGGATGCAACAGGCCCTTGAGCGACGCCTGGTAGATGGTCGTGCCCAGCGCTGCCTGGCTGTCGTCCTCAGGGCAGTAGAGCTGCATCGTGACCACCTTTTTCCTTGTGTCGGGATGCGGCTTGATCTCGTAGCCGTCGCTGTCGCGATAGATCACGGGCTTGGCGAACAATGTCAGGTCGGCCGGGTTCGCCACCTTGTCGCCGCGGGCGCGGATCTTGAGGCCCGAATCAAGGCGACGCCTGATGGCGCCTTCCAGCTCGGGCGAGGTCAGCATGTCCTGTACGGCCTTCCAGAGCGGCTGCAGCTCCGGTTCGATGCGCGCGAGGTGGCTGCCATAGAGACGCAGCGCCATGCGGCTGCCGGTGCCCGTGATCGGCTCATAGCCTTGATTCGGAACGCTTCGGACCAGGTCCCGGTAGAATGCTGCCGGAAAGACATCGCGAAAGACGATATGAGGGTAGGGAGACGCCGAAAACTCGCCGGCCTCGATGCTGCGGACCGCGTGATCGATCAGGACGTCCGACAAGTTTTCGGTCGATTTTGATGATGCGAGCATGCCAAAGCCCTATCAACAGATCACCTTGACTCAATGGAGCCATTTTAGGCAACTTTCGGCTGCAGGGGAGGTGGAATTAAGGCAGGGCGTGCTTGCAAAGAGTGGTGGCTTCAGGCGATCAGGGCAGTGCCGGGGCAGGATTCGACCCGCGACAGCCTCAATCCGGACAAGAGCGGCTGCTTTAGCCAATCCTTAGCCTTCACCGACCTACGAACCATTGATGACCGTCGTCGCATCCTTTCCACGAACTCCGCCCCGTGCCGATGCGCGCCGGGCGCCTGCTGTCGCGTCGGGCTTTGCGGCGACCCTGGCCTTGTGTGCGCTGGGCTTCGTCCTGTCCGGCTGCGCCAGCATGAGCGACAATGAAAGCGTGACCGCGGCCTTCGCAGATCCTGCAAAATACGAGCTGTGGGATTGCAAGCAGCTCGAGACCGAACGGAAAAGTCTGGCCGTGCATCAGGCCGAGCTGGAAGCGTTGATGGCAAAGGCCCAGACCGGCACGGCAGGGCCGCTGGTTGCCGAGATGGCCTATCGCAACGACTACCTGTCGCTGCGCGGCCAGGCGCACTTCGCCGAGGAAGCCTGGCGCAAGAACAAATGCCGCGAGACGCCGCCCGGCGCGGCCACGGCGTCCGCGGCTGCCAAGCCGGGCGTGCCGCAGGCGAGGTCCGTGCCGCCATCCCGGTCGGGCAGCGCAGTGTATTAGCGCAAGGCCTTCTTTCCCGAAGGAAGGCCTCCTTCCCAAAATCAAACGCTGCTTTCGCTAGAGCCGCCAGTCGTAGATCCACGATTGCCGCGCCAGCATGCGCTGCGGTCCCATTGCGCGGATGGCAAGGTCGCGCGCCAGCGCCATCGCACCCGTCATGTGGTAGATGCGGCCCTGCCGTCGGGCGAGCTGCTGCACGCGATTGACGCGCGCGCGCCGCATCCGGCCATAGCGCCGCAAGGCGGCTGCGACCTGGCTGCCGGGCTCGAGCGGCGTTTCGCTCAGCACGCTGGCCAATACCGCCGCATCCTCGATCGCCATGCCGGCGCCCTGGGCCGCGAAGGGCAGCATGCCGTGCACGGCATCGCCAAGCAGCGCGACCGAGCCCTCATGCCATCCGCAGCCCGCAGGCATCGTGAACAGGGCCCATTTGCGCCAGCCGTCGACCGCGCCGATCAGCATCCGTGCCGCACCCGCCCAGCGGGTGCCGCTGAAGGCCTCCTTCAGCTCGTTCGGCTCGCCCGCCGTGCTCCAGCCCGGCCGGTTCCAGGTGCCCGGCACCACCGCGACCAGGTTGATCTGCTTGCCGGCCGAAATGGGATAGGCGACCAGATGGGCGCTCGGGCCCATCCAGAGCTGCACCCTGGCCGCGGTGTATTCGCGCGGCAGCGCCCTGGCATCGAGTGTGCCACGCCAGGCGATCAGCCCGGAAAACTGCGGCTGCTGGTCCGGAAACAGGTGATTGCGCACCGTCGACCAGATGCCGTCGGCGCCGACCAGGGCGAGGCCGACATCCTGGCGGCGCTCATTGCCGGCGCGGTGGACGATGGTCAGCCCCTTGGCATGGGGGGCGAGGTCCTCGAACTGGCAGCCGAGCTTCAGCTCGATATCGGGATGCTCCCCGACCGCGCCGGCAAGCGCCGCCTGCAGGTCGGCGCGATGGATCACCCAATAGGGGGCGCCTGCGCGCGCGCTCGCCGCTTCGCCGAGCGGCAGCCGGGCGATTTCGCCCCCGGCGCGTGCGCTCATTATCGCAATCGCTTCAGGTGTGACCGCCCGCGGCTTCAGGCGCTCCTTCAGCCCGAGGTCGATCAGCACCCGGCTCGCATTGGGCGACAGCTGCAGGCCGGCACCGGCTTCCTCAAGCCGCTCGGCCTTCTCCAGCACCACGACGCGGAAACCCTTGCGGGCAAGTGACAGCGCCGCCGTCAGTCCCCCGATCCCGGCACCGGCGATGAAAATCGTGCGCGTCAGGGCCACGCGCTCGAAGCGTCAGGCGACGTCCTTCAGCACGCATTCCGGCGGGCGGGCCTCGCCGGCCTTCAGGTCGGGCGCGAAACGATACAGGGTCGAGCAGTAGGGGCAGATGATCTCGTTGTCGTTGCCGAGATCGAGGAAGACATGGGGGTGGTCGAAGGGCGGATTGGCGCCCACGCACATGAACTCCTGCGAGCCGATCTCGATCACGGGAACGCCGGCATCGTTGTGGAAGTGCGGGACGACATGGTCGGACATCGAATTTCACCTTGAGTGGCAGCGGACGGGGCCCGATCGAAACTGTACACGGTGGCGGTCACCGTGCACCCTATCCATCAGTTTGGGTTGATTCCCCTAGCCCTTGGCTACCGGTTTCTTCATGCAAATTCGACACAATCTTGCCCTCTCAGAGAAGCCCTTCTTTCGTCGGGGCCGTTGTGTCGCAAATTCGGCACACTATCTGAAAGTTGCACGAAAAATCCCGGGTTTTTGATGAGGGCAGCACGTCTCGGTTCAGCTCTGCTATGCGTCACGCTCAGCGCAGTGCTGAGCGCTGCGCTGTGGCCGCATGCGCGCGAGGCCGGCGCGCTGCTGGCGGCGCAGGACGATCCCGCGCATCTCGCCGAAGTCAGGCTCGATACCGTGCTGCGTAATGATCCGGGCGTCATCACGCGGAATATCGATGCGGCGCTTGCGGCTCACGACGCGGACCTCGCCAGCAGCTTTGTCGCGCTGGCACAGGAGAAGCGGATTCCGCTCTCCGACGAGATGGTTTCTCGCGTTACCGATGCGGCCGCAGAAGAAAATTCCACCTCGCAGCTCGCCAAGCGGTTCGCCAGCGGGCTCGTCACCGGCGAGGCCAATGACGCCGCAAGCCTCTCGGGCACCGTGACCGGTGACCTCTTCGTGATCGGCGATATCAGGGACGTGCTGCGCGAGGGCAAGCACCTGGCGATGGGCGAGGAGACCGATCGGCTGGTGCTGTCGCTCGCCGCCGCGGGCCTCGCGGTCACCGCGGCGACCTATGTCTCGGTCGGCGGCGCCTCGCCGCTGCGGGCCGGGTTGTCGCTGGTCAAGGATGCGCGCAAGGTCGGACGGATCGGCGAGGGGCTCGCGGCATGGGCCGGGCGCTCCGCGCGCGAGGTCGTCGACGCGCCGGCGCTGGAGCAGGCGGTCGCCTCCGGCTCGGTGCTGCGGCCCGGCGCGACCGCAACCGCCATCCGCGCGGCGTTTCGCGCGGACAAGGCGGACGAGCTGGTGCGGCTTGCCAAGGATGTCGGACGCGTCACCGAAAAGGCCGGCTCGCGCGGCGCGCTCGATACGCTCAAGATCGCCGAGGACCCGCAGGACGTCGCGCGCGCCGCGCGGCTCGCGAAAGCCGAGGGCGGACGCACGCGCGCGATCCTGAAAATCCTCGGCCGCGGCGCGCTGTTGCTCGCAAGCGGCGCGTTCGAGCTCACGCTGTGGCTGTTCAGCGCGCTGCTGGCGCTGTTCGGGTTCGTCTCCGCGATCAAGGCGACGACGGAACGGGCCACGCAGGCCTGGCTTAACCGGAACAAGGCCCGGCGCCTGCGCCGGCAGATGGCAGCCGCCTGCACTCAGGGCTAAACAACCCCCCTCCGGAAACGCTAGATTAGCGCCGCCTTTTCACAACGAATGGAACTGCGATGCCGAGCTTCGACAACGGCGCCGTCGAAATTGCCTATCTCGACGAAGGCGAGGGCGATCCCATTTTCCTGGTCCACGGCTTTGCCTCGACCAAGAATGTCAACTGGGTCTATCCGACCTGGGTCTCGGACCTGCGCAAGAGCGGCCGGCGCGTCATCGCGCTCGACAATCGCGGCCATGGCGAGTCGGGAAAGCTCTACGATCCCGCCGAATATTCCATCGCGATGATGGCAGGCGACGTGATCGCGCTGATGGATCATCTTGCGATCGAACGCGCCGACATCATGGGCTATTCGCTGGGCGCGCGGATGACGGCCTGGCTCGGATTGACGCGGCCGGAGCGGCTGCGCTCGGCGATCCTCGGCGGCATCGGCATGGCCATGGTGGAGGGCGGCGGCCCGGGCGAGAACGTGGCGGCCGCCCTGGAGGCGCCTTCGCTCGAGGAGGTCAGCGATCCCGTCGGCCGCACCTTTCGCGCCTTTGCCGAGCAGACCCACTCCGACCGGCGCGCGCTTGCCGCCTGTCTGCGCGGCTCGCGCGGCCTGATGAGCCGGGACGAGGTCGCAGGCATCAACGTGCCGGTGCTGATCGCAGTCGGCACCACCGACGAGGTCGCGGGCTCCGCGCACGGGCTCGGCGCGCTCATCGCGGGTTCGCAGGTGCTCGACATTCCCAACCGCGACCACATGCGCGCGGTCGGCGACAAGGTCTACAAGACGGGCGTCGCGGACTTCCTGTCACGCCGTGCTTGAGATCTCCGCTTCATCCTCATCGCCCAGGAAGCGCGATGCCGCGATCAGCGCAACGAAGGTCGCGATCCATACCAGCCGCGCGCCATAGCGGTCGTGCGGGCCCGAGATGATGCCGCAGATCATGGCATTGCCGAGCAGGGTGAAGCACACGGTCGCCGCGAGCAGCGTGATGTCGTCGGAGCGGCGACGCGCGATGCCGATCGCAAACAGCGCGAGAACCGCGAGCATCGAGATCCGCGCCACCGGCACATGCAGCCAGTTGACGGCGGCGAAGTCGAGCTCCTTGCGCTGCTGGCGTGCGGCGCGCATCGGCTTGGTTTGCGCCGGAATGTAACGCTCGATAATGCCATAGGTGTGGCCAAGCCATTCCGTGCAGCCTTCGCCGGTGGCGATATCGGCCAATTGCTGCGCGGTCGCCTTCAGCGCCGCCTCGGCCTGCCACAGCGGATACTCCTTCAGCGCATGGACGACGATGTAGCCCATCTCCTCGTCCATTCCTTCGAAGCGGCCGAGGTCGTCGAACATGCTATGCCCCCACAGGAACTGGTCGGCGGTCGCCGGCAGCTCGTTGCGATAGGGGCAGAGCTTGAAGCTTTCGCGCCCGCAATGGTCGTTCAGGAAGCGGGCGACGATGCCGTCCTGCAGCATCCGTCCGAAGGCGACGCCGTAGCCGCCCGGCGTCCACGCCCATTGCCCCGACAGCGCATGGTTCGTCGACAGCAGCATCAGCGCGCCGGCCGCGAGCGACAGCGCGCCTTGCGCCAGGCCGCCGAGCGCAATGCGCTCGCGCAGAAACGGCTTTGCGAGCAGGGCGAGCAGGCAGAGCCCGAACAGCACGCCGAACGTCGCGCTGTGGGTCGCCGCCGAAAAGGCGGTGAGAGCGACCAGCAACAGCTTTTCCAGGGTCGAGACGCTGTCGCCCTTCACGACCAGGATGAACAGCGCCAGCACCGACAGGCCGGAGAAGATGTCGGTGAGCAGCATGCTCGACAGCCAGGGCAGGGCGGTGGTCAGGATCAAGGTGAGACTGATCGCGAGCAGGCGGAACGGCTGGGCGAGGCCGAGCACCCGCAAGGTCAATTGCAGGATCCAGAACGTCGCCAGCGCCTGGATGGCGACGTTGAGCCAGAAGCCCGAGGCTTCGCCGAGGTGCAGATAGAGGCCGAACACGGTGGAACGGCTCGGCACCAGGTAACCCTCATACCAGCGCGCGAGGTAGCCGCCGGTGTCCCATTGCAGCAGCGGATAGCGGTTCCAGATCGCCGGCGCGACCAGGAACAGGGGAATGAGGACCGCAGCCGTCCAGACCGCGCTGGCCCCAGCCAGCCGCGCGCGCAAAACTCGGGTGTTGATGATGAGCCTCCCGTCGTTCCATTCACCATGCCGGGAACCGCGGGGGGCCTGAAATACCCCAATAGTCGCAAATCACAGCCTTGATTTCACAAAAAGGCTGACCAAGTTGGAACAACCGCGCTCCCGGGGGGCGCTTCTGGCTTTGGGGGTGTCCGTCCGGCGGGAAATGGACCGTTTCAAGGTTCTGGACGCGGCCGGAGGGGAAACTGCCGTTCACCTTTGGCGGAGGCCCGTCAGGACTCCGTCTTGGGGGCATGGTATAAAGGGCGCCGCGAGACGGCTCGAGATTTGTGAGGTCATCATGGCAATGCAGCATGCCAATCCGCAGGGCGCGAGGCTGGCGACGCTGGACCCGATCTGGGGCCGGATTCGCAGCGAGGCCGAAGCCATCGTCCATCACGAGCCGGAACTCGCGACCTTCATCTTCTCGACCGTGCTGCATCACGACCGGCTGGAAGATTCGGTGGTGCATCGCCTCGCCGACCGTCTCGACCATTCCGCGATTTCGGGCGACCTGATCCGCCAGACCTATGACGAGGCGCTGCGCGACGATCCCGATATCGGCAACGCCTTTCGTGCCGACCTCGTCGCCGTCTATGATCGCGATCCCGCCACCGCGCGCTTCATCGACCCCTTGCTCTATTTCAAGGGCTTCCATGCGCTGCAGGCCCACCGCCTCGCGCACTGGCTGTTCAAGAAGGGCCGCAAGGATTTCGCATATTATTTGCAGAGCCGCGCCTCGGCGGTCTTCCAGACCGACATCAATCCTGCCGCGCGAATCGGCCGCGGCATCTTCCTCGATCATGCGACCGGCTTCGTCTGCGGCGAGACGGCGGTGATCGACGACGACGTCTCCATCCTGCACGGCGTCACCCTTGGGGGCACCGGCAAGGAGAATGAGGACCGCCATCCCAAGATTCGTCACGGCGTGATGATCGGGGCCGGTGCCAAGATCCTCGGCAATATCGAGATCGGCCATTGCGCGCGCATCGCCGCGGGCTCGGTGGTGGTCAAGCCGGTGCCGCACAATGTCACGGTGGCGGGCGTGCCTGCCAAGATCATCGGCGAGGCCGGCTGCGCCGAGCCGTCGCGCACCATGGATCAGATGATCAACGCGCTCGGGCTCTAGGTCTCCGATCAGACGGCTCCGCGGGAGCCGGATCATGCTCTCATCATGTTTGCAAGCGCTGTTCGTCGGGTTTTTTGTGCGTGTTGAGGCTGGCGGTTCGCGTCGTCTCGTCCTAAAAACTCCCCGGAAAATCGAGCATGATCCGGACCCGGAGGCCGCGTTGGCGCAAAGTGGGTACCGGTTTTCTAACCAGATCGTGCTCTCATCTCAAAGACATCCGATTGGAGACTTGCCGTGGACGTTCAAGAAGTCAGGAAGCTAGACGCCTATCTCAAGCGCGTGTTCGGCAATCCCAAGATCAGGGTCGTGCCGCGGCCGAAGAAGGATGACTCGGCCGAGGTCTATATCGGCGAGGAGTTCATCGGCGTGCTCTTCGTCGATGACGAGGACGACGATCGCTCGTTCCAGTTCCAGATGGCGATCCTCGAGGACGACCTCGTCGAGTAATCGCGGGGATCGAAGCCACTGACGCGCGATCTGCTATCTCGCGTCAGTGTGCACCGTGCAGCTGCGCGGTGAGATGCTCCAACGCGTCCGCGACCTCACGCCATTGCGACAGCCAGCTGCGCGGAAAGCGGAAGGTGAGGTCGGCGCCGCCGACGCGGCGCTCGCTCAGGCACATTCCGGGTGTTTCCGCGTCGCGCATGCAGCGCGCATTCAGGAGCGGGCTTGCAGCGGAGAACAGGTCCTCGCCGCCATAGGGCGTGCCGTCGCGGAAGGCGCGCATGGAGAGACCGCTTTCGAGCTGGGTCGCGCTGTCGGCGAGATAGCGCGGATAGATGGTGCGCAGCCGCGTCTCGGGCGACAGCGCATCGTGATGGGCCGCGATCGACAGGAA
This sequence comes from Bradyrhizobium sp., assembly GCA_035293585.1. Lineage (GTDB taxonomy): Bacteria > Pseudomonadota > Alphaproteobacteria > Rhizobiales > Xanthobacteraceae > Bradyrhizobium. The sequence continues at coordinate 118,226 of DATGMN010000042.1, read as the reverse complement.
GATGCGGTCGACCGGCTGGACCGCTTCGTCCACCATCTCGGCCGTGATGTGCTTCGGCGCCAGAGGCGGCGTGAGCGAGGGATAGTCGAAGGCGAGATCGATCCGCTCCTGCGGCCCGGAGTGGCGCTGGATCTTCATGCGGACGGCATCCGTCGGCACGTTGAACAGGGTGCCGCCGACGCTGACCGGCAGCTGGCCCGGCTCGCCCGCGCTCTCGGTTCGCCAGGTCGGCCACAGCAGATAGGCGACGAACGCAATCGCAGCGAGTCCCAGCCCAACGCCCGCGATGATGGGGAAGAGATGGCCGGTCTGGCGCCGGGCGCGCGCGCTTGAGAGAGAACTCGAAAACACCGTCATGAGCGACAAGATCACAGGAAGAGGCGAATCAGCGGCGACTATGGCACGCGATTGCGGTTTTCTGGGTGCGTTTAGCCCCGGTTGCGGGCGATAGCGTCCCGCTGGGCGCATGACCACCCCTTGACGTTAACCTTTTCTTAAGGATGCTGTGGCGGCCGGCCCGCGATTTTGTCAAAGCTTGCGGGTTGATTGGTTGTTGCGTTCGTGGGGTCAGCGTCGATGTCGCCGGAAGCATTGAATTCCCTGTTTTCCCTCTGCATCGGCTTTGCCCTGGCCGGCGCGCTCGTCAGCGGCTACCAGCTCCTCACCGAGCGGCAGGCGGGCTTCGGGCTCCTGCAGGAGGGCGTGACGCGGCGGCGCTTTGCCGCCGTGCCGTTCCTGGTCTTCGCCGCGCCCTTCATCATCATGCGCAATACGCTGCTCGGCGTGCAGGTCGAGCGCCGCCGCTTCGAATTCGTGATGATGGCGACCGTCATCGCCGGCTTCTGGAGCATGATGTCCGGAACCTTCTTCCTGATGACGCTGCGCGCCGCGGGGCTGTTGGCGTAAGCGTTTCTGACCCGGAGAGCGATCGGCGCGATCCGCTTATGGGGACCGATAGCGCAGCTTTCGGATGACGCGGTCATTGGCGTCGAGAGACAGTACCCACTCATCGGTGAACGTTACCGCGGTAACGTACGAAAACTCCTTGGTACAGCCCGCTGGTGGTGTTCCGCCGGAGTGGGCACACGCGACGACTGCATCAGGCTCACCGAGAATCCGTCTCACGTCGGCCTGCGAGGCGCCGATCGCGATCTGAGCAAAGCCGGATTTGAAATTCTGATCACGAATCACGAGCGTGCCGAGGACCAGCCCGGACAGGCCCAGGAGCAGAAGGAACGCGATCATGCGCTTCTTCATAGGTAGGCCTCCTCAAACCCGCGCATTCTCCGGATCCTCATCTAATCGGTGGGGAGATGAAAGAGACGCCGAAGTCTTTGAAGTGACGCTCGTTTGCTGTGACGACTGTCAAGCCATTCACAGCGGCTATTGCGGCGATTGCGGCATCCTCAAAGCCCGGCGAGTTACCCGCCGCCATGGCGCGGTCCAGCATGCGGCCGGTTTCGAGTGCCGCGCCGGGCGCGAGCGGGAGTGTTCTGGACTGGTAAAGCTCCAGAATAGCGCTTAGCCAGTGCGACACGTCGGCTGCCCGCTTTGTTGCCCCCTTACGTTCGAGCCGCGAAATGCCGGCCTGAATTTCGGCCAATGTGATGACGGACAGAAAAATGTCGCCATCATGCTCGCGGACCCATGCGCGGAATACGCGGGCACGAGCGGGCGCAGGGGCCGCCGGCGGTGCCAGAATCGAAAGGGCATTGGTGTCGAGCAAGTAGCCCGGCATTATTTGATGCCGCTCTTGCGAGTGACGCGCGCTGGGCGTCGTCTTGGCAGGTCATCTGTATCGAGCGGCGGAATGGCCAGCAACAGGTCGGCAAAGGAGGGAACCTTTTTCTTGAGCTTGGTCCATTCGCCGTAAGAGACGACAACGGCGGCCGGTCGGCCGTGCTTTGTGATTGTGGTCGGCTCACCATTTTCCGCAGCTTCGACCACCGCGGATAAGGTCGCCTTGGCCTCGCGAAGCTGAATTTCCTTCATCGGCTGCTCCTGGAACTACAATGACCATTGTAGTCATACTTGTGACCTGAAACCAAGGCGGCAGCCGGGAAAAATCTAGTCGTTCGCTTGAAAATCCGCGTTTGCCTGTGCCAAGGTCTCCTTTGAGATGAGGAGACCTTGATGGCCATCTATGAGCTCGACGGGCAGGCGCCCGATCTTCCCGCCGACGGCGACTATTTCATTGCGGACACCGCGACCGTGATCGGCAGGGTGCGCCTGAAGAAGGGAGCGAGCGTCTGGTTCGGTGCGGTGCTGCGCGGCGACAATGAGTGGATCGAGGTCGGCGAGGGCTCGAACGTGCAGGACGGTTCGACCTGCCACACCGATCTCGGCTTTCCCCTGACCATCGGCAGGAACTGTACCGTGGGCCACAATGTCATCCTGCACGGTTGCACGCTGGAGGACGGTGCGCTGGTCGGCATGGGCTCGATCGTGATGAACGGCGCCATCATCCGGCGCGGCAGCATCGTCGGCGCCGGCGCCGTCATCACCGAGGGCAAGGAATTTCCAGAACATTCGCTGATCATCGGCGCGCCGGCGCGCGTGATGAGGACGCTCGATCCCGCGCAGGTCGAGCGGATGGGCAGCGCCGCAAAATTCTATGTCGCCAACGGCCCGCGCTTCAAAAAAGGGCTGAAGCGGATCGGTTGAAGCGCGCGCCCCGAGGGGCGCGCGGCCTATGGTCTGAACGGGTGAGCGGGTTCGGGAGCAGCAGGGGGGCGCTTGTTCATGAATGTGACAATCCTCGACGACTATCACGACACCCTGCGCACGCTTCCGAGCTTTGCCAAGCTCGCGGATCACAAGGTCACAATCTGGAACGACCATGTGCAGGATGTCGATGCGCTTGCCGAGCGGCTCAAGGACACCGAAGCGCTGGTGTTGATCCGGGAGCGCACGAAGATTGGCGCCCCGCTGCTTGATCGATTGCCGAGACTGAGGCTGATCAGCCAGCGCAGCGTGTGGCCGCATATCGACATCGATGCCTGTACCCGGCTTGGCATTGTCGTCTCGTCCGATATGCATGCGGGCACGCCGTCCTACGCCACCGCCGAGCTCACATGGGCGTTGATTCTTGCGTCGGTCCGCCAGATCCCGCAGCAGGCGGCCGCGCTCAAGGCCGGGCGCTGGCAGATCGGGGTCGGCACCACGCTGCGCGGCAAGACAATCGGTCTCTATGGCTGGGGCCGCATCGCGCATGCGGTCGCGGGCTACGCGCGTGCCTTCGGCATGGATGTGATGGTTTGGGCCCGTGAAACCTCGCGTGAGCGCGCGCGGCAGGAAGGTTTCGCGGTGGCCGACAGCAAGGCTGCATTTTTCGAGCAGAGCGACGTGCTCTCGCTCCACATGCGGCTGGTCGATGCGACGCGCCACATCGTCACCGCAGCCGACCTCGCGCGCATGAAGCCAACCGCGCTCCTGGTCAACACCAGCCGCGCGCCGCTGATCGAGCCCGGCGCGCTGGCGGCTGCGCTGCGGGCGGGCCGGCCGGGCCTGGCCGCCGTCGATGTCTATGAGCAGGAGCCGCTGACCGATCCGGCCGATCCGCTGCTGCAGCTGCCCAACGTGGTGGCTACTCCGCACATTGGCTATGTCACCCGCGAAGAATACGAGATCCAGTTCTCCGACATTTTCGACCAGATCGTCGCCTATGCCGCGGGCACGCCGACCAATGTCGTGAATCCGGATGTGCTTGGCCGGATGAGAAGCAGCTAGCGCGCGCTGTTCTTCTTTGCAGCTTTCGAGCGCGCGCTAGATTTCGCCGGCTCTTGCAGCCGAGCGCTCTTGCGCAAGGCGTCCTTCAGATCGATCGGAATGCCGTGCTTCTTCAGGAGATCGGCGAAGGCTTCGTCGGCAAGCTCCTGCAGCGTGCCCATGCGGTCGCGGGCCAGTTGCTTGAGCTTGTCGAACGTGTCGTCATCGAACTCGATCAGTTTGCGCATGGCTGACCTGACGCGTTGGCGCAGAGCATGCCGTCATGGGGCACAAAGAATTGAGCAGCGTCAAGCTCGACGCGGCACGCGCGTCCTAGATTTCGCCACCTGTCGCGTGCCTTAAGGCGTCCTCACGGCATCGACCGGAGCAGGGAGACATGAAGAAATGAGTATGAGTAAGTTGCGCAAGGCGGTGATCGCGTTGATGGCCATCGCCTCGATCGGGGCTGTCGCCCCGCAAGCCGCATCGGCACGCGGCGGCTTCGGTGGCCATGGCGGCTTCGGCGGCGGTGGCCCCCACGGCGGGTTCGGCGGCTTTCACGGCGGTGGCTGGGGCGGCGGCTACCACGGTTTTCACCATGGCTATGGCTTCGGGCCCGGCTTTGCGGTCGGCACCGCCTTGGGGCTCGGTCTCTACGCGCCCTACGCCTACGGCTATCCCGATTACGACTATCCCTATGTCGGCTATGACGAGGGCTATTACGGGGGTGACTGCATGATCGTCCACCACCGCGTGCACACGCGTCATGGCTGGCGCTATCGCATCGTGCAGGTCTGCGAGTGAGCATTGGCCGGCGAGCGGCGGCCGACGCCGCTCGCCGGCAATCGGCCAGCTAGCTCAGCACGCCGTAGGTTTTGAACCAGGCCTGCATCTGCTTCCAGCCATCTTCCGCGGCTTCCTTGCGGTAGCTGGTGCGATAGTCGGCGTGGAAGCCGTGGGGCGCACCGGGATAGATCTTGAACTCGGCGGTCTTCTTGTTGGCCGCGAGCGCCTCTTTCATCTGCTCCACCTGCGCGACCGGAATGCCGGTATCGGCCTCGCCATAGAGGCCGAGCACCGGCGCCTTCATCTCGGGCGCAAGCTGCAGCGGGCTCTTCGGCCACAGCGGATTGGGCGGATCGACCGGGGGGCCATAGAAGGCGACGCCGGCCTTCAGTGCGCCGTTGTGCGCCGCGTATTCCCACACGGTGCGGCCGCCGCGACAGAAGCCGACAATGCCGAGCCGGGCGGTGTCGCCGCCTTGCGCCTTGGCCCAGGCAACCGTCGCGTCGAGATCGGACAATAGCTCGGCGTCCGGCTTGGCATTGACGACCGGAAGCAGGTCCTTCATCTCGGTGATCTTGGTGAGATCGACACCCTTGCGGAAGTAATAGTCGGGCGCGACCGCGAAAGCGCCCAGCTTGGCCAGCCGGCGCGTCACGTCCTTGATGTATTCGTGCAGGCCGAAAATCTCCATCGCCACCACAATGACGGGCGGATTGGTGACGCCGGCCGGGCGGGCGTAGTAGCCGGGCATCTCGCCGTCGCCGACCTTGATCTTGGTGTCGCCGACATCGAGCCCGCTGGTGTCGGTCTTGATGACGTCGGCGCGGACGGGGCCTGTGGCGAGCGTGTAGCCGGCGGCGAGCGCGGCGGAGGCGGTCATGAAGCCGCGGCGCGAGACCGGCGGCGGCTTGGTCAGTCCGATCACATCGGATGTCACAATGGTTTCGGCATTCATCGGTCTGTCCCTCCAGCTGATCCCGCACGCGGCCGTTGCCGTTTTGCTGCATGCGCAACCCAAAGCTCGAGAGCGGGGACGTTGCCACCGCGCGCCTCGAGCGCCCGCATTCACGAGCAGGTATCGGGGAAAGGCAAGTCACCAGCCTGCGAGGCGGATGCAAAAAAAGCCGCTCGGGGAGGGGAATAAATAAACAAGGCCGTCGGCGTAGTATGCCACCGACGACCTTGCCAGCCCCGGAAATTGAAATTGGCTCACGCCTTCCGGTACGTTGGAACATGCCCCGGGATTTCACGGATGAGTGTGAGCTAGTTCACATCTGGTGCGAAAAATTGCAGGCAGCTGCAGCCGAAGGACAAACTCTCTGCCCTATGCCTTGCTCCGTCCCTCGCGCGGGGACCGGCTCAACCGCGCGATTTGCCGGCCTTGGAGGCGTGCGCCCTGGCGCGTAGCGCCCGGTGATGGGAGGGGGCCGGCGTCGAGTCCTCCGAGCTCCGGGCGCTGGCGAAGGATTCCCGCAGGCCGGTAATGGCGTCGGTGAGCGCGGTGATCTGCTCGGACAGGCGCTTGGAGTCGGCCTGTTGCGCGGCGAGCTGCCTGCGCATCTCGTGCAGCTGGTCCTGCACCATCTGCAGCTGGTCGATCGATTCCTGCTGAGTGACCTCGATCCCCTTGGTCTTCTCGACCAACTGCTCGGAGGCCTGGGTGACGCGGGCCTGAAGCTGGCGGGCGGCCATTGTCCGGTCGAGCTCGGGCGAGATGCCGGTATAGGCCCGCCACACCGCGATTGCGGCAACAGCCGCGATGATGATGAGAAGCGTGGCGGCCGCCAGCGCAATCGGCTGGGCGCCGATCCGCGACAGGCCATGGCCGGAATCGTCGCGCGCGAGGTCGATCATTGGATTGCAAGCCCCAAACGAAAGTGAACGTATTGGAACGCGTCGCCGGGCCGGCTCACGGCAAACCGCAACGGCTGCTCAGGCCGGCGCAAAGCTAAGACTTGCGCAGGGAATCCGACAAAAGCGAGGCTGGCAAGTCTTTAGAGCGGGGCGGGGGCGATTAGGCAACGGTATCGGGCGGCCTGGCAATGCCGGGCCGGCTCGCGCTTACGGCCAATCGATCGGCGTGAATCTGAGCCGTCGGCGTTCCAATTCGTCGCGTAACCGCTGGGCCTGCTCCTTGGCCGGATCGCCCAGCAGGCGATATCGGCCTCCGGCCTGAACATCTGCTGACACTTGCAGGCGGATGCTCTCATAGAGCTTGAGAACACTCTCATCGCTAAGATCTTGAATGGACATGGGGACTACCGGCAATTGACCTGGTTTTGAAAAGCCGGCTGCAGCAAAAAAGTTCAAAAGGGGCAGGCTCGGCGCCTCGCAACGCCGCGCCCCACACGAAAAAGGAGCCGCCGATCCAATTCGGCGGCTCCTTCCGGGGAAATCACTTCGCGAAGCGCAATGTACCCCAGCCCCCGGTGCCGATATCAGCGTCGCGCGGCCGGGGAGCCTTGTGGAGTCGGAAAATGCGGTTCCGTGCGGCGGAACAAGATTAACGTTGCTTCTTGACCACAGGGCGCTCCCGGCGAGCGGTGCGATGTAACCTGCGGGTGATCCGCCGCGGCCGCAACGAGCCTATTTTTCGCCCACCAGCTTGCCGGTCTGCGGATTGACGAAATGAATCCGGGTGCAGGCCGGGCAGACCATCTGCCGGTACGAATTGTGTGCTGCGTCCGGCTCGTCCGCCAGCCAGTGCTGCACGTGCATGCCGGTCGCCGGACATTTGAGAAGGATGTGTCGAGCCATGACGTGACAATATGGCGACACGCCATTTGCGAGAAAACTACGGATGTTTGCGGAGGCAGCCGCCAAGGATGCCCGCCTCCCAATGGGTCGGATGGCCTTGCCGGGTCCTCACACCAGGGCGAGCAGAAGCTCCATTCCCAACAGGCAGACGAGCCCCGTCAATGACACGATGAACCACCAATTGTCCCTCATGCCCAACTATCGCCGCGGTCGCAACGGGGGCGCGTTGATCCAGGTCAAGTCAACATCAAGCCGACGTCCAAACCCGCTGCGCCTGCGGCAAGGCGTTCCCCGACACGTGCTCGATCAAAAAAGTTGCGGCCAGGCTTTGGGGGAAGCCTGGCCGCGCGCGAACCGGTCTGGGACGGGGAGGGGTGGGGATGTGACCGGGTCGCGTAACTCCTCAAAGCTCTGTTGTTTCGGCCTCAGCGTCCGTCGCGGGCGCTGGCGGTCGACACGGCCGGGCGGCCGTCGCCGAGCGAGACCCAGACATTGGGGTCTGCCTGCGACTGGCGCTTGACGAAGCGGTAGCCGGTCTCGGTCCAGAGCACGACGTTCTCGTTCTGATTGTCGAGAACGTACTCGCCCTTGTCCGTCTTCACCGTCAAAACCGCGTGGCCTTCGCCCTTCTTGTCGCGCACGACCGTGATCAACAGCGCCTCGCGTGGCCAGCCGGCGTCGATCAGCATCTTGCGCTTGAGCAGCACATAATCCTCGCAGTCGCCGTAGCCGTCGGTCGGCAACGACCATTTCTCGATTACGCCCCAATGATCCATGTCGGTCATCGGCTTGACTGTGTCGTTGACCCAGCGGTTGACCTTCAGAAGGTCGCGCCAGGCCGCTTGCGACATCACGATGTCGCGCGGCTCGCTCGGGCCGCCCCGGCACTCGCCGGGGTTCTCGGCACAAAAATCGACCCATCCGATCGGCGCCCGTGTCGTCTCGCCAAGGCTCGCATAGAGCACGCGCTCGTCGCCCGCCTTGGCCTGCGTACCGATCGTGAGCAGGATGGCGACAACCGCCAATCCCTTTGCCTGTCCCCGAAAGTCCATCGTGGCCCCCGTTTCTTGTTGGGACCACGTTTCGCACAGAGATTTTGCGCACCGGCTAAGTCTGCCAAGTACAATTGAAGCGAATGAAAGTAAAAACCGCCGAAAATTCGATCTTTACTTGAATATCATTTGAGTAGAATTTGAAACGACTGCAATTGAATCAAATTTTATCGATTAACATCTCAAGCGCTGCCAACGCAGCGTTTCCGAGGCCCGGCGCAGTGCGTGTTAACCGGATTGCGGCCGCCACGGCGCGCCCGGGCGTGGAATTCAAAACGCAAACGGCGCCCGGAGGCGCCGCAAAACACGGGAAGCGAGGGATCGCGGGCTTTACCGCGTGGTAACGCTCTCTTCGAGAGTCTCGGCCATCTGCTCATGGACGAACTCGAGGGCGAAGCCGTCCTCGAGGTTTCGCACCACACGGGACTGCACCCGGCCGAGCAACACCAGCGACCGCAACGGCGGCCTCGTCTCGGCGGCGATGGCCGCGCCGGACAGCGACATGTCGATGATGCGGCAGGTCATCTTGCTGCCGTCCTCGAGCGTGAGGATGGCGATCGGGTTGCGCGGCACGATGCGGTCGTGGCGGCGATCCTCGGGCAAGTTGAGAATGTCGCGGTTGGCGAGCCAGGTCAGCTGGGCCGCCAGCTTGTCGCGCTTGCGGGCGGTCGCCGCAATCGTCATGGCAAAGCCGTTGTCGATGATGCGGGTGATCTTGCCCTCGACCCGGCCGATATGGTCGAGATAGGCGATCACGCGGTCGCCGACATTGCCGATGCCGGGCGCGAGCAGCGCCAGCCCCCCGGGCGACATGTTAATAATCTGGCAAGGAAATTCGCGGCGGTCCGGCAGCATGTAGCGGCCGAGCAGATGCACCTTCACACGCTGAAAGCGCCGACGCTCCTCCGCTGCCGGAAGAATGGATTTCTTGTTCGCCAACGCCATCGTCGTACCCACCACCGGCCGTGCGGCCAAAACCCTACGTCCAGCAGGGTTAATGAGCGGTTAGCAGGGCCATCAGATGTCAGGGGCTGTGGCGGCGACGGCCGGCCGGCTCTAATGTTGCATCCGCCCGCAACGAACAACCGACAACAGAGGCGGGCGGGAGGATTTCGCCATGCAACAGATCCGCGTCTGCACCTATGATGGTCCCGGCGCCGCGCCCGTCATCCGCACCGTGCCCTGGCCTCGAATTCCCAGGCGGGCGGCGCTGATCAAGGTCGGCGCCTGCGGCGTCTGCGGCACCGATCTGCATATCCTGAAGGGGCATTGGCCGAAGCCGCTGCCATGGCCGTTCACGCTGGGGCACGAAATCGGCGGCGTGCTGGTCGAGACGGGCTCCGACTTCACCTCCGATTTCATGGACAAGCCATTGCGCGTGGGCTCGAAAGTGATGATCCCGCCCTTGATGCCCTGCGGCCGCTGCTATTACTGCGTCCACTATCCCGAGCACGCCAACAAGTGCCTGACGCCCGTCTATTACGGGCGCTATCTCGGCTTCGACAAGGCGCCGCATCTGTGGGGCGGCTGGGCCGAATACGTCTATGTCAACCTCGACATGCTGCCGGGCACCAAGATCTACAAATTGCCGGACGACATGTCGCTCAGACTTGGCTCGCTGTCGGAGCCCTTGACCTCCTGCATCCGCGCCTTCAACCGCGCCACGCGCGCTGGCGGTTTTTCCTGGGGCGCGACGGTGGTGATCCAGGGTTCGGGCCCGATCGGGATTCTCGCGGTCGCAGCGGCGCAGGAGATGGGAGCAGGGCGGGTGATCTGCGTCGGCGCGCCGGAGGAGCCGCGGCTCAAGCTCGCGCGCAGGTTCGGCGCGGAAGCCACCGTCGACATTGAGCAATTCAAGACCGCCGAGGCGCGCATCAAGGCGGTGCGCGACATCGTCGGCGGCTTCGGCGCCGACCTCGTGATGGATTGCTCGGGCCATCCGACCGCGGGCCCGGAAGGAATCGAGATGCTGCGCGACGGCGGCACCTATGTCGAGATGGGCCAGTTCACCGACGCCGGATCGATCGAGACCTCGTGGCACCGCATCTGCACCAAGGACCTCACCGTGCTCGGCTCCTGGGGCTTCACCGGCAACGACCTGCCGCTCGGCGTCGACATGCTCTACCGCACCCGCGACAAATATCCGTGGGAGGCGATGCAGACGATCTATCCGTTCACGGAAGCGGGCGTCGCCCAGGCGGTGAGCGACGCGATGGCGATGAAGACGGTGAAGTCGACCATCGTGCCGTGGCCGGAGCTCGTGGGGTGAGGCGTGCCGCACTTGGCGCAAATGGAGAGGTCTAACTAGCTTGTGCGAAATGGCGCAAGATGGTCCCGGACGGCACCCGATTTGCGCGAATAGGGAACCCATTCCCTCGGGCCAGGCCCGAGGGAATGCTCTGCTGAAAACCGCAGCCTATCTGGTTTCGATGCGGCTCTCGAGCTCTGGTTGCATCAGCCTTTGATAAACGCCAGGAGATCGGCATTGATGGTCTCGGCTTCCGTGGTCGGCATGCCGTGCGGAAAACCCTTGTAGGTCTTCAGCGTGCCGTTCTTCAGGAGCTTGGCCGAGAGCGGAGCGGAATCGGCGTAAGGCACGATCTGGTCGTCGTCGCCATGCATCACCAGGACCGGGACGTTGATCTTCTTCAGGTCCTCGGTGAAGTCGGTCTGGGAGAACGCAACGATGCCGTCGTAATGCGCCTTCGCGCCGCCCATCATGCCCTGCCGCCACCAGTTCTGGATCACGGCTTCCGACGGCTTCGCGCCGGGCCGGTTGTAGCCATAGAACGGGCCGGCCGGGAGGTCGCGGTAGAACTGCGGGCGGTTGGCGGCGAGTTGCGCCTGCAGGCCGTCGAAGACGCTCTTCGGCAGGCCTCCCGGATTGGCCGGCGTCTGCACCATCAAGGGCGGCACGGCGGAGAGGATCGCCGCCTTCGCCACGCGGCTGTCGCCATGGCGGGCGATGTAATGCACGACCTCGCCGCCACCGGTGGAATGGCCGACATGCACGGCATTCTTCAAATCGAGATGCGCGGTCAGCGCGGCGAGGTCGTCGGCATAGTGGTCCATGTCGTGGCCATCTGCGCCCTGGCTGGAGCGGCCATGGCCGCGCCGGTCATGGGCGATGACGCGAAAGCCGTGATTGAGGAAGAACAGCATCTGCGTGTCCCAGTCGTCCGACGACAGCGGCCAGCCGTGGCTGAAGACGATGGGCTGGCCTGCGCCCCAATCCTTGTAGAAAATCTCGGTGCCGTCTTTGGTGGTGATCGTAGGCATGGATCAAGCTCCTTGAGATGAAATCGGATTGGGGGCAAGTCTTGAAGAACAAGTCTTGTCGAAGAGCGAGTCTTGTTAAAGAGGGGCAGTCTTGCAAGCCCGCGCTTCAATGCGCAGGCGTCATTCGCCCCTGCCGCGCGTGGTCTCGAACAGGAACCAGGTGCGCCGCTCGGATTCATCGATCCAGTTTTCGAGCAGGCTTGCGCTTGCCACATCGCTGTGCTCGTCGCAGAGGTCGTGGGTTTCGCGCATCCGCGCGGTGAGCTGCTTGTTGTCGTCGCGCAGCTCGGCCAGCATGTCCTTGGGCGTCACGAAATCGGCGTCGTTGTCGGCAACGCGCGTCAGGCGGGCGATGTGCCCGATCGAGCGCAAGGTCGTGCCGCCGATCTTGCGCACCCGCTCGGCGATGGCATCGGTGGTTGCGAAGATCTGGTCGCCCTGTTCGTCCAGCAGCAGGTGATAGTCGCGGAAGTGCGGACCCGATACGTGCCAGTGGAAGTTCTTGGTCTTCAGGTACAATGCGAACATGTCGGCGAGCAGGATGTTCAATGCGCCGGAAATATCCCGCACCGCCTCCGGGGTCAAATCGGTCGGCGTGTCGAGCGAAGCGGGTTTGTGGGCCTTGTTGTCCTGAGCACTCATCATTGGTCTCCTTTTGCGGTTGCCGTGAACAAGCAGCAACGTTGCCCACCGCCTGTCTGTTCCGGTGCGGCCAAACCGGAGCCTGAGATCAGGTCCGTCCCCTGGTTGGCCCAACGCCGGCCCGAAGGCCAAGTAAATTGCGCGTTACGGGCTTGCGGAAGGTGCCGGCCGTGGCAAGCAGGCTTGCGCCGATAGCGGTGCGATGGTCTAAAATCGGACAGTTTGATCGCCCAACCCGGTCGCCCGATCTGGTCGCCAAAGAGACGCCCATGCTTGCCTCGCAGCGCGAGCTCTTCGAGATGCCGCGCCACATCTGCTATTTGAATGCGGCGTCCTACAGCCCGTTGCCGCTGCGGACGCAGGAGGCGGCCCGTGCGGCCGTGGCGCGCAAGGCGACACCCTGGACCCTCGATCCCGGCTTTGCCAATGCGCAATATGAGCGCACCCGCGCGGCCGCGGCGCGCCTGATCAACGCCGATGCGGACGATATCGCACTCACGCCCTCGGTCAGTTATGGTGTTGCGACGGCGGCCAAGGTCCTGGCCATTCCGCGCGGCTCGCGCGTGATCGTCCTGGAGAACGACCATTCCTCGCCGGTCCTGGAATGGCGGACGTGCGCCGCCGCGCAGGGCTTCACGGTCGAGACGGTGAGCCAGCCCGATGACGGCGACTGGACCTCGGCCGTGCTCGCCATCATCGATCGGCCGGGCGCGCCGCCGGTCGGGCTTGCCTCGATCTCCTCGGTGCACTGGTCGGACGGCGGGTTGATCGACGTCGATGCCGTAGGCGCGGCCTTGAGGCGTCAGGGCGCGCTGTTTCTGATCGATGCGACCCAGAGCGTCGGCGTGCTTGCGATGGATGTCAGGCGCCTCGATCCCGACTTCGTGCTGTTTCCGACCTACAAATGGCTGCTCGGTCCCTACGGCCGCGCCTTCATGTACATCGCCAAGCGCCACCAGGGCGGCATTCCGCTGGAGCAGACGGCCTATGGCCGGCGCGACGTGCGCGCCGAGAACGCGGTCTATTTCGCCGACCTGCGCTATGCCTCGGACGCGCGGCGCTTCGATATGGGCGAGCGCGATCATTTCATCTCCATGGAGATGGCGTCCATCGGCATGGAGATGGCGGCCGAGTGGGGCGCGCGCGAGATCGGCGAGCGGCTGTCGATGCTGACCGAGCGCATTGCACAGGAGCTGCGCGGCCTTGCGCTGGGCGTGCCGGATCGCAGCCTGCGTGCACCGCATATTTTGAGCCTCGGCTTCAAGGGCGGCATGCCCGCCGGGCTGATCGAGGGCCTCGCCGCGGAAGGCATCTTCGTGGCGCCGAGGCTCGGACGCATGCGCATCTCGCCTCACGTCTATAATGACGAGAGCGATGCCGACCGCTTCGTCGCGGCGCTGACGCGGCGTCTGAAGGCTTAGACCGAAACCGCCGTCGCGCAAATTTTTCGATCGCGCCTCGATCATGCGCGAGCAAAAGCGTGAACTGCGCGGCAGGCCGGCGGATCGCTCACAAAACCTACACAGCCATGTTACCCGAGCCGGCTAAAGCCACGTCGGTCAAAAAATCCTTCCGGGGTAACAGAATGAAAAACAAACTTCTCTCCACGGTTGCGACATCCGTGGTTGCTGCCTCCCTTGCATGCAACCCTGCTTTTGCCGCCGGCTACACCAATCCGAACAACCTGCCGACCGCGACGCCGATCAAGCACGTCGTCATCATCTTCAACGAGAACCGCTCGTTCGATCACTATTTCGCAACCTATCCGAAGGCGGCCAATCCGCCGGGTGAAATTCCTTTCGTCGCAAAGCCGCATACGCCGACGGTCGCCAACCTCGCCACCGCCGGCCTTTTGACCAACAATCCCAACGACACCAACGCGGCCAACGGCACCGGCGCGGCAAACCCGTTCCGTCTTGACCGCACCCAGGCCCACACTGCTTCGGACAACCACGACTACACCGCCGAGCAGCAGGCCTATGACAATGGCAAGGCCGACTTGTTTCCCAAATACACCGGTGTTGGCACGCCCGGCGGCGTCGGCGCGTTCGGCACCAACGGGCAGGTGATGGGCTACTTCGACGGCAACACCGTCACCGCCCTCTGGAACTACGCCCAGAACTTCGCGATGAACGACAACCACTATACCGACACCTATGGGCCGTCGACGCCCGGCGCGATCGCCGTCGTTTCCGGCCAGAACAATGGTGCGATTGAGCCTGCCGGCACCTCGGGACAGCTCCCCGACGGTCAGGGCGGCCTGACGGTGATCGGCGACCCCGATCCTGCCTACGACGCCTGCTCGAGCACGAGCGGTACGGTGCAGATGACCAGCAAGAACATCGGTGACCTGCTCAATGCGGCGCAAATCAGCTGGGGCAGCTTCATGGGCGGCTTCGACCTGACCCGAACCAACATCAATGGCACCACCGGCTGTGCGCGCTCCACCTTCTCGAGCGTCATCAACGGCACCACCGGCGACTACATCCCGCACCACGCTTCGTTCCAGTACTACAAGTCGACCTCCAACCCGACCCACGCGCGGCCAAGCTCGTTGCAGGCGGTCGGCCATACGCTGGAGCCGAATGGCGAGACCCTCGATCCGGCCAACCACCAGTATGATCTCGAGGATCTCTATAGCGCGATCCTGGCCGGCAACTTCCCGGCTGTCTCCTACGTCAAGCTGCCGGCCTACCAGGACAGCAATCCGGGCTACTCCGACCCGCTCGACGAACAGGAGGGAACGGTCCAGCTGATCAACTTCCTGCAGCAGCAGCCGGACTGGGATTCGACACTGGTGATCATCACCTATGACGATTCCGACGGCTGGTATGACCATCTCTACGCCAAGCCGACCTGGGCGTCGTATGATCCGACTGCCGACCAGGTGAACGGCCCCGGCAAGTGCGGCGCCGGTGTCGCCACGCAGGTGCAGCCGAACGGCGTCAAGGGCAAGCCGGTGAATGGCCGCTGCGGTCCGGGCACGCGCGTCCCCTTCATCGTGGTCTCGCCTTTCGCCAAGCCGAACTACGTCAGCGCCAAGCGCATCACCCAGTCGTCGGTGGTTCGCTTCATCGAGGACAACTGGCTCAACGGCCAACGTCTCGGCGGCGGCTCGCTCGATGCCACCTCCGGTTTGATCGCGGACATGCTTGATTTCACGCAGACCCCGAACAACAAGCTGTTCCTCGATCCGGTCGCAGGCACCGTCGTGGTGAGCGTGCCGGAAGGCCACTAAAAGACGACGGACGTGACTTGATATAACAGCCGCACCTTGTGGCTCCTCGGCGCCGGCCTGCTTTGCATGGCCGGCGCTGCTTTTTGGGTCCCATGTTTGTTTGCGCCATGTTGGAGTGGCGGATCACACGCCGCGCCGACGAATGAATGACATTCGGAAAAGTGTGGAGCGGCCGTTCTCGCGAAAAACGCGAAACGTCTCCGTGACCGTCGCCCGCGAAAACGTGAAGAGCAGGGGAGCGCGAGCGTGGGCCCGCACATAAAACTTACACAGCTCTGTCACCCCCGGTGGCTAGAGCGTGGCCGTCCAAGAAAAATGCTTCCTATCGGGGTAACAGGATGAAAACCAAACTTCTTTCCACGGTCGCACCGGCCGTGGTCGTAGCCATGCTCGTGAACAGCACGACGGCCTTCGCCGCCGGCTATGTCAATCCGAACAACCTGCCGACCGCAACGCCGATCAAGCACGTCGTGGTCATCTTCGGTGAGAACCGCTCGTTCGACCACTATTTCGCGACCTATCCGGTTGCGGCGAATCCGTCCGGCGAGATTCCCTTCGTCGCCAAGCCGCACACGCCGTCGGCGGCCAATCTCAAGACCGCCGGCATTCTGACCAACAACCCGAACGCGACCAACACGGCCAACGGCACCGGTGCGACCAATCCGTTCCGCATCGACCGCACCCAGGTCAACACCGCTGGACAGAACCACAGCTACACGCCCGAACAGGAATCCACCGACAACGGCAAGATGGACCTGTTCCCCAAATTCACCGGAAACGGCACCTCCGGCGCGGTCGGCGCCTTCGGCACCACCGGAATGGTGATGGGCTATTTCGACGGCAACACCGTCACCGCGATGTGGAATTACGCCCAGAATTTCGCCATGAGCGACAACAACTACACCGATACGTATGGTCCGTCGACGCCCGGCGCGATCGGCGTGATCTCCGGCCAGAACAACGGCGCGGTGAACGTCATCGGCACGTCGTCGTCGATCTCCGACGGCCAGGGCGGTCTGACGCTGATCGGTGACACCGATCCGGCCAACGACACCTGCTCGAGCAAGACCAGCACGGTGATGATGACCGGCAAGAACATCGGCGACCTGCTCAACGCCGCCAACATCCCGTGGGGCGGCTTCATGGGCGGCTTCAACCTGAACGCCACCAACATCAACAACACGACCGGTTGCGCGCGCTCGACCTTCTCGAGCGTCCTGAGCGCCACCAAGACGGACTATATCCCGCACCACAACTGGTTCCAGTACTACCAGTCGACCTCCAACCCGACCCATGCGCGGCCGAGCTCGCTCCAGGCGATCGGCCATACGCTGGAGCCGAATGGCGAGACCCTCGATCCCGCCAATCACGAGTACGATCTGCAGGACTTCTATGATGCGGTGCTGGCCGGCAATTACCCGGCTGTGTCCTACATCAAGATGCCGGCCTTTCAGGACGGTCACCCCGGCAACTCCGACCCGCTCGACGAGCAGGAAGGCGATGTCCAGCTGATCAACTTCCTGCAGCAGCAGCCGGACTGGGACTCGACCCTGGTCATCATCACCTATGACGACTCCGACGGCTGGTACGACCATCTCTACGCCAAGCCGACCTGGGCGTCCTACGATGCGACCGCCGACCAGGTCAACGGCCCCGGCCAGTGCGGCGCCGGCGTCGCCACCCAGGTCCAGCCGAACGGCCTGAAGGGCAAGCCGGTCAACGGCCGCTGCGGTCCGGGCATCCGCGTTCCCTTCATCGTGGTCTCGCCCTTCGCCAAGCCGAACTACATCAGCTCCAAGCGCATCACCAGCTCGTCGGTGGTTCGCTTCATCGAGGACAACTGGCTGAACGGTCAGCGTATCGGCGGCGGCTCGCTCGATGCGACCTCCGGCCTGATCACCGACATGTTGGATTTCACCCAGACGCCCAACAACAAGCTGTTCCTCGATCCGGTCGCCGGCATCGTCGCCGCCAGCGTTCCCATGCAGTAAAGACGCGATCGACGAAAGCACTGTGAAGAGCCGCAATTCGCGGCTCCCCGGCGCCGGCCTGCTCCGCAGGCCGGCGCTTTTCCTGCGGTCGAGACGCCGCGAGCAAATCGGACGGCCTGCCGACCCGAGTCGCGCAGCTTTTGCGTACCGCCCCGGCGCCGCGATCTCAAGCCGTGCCGGTGAATGAGACGTCTGCGCTGCCGTCACGTTTCAATCGACGAACCGGGGGATGCGGCACAGCAAGGCTGGATCGCTCATAAAACTTACACAGCTCTGTCACCCACGGCGGCTAAAGCGTGGCCGTCCTATAAAAATACTTTCCTACTGGGGTAACAGGATGAAAACCAAACTTCTTTCCACGGTCGCACCGGCCGTGGTCGCAGCCATGCTCGTGAACAGCACGACGGCCTTCGCCGCCGGCTACGTCAATCCGAACAACCTGCCGACCGCGACGCCGATCAAGCACGTTGTGGTCATCTTCAACGAGAACCGCTCGTTCGACCATTATTTCGCGACCTACCCGGTCGCAGCCAACCCGGCCGGCGAAATTCCCTTCGTCGCCAAGCCGCATACGCCGGCGGCTGCCAATCTCAAGACCGCCGGCCTCCTGACCAACAACCCGAACGCGACCAACTCGGCCAACGGCACCGGAGCGACCAACCCGTTCCGTCTCGACCGTACCCAGGCCAATACGGCTTCGCAGAATCACGCCTACACGCCCGAGCAGGAAGCCTACGACAACGGCAAGATGGACCTGTTCCCGAAGTTCACCGGTCGCGGGACCGCTGGCGGCGTCGGTGCCTTCGGCACCAGCGGCCAGGTGATGGGCTATTTCGACGGCAACACCGTTACCGCGCTGTGGAATTACGCCCAGAACTTCGCCATGAACGACAACGCCTACACCGACAGCTACGGGCCCTCGACCCCGGGCGCGCTCGCAGTTGTCGCCGGTCAGAACAATGGCGCGGTGAATGTCCTCGGCACGACGTCGACGATCCCCGACGGCCAGGGCGGCCTGACGCTGATCAATGACACGGATCCCGCCTACGACGTGTGCTCGAGCAAGACCAGCACGCTGTACATGACGGGCAAGAACATCGGCGACCTGCTGAACGCAGCGGGTATCAGCTGGGGCGGCTTCATGGGCGGCTTCGACCTGACCCGCACCAACATCAACAACACGACCGGCTGCGCGCGCTCGACCTTCTCGAGCGTCACCAGCGGCAGCACTGCCGACTACATTCCGCACCACAACTGGTTCATGTACTACCAGTCGACCGCGAACCCGACCCATGCGCGGCCGAGCTCGCTCCAGGCAGTCGGCCATACCTTGGAGCCGAACGGCGAGACCCTCGATCCCGCCAACCACGAGTACGATCTGCACGACTTCTATGATGCGGTCCTGGCCGGCAACTACCCGGCCGTGTCCTACATCAAGCTGCCGGCCTATCAGGACGGTCACGCCGGCTACTCCGATCCGCTCGACGAGCAGGAGGGAACGGTCCAGCTGATCAACTTCCTGCAGCAGCAGCCGGACTGGGACTCGACGATGGTGGTCATCACCTATGATGACTCCGACGGCTGGTACGACCACCTCTACGCCAAGCCGACCTGGGCGTCCTACGATCCGACCGCCGACCAGGTCAACGGCCCCGGCCAGTGCGGCACCGGCGTCGCCACCCAGGTTCAGCCGAACGGCGTCAAGGGCAAGCCCGTCAACGGCCGCTGCGGTCCGGGTACGCGCATTCCCTTCATCGTGATCTCGCCCTTCGCCAAGCAGAACTACATCAGCGCCAAGCGCATCACCCAGTCGTCGGTGGTTCGCTTCATCGAGGACAACTGGCTCAACGGCCAGCGTCTCGGCGGCGGCTCGCTGGACGCCACCTCCGGCCTGATCACCGATATGTTGGACTTCACCCAGACGCCCAACAACAAGCTGTTCCTCGATCCGGTGGCTGGTACGGTTTCCGCCAGCGTGCCCGCGCAGTAACATCGCGAGCGACGGAAGCGTTATGAACAGCCGCACTTTGTGGCTCCTCGGCGCCGGCCTGCTCTGCATGGCCGGCGCTGTTTCTGCGGTCGAGACGCAGGGACTGCCGGGAGCAAACTCGCACCCCGTTCACCTCATGCGCCCGCGCACCGCGCCATTGTCGGCGATGGCGCAGCTCGGCCGGGAGATCTTCTACGACGCCTCACTTTCTTCCTCCGGCGCACTGTCATGCGCCTCCTGCCACAGCCCGGAGCACCATTACGGGCCGCCCAATGACGGGCCGGTGATGCTCGGCGGTCCCGACCTGTCGCGGCAGGGCGCGCGCGCCGTTCCGTCGCTGACCTATCTGGAGCGCCAGCCGCCTTTCAGCATCGGTCCGGAGCAGACCGACGACGACAACATCGTTCCGGTCGCACAGATGGCCGCACTCGGCCAGCAGAGCGCACGCGCGAAGAAAACCGCAACGGGCACGACTGCCTCGGCGGCCAATATCGTGCCGCAGGGCGGCCTGTTCTGGGACGGCCGCGCCGACACGCTGCAGGATCAGGCGCTGTTTCCGCTGCTCGACCCGCATGAGATGGACGGCGGCAGTGTCGAGACGGTCGCGGACAAATTCCGCCACGCTGCCTATGCCGATCGCTTCACCGGCCTGTTCGGTGAAGGCATCTTTTCCAATCAGAAGCTTCTGGTGTCCGAGGCGATGTTCGCGGTCGCGCGGTATCAGATCGAGGATCCGAGCTTCCATCCCTACACCAGCAAGTACGATTACTGGCTGGAAGGCAAGGCGCGGCTGTCCGAGAGCGAGCTGCGCGGCCTGCAATTGTTCAACGACCCCGACAAGGCCAATTGCGGCGGCTGCCATCTGTCGAATCCGAGCCGCGAAGGCCTGCCGCCGCTCTTCACCGACCACCAGTACGAGGCGCTCGGCGCACCGCGCAATGCGGCGCTGCTCCAGAACCGCGATCCCGCTTTCTTCGATCTCGGTGCCTGCGGCCCGGCGCGCAAGGACATCGCCGAACAGACGCAATATTGCGGCATGTTCGTCACGCCGACCTTGCGCAACACGGCGACCCGCCACGCCTTCTTCCACAACGGCGTCTTCAACAGCCTGCAGCAGGTGCTGGATTTCTACAATTTCCGCGACACGAATCCGGAGAAGGTCTATCCGCACGCGGCAGATGGCTCGTTGCAGAAATACGACGACCTGCCGGCCAAGTACCAGGCCAATGTCGACGTCAGCGATCCGCCCTTCGATCGTCATCCCGGCGAGACGCCCGCCATGACGGCGCAGGACGAGGCCGACATCATCGCCTTCCTCAACACGCTGACCGACGGCTACCAGCCGGAGAAGTAAGACCAGCGGCCCCTGGCGGCTGATCGCGGCTAATAGGTGAGCATAGAACGCAGGCATTTTTCAAAACAAGGGCCGCCGATTAAGGCGGCCCTTCGGGCAGATAGACGGTCCGAAACATTGTCAATGGATAGACTGGCCCATCGCCATCATCAGATGATGTTGCTGATGGTGACTGCCCTGCACCATGATGCCGATGAAGCCAAGTGCCTTGAGCTTGGTCAGTGGTTGCGATTCGCTGGCTACTATTGTGAGAGTGACTCCGTTCGGCAGATCGTCGCTTTTTGCATGCCAGCCAATCTCGCGTAGCTCGTCCACGTGCGCTGGAACCATGCGCTTGATCGCCTCGAGCGTGCGACCTTCGCCGGTCACTTTGATCTCGATGCCATTGTCGAGGTCACGTTGGGTTGCAACGGCATGCAACGTCACTTCGTTCATGTCGATAAGATGCTGCCTCAACGCCTCGATGTTGACCTTCGACCAATCCGTGCTCGGGTCGGCTTGGAGGATCTGGACGATCTCCTGGATGGCGCCGAACGCGTCCTGTCCGGACAGGGTCGGGTTGCCAGTGACGCCGGCTTGTGCCGCCTGCATCATGCCATGGTCGCCCATGCCGCCGTGTTGCATCATTTGCTGATGCATCTTGCCCATCATTCCGCCTTGCTGCATCTGTCCGTGCATGCCCATTGAGCCGTCCGGCGACATTTGCGCAAAGGCGAAGGCGGTAGCAGCTAGCAGCGCGGAAACGGTAAAGGTTGTTTTCCAGGGAAATTTCAACATAAGAGGCCTCTTTGTCTGCGCGCCCTTGATTTCTTCATAACAGTCTATTGATCGGTCGCGTATGATCTAGATCATACGCGTTGACTGAGCGTGATCTTTGAGCCTTTACGGTTGATCTCACCGGAATGTTCGAGCTTCGCCAGTGTCCGATAAAGCGCCTCGTGCGTGAGGCCCAACTCGGCAGCAAAGTCCTTTAGCGTGCCGGGCAATTTGATTGTGCGGCCGTCAGCACCGGCGTTTAGCGCGAGAAAATGGCGAACGCGATCAACGGCCGAGCGGATATTGCGCTGCTCAACGCGAGTTCGAAGGTTCATCACTTGATGAGCTAGCATTGCAGAGAAAGCCTGCGCGGCCTTCGGGTTTTCCTCGAAGGCGGCCAATACTTGGCGCTTCGGATACACGCGCACGATTGCGTTTGTGCTTGCGATCGCATCACAATGATACTGCGTTGAAAACAGCGACGCTTCAGCCAGGGTTTCCCCGGGACCAGCCACGTACAACACCACCTCGTGGCCGGAGCGATCAATGCGCGTCAGCCGCACGCGTCCCACCATGACCTTTAGAAGGCCTTCGGTCCTGCCTCCAGATCGAAATAGGGCTTCGCCCGCTCTTAACTGGCGGTCGACTCCTGCCGCGCGCGCGCTTTCAGGTAGCCATTTGTCGACCGATGTTGCAGCCATTACGTTTACCCATCAGAGTTCAGCTCATCATAACCGGGGTTGAGGGGGCCAAGGGACAAAATGCGATCCTGCTCGTCATCATCCTACCTGTCCCTCTTATTGCCGCCCGCGCTCGTGCTGATTGTCCTCCAACTGCCGCGCTGGAAAATCGCGGCCGGGCCGTTGAAGCATGATCGGTCCCGGAGCCTCGGCGCCGGGACGATCGCGCAGCCGCCAGTTCGGCATGCGCCAGGCCTGTGGGAGAACCGTGATGATGTCGTCCGCTCGGGAAGCTGCGACAGTGGACCCGATTGCGGACGTGGCGACGCTTTGCCAGCGCGCCGACCGGCTGGTGGCGTCGGGCGGCTATGAGGAGGCGATCGCCCTTTACCGCCAGGTGCTGGACGTGCGACCCGACCATGCGGTCGCCGCCAACAATATGGGGAATGCCTATCAGAAGATGGGGCGCTTTGCCGACGCGGTGTCCTGCTATCGGCAGGCGCGCGACGCGCAACCCGGCAACGCGGCGATCCGCACCAATCTCGGTCGTGCGCTCGAGGCGAGCGGCAATGCCCGGCATGCGCTCGAGGAGCTGGGCGGTGCCCTACAGCTCGCTCCCGACTCCGCGGAGATTCACTACCACATCGCAACGCTGCTGGAGCACCAGCTGTTTCTCGCGGAAGCCAGGCACTATTACGAGGCCGCGCTGCGGCTGAGGCCCGGCTATCCGGCGGCCCATATCGGCCTTGGAGACGTGCTCGCCGATCTCGGCTTCGAGGAGGAGGCGTGGCAGCAGCGTCGCCTCGGCTATGCGCAGCGGGTGCTGTCGACCACGCCGGCGCTGCGCAACGACCATCCCGTGCGCATTCTCAAGCTGATGTCGGCGGCGGGCGGCAACATCCCGCTGGACGAGGTGCTGACGCCGTTCCGTTTCGAGGTCACCGGTCTCATCGTCGAGTTCGCCGACCGGCTGCCGCCGGCCGAGAACCACGACCTCGTGATCAACGCCATCGGCGATGCCGACCGCTGCAGGCGCGGCCTCGATGCGGCGGCGGCGTTGCTGCGGGAGAGTGCGGTCCGCGTGCTCAATCCGCCGGAGCGGGTCGTGCCGACGGGCAGGGAAGCTTTGTCGGAGCGGCTCGGCGGCCTCGAGGGCGTGCGAATGCCGCGTGTGCGCACCTTGCCGCGCGAGCTGTTCCACAAGCGGCTGGCGGCCGCCACGCTGGCGGCCGAGGGCTGGTGCTGCCCGCTGCTGTTGCGGGCGCGGGGCTATCACAGCGGCCATCACTTTGCGCGCGTGGAGACGTTTGGCCAGGTGGATACCGTGGGGCAGGCGCTGCCGGGGGAGCATCTGCTTGCGATCGAATGGCTCGACGGCACCGGCGCGGACGGATTGTTTCGCAAATATCGCGCGATGCTGCTCGGCGGCAAGGTGTTTCCGCTGCATCTTGCGATCTCGCGGCAGTGGAAGGTCCATTATTTCTCGTCCGACATGGCGGTCAGCGACGCCCACCGGGCCGAGGAGCTCCGCTATCTCGCCGATCCCGCAGGCGTGATCGGCGCGCCGGCCATGGCGGCATTGCAGCGCATAGGCGAGGCGCTGGGCCTCGACTATGCCGGCATCGATTTTGCGCTGGATGGCCACGGCACGGTGCTGGTGTTCGAGGCCAATGCCACCATGCGGATCGTGCCGCCGCCGCCGGGTCCGCTCGGCGATCAGCGCCGGCCGTTCATCGATCGCGCCATGGCGGCGGCGAGAGCGCTGTTCTCCGGCAACCGCTCGCCGTGATTGCAGACCCGAGGCGGCGAGGCGCTGTCAACCTTTCGCCTTGACGTTGGCCTGGTCCTCCCAGTCCTGCCACTCCACATTGCTGGTTTCGAGATAGCTCGAGACAGCCGCGCCCAGCGTCGGGAAGAAGCTTTCCTCGCCAAGCTGCGCAAACAATCCAAATCGCTTCAGCTTGTCCTTTACGGGATCCTTGAGCTCGGCAAAGCGAAGCTCGATGCCCTGGGCGTGCAAGGTCTCGTCCAATTCGGCGACCGTGTCGCAGGCGGTGACATCGACGCTGGTGACCGGCTCTGCGGCAACCACCAGCCAGCGCACCGGCGTCGGCGATGTCGTCACGGCGTCCAGAACGCGCTCCCTGAAGAATTCCGCGTTGGCGAAGAACAGCGGCGCATCCCATCGAAACAGGACCAGGCCGGGGATCCGTCGCGCATCCGGATATCTGGTGATGTCGTGGTAGCCTTTGACGCCGGTGGCGCGACCCAATATGGCGGAGTGCGGGCGCCAGCCGTCCCACAGGAACTCGATGATGGCGATCACGATGGCGAGCCCGATCCCCGGAATTACGCCGAGCACGGCGACGCCGACGAAGCAGACGATCGCCAGCCAGAACTCCCAGCGCTGGATCCGATAGATGCGCTTGAGGTCGGTGATTTCGATCAGGCCGAGCGAGGAGGCGATGACCACGGCGGCCAGTGCGGCGGTCGGCAGGTGCTGAAGCAGGTTCGGCGCCAGCAACAGAAGCAGGGCGATCGCAACCGCGCCGACGACGCTGGTCAGCTGGGTGCGGGCACCGGCGGCTTCCGCCACGGGCGTGCGCGAGCTGCTGCTGCTGATTGCGAAGCCCTGGAAAAAGCCGCTCGCCAGGTTGGCCGCGCCGAGCCCGACCATCTCCTGGTTGGGATCGACGGCCGTTCCCAGTCGCGCGGCATAGGTGCGCGAGAGCACGCTGGTGTCGGCAAACGACACCAGCGCGATCGCAGCGCCTCCGGTCAGCACTGGAATGATGTCGTTGATGCCGATCAGCGGCACGGCAAAGCCGGGCAGACCCTGCGGCAGGGGACCCAGGACCTTCACGCCAAAACGGGCCCCGAGATCCAGCGCACCGACCATTGCGGTCGCCGCGACCACCGCAATCAGAATGCCCGGCACCGATTTCTGGTTCTTCAGCAGCAGGATGATGATCAAGGTGCCGAGCCCGATGCCGAATGCGGCCAAGTTCGTGCGTCCGTCATGGATTGCATCGGCGATGGCCCACAGATCGCGCAAGGGGCCTTCGCTCTCGATGGAGAAGCCGAGTAGCTTTGGCAGCTGGCTGATCAAGACGGTCAGCGCAATTCCGTTCATGTAGCCATAGCGGATCGGCTTGGAGAGCAGCTCGGTGACAAAGCCGAGGCGTGCGATGCCCGCGAAGATGCAAACCGCCCCGGAGACGATGGCCATCATGCCGGCGAGCGTCACGGCGCGCGTGGGATCGCCGGCGGCCAGCGGCGTGACCACGCCGAGGATGACGCCGGCCAGGGCCGAGTCCGGTCCGAGCACGAGGATGCGGCTTGGGCCGAACACGGCGTAGATCAACAGCGGCACGATCGTCGCGTAGAGACCGTGGATGCCCGGCAGGCCCGATGCAGCCGAATAGGCAATGCCGACCGGGACCAGCATTGTCGTCAGCACCAGTCCGGCGAAGATGTCGTGCGGCAGCCACGCCGCCTCATATCGACGCAGGGTCTGAAGCCCGGGCAGCCAGCGGATCCAATGCGTCATATGGCGATCACCCCGTCGCGACCCGGCTGGGTCTGTGGTTCGCGCATGGTTCGCCGTTGCGCTTCGCCCAACCGGAATTCAGTGTAGACTATTCCGCCACGCGGCCGGCGGAATAGCCGCCGCGTGCGGCGCCGGCTTGTGATGGCGCAAGCCGGCCTTCTCGGTTGCATCGCAAAATGCCGAGCTTTCCGCAGTGCGGCCGATATGCGGGATGGACGAAGCACGAGCGGGATCGCGGGACCATCATGCTGCGGCAAATCGGCTTTGGAAGCACAGTCAGCCTCGCCAACATCGCCGTTCATGCGGTGGCAATGCTCCTCGTCGTCCGCGCCGCCCGAGGCACTGCTGCGAAGTGGCTGCATCTTCCAGCGTTGCGGCTTGGCGCGGTGATGATTGCGACGGTCGCCGTGCTGATGGCGGCCCATATGTGCGAAATCGCCGTCTGGTCGCTGGCCTACGCTCTCGCCGGCGCAACGCCCGAGAGCGCGGATCGGCTCTACTTCGCCTTCGTGAATTTCACGACCCTCGGATACGGAGATATCGTGCCCGTTCCGCGCTGGCGATTGCTTGGACCGATGACCGCGATGAACGGCGTGCTGCTGTTCGGCTGGTCGACTGCGGTGATCTTCGAGGTCCTGAGCGTGACGTTGCAGAGAAAATGATCGCGGCGGATTCGGCCGGTCCGGCATGACGGTCGCCACGGCCTATCGCGGCCCCGGCGGCAGAATGTAAAGCGTCATGGCGAATATGGCGTAGATGAAGACCAGCAGGACGCCGACGAACCAGGCCGAGCGGCCGCTGGCGGTGACGAAGGATGCAACGACCGCGGAGCTCATCACCATGGTCACGGCGCCCGGCCAGAATTGCAGATCCATCGGTTTGGGGCCGATGACATAGCTCAGAAGCACGAGCACGGGGGCAACGAAGAGGGCGATCTGCGAGGCGCTTCCGAGCGCGATGCTGACGCTCATGTCGAGGCGGTCCTTGCGAGCGGCGGAGAATGCCACGGTCATCTCGGCGGCGGCGCCGACGAGTGCGACGATGATGAAGCCGACAAAGGCCTGGCTCATTCCCAGGCTCTCGCCGGCCTTTTGCACTGAACCGACGAAGATCTCGCTCACCAGCGCCACCAGCACGGTGACGACGAGGAGGGTGCCGACCGCGAGCCCGAGCGGCCAGGGTTTTTCCTCCGCCTCACCGTGATCTTCGCTCGCAAACAGCTCCTTGTGCGTCTTGAGCGAGAACAACAGGCCGAGCCCGTATGCCGCGATCAGCAGGATGGCGAGACCGGCGCTGAGCTTCTGCGCCATCGCGGCGCTTTGCGCCAGATCGAGGTCGGCGATGGCGGCCGGAGCAACCAGGGCAATCGTCGCCATCAACAGCAGCGCCGAATACAGCCTTCCTCCGGCGCGATTGTAGTCCTGGACATGGTGGCGAAGGCCGCCGAGCAGGAAAGAGGCTCCCAGCATGAACAGCGCGTTGGTGACGATGGCGCCGGCGATCGAGGCCTTGACGAGCGTGTACTCTCCCGCCTGAAGCGCGGCGATCGCAATGATCAGCTCGGTCAGATTTCCGAGCGTCGCGTTGAGCAGTCCGCCCACGGCATCGCCGGTTTTCTCGGCGACGCTTTCCGTGGCGTGGCTGAGCAGGGCGGCCAGCGGTATGATCGCCAGCACGGCGAGCACGAACAGCATGGTGTGAGCCGACGGCGCGATCGTTTCGATCACGAGCACGAGCGGTACGAAGACGAGCATCCAGAGCAGCGGGCTGTGCCGGACTTCCTGAAGCAGCAGGTTCATGATCGGCTTCCCTGTCCTGAACAGCGCGATACGAAGCTTTCAGACATGCCCGGTGGGTCGAGTTGATCCAGGTCAACGCTTTCGACGCCATGATCGGCGCTCTATGAGCTCGCAGGAGGCGATCGGGTGTGCCGGAAGGGCGGCGGCCGGCCAGTTTTCGTGCCGGCGCCCTAGCGCAGCCCCTCATAGACCATGAAGCCGCGGGCTATTGCGAGCTTGCGCAAGGCGCGCGGCACGATCTTTTCCGGCCGGTGCAGATAGCGGTGCGAAGTGACTTCGAGCTCGCCGAGCAGGCCGGGATTGCTCTCGAACGGCGCGAGCAGGCCGGTCATGCTGGCCGGCGTGTGGGTGCGCGCATGGAACGGCAGCAGCAGCAGCTCGAGATGGGTCGTGCCGCCGGCGGGCGAGCGTCCGGTCACGCCGGCGAGCGCACCGAGCGTTTCCTCGACGACGATGGTCGCGATGTCCTCGATCTCGCGGCGGCTTTCGTCCGAAAACAGCGCAAGAAAGCTCTTGTCCTTCAGGTCGCGGCCGAACAGCGCGCAAACCCGCGTGCCGGCCACGCGGAAGGGGAAGCCGGCATGGCTGTCGTAGGACAGCACGAAAATGTCGCCCAAGAGCTCCCTGATGTCGCCGGGTTCGATCGCGCCGCGGTCTGGCGCACGCTCGCCGGCGCGCTTGCCGTCCCAATAGGTGAAGTACGCGTTCGTCGACGGATGCTTCATGACGCCACTCAACTGGTAGCGGCGATGTCCGGGACAGTTCTGTCCCACTTTCGCGCGCTAACGTTCCCTTAACCTTGTGCAGGAAGCAAAGTGCAGCGTCCATGCCGGAGGCGCGATTTGGCGGGGGAAGCTCGGGGGTTTGCGCCGTTAAGGTTAAGTTAACGATCGGCTTTGCGTAACGGGCCGCGCTGGTTAAGCTTTCCTTGCTCTGGTCCTGAGCCGCGTTCTCCAGGTTGCCGGCGCAGGGCACGATACACAGGTGGCGTCAAACGGATTGGGCGTCGCGCGGGAGGGGTGGGGATGTCTTTCCCCGGGGGCCTCGCGCGAAACAGCCGACCAGGTGAGGGCGGGTCTTCTCAGGGCCCGCCCTTTCACTTTTGGTAGCTCAGGTTTCGGTTGAACGTTCCAGGATCTGGCTTGCCCTCTTGTCTCGCTGAGCAAGCCGTTGAAAGGCAAGGAAGATCGGGGTGGGCGACCGCGAGAAGGAACAAATCAAGCTCCGCGCCAATGCTCTTGACCGAGCTTCAACCGCTTGCCTGACGGTCGGCGTGTTGGCGCCTTTTGCCGCGTCTCTATATACTGGCAACAATGCCGAAGGCTGGAAGTTGTTCTTGGCAACGATCCTGTACTTGGGAGCCGCGCTGGTTCTCCATCGCTTGGCATCGTCGGTCCTCGAGGGCTTGGAATGAGCGCCTTTCAGATTTTCGTCCTTTACGGATTGCCAATCCTGATCATGATTGGCGGCTACGCCTACGCGGCTCACGCGCGTCGCATCGCACGGCAGAAGCACGCCCACGGCGCAGAGTGAACGACCATTGACGCGACGGGCGCCTGTCGCTCACTTGAACACGTGCACCAGTCCGATGCTCATCGCGAGCAGCAGCAACAGCGACAGCGTGACGGCTGCCGTCACCTTGCCGCCGACATTGGCGAGCACCCGCACGTCGACGCCGAGGCCGAGGGCGGCCATCGACACCACCGTCAACAGCGCCGCGGTGCGGGTCACGGGCGCGGTGGCGGCATCGGGGATCAGCTGCAGCGAGCGCAGGGCCGCCAGCACGAGAAAGCCGATGATGAACCACGGCACCAGCTTGAAGGGGCTGATCTTCCTTGCGCCTGCCTTCGCTGCCGCGCCCGCGCGCTGTTGCGAGGCGAACAGCGACAACCCGATCACGACCGGACCAAGCATCAATACGCGCACGAGCTTGACCAGCGTGCCGATCTGGGTGCTGACCACGCCGGCCGGCACGGTGGCGGCCAGCACCTGGGGCACGGCATACACCGTGAGGCCGGCGAGAATCCCGTATTGGGTCGCGGACAATTTCAGCAGCGGGATCAGCAGCGGCAGGCCGAGCACCATCAGCACGCCGAGCACGGCGGTGAACGAGATGGAGGAGGCGATGTCGTCACCGTCGGCGCCGATCACCGGCGCGACTGCAGCGATCGCCGAATTGCCGCAGATCGAGTTGCCGCAGGCGATCAGGATCGCGAGCTTCTTCGACAGTCCGAGCGCCCGGCTGATGCCGAAACTCACGCACAGCGTCACGGCCACGGTGCCTGCGATTGCGGCGAGCAGCAGCGGACCCGAGGCGGCAATCGCCGCGAAGCTGATCGAGGCTCCGAGCAGGGTCACCGCGATCTCGAGCAGCTGTTTTGCCGAAAAGGCGATGCCGACCAGCCAACGCTCCGACGGGCGCCAGAAGGTGCGCACGGCCATGCCGAGCAGGATCGCGATGACCAGCGCCTCCACATAGGGATGCGCCAGCGCGCGCTCTTCCACAGTCTGGATTCCGAGCGAGACCAGCGTGATCGTGACGCAGAGGGCGATCCCTGGGATTGCAGCAACAAGGAAATGGAACGCGGCGGCGAGGCGGCTTTGTGCCACAGGCTTTGGCGGTGGATCTCGATCGATAGACGGCACAAACCCTCTCTTCAGAGCAGATCATCTGCTGAACGGGGCTTGGAAAGTAATATATTTTCAGATCGCCGCGATAGAAAGAAATTGCATTCCTGATCGCATGATCCGGAGTAGTGGAAGCCGGTTTTCCGAATGGATCATGCCCCTTGGGCGATGCCGTGCGCGCCACCGTGCGCTGAAACTGTTACAGCGCGGCGAACAGGCTCTGGGCGAAGGCAAGCGCCCGGTCGAGGCCGTTGAACACGCCGGGCTCGAAATAGACCGCCCGCGCCGCGACGATGGCGATCACCAGCGCCCAGAACAGGCCGGCGCCGGTCCGCGTCAGCCAGCGCGAGGCGCGGGCCTGCTCGGCCGTCTCGGCGATGGCGACCGGCTCGCCAAAGGGATCAAATTTCGAGGGCTCGACCATGGTCTTCACGAGGTGATTTGAGCACCGAATGTCGTGAATCGGGGCAGCAAAAGCAATGGCAGCGAAATCTGTTTTCGCCCGGCCTTCCGCACGCAATTTTCTCCGCCGGGCGGTTCAAACGGGACGTTTGATGTCCCGGTCCCTCCGGCGTGCGGGGCGCCCCCTTGCGCTGCCCGGATAAAGCCGCCTATCTGGCCTCGTCATCGCGCCTCGCGGCGCGCCTCCTTGAAGGTCCGGACCCCCTTGGAATCGCCCTTTGACCCCCCGCAGGATACCTCGCCGGAACTGCCCGCGGAGCAGCTTCCGCGCGAGCCGATCCTGACGCTGCCGCCCGCGCTGACCGCCTACATCATCCTGCTTGCGGTGATTCATCTGCGCGTGCTGCTGCCGACCGAATGGGAGGACTGGACCATCGATGTGTTCGGCTTCATTCCCAAGCGCTACGATTCGGCGATCGTCGACCTGACCTTTCCGGGCGGCGCGGGGGCGAAGGTCTGGACTTTCGTCACCTATTCGCTGCTGCACGCCAATCTCACCCATCTCGGCTTCAACGTGCTGTGGCTGTTGCCGTTCGGCAGTGCGCTGGCACGGCGGTTCGGCGCGCTTCGCTTCTTCCTGTTCATGGCGGTCACCGCTATGGCAGGAGCACTGGCGCATCTCGTGACCCATGAGCATGCGGTGGCGCCGATGATCGGGGCCTCTGCCTCCGTGTCCGGCACGATGGCGGCCGCCATTCGGTTTGCCTTCGTGCGAGGCAGTTTCCTCTCCTTCAACCGGGGCGATGCGGACGCGGCGGCGAAAGTGCCGGCGCTGTCGCTTGCGCGTGCACTGCGCAATCCGCGCGTGCTGGCGTTCCTGCTGGTCTGGTTCGGCGTCAACCTCATCTTCGGCATCGGCTCGATCGCCATCGGCACCGATGGCGCAAGCGTGGCCTGGCAGGCGCATATCGGCGGCTTCTTCGCCGGCCTGCTGCTGTTCTCGCTGTTCGATCCCGTGCCGCACCAGCACGGCGATGCTGCAGGTGCTGTGTGACCGCCTTGCGGCCTCCCGCGATTTGATTCATCATCGTCGGTCTCAAGAAGACGCCAGGGCATGCGCCCGTGAGCGCCGCGCGGCAGCGAGAAGAGCGCAAGACGAAACGCAAGCCGGAAAGGCTGCGTAGAGGGCAGGCAAGGCGCGCGCAACCAGGATCAGCGCAAGTTCGTTGTTTGAAACTCGAAAATAAGACCGCGCTCCTCCTTGAGGGAAGCGCGGATCGCTTCAGGGAGACGACAATGACGGTAGGTGCAATTCTCAACACCAAGGGGCATCAGATCACCAGCGTCCCGCCGGATGCTTTGATGTCCGACGCGATCAGGCTCTTGAGCGAGCGCAGGATCGGAGCCGTGCTGGTCATGAGCCAGGGCCGCATCGAGGGCATCCTGTCGGAGCGCGACATCGTGCGCGTGCTCGGCGAACGCGGCGCCGCCGTGCTCAACGAGCCGGTTTCGAACGTGATGACCCGCAAGGTGGTCAATTGCCGGCCGAGCGACACGGTCAGCGCGATCATGGAAACGATGACGCTCGGCAAGTTTCGCCACCTGCCGGTGCTCGACGGCGATCGCGTGGTCGGCCTGATCTCGATCGGCGACGTCGTCAAGTGGCGCGTCAGGGAATACGAGAACGAGCAGGAAGCCCTGCGGACCTATATCAAGACGGCTTAGCTCAATCCGTCTTTGGCTCAATCCGTCTTTGGCGCGCTCTCGGGCGCGAGCGCGGGGATCGCTTCCTGGATCGAATCCAGTGCGCGCTCGGCGGCGCGGGCGCCGAACTCGATCAGGTCGGCGGCGCGATGAAAATCGAACCAGCCGATCTGGCCGACACGGGGCGTGATCAGCAAGTCCGGCGGATCGCCGGCAAGGCGGGCGCGGGTGATGCGATCCTGCATGATGTTGAATGCATCGACCATGACCGACGAAATGCCGGGCCGGCTGGCGCTGCCGAAAAACTCCCGCTTCACGGTGCGCTCGGGCGAGAAGAACTTGCCGAACCGCCGCTTCTCCTTGAGCGGCTCCTTCGGTGCATCGGGCGCCATCACGGTCTCGGGCACTTCGACCGGCGTGCCGTGGGAATAGATCGTGGTCGAATGGGTGAAGATGTCGCTGGAGAGATTGGCGGCGATGACGATTTCCGCACCCAGCGCGCGCGCGGCCGATACCGGCACCGGATTGACCAGCGCGCCGTCGACCAGCCAGCGGTCGCCGATCAGGACGGGCGCGAAGATGCCGGGCAGCGCATAGGAGGCGCGCATCGCCTCGACCAGCTTGCCATGGGTCAGCCAGATCTCGTGCCCGGTGCGCACCTCGGTGCCGACGCTGGCGAATTTCACCGGCAAATCCTCGATCAGCGTCTGGCCGAGCGAGGCCTCGAGCTTGGCCGCAAGCTTGTCGCCGCCGATCAGGCCGGAGCCGTTGAGACGGATGTCGAGATAGCCGAGGATGTTGCGCACCTGCAGGCTGCGCGCCCATTCCTCCAGCGTGTCGAGATGGCCGGCCGCATAGGCGCCGCCGACCACCGCGCCGATCGAGGTGCCGACCACGATGTTCGGTACGATGCCGTGCGCCAGCAAGGTCCGCAGCACGCCGATATGGGCGAAGCCGCGCGCAGCCCCGCCGCCGAGCGCGAGCCCGATCACCGGCCGGCGGATGGTGCCAAGCCCGACCTTGTCCACGATGTCTGCGTCCGTCCGCCCACGTCCGATCAGAATATCCAACACCAAACTCGTCTCCAGAAGGCCCTCAGACTACGCGCGACAATTGCAGCCTGCCAGAATCCTGGGAAAGCATGGTTTATGCCGCGTTGGACGTCGCCTAGGCGGGATTTGTGACCTGATCGCGACATCAACCTTGCCGGTTCCGGCCGGTTCCATCAAGTTGTGTCCGTTAATGCTTAAGGCTTGAATTTGCCGTGTTTTCAGTGAAAAGCAGGTTCATGACCTCTCCAGGCGACGGACCGTTCGGCTTCCGGCGCGGCCTCTGGCTGCCGCCGCCGTCGGCGCGCGCCCTCGTCCTGGCTGCGCTGCTTGCCGCCGCGTTGGCCGGCGCTCAACCTGCCAATGCCCAGCTGTTCGGCGATCGTCCGCCCCCGGTTCCGCCGGCTGCGGTGCCGGATCCGGGTCCGGCGGTGAGCCTCGCGCCGACCTCGGGCCCGGCGTCGACGCCGAATCTGCCGCCGGTGCTGACCCAGCCCCAGCCGAATCAACCGACGCTCAATCAGCCCTCGGCCAATCCGCCGCCCGCGGCGGCAGTACCGCCGGCGGCGCCGCCGGGCGTCGCACCCGGGCAGGCGGTGCTGGCGCTCAGCGCCCGTTACGGCAAGGACATGCCTGCGATCAATGGCGGGCTGGTGTGGCGGGTATTCGCCGACCATCCGGACGAGACCGGTTCGTTCAAGATGATTCGGGAAGACCGCGGCGCGACCCCGAACATCGTGCTGCCCCCGGGCAACTACGTGGTGCACGTCGCGCTCGGCCTCGTCAGCGCCATCCGCACCGTATCGCTGAAGGCCGACACCGACCGCGAGCTGTTCCTGCTGCCGGCGGGAGGCTTGCGCATCGAGGGCCGGGTCGGCACCAGCAAGATCCCGACCAACCAGATTTCATTTGCGATCTACAAGGGCAGCCAGTTCGAGATCGGCGAGCGGGCGCCGCTGGTGCCTACGGTTGCCGCCGGCGATGTCGTGCTGTTGCCTGAGGGCACCTATTATATCGTCTCCAATTACGGCGATGCCAATTCGGTGGTGCGCTCCGACATCCGCGTCACCGCGGGCAAGCTCACCGACGTCACCGTCACCCACCGCGCCGCGGTCATCACGTTGAAGCTCGTCACCGACAAGGGCGGCGAGGCGCTCGCCAACACCGCCTGGTCGGTGATCACGCCGGGCGGCGACGTCATCAAGGAATCGATCGGCGCCTTCCCGAAGGTGGTGCTGTCCGAAGGCGAATACCGCGCCATCGCCAAGAACGAAGGCAAGGTCTATGAGCGTCCCTTCAACGTCGTCAACGGCGTGGACGGCGAGGTCGAGGTGATCGCGCGGTAAGATTCGCGCGTATCGCTCCTCTCCTCACAACCCCTTCGTGCAGCGCTGTCACAGTCGCTAAAGCACGCTAACCATCAGCCCACTTAAAACTGTCACAATCGCGCATTCGCGCGCCGGATTCTTGTTTTTTTACACG
Organism: Bradyrhizobium sp.; assembly: GCA_035293585.1. Taxonomy (GTDB): domain Bacteria; phylum Pseudomonadota; class Alphaproteobacteria; order Rhizobiales; family Xanthobacteraceae; genus Bradyrhizobium. The sequence continues at coordinate 83,379 of DATGMN010000042.1, read as the reverse complement.
GCATTAAGCGGCCCCGAATTGGATACCGTGCGGGACGAAGGCCTGTGCTGCTGAGCCAAAGGTTTCGGGGACGTGTGGCTTCGGCGAAGTGTGGTTCGGGGAAGTGTGATGGGACCTGCCAGAAAGCAGTCCGCCAAAATAACGACCGATATGTTCGAGGACATGCCCGTGCTGCGCCGGAAGTGGCAGGCAGGCCTGCGGCCGGGCGAAATGCTTCCGCGGTATGAAGACGTGATGCTCGGCAGCCTCGGGCGCCTTGCCGACCATATCGTGCTGCTCAAGACCGACGACGACGGTTTCGCGGTCTCGCGCACCGGCCGCTATGCCCAGAAATGGCTGGGCGACGAGCGCTGGGATATCCCGATGGCCGTGTTGCCGCCGGACTGCGCGACCGTGCTGAGCGAGGCCGCTTCCAACGCCGCGAACAACGGGCAGCCCTACCTTGCCGCCGCCCATTGCGTGCGCGACGGCATGGTGCGCACCTACGACGTGTTGGCGCTGCCGACCGTCTCGCGCTGGGGCGGCATGCTGATCGGCGCCTATGTCAACGAGCGCGGCGCGCAGTACAACCTTCTGGATGCGATCTTCGCCACCACCGACGACGGCGTCATCGCGGTGTCGACCATTCGCGACGCGAGCGGCGAGCCGGCCGATTTCCAGATCGTGCATCACAATCAGGCGGCGGCGAAGCTGCTCAAGGTGGACGCCGGCAGCCTGCAATGGCAACGCCTCGGCGAAGGCGGCCATGTGCTGTGCTCGGACGAGGTGCGCGAACGCTTGCGTGAGGCGGTCGGAAGCGCGGCCAAGGCCCGCGAACAGTTCGAGATCGACAGCGACGACCGCGCTCTCCGGCTGTCCGTCACCGCCTTCGGCGACATCCTGTCGCTGACGATTTCCGACGTCACCTCCCTGAAGCGGCGCGAGGCCTCGTTCCGGCTCCTGTTCGACAACAATCCGGTGCCGATGTGGGTGTTCGACGCCGAGACCATGGGGTTCCTCAAGGTCAACGACGCTGCGGTCCGGCACTATGGCTACAGCCGCGAGACCTTCCTGAACATGAAGCTGCGCGAGATCTGGCCGCAGGACGAATGGGTCAGCCATAGCCAGGCGCTGGCACATATCGGCGATACCTACCAGTCCGAGCGGAACTGGCGGCACTTGAAGGCCGACGGCAGCGAGATCCAGGTGCTCACCTTCGGCCGCCGCGTCGCCTTCGAGGGCCGCGACGGCTATCTGGTCGCAGTGGTCGACATCACCGAACGACGCAAGGCCGAGGCGCGCATCGCCTACATGGCCCATCATGACGGGCTCACCAATCTGCCGAACCGAGAGCTCTACCAGGAGCGGCTGAAGCAGGCGCTGGAAGCGGCGCAATCGACGGGCAAGCGGGTCGCCGTGCTCGGCCTCGATCTCGACCTGTTCAAGAACGTCAATGATTCCTTCGGCCATCCGATTGGCGATCGCCTGCTGCAGCAGGTCGCCGACCGGCTGCGGGCGCAGGTGCGCGGCGGCAATCTGGCCGCCCGTCTCGGCGGCGACGAGTTCGCGGTGATTCTCGCCTCCGACGTGTCGCCGAAGGAGATCAGCGCTTTCTCCGCGCGACTGATCAGCGTGCTGAGCGCACCCTACAGGATCGGCGACAACGAGATGGTGATCGGGGCCTCGATCGGGATCGCGCTCTCGCCGGGCGACGGCACCACCAGCGAGGAGCTGATGCGCAACGCCGATATGGCGCTGTACCGCGCCAAGGAGGATGGCCGCGGCGTGCACCGTTTCTTCGAGCCGGAGATGGATCACCAGGCGCAGAAGCGCCGCGAGCTCGAGCTCGATCTGCGCCGCGCCTTCGCCAATGGCGAGTTCGAGCTGCACTACCAGCCGCTGGTCGACATCGCGAGCGACAAGATATCGGGCTTCGAATCGCTGCTGCGCTGGCGGCATCCCGAGAAAGGCATGATCTCGCCGGCGGAGTTCATCCCCGTGGCCGAGGACATCGGGCTGATCACCGCGATCGGCGAATGGGTGCTGCGCGAGGCCTGTAGCGAGGCTGTGAAGTGGCCGGCCGAGGTCAAGGTCGCGGTCAACCTGTCGCCGGTGCAGTTCCGCAGCCGCAACCTCGTGCAGGTGGTGATTTCCGCGCTTGCCAATTCCGGCCTGTCGCCGAAGCGACTCGAGCTCGAAATCACCGAGTCGCTGTTTCTGGCGGAGACAGAGGCCAATCTCGCAACCCTGCATCAGCTGCGCGAGCTCGGCGTATCGATCTCGATGGACGATTTCGGCACCGGCTATTCCAGCCTGAGCTATCTGCGCAGCTTCCCCTTCGACAAGATCAAGATCGACCGCTCCTTCGTCAAGGATCTCGCCGAGCGCTCCGACTGCGTCGCCATCGTGCGCGCGATCTCGGGGCTAGGCCGCAGCCTCAACATCACCACCACCGCGGAAGGCGTCGAGACGACGGATCAGCTCGACTGGCTGCGCGCCGAAGGCTGCAACGAGGTGCAGGGGTTCCTGTTCAGCGGTGCGAAGCCGGCCGCCGAGGTCGAGAAGCTGCTGTCCCGCTTCGGCGCGAGGGCGACCAAGGCGGCGTGATCAATCGCCGTCACCTCGGCCTTCGCCGGGACGACCGAGACCTAAAACCGCGTCACGATCTCCGACAGCTGTGGCCGCGGGCGGTCTTCGCTGGGCTTTACGACCTTGCCGATGTGAATGAAGCCTGCGACCTTTTCGTCCGCCTTGACGCCGAGCCCATCGAGCACGTCTCGGTCGAAGGAGAACCACCCCGTCAGCCAGCAGGCGCCGTAGCCGAGCGCGGTTGCTGCGGTGACGATGTTCATGGCGCTGGCGCCGGCGGATAGCTCCTGCTCGAACGGCGGCACCTTCGGGTGCGGCTTTGTCAGGCTGACCACCGCAATGACCAGCGGCGCGTCGGTGAGGCGTTTCCTTTCGATCTCGATGTCGGCGGCGCTGGCCTGCGGGTTCTTGGCCGCAAACACCTTTGCAATGACCTCGCCGGCGCGCTCGCGGGCATCGCCCTCGAACACGATGAAGCGCCAGGGCGCGAGCTTGCCGTGATCCGGCACCCGCGCGCCGATGGTCAGGATGGTCTCGAGTTCGGCCGGGGAGGGACCGGGGCCGGTCATCTCGCGCGGCTTCACCGAGCGGCGGAGTTTCAACAGTTCAATGGCGTCGGGCACGATGTCTCTTTCGTCGGACATGATGATCGGCTGACAGATAGGCGTGGGCTCCGGCATGCGGAAGCGCAGTTTAGAGCGATTATGAGCGCCTCACTCGGCCGCCGCATCGAGCCGCGCCCGCCGCACGTCGGGCGGAACGGCTTCCTCCACCAGCGCCGCGATCGCCTCATCCGTCGGCATCACGGTCTGGCCGTCCTTGCCGAGCCGGCGCACCGAGACCGAATGGCTCTCGGCCTCCTTCTTGCCGACCACGAGCAGCGCCGGGATCTTGGCCAGCGAATGCTCGCGGACCTTGTAGTTGATCTTCTCGTTGCGCAGGTCGATCTCGGCGCGCAGGCCGGCGCGGCGGCAGGCCTCCAGCACGCGCTTGGCATATTCGTCGCCTTCCGAGGTGATGGTCGTCACCACGGCCTGGACCGGCGCCAGCCAGAGCGGGAAGTTGCCGGCATAGTGCTCGATCAGGATGCCGATATAGCGCTCCATCGAGCCGCAGATCGCGCGGTGCACCATCACCGGCGGCTTCTTGCCGCCGTCATGGTCGATGTAGAAGGCGCCGAACCGCTCCGGCAGGTTGAAGTCGACCTGGGTGGTGCCGCACTGCCAGTCCCTGCCGATGGCGTCGCGCAGCACGTACTCGAACTTCGGCCCGTAGAAGGCGCCTTCGCCGGGATTGATCTCGGTCTTGATGTTGTTGCGCTGGGACTTGATCTCGTTGAGCACGGTCGCCATCACCCGCTCGGCATGGTCCCACATGGCGTCGGTGCCGACGCGCTTCTCGGGCCGGGTGGAGAGCTTCACCGTCAGTTCGCCCTCGAAGCCGAAATCGGCGTAGGTCGACAGGATGAGGTCGTTGATCTTCAGGCACTCGTCGGCGAGCTGCTCCTCGGTGCAGAAGATATGCGCATCGTCCTGGGTGAAGCCGCGCACGCGCATCAACCCGTGCATGGCGCCGGACGCCTCGTAGCGATGCACCACGCCGAACTCGGCGAGGCGCAGGGGCAGGTCGCGGTAGCTCTTCAGGCCATGCTTGAAGATCTGGACATGGCCCGGGCAGTTCATCGGCTTGAGCGCAAACCAGCGCTTGTCCTCGGCGTCTTCGCCGGCCGACTGGGCCGCGAACATGTTCTCGCGGTACCAGTCCCAATGGCCCGAGGTCTCCCACAGCGACTTGTCGAGGATCTGCGGCGCGTTGACCTCGCTATAGTCGCCGGACAGGCGCCGGCGCATATAGGCGATCAGCTGCTGGAAGATGGTCCAGCCCTTGGGATGCCAGAACACGACGCCGGGACCTTCCTCCTGGAAGTGGAAGAGGTCGAGCTCGCGGCCCAGCCGCCGGTGGTCGCGCTTCTCGGCTTCCTCGATCTGCTTGAGATAGAGGTCGAGCTCCTCCTGCCTGGCGAAGGCGGTGCCGTAGATGCGGGTCAGCATCGGGTTGTTGGAATCGCCGCGCCAATAGGCGCCCGCCACCTTCATCAGCTTGAAGGCGTTGCCGATCTTGCCGGTCGAGGTCATATGCGGGCCGCGGCAGAGGTCGAACCAGTCGCCCTGGTAGTAGATCTTGATCGGCTCGTTGCCGGGAATGGCGTCGACCAGCTCGACCTTGAAGGCCTCGCCCTTGTCGCGGAACACCTCCTTGGTCTTCTCGCGATCCCACACCTCCTTGGTGAAGGGTTTGTCGCGCGCGATGATCTCGCGCATCTTCTTCTCGATCGCGGCGAAATCCTCCGGGGTGAACGGCTCGTTGCGGAAGAAGTCGTAATAGAAGCCGTTCTCGATCACGGGGCCGATGGTGACCTGGGTGCCGGGCCACAGCGCCTGCACCGCCTCGGCGAGCACATGCGCGCAGTCATGCCGGATCAATTCCAGCGCGCGCGGCTCCTCGCGCGAGACGAATTCGATTCTGGCATCGTCCGCGATCGGATCGTTGAGGTCGGCGAGGTCGCCGTTCAGCGCCATGGCGACCGTCCGCTTGGCGAGCGACGGCGAAATCCCCTTGGCGATGTCGAGGCCGGTGATGTTCTTGGGAAACTCCCGCCTGGCGCCATCGGGGAAGGTGATGGTGATCTTTTCCAGGGGCTGCGCGGGCTTGAGGTTGGAGAGGCTGTACTGGAAGCCGGACTCGGATTTGGGCTGGGGGGACTTCTCGTCGGACATGGCAGGACTCCTGGAGCTCACTCCTGCGAACGAGCGCAGGTAAGCGGGAAAATGCCGATATAGCAGGGGATTCGGTCGTTGCAATCGGTGCAAATGGAGAAATTCGGCAGAAATCCGGCATCTTGTCGGCGCAGCCCTCGGTTGCCGCGGCGTGGACTTGTCGCCGCGGGCTTGTTAAATTCGCCTTCGTCTCTCACTGCCATTTCTCCAGTCCCATGATCGTGCGTGCGTGTCTGGTCGCTGCTGCTCTTGTGCTCGCTTGCGGAGCGTGGGCGGCTACACCCGGTCGGCGGCCCGTGGCGCCTTTGCCGCGGCCCGAGCCGATGACGTTCTATGTGGTGAAGGGGGCAGCCGATGCCTGCGGGCGCGGTTGCGACAGCTGGATCGAGGCCGAAGGCAAGATCGAAGGCGGCAGCGCCGCGCGCTTCAAGGCCTTTCTGGATCGCTTGAAGGGTCGCAGCCTGCCGATCTACTTCAACTCGCCCGGCGGCAACCTGGATCAGGCGATCCTGATGGGCAACATGCTCCACGCCAGGCTGTTCGTTGCGAGGATCGGCCGAACGCTGGTGCGCGAATGCGGCTTCGAGGCTCAGGACAGCGAGGACTGCGTCAAGCTCAAGCAATCGGGCCGCGAGCTTCATGGCGACGTGTTCACCCGCGGCTCGCTCTGCGCCTCGGCCTGTCCTTATCTTTTCGCCGGGGCTGCGGTCCATGAGGTTGCGCCCGATGCCGTGGTCGGGGTTCACTCGCCGAAGATCGTGTTCAACTTTCACGGCGCTCCCGAGCCGGATGCGGCTGTGATGGCTGCCGCCGACCAGCGCGGCCACGAGCGCGCGGACCATATGGTGGCCGCCTATCTCGCCAGGATGGGGATCGACGTCGCGCTGCTCGGCGTCGCCAAGACGACCCGGTTCGAAGACATCCACATCCTGACCCGCGAGGAGATCGCCCGCTTCGGCCTCGACCGCCGCGAGCTGGTCGAGACGCCCTGGAGGTTCGAGAGCAACGGGCTCAACATGATGCACAAGGTCGCAGCCGTCCGGGCGCCGGGTGAGACGTCGTTCCGGTTGCTGCAATGGCGCGTCGCCTGCTTCGATACCAACCGTTTTGCGCTGGATTTCCAGCGGCCCGCGGCGGAATCCGCGAGCCATACAACGGTGACGATTGCAGCCAGTGATGCGCAGCCGGTCTTTTTCTCCTATCCGCCGGCCAAGGGGACCGGCGTCGAGCAATGGGGCCTGCGAATCCCGCGTCCCGCGCTGCAGTCGCTGCTGGACCACCCGGAGGTCGAGCTTACCGAGACGTCGCTGGCGGCCGACGGGCAGCGCATGCCGCGCATCACCAGGCTGTCCAATGAAGGCTGGGCCGGCGCGATGGAGACCTTGCTGGCCACCTGTCCGCCGGCCAAGGCCCCGGCCCCGACAGTGCAGGCGGCGCGTGTGGGCGAGGGGACCGCAAAATGACAGGGCAGATTTTTTGCAGGTCGGGCACGGCCTTTTGGAACTTGGCAAATCCGGCCGGACGGGCTTAAAGCCCAAGCCGATACCGGGCTCGCCGGTCGGTCGCCGGCCAGCCCTTTCCGATACTTGAGAAGAGTGATCAGAGATGAGACTAGCGTTGAGACCGGCCGTGGCGTTCCTCGCCGTCGTTTGTTCGGCCACAGCCCTTGCCCAATCCGCAACTCCGCCGTCCACGCCTCCCATGGTCGGCGACAAGCCGCTGGTGCAGGTCAAGCCGCACGGCGCGGCGAGGGCGGAGGCCAGCCCGGCCAAATCGGCCGCCGGCAAGAACCAGCCCATGGCCGTCCGCCTGCAGGCCTGCCTCGAGATCGATGACGGCACCAAGGAGCGGCTGAACTGCTACGACGAGGTGATCAAGCCGGAGCCGAAGGCGACCAAGACGGCGGCCGCCAAGCGCGTCGTCGACTGCAAGTACAGCAAGGAAGAGGACGAGCGGCTCGCCTGCTACAACGGCTTTGTCGAAAGCATGCCGAAGCTGCCCAAATCGTGATCCAGCGAGTCTCGAAGTCGGGACACCGTCTTTCCGGGGCATGCGAAGCGTCGAACTCTGGTGCGCTATGGCGCACCTGAGAATCTCGAGATTCCGGGTTCGCCCTTCGCATCGCCCCGGAATGACGTCCATGCGGACATGATGCGCATATGGGAGAGCCCGGCCGCTGCCGGGGAGGGGTTAAGCGCAGGCCGCGCTTAGCGGTTGGCGGAAGCGGGCAGGCCGGAAGCCACGCGCATCTGCGGCTGTGCGGCCATCTTCACCAGCACCTGCTCGATCGGATTCCTGGTCCAGGCCTGCGTCACATAGCTGCGATGGGTGATGCCTTCGCCGGTCTCGACGAAGACCACGCTGCCGGGCCGCAAGGGCGCATCCATGTCCTCGGAGACCGCGATGCCCTTGGCGCGCAGCATGTGCATGAGTTCGTGGTCGTGCGGCGCGGTGTAGTGGGTGTAGGAGCTGACGAAGAAGCCCGAGCGGTGGGTCTCGATCCAGCTCGCGAACTTGTCGAGCTGGCCGTAGACCGCATCGAGCAGCACGACGCCGCGCACCTGATCGGACATGCCGCCGACATCGAGACTATAGGCGGTCGGCAGGAAGCCGCCGCTATAGCCGACGATCACGATCGGCAGTTTTGCGAACTCCTTGGCGGCGCCCGGATCGCCATAGAGCTGCGCCAGATGGTCGGCCGACTCCATGATGAAGCGGCGGAAATTGCCCGGCTGCCAGAACTTTCCTGCGCTGGAATCGGCGGCATCGACCGCCATTTGCGGTGCGAGCAGCACGGCGTTGACGCCGGATTCGGTGATCTGTTGCGGCACCAGCTGCCGGTCGCGCACGTCGCGCTCGAGCGTTGCGCCATTGCCGTGGAAGAACACCACGATCACGCCGGGCTTGCGCAGGTCGAACGTCTCGGGGATGTGCACCAGCACGCGGCTGTCGCTGTAGGTCTCGTTCTCCCAATAGACCCGGCCCGAATAGCTGCGATGGCCGCGGCGGCCGCCGCTGGAGACGTTGAGGAAGGACGAATCCGACTGGGGGTTTTCGCCGGAATAGGGGAAGGCGGAATATTTCATGCTGACCAGCGTGGTCACGTCCTGTTGCGCCGACGGCCGGTGATAGGGCACCTGCGGCTCGAGCGAGGCGACCCGGTAGGGTGCGGGCTCGGCGCGTGCGACCGCGGGCTTGGCCACGAAAGGCTTGGACACGGAAGGCTTGGACGCGAAAGCCTGGGGCGCGAAGTCCGACATCTCGTGCTGGGCAAGCGTCTCGCCCGCGCCCGGGAAGCGGTCACGGAATTGCGGCGCCGGGAAACGCTCGTCGAAGGTCGCATCCTGTGCGACCTTCGCGCTCACGGGATGCACATTGGCGGCAAGCGCGCCGGCGTCGGGTCCGCGGCTGCATTGTGCGACCAGGAGCGAAGCGGGGATCAGCAAGAGGGCGATCGCGGCGCGGCGCAGGCGCGCATGGGCGCGCGCACCCGGTTGCTTCTCCAGGCGCGCGCAATCAGTCCCATGGCTACGCGGATCGTCCCCGACCATCCACCCCTTACCCAAACCTACCCGACCCAAATCTCTTCCGGCGAAAAGCGTCAGCTCGCTTCTGCTTTCAGCTCACTTGCGCTGGTCGTCCGGCGATGTCGGCGTCTTCCGGAAAAACTCCCCACATCCGGAAAAACCCCAAGAAGAACATCGACAAAGAGACCACCAAATCATGTCCTGATTGTGGGGAACGAGATTCCATTCCGCAATGCCGTGGTCACCCCGAGGCGGGTTTCGGTGCCGAAATACCGCTTTTCCGCACCCGATTTATCCCATGTTAACCAATCTTGAATTGGGCTCAGTCAGTCTGCACCATGTGGCGAACATCGGGGTGCGCAACGCAATGACGGTATCAGAGACGGGAAGCGCGGCGTGGCCGGGCCGGCTTCTCGGGAGCGGGCCCTCGGTATCGGTCCTCGTCGCGACCGCAATCGTGGTCGCCGACATGATCGGGGTCGGGGTCTTCACGAGCCTCGGCTTCCAGGTCAAGGACATCCCGTCCGGCTTCTCGATCCTGCTGTTGTGGACCGTGGGCGGCGTGGTGGCGCTGTGCGGGGTCTTTTCCTATGGCGAGCTCAGCGCCATGTTTCCGCGCTCGAGCGGCGAGTACAATTTCCTCAGCCGCGCCTATCATCCGGCGTTCGGCTTCCTGGCAGGCTGGGTCTCCGCGACCGTCGGCTTTGCCGCCCCCGTCGCGCTGGCTGCGATGGCGTTCGGGGAATATGGCAAATCGGTCTTTCCGGCCGGCACGCCGCTGGCGCTGGCCGTCGCCGTGGTGTGGCTGGTCTCGCTGGTGCAGCTCACCGGCGTCCGCCACTCCTCGACCTTCCAGCTGGCCGCGACCGTGCTGAAGGTGCTCTTGATCGCGGCCTTCCTGCTCGCAGGCCTCTTTGTCGCGACCCCGCAGCCGATCTCGTTCGCGCCGCAGGCGGGCGACTTCGCCCATGTCGCCAGCGCGCCGTTCGCCATCAGCCTCGTCTTCGTGATGTACTCGTTCTCGGGCTGGAACGCCGCGACCTACATCATCGGCGAGATGGACAATGCCACACAGAACGCACCACGCGCGATGCTGGCGGGGACGCTGATCGTGATGGGGCTCTACGTGGCGCTCAACGCGGTATTCCTGCACTCGGCGCCGATCGACAAGCTCGCCGGCCAGCTCGACGTCGCGAGCGTTTCGGGCAGGTTCATCTTCGGCGACGTCGGCGGGCGCATCGTCGCCGCCATGATCTGCATCGGCCTGATCTCCTCGATCTCGGCCATGATGTGGATCGGCCCGCGGGTGATGATGACCATGGGGGAGGACATCCCGGCGCTGAAGCTGTTCGCCCGCCGCTCGGACAACGGCGCGCCGATTCCGGCCATCCTGTTCCAGCTCGCGGTCGCAAATCTGCTGCTATTGTCGCGCAGCTTCGAGGCCGTGCTCGATTTCATCCAGTTCGCGCTGCTGTTCTGCTCGTTCTTCACGGTCGCAGGCGTGATCAAGCTGCGCATCACGCGCCCTGATCTGCCGCGGCCGTACCGCGCCTGGGGATACCCGGTCACACCAGTGGTTTTCCTGCTCGTGACCGGTTTCATGATGTACTATCTCCTGACCGAACGGCCGCTGCAGTCATTCCTCGGAATGTTGATCATGACGTCGGGCCTTTTGATTTACGCCGTTTTTCACAAGCGGGCCGCAATCGGCACCGCAGCTTGAGGCCGCGACGCGAGATGCATCAACTGCTGAAAATTGCGGCGGCAGCCGCGAGCCTGTTCATCGTAGCCGTGCTGCCGGCGCGCGCCGCCGAGGTCACGGCCGATGATACGGCCCGCTTTCTCGCGGGCATGCAGCCCTCGGCGGACTCGCCGCTGACGCCGCTCACCAGGGATGCGGCCTGGCAGCGCCATGCCAGATTCTTCGACGCCGCCTTTGCCCAGCTTGATCAGCGCCAGCTCTCCAGGATCCACAGCTGGGCGGACACCAACCTCTCGGCGCCGCGCCCGACCATGTTCTACATGTTCTCCGGGCCCGACTTCCTCTACGCCAACGCCTTCTATTCAAAGGCCACGACTTACGTGCTGGCTGCGCTCGAGCCGCCCGGCGCCGTGCCCGATCTGGCCAGGCTGCCGCGCGGCGGCATCGGGCCCGGGCTCGCCAATGTCGAGCACTCCCTGAGCTCGATCCTCAGCTTCTCGTTCTTCATCACCAAGCACATGAAGGTCGACCTGCATGGCAGCGAGTTCAACGGGGCGCTGCCGATCCTCTATGTGTTCATGGCGCGCTCCGGCAAGACGCTGAAGAGCGTCGAGCCCATCGGGCTCGACGACAAGGGCACGCTGCTCACCGGCGCCGATGCGGGCAGGGCGGTCACCCACGGCGCGCGCATCATGTTTTCGGGCAAGGACGGCGTGGAGAAGACGCTGTACTACTTCTCGACCGATCTCTCCAATTCCGGCGTCAGGGCCAGCGGCTTCCTCAAGTTCTGCGACACGCTGGCGCCCGGCAACAGCCTGATCAAGAGCGCGTCCTATCTGCTCCATGCCGGCAATTTCTCCGCGGTGCGCGACTGGCTGCTCGCCAACAGCGCGACCATCATCCAGGACGATTCCGGCATTCCGCTCGCCTATTACAGTCCGCGGAAATGGCGCTTCTTCCCGTTCGGCCGCTATGCCGGCCCGATCTCGGAATTCGCCGGACGCTACCAGGAGCAATATGCGGAATTGTTCACCCGCGCCCAGCCGATCGATTTCGGCATCGGCTACCGCTGGCGCTCGCATGAATCGAACCTGCTGCTGGCGGTGAAGACGGCCGCCGACGAGCCCGCCACGGCGGAAACCACCTCGGCAGCCGAGCCGGTGTCGGCGCCGAAACCGGTGCGAGCAAAGAAGCCACGCCCGCCTGTGTCGATCCAGCCGCCGCAGGGCTTCTTCTTCTGGCGCTGATCACCAGCGCACGTGCTGGCTCGGAACGATGAAGGCCGTTGTGTTCGGCACGGACGAGGATTCCGAGCTTGCGACGTAAACGAAGGCCCCGAGGCTGACGAGAAGGAGTGCGACGACCGCAAGCAGATCGATCTGCCTGGGGTCGTGACCACGGCTCTTGATTTTCCAGCGCATTGTTGTCCTCCCGAAGGAGTGTTTCTCGAACAATGCGAGGATGGTCGCGCTCGTTCCCCCGACTATTCAGCAGTGCGCTGCGAAGTTTGCACGCGGCGCAGCAAATCAGGGCGCGTTCACGCCGCGCCAGCGAGCGTAGCGCCAGGGCAAGTACCAGCGCGCACCTGGCGGCGACGTCGAAGGCACGAGGTCGATCCCCGAGGTGCCCCAGGGCTGGCAGCGCAGCAGCCGCGCGAGCGTCATCCAGCCGCCCGCCCACAATCCGAAGCGTTCGATCGCCTCATCGGCATAGACCGAGCAGGTCGGCAGGTGACGGCAGTTGTAGCCGACCAGCGGCGACAGCGTGTGCCGATACAGCCAGATCAGCACGCGGCCGAGGTTGCGCGGCAACCGCTGCACCGCGCGCAGCGGATCGCGCCGATCGTGACCTGCGGTTTTCATGGGCGCGTTGCACCAGCCATGAGCGCACATTTGCATGGTTCCTCGGCAGGGAACTGCGGTTCCATCGTTACCTGCCACATTTTCCGCAACTATCGCTGATTTCTGGGCGCAGCGCAGCAAGTCGCTATGGACGATGCGTAATCCCCCGGATACCATTTTTGTGACCGTTGTGTGAGACTTGCTGTTGGCTGCTGGGTCGATTGGGGCTTGGGGAAGGAACCGATTTGACACGCTTGAAATCCTCCGCACTTCGCATCTCGACACTCCTCGGCGCGGCGCTGGTCGCGCTGGCCTCGTTCACCTCGTTGCATTCGCTCGGGACCGCCTATGCGGGCGCAGCGCTGGAGCAACGCAAGCAGCCGATGAAATTCGACTGGGTCGACTGCCAGCCCAACTGCCGAGGCTGGGTCAGTGCGGTCGGCATCGTCACCGCCGACACGCCAAAAGAATTCGATGATTTCGCCCGCGGCAAGCAGCTCGGCGGCAGCACCGTGGTGCTCGACTCCAGCGGCGGCTCGGTCAACGACGCGATCACGCTCGGCCGGCGGTTCCGGTCGCTCGGCCTGCTCACGACGGTCGGCATCAGCGTGTTCGCCCATTCGCCGCAGGGCGACCGCGCCAGCGTGACGCCGGGCGCCTACTGCGAATCGATGTGCGTCTATTTGCTGCTCGCCGGCACCGCGCGCTACGTGCCGTCCGGTGCCCATGTGCGCGTGCATCAGATCTGGATGGGCGACCGCGCCGACGACGCCAAGGCGGCAAGCTACACCGCGCAGGACATGACCATCGTCGAGCGCGATATCGGGCGGCTCGCCAAATATACCTTCGACATGGGCGGCGGCGGCGACCTGCTCGCGCTCTCGCTCAGCGTCGCGCCGTGGGAGGATCTGCACGAGCTCACGCCTGCGGAGCTGCGGCTGACCAACCTGATTACGACGGATCAGGTTGCCGATGTGCTGCCGCGAGCCGAACTGTCCGACAAGGTCGCGGGGCTGAAGCCGAAACCGGTCGAGGACCGCTTCGTCAGCGCCGAGGCGGACACCGAATCGTCGCTCAAGGCGACCAAGACCGCGGAGGCGACGGCTGCGGTCGCGCCGGCACCGGGCGGCAAATAGGTCTAGCCCGGGGCTGCTGCCGGTTCCTCGCGCTTCGACCCGCCTGTCGAACCGCCTTTGGCCTCGATCTGGCCGATGGCGTCGACCACGGCATCGAAGGTCAGCATGGTCGAGGCATGGCGCGCCTTGAAGTCGCGCACCGGCTCCAGGAGACCGATGTCGGCCCATTTGCCTTGCGGCGGCGCGCCGTTCTCCTTGAGCATTTTGCGAACGGTTTCTCGCAACTCGCGGAGTTCGCTCGCGGTCGAGCCTACGACGTGACGGGCCATGATGGAGGAGGAGGCTTGGCCGAGCGCGCAGGCCTTCACCTCATGGGCGAAGTCGGTCACGACCGGCCCGTCCATCTTGAGGTCGATCTTGACCGTGGATCCGCACAGCTTGGAATGGGCGGTGGCACTGGCATCGGGGGCCGCCAGGCGTCCAAGCCGCGGAATATTTCCCGCCAACTCGATGATTTTCTTGTTGTAGATGTCGTTCAGCATGGCAGCTCGGTCTTCCGCGGGCGCAGGGAGACGGCCTTGGCGGCCGGGGTTCACCGTCCTATATAGGGTGCCTACGGCGCAAATACAGCTTTGCTGTATGTTCAGGCGTCCGGCGGAAACCCGCCCCGTCTGCCGGTGACACTCCGGTCCTTGCAAAGTCCTTGCAAAATGGACCGGTCGAACGGAGTTGACATGGACGCATTGATCAAACCGATCCGCCCCAACAAGCCTTCTGACGGCAAGCTGCCCGAACCCCGCCCAGGCGAGCTCGATCCCGCCGAATTCATGAAGGCTGCGGTGCAGCCGGACCAGGCGCGCCCGTCGCGGGCCGAGGCCGAAGCGGCCGTGCAGACCCTGCTGGCCTATATCGGCGAGAATACCGGCCGCGAGGGCCTCCTGGACACCCCCCGCCGGGTGGTCGAGGCGTTCGACGAGCTCTACCAGGGCTACCACCAGTGCCCGGCCGAGGTGCTGGACCGCACCTTCGGCGAAACCGCCGGCTATGACGATTTCGTCCTGGTGCGCGACATCGAGTTTACCTCGCAATGCGAGCACCACATGATGCCGTTCTACGGCAAGGCGCATATCGCCTATACGCCGGTCGAGCGCGTGGTGGGGCTGTCCAAGCTCGCGCGGCTGACCGACATCTTCGCCCGCCGCCTGCAGACCCAGGAGCATCTCACCGCCCAGATCGCGGCCGCCATCGACGAGGTTCTCAAGCCTCGCGGCGTTGCGGTATTGATCGAAGCGGAGCATACGTGCATGTCGGTGCGCGGCGTCGCCAAGCATGGCGCGACCACGTTCACCAGCCGCTTCACCGGCATGTTCCGGGACAATCCGGCGGAGCAGCAGCGTTTCCTGTCCATGGTGCGAGGGCCGCACCGCTGATGTCGGCCAGCCCTCGCTTTTGAATCAACGAGGGCTTGTCGTGTCGTCCACATCCGCTGCCGTCGATGACCGCGAGGAGGGGCTGGGCTTCCAACCCAGATTCGACGCGTCGGGGCTTCTCACCTGCGTTGCGACCGACGCCGCCAGCGGCGACGTGCTGATGGTCGCGCATATGAACCAGGAAGCGTTGCAGAAGACCATCGACACCGGCGAGGCCTGGTATTTCAGCCGCTCCCGCAAGGCGCTGTGGCGAAAGGGCGAGACCTCGGGTCACGTCCAGCGGGTCCTTGAGATTCGCACCGACTGCGACCAGGACGCGGTCTGGATCAAGGTCGAGCAGGTGGGCGCCGCCTGCCACACCGGCCGGCGCTCCTGCTTCTACCGCAGGATCGAAAACGCCGACGGCGGTCCGCGTCTTGCCTTCACCGAGGCGGAGCGGCTGTTCGATCCCGAGAAGGTCTACAGGACATAGCGGCCGTCCTCCGGGCCCGGCAACGACATCCCCCGATTTTTGAGACAGGAGCAGCTGGCGCATGACGCTCGCGTGCGGCATCGATTTTGGCACCTCGAATTCCTCCGTCGGCGTCTGCGATACGGACGGACCGCGACTGCTCCCCATCCAGCGTGACGCGACGTCGGTGCCGACGGCGCTGTTCTTCAGCTTCGACGATGATTCCACGACCTTCGGCCATGAGGCGCTCGAACGCTATTTCGCGCGCGAGCAGGGCCGCTATTTGCGCGCCATCAAGAGCGTGCTCGGCGCCAAGCTGTTCGACGAAACGACGCCGGTCAAATCGAGGCGCTACGCCTTCGGCGAGATCATCGCGGCCTTCCTGCAGTTCCTGCGCGACGCGGCCGGCCGCAGCCTCGGCACGGCACCGACCAGCGTGGTGCTCGGCCGTCCCGCCTTCTTTGTCGACGATGACCCCGCGGCGGACGCTGCCGCGGAACGCCAGCTCGCGGCGGCTGCGCGGGCGGCGGGCTTCGAAAGCATCGCCTTCCAGTTCGAGCCGATCGCGGCCGCGCTGGATTACGAGCAGGGCGTCGACGCCGAGGAGATCGCGCTGGTGGCCGACATCGGCGGCGGCACCTCGGATTTCTCGGTGGTGCGGGTCTCGCCCGAGCGTTCGCGGGCGAGCGACCGGCGCGAGGACATTCTCGGCTTCACCGGCGTGCATATCGGCGGCACGGATTTCGACCGCCAATTGTCGCTGGCGAGCGTGATGCCCGCGCTTGGCCTGCACAGTCCGCTCCGCCGCAAGGGACTTGATGCGCCGTCATGGTATTTTTCCGACCTCGCGACCTGGCACAGAATCAATTTCCTCTACGACCAGAAGGTGCTGACCGAGGTTCGCGGCGTGCTGCGCGATTCGGCGCAGCCCGCGAAAATCGAGCGCCTGCTGCGCGTGCTCGAGCAGCGCAAGGGGCACGAGCTGCTGGCGGATGTCGAGGCTGCCAAGATCGAGCTCTCGAACGCCGATCTTACGAGGCTCGAGCTCGACGAGAGCGTCGCCGACGTC
This sequence comes from Bradyrhizobium sp., assembly GCA_035293585.1. Classification (GTDB taxonomy): domain Bacteria; phylum Pseudomonadota; class Alphaproteobacteria; order Rhizobiales; family Xanthobacteraceae; genus Bradyrhizobium. Next base: position 66,938 of record DATGMN010000042.1, on the reverse strand, counting down.
TCGCTCAAGATCACCAGAAAGCAGCTCGATGCGGCCGTCGCCGGCAGCCTGCAGCGGATAAGATCCCGCATCGATGAGGTGCTGCGATTGGCAGGCCTGACGGCGGAACAGGTGTCGGCGGTGTTTCTCACCGGCGGTGCCACCAGGATGCCGTCCGTGCGCAACTGCATCGCGGCGGCAGTGCCGAGCGCACGCCTCATTGCGGGCGATGCCTTCGGTAGCGTCGCCACGGGTCTGGCGCTCGATGCGGCTCGGCGGTTTCCCGAGCTGTGACGGGGTGGCCCGCGTTCGGGAGCGGCCGTCGGACGACAGGGCCAGTGGCCCACTTTTAACTCCGCATTAACCATAACCGTCCCAGTGTGCGGCCAGGAGAGGCGCCGCAACGGGGCACCAGGCAATGTCGGTCGACACGTCAAACGCTACGGCTACGACAGGCGTCGCGCGCGTCACCGGCGCGATCAAGCAGGCCTCGAATTCGACCGGCGCGAGCTTCGAATATCTGCTGGCGACCGCCAAGATGGAATCGGACTTCAATCCGACCGCGGGCGCCTCGACCTCCTCGGCGCGCGGGCTCTACCAGTTCATCGACCAGACCTGGCTCGCCACGGTCAAGGAGGCCGGCGGCGAGCTCGGCTACGGCCAATATGCCGACGCCATCACCAAGACCGCGTCGGGCGACTATGTCGTGAGCGATTCGCAGACGCGGCAGGCGATCATGAAGCTGCGTGACGATCCGGCCATTGCCTCCGCGATGGCCGGCGCGCTCACCCAGTCCAACAGCTTCCAGCTCACCGGCATGATCGGTCGCAGGCCGACCGACAGCGAACTCTACATGGCGCATTTCATGGGGGTGGGCGGCGCGGCCAAGCTGATCACGACGGCCGAGGACAATCCGCAGGCCACCGCGGCGCGGATGTTTCCGAGCGCGGCCAGCGCCAACCGGTCCATCTTCTACGACCGCGCGGGCAACGCCCGCAGCGTCTCGGAAGTCTATTCGGTGCTGAACGCGCGCTATGCGGGCGCGGCCAATTCCTCGCAGACGCAGACTGCGCTTGCGATGTTCGGCAAAGGGGGCTCGGCGAGCGCTTCGGTGTCGGGCGCTGCCGCAACGCCTGCGGTCTCGAGCGCGGTGTATCTGTCCACCTTCCCCGACATTCACGCCGCGCAGGCCGCGTCGTCGGCCAACGCCGATGCCGGCAGCAATTCGCAGCAGAGCGATCTCATGTTCCGTTCGCTGTTCCAGGCCGATGACGGCGCGCAGGCGGTATCTCCGACGGTCCAGGCGCTGTGGGGCAACTCGGCCTCGCTCACCTCCAACGCACAATCGGGCGCGCCGACCGCTGCAGCTTCCGGCGGCAATGCGAGCGCGCCCGCGCCGCTCGATCTCTTCAGCGACCGCAGCGGTACTTTCAGCGGCTGACGCCCGCACGCCGACGCCACCGCCGCGCGCGATCCGCACATGTCCGGCTCCGATTGCATCAGGACGGGCTCCAGTCTTTTGTTTTCACGCGCTTTCCTCACGCGAGTCGGTATCCGCCCGGCGCGGAAACGCCGGCGCAGTGACGCGGGTGAGCATGACCAGGCGGCGTGTATTCAATATCTTGTGCGATTTCAGGTAGAGCGCTAGCTTGGCCAGTGGGGACCTTCACTGGAGGATACTCTATGTCCATTGATCTCAAAGTTTATGACAACGGCGATCACACTTGTCTCGTCTGGCTGCCCGCCGACGGGAAACCGGTTCCGGGATGTCGCGGCTTCACCATCCGCCGCATCGTCCAGGGCAGTCCCGACACGTATTTGCACGGCTTCGTCGGTTTCTCGGATGACGACAAGCTCGATCTCAACGCGCCCTGGAAGCATCCGGTGCAACGCTTCATGTGGTGGGACTACGGCGTGAAGCCGGGGCAGGTCGTGCAGTACTCGGTCATTCCGGTGACGGGTACGAAGGACAATCTGCAACGCGACGACAGTGCGGCCAGCCCGCCGACCGAGCCGATCACGATCTCGAGCCAGGCATCGCCCAATATCGGCGCATTCTTCAACAAGGGCATCGTTTCCGCACAATGGGTATCACGCGCGCTCGCGGCACTGGGACCCAAGCCCAACATCGCCAAGGTGATCGGCACGCCGGGAAATCCGCTGCGCGACGCCTTGAGCGGGCTGCTGCGGCCCGAGCTTCTGCAATTGCTCAAGGACGTGAAGGACAATAACGGCCACGTCTATGCGGCATTGTATGAACTCAACGACCCCGAATTGCTCGCTGCCCTCAAGGCCCTTGGCCCGAACTGCCATCTGATCCTGGCCAACGGCGCCTTCAGCAAGAAGAACGACAATGACGAGAACAGTGCCGTCCGCGCCCAATTGAAGGGAGTCGTCGATCTGCATGATCGGCTGGTTCCTCAAGGCCACTTCGCACACAACAAATTCCTGGTCGTTTGCGATTCCTCGCGGCCACCGAAACCGCTGAAAGTGCTTTCCGGCAGCACCAACTGGACGATGACCGGCCTGTGCACCCAGGCCAATAACGGCATCGTCGTCAACGACGCGAAGCTCGCGCAATATTTTGTCGACGAATGGAATCGCCTGAAGGATGCCGGCAACGGCTATCCGCCGGGCCTCGCAAAACAGAATGGTGGCGATGGCGCGGCGGGCAAGAACACCTTCGAGGTCGATGGTGTCAAGATTACGCAATGGTTTGCGCCCACCGACAAGCAGGAGGATCTGGATCATGCGCGCAAGCTGATCGATGGGGCCAAGGAAGGCATCCTGTTCCTGTTCTTCAATCCCGGCGTGTTCGAGCCCGACGACGAGCCGGACAAGTGGACGCTGCTGCAGAACATCCTGTTCCGCCACCATGAGGGGACGCCGACCTATGATCCCGGGCTCTATATCCGCGGCGTGGTGAACCAGGAGATCGCAGGCCTGACCACCACCTCGGAGTCCGCGCCCGACGACGAGACGCCGGATCAGGCCCAGCCGGCGAGACCCACGCGGCGCTCGGCGCTTGACCCGACGGTCGCCACGCCCGTCACGCTGTTCAGCGGCGGCAACGAGCCGCCGCAGCGTCTTGGTTATGAATCGATGGTGCCCAAGAACATCAAGGATACCTTCAATGACTGGGCGACCGAGATACTCGGCCAGGGCGTGCACATTCACAGCAAGGTCATCGTGCTCGACCCGTTCGGCGAGCATCCCGTCGTCATGACCGGCTCGCACAATCTCGGCGTCAAGGCCTCGAGCAAGAACGACGACAATCTCATGATCGTCGAGGGCAATGGCCGGCTGGCCGCAGCCTACGCCGCCAATATCATCGCAATCTACCAGACCTATCGCTGGAACAGCTATGTCGAGCAGCACAGGCAGGACCCGAAGGTCTGGCACGGGCTGGTCGACAACGACACGTGGCAACAGGGCTATCTCGACCCCGATGGCAAGGACCTGCCCGAATTGGAGTTCTGGATGGGCGGAATGGTCGAGGCGTCGCAGCCGGTCCACGTGCCGCAGGCCGGGGCTCCTGCGCCGGCCCCGGCACCGGTACCCCCGAAGCAAGCTGCTGAGCACGCCAAGCATCCGCGCCGGGCGGCGGCCAGCAAGAAGCGCGTCTACAAGAAATCGCCGGCGCTCGGATCGCATCGCGCCGCCAGTCGCCGTCCCGCAAAACGGAAGCCGAAGTGACGGCGCCTGCTTTCATCCGGCTCCGTGGTGCAGCCGGATCGTGAAGCGCAATCGTCGTGGCGGCCGCCAGAGAGGCGGCCGCCACCTGTCAGGGCGGTATCCGGCGCTTTCGCGCCCTTAACAAAACGTCAACGAAACCAGCCTGTTATGCTGAACGCTTTGTTAAGCGTCGTGGTTTATTTTCTCTTGTCATGGCCAACGCGCATGCGCCGCTCGGATGAGCGGACCAGGTGCCGTCGATGGCCTGTATGGTTTAGGTTGCGTAGGCCGGAAGGACATGATCGTTCGGCAGTTCATCAGTTGGATCAGGACGGCTTCCGCGGGCGAGCGGGCGGAGGCGACGCGTTCCTTGGCGCGGGCCTGGTTGATCTCCGATCTCAGCGACGACGACCGCGCGGCGGCCGAGGGCGCGCTGCTGATGATGCTGGACGATCCGTCGCCTTTGGTGCGCCAGGCCATGGCGGACGTGTTTGCGCACAGTGCGGAAGCCCCGGCGGCGATCGTGCAGGCGCTGTCGCAGGACCAGACCTCGGTCGCGCTTCCCGTGCTCGAACATTCGCCGCTCCTGATCGACGCCGACCTGGTCGACATCGTCGCGACGGGTGACTGTGAGACGCAATGCGCCGTTGCCCGCCGCGTCAAGCTGCCGGTGTCGGTCTGTGCCGCGATCGCCGAGGTCGGCAGCGCCGCCTCTGCGCTCGAGCTGATCGAAAATCCCTACGCGGAGCTCGCGCCGTTTTCCTGGGACCGCATCGTCGAGCGGCACGGCCATCTCGCCGCCATCAGGGAGGCGATGCTGGTGCTGGACGGTTTGCCGGCGGCGACCCGCGCGGCGCTGGTGGCAAAACTGTCGGAGACGCTGGCGCAGTTCGTGGTGGCCAGGAACTGGCTCAGCGCCGACCGGGCAGGGCGGCTCGCCAGCGAAGCGCTCGACCGCTCGACCCTGACCATCGCGGCGGACTCGCGCGGCGAGGACATGCGCGGCCTGGTCAGGCATCTGCGCAAGACCGGCCAGCTGACCGCGGGTCTGGTGCTCCGCGCGCTGCTGTCCGGCAACCTCGAACTGTTCGAGGCGGCGCTGGCCGAACTGTCCGAGCTGCCGCAGGGGCGGGTGTCCTCGCTGCTGCACGACCGCGGCGGCGCGAGCCTTGAGGCGCTGTTGCGCCGCGCCGGCCTGCCGGAATCGACCTTTGCCGCCTTCCGCGTCGCGCTCGATGTCTGTCACGAGATCGGCTTTGCGGATTCCGCCGGCACCGCCGCGCGCCTGCGGCGGCGGATGGTGGAGCGCGTGCTCACCCAGTGCGAGACCGAAGGCCACGCCACCGAGCAGCTGTTGATCCTGCTGCGCCGCTTCGCCACCGAATCCGCCCGCGAAGAGGCGCGCCTGTTCTGCGAGGAGCTGGTGTCGGAGCAGGCGCTGGCGCGAATGCATCAGGATCGGATCGCAGCGTAGGCGGAAATTCCGCACGTCGTCGCCCCGGCGAAAGCCGGGGCCCATAACCACAGGCGGTTGTTGGCGCGCTCCCTGTTAGCCCGTCATTGCGAGAGAAGCGCAGCAATCCAGGGCCACGCCCACGACTCTGGATTGCCGCGTCGCTTCGCTCCTCGCAATGACGGTGGAGAGAGTGTCGCGCGCTAACGAAAGCCTGGCGTTATGGATCCCGGCTTTCGCCAGGACGCCCGCGGCGTGTAGGGCGCTGGCCCTGCCTCAGTCCCCCGGCACGATGCTCGGGGCGAGGATGGCTTCCAGATGCTCGGGCCGGTCGCGGTTGGCGTGGGCGAGATAGTCGTCGGCGACGCGGCGGAGCCGCCGGCTGAGCTCGGTTGCGACCGTCGTGGCGTCGAACTTGGTATGATCGTGCACGATCGCCTGGATCGCGTTGACGTGGTGATCGATCAGTTCCGACGGCACCTTGGCGAGGTCGGGGGCATGTTCGATGACGCGGCACAGACTGTCGGCGACCACGCCGGCATGGAAATAGCCGAAGGTCGCGGCGTCGCCCTTGATGTCATGGGCGGCACGAAACAGCTCTTCGATCGCCTTCACCGAGAAGCCCTGTTCGCGAATGACGGCATAGGCCGCCGAAAGCCGGTCGGCCTCGGTGATCATCCAGCCTTTGAATTCACCCGACAACCCCGCGAGCGCCTGCTCGGCGCGGGCCACCGCATCGTCTGCAGCCTTCTCGTCCTCCACGCGCCGCAACACTTTGCGCAGCGGATTGGGCTGGGTGATGACGTGATGCGTCGCGAAGGCTTTGACTTCGATATCGGACGGCTTGTTCTTGCCCATGTTGGTGCCTTTTGGCGCTCGACTGTCTCGCCGCTAGATGGTGGATCGGGCCTTGTCGAGCAGCGAGGGCTGCTGCAGCACTTCGACTTCGCCGCCGACGCGGCGCTCGGGGCCCATATAGGCGGCGTTGGTGTTGCGCCTGCGGTCGGGACCGAAATAGGTCTTGGTCCTGATGAAGGGGCGGGGATTGGCGACCACGTTGAGGATGCGCTGATAGAGCCCCTTGGCTGAAATCGGCTTGGCCAGGAATTCGGTGACGCCGGCATCGCGCGCGAGCGTCACGCGCCGCTTCTCGGAATGGCCGGTCAGCATGATGATGGGTGCGTAGGGATTGCCCTTGGATTCTGGCTGCCGGATCATCTGCGCGAGCTCGAGCCCGTCGAAGATCGGCATCGCCCAGTCGGTGATGACGATGTCGGGCACCGAATGGGTGTACATTTCCAGCGCGGTCGCGCCGTCCTCGGCTTCATAGACCTCGCGCGCGCCGAAGGAGTGCAGCAGTGTGCGCAGGATCCGTCGCATGTGCGGATTGTCGTCGCAGACGAGGAAGCGCAGCTTGTTGAAATCGATGCGGTACATGGCCCGGCCCTGGAACGCTGAACGCGCGGCGTGTCGGTATATTGCCGTTAACCATATGGGCCGGTGGTTAATGAACGGTTGCGTCGCGACGGAACCGCGGCAATTTCAGGCGCCGAACTGCTCCCGCAGGATGCGCTCCTCCAGGCTGTGGCCGGGATCGAACAGCATGCGCATCGAGATGGTCTTGTCGGAGAGCACTTCGACGCGGCAGACGTCGCGCACCTCGTCATGATCGGCGACCGCGGCGACCGGGCGCTTCTCGCCCTCGAGCACCTCGATGGTGACATAGGCCGTGTTCGGCAGCAGCGCGCCGCGCCAGCGCCGCGGGCGGAAGGCGCTGATCGGGGTCAGCGCAAGCAGCGCCGCGTTGATCGGCAGGATGGGGCCCTGGACCGAGAGGTTGTAGGCGGTCGATCCGGCGGGCGTCGCCACCAGCACGCCGTCGGCGATCAATTCCGGCATGCGCTCCTGCTCGTCGATCAGGATGCGCAGCCGCGCCGCCTGGAAGGTCTGGCGGTAGAGATAGACCTCGTTGAAGGCATGGTGGACGTGGACGACGTCCTTGTTGTCGGTGGCGCGCATCAGGAGCGGATGGATCACCGACTCGCGCGCGGCCGCAAGCCGCGTGCGCAGATCGTGGGTCGAGAACTCGTTCATCAGGAAGCCGATGGTGCCGCGATGCATGCCGTAGATCGGCTTGCCCGAGCGCATGTGCTTGTGCAGCGTCTGCAGCATCAATCCGTCGCCGCCGAGCGCGACCACGACGTCGGCTTCCTCGGCTGCGCAATTGCCGTAGATGTCGGTGAGCTCCCGGAGCGAGGCCTGCGCTTCGGGAACGGTGCTCGCGACAAAGGCAATCTTGTCGTATCGCTTGGGCTTACTCATGAACTCGAGGCTCGTTGCAGGCGCACACAAGGATTTCGTCGCGTCGTCTATACACCCCTACGGCCCTTGTCGAGGTCGGCGCCGCGGCTTTCGCGCCAAACAGAGTAAACGGCGAGGTCCGCCGGCGGCAATTGCGCGATTTCGAATGGGGCTACGGCTCGTCCCGCCTGACGATACCGTGGACATGTCGCAATTTCAGGCTAGAAGAGCCGCAAATGATGCTGTCGCCTGTGAGCCGCATGGGCTTCCGGCCTGGAGCAGGGGCGGTCGGGAGACAACAGCCGGGAGAAAACCAATGAAACGTATCGCAATGCCGGCTCTCCGCACGCTTGCTCTGCTGGTCCCGCTCTGTGCCATGGTCGCAATCGCCTGCGCCGATGAGGCGGCTCCGGAAACGCCTGCGGCCGCGGCGCCGGCGGCACAGAAGGGCGGCGGCGGGCGTGCCGCCAATGCGCCATCGTCCGCGGCGGCGGCCGAGCAGCACAAGCTGCCGCCGGATTCCACGACCAAGCAGACGCTCGATCTTCCCGGCCGCAAGCTCGCCTTCACCGCCACCGCCGGTTCGATCCGCCTGTTCGACGACAAGGGCGAGCCGCAGGCCGATATCGCCACCATTGCCTATCAGCTCGACGGCGCCGACCGTACGAGCCGCCCGGTGACCTTCGTCTTCAACGGCGGCCCCGGCGCATCCTCGGCCTGGCTGCAACTCGGCAATAACGGCCCCTGGCGGCTTGACATCAATGCGGATGCGGTGACGCCCTCGACCTCGCCGGAGCTCAGGCCCAACGCCGAGACCTGGCTCGACTTCACCGACCTCGTCTTCATCGACCCGGTCGGCACCGGCTACAGCCGCTTCGTCGCATCCGGCGAGGAGGTGCGGAAGAGGTTCTATTCGGTCGACGGCGACGTCGCCTCGATCGCCGTGACGATCCGTCGCTGGCTGGAAAAGAACGACCGGCTGCTATCGCCGAAATATGTCGCAGGCGAGAGCTATGGCGGCATCCGCGGCCCGAAGGTCGTGCATAACCTGCAGACACAGCAGGGCATCGGCGTCAACGGGCTGATCATGCTCTCACCCGTGCTCGACTTCCGCGAATTCTCGGGCTCCAGCATCCTGCAATACGTGTCGAGCCTGCCGAGCTATGCGGCGGTCGCGCGTGAAAAGGAGAAGAAGGGCGTGACCCGCGCCGACATGAGGGATGTCGAGGCCTATGCGCGCACCGACTTCCTCGTCGATCTCATGAAGGGACAGGCGGACATGGACGCGACCAACCGGCTCGCCGACAAGGTGGCGACGCTGACCGGCATCGACCAGGCGGTCAGCCGCAGGCTCGGCGGCCGCTTCGCCACAGCCGAGTTCAGGCGCGAATTCGATCGCCGCGACGGCAAGGTGACCGGCCGCTACGACGGCTCCGTGCTCGGCACCGATCCCTATCCGGATTCGAGCTTCTTCCACTTTGGCGATCAGTCGGGGGATGCGCTCACCGCGCCTCTGACCAGTGCGGCGGTCGATCTGATCACCCGTAAGCTGAACTGGCGGCCGGACGGCTCCTACGAGGTGCTCAATCCTGCCGTCGAGCGGGCCTGGGATTTCGGCCGCGGCCTGCAGCCCTTGGAGTCGGTGACGGAGCTCAGGCAGATCCTCGCGCTCGATCCGAAGCTGAAGGTGCTGGTCGCGCACGGGCTGTTCGATCTCGCCACGCCCTATTTCGGCTCGCAGGTGGTGCTCGACCAGCTGCCGCCGTTTGCCGCGCGCGTCAAGCTCGTGGTCTATCCGGGCGGCCACATGTTCTATTCGCGCGACGCCTCGCGCCAGGCGCTCCGTGGCGAGGTCGAGGCGATGATGAAATGACGAAACGGTCGTCGACCGTTTCGTCATTCCGGGGCGGCTCGATAGAGCCGAACCCGGAATCTCGAGATTCCGGGTTCGATGCTTTCGCATCGCCCCGGAATGACACTCAGTGTCAGTAGACGAGGCCGGTGCCCGGAGGCTGCTCCAGCGCCGCCGCCAGCGAGCGATATTCCTCGCTGTCCTTGCCGGCGAGCTGGGCGATCTTGTTCAGGTGATATTCCGCCTGATCGCGGTTGCCCTGTTCGACCTGCCACAGACCGTAATACTGCCAGGTCTTGACGTGGTCCGGATCCGCCTGCAGCGCGCGCTCGTACCAGACCTGCGACAGCTTGTAGTCGCCGAGCTTGCGGTACGAATAGCCGATCAGGTTCGCCACGGCCGCGTTGTCGTCATGGCCGAGCGCCTTGAGCTGATCGATCGCGCTCGCGTAATCGTGACGATCATAGATCGTGGTGTAGGCGGTGCGATAGCCTTGCTGGAACTGCGCGTAGTGCCGCGTGTCCTCCAGCGATGAGCCTTTCTTCTTGTCCTTCTTGCTGGACGCGGGTGGAGAGGGATTCTCGTCGCTGGCGGCATACACCTTGGTGATGACCGGCGCCGTTGCCAGTGCCATCGACAAAGCAGCGAGTGTCAGAAGCCTGGCCGCAGATTTTCGCATGCATCTTCTCCTGTTGAGGTCGAAAGGTTCGGTCGCCCGCCCCGAAACAAGTCTTCGGGAATGTTACCCAAAGGCCTGAGGACAGGAACCTCCCTTGCTTAGAAAAATTCCCGAGGCCGGCTTTTATTTGTCGGAGCCTTGCCGTTCCAGTGCTCAAAGATTGCAGCGAACATGACCGCTCGAAAAACGGCTGCAGAGCCTGGCCTGCCGCGCATGACTTGCCGAACATGACTTGCCGAACATGACCGAATTGTCATCGAGATGAACGAAGTCCCTCGTGGCGCTTCAGAACGGGTTCACGGCGGAGCGACTAGTTTCGCACCCATGATCGACGAGCCCGGCAAGGCCGGCACCTCCGATCCCGAACTCAAAGGAGACGACCATGCTGAAGACGATTTCCGCCGCCCTGATCGCGACCTCTCTGATCGCTGCGCCCGCACTCGCCGCCAATTCCGGCACCACCACGGGCACGGCGAACACGGCCGCCCAGACCCAGTCGCAGCCGACGGCCGAAACCAGCGCCCCGGCACCCAAGGCGAAGGTGAGCTCGAGCAAGAGCAGGAAGCTGCACACCAGCGCCAAGACCATCCATCACCACACCAAGAAGGTCAGCCTGCACAAGACCCACGCCAAGGTCGCCTCGAAGGTCTCCGCCAAGCCGGCGGTGAACGCGACCAAGCGCGGCTGATAGCGGCTTGCTCTGCCTGCGCGGCTGATCCGTTGCCCCTGCCGCAAAGGCGGTAACAGGCCCGGCTCGCTCCATCCGTCCCCGGGGTGGAAGCGGGCCGGGCGCTGTTGTGGACAGAGGTCCGAAAAGCCGATTTTCTTTTCGCCGGCGAAGGTCTAGAAGGCCGTCGCGCGCGGGATCTTCGTCGAGCTTTTTTCAAGAATACGGGTTGCACTTGGTCAGACCAGCAAGGCTCCTTGCCATCCTGTTGCTGCCGCTTGCGCTTGCGGCGTGCTTCGGGAGCGACGAGAGCGGGCCGCCGTCCTTCATGGAGGACTCCGCCGCGCCGCAGCCCTTTCCCGACAACTACCGCACCGAGCTGCTGGCCTTCATGAAGACCTATCTCAACAATCCCGTCGGCGTGCGCAACGCCATGATGGCCGATCCGGTCCAGCGCACCGTCGGCGGCAGAGCGCGCTATGTCGCGTGCCTGCGCTTCTCCGAGCCGCAGTCGGACGGCAGCTACCGCGAGCCGCGCGAGCGGGCGGTGCTCTTCATCAACGGGCGGCTCGATCGGGTGTTGCCGAACGCGGCCGAGGTGTGCGCCGGCGCCACCTACCAGCCATTCCCCGAGCTCGAGAAAATGACCCGGTGACGGGGCCGGGAGCCGCGTGGCCCGCGGCGGCGGAATAGGTTCAATTTTCCGTTAGCCCTGAACCCGGGCGCAACCTTGTTCGACAAATGAGAGCGGAAGACCGTCCGAACTTGGCGGGAAATTCACGCCGGGTGGAACATGAACCCGGCGGTGGAACAAAGGCGGGCTGTTGCCGGGCAGTCGCAGTCTCGAACGATCACAGCTGCGGCATCGCCACCAGGCAACCAAATTCGGGCCACGTTGTTTGCTAGGGTGCCACAGGATGGAGGGGATTTCGATGAAAAAACTTGCATTTGGTATGGTTGCCGCGATCGTTGTCGCAGGCCCGGCCATGGCGGCCGACATGCCGGCGCGTACCTATGCCAAGGCGCCCGTCTATACTCCGCCGCAGGCGATCTATAACTGGACCGGCTTCTATGTCGGCGGCCACGTCGGTGGCGCCTGGGCCGGCGACAACAGCCTGGCCGGCAATGGCGGCCGCTTCCTCGGCGGCGTGCAGGGCGGCTTCGACTACCAGTTCGCGACCAATTGGGTGATCGGCGCCGAGGCCCAGTACAGCTGGCTGACCAACGGCGGCTCGAGCGTCGCCTTCCCGGGCGGTACCCCGGTCACCAGCAAGAACGACCAGATCGGTTCGGTGACCGGCCGGTTCGGCTACACCTGGGGCCCGGCGCTGCTCTATGCCAAGGGCGGCTATGCCTGGCGCGACAATCCGAACCTCGGGGTCAGCGTCGGCGGCACGCCCGCGGCGTTCACCACCGACGGCACCCACAAGGACGGCTGGACCGTCGGCGCCGGCCTCGAATACATGTTTGCCCCGAACTGGTCGGCCAAGGCCGAGTACCAGTATTACAATTTCGGCAGCACCAGCTTCACCAGCGGACCCGCGCCGATCGTGGGGACGCGCTTCCGCGACGACGATCACACCGTGAAGGTCGGCGTGAACTATCGCTTCGGTTGGGGCGGCCCGGTGCAGTCCAAATACTGAGGCGCCAGTCCGGCGCGTGTCCTGATCCAGCAGAAGGCCGGCTTGTCGCCGGCCTTCTGTCTTTCGTGTGCGTGTTTGGTGCGCGGGCGCGCCATCGTCAAAAATATTTTCGCGCAGCGCGAAACTTTTGTCACGGTTGCGCTATTATGTGACTGCCGGGCAGGTGGATTCAAAAACATGCGTATTTTGGTGGCGATGCTGATCGTGTCTGCAGTCGCGCTGCCGTGCTCGGGGCGAACCATTCTCAAATCCGAACCGCTGGTGCTGGCACCTTATGAGGTGGCCTATGTGCAGGATATGTCCTGCCCGACCGGCAAGGTTTTGAAAGTGACGGGGGCGATCCGGGGACTGCATCGCAAGCGGGAATGCGTGGCGCCTTCGGGCGACCAGGCGTCACTCGCGGTGGCGGTGCCTTAAACGGCTCCTCGCGCGCTCTGCGACAGCGAACCTGATCGACGCAGATTCAAGCTGGGCTTTCGAGCCGGGCGCGGCCGCCTAGAGCTGTGGCTCGCGGTCGGCTGCGCGCTCGGCTTCGGCCCGATTTTGCTCGGGATCCTCCTGCGGATCCGCCGGGCAGGGGCGGATTTCATAATCATTATCGAGCACGGGATGCGGAATCGGCTTGTCGTGGCCGGTTGCGACGTCGACCACGAGGCCGCTTTTGCGGGCGAGCCTCCAGACATCGGCCTCGGTCGGGTAGGTCTTGCTCAGCTTGGCTCCGTCCGAAAATAGCGCATAGGGCATGGCTTGGCTCCGAAATGAGCCCGGTTCAACGCCCGGTGCCGCATCGGGTTTCCGCAACCCTGGACCGCAATTGGTGCCGCCGCATGGCCCTTCGGGGGCGTCCTTGAGTCCTTAACGAGACGTAAATTTCGGGAAAAAGAATCCGCAAGACTCCACGGCCAGAATCGCCGGATGGTCCGGCCATGGGAACGAGGCTCCATACCTTTTGTGAGCGCGTGCAGCTGACGCTGGCGGTCGGGCTGCTCGTGGCCTGCGCCGCAAATGTCGCGCTGGTATGGGTGTTTCTGTGATCGCCGCGGCAGAAGGCGGCCGGTTTTCCTTCAGCCGCGCGGGCCGGGCGGGGCGCCGTCCTTGATCGCCGCGCGCAGGCGCGCCAGCGTGGCACTGAAATACTCCTCGCGCTCGCGATTGAAGCGCTCTTGATGGGCGCGGAAGCTCGCGATCCGGGCCGTCAACTCGCGTTGAAAATCGCTCGGCACCAGCGGCCGTGGCGCGTTCGACGGGGCAGCCGGTTCGGCGGCCTGGTCCGGGATCGTCTCGTTCAGGCTCGTCTTGTCCAGGCTCGACTTGTCCAGGCTGGCGTCGCGATCGCCGCTATCCAGCTTCGGGGGCGCCTCGGTGATGGCAGGGACCGCGGGCGACGGATGGTCGGCCGGCGGCGATAACGCCGGCGTGGGTACAACCGAAAGCCGCGGCTCGCCGGCGTCTCTCCTGCCGGTAACCGACTGAACGAAAGCCAGCGTCTGCGCGATCAACGCATCGCGTTCTCGCATCCACTTCATGGTGCACCTCAGCTGCTTCAATTGCAGCAAAGCCGGAGCGCAGAATCAAGTGATAAGTCAGTACCTTGCCGGCAGAAACGGCCGTTTCGGTTAAGGCTGAGATCGGTGCCGCAAGGATGCGGCACCCGGTTACCGCTTCCGGTCAGTTGTACTGATCGGTCCCGCCGCGGACGGAGCCCCCCGCTGAAGCGCGATGACGGTCCGGCCGGATCTGACCGCTTAAGCCCGTCTACTCGCGGACCAGGCGATCGTCGACCGCATAGAGGCTGCAGTCCTGGGCCCATCTCGAACAGGCGGCAAGCGCGGCGTCGCGGGCTTCCGCTGCCGACGGTTTGCCGGAGCGCCAGCCGAACGCGCCCTTGGAGGAAACGGCGAAGGCCTTGTGCGGGCCCTTGCCGAGATATTGCGCGAAATCATCCTTTGCCGTGCTGGAGAGCTGGGGCGGGGCGGGGATGTCGGGCTCGCTCAGGATGGTCCTGGTCTCGAGCCCGTGGTCGCGCAGGAACACGTCGACCAGCGGCGTCCATTGCGGCCGGCCGTCCGCCGAGAAGAGATAGTGGCCGTCCTCCCCATAGGGCGGCGCATCGATGAAGGCCGCGCTGCCGCCGCCGGCGCGAAACGCATCGTAAAGCCGATGCGCCAGCGAAGGCGCGAAGAACATGTCGTTCTCGGCATAGACCCAGAGCATCGGAATCCGCGAGGTCTTGCCGAATTCTGCAAACGCCTGCACCAGTCCGTTCTCGTTGCAGATCTTGCCCGGGCTGTAGGAGCCGCGGCCGCCGGCGAAATTGATCGCGGCGGCGAGGCCCTGCGGCGGCTGCGCGGCGAGGGCTATGGTCGCCAGCCCGCCGGCGGAATGGCCGACCGCGATCATGCCCCGCAGGCCGACGTCCTCGCGCGTCCTCATCGCGTCGATCGCGGCGCGCAGGTCGGCCACCGCCGCAGCCGACGCCGGCAGATAGGCGGCGCTCGGGCATGGTCCGAGACTATCGGCAAAACCGCCGGGCGAGCTGCCGTAGCCGCGCCGCATCACGACCAGGGCGGCGAAGCCGCGCCGGGCGAATTCGAGCGCAATCGGGTAGTAGCTGCGCGCCGTCATGGTGGCGCGGCCGGCGGAATCGCGCGGCGTGCCGTGGTTGATCAAAGCGAGCGGATATCGCCCCGATGCCGCGGGGCGGACCAGCAGCGCTTCCAACCCCTGCGGCGATGCCGCCGCCATGGGGATGCGCAGCTCCTCGGCATAGAACTCCGCCGCGCCTGCCGCGGACAGGCTGGCCAGCGCAAGCGGCGCGAGCAGCAGGAGCCGCAACAGATGGCTGAACGTCCTGCGCCGGATGTTCGGGCAGCGGCGCATCACGCCGCCTGCGGCGCAGCGGTCGCCAGCAGCGCGATCCTGCGCCGGCATTCCGCCGCGAACGATCTCAGCCGCTCGATCGTGAGCGGATCGTTGATGCACGTCGACAACCGTTCGGCGCGCTCGGCCTGGTTGCGGAGATAGTCGATCTCGTTCATGCCCCGTCTCCTTTGGAAGAGACAATTTGAAACGAATTTTTCCGTTCCGACAGTGCTGCGGTCGTGGCTAATGCGGGGTTAACCGGGCCAACTCCCCGCGCGCCGGCGCCGCCGCGAAAACTCTCCGTAGAACTACCTGCAATGGGTTTCATTGGCGGCGAATCGCATAAGCTGGCTGCGCTGTACCTTGGAAGGTGGGCCCCATGGCCGACACACTCGAACGAGATGTACGCGCGTTGAAAGACTGGCTCCGGCAGGCCTGGACCTATCTCGCGCACCCCTCGCTCACCCGCTACGAGCGACAGGAAATCCGCAACCAGATCAAGCAGACCGACGCCGAGCTGAAGAAATGCCTGCAGCTGATCGCAGCGCAGAACCAGGCCCGGCGAAAGCTGCAGCCGCCCCCCGAGCAGCCCGTGCCGCGGCCGGATTTTCGGATTTTCAATTTCTAGGCCGGCTGCGACACGCCACGGCAGCACGCAGGGCGAATCGTGATCGGCCGTTATGAATCGCCAAAGACGGCGGGTTACGCCTTCGGCGCCAACCCGCTCTGCGCGCTGCTCTGCTGCGGCATGGTTAAGCTCTCGTCATTAAACCTAATCAGCGGGTTTCCTTGCGGCACACGGTAGCTGAGCTATCGTCATCCGACTGTCACTGCATCGGAGGTGATCGATGAGCGGCGATAGAACAGGCAAGGATCTCTCGCAAAGAGAGGCCGGAAGGGCGTTTGGCAACAAGCCGAAAGCAACAACCGACTACGAAAAAGAGCAGGAAGCCTTCCGGAAAAACTACGAACGATTGAAGGCCGAGCGCTTGGCCCGGGAAGCGGCGAAGTCAAACGACGAAAAGCAGCGTTGATCCGGCGATGTGGGCTTTAATTCACCCTCCGTCATCCCCACATATGCCGCATGAACCAGTGGCAACCCCCACGCCGAGAACCGAACAAGACCAAGGCCGAGCTGCGCGAGATGCTCGCCAAGGCCGTCCGCAATACCGCACAGCCCGAGCCGGAGGTGCCGAAAGGGCCGAAGTCGCCGAAGGCGAAGCGAGATCGCGGTTGAGAGCGGACCGATCGCCCACGCGATCAGTCGAAGCGCGTAGGGCGGATCGCCGTTAGGAATCGCCGATGTGGCGGCGTGAGCTTTCGGCTCCAACGCGCGCGGCGCGACAACTCCTGCCGACGCCGATCATGAGCCCGCCGTTCCTCGAAGCTGCCGTTCGGCCTCGTGAAGAAGGTCCTCCGCCCTGCGGATCGTGTCCGCGAGCTCCTGGTCGGGAGCCCGTCCCAACCGCCGCTGCAGATCCTTGAGCCCTTCCTCGCGCGATGCGAAGCGAGCAACATAAGACGCAGCGAGCGCCGCCGACGCTGCGCGCGTCGGAGCATCGATCTGCGCCAACGCGTCTTGCATGGCAGTCTCATCAGGTTCTGACGGGAACGTCGGCTCTTCTTTGATCTGCCTCGAGCGGAACGACGTCGAGTCGGCCGGGACTGCCACTGTGTCGGCGGCCGGCGAACGGCCCGCCGCGGTTTGCAATGCGGATTCGAGACGCTCTTCCAGCGCCCGCGGCCGATCCACCCAGATATGCTTGGCGATCAGCCCGCCCGCCACCATTGTCAGGCCGGCGCCTACCGGGAAGAGCAGGGCGATGAGTTGGTTGGTGGTCACCGGAGACCTCCCAGGAACAAATGGGCAACCATATGTATGCCCAAACCGACGGCGAGGCAAACAATGCCAACGCCGACGACCAGGCCGTTATCCGTGCCGGCGGGAAGAATATTGAAGATTTCCTGGGCTGCGGGCACGAAAACTCCGGCCGTGACGATGCCCGCAGCAAGCGTGTTTCCCCAATTCGCAACCAGCTTAAGGTGCTCGTTGCGGCGCTCCTCATCGGTCAACTCCTCACCTCCTCAGACATTCTTGAACATGCCCACTGCAGCCGTTCTATCTGTGGATGAACTACCACCTTGTCGCAAGCGTACGAAGCGAATCCAGCCGTAGTACGTAGGCGGATTATGGTTGGCGCTTATGAAGCACCCAAGATGGCGGTGCGCCTTTGTCTCCAACCCACCCGACGGGCAAATCACTTCGATTTCTCCGCGCCGCTTCCTCTCTGACTTTCGCAAAAGCGACCAAACATCGCGTGCGCGAAAAATCGAATTTCGTGAAGCGCATCAAACCGGTTGCGGCGTTCAAGACCGGGTGCACAAAAATATTTATGTTTCGCTCTTTCAGAAATCGTGCTTTCCTCTCCGCATTCCGCGCCGACACGAGGGGCGTACGCGTCGTCACGAACGTGGTGCGGAGGGCGGTGGACGGGGTGGTGCCGGTAGACGTACGGCACCGGCCTCGGACGGCAAAGTCGTGTGGTTCTGACGCACACATGCAGGCGTCAAGTCGTCGCGATGGCTCCAAAGGCCGCGCGGCGGCGACGGTGGCAAACGCGGGTTCACCGGGAAGAGCGCGATATAAGCCGTAAACCACTGCGCAGGGGAGGCCGGTTGTCACCGCCTGTACCCTAGGTTTTCGCGCTCGCGCAATCTCGTTTTTGCGCGGGAGCCCCGGGTGCAGCGGCCACCCGGCCTTCCTTGCGCCCTCACGCTTCGTCGAGGGCTGACGGTCACGCAAAACTCGGGCGATAGGCGCCGCGAGAAGGCGGACCCGTGTTTGCGGAGGTCATGATGCTCACGGGCACGCGCGCCAATCCGTCTCCGATCGGTTCGATCGCGTCCAGGGCAAGCTCGCCATCAGCCCCCGTCCGGCGGCGCGGCCGAACCGCTCGAACGAATTTACGGGTTCCCCTCAACCTTCGGTTAAGAGCAACCCGATTTCGGCGGAAGCCGTTTAACCGATTCAAAGCGGACGCAGCGTTTCAATCCGGCAACCCTTGCCCATGGGAGCCGCTGCCGATGTCCGACATCTCCAGCTCACGCCGCACGCTGCGTTCGGGAAAAATCATCTTCGATTTCGGTCAGTCCGCGATCGACTGCGTCATGCGTCGCGTCTCCGGCGACGGCGCAACGCTCGAAGTCGAAAGCGTGCTCGGGGTTCCCGATCACTTTCACCTCACCGTCGCGGGCGAGCCGGAGCGGCGCTTCTGCAAATTGGCCTGGCGATCGGGCAGGCAGCTTGGCGTGAAGTTTGCCGACGAAACCGAGATGGCCGGGACGGCCGATAGCGGCAGCGAGCAGGCGACCGAGGCCAAGGGCGGCGATGGACTGATGCGCCGCCAGATGCTGGCGCTGCGCGCCGCGCTCGACCTCGTGCCGCTCGGCATCGTGCTGCTCGATTCCGAACTCAGGGCACGCTTCATCAATCGCGCCTTCCGCAGGATGTGGACGCTTCCCGACGAGGTCGCCGATCGCAACCCCACCTTCGTCGCGCTGATGTATCATGGCCGCGACACCAGGGCTTACGAACTCAACACTAACGATCTGGCGGCCTATGTCGCCGAGCGCGTGCGCCTCGTTCAGGCGGGCGACGGACAGCCGCTCGACCTGCGCCGGTCCAACGGCGAGGTGCTGCGCATGCAATGCACGGCGTTGCCCGACGGCGGGCGCATGCTGAGCTATACGACCGTCACCGACATCGTACGCCAATCCGACGAGCTTCGAATGCTGCGGGACGCGCTGGAAAACGTTCAGGATGGCGTGCTGCTGCTCGATCCCGAGCTCAATGCCACCTTCATGAACCGCAAGGTGCGCGATTTCCTGGACGTCAGCGAGGACGAGGCTGCGAAACATCCATCATTCGCCTCGATCCTCAGCCGCAAGCAGCGCGTGCTTGCGCCCAACCTGTCAGCGAAGGAGGCGGAGGCATTTCCGGCCCGCCGCATCGCGGAGGTGAAGGCGGGCGATCATGTGCGCGACCTGCAGACGCCCGGGGGCGGCCGCTACCGCGCCCATTGCACCACCACGGTCAACAATGGACGCATGATCACCTATTGCGACGTCACCGACATCATCCGCACCGCCGAGCAGATGGAGAAGCTGGCGACGACGGATTCGCTGACCGGGCTGTTCAACCGCCGCCAGTTCCTCACCTCGCTCGAGGCCGAGTGGAGTCGCTTCCAGCGCTATTACCGCTCGCTATCGGTCCTGATGCTGGACGTCGACCACTTCAAGTCCATCAACGATCGTTATGGACACGCGGTCGGCGACGTCGCGTTGAAGGCGATCGCCGAGGCCTGCCTCGCGCGCAAGCGGAAATCCGACGTCGTGGGCCGGCTCGGCGGTGAGGAATTTGCCATTCTGTTGCCGGAGACCAGCCTGTCATGGGCAAGGATCGTTGCCGAGCGCCTGCGCAAGCGCATCGCCGGCTTGTCGATCACGGCGGACGGACACCAGTTCAAGGTCAGCGCCAGCATCGGCATCGCCGAAGCCGCGGTCAGCATGTCCGGCATCGACGCCCTGATGAATGCGGCCGACCAGGCTCTCTACAAGGCCAAGGCCGGCGGCCGGAACTGCTGCGTCGCCTGGCTCCCACCGGTGCCGGACAAGATGGCGGCGGAATAGGCGGGATCAGCCTCGCGCCGCGCCGGGGCGATGAACTCTACGTCAGCGGGAGTTGAACCGAAGCCTCTTGACCGGCTTGACGCAGATCGGCGATCAGCGAACGACACAGGGCCTGCCGAGCCGGAACTTGAAGAGGCTTCACATGAAACCGCACGTCACCTGCCTGATGGCCGCCAGCGTCGATGGCCGGACGCTCCATAGCCGCTGGCGTCCCAAGGGGACGGCCGGCGATCTGTTCGAGCAGGTGCATGAGGAACTCGCCGGCGATGCCTGGCTTGTCGGCCGCGTCACCGGCCAGGAATTCGCAAAGGGCAAGCCCTATCCGGCTTCGACCAGCGAGACCTTTCCCCGGCAGGCGTGGTTCGCACGACGCGACGCCAGCGCATACGGCATCGTGCTCGATGCGCATGGCAAGATCGCCTGGGGCCGCGCCGATATCGGCGGCGATCCGATCGTGGCGGTGCTTTGCGAGACGGTTTCCGACGCGCATCTGGCGGGCCTGCGCGGCGAGGGCGTGTCCTACATCTTCGCCGGCAAATCCGAGCTCGACCTTGCGCTGGCGCTGGACATTCTCAATCGCGAGCTCGGTGTGAAGCGCCTGCTGCTCGAAGGCGGCGGCGGCGCCAACGGCGCCTTCCTCCGTGCGGGGTTGGTGGACGAGCTCAACCTGATCCTCTGTCCTGCCGTCGACGGCGCGAAGGGAGCGCCAAACGTCTTCGACTCCTCGGACGCCGAGGCGGATCGGCGCGCGCCCGTGACGGCGATGACGCTTCTGGGCAGCCGGGCCTTGGATGGCGGCGCGATGCTGCTGCGCTACCGAATCGAGAATGCATCGTTCGACGCTGGCGGCAGGTAAAGAAGCGACCATGAGCGGACCGCAGCCGGAGCGGGTGATTGTCGTTGGTGCAGGGGCCGCGGGCCTGATGGCTGCCCGCGAGCTCGCGCGCGCGGGCAGGCGGGTGACGATCCTGGAGGCGCGCGACAGGTGCGGCGGCCGCATCGATTCGCTTTCGCCGTCGGAATTCGGATACAGGGCCGAGGGCGGCGCCGAATTTGTCCATGGCGAAGCGCCGGTGACGCGCGCCGTGTTGCGAGAGGCGGGACTGTCGCTGCTTCCGGTGCAGGGGGCGCGATGGACGGTCGATCAGCGAGGCTTCTCGCAGGATGACGCGCCGGATCCGCACTCCGGCCGCTTTCGCCAGGCCTTGGCGGAATTGAAAACCGACGTCACTGTCGCCGACTTCCTGAAGCGGCATTTCGCAGGTCCGGAGTACGCCCCGCTGAGGCAGTCCGTGCTGAGGACGGTCGAAAGCTACGATGCCGCCGATCCGGCGCGCGCGAGCATGCTGGCAATTCGCGAGGAATGGCTGAACGGCGGACGGAGCGGGCAGGCGCGCGTCGCCGGCGGCTACGGCGCGCTGATCGATGTCCTCGCCGAGGATTGCCGGAAGCACGGTGCCAGCATCCATCTTGCCGCGGCCGTCGACGCGATCGAAACGAGGCAGGGACAAGCCCTGGTCCGTTGCGTCAACGGTGACAGCCACACGGGCGATGCCGCAGTCGTCACGGTTCCGCTTCCTGCCATGCGAGCGATCGCGCTTCCGCCTGAGATGCGCGAGATGGTGGCTGCGGCTGCCGATATCGGCATCGGCAACGTCATAAAAATTCTGCTGCGCTTCAAGACGCGCTGGTGGATCGGCACCGAAGGCAGGGAGCTCTCCGATCTGCTGTTCGTCATCTCGGACAGGGCGATTCCGGTGTGGTGGACCCAGCATCCGGACGACCATCCCGTCTTCACCGGCTGGATCGCAGGTCCCAGGACGGAAGCCATGGCCGGTCTCGACGAGAGCGAACTGATCGAGGCAGGGCTGGCCTCGCTCGCCGATATCTTCGCGCGGCCTCGAGAGCAGCTGATGCGCGACCTCGTGGCCGCGCGTGCGATCAATTGGGGCAAAGATCCATTCGCGCGCGGCGCCTATTCCTACGCAACGCTGGAAACGCGCGCGGCCCAGTCGGCGCTCGCGGCCTCGCCGGCGCCAATCCTGTTTTCCGGCGAGGCACTCTACCGCGGCCCGGAGATGGGAACGGTCGAGGCAGCGCTCGCCAGCGGTCTTGCGACCGCGCGAGCCATTCTGGCCTCGTGAGCGATGGGGATGGTGCCGGCTGAGGGGATTGAACCCCCGACCTTCGGTTTACAAAACCGCTTGCCTGTAAACAGGATATCGCTCGAGGGGGGCATAAACGCAAAATTTGTTGACAGTATAATAGGTTATGGCGGTATCGAAAATCGACCGCTTGTGGGACGGGCCTTGGGTCTCCATATCTGTGTATCCCCATGTATCCCCAAAGGCCACGGAAATGGCAAACAAGCGATACGCGCTGACCAAGGATTTGCTAAGCGAGGCCGGCGCGAAGCGCGACGCGGACGCTGAATGCCAGTTCGCTATCGATAATCCCAGAGGCCTGAGCATCCGCGTCAGGGGCGGGGAGGTCGCCTACTATGTGCAGGCCCGCACGCGTGTCCGAGGCCAAAAGTCCACGGTCGTAAAACGGCGGCTTGGTGCGGTGGGAGATTTCACTTTCGCCCAGGTGAAGAAGATCGCCACCGAGGCAATATTCGCGATCAAGAACGGACGTGATCCGGACGCGGTCATCGAAACCAGGTTGATGGGCGGCGACGAAAAGTCCGTTGCCATTGCCGTTGACCGCGCCGAAGCCTTGAAGGGCGAGCTGTGGACCTTCGAGACTCTGATTACTCAGTACGCGCAACGAACGAAAAGCTCGAAAGACGGTGGCCGCAACGAAGCAGCTAAGCTGCGGCTTGCGCCTTCGTCCGTCACCGAGCTTGAGACGCGATTGCGAGATCGGCCGGAGAACGCCGAGCTCAAGAAGCGCTTCGTAAAGGAGCTTCGTCTCGAGGATCTTGAGGAGGTTCGCGACCTCATTGATGCCAGCGGTTCAGGTCCCTCGGCTGGAGCAAAATACGTCGATCTCGCAAAGCGGGTTCTGCGCTGGGGACTTAAGCAAAAGCGACGCTTCACCGGTCTCGAGCCGACAGCGACGTGGTGGGAGGCGTTATCCCACGAGTACGAAATGGAGGATCGCTCGGGGCGCTATCTGACCCCGGCCCAGATCGGGATGCTGATTGCGCTTTTGGAGGCCGTCAGGCCTTTGGGAGGCAACAACAACGACGCGGTCCTTGGTGCTCTGCAGGTTTCATGGATGATCCCCCAGCGGAGCTCCGCGCTGGTGAACATGCTCGCCTTGGGCTCCGATCGTTGGGTACCTGATCCCGCGCCGGAACGTGTTGGTTGGCGCGTCTATACCTGGAAACCCGACGAGGTGAAAAACAAGCGCGAAATCAAGCTGAGCGTTCCGCCCATTGCGATCGAGATCCTCGAGAGAGTGGCGCGATACTCGAAGCAACAGTTGGGCGCCGTCTCGATCTGGGCGTTTCCGCAGGACCGCAACAAGTATCTTGTGCGCGCTCTTGCCGCCAAACAACGTAACGACAACACCGTACCGGCCCATCTGGATAAGGCGATTACGCCTTCCTCCCTCAATCATGCGCTTGATGCCCTGGCAGGACGCAAACCGGGATGGCCGGATCTGCTAACTGTCGTCGGACTGCCCAACAGGATTGGCCCTCATGACGAGCGTCGATCTGTCACGAGCTTTTTTGAGAATTTCGGCGAAGGTGCATATGCATCCGCGCTCCTGGATCATCGCATAAGTGGCGCAGACAAGATGTCGCGCGAGGTCGCTGCTATTACACAGAGCGTCTACAGTGCCGCCGACCGCGTGGTGTTCAAGGCTGAGGGCATGCTGATGTGGATGGAGGCGGTGTTGCCGGCCTACGAAGCTGCAAAGAAGGATCCGCGCTTGGCGAAGGCAGTTGAAATGCGAAAGGCTGCTTTGGCGAATGGGTTGCCAAATGAGAAGACGAGAGGGCGATCCAAAGCGCGTCCCGTGGGTGCGGTTGCATCGGCTTAGGAGCGAGGCGAAGCCTGCCACGAGGGATATTCTTATTGTTGGTACCCGGACCGGCGCTGATCAATTCTCATGACCACTCTGTGCGCCTGTCGGGGCGCGGGGGACGCTCGGCGAGCTACCGCCTCCCCGCTCAGGTTGCTTAGACAAATGTCCGGTAATCCGCTCAGTTGATGAAAGGGTTCGATTGGAAAAGCTATCGTGGCAAATGAGAACGTAGCAGCAGCCCGCATCTATCGGATCTTGCGCTTTACATGTCGCGCTGGCTGCGCTCCGACTCTTGCCACTCTTCAGGCGCCCAGCCGCACTGCATACATAGGCCAATGTGCCCTTTGTGGGCGCTCTGCCACTCGCATCCGCAATCAGTCACTGGACACGAAGTGACATGTTTCACTGGGTACTCGACATCGCAGATTACGCATCGCACGCGGTCCTCGCCGACTAGATAAGCTGTCGGCACGTCGGTGACATAGGGCTGGGAATGACCCAAACCTGCATCATGACCGCACTCATGGCACACAAATCGCTTCTCGTTACGCTCATGTCCCATCAGCCGCTTAAATTGATCATCCGTCAATTCAGGGATTAGGTGCCAGAGCTCGTTGTAAAGTCCTGTTCGCTCGTTGAAGTCGCTATCGAACTGGAAGTCGGCCCATTTGCCTAGCGCCGCGAAGTGGAGCCGATCTTCCATCCAACGCCGACCCGGATAAAGCTCGCTGTAATGCAGTTGAAGAATGTCGATGATATCTAGCGGTTCCAGGTTCTTCCGATAGATGCCAAGGTGGGAAATCTTGTTCCGACCGCGTCGGATTTCTTCGTATTTGGATTGGAATTCTTTCGAAAGCGCCGTTGAGCAAAACATGTTGTGAACACGGATCAATTCCGACGCATCAAGCGTTGGAAAATCCGTGAAATCCCAGACATTTTGTTCACCGTCGGTGGGCTTCACATCTGTGCGCTTCAACAAGAGAAAAGGGCTGACCTCGCAGATGCGCGCCTTTAACCCGATTTCTTGGCTCTGCTGAATCAGCGTGAATATGCCTTGGAGATCGCTCTGGGCGGCAGCGATATATTGCTCCCATCCCGCTGGGCTGTCGGCATCATCATCTTCCTGACCTTCAGTCGCCCATTCCCCATATTCGGCCCATTCCGTGATGATGTTTGCTGTATCCGCCCAAGCCTTGAAATAGAGCCGAAGGCTCACGAGGCGCAGCTCATCTGCAGTGGGGATATGCGTGATCACGAGGGGCGGCGGCTTCTGCTTTGAGTACGGCTCGCAACGTTATTATGCTACGTGGTGCGCGACAAGAAGCTCTCCCCGCATGCAGTAAATCGGGACGAGAGTTGCTGGGCTGCATTTGCTAGGTCGTTAACCCACGTACACCAATGCCTGAACGATGCGGTCATCGGCAGGCGAGGGGAAGCCCACTCGGCCGTTGGTCTCACGAGCGGCATCGATCCCCCACTGTTGTCCGATCCGCATAACGCGGCAGCCCGAGTACGTGTTGAGGTAGGGTGGCTATCGAACCACTCAGCCAGCGCAATTTTCGGTGGAGTTGTGCACGGCAGATAGCGGCATCCATACGCCCATCGGGGAGTTAGTTTGCGTTCCTATTATGTTCCATTTCTGCCAAAGAGTTAGATTAAGCGGGAAACCCAGGAAATCCACATGTTTCAACCGGTACTAGCAGGTTCAAGTCCAACAACCGTCCTTGACGGATGTCCGGCCTTAAGGTCCGCTGGTTGATAATGCAACAGCCGGATTCTCCGCATCGTTGCTATCCCCTCACAGCCTGTTAAAGCACATGTCGAACTACACGCTGAATTTTGCTCCGATTTCCTTTAGCGGCAAAACGACGATCTTTGTCGGCACGCAGCCTTACAGCAAGGAAAGTTTGCACGAACTTCGTCAGCAATACCGGAACACTCACGTTTTTCGCCGGCGCGGCATCGATAACACCATTGTAGATATTCCTGTCGCAGCTGGCGCAGAGCCTCTTGGCAATTTGCAGGAGGAGGTGGATCTCAGCCAAGCGAAGGAGCATTGGCCGCAGCTAGTGTCTGCGGCGTTGATGCGAGCTTTTGCTGGCGCGCGAGACATAATCTCGGATTATCCCGTGACCGTGCTTGGTTCGATGGCGCGCGGCCTGCTTTTTCATCCGGACCTGCCGCCATGGATTGAGCGCCGAACATCGTTTCAATTCGATACCCGATCTCATTACATCGCGGGCGGAAAGCGTGTTGTAGGTCTCGTTTGCGAAAGCAGAACGCGAAATCTCATTAATGGGACATGCGCCCAGCTTCTAGAATTGGGTGTGCCCATTCTGGGTCGCTATGTTCAAATGGAAAGCAGCCGAAACGACAGTCGCCTTCTGCCCCGGCGTACGCTGATCGGTCGTGTCACGGCAATTGAGGATGGCGTGTTGATCCTGGATGATCATGCCGATGGGTACGATCGTATCGCCGCCACGGAGGCGTTTCCTGAATCGCGAAGCGAAGCGTTCGATGATATCGTCGGGCTCTTACTCGGCGCTAAGGCAGGGCCGGTGCTCAACGAGGCGGAGAACGCAGCACAACAGCTGCACGCAGGTCCCGGTCGCAAGAGGCAGATCGAAGAAGCTCTCGGCTTCCTCCGCGGAAAAGCAAAGTTAGAGGCTGCTCCCGGAGTTCAGATCTGCATAGGTGCACTGATTAGTTCGTCGGATCGCGACTTTCCGCCGACCGAGACGATCCCGAAGCCTGTGTTGGTTTTTGACCCAAGCAGTGCGCGAAAGGACGATTGGACCGAGCGCGGTCTGAAGGCCAGCGGTCCTTACGACCAGCGGACGTTCTCTCCGAAGAAGCTCAATATCGCAGTCATCTGCCAAGCCAAACATGAAGGGCAGGTTGACCGGTTCGTGGCAAAGTTCCTAGATGGGATGCCGGATTCCGGTCCAGGGAAGAAGAGCCGATATAGTGATGGCTTCATTCGGCGGTTCAATCTTGAAAAGCCAAGCGTTGCATTCTTCACGACGCCGACTGCGTCAGCAAATGACTACGTCCATGCAAGCCATAAGGCCCTCCAACAAGCGTCGGACGAAGGTTTCAAATGGAATCTGGCTCTGGTCCAAGTCGAAGAAGAGTTCAAGAAATACGGCGGCGATGACAATCCCTATTACGCGACAAAAGCTGTCTTGTTGAAGCGAGATATTGCTGTGCAAAGCGTGCGCCTGGAAACGATGAGTTTGTCGGACGCCAGCCTTATGTTTGCGATGAACCATGTCAGCCTGGCGACGTATGCAAAGTTAGGCGGTATTCCATGGTTGCTTGCGGCCAAGCAGACCGTTGCTCATGAACTTGTAATTGGCTTGGGTTCCCACACGGTGAGCGGAAGCCGGATTGGTTCACACAAGCGGTTTGTGGGTATCACCACCGTTTTCTCCAGCGATGGCAGCTATCTTCTTAGTGATAAAACGGCCGTCGTTCCGTTCGAAAAATATGCGGACGCGCTCTACGACACGTTAAAGCGGGCCATCACCCTGGTCAGGAAACAGGACAACTGGCGCAGCACAGACAAGGTGCGCTTGGTGTTTCACATGTTCAAGCCGCCGAAGGATGCGGAAGCGGATGCCATCAAACGCACTGTCGACGATCTCGGGCTTGAGAACGTTACATTCGCATTCGTGCACATCGCTCCCAGCAATCCGTACATCGTATTCGATAACGATCAGCCTGGCCTTGGATATAGCGATCCCAAGAAAGGCGTGTTGGGGCCGTCGCGCGGTCTTCATATCAAGCTTGGGGATTACGAGTCACTTGTTGTCTTCTCGGGCGCTTCCGAATTGAAGCAGGCAAGTGATGGAATGCCTCGACCATGCCTGCTGAAACTGCACAGGCACTCAACGTTCAGGGATATGACCTATCTGTCGCGCCAAACTTTCGAATTCTCGGGGCATTCCTGGCGCATGCTGGCTCCAGAGCCGTTTCCGATCACTATTCGATATTCTGATCTCATCGCCGAGCGGCTGGCCGGTCTCGCTGATGTGCCCAATTGGGATGCCGAAGCGGTTCAGTTTGGACAAATTGGTCGAACGCTATGGTTTCTATGACCCTCCCGACGCTTCAAGATGTTCGGCGAAGTCTGCTGGCCGAAGTAAATTTGGCGAGAGACCTGCCGTGTCATGTTGCGGCGTTCCGGGCTTGGATATTGGATCAAAGGGGGGCGTTGGAAACTGCTGTCAGCGAAGCGGAGGCCTTTACAGGTCAGGCGCGCCATCCAGAACATGTGGCAGCCCTCGGATTTGGAGCTGCAGCTGGGCTGCTCAATGAGAGTCAGAAGAATGTCCTAAGCAAAGAGCTTGAGCATTTGAGAGGGCGCGCGTTCTTCATAGCCGGCCGCCCTCGGCGTTTTGAAGTGGATGGCATTTCCTTGCTTGGCGTCGCCCTTGGCGCAAGGTCGGAGAACTCCGACGAAGCTCAAAGGTGGTGCAGGGACATCCTTGGCAAGTCGCTGGTCGATCTCGGGAACGACTTATGGCACCAAGGCCTTGCCAGATTGGCACTCGTCGTTCTGGGTGACAACAATCTCACGGTCAAGCCAGCCGAGCTGGCTGTTGTCGCTGCGGCGAAGGGCTTAGGATCGTGTTCGCAGGATATCGACGAAGAGGCTTGGTCCGCAGCCGTTCAATCGTGCCCGTTGGAGAACCAGTCGGGGCTTGATGCCGTTCGTTTGGCCGTTTTTGATATCATTGCGGGCCGCCTTGGACAGGTTCGGCTGGCCTCGCCGACAAGAGCGGACCTAATCGCGATTCTGAGGAATGTCTCGCGAAGTTTCAAGCGATGGCGGTATGAGGAAAAGCCGCGAACGGCAAAATCGGAAATCACACGCTGGGAGATCGAGAACGAGTACCACGTGCAGAGCCTTCTTTGGGCAATTCTCGCGCCGGTTTTCCCGGATGTAGATGACGAAGAAAATTTGCCTTCGATTGGCCACGCGAATCCACGTGCCGACCTCGCCGTTCCGTCGTTGAGAACGTTGATTGAAGTGAAGTACATCCGCAGGCCGGGACAGACGGGCTTCAAAGCTGTTATGGATGAGATTGCGTCTGACACAGGTCTATATTTAAGCAAATCGAACAACTTCGATACGATCGTTGCCGTGGTGTGGGATGATTGTGCGCAAACCGAGCAGCATTACGAGCTGCAAAGCGGCATCGAGCAACTGAACGGTGTTACGGCTGCGATCATCCTCTCGCGTCCCTCTCTTATGAAGCGGAAGAAGACCGGGACATAGCGCGGAGCTGCGCTTACTCCGCTGCTTCCCCCTTCGTCTCGATCATCAGCACGTCCAGGCTCTCGATCTCCTGCATCGCCCGGCCGGCGATGCCCTGCAGATCGCCGTAGAGCCCGGCCGTCGAATCCAACACGCCGCGGAGCTGCTCCTCGCGCTTGGCCCAGAGGCGGGTCATCATCTTGCGCTCGCGGTCGAGGTCCTGGTGCATGTCGGTGAAGCGCTCGACGATGGCGTCGATGCGCTGGCGGAAGCGAGGGCCTGTCAGGTAGGCGTAGACCAGCTCCATCTTGGTCTGCTGACCTTCCTGGGCGGTGCGGCTGGCCGCGACGTCGATCAGCCATTGGCGCAGGACGGTGGCGAGAGGGATCGAGAAGCGGGGGGCCGCCACCCAGACGTTGTCGATAACGTCGAAGGTTTCGAGTCCCTTCGGCAGGGCGCTGGAGACGATCAACGAGATTTCGGCCTTCGCGGCGCGCTGGTCGTTCCTGACCTTGGCGAGCCAGTCGTGGCTCCAGTTCTTGGTGCGCTTGGATTCCCACAAGATGGTGCCGCACACCTGGCCGCCGGGACCAAGCACGCGATGGAGCAGGTCACCGCCGTTGTGGCCGGTGAGGACCGGCTCGATGAGATCGCCGGGGAAGTTGGCGCGCAGCAGGGCCTCGAGTTCGAGCTCCGAAGTTTCGCCCTGCAATTGCTGGGATCCCTGCTCGGCCTTGCGCTTCAGATCCTCGATCTGCCGCTGCATGCCTGCGATCTGCGCCTCCTTCTCGGCAACCCTGGCCTTGAGAGCGTCTTCCGCCTCCAACCTGGCCTTGTCGCGCACGCCGGCGAGGCCGTCCTGGATCCGCTTTTCGACGGTGAGATCAAGCTCCCGCTTGGCGTCGTCTAGCTCGCGCTCCTTGCGCAACACATCCGCGTGGGCCTTCTGCGCCACGGCCAGCTTCTCGGTGTTCGTCGCCAGCAATTGCTGCATGTCCGTCAGCTGCTGGTCGCGCGCGGTGATTTCGTCGGCCAAGGCAAGTCGCGCCTTCCTGGCCTCGGCCTCCGCGATGGAGGTGCGCTCAGCCTTCAGTTTCGCCGCCACCTGCTCGTCGATGGTCTCGCGCGCCTTGCTGAGCTCGCTCTGCGCCTCGCGCAGCCGAGCCTCACGGCGGCCGAAGTCCGCTTCCTTGGCCGCCAGCTGCTGCTCGAAACGGCGGCGGGCGTCGGCGACGAGAGGTTCGGCGAGCGCGTCCGTCACCGGGATCTGCGTCTTGCAGTTGGGACAGACGATTTGCGGGTTGGTCACGGCATCGATCCTTTCGCAGCTGCCCGCATTGGTAGCGCTGGTTCGGGGCGTGCTTAAGCCTTGAGTGGAGGTTGTCCCCGGCATTTGCGCCGTCGGAGGCCGCGGGAACGCGCGTGCCAGTGGCACGGTATGCGATTTGGGCGGGTCCTTGTTGTCGGTCATGTCAAGTCGCTCATTCTCTGAAACCGGCGGTGCGGGCCTATGTCCCGGCATCAAGAACGAGGGCACCATCGAATGCGGGATTCTCGTTGCCGTAGCCGTGCGGATTGCAAACGATCCGCGTCTTCCCCACGCGATAATCGGCGGAATTGTGAACGTGTCCGTGGATCCAGAGATACGGCTGGTGCTTTTCGATCAACGCCGTCATGTCCGAGACGAAGGCGGCCGTCACCAGGTCGGCCGCATACTTCGGGTCGATCGAGTTCCAATGCACGGCGTGATGGCTGACCACGACGCAACGATCGGCCGCTGAACGTGCGAGCGCCTGTTCGATATAGGTGGCCGACTGATGGTGCATGATCGCGGCTTCAGGCGGCCTAAATCGTTGCCACGGCTGCTTCTGCCAACCGATCAAGCGGTGGTCGTTCATGCCGGAAGCGCAGGCGGTCATCGCCGCAGTCTTCTTAGACTCGCCGAATGCCTCGTAATTCGTCCAGAGCGTGGCGCCGATGAACTGGATACCCTTGTCTCCTCCGATCTTGATCGTGGCGTTCTCAAGCAAGTGGATGTTGAACGTCGGCGCATGGGCACGCGCGAGAGCAAGCTCGGCGGGGACAAAGCGGCGATAATATTCGTGGTTGCCGAGCGTCATCACGATCGGGATCTCGATCGGCACAATGCGCCGCAAGTGCTCGAACGCCTTGACGGCACCCTCGCAGGTGTCGCCGGCCACCACCACGACGTCGACGCCCGTGGCGATCGAGATCGGCTTGATGGGGTGCACGTCGAGATGAAGGTCCGAGAACACCTGAAGCTTCATGCGCCAGGGTCCCCGTTCTGGCGCTGCTGGAACGCGATCAGAAGGACATCTTCCGCTAGGTCGAACCTGCGGGGATCGTCCGAATGTCGGCGGCCGTATTTGAACCAGGATCCGGCGAGCTCGATCGCGAAGCTGTGGCCGAGATTCGTGAGACCCACGATCTGCGACATGACCAGCGCGGCCGTCGCATCCTGCTTGAGCGCGGTGTGCAGAAGCCAGGACATAGTGACGTCGACCGGCAACGTGACCTTCGTGATTGGCATCAGGCCTAACGCGGCGTCGACGGCGGCGGCTGCATCTCCACGAAGAGCGGCGGCGAGGTCATCCCCGCCGCGGAGGACCCGGACATCTCCGAGCGTCGCGCGCAACAGCGAGCGCTCGGCATCGTGAAACGAGTCCGGCGGCAACCGGCGCCACCACGCCAGGGGTGACGTTTGGTCGGGCTCATACGGCCAAGGAGCGGACCGCCGAAGCCTCCATCCCGGATTGCGCGGCAACGTCGTGCCAGCTTGCCCTGCGCCAGCCAAACGGGAGTCTCCCGGGTGGCGACCATTCCGCTCCTGCGTGTTGTCCGCCTTCGCTTCATCCATTGTCGAACTCCTCCGCCACGCCTAGCGTGCGAAGCCGGACTGCCACTGATCCGGGCCGCGGGGCCGGGCCTGCAGAATATCGGCGACCCGGACGGCCCCCTCGGGCGTCGTGCGCACGGGCGGTTCGGTGGCGACCTTCGTCTGCGCCGCGGTCAGCTTGCGAATGACCGGGTCGAGAATCTGGAGCAGACCTGCGTGCACCTCGTCGCGGAGGGCCGCCGTCATGTTGTCGATCTTGTCGGTGATGGGAACGCCAAAATGGCGATCGAGTTCGCCGCCGCTGATCTTGATGTTGCGGGGAAAGCCGGAGGAGCCGTAATAGTCGATCACCGCGGAATCGACATGATCGATGTCGTGGCCGAGCTTCTTGAGATGCGACTGCAGGACCAGACGCGCCGCGCGCAAATCGTTCTCGATCGGCTTGCGCGTCTTCCAGGTCGTCTCGCCATTTCCTCTTTTCACGTCGTAGACTCCGGCCCAACGCTTGGTCTCGTCGATGACGATGATGTCCACCATCACGGAGCGCTCCACACGGGAGTCCGACTTGAGCTTGATGCTGGAGAGATCCTTCTCGGAGTTTTCCGACGCCAGCAGATCGAGAGCGGCAGCGGTGATCGGGATGGGGCTTTCCGTCAACACCTCGAACCGGCCGCTGGACGCCAGGATATCGGCCAGCACTCGCTGAATCAGGAGGCCATGGCGCTGCACGACCAGTCCGAAGAAGGAGAACGCGCGCGAGAATTCGGCGCCGATGATCGGATCGATCGAAGAGGTCGCATCGAGCGCGCTGGCGACGACCTGCTTCGCTGCGCGCGAGATGGCTTCGTCGGTGGTCAACAGACCAAGGGCGGGATCAATCGGCATGTTCACCATCTCTTTCGGGGCGTGGCACACTATATTAATTAATACGGTATAGCGTATAAATATCGGATTGGCAATAGGCCGGTGAGGGGGGCTGGATTTTGAATGGGGGTCGCTTCGAAGAGTAAGTCGGGCCGCTACTTTTTGAGGTCGAAGAGATCGGCCAAGCGCACCTTAAGAGCGTCGGCGATCTTCGTCAGCGACTCCAACCTGGGATTCGCCTCGCCCCGCTCGATTTCGCTTATAAGAGCTTGGCGAAGATCGGCGGCTTCAGCGAGCTCTTCTTGTGAAAGCTCCTCCAGTTGCCGTAGTCGGCGTACGTTGTCGCCCAACGTCCGCGCGTTGCGGGCGAGGTTAGCGGGAGCTTTCTTGCTGGGCCGACCCATAGGGGACCAGTTGTCTGATTGCGGGGCCTCAACTCTTGTCTGTGATTCTCGTGCCTTCGTCCAATTGAGACACTGAGGAAAGCGAGGTAAACCACAGGGACTCGCCGGGCAGCCAACTCGGCATGACGCTTACCCGTTGGGCGGCGCTATTTCGAACCAAGTCCGCATGTTATTGGCGATCTTCTTCGGCAGGACGCGGCGGAAAGTTGCTTCGCGCGGTTGGCGAGTCGACATAAGCTTGGACCGCATGGGCGATCTGTCGCGCGCGGTGGCATTCACCCAAGGTGCTCGTCTTACAAAGGTGGCGCCGCGGGCAACCGGAGAGCATTCTCGTTGGGAGGTCGCGACGCGGATGGCGGCCATTGCAGCCGGCGCATTCGTCGTCATAGCCAGCCGTCGCGGTGGCGACCTCGCTTGTGGAAGCTGGATCGTCGGGCCTGACAGCGCCATTCTCGCACGCGCCAGCGAGGATAGTCCGATCGTCTCCCTCGATATCGATCTGTCGGTGGCCGATGGCGGCCAAACAGACCTATCCACGCAACCTGAGATATTAAGCATCGGACGAGGGCGGTCGATGGTTGAAAGCCCTCGACTGCCTTCCGCCGAAGCCCTCGCAGGTCGCCTTATCCGCCGCATTTGGCGCTGGAGCCAATTATCATCCGCTCGCGGGCCGGCTAACCTGCGAAACAAATGTTTAAGGTCCGAAGCCGCGGTCCGGCCCGATTGCAGCGTCGTTGAGCATCGGAAAATCGCCTGCGCCCGGTCAGAGCTGCTTCCCAGAGGGAATTGTCCTGACTTGTTGGACAAATACGAAAGGATGCTCACCTCAGGACCGATATCTCTGCGGACGCTATTCGGGTGGAGCGAGCGGGATCGGCAATGCCGTAATCGACTTGATCTTTTCCATCGCGAAGCGCGAGGTGACGTTCTTGAGGGGCACGGCGTGGATCAGCTTCTTGTAGAAAACGTCGTACTTTGGCATGTCTGGAACGACGACACGCAGCATGTAGTCGACATCGCCGGCCATCCGGTAGAACTCCATCACCTCGGGCATGGCACTCACTGCCGCAGCAAAACGCTTAAGCCAAGCGTCGGAATGATCGGAGCTTTCCACCGAGACGAACACGGAAAGGCCGAGGCCGATCTTGTTTTGGTCGACCAACGCGACCCGTTCCAGGATGACGCCGTCGGCCTTGAGCCGCTGAATGCGCTTCCAGCAGGGGGTCGATGACAGGCCGACCCGCTCGCCGATTTCGGCCACCGAGAGTGAGGCATCCTCTTGAAGCACCGTCAGGATCTTGCGGTCAATGGCATCGAGGCGGCGGCCTGTCTCGGCGAGCTGCAACGCAGCGTCGGTCATTTCAAAAAAACCAAATGTGATGGAAAGTCGGCCGCGTTGTCAGCGTCAGCCGTGAGGCACGAACAGGAAGATCTCGTAGAGATCGTCTTGCTTGTCATCCGGGCCGCCTGTCTGCGGTCGCTGGGAGCGCTGGAACCATCCACGTGCCTGGTCGATCAAACGAGCGAAGCCTGATCGCAGCGAGATGACATAGCTCATGTTCACTCCGGACAACGGTATAGGGCGAGAACTCGAAAGAGCTATCACGGCAGGGCTGGGGTTGAACATTACTACACGCGCGTCGGGATCAGTTTGGTTGAATCATGCTGGCGTCGTCGCAAGCGCGGCTCAGAAATTCCACCGTTGCTGGCCGCGATGGATGATTTTGATATCTATGGCCGCGGCAAAAGGTTGAAAAGCAAGATGTGCCGCTAGTGGGCCGCCAGTAGCGCAAGCACTTCGGCCTGCTGGAGCCGCTGCACGGATCCCAAGTTCGATGGCCTGCGACAGGACGCCGACGATGGATAAGGCATGGGCATGCCCATGCCCCCGGATATGAGATACGGCAAGGCGTCGTTAGCTCGTCCATGCAAATGCGCGGACGTCATGATGCTCAACGCGAACAGGAAGCCGATCAGCAGGATCGCGGGAAAGATCAGGGCATCGCGGGCGTGAAGCTGCTCAGTCACTGCTCGCGCTTCTTTCTCGCGTTCGGCGACGGAACGACGGCCGACCCATTCGAGCGTAAAGTCGAACATGCGCTCCACTCACTTCATGTAGTCAGGCAGAGTGAACCCGTCATAGAAGCGATCGGCCTGGATGGCGGTCTTGAAACCGGGCGATTTGTAACCGGCGACAATGTCCTGAGCCCAAGGGCTGTCGGCGTTGCCGCGCTTGACCGCAACGACATTGATATAGGGCGTCGTCATCTTCTCCAGCGCGAAGGCGTTGGTCAGCTTGAGGCCGCTATAGATGGCGAAATTGCCCTGGATCGCGGCGAAGTCGACGTCGTCGAGCGCCCGCGGCGCCTGCGCCGATTCCAGCGGCACGATCTTGATTCCGTCGGGGTTCTTGATGACGTCGAGCTCGGTGACATCGACGGGCTTGCTGTCGCGGATCTCGACCAGGCCGAGGTCCCGCAGCACCCAGAGCGCGCGCTGCAGGTTGACCGGATCGTTCGGCACGGCGACCGTCGAGCCTGCCTTGATGGGCGTGCCCAGCGCATGCTTCTTCGAGTAGAGCCCCATTGGCGGGGTCGGCACGTGGACGATCCCGACGAGATCGGTCTTTTGGCGCTCATTGTAGGAATCGAGGAACACCGTGTGCTGCATGACGTCGGCATCGATGTCGCCTTTGAACACGGCATTGTTGGCTTCCAATCCGGTCGAGAACTCGAAGTAGCGAACGGAGTAGCCTTTCTTCTTGAGCTCGGGTTCGACGCCGGCCTTGAACTCGTCGATGTAGGGGCCGGGCACGAAGCCCACCTTGAGCTCAGTCTTGAGCTCCGCCTTGGCTGGTTCCTCGGCCGATGCGCCGCCGGCGATGGACATGGACAGAACAAGGCTGGCGAGCAGCAACCAAAATCGCATCATGTGTCTCTCGATAGTCCTCGTTTCGTCTGCACGCGGCGCGCTAGGCGGTCGCCTGGGCGGCATGGCTGAAGACGCTTGGCGGCCTGTTCAGGCCGTAGTGGTCGCGGAGCGTCGTGCCGCTGTAGTCGTGGCGGAACAGCCCGCGCTTGCGCAGGATCGGAACGACCTGTTCGGCAAAGAGGTCGAAGCCGCCCGGCAGCCAGGGCGGCATCACATTGAATCCATCCGCTGCGCCGCTCTCGAACCATGTCTGGATGTTGTCCGCGATCCGTTCCGGCGTTCCCGCGATCACCCAATGGCCGCGGGCCCCCGCCAGGCGCTGCACCAGCTGACGGATGGTCGGCTTCTCGCGGTCGACAATGTCGACCACGAGCTTGAAGCGGCTGGCGACGCCGCGCGGGCCGTCGGTATCGATCAGGTGGCGCGGGAAGGGGCCATCGAGGTCGAATCCGGAGAGATCGAGCCCGATCATCTGCCGCAGTTGCGTCAGCGAATACTCCGGCTGGATCAGGTCGTTGAACTCCTCCTGCAGCCGGTCCGCCTCGGCCTGGGTGCTGCCGATGAAGGGGCTGATGCCCGGCAGAATTCTGATCTGGTCCGGGCTGCGGCCGAAGGCGCCGGCTTGCCGCTTGATGTCGGCATAAAACTCCTGGGCGCTCGCAAGCGTCTGGTGCGCCGTGAAGATGGCTTCGGCGAACTGCGCCGCGAAGGCTCGCCCGTCGTCGGAGGAGCCGGCCTGCACATAGACCGGGCGCCCCTGGGGCGAACGCGATATGTTCAGCGGACCGCGGACGCGCAAGTGCTTGCCGACGTGGTCGATCGTGTGGATCTTGCTCGTGTCGGCGAACACACCGGAGATCGGGTCGTTGACGAGAGCATCGTCCTCCCAGCTGTCCCAGAGTCTCGTGATCACGTCGAGATATTCGCGCGCCCGCTCGTACCGCTCATGGTGCGGGGGATGCTCGGGCAGGCCGAAATTCTGCGCGGCCTGCGGCGTGCTTGTGGTGACGATGTTCCAGCCGGCCCGTCCCCGGCTCAGATGATCAAGCGAAGCGAACAGCCGCGCCAGATTGTACGGCTCGGTGTAAGTCGTCGATGCCGTCGCGATCAGGCCGATGCGCTTTGTGACCGCGGCGATCGCGGCGAGCCAAGTGATCGGCTCGAACCGAAAGCGCTGGGCATAGCGAACGTTGTCGGCGAGCGCCGGACCATCGGCGAAGAAAATCGCATCGAATTTGTGCGCTTCGGCCCGCTGCGTCAGCTCCTGATAAAAGGAGACATCGAGGATGCGCTCCGCCGGGTAGTCCTTGTAGCGCCACGCGGCCTCGTGATGGCCGCCCGGGTAGATGAAGAGATTGAGGGCAAGTTGTCGTTTGTCACTCATGGCTGATGCGCTCATGCGGCTGTTTTGCGAATTGAAGGGTAGATCAGATGAGGCGGTTGCCGCCGCCTTTGCGCGCAAAGGCGAAACGCAGATATCGCTCCAGGCGCAGGCCGTCGGGCACGCGCTTGGTCTCGAGGAGATCGGTGAAGGCGAGGCGCACGACCGCGCGTTCGGCCGGCGAGAAGCCGTCGAGGAAATTGCCGAACGCGCTTGCCTCGGACCATTTGAGCAGGGAGTCGGCATCGCGGTGGATCTCGACCAGCGATCGCAGATCGCTGCGATAGTCGGCGAAGCCGGCCTCGGTGAGCAGTCTCCTGAGCTCATCGTCGCCGAGACCGAGAACCGGATGAGAGTCTCCGCCATGGCCGCCGAGACCGGCTTGCTGGATCGCCTCCCGCAGCAAGGCGCGTGACTCGTGCGGCCTGGCTGGATCCTGAATGTTCAGCCCAAGCCGCCCGCCGGGCTTGAGAACGCGGTGGATCTCCTTCAATGCCTGGGCCTTGTCCTCGATCCAGTGCAACACGCTGTTGAGGTAGACGGCGTCGAATGCCTGGTCGTCGAAGCGCGACAGGTCCTCGGCCCGGCCGGTCGCAAAGCTCAAGGTGCCGGTTTGCCGGAGCCGTGCGATCGCGATCCGGTGCTCGAGCGGATCGATGCCGACGACGCGCCCGGTCGGACCGACGATGCCGGCGGCGAATTCGGCCAATCGGCCGGTGCCCGCGCCGATGTCGAGCACGTGATCGCCCGCTTTCAGTGCAAGCGGGCCGATCAGGAATTTGCCGTGATGAAACTGCAGAACGCCGGCCTCATCGTAGGCCTGCGCCAGCGCGGGCGTGTCCTGTGCGAGACTGATGACGCCGCCGAGTTGCGACATTCGGTGTTCCTCGATGACTGCTGTTGTCAACCAGCCCGACGCGGCAAACCGCGTGGTCTATGCGAACGAGCGCGAAGTCTATGTCCGGGACAGCGGCAATGTCGATGAAATGAATTTACGTTGTTGCGGCGAAGGCGAGCATGAACGTAGCGCCAAATCCCACCGAAATAGCGTCGATAGCAGGCCGCTTCGCCGCATCCTGCGCGACGGAGCGATCGCCCGAAATAAGCCGCGCGCCCAGCCCGCAGCGGCGCGTCGCTCAAAATGTTTCAGCGAGATGATCGCCAGCGATGCGATCGTTGTGCGTCCTCGAAAACAACGCCGATTCCATTTCATTGACTGGAAGCCACTCGCTTCTACGATTTGCATGCATCGATTGGTCAGCTCGAAAATGTGGACTTAGATTATGTCTCAACTCGATCCCGACGCCAGTGCGCGAGAAACGCTTCGCCTGATCGGCCCCGATCCGCAGAACTGGGTCCCTGATCGGGAGGGGATCGATCACAACGTCCTCATCGTCGGCGGCGGCCAATCCGGAACGGCGTTCGCGTTCGCACTGCGCCGCGCCGGCATCGGCAAGGTCTCGGTGATCGAGGCCGCCAAGGATCATGCAGGCGCAGGCGTGTGGCTGACCAGCGCGCGCATGCATAAGCTGCGCACGCCGAAGACGCTTCCCGGTCCCGAGCTCGGCTTGCCTGGCTTGAGCTTTCAGGCCTGGTATGAAGCGCGACACGGCGCTTCCGCCTACGAGGCGCTGGACCGTATCCCGCGGACCGATTGGGCGGCCTACCTCGACTGGTATCGGCAGCAACTCGGGATTCCCGTGCGCTATGGGACGCGGCTCGCACGCATCGTTCCCGACGCTGATCACTTCCGTGTCTATCTGGAAAAGGGCGGCAAGACGACCGTCGAGACCACCAGAAAGATCATCCTGGCAACCGGCTTTGCCGGCAACGGCCCCTATATCCCCGACGTGGTGTCGCAGAATCTGCCGAAAGAGCTTTACGCCCACAGCTCCGAACAGATCGATTTCGACGCGCTGCGCGGCAGGTCGGTCGCCGTGCTCGGGAGCGCCGCGTCAGCCTTCGACGCCGCGGCGACTGCGCTCGAGCGCGGTGCGCGGGAGGTTCATCTCTTCGCACGGCGCAAGGTGCTTGCCGCGCTGCCCGTGATCCGGCTGCGGCTCTATCCGGGAGCCTATGACAACTATGGCGCGCTGCCCGACGGACTGCGGTGGCAGCAGGCGCTGCGCTTCCGCCGCGAAGGTTCAACGGCACCGGCCGACTCCATATCGCGGGCGACCGGCTTCCCCGATTTTCATCTGCATCTGGGGTCGCCCTGGATCTCGGCAAAGCCTCATGGCAGACGGTTGTTTGCGACGACGCCGCATGAGCAGATCGCTTTCGATTTCGTCATTGCCGCGACCGGATATGGCGTCGATCTCGCGGCGCGGCCTGAACTCGCCGGCTTCTCGCACGAAATCCTGTTGTGGCGCGATCGTTTCACGCCGGCGGAGGAGGAGCGGGACGATGTGCTGGGAGCTTATCCCTATCTCGGCGCGGGGCACGAGTATCTGGAGAAGGTGCCGAGGGCTGCTCCCTATCTGAAGGACATTCACGTCTTCAACCCTGCGGCTTTCGTCAGCTTTGGCCTGCCGGTGGGGGACATTCCAAGCTTCAAGCGCGATATCCCCTCCGTCGTCGCTCGGATCAGTCGGGACCTGTTCCTTGCCGATCTCGACCAGCATGAAGCGCGCATCAACGGACCCGTGGCTGAGGATTTCGATCCCGCCCTCTATGCGTCGGCGGTGTGGCGGTCGCCGCGATATACGGCGGCGGAGTAGCGTCAATGGCTACTCGTCGCAACTTGAGCGCAACTATTTCCCGCGTGCTTGCAACTTTGGAACGTATTTCCGAGCGGTTTGCGATAGGGTCATGGGTCTACGCAGCAAGCCTGCACCGGAGCGGCTTGCGACTGGAACGGTCCCGCGTGACGGCGTCTGTTCGGCGAGGAAGGCCGATGGCCGGCCGTAAAGAGGGCTGATCGCAAGACAATCTGATGCACGCTCCGCCGGCGCTTCAAGCGATCGGCGAACGGCGGAGCTATGCCGAGCAACAGGATCGCGGCTTTTGGGGACCACGAACATGAGTGAGACAGCTGCCATCGACAACGTCATTCCGCGCGCCGACATCGTGAAGCGCGCGGCGCGGATCGGCGCCGAGATCAAGAATATCAAGCTGTCCGGCGATCTTTCCGATCAGGTGATCGGCGCGATCAACAAGGTGCTGCTCGAGCACAAGGTGATCTTCTTCCGCGACCAGGACCATCTCGACGATGCCGAGCAGGAGCGCTTTGCGCGCCGGTTCGGAAAGCTGGTCCCGCATCCGACCATCGGCGCGACAAAGGGAAATGACTCCATTCTCGAACTTGATTCGGCGCGCGGCGGAGGGCGCGCGGATCAGTGGCACACCGATGTCACCTTCGTGGACGCCTATCCGAAGATTTCCGTGCTGCGCGGGGTCGTCGTTCCGCCATTCGGCGGCGATACGATCTGGTCGAACACTGCTGCTGCCTATCTCGATCTGCCGGCGCCGCTGCGGCGGCTTGCCGACGAGCTCTGGGCGGTCCACAGCAACGCCTATGACTATGCGGTGAAGCAGCGCGCCAGCGAAGCCGATAGAAAGCATTTCGACGAGGTCTTCACCGGCACGATCTATGAGACCGAGCATCCCGTGGTTCGGGTCCATCCGGAGACCGGCGAGCGGACGCTCGTGCTCGGCAATTTCGTACAGCGCTTCCTCGGGGTGCCGAAATACGACAGCCAGAAGCTGTTCGATCTGTTCCAGTCGCATGTCACCGCGCCCGAAAACACCGTGCGCTGGAGCTGGAGGCAGGGCGACGTCGCGATCTGGGACAATCGTGCCACGCAGCACTATGCCGTGAACGATTATGGCGATCAGCACCGCGTGGTCCGCCGCGTCACGCTCGACGGAGAGGTGCCGGTCGGCGTCGATGGCCGCACCAGCGTCACCCGGATCAAGGCTGCCAAGCCGCAGGCCAAGGCCGCCTGATGGGCCATTCTCAACGGAGGACAGGTGAATGACGACAGCGCCCCGATCTGGCGAGTGGACAGCCAGGCTCTCGAAGCGGATTGTCAAACCCATTTGGCGCTTCCTGTGGGGAGTGGCCATGAGCATCGCCTTGTTCAGTCAGGCAATGGCGGATCCGCTGCCGGAGCAGACTGAGATCCGCTATCAGGGATGGGCCGGGCAGGTGACCATCGTTGAGCTTGCCGACGACCTCGGCTATCTGGCGCCGCTGAAGCTGAAATGGGTCGGCAACACCATTTCGGGGCCGCAGGACATCCAGACCGTCGTCACCGGCGACATCGACATCGGCGGCGCCTTTTACGGGGCGATCATCAAGCTGATCGCCGCAAGGGCGCCGATCAAGGCCGTCGTTGGCTACTACGGTTCTGATGACAACACTTATTACGGCTACTACGTCAAGGAAGACAGCCCGATCCGAAACGCGCGCGATCTGATCGGCAAGAAGGTCGCCGTCAATACCCTCGGCGCGCATCTCGAATTCGTGCTCCGCGAGTATCTCTCTCGCAACGGCGTCAGTGCGGCTGAAGCCAAGCAGGTCACGCTGGTGGCGGTGCCGCCGGTCACCGGCGAGCAGGCGCTGCGCCAGGGGTCGGTCGACGTCACCACCCTCAACGGCATCCTGCGCGACAAGGCGCTCGAGCGCGGCGGCTTGCGCAGGCTGTTCGCCGACACCGATCTGTTCGGCAACTTCACCGGCGGCGCCTATGTCCTGCGCGAAAAGTTCATCAGAGACAATCCCAACACCTCTCGCAAGCTGGTGGAGGGCGTGTCCCGCGCGATCGCTTGGGCGCAAGCGACTCCGGCGGAAGAGGTGCGCGCCCGGTTCGAGCGG
The DNA here is from genome assembly GCA_035293585.1 of Bradyrhizobium sp. Lineage (GTDB taxonomy): Bacteria > Pseudomonadota > Alphaproteobacteria > Rhizobiales > Xanthobacteraceae > Bradyrhizobium. The sequence continues at coordinate 24,641 of DATGMN010000042.1, read as the reverse complement.
ATCATCGCCGCGCGCAAGCGGAACGAGGATGCATCCCCGATCAAGTACTGGAAGAGCACGGGCGTGGCGACAAAAGGCGGGGTGATCAGCGATGGCGAAATCCAGATCTGGATCGACTGGCTGGTGAAGGACGGCCTGCTCAAGCCGGACCAGATCAAGGCGGCGGATACTTACACGAATGAGTTCAATTTCTACCGCACCGGCAAGCAGGCGGAGGCGAGATGAGCGCGATCAAGATCGGCTTCGAGCAGGTCCGCAAAGAGTTCAATGTCAGGGCTGAGGGAGGCGGGCCCGCGCGCCGCTTCACGGCCTTGGAGGACATCACGCTCGACGTCCGCGTCGGCGAGTTCCTGGCGCTGGTCGGTCCGAGCGGTTGCGGAAAGTCCACGCTGCTCGATCTCTTGGCCGGCCTCGCGCTGCCCACGGCCGGCCGGATCCTGCTCGACGGCCGGCCGATCACCGGTCCCGCGCGGGATCGCGGCATCGTGTTCCAGCAATATGCGCTGTTTCCTTGGCGGACTGCGGCACAAAACGTCGAGTTCGGCCTTGACGTGGCCGGCATGAAGTCGCGGGTGCGGCGCGAGCGCGCGCTGCAGTATCTCGACCTGGTCGGACTTGCCGCCTTCGCCGACCGCTACCCGCACGAATTGTCCGGCGGCATGAAGCAGCGCGTCGCCATCGCACGCAGCCTCGCCTACGATCCCGAGGTGCTGCTGATGGACGAGCCTTTTGCGGCGCTAGATGCGCAGACGCGGGAGACGCTGCAGGGCGAGCTCCTGCGCATCTGGCGGACGACCGGCAAGACCATCGTCTTCATCACCCACGGCATCGACGAGGCGGTCGTGCTCGGCCAGCGCGTCGCGATCATGACGTCGCGTCCGGGGCGCATCAAGCAGGTGATCGACGTCCCGGAGGAGCTGCATAGCGAGACGGACGACGTGCGGTCCCTTCCGGCCTTCGGTCGCACCCGGCATGAGGTCTGGTCGTTGCTTCGGGAGGAGGTGCGCAAGGCACAGCACGGCCAATCGGCCGGTGTGGTGGATATCGACGAAGCCAAGACGGCCAAAGCGGAGCTCGCCCATGTCTAGCCTCGAAATGTTGTCGCTGCTCGAATTGGCAGAGGGACGTCCGCTTGTCCACGGGCGAGAGCCGGATCAGGCTTTCAACAGGTGGGAGACCTTGCGTCCGGCGATCCGCCGCGTGGCCAGCCTCGGTGGGCGCTCCGTTGTCGTGCTCGCTTTGCTGGCGCTCTGGGAAGTCGTTCCGCGGCTCGGTTTGACGGACTCGACCTTTCTGCCACCGTTTTCGGACGTGATTGCCGCAGGCTGGCAGCTCGCCCAGAGCGGGGAATTGTACGACGACGTGGCCGCGAGCCTGGTTCGTGCGCTGAGCGGGTTCCTAATCTCGGTCGTGCTCATCGTGCCGCTGGGCTTGGCGGTCGGCTGGTACACTCGCTTGGGCGATCTGCTCAATCAGGTCATCGAGGTCTGCCGCAATACGGCACCGCTCGCGCTGCTGCCGGTCTTCATTCTGCTATTGGGCATTGGCGAACTCTCGAAGATCACCATGGTGATCTACAGCTGCGCCTGGCCCTTGCTGCTCAACACCATCGCAGCGGTCAAGCAAGTCGATCCGCTCCTGATCAAATCGGCGCGCACGATGGGGGCGAGCTCGCAGCAGCTGTTCCGCAAGGTGATCCTGCCGGCGGCGCTGCCCACGATCTTTGTCGGAATCCGCCTCGCCAGCGCGTCGGCCATGCTGGTGCTGGTCGCCTCCGAAATGGTCGGCGCCAAGGCCGGACTGGGCTATCTCATCATCTACAGCCAGTACAGCTTCCTGATCCCGCAGATGTATTTCGGCATCCTCGGTATCACCGTCATCGGCCTCGTCTTCAACGCCGTGCTCGAGGCGATCGAGCGGCGCCTGATGCGCTGGAAGACAGCCGCTTAACCGGCGCCCGGCTTGTTGCGGGCCGTCGCCTGGGTCACCACGCTGTTCGGGGGCACGCTTTGCGTCAGCCAGACATTGCCGCCGATGGTGGAGCCGCGGCCGATGGTGATGCGTCCGAGGATGGTGGCGCCGGCGTAGATCACGACGTCGTCCTCGACCACGGGATGACGGGCATCGCCCTTGATGAGATTGCCTTCGTCGTCCGTGGGGAAATGGCGGGCGCCGAGGGTGACGGCTTGGTAGATCCGTACATTGTCGCCGATGATCGCGGTCTCTCCGATCACGACACCGGTCCCGTGATCGATGAAAAAGCCCGATCCGATGCTGGCGCCGGGGTGAATATCTATTCCGGTCCGGGTGTGGGCGATCTCGGCAACCAGGCGCGCCACCAGCCGCGCGTCCAGCCGGTGCAGAATGTGAGCGAGGCGGTGATGGATGATCGCCGTCATGCCGGGATAGCCGATCAGGATCTCCGGAAAGTTCCGGGCGGCGGGGTCGCCGACGAAGGCGGCACGCAGATCGCTGATGAGGAGGCCGCGCACGGCGGGGAGCTCGGATGCGAACCGCCGGGTGAGATCGATCGCATCCTCGCGGCGAAAACCCGGCAGCAGTTCGTCGCCCACGAACAGCGCGCCGCGATGGACCTGCTCGGCGAGCTGGTCGAGCGCGATGCTCAGCGTATGTCCGACAAAATAGTCGATGTTCTCGCCATCGAGATCGAACCGCCCATAGTGGCGCGGAAACAGCGCTTCGGTCAGCCTGTTGAGGATGTCTTCCAAGGCCTCTCGGGAGGGAGCACGGCGCGCCTCACCGTCGCGGCGGATACTGTGTGTTTCCTCACGCGATAGCCGTAGCTCGGCTACGATCCGGTCGAGTTCCCATCGCTTCAGCGTCGGGCCCTGCTGACCTGTTGCGGCCTCCTTCTCCTCGGGCGGGATTTCGCGCTTCATGGATCACCGGGCGTGGGCCAGCGGAATGCCGACTTCGGCCAACAGGTCGAGGTCGCTGTCGGGATCTATATCGATATATTGTCCGTTCCAATAGACAAGGCCCGAGGGACGCGGCGCCAGCTCGAAGCTCAGCAAGCTTCCGACGATAATGCCGTGCGAATGGCGTTCGATGATCTCCTCGACCTCGCATTCGATCGTCGCCAGGGAATGGCTGAGCAGCGGCAGGCCGGACGATCCGGAGAACCACTCGATACCCTCGAAGCGCCGGCTGCCCTTCAGCCGCGCGTCGCTGAACTGCGCCGCGGTGCCGTGCTGCTCCGATCCCAGTATGTTCACCCCGAACAGCCGATACCGCGCGATCAGGGGAAACGAGGATGCCTGCCGGTTGATGCTGACCAGCAGCCGGGGCGGGGTGGCGCTGAGCGACGTCAGCGAGGTCACGGTCATGCCCGTGATGTCGCTGCCGTGGCCGGCCGTAATGATGCTGACGCCGCCGGGAAGGCGGCGCATCACCGAACGAAACTGCCGTTCGATTTCGTCGGTCTCGTTGACGAGATGGACGTCCGGCCTGGCCATTGGTCTTCTCCTCTCGCGCCGTAGCACCTCGTGCTGCTTTGGCCCTCTTCGGGATTGGCTCAGAAGAAGCCTTTGGCGGGCAGAGGTGTGCCGCTGATGACGTATTGCCCGATCGATCGGGCCTTGTAGGTGGTCGGATTGTGTGACGACAGCGTGCGTGCGTTCCGCCAATGCCGATCGAAATTGGTGACCTTCTTGGTGGCGGATGCGCCGCCGACATCGAACAGCAGGCTGCCGGCGCGAATGGCAAAATCGTCGGCGATGATCTTGGCCTTGGCCGAAAGCAGCGCGGCCTTGTGGGCAGCCTCGTTTGCGTCGGGCGAGCCGGCGTCAAACGCATCGGTCGCGACATCCAGCGCCTCGGCAGCCGCAAGCACCACCGTCTCCGCAGCGAAGGCGCCGCTTGCGATCTGCCCGATGGTTTGTTGCAGCACCGGATCGTCCGTAGGGACCTCGCTCGGCGCATAGTAGAAGGTGCGTTTCCGCGAACGGACCAGAGCGGTGGCGTCACGCAGGGCGGCCCTTGCGACGCCTGCGACCACCGCGGTGAGGAAGAGCTGGGCAAACGTGTTCGAATAAGGCACGCCATAGCCGACGTCGGGCGCGTCGAACACGATCTCCCCGCGCTTGACCCGGACGTTGCGGAAATGGGTGGTGCCGGTTGCGGTCAACCGTTGTCCGAGCCCATCCCAGTCGTCGATCAGCTCGATGCCGTCCCGCTTCACCGGGATGATGGTCGCACCGGGCCTGCCCGACGGATCGGCTGCGCGCACCAGGACGTAGTCGGAATAGAGCGTGCCGGTGCTGTAATATTTGGTGCCGTTGAGCAGGTAGTCGTCGCCGTGGGGCGTGAAGGTCGTGTTGGGAATGATGTTGCCGACCTGGGGACTGTCGAGCTCCGTGGTCGCAAGCCCGATGAGGGCGCCGTCGGCGACCGCCTGCTGCCATTGCCGGCCTTGCTCGTCCCTGGGATGACGGACGAGCCGCTCGACCACGCTGAAATGATTGCGCAGGATGTGCGCGACATTGGCATCGGCCTCGCCGAGGCGAATGACGATCCCGAACAAGTCGCGGATCGTGCTGCCGGAGCCGCCGGCGGAAACCGGCAGGCGGACCGCGCCGAGCTTCGCACGGCGAACGAGATCGACCGCCTCGAATGGCAGGATGCGTTCCCGTTCGCGCTCGCTTTCGCCCTCGGCGATCCGTGCAAGCAGGGCGTCGAGCTCGGCGGAGCGGAGATCGAGCGGCCGGGACGGCGCGAGGCTGGTGGCGGATACGGGTCTGTTCATTTGTCTAATCCGGATGACGTTGCTGACGCTGCGGCGATCAGAGCTGGGCAAGGTGATCGGTCACCTTGATCGGCTCGGGCAGGATCTTTCGTACGACGAGCCAGTCCGCGGCGCGTTGCAATTCGGACAGGAATTTCTCGTCGTTGACGGGGAAATAGCGGTATTGCCGGTTCATGGCGATGAATTGGTCGCGAACCTGATCGCTGTATTTTCCGGCCTTCTGCGCGATGTACTCCGCGTCCTTGCTGTTCTCCGAGATCCACTTGCCCTCGGCGCGGAAGGCATCGTTCACCGCGCGGACCAGCGCGGGATTGTCCGTCGCGAATTTCCGGGTGGTCAGGTAGGACGTATAGTCGATCTGGAATTCGAGATCGCGGCCTTCGAGGAAGATGTCGTGAGCCTTGTACTCCAGCCGCGCGATATCGACGCCCGGGCTCCACATCGACCACGCGTCCACCTTTCCGGACGCCAGGGCAGGCGCGGCATCGGGAGGATTGAGATAAACGAACTTCACCTTGGAGCGGTCGACCTTGTGCTTCTCGAGGGCCGCCACCAGCAGGAATTCACCAAGGCCCGAACGGTTGACGGCAACCGACTTGCCGACGAGGTCCTCGACCTTGGTAATGCCGGAATCATCCTTGGCGATGATCGCCGTGGTTCGTGGCTCGTAGACGACGAACTGGGTGAAGACGAGCGGCGAGCCGGCGATGATGGCGGCCAGCGCCGGCGTCGTGCTGCCGCCAAACGAAAAGTCGGCGCTGCCGCCGGTGACCGCCTGCAAGGTGGGGGCGTGGTTCGGAAAGGGTCCGAGCCATTCGACCTTGATCCCGTCCTTCGCCAGCACCTTCTCGAACTCGCCCCGCTCCTTGGCAATGAGGTTGAGCCCGCTCAGCCCCCAGGTCAGGCGGACCAGATCGGTGGTGCGGCCGCTGGCCGCGCGCGCTGGTGTGCCGAAGTCGAGACCGGCGAGCGCGCCGATGCCGGCCGCGGCAGCGCTGAGGACGCGCCGCCGGGACGGGTTGGCAAACGGGTGGTGAGACATCGCGCGATCCTTTCCAAAAGACTTTATGCTGCGGCCTGCGAGACGAGCACACCGAGCTCGGCGAGCAGCGCGCTTCGTTCGATCGGCTTGGCGTCGCCCGCCTTGCGGTGCTCGAAGGCGATCGCGCCATCGCGCATCACCAGGATGCGATCGGCGAGCACGATGGCTTCATCGACGTCATGGGTGACCAGCAGGACGCCCGGCCTGTGATTGACCACGAGCTCGCGGACCAGCTCGTGCATGCGGATGCGCGTCAGCGCATCGAGTGCCGCGAACGGCTCATCCAGCAGCAAAAGCTCCGGCTGCTGCACCAGCGCGCGTGCGAGCGCGACGCGTTGCGCCTGTCCGCCCGACAGGTTGCGTGGCCAGTCGTCCAGCCGGTCGCCGAGGCCGACCTCGGCCAGCGCGGCGGCCGCGCGTTCGCGCGCATCGGACGCCTGGAGGCCAAGCGAGACATTGCGCCAGAGGCTGTCCCAGGGCAGCAGCCGGTGTTCCTGGAACACGACGGCCGGCCGTCGGGGCGCGGTGATGCGCCCGCCCTGAATCGAATCCAACCCGGCAAGCGCCCTGAGGAGGGTGGTCTTGCCGCAGCCGCTTTCGCCGAGCAGCGCCACGAATTCCCCGCGCTCGATGCGCAGGTTGAGGTGGTCGATCACGACGCGGCTGCCGTAGGCGCGGCGGAGATTGCTGACTACCACAGCCGGAGCGGCAGGCGAGGAGGGCGAGGGGATTTGCCCGCTCATCGGGCGCCTCCATAATTGGGATGCCATGCCAGCAGGCGCCGCTCGAGCCAGCGCGCGATGGTATCTGCCGCGACGCCGATCAAGGCGTAGATCACGATCGTCAGCACGATCACATCGGTGCGCAGGAACTCCCGCGCGTCCATGGCGAGGAAGCCGATGCCGGATTGCGCCCCGATGGTCTCTGCCACGACGAGCGCGAGCCATGCGGTCGCCAGCGCATAGCGCACGCCAGTGAGGATAGAGGGCAGGGCGCCGGGCAGGATGACGCGCCGGATCAGGTCGAGACGGCCAAGCCCCTGGACCCGTCCGAGCTCGATCAGCTTGGGATCGATCTGCCGGATCCCCAGCGTGGTGTTGATATAGATCGGAAACGTCACGCCGAGCGCGACCAGGAATATCTTCTCGGCCTCGCCCACGCCGAGCCAGACGATCACGAGCGGGAGAACCGCGAGAAAGGGAATGGCGCGGATCATCTGGACGCTGCGGTCGATCGCGGCCTCGGCGAGACGCGAGAAGCCGACCAGAGTGCCGAGCGTAAACCCAACCCCGGCGCCGATCGCAAAGCCGCTTGCCGCGCGCAAGAGGCTGACGCCGAGGTCGGTCAACAGGCTGTCGGTCGTTGTCAGCTTGATAGCGGTGGCGACGACCTTGCTCGGTGCGGGCAGCACCTGCGGCGAAATCCAGCCGGCTCTGGCCAGCAGCTCCCAGAGGATGACGATCGCGACGGGCGCGAGCCACGAGATCAGCAGCAGGCTGCGTTTACCCAATGGGGCAGCAAGTGGTGAGGCCGGTGGCTGCCCCTGCTCGAATCTGGCCGCTGCGAGGGTCTGGTCGATATTGCTCAAGGCTAGTCCGCATCCTGGTCGATCGTGCCGCGCGCCAAGAGCGCGCATTCGTTGATCATTCCGCGCCGAGCAGGCATCAGCCATCGCTCGCTGCGCAGCCGCCAACGGCAACCTTCATCACGCGCGCAAAACTTCCCACGAATTTCGGCGAACAGAAATAGAGCGGTATTTCAATTGTGGTTCGTTCCGGAGTTTTCTGGTTTCTCTGCGCGTGCCAGGCGACAAAGAATATCTTTTGATCTTGGTGCGCTTGAACTTGAGCCGTCGATTGATCAAAACAGTCGGCATTCGCTCAGTACCGCGAGCACCACGAAGAGAGGCTCCCATGACAGCAACGTCTCCACGTTTCGGCATCTGGGCTGTGGTGCACGGATCGCGCGGCGCATACCAGGATCCGGACGAGCCCTATGACGCTTCGTGGGAGCGCAATCGCGATCTGGTCCTGGCTGCCGAGGAGCTCGGCTATGACGCCACCTTGATCGCACAACACACGATCAACCCGCATATCGAGGATTTCGATCAGCTCGAGGCCTGGAGTGCGGCGGCGGCGCTTGCCGCGCTGACGAAGCGGATCGAGATCATCGCGGCGATCAAACCCTATCTCTATCATCCCGTGGTGCTCGCAAAGATGGCGCTCGGAATCGAGAACATCAGCCGCGGCCGCTTTGCCATCAATCTGGTCAACGCCTGGAATCGTCCGGAGCTCGAAAAGGCGGGCATCGGCTTTGCGGAGCACGATGAGCGTTACGCCTATGGCCGCGAGTGGATCACGGTGGTGTCCCGTCTGATTCAGGGCGAGCGGCTCACTTACAAGGGGACGTATTTCGACGTGCGCGACTATGTGCTGCGGCCGACGAGCCTCCACCGGTCGCGGCCGACGATCTATGTCGGCGGAGAGTCCGAGCCTGCCCGTGCACTGGTCGCCGACCATGGCGATGTCTGGTTCATCAACGGGCAACCGCTCGATGACGTCGCCGGGTTGATCGCCGACGTCGCCGCGCGTCAGCGCTCCGGCGCGCCACTGCGCTTCGGCCTGTCCGCCTTCGTGGTCGCCCGTGAGACCAGCGAGCAGGCTCACGCCGAGCATGAGCGCCTGCTGGCGCTCTCGGCAAAGGACGCCCCGATGAAGGCCATCCAGCGTCAGAACACCGATCCGAAGGTCGTGATGATGCAAACCATGCAGAAGACCCCGCGCGTGGGCACCAATGGCGGCACCGCGGCGGGGCTGGTCGGCAGCTATGACGAAGTGGCGGCGCGCATCCGCGCATTCCATGCTGCCGGCATCGAATTGTTCATGCTGCAGTTCCAACCGTTCGAAGCGGAGATGCGGCGGTTCGCGCTGGAGGTCATCCCGCGGGTCCGGCAGGCACAAACCCTGCGGACGCCCGAGCCGGCGGCGGCAGTTTAGGCAAAGGCTGCAGCCGCTCCAGATCGCGTAAATCGGCTCGGCGGTCTTGCGAGGCCAAAGTGGTCGCGCAGGGTTGCGCCGCTATACTCGGTTCGAAACAGGCCCCGCCGTTGCAGGATCGGAACGACCGCGTCGACGAACGTTTCGAGCCCGGATGGCAGCACATCGGGCATCAGGTTGAATCCATCGGCCGCACCGGCTTTGAACCAAGCCTCGATGTCGTCGGCGATCTGCTCGGGCGTTCCGACGATGATGCGATGGCCGACGCCGCCGCCGAGCGCGCGCAGGAGCTGGCGCACCGTGAGATTGCCGCGTCGCGCGAGGTTCACCGTCCCCTGAAACATCGTGTGATTGGCATTCGCGGGCAGCGGGAGCGGGTCGGGCAGCGGTTTGTCGAGTTCGAGCAGGTTCGGATCGATCTGCAGCGTACCGGCGAGCCGTGCCAGGCTGTATTCGATCGGAACAAGCTCCCAAAGCTCATCTTGCCGCCGCTTTGCCTCCGCCTCGGTGCTGCCGATGACGGTGGTGAGGCCCGGCAGGATGACGATGGAATCGCCGGAGCGGCCGTAAGCTGCGGCACGGGTGCGCAGATCGCGCGCGTAGGCAACGCCTTCGTCGATGGTCTGAGCGAGGGTGAACACGGCCTCGGCATGGCTTGCGGCAAAGTCGCGGCCGTCGTTCGATCCGCCCGCCTGCACGGTCACAGGCCGTCCCTGAGGTGACCGCGGCACGTTCAGCGCTCCGGCGACGGCGTAGTGCGCCCCGCGGTGGGCGATCGGGTGGACCTTTGTGGTATCGACAAAGCGCGCAGTGAGCTTGTCGCCGACGAACGCGTCGTCTTCCCAGCTGTCCCACAGCTTATGGACGACCTCGGTGAATTCCTTGGCGCGCTCGTAGCGCGCCTTGTGCTCGAGCACGCCGGACAGGCCGAAATTGCGGCTCGATGCTGCATCGGCGGTCGTCACCGCATTCCAGCCCGAGCGGCCGCCGCTGGCGTGATCGAGCGTCGCGAAGCGGCGGGCGATGTTGTAGGGCTCGTTGTAGGTCGTCGAGGCTGTGGCGATCAGCCCGATATGCGTCGTTGACGCGGCGACGGTCGCGAGGACGATGGTGGGCTCCAGCGACATGAACGACCGATAATCGATGCGGTCGGTGATTGCGGGTGTGTCCGCGAGAAAGATCGCATCGAGCTTGCCGCGCTCGGCAAGCTGCGCGACGCGGACATAGTGCCCAATATCGAAGCAGGCATGGGGATCGCTGTCCGGCAATCGCCAGGCTGAGGCGTAAGTGCCGGAGTGCAGGAGATTGACGTTGAGATGAAGCTGACGAGCTGACATGGCGGCCTTGCGATCCAGAGACGTGAACGAAATATCGCGCCGCCGCGAGACAGGAAACAAACGGGGAGGTTCGAAAGCAAAAAAGAAAGATTCGACTGAAATCCGATGATTGAGGCGCAGAGAGCTGCTGCGTTCGGCGACCAGAGAAAACGGCTGATATGTCGACACATGAATCTTCTGTCGCCGTGTGTATCGAGGGAAGCTTCGCCCAAATCGGCGCAAATATCTGAAATTGCCAGACGCGCGACCTCACGCGATGTTGTGCAATGCGGCTTCGATGTGCGCCGCGGATTTGGATTTGCGGAGGGTGGTCCATGGCAGGGCGTGCCGAAAAATTGTCGGCTACGGCGGGGTCTGTTGAATACGACGCTGACGTGCTGGTCCTCGGCGGCGGGCCGGCGGGCACATGGGCAGCCATCAGCGCAGCCGAGCATGGCGCCCGCGTCGTGCTCGCGGACAAGGGCTTCTGCGGCACCTCCGGCGCGACCGCCGCCGCCGGTACCGGTGTCTGGTACATCGAGCCCGATCCCGCGCTTCGCGAGGCCGCGATGGCCGGGCGCGAGAAGATGGGCGGCTATCTGCAGGACCGCCGCTGGATGGCGCGCACGCTCGATTGCACCTATGCGCAGAGCAATCGCCTGGCCGAGTGGGGTTATCCTTATCCGGTCGATGCGACCGGCAAATCCCAGCGCAACTCGCTGCAGGGTCCCGAATATATGCGCCTGATGCGCAAGCGCACCAAGGCGGCCGGCGTCACCATTCTTGATCACAGCCCGGCGCTTGAGCTGCTGGTCGACGACGGCGGCGCGGTTGCGGGTGCCGCGGGCCTGCGGCGGCAGAAAGACGACCGCTGGGTGGTGCGCGCCAAGGCGGTCGTGATCGCGACCGGTGGCTGCGCGTTCCTGAGCAAGACGCTGGGCTCGAACGTGCTCACCGGCGACGGCTACCTGATGGCTGCAGAAGCCGGCGCCGAGCTGAGCAGCATGGAGTTCTCCAATCCCTATGCGATCTCGGCGGCGTTCGGCTCCGTGACCAAGACGCTGTTCTACGGCTGGGCGACGTTCACCTACGAGGACGGCAGCGTGGTTCCGGGTGCGGCCTCAAAAGGCGGCCGCTCGGCGATTGCCCGTGCGCTGACGCTAGGGCCCGTCTATGCGCAGCTCGACAAGGCCGATGAAGAGGTGCGGCGCTCGATGCGGGCATCGCAGCCGAATTTCTTCCTGCCGTTCGACCGCACCGGCATCGACCCGTTCACCCAGCGCTTTCCAGTCACGCTGCGGCTCGAGGGCACCGTGCGCGGCACCGGCGGACTGCGCATTGTCGATGACACGTGCGCCACCACCGTGCCCGGCCTCTACGCCGCAGGCGATGCCGCGACGCGCGAGCTGGTCTGCGGGGGCTTCACGGGCGGCGGCAGCCACAACGCGGCCTGGGCCATGTCCTCCGGAACCTGGGCGGGGCAGGGCGCGGCAGACTACGCGCGGCTCGCCGGCGCGGTGGGGCGCCAGCGCGTGTCGGGCGCGGGCACGGTCGCACTCCATTGGCGGCCCGGGCGGCGGTTCGCGCCGGCACAGCTGGCGCGGGCCATCCAGGACGAAGTGTTTCCCTACGAGTTGAACTACTTCCGCGAGGCCGGCCGTCTCAGCGGCTCGCTGCAGCGGCTTGATGCGCTCTGGGCTGAGGCGTCCAGCGCCGATGCCGCGAACGGGGCTGACGTCCTGCGCGCCCGCGAAGCGGCCGCAATGCTGGCGACGGCGCGCTGGATGTATCGCAGCGGTCTGGCGCGGAAGGAAACGCGCGGCATGCACCGGCGCGATGATTTTCTGGATCAGGACCGGCATTTCCGGCGTTACGTGACGACCGGCGGGCTGGACGAGGTCTGGACCTCGTCGCGCGCCCATGCCGACATTTCCTACGCGGAGGCGGCGGAATGATCGAGGTCATCGACGCCGAGCGCTGCACGTCCTGCGACATTTGCGTGAACGTCTGCCCCACCAACGTGTTCGATCGGACCGAGGGCCTGCCCGTCATTGCGCGGCAGGCCGACTGTCAGACCTGCTTTCTCTGCGAGCTCTATTGTCCGGAAGACGCGTTGTTCGTCTCGCCCTTCGCGGACGCAGCGCAAAGCATCGACGTCGCGGCCCTGAAGCAGGGGGCGCTGCTCGGCAGCTATCGCCGCGCAGTCGGTTGGACCGACGAAACGCGGGAGCTTCGCGGGGTCGACCGCAGCTACCTGTTGTTCGGGCATTGAAGCGACTGCGCGCAACAAAATAGCCAGACGCCATCGACACTGGATGTGTAAATGAACGTACATCAACCCATCGCGGTTGCCGAGCCGATTCCCGTGCTCGCACCGGAGGCGCCGAAACCGCCATCAGCGGAGGCCATGGTTCGGTTCGAGCAGGTCGCGAAGACTTATCCGGCCTATCGCGACAAGCCGAGCGTGCAGGCGCTGCAGGGAATCGATTTCGCGATCGCGCGAGGCTCGATCACGGGCGTAATCGGCCGGTCCGGAGCGGGAAAGTCCAGCCTGGTCCGCCTCATCAACGGTTTGGAAAAGCCCTCGGCCGGCCGGGTCGTGGTCGATGGCCGCGACATCTCCGCGCTGTCTGGCCGGGAGCTGCGCCTCGCGCAGCGCTCGATCGGCATGATCTTCCAGCACTTCAATCTGCTGTCGTCGCGCACGGCGGCGGACAACATCGCGCTGCCGCTGGAGATCGCGGGCTGGGCGCAGGACGATATTGCGATCAGGGTCTCCGAGTTGCTCGAGCTCGTCGGGATCGCGGACAAATATGATCGCTATCCGTCGGAGCTGTCCGGCGGCCAGAAGCAGCGCGTCGGCATTGCGCGGGCGCTCGCAACGCGACCGAACGTGCTGCTCTCGGACGAGGCGACCTCGGCGCTCGACCCGCAGACGACGCGATCGATCCTCGATCTGCTCGCCAGCATCAACCGGGAGCTCGGGGTCACCATCGTCCTGATCACCCACGAGATGTCGGTGGTCCGGCAGCTTGCCAAGGAGGTGGTGGTGATCGATGCCGGCCATGTCGTGGAGCACGGGCACGTAGCCGATATCTTCACCCACCCGAAGCATCCCATCACGCAGAGCTTTCTCGCCGAAGTCCTCGGCGACAGCATCCCGGTCTCGCTCGCAAGCCGGATCGAGCCGCAGCCGGTCGAGGGCGGCCAGGCGGTCATTCGCGTGCAGCTCCGCGGCACGGCCGCCGGCGATACCATCGTTGCGCGGCTCGCGCGCGAGCTCGGCATCGATATCGCGCTTCTGTCTGCGCGGGTCGACGAGATCGGCGGACAGCATGTCGGCTCGCTGACGCTGGGCATTCCCGGTGACGATGCTCATATCCGGCAAGTGCTGTCCTGGCTCTCGCAGCATCAGCTACCCGTGGAGCGTCTCGGCTATGTCGCGTGATCTCATCAATCTGATTGTCGAGGCCACCGGCGAAAGCCTGTTCATGGTCTCGGTCGCGGCGTCTCTGGCGACGCTTCTCGGCCTGCCGATCGGGATATTCCTCGCGACCAGCCGCAAGGGCGAGCTGTTCGCGGCGCCTTCCGTGAACGCCGTCCTGGGCGTGATCGTCAATGCGACCCGATCGACGCCATTCATCATCCTCGTGGTCGCCATCATTCCCTTCACGCGCCTGATTGCGGGGACCTCGATCGGATCGGGCGCTGCCATCGTCCCGCTGACCATCGCCGCGGCGCCCTTCATCGCGCGCCTGGTGGAAGCGGCCATTCGGGAGGTCGACGGCGGCCTGATCGAGACCGCGTCTTCTTTTGGCGCGAGTCCGCTGCAAATCGTGTTCAAGGTCCTGATTCCCGAAGCGCTGCCTGGGCTCGTTCTCGCGTTGACGCTGGCCGTCGTCAGCCTGCTCGGCTATTCCGCGATGGTTGGAGCGGTGGGCGGCGGCGGGCTCGGCGATCTCGGCATCCGCTATGGCTACCAGCGCTTCATGCCGGAAATGATGCTGGCGGTGGTCGTCGTCCTGATTGCGCTGGTCCAGACCGTGCAGACCGCCGGCGATTATCTGGCTCGCCGGGTCAACCGTCGCCTGCGTCATCGGTGAACCGGTCATGCCGAAGCAAATCCGGCTCAACGCCTTCGACATGAACAGCGTCGGCCACATCCAGCACGGGATGTGGGCACACCCGCGCGACCGGTCGCCGCGGTATACGGACATCGAATATTGGCAGCATCTGGCTCGGACGGCCGAGCGCGGCCTGTTCGATGCGATCTTTCTTGCCGATATCATCGGCGTGTACGACGTCTACGGCGGTTCGCCGGCGGCCTCGATCCGCGGCGCCGTGCAAATTCCGATCAACGATCCACTGCTTGTCGTGCCGGTGATGGCGGCGGTGACGAAGGACATCGGCTTCGGCGTCACCTCGAACGCCACCTACGAGTCGCCCTATCTGTTCGCGCGCCGTCTGTCGACGCTCGATCACCTCACCAAGGGCAGGGCGGGCTGGAACATCGTCACCGGCTATCTCGACAGTGCCGCGCGGGCGATGGGCCTCGACCGGCAGATCGAGCACGATGATCGCTATGACCTCGCCGACGAATATATGGAGGCGATCTACAAGCTGCTCGAAGGCAGCTGGGAGGACGACGCCGTTCTGGTCGACCGGATCAACCGCACCTATGCGGATCCCGGGAAGGTCCACGCGATCAACCATGTCGGGCGGCGCCACCGGATCAATGCCGTCCATCTCAGCGAGCCCTCGCCGCAGCGTACGCCGGTTCTGTTCCAGGCCGGTGTCTCGACGCGGGGACGGGCGTTCGCGGCCCGGCACGCCGAGTGCATTTTTCTGGCGACCTCGACCAAGGACAATGTGCGCGCCCTGGTCAAGGACGTCAGGGCCCAAGCCGTCAGGAACGGCCGCCGTCCGGAGGACGTCATCGTGTTCGCAAGTCGCGCGGTCGTGGTCGGGCGGACGCGCAAGGAGGCGGAAGACAAATTCGCCGATTACCGGTCCTACGGCAGCGTCGAAGGCGCGCTGGCGCATTTCGCCAGCTCCGTCGGGATCGACTATGCCAAGGAAGACCTCGATGCGCCGCTGCGGCACGAGCAAACCAACGCGATGCAGTCGATCCTGGAAGCGTTGACCACGCGTTCAAGCGAGCAATGGACGCTGCGAAAACTGCTCGGCGAGATGGGGCTTGGCAGCCGGACGAAGCCTTTCGTGGGATCGGCGGAGGAGGTGGCCGACGAGCTGCAGAGCTGGGTCGAGGACACCGGGATCGATGGATTCAATCTCAGCCGTGTGGTGACGCCGGAGGGACTGGAGGATTTCGTCGACCTCGTCGTGCCGATCCTGCAGGAGCGCGGCGCTTACAAGACATCCTATCGTGAAGGGACCCTGCGGCAAAAGCTGTTCGGCACATCGGCGCGTCTGCCGGAAACTCATATCGGCGCCTCCTACCGGCATGTTCGGGACACCGGCATCGCGGGTGGGCTGACCGCACCGCTGCCGGCAGCGGTCGAGTAACTCCTGAAGCCGGATCAAGAGGGGAGCGTTCATGAAGCGCGGTATGAGAGTAGGCGGTCACAATCGGCGGATCGTGCTTGCGATTGTAGCGGCAAGCACACTGTTTGCGCTTGGCATCACGGGCCCCGGTGTGGCGGCCGAGCCGCTGAAGGTCGGCACCTCCGGCGGTCCGATTGCCGACATCATCCAGTTTGCCGCCACGCGCGCCAAGGAGCAGGGCCTCGACGTCAAGGTCATCGAATTTTCCGATTGGGTGACGCCGAACGAGGCGCTGCAGAGTGGTGACATCGACGCCAATCTGTTCCAGCACACGCCCTTCCTCAACAACGCCGTTGCGACGCGCGGCTATAGTTTCACTGCGATTGCGCCGACTTACGTGCTTCCCGTCGGTCTGTACTCGAAGAAGATCGCCAAGCTCAGCGAGGTTCATCCGGGCACGCGGGCGGCGGTCGCCAACGATCCCGTGAACGAGGCGCGCGGATTGCTGCTGTTCGAGAAGGCAGGGCTGATCAAGCTGCGCGAGGGAGCCGGCGAGAAAGCCAGCGTCCGCGATATCGTCGACAACCCCAAGAACCTGAAGTTCCTGGAGATCGAAGCGCCGCAGCTGCCACGGGTGCTCGACGATGTCGAGCTCGCGCAGGTCAGCATCAACTATCTGATCGCCTCCGGCGGCGATCCCGAAAGCCTGCTGATCGCCGATGGTTTCAGCGATCCGCGCTATGCCCTGCAGTTCGTGGCGCGCACCGACAGGAAAGATGATCCGCGGCTTCTGCGTTTCGTCTCGATCTACCGCTCACCCGAGGTGAAGGACTACATCACCAGGAAATATGGCCGTTTCATCGTGCCGGTGTGGTGAGTGCCGCTTCCCTTCCTTTTCTATCGGAGAAATTGATGCGTTTTCCCGCTCTCCTCGTTGCGTCCATTCTCGCGCTCGGAAGCCCTGGCCACGCCGAGACGATTCGCGTCGGCGTGACCGCAGGCCCGCATGCCGAGATCATGGATGTCGTCAGGAAAGTCGCCGCCGAGCACGGGCTCGACATCAAAGTCGTCGAGTTCACCGACTACGTGATTCCGAACCAGGCCCTTGCGCTTGGCGACCTCGAGGCCAATTCGTTTCAACACGAGCCGTACCTGAAGAATCAGATATCGAAGACGGGCTGGAAGATCGTCAAGGTCGCGAGCACCATCGCGTCGCCTCAGGGTGTCTACTCGCTGAAGTACAAGACGCTCGGCGACCTTCCGGAGGGCGCGCGCGTCGCGATCGCCAACGACCCGTCGAACGGCGCCCGCGGCCTCATGATCCTGGCCCTGCATGGCCTGATCAAGCTGAAGGATACGACCAACGTCGCTTCCACGGTTGCCGACATCACCGACAATCCGAAGAAGCTGAAGTTCGTCGAGCTGGACGCGGCGCAGCTTCCCCGTGCCTTGCAGGATGTCGATCTGGTATCGATCAACAACAACTATGCGGTGCAGGCCGGGCTCAACCCGGCGGTCGACGCCATCGCACGCGAGGCGCCTGATGGACCCTGGGTCAACATCCTGGCGGTCCGCGAGGAGGACAGCGGCAAGCCCTGGGTCGCGCAACTCATCGCGGCCTATCACTCGCAGCCCGTCAAAGAGTTCCTGGAGAAGCGCTTCAAGGGGACGTACATCGCGACGTGGTGACGGCCCTTGGCCACGGCCGAGGCTTCACGTCCGCCCGGGAAACCCATTTCTTCTATGCCGCAGCGGCTCGGGAGAAGGTGTTTGCCGTACCGCTTCAAACAAAGAAATTTCATAGGATTGCCGAGCCTTTCTTTTGGGCCAAGATTCACGTGAGGCGAATTCGCCCATGATCGGGCGCATCGGGTCGGGGAAGAACATGTCGGACATTGCTGTTAAGGTATCGGAGCCGGCCGTGCTGAAGGCGCGGCTCAACGAAGATTGGCTGGCGGTCGCGATCGGCCTTCTGGTGTTTGCGCTGGCGCTGTTCTCGGTCAGCGGCACCGATTTGTTGGGGTGGGCGGTGACGACCTCGGTCTATACCGACATCGCAAGCGCACTTGCCCCCGTCGCCAAGGCGTACGCCCCGATCGGCGGCATTGTCTCGCTGCTGCTCACCTACGTGGCACTGCTCCTCGTGCTGTCGATCGGCGTCAGTGCATTGGGCGGCGACGTCAGGAAATTCGCGCTCGCCTTTACTGCCGTGTTCGCCATCGCCTATGCAGCCTGGGTGCTGGGTAGCTACGCCCGCATCGCTGCGGTGACACCGGCCGAACAGCAGAAATTCGGCATCGGCTGGTCGCTGAAGTTGACCAATGAAGGCGGCTACATCATAGCCCTCCTGTTCGGGCTGGTGATCGCCAACTTTTTCCCCGGTTTCGCCGCCTGGCTGAAGGAGGCGATTCGCCCGGAGCTCTACATCAAGATCGCGATCGTCATTCTCGGCGCCACTGTTGCAGTGACCGCGGCCGGACGCCTCAATCTCGCGTCTTCGCTGCTCCTGCGCGGCGCGGCCGCGATCGTCGAGGCCTATCTGATCTATTGGGCCGTGGTCTATTTCATCGCGCGTAAATGGTTCGGCTTCAGCCGCGAATGGTCGGTGCCGCTGGCCTCCGGCATCTCCATCTGCGGCGTGGCGGCGGCCATCGCCACGGGAGGCGCGATCCGCGCCCGGCCGGCGGTGCCGGTGCTGGTCTCATCGCTCGTGGTCGTCTTTGCGGTGGTTGAGGTTCTCATCCTGCCGTTCCTGGCCCAGACCTTCCTGTGGCAGGAGCCGCTGGTCGCAGGTGCCTGGATCGGCCTTGCGATTAAGACCGACGGCGCGGCGGTTGCCGGTGGCGGCATCACCGAGTCGCTGGTGATGGCCAAGGCCGCGGCCGAAGGCATCAAATACCAGCCCGGCTGGATTCTCGCGACCACGACCACGGTGAAGATCTTCATCGACATCTTCATCGGGATCTGGGCGTTCATCCTGGGCTACATCTGGACCAACCATATCGACAAGGGGCCGGACAAGGCGAAAGCCGGGGAGATCTGGCAGCGGTTCCCCAAATTCATCCTCGGCTTCGTCCTGGTGTTCGCGATCTCGCTCTGGCTTGCACTCGGCACCACGCCGGAGATTGCGAAGGCCCTGCCGGCGGCGGCAGGCGAGGCCAACGTGTTCCGGGTGATCTTCTTCATCCTGACCTTCTTCTCGATCGGCGTGCTCTCCGATTTCCGCAAGCTGTGGCAGCAGGGCTTCGGCAGGCTCGCCGCGGTCTATTTCGTCAGCCTGTTCGGGTTCGTGATCTGGGTCGGGCTCCTGATCTCCTGGCTGTTTTTCTCCGGCTTCAAGCCGCCGCTCGCAAGCTGATCCCGCGAAAGGACGCAACATGTCGCAGACGAACATAGAGGAAGAGACCAGGGGTGTCTCCGAACCTCTGCTCCCCATCGAGAAGAAGTTGATCGGCTGGAGCCTCGGCATCGGCATCGCATTGCTGGTCGTGCTGATCGCCGTCAATCACTTCGTGCCGATCAAGGTGTAGCGCGCCGCCGTCGCGCACCACCTCAGGCCGGAGATGACGGCCGGCTTGCGGCTGCGAATTCAATCGCGGCGTTGCTTTTCGAATTGGAGACCGTGCATGAAGCGCCGGGAGTTTCTGCGGATGTCGCTGGCAAGCACGGCGGCTGTCGTGCTGTCATCGACGACGGCGATGAGCGGCGACGATCGACCCAAGGTCATCCGGATCGGCACCCAAAAGGGCGGCTTCTTCTTCCCGGCGGTCAGGCAGCGGCATACGGTCGAGGATGCATTCAAGCCGCTCGGGGTGGATGTGCAATGGGTCGATTTCCAGTTCGGCCCGCCGCTGCTCGAGGCGATCAATGTCGGCAGCGTCGACTTCGGCTATGTCGGTGACGCCCCGCCGATCTTCGCGCAGGCCGCGAACGCGGGGATACGGTACGCTGCTGCAGTGAAGCAGGGCGGTGGCACGCAGGCGATTGTCGTGCGCAAGAGTTCCCCGATCACCTCGATTTCCGACCTCAAGGGCAAGCGCATCGCCTTCGGCAAGGGGTCAAGCGCGCATAATCTGCTGGTGGCAACACTGGAAAAGGCCGGTATCGCATGGAGCGACATCGAGCCGATCCCGCTCGCGCCGGCCGACGCGACCGCGGCCTTCGCCCAGGGCGCGGTCGACGCCTGGGTAATCTGGGATCCTTATCTCGCTCTGGCGGAGTTGAAGGGCGATGCACGGGTGCTCGTGTTCGCCAGGGACATCCACCAGCCCAACGCGTTCGTCATCGTGCGTGCGGATCTCGTCGAGAGATATCCCTCCGTTGTGAGGCGCCTCAACGACGTCTTCGCCGCCGAAGGCATCTGGGCCAACGCGCATCATGAAGAGGTCGCCGAGGCGCAGGCCTCCGCAACCGGGGTCGACATCGAGGCGATCAGGCGTTTTGTCGGACGGTCCAACTACAGCGTCGTTCCCGTCGACGAGGACACCATCAAGGTCCAGCAGTCGGTGGCCGACCGCTTTGCCCGCCTCGGACTGATCCCGAAGCCGGTCAGGGTCGCTGACATCGTCTGGAAGTGGACCCCCGGCTCGTGAATGCTGATGGCCGATGTGTTGCGGCAGTCAGACAGCGACGCTGAGGGCTGTTCGATTACTGCACTCTCAGCGGCGCCCGATCAGGCGATCCTTCGTTGCATCTTGAGGAGACCGGGCCGCCAGAACGACGCCAGCGACGATCCTGGTATTGAAGAGCGACGCCATAGCGGCTGGCAGCGCCCAGCGTCCGGAGGATGCGACCATCCGGCAGAGCCGACACGTCGTCGAGGGCCGCCGCCAGCCAGTTTCCGCCATCAGTGCTCGTGTGCCTTCGGCTTCCGCAAGCTGTGCCGATGGCCGGGGCCCGTGGCCTAGCGTTCGGCGGCCTCGCGGCGCGCCGCATGCCCGACCGGGATCCCGTTGCAGCGGACGGTGAACCAACCGGCGGGGTAGTTGGCCGGCTCGACCTCATAGGCCTCATTCGGGGCGGGATCGCACAGGACGGCGAGCTTGGCCCATGATTCCGCCGATCGGGCCGGGAGGGAAGGCGCTAGTTCTTGGGGGCCGCCGCCGACCTCCGCTGCGACATGCCGGAAAGGGGCTGAGTTGCGACCCATTGGGCGGTCCTTCTCGGAGAGCCCGGAAAACAAGACATTCGTGCGGAATCGGGACAAAATGGATCGCCGCAACTCCTCGTACAGGAAGCCGAATTGAGTGGCCTTTGAGCGCCCACGCCGTTTGCGGCCGCTTATACGGCCAGCAAATTCGGCTTGCGCGGCTTCACCGCGAGCTTGCGGCAGGAGCTCGCAAACGAGCGAAACATTCATGTTTGCGCGGTCTTTCCCGCGATGGCGGATACGCCGGGCTTCGTTCACGGGCGAATATGTCAGGGCACAGAATTGATCCCGCGCCGGTACCAGCCGGAGGACGTCGCCCAAGCTTTTCTATCGTTGGTACATAGACCGCGTGACGAGGTCGCCGTCAGCTGGCTCGTGCTATGACGCGGCGATAGCCAACCAACGCAGCCTCGAGGCTCAGGTGCAATCGGCACAGGCGCAAGTGAAAGCGTCGGAAATAAGCCTCGGCTACACCGACCTCACCTCGCGGATACAATCACCTTGCGCGGCCAGATTGCCAATCCACCGATCCAAGAAGTCAAAGGCAGCGGAGCGCCAATCCGCGAATTGTTTGATGGTGAGTTCGTCACCGTTTTGCTTGAATGCGTGCAGCCGATCGACGTGCTCGCTGTGCCGCGAGCGGCCGTGCTCTCGGACCAGCAGGGAAGCTACGTGTTTATTGTCGGAAACGACAATACGGCCGAGCAGCGCCGCATCCAGCTGGGACAATCGACGCCGACGCTGGCCGGCGTGATATCGGGCCTGAAGCAGGACGAGAGCGTCGTCGTCGAAGGGCTGTAGCGTGTTCGTCCAGGCGCCAGGGTCGAACCGGGACCGGCGAGCCAGCAGGTCCAGGGCGAGATGACGGAGAGTGGCGCGGATACCGGCCAGAGCGCGGCTCCGAGCAGTCCCGCATCGACCAGCCTTGGCACGACGCCGGCGCGCCGACAGTCGGCAGCGCGCTAAAACCTCCGCCCCCTGGCGCCAACAATTCCGCCGATCTGGACAAGAAGGGTGGCCAGTGACGTGATATCCGCCGTCTTGGTCGATCGCCCGCGGCTCGCCATCGTCATCGCGTTCGTCATCACCATCGCAGGCGGACTGGCCCTGTTACGCATCCCGGTGGCGCAATTTCCGGACATCGTGCCGCCGCAGGTGACTGTTTCAAGCATGTTCCCCGGCGCCTCCTCCGCCGTGGTGGAGTCCAGCGCCGCCCAGCCGCTGGAAGCGCAGATCGTCGGCGTCGATCAGATGCCGTACATGAAATCAACGAGCGGCAGCGACGGCAGCTATAGCCTGACCGTCTCGTTCGCACTCGGAACAGCCGAACACGACGAGTAGGCGGACCGTACCCGTCGAGATCGTGCCGCCCGAAGGCGCGAGAATTTTGCCTCTTTCTTGTATTGCGGCGCCTGAGGCAGTCGTCGCCATAGCTGCGCGATATCGGCGTTGATGCTGTACGGCCTTAAAGATCAACGCGTCCATCCGTCGCCGATCCCGTGCTGCGCCAGCAACTCCCGCATCTGCGCGATCTGCTCCTCCTGCGCGGTGATGACCGCGTCCTTTTCCTCGAGCTGACTCGCCAGTGCCGTCTTCTTGTCTCGCAGGATCGCCATACGGCGGTTGGCCTCCTGCTTCAGGCCGGTGATGTCGTGATGCGACCGCGTCGCGATGCTGTCGATCTTGGACTGTGCGGTCGCGTTGGCCGCAGCGATCTTCTCGGCCACGAACTCGCGCGCCTGCCGCTTGATCGTGGCCAGACGATCGTCGAGCCGCGCATGTTCCCGAGCGAGAATTTCGGCCTGCCGCTTGCGCTCCTTCCATTCGTCTCGCGTCAACCGCTGCAGCCGCGGTCCGATCCGGGTGAGCCCGCAGCGGACGGCGACCTGTTCGTAATAGCAGTCCTGGAAGGCTTTCATCGCCTCCTTATACGCCTCGCTCTGCTCGCGCGGCGTCCCGCCGCCGTTCTTGCAATTGGAGGAGGCGCGGTACCCGGCATGAATGCTCGCGATGCGGAGCCGGTTGTCCGGCTCCAGTTCGGGGATCACAATGTAGTGGATGTGCGGGCGCAGCTCATCCAGGTGCTCGACGACGGTGACCAGCAGATCGCCCCACTGCGACTGCAGCCATGCGACGGTCGCGTCCCGCCACCGCACATACCAATCGTGTGATTCTGCGTCTTGCTGAACCTCGGCCGTGAGCTCGGGCCACGTGGCGACTCCGACCAGCACCACATGGGCTTCCGGCCGCAGGCGGCGCCCCACCTTATCGACCGCTTTCGCGGCGCGCCTGGCGGCCAGATCGAACGCCGCGCCCGGCTGCAAGCCGAAGATCAGGTTCGGCGGTTGTGGATCGGTCACGTGGTCACATGCGTGGGGCGCGCGGATCATCTCGTCGCGGATGTCGAACATCGAGCACTTGCGCTTCGTCGAGCCTTTCAGATGCGCACCCTCGCGGCTGAAGGGCTCGACATGGATGAACTGATATGACAGGTTCAAGGGTAGGTGCCTCCTTAATTTGAAGGCATCTTCCGCGATGCTATGGCAAGTCCGAAGCTCTTTCTTGCGACGCATGCTCCTTCCCGCCTAGCGTCCGTCGGAGATACACCTAGTCGGTTCTCTAGGTGTATCTCGTACTCCCTCATTCGCACGCGTTGTTGCTGAGCGATCGGAGCAAGGTCCTTCTGAGGGAGGCGAGGGACGCAGCAAACGGACTGCCAAGATGATCCTGCACCGCTATTTGAGACCCTCGGAGGAGGTGCCCGGTGTGGACGGATCGTATTCCGATACGGGGAAACCGAGCCGGTGACGGAGGTCGAGCCGGCTGGGATTGCCGGGGAGAGCTTCCTTCTTCCGAAGAGCGTCCTCGATCGCGATAACGACGATGTCGTTCACCTTGCACCGGGCATCGGCTGCCAGCCGGCGGACGGCGCGATGAAGGTCCTCACTGACAGTCAGGGTCGTGCGGCAGCATTCTGTGGTGGCCCCAATCACCTGCCGGCCGGGCGCGCTGTCACGCAAGGCCTTTCGCAAATGCTGCGCCGATGCCGCAAAAGCCGTAGAGGGGTCGGTACGCTTGTTCACTAAACCAGCTCCAATTTCCTGAGGATCCAATCTGTTGCTGCGCTGACCTCCTGCGCTGCGGGCCCGCCAGGTTCGTATTCGACGACGCCAAGCCCCAGCGCGACGGCGTCCTGATAGGCAACGCGATAGGCAAGGTGTGCGTCGACCACCGTCCCGAGCTGCCGATGCAGCGCAAGCCAATGATTGAGCCGCCGGTTCAGTTGAGACGGCGTGCGCGTCAAAAGGATCGCGTAGTCGATGCCTTCTTGGACGAACGCAGCCTGGATGCGGGTCGCCACGGCGTTCGCCAGGTAGGTCGGCTCGGTGACGATGATCGCGAGGTCCGCGAGCTTGGCGGCATCAGCTAGGGTGTCCGTGTCATGCGCTGGGGTGTCGACCAGGGTCAGGTCGAAGGCGGTCTCGGTTTCCGCCAGCCAGGCCGAGAGTTGACGTGCGGGCACGGACCTAACGAAGGGAACGTCGTGCCCACGCGCCGCGGCCCACATCGCGCTCGACGCTTGCGGGTCCGTGTCGGCAACGGCCACTGAAAGACCCCGACCGGCCGCGGTCACGGCCGTGTTTAGGATCGCGGTGGTCTTCCCTGTCCCGCCTTTCAACTGCACCGCCGTGGCGACGCGCATGTAGCACCTCCTAGGGGGCCAGCATGAATGAGGGAGCTGAAACGCGCAAATTGACGGGATTTTCCCAAAAGGCCGGTTGAACACCGATGGCATCGGTGCTGAGGCGACATCCTTCATAGGATGCCTAGAGTTTTCCACCGGAAAATCTGCCGGCCAGCTGGTTGT